>UVIF01000003.1 GCA_900596015.1 Pseudomonas viridiflava | reverse complement strand
GTGTCTGGGAGACTGCAGCGCTGTGTTCGCGGCCACGGACCGCTCCTACGCAGGGTTCGAGGGCGCCGTAGGAGCGGTCATCGGCCGCGAAGGGGGCGCCGCGGTGTGTCTGGGAGACTGCAGCGCTGTGTTCGCGGCCACGGACCGCTCCTACGAGGGTTTTGAGTCCGCCGTAGGAGCGGTCATCGGCCGCGAAGGGGGCGCCGCGGTGTATCTGATGTACGGGGGGCGGGCTTCGCGGGCAGAGTCTGCTCCCACAAAACAGCCCCACAAAAAAGGGCCCTTGGAAGGGCCCCTAGCACCAGCAGATAGATCAGTTCAGGCCGAGTTTGCCGCGCAGGGTGGAGAGGTCTTCGGCGAGGGTGTTGACCGGGCCGATCAGTGCCTTGCGGTCGTTTTCCTTGACCTTGTCGTAAGTCTGGAAACCACCGTCCTGAGTGCGGTACTTGGCCAGGATCTTGTCGACGGTGGCGAAGTTCTTGTCTACCTTGGCTGCGAACGCTTTGTCCTGGCCTTCTATCTGCGGACGGAACAGGTCGACGATCTTCTTGGCGCCGTCGATGTTGCCCTGGAAGTCGTACAGGTCGGTATGGCTGTAACGGTCTTCCTCACCGGACACCTTGGTCGCGGCCACCTCTTCGAGCAGTGCGGCGGCGCCGCCGACCACTTTCTCCGGCGGGAAGGTCAGCTCGGCGATACGGTTCTGCAGGTCCTTCACATCCTTGAGCAGGCCGTCGGCCAATGCATCCAGACCCTTGGTGGTATTTTCCGAGTACAGGCTGTATTCCAGGCGATGGAATCCAGTGAAATCTTCCGCTTTCACGCCTGCTTCATGGTCATCGACACGGGAATCGATCGACGCATCCAGGTCGCTGAACAGCTCGGCGATCGGCTCGATGGCCTCGTAGTGCACGCGGGTCGGCGCGTACAGCTTCTTGGCCGTGGCCAGGTCGCCTTTCTTGATGGCATCGGTAAATTTGGCGGTTTCCACGGCCAGCTGGTCAACCTTTTCGGTCACGTAGATCTTGTAGTCCGACACCGGACCCACCAGGTCCAACGGCGACTGGGTCGCGGCGAAGGCCGAGAGCGGCGCGTTCACCAGGCCTAGGGTCAGCAGCAGAGCGAGTGGTGTCTTGGTCATGAGAGGTTCCCCGGTTGTATCAAGTGGTCAGGCGTTGGTCGTGGTGGTTTGCGTTGCGTCGAGCAGGCTGCGGCCGATGAAATCCTGGGCGCTGGTCACCCCTGGCAGGGTGAAGAAATAGCCCCCGCCCACAGGCTTGAGGTATTCCTCCAGCGGTTCTCCGTTAAGGCGCGTCTGCACGGTGATGAAGCCTTTTTCAAGATCCGCCTGGTAACAGATGAACAGCAGGCCCATGTCCAGCTGGCCGTTCTTGTTCACCCCATTCGAATAATTGAATGGCCGACGCAGGATGAGGTTCTGCTGCGACTCGGGGGTGCGCGGATTGGCCAGGCGAATGTGCGCGTCCAGCTTCGTCAGCTTGCCTTCGGGATCTTTGCCGTAGTCCGGCACATCGCTTTCAAGTTGGCCGTCCATGGGTGCCCCGGTGGTTTTCACCCGTCCGAAGATGTTTTCCTGTTCTTGCAGCGGGGTGCGGTCCCAGCGTTCGACGAAGTTGCGGATGATGCGCACCGCTTGATAGCTGCCATGGGTAGCCCAGGCCGGCTCGTCGCTGCCAGGTTGTACCCATACCAGCGTATCCATCAGCCGGGTGTCGTTGGAATCCGGGTTGGCCGAGCCGTCACGAAAGCCGAGGAAGTTGCGCGCGCTCTGTTCAGGTTCGCCAGGTTTGGCGGGCGCCTGCGGCGGCACCGTGCCTTCCTGCTTCCAGCGCACGAACAGCAGGTCGGGCAGGTTCTTGACGATGTCGCGCAGGGCGTGGATGTTGCTGTCCGGCGTGTTGGCGCAGAACTGCAGGGTCAAGTCGCCGTGGCATTGATCGGCCTCCAGCGCATCGTTGGGGAAACCGACCATCCGCGACAGGCGCTTGGGCTTGGCATCGGCAAGGCCGAAGCGCTCGTCGAACAAGGACTCGCCCACCGCCACGGTGATGGTCAGGTTGTCCGGCACCACCACGGGGCCAAGAATGCCTGAATCCACTGGAGGCAGCTTGGGGTCGACCTGGGCTACGGGGCCGCCGGTCATCAGAAAGCGGATGCGCTCGTCCAGGGTGCGGAACAGACGCTCCAGGTCTTCGCGGTCACTGGCCAGTACATCGAAGGCCACCATCATGCCCGCAGCCGGACGCGGCGTGACGATGCCGGTCTGGTGCACGCCCTGGTAGTCATGGCGGTCCTGGGTCTTTTCGCTTTTTGGTGCTTCGGTGACCTTGGCAGCAGGGGCCGCCATCACCGGGCAGCTCAGGCCGGCGCCGGCCAATGCCGCACCAGCGGCGCCCAGACCCAGCAGCACGCGACGGCGCTGCGCGTCGATGGTCGGATTTGGTTTGTCGGCGTTGCTCATGATCGTTGATCTCGTTGCTGTTTCATTCACTTCAACCTCTGTTGCACCGCTGATACCGCCGACGCGGCTCGCGCCGCTGCTACAGAGATCGCACTGCCAATGCTTGTCGTAACCCCTGTAGCAGCGGCGTAAGCCGCGTCCGGGTTCAGCGCGGTCAGCCAGTTACACGGCAGGTACCGCCGACGCGGCTTGCGCCGCTGCTACAGGGTGGAGAGGCCCAGGGCCGGGTCGATGCCGTCGAGGGCATCGGCCAGGGCCTTGGCCTGGGCGGCTATCTGCTCGCGCTGCTCGGTGCTGACCGTTTCGTAGCTCTGATAGCCGTCGCCGCTGCGCAGACTCGCCAACTGCATGGCCAACTCATCCGCCGCGTCATCGATGCGCGGCAGCAACTCGGCCGCGGACTTCGTCAACAGTGGACGCAGCAGGTCGACCACCTTGCGCGCACCCTCCAGATTGGCCGCGAAGCCGTTGAGATCCGTATGGCTGTAGCGCTCTTCCTCACCGTTGGTACGAATGTCCGCCAGCCCGTGCAGGTTGCGCGCAACGATGCTCACCAATTGTTCAGGAGGCAATGGCTGCGCGAGCAACTGGCGCCTCAATTCGGTGACGTCGTTCGCCAGTTTCTGCGCTACCGGCACTAAACCGTTCACACTGTTCTGCTGGAACAGGCCGTACTCCAAGCGGTGGAAGCCACCGAAAGCCGTATCTTGTTCGCGCTTCTCGTAGTAGTCGGCGCGGGCATTGATGGCATTGTCCAGTTCGGCCAGGCGTTGCGCGGCGGGCGCTATACGCTGGTAGGCGGCTCGTGCCGGGGCGTACAAGCTGCGCGCCTGCGCCAGATCACCGGCGACAATGGCCTGGTTCAAGGCGTCCACGGCGCGGATCAGGCCGCTGCCCTGGGTCGCCAGATACACCCGGTATTCCGACAGAGGGCCGACGAAGGCCACCATCGAGGGCCGCGCCTTGGCTGCAGCGTCGGACTCGGCCGTGGGCGTGACCTTCAAGGTGCCACGCGGGTTGCTGAGCAGGCCGCAAGTGATCTGATAGTCCCCCGGCTGCAGGTTGGCGTTGATCACCTGGCTCAGGCCGGGCGCGATGTTCTCGCGCTCTTCGACCACCAGCACGCCATCGAGGATTTCCCATTCCACCGCACGCTCGGAGCGGTTGACGATGCGAAAGCTGTTGCGCCCGGCGGCCACGGTGAGTGCGGCCGGCTCGCAATTGTGCGGATGAATGTTCACCACGATCTCGTTCTGGGCACTGGCCTGACGTTTGCTCGAAGCAACTTGCGATGCGTAATAGAACAGGCCGCCAGCGGCGATCATCACCACCACCGAGGCGGCGAGCGCCAGACGCATCAGGCGCGGCGGCGCGCCATTGACTGGGTTGGACATGGAAGCCTTACTGATGAGTGGCAGGGGAGGAGTTGACCGGCCTGGGCGCGGCATGGGGCATGAAGAACGCCACCAGCGCCACCACCAGGTAGATCAGGTAGGCGCCCAGGGTGCTGACCGTCGGTGCGTCCTGATAGCCGAACATGCCGGCCAGTACCGACCCGATCGGACCGTCCATGGGCAACGTGGCGCTGATGTCGAAGACCACCGTCTGCAGACGGTTCCAGACACCGGCCTCGTGCAGGGCCATCACCGAGTTGGCGAGAATGCCCGCCGCGACCACTAGAATGAACAACCCGGTCCAGCGAAAGAACAGCGACAGGTTCAGGCGCATGCTGCCCGAATAGATGGCAAAGCCGATGGCCACCGCCAGCAGCAGGCCGAGCAGGGCGCCGATGGGCGCACCGGGGCCTTCGCTCTGCTGGAACACGGCGAGCAGGAAAAACACGGTTTCCAGGCCTTCCCGGGCGACCGCGAAGAACACCATGGCGATCAGTGCAGTAACCTGGTGGCGCGAGCCGGTGAGGGCCTGATCCAGGGCGGCCTGCAGCGAGTGCTTCACGGAGCGTGCGACCTTGCGCATCCAGAACACCATGGAGGTGAGGATGACCACGGCCACCAGCCCGATCAGCGCTTCGAACAATTCCTGCTGTTTCTGCGGGAACTCCGCGCTCATCAACTCAAGGCCGCCGCCCACCAGCAGGGCCAAGGCCGCTGCCAGGAATACGCCGATCCAGACCGCTGGCATCCATTGACCACGACCAGTCTGTTTCAGGTAGCTGGCAATGATGCCAACGATGAGCGCGGCTTCAATCCCTTCGCGCAGCATGATCAAGAATGGAACCAGCACTTCGCACCGTTCAACGAGTAAATAGGATGCTAACTTGTAACATAATGATACTCATTATTAAACAGAGCGCTTGATCTTTGCGCCGAATGGAACCTGAACAAATCTTCAGGTAGATGAAGGCGTGAACACCTCCTGCCCCAGGCGCAATACCAGCAACGTCATCGAGTCGGCATTGGCCAGGATCAATTTCGAGCGCACATCGGCATCGGTCATGAACACCTTGCGAGCTTCGGCCAGGCTGGCTTTACCCGAGAGCCGCAGAACCACCTCGCGCTGACGTCCGTCGGCGGGGCCGAAATCGCGTCGGCCTCTGGCCCCTGGACGAGTGAACAGCCTTGCAGCCGGAGTGCTCAGCGACAGCGCTTGCTGGCGTACCGTGAGCAGCGAGTGCGCATACAACTGCGCCTGGCCATGCGCACCGCCCAGGGTGTCGAAATGCTGGTGCAGTGGGCGGAAGGTATCCAGATAGGCCAGGTCCACGGTCTTGAGCACTTGATGACTGATCTCGTGCAACAGCGAAGCGGCCTGATGATGCGCGTAGAGCTGTGCCTGGGTGCGCTGATGGTTGGAATACATCAAGGTTTCGATCGGCAATTCGAAAAACTTGTCGGTCAGGAATATGCGCTTCTGCGGATCGCTTTCCCAGATGAAGGCGTGGTTGTTCTCATGGCCCACTTCGTTGAGCCCGTCCCAGTACCTCTCCGATGAATGAGGATCCAGTGCATTGCTGGTCAGCGTGTCGAGCAACTGCACGCAGCCGCTGCGCAGACGTTGCAGCATGGCCGGGGTGACATCCACTTCGAACACGTCGGTCAGAATCTCCAGGGTCTGGGCCGGCAGCGGCACATGAGGGACTTTCTGGTTGAGATTCTTCAAGGTGTTGCGCAGGCAGTCGACGCTGTGGGCATGAGCATTCACGATCATCTGGTGATGGCGAGGGTAGCGTACGCGGATCTGTTCGATGCCCTCGGCCTGGGTAATGAACACGTCCGGGATATTGATCTCGGTGATCCAGTTCTCGTAGTTGTCCATCAGCGAATACCCGGCACCCATCCGCGCGATCTCGAGATCGGCGTGCCATTTCTGCTGGTCATCCAGGGTAATGGTCGGCCCTTCACGGCCTTTGCTGACGATGTACCAACCGTGCTCGGCGCGCTTGACCTCCATTACCTTGCCATCGACGATGGCGTAGCGGTGGGTGGCGTCGGCGGTTTCATACATATTGAGGAGCGCGTCGTGAGTGAGCGTGTTCAACGCCACATCGGTCGCTTCCAACGCGGCCAGGTCGGCGCTCAGGCCTCGGTAGAACCCACTCGCTTCCACCGTTCTCGGTGCTCGCTCTGCGCTTTCGGCAGCCTGGATTTCGCGCTTGAAATACTCTGCACCACGGCGCGCGCCGGCGACGGAAGCCAATGCGGCAATGAAGTCGGCCAGCGCTTCACCCCAGCTTTTGCGGCCAATCGCCTTGACCGAGTCGTTGAGCAACTGCTGCGATTGATAGAGCGCCACCAGGGACCCGACGACGCTGGGCAGAATCATCGCACCTTGCTCGATTCCCAGCTTGACGATGTGACAGAACGCATTCCAGCTCGCTTCTCCCGACGACATGGTCTGTTGGCGAGCCAGCAGCTGGATGAGCTGGAGGTTGTCTTCGAACAGATAGTACAAAGCGTTGCCCTGCTCTGGCTGATCGAGCAGGGTGATGGCTGGCGGTTTGCCCAGTCTCTGGCCACCGTCGACTTCGGTGGTCCACGGAATATGAGGCTCGCTGAAGCCGGAATGCTCATAGCGTGAATGCACTTCTTCAGGCAGCCGGCTCAGGATCTGCGCCTGAAGCGTGGCGTTGGTCTTGATCTGCTCGAGCAGCTGGGCGCGCGAAGCATACTCGCGCAGGGTCTCCGACTCGCCATAGCAGGTGTAGAGCACGACCGGACCGCGGTCGGGTCGCACCGGAGCAATCAAGTACATGCCACAGGCAATATCGGCTGACATACCCACGTCCGGGATCAACCCCAGCGGGCTGAGGGTGATCCTCTGGCCATTCAACGGCTCGCGGGCCACGCCATCCGGCATCTCTACCACTTGGGCGATCATGTCGGTCGCCGCCGTGCTGATCTTGCCCTGCATTTCTCGTTCCAGTGCGTTGCGCAGCATCTGTGCCGGCAGGGCTTTGGCGAACAGAAGACGGCGCAAGGCATAGTCGCCGGAAGTCCTGGAAAGCTTGGCAGCCAGCAGCTTGCGGTATTCGCCACCGACATCTGCATCTTCGACCACTTTGCGGACCTGGTGCGTGGTCGGCACGTCCATGGTCAGCGAGGGCGGGTCCAGGCTGATGTGCATCTCGCTGGACAAAGAGCCGGAGAATTGGGTGATCGCCCACTCGGTCAGGTTCTTGGTGCGACTATCCAGCGTACCTGCGGCAATCATGCCGCCACTGTTGATACCGCCGCCGCTGGTATCGGTCAGCTTGATGACTACCCGGTCTGGATTGTTGGGCCCTGTTGGCCAGACCTTGGCCATGGACGTGCGCAGATGTGATCGCGAGAAATCGTCGATGAATGGAATCTGCGCCAGGTAGCTGCTTTTCGTGTTGGCGGTGGCCAGACAGCGTCCGAGGATGGCGGTGTAGCGCGAGAGCTGAACCGCGCTGGCGTGCAGAATCCAGGGAGGTAGCAGCTCGGCGAGCTGCACGTTGGCCGCGTCGACGGCCAGACGGTCCAGACCAATGGTGAGCATGTCTTCACCCCGGCTGTAGTCCGCGTTGCGTTGAA
This sequence comes from Pseudomonas viridiflava, assembly GCA_900596015.1. Classification (GTDB taxonomy): domain Bacteria; phylum Pseudomonadota; class Gammaproteobacteria; order Pseudomonadales; family Pseudomonadaceae; genus Aquipseudomonas. The sequence continues at coordinate 16,486 of UVIF01000003.1, read as the reverse complement.
ACAGGTTGGCCGAGAAGCCGCACTCGCGTGCCAGCGCCATGTCGACGCCGATGGCCGTCAACTGGCGATGGCACTCGATCACATCGAGCTCGGTAATGAAGTCGCCCGCAACCTCGCGGGTTTCCACATGCACGCCTGACAGCGTAGCGGCCTGGAAGTGTTCGAGCAGTGTCGCCATCACGGCGGGGTCCAGTCCCGTGAGCCAGCGTGCGCGGGCATGGGGGTGGTTGATGGAGGCAGCGACGGTTTTTTTCAGCTGCTGCAGTGAGTCGAAGGCGAACAACCCATAGTGGCCGGACCACATCAGCACCGGGCCGGTCGGCTCGGAGTGACGATGCAGCACGAACATGTCGTTCAGCGGAACGGTGTTGGTTTCCGAAGGCACTTTCAAATAGATGGCATGCACATCGGTATCGGTTGCATTGCGCAAGCGGGCCGTGGGCGAGTCGAGTGCCGTGGCGAGCAGCTGCAGCAGCGCCTTGTCGATGCTGTCCTCGCGACGGGCGATTGCCAGATTGGTGCGCAGGCCGATTTCCCGCAGGGCCCGCCGCTGGCCTGGCAGGTCGTAGGCACCCAGGTAGGGCGGTTGCGCCGCCGACATCCGGCGACGAACCAGGCGGCGGTAGGTTTTCGTCAGCGCCGGGCTGCAGGCCAGCACGAGCTGCTCTATCTGTTCGACGTCTGGCCAGCTGACTTCCACGCCGGCCTGGTCCAGCACCCGATCGGCCGAGGTCAGTGACGTCACGATGGCGCCACTGGTCCGCTCCAGAAAGTAGTCGGTCAGACCCACGGCGGCCAACTCCGGTGCGCCGGCAATCTGCAGGCGCAGCTCCTTGGCCGACAACGGCGACTGCATGGCCAGCAGGCCAGGTGCAAGCAGGACATGCACGCCGTCTTTCACGGCCAGGCTGCGTTGCACAATCGATCGTTGTCGGGTGCGCAGGGTTTCGATCTGCAGCAGCCAGTTGCTCTCACGCTGATCCGTGGCCTGTTCAACGGCCTGCGCGACGGGGCTTTCGATTGGGTGGTCGGCATCGAGCCAGTGCAGACGAGGATGTACCAGATTGCGCAGATCCAGCGCCTGAGCGACGGCCAGAAGAGGCGAGGGGCGCAGCTCGGCCTTGTTGCCGAACACTTCTACCACGCGACGGCGTTGCAGGTCGATCAGTCCATCGGCCAAGGCATCGAAGCCTGACCCGGTCACGGCCACGCGCTCTGGTACAGGCAGGATTGTCGTGTTGAACAACCTTTTATCGCGCTCGACGACCCTCAGGCTGTCGCCTGCCTGGGAGGCCAGGCTCTGCAGATAGCTGTTCAACGCCTCGAGGTCGGCACAATGCGTCAACCCCTGATCCGTGCTGAACAGGTGATACCCAAGGCTTCGCCGGTCGGCGTCGCTGATGATCAGCACACCGGGCCAGGCCACGGGCTTGTCGCCCGGTGCTCCATGGTTATTGAACTGCAGGGTTTCCAGGCGCAGGCCGATAGGCAGCTGCAGGGTTGCCACCGACTTGAGCAACCCCACTTGATCACTACTGACGCGCAGATGGCTTTGTGCTTCGAGCACTGCGCTCAGGTAGGCCGTTTGCAGGCTGTCGCTCAAGCCGTCTCGCAGGCTCACGGGCTCGGTAGCGGGCGTGGCTTGCCAGAAATCGGCCAACGCGGCGGCATAGTGTGTGGGCAGTTGCGTCGTGGTCTCTTTCAGGGTCGTGCCGTAGCGCTGCGCATCGGCTTCGCTCAATGTCTGCCCGTAGACACCCAGGAATCGATGCTCGCAATCGGGTTGCGGCACGTCGGCCAGCACGTCCACAGCGGCATCGAGCAGGCGCTGCACATTGGTCACCGCCTGTGTCCGGCGGTCGACGCGGTGCACCTTGTGAGTGCGCGGGACGATCGGGTCGCTGGCGGGCATCGCGGTCCGCAGCGCTGCGGTCAGGCGTTGGTCGAGGAAGTCGATCAGCCGCGGCAGTTGCTGCCAGGTATGGTCGATCGCCTTGAGGCGCCTTGCCTGGGCCAGGATGATCGCTTTCATCCATCGCTTGAAGGGCGCCTGCGTCAACGACAGCCATTTCGGCTCGCGCGTCTGGTCCCAGCGTCTGCCGACCTCGAGTTGCGAGCGGGCGACGAGTGCATCGCGCAACTCGGCGCCAGTGTAGAACGGCAGGATGCCGGTCTGTGGCGAGTAGTAGTACGCTGCCGGCTTGTCCGGATCGGCATGGGCGATGCGCAGCCCGCAAAAAACGCCAGGGTCGGCGTTGTCCAGCAGGCACACCTGCATGTCTTCCGGGATGCTTGGTTGATCAGGCAGGCGACGCAGCCAGTCGTATTCGATGACGCTGATTTGCTCGGTGTCCAAGGCCTGAAAAAGTTGGCGAGACATGCACTGGGCAAGTTGACGCGAATGAAACCAGGGGAGGGTGTTGGCCATAATGCGCTCCATCGACGGTTCAGGCGGCAGGTGCCGGCCTGGGAGCGGTCAAGACTAAAGCGATGCGATGGCGCGACGGTTGTACATATGTGGCGGGGTGAAAGAGGTGCCGTACATGCCCCGAGGCGTGGTCGGGGCATGTGGGTCGGTGCGGCGAAGCGGTTGTCAGACCGGAAACAGTTCACTCAGCTTCATGGCCAGCATCATGTCGCCTTCGGCGCGCAGCTTGCCGCCCATGAACGCCTGCATGCCGTCGGTTTCGCCGCTGACGATGCCTTTCAGGGTTTCGCTGTCCATGACCAGGGTCACGTTGGCGTCCGGGTTTTCGCCTTCTTCCAACTCGCAGGTACCGTCCTTCACGAGCAGCGCGTACTGCTTGTCTTCGTCGGTGATGTTGAAACCGAATACCAGGTCCAGGCCTTTGGCGGCTTCCGGATTGAACTTGGCTTTCATGGCGTGTACGGCGTCGGCTACGGAGGTCATGGTGCGGTCCTTTTGTTGGAGGTATGCAACGATCGCGAGGGCTTGGGCGGCCTGGCTCGATAGGGCGGTGAAAGTCCTGCGAGGTTAGGGGGGGTATCAGCGCCTGTCAACGAATAATCATACGTGCGTTTGAATGGCTCGTTTGATGGCGATCGTTTCACGGCTGGCCCAAGGCTTTGCCCCCCGGTATGCTGGGCTCATTCCATCGCCCGCCTGGCTTGGCGGGCGTCATGCATGTAAGGAGTCACCGTGGAGTTTTTCGCCGATTACGCCGGATTTCTGATCCGCACCGTCACCCTGGTCGTTGCCATCCTGGTGGTGTTGGCCGCCATCGCGTCGCTGCGCGCCAAGGGCCGGCGCAAGCCAGCCGGCCAGTTGCAGGTCAGCAAGCTCAATGACTTCTACAAGGGCCTGCGCGAACGGCTCGAAGGCGGTCTGTTTGACAAGGACAAGCTCAAGGCCTTGCGCAAGGAACAGGCGAAAAACGAGAAGAAAGCCAAGAAGAAAAAGCCCGACAGCAAGCATCGGGTCTTCGTCCTCGACTTCGATGGCGACATCAAGGCTTCCGCCACCGAGAACCTGCGTCATGAAATCACTGCACTGCTGACCTTGGCCACCCCCAACGACGAGGTCGTGCTGCGCCTGGAAAGCGGCGGCGGCATGGTTCACAGCTATGGTCTGGCTTCCTCGCAACTGGCGCGTATCCGCCAGGCCGGCGTGCCGTTGACCGTGTGCATCGACAAGGTGGCTGCCAGCGGCGGCTACATGATGGCCTGCATCGGCGAGAAGATCATCAGTGCGCCGTTCGCCATCCTGGGCTCCATCGGCGTGGTCGCGCAGTTGCCCAACGTCAACAAGCTGCTGAAGAAACACGACATCGATTTCGAGGTGCTCACCGCCGGTGAATACAAGCGCACGTTGACCGTGTTCGGCGAAAACACCGAGAAGGGCCGGGAGAAGTTTCAGGAAGACCTCGACGTCACCCACAAACTGTTCAAGAGTTTCGTCGCCCATTACCGCCCGCAGTTGTCGATCGACGATGTGGCCACTGGCGAGGTCTGGCTGGGCGTGGCGGCGCTCGACAAGCAGCTGGTCGACGAACTCAAGACCAGCGACGAGTACCTGGCCGAACGCGCTCGGCAGGCCGAGGTGTTCCACCTTCATTACGCCAAGGCCAAGAGCCTGCAGGAGCGGGTAGGTCTGGCGGCCAGTGGCTCCATCGAGCACCTGGCCGGCAAGGCCTGGGAGAAACTCAGCCAGCAGCGTTTCTGGTAACGTCCAGCGTTATGTAGCACCGGGCGCTCCGGGCGCCTTGCTCCACTGGGCAATCTGCGGCATGTCGCCGTGGATTCCCCGGATTGGAGCTTGCTCTTGGCTACCTCAGCGCCCTCGGTACGCGTCAGCGACACCCCCACTCATTTCCACGTCATCGCCAACCATGTCCCCGACTGGCTGCGAGCGGCCGACCCCAAGGCAGTGCAGGCTTACGCCACTGCCTTGCGCCAAAGCCGCGCCAGCCAAGCGACGGCCCAGTATCTGGCCAGGGATTTCATCGAACCGGCCGAATTTGCCCGTTCCCGTCTGCAAGCGGCGTTCGATGCCGCATTTGCGCCTGCCCATGGCGTCGATGTCGCTCGCGCCGAATGGGTCGAGTTCGACCGTGGCTCGGCGATCATGGGCCGACCGCTCAGTGTCCGGCGCCGTACCTTGCTGGAAGCGGCCATGGCCAATTTCAGTGAAGACGAAGCCAGCCCCGGCTACTTCGACAGTGCCACCGTGTTGCTGCAGCCCGATGCGCTGCAGCTCAAACTCAACGAACATGCAAAGGGCTGGAGCTACGCCTGGCACTACCAGGCCAAGGACACCCTTGCGGTATCCCCGGACCAATTCGCCCGCTTATGCCGCGAGCTGGATCTGGGGCATGCCTACCAGCAACACTTCAACGGTGTCTTCAAGCCGACGGCGTCCAGGAGCCAGTGGGTTACACGTGCATTTCTCGCCAACGTTCGCGCCGAGTTAGTCGTTCAGGCGCAACAAGCGCTGCTGCGCGGCCATCTTGATGCCGTGGCCTACAGCGTGGTCGAGCAGGTGCTGGTGGACAAGCCAGGTGAGGTGAAGTGGCAGGGTCAGTCGGTGATCCTCTGCGATCTGCGTGCCCTGGTTACCTGGGTACACGGTGGCACGACGTTGCACGGCCTGGTTTGCATCCAGACCAGTACGCAGTCCAGCGCGCCGTGCATCGTGTACATGCCGGGCGCTGCCGACGGGGCGCTCAAACAGTACCCAAGCTTCGATGCCTTCAGCACCGAGTTGCGTTCGAAGTTGCGTGACGGCGCATTTCAACGCTATTTCGCCCAGTTCGTGGCCGAGCCCGACCGCCGTGAGTTTTTTCTCAGGCTGAACAATGCATTGCGGCCGCAACGTATGAGCTGGGGCGTGGCACAAGGACCGATGGATGATCCAGACGCCGATATCGGTCTGCGGCGAACACCACACACCGGCCCTCTGGTACCTGGGCTGCACGCAGCGATGCTGGCCAGGCATGCAGCGGATGCGCGTTACTTTATCGTTGCGACCGCCGACATCGACGCCGCCGAGCGGCAGGCGCGCTGGCTGCACTACCTGGAGCAAGGCGTGACGCTGCTCAACGTCGCGGCACTGTCCGTACCGGCTCTGGGCGTGTTGATGGCGGCTGCAGCCACCGTTCAGTTGCTCGGTGAGCTGTTCGTCGGCATGGACGACTGGACGCACGGGCAAACCGAAGAAGCGGCAGCGCACTTCTTCGATGTGGCCGCCAACCTCGCCTTGGTCGGGGTGACGGCTGCGGCCGGCGTAGCATTGGCGCGCAGTCCGTTCGTGGCCGGCATGCTGCCGGTCGTTGATCGGGCCGGACGTACCTGCTTGTGGCCAACGACCCTGGAAGCTTTCGCGGCCCGCGAACCGCTGCCGGAGACGGTAGTGCCGAATGCGCAGTGGCAATACGCGCATGGCGGCAGTAACTATATCAAGCATGAGGGGCGGTTCTACCGCCAGAGCTACGACGTCAAGACCGCCACTTGGTATATCGAACACCCGGCGGCCGACGTCGATTATCGCCTGGCCCTGGCTCACAACGGCGAGGGCGCCTGGCGCGCAGACCACGAAGACCCGGAGCGGTGGACGGCCATCCAGGCGTTGCGCCGGTTCGGACCCGCGCTCGAGGGGCTTGACGATGCGGCGCTGCAACGGGTCCGTCAGGTCAGCGGGATCAGCGGGCGCCAGTTGCGGCACTTGCATCGGTCCGGGGGCAAACTGCCGGCGCTGATCAAGGCGTGCATCGACGACCTGCGCGCCGAACAAACAGTCCTGGGGTTGCCGGTGGACGAGCGCGTGGCCGCGCTGGCACGGCTGCGCAAGGTCGCGCCGGTACTGGCTGCCCGTCACCCGGCAACGCCGTTGCTCCGCGACTTCCCCAGCCTGCCGCAGGTGGTCGCCGAAGAGATAGCTGAAAGCGCCAGTGACCGCGAGCGAACGCAGCTCGTTACGGCTTCCCAGGTCCCGCTGCGCTTGGCCAGCCAGGCACGCTCGAGCCTGTGGGAGGTGCAGCTCAATCGCGCGATCCTCGGCTTGACGGGCGCGGGCAATGGACAAACCGCGACACTGCGAAAAGGCTTGATGGCGGGCATGAGCGAGCAGCAGCAGCGAACCCTCTTGCCTCACAAGCTCTTGGCCATGGCCGTCAGGGATCGACCACGGGCCGCTTGGCTCATTGGCCAGCGCCGCCCCAGAACCTTCCTGGCGCCCGAGCGCGTCGCAGGAGACCGCTGGGGATATCGTCTGAGCGGCCGCGGCGGTCGTGGCGGCGAGGGCCAGGATGAGCGGGTGCAGCCCACGCAGCCCCTCAGTGCTGCCCGGCAACAGGCACGCATCGACGAAGGTCGTCGACTGGATACCTCGCTCGGCCGCTGGGCACAGGAAGACACCCCCACACCCGGTGCCGACGGGCAAGCCATTGCGGTCGTCAGCGCAGATCGCGAGCTGGCGCGCCAGCGCATCATGGCCGCATGGCGGGGCGAGGCACCCTTGGCGCTGGACGACGCCGGAGAACTGGCTCAGGTGCTCGACCTCTCGGAGTTGCGCATCGGCACACTGCCCGTGCTGGAGGGCGACTTTTCCCGAGTTCGCTATCTGTCGTTGGAGCAATGCGGGCTCACGGAGCTCACGCCCGGGTTTCTGGAAATGTTTCCCCATCTGGAGCATCTGGAATTACAGAGCAATCACCTGACCCGCATCCCGCCGGGTATCACCGCGTTGGGCGAACTGCAGATGATCGCGCTCGACGACAACCGTCTGCAGGCCTCGCCGACGATGTTCGATGAGGTGGCGTCGTTGCCCAGCCTGGAAGCACTGGTGCTGCGTGACAACCCGATGCAGCTGCCCGAGGCCGCCGTGCAGCGCCTGGCCAACCTTTCCTCGCTGCGTTACCTGGCCCTGGACAACACGGATGGCCAGGCCATGGCCGAGCACTTGCCAATCCTGGCCAGAATGCCGAATTTGGAAAGCCTCTGGCTGGGGCGCAATGGCATGACCTTGACCCCTGAAGCCATGCAGGCCCTGGGCAGACTGCGCAGCCTGGACTACCTGAATCTGTCGGGCAACCCGCTGGGCGCGCACCTGGACCTGAGCCTGCTGGAGGACATCGGCGCCTTGGGCCTGCGCGACTGTCAGTTGCAGGAGTGGCCCAGTGGTTTGACGGCCTTGATGGATCGTCAGCCGATGCGGCTGCGCTGGGTCGAGTTGGACGACAACCCTATCGTCGAAATACCACCGCTGCATGCGCTGGCTTTTTTTCGCGGCGAACCTCGAGTGCCTCGCCCCCTGAGTCTGTCTTTCGCACACTTGAACGCCGTTGCAGTCAGCCGCTTGCAGGCCGTAGGCGTGGTGTTCGACTACCTGCAGATTCTCACCCAATCGGCCGACGTCGAAGCTGCCGCACGGCTTGCCGGCCTGCGCGCAATGCCGGGCAGCGAGCGCTTCGTGCAGATTCTGGGCAGGCTCAGCGATACGGCGGACTATCGCACGGTCCCGGCCAGTCTGGCCGAGCGTGCCTGGAGGGTCATCGACGCGGCAGCGGCGTCACCCTCCCTGCGCGAGCAACTGTTCGCCATCGCCCAGCGTCCGGAAACCTGCGGCGATCAGGTGATGGCGCTGTTTGCCGACCTGGAACAGCAACAGATGTACCACCAGGCCGCCGACCCTGCCCTGGACGGTCCGCAGCGCAGTGGCCAGTTGCTCGGGTTGTCACGCAGCCTGTACCGCCTGGACCGCGTCGACAGCCTGGCGCTGGCCGATGTGCGGGCCCGCGCTGCTGCGCGCGATATCGACGTGGACCAGATGGAAGAAGTCGAGGTGCTGCTGGCCTATCGGATTGGCCTGAGCGCACGGCTGGGTCTGTTGAACCAGCCCCATGGCCTGTTGTTCGGTGCCATCGAGCCGGTGACGCCAGCGCAGCTCGACGCAGTGGCCAGCCAGGTGCTGCAACAGGAAAGCGATGCAACGCTGCTGGAGTGGCACATGAGTCAGGCGTATTGGCTCGATTACCTGCGCCGTGAACACCGGGTTCGGCTCGACGCCGCACGAGCACCGTGGCTCGAGCGGCAAGCGCAGCTGCAGGCGCGCGACTACGACAGCACCTATGACGAAACGCTGGTCAGCCTGCAGGTCGAGCTTCAAGCCGCCGAAATGACGGTTCTGCGTGCCCTGACCCAGGAGGCCATGGCGCAGTAGACGACCCGGGGCGGCAGCGGTGCATGATTACCGCAGCCGCCTTGGGCATTGCTGGTCTTCTGGACGTTCCATGAAACCAGGAAATCCAAGCATGTCTACCACCGATACTGCATTACCGGGGTGCCACGACGCGTTCATTCGCGAGCGTATTCCTGCGTGGGTTACGGCCATCGGCACGACGCAGCTGAACCAGTTGCAGCGAACGCTGGTGTCCGAACAATTCACCGCCGACGGCCCACAGCCCTGGTTCACCGCCGCGTCCAGCGAGCGTCGCCAGGCTTTGCTGTCGGCGCAGGCCCTGCGCCAGCGCTGTCGTACCGATCTGGTCCGGGCGCTGGCCGGGTTCAAGAGTGTGATTGCTTTCGCCGAACCGATCCTCATCGAAGCCATTCGCATGCGTTTCGGTACCACGTTGGATGTCCATGCCACGGAGTTCGTTCGTATCCAGACGCGCGAGCACTTGCTGGGTCTGGAAAACGATTACGTGCCGCAGCCCGAACAGCTGATGATGGCCGCCCTGGGCAATTTCGTTGCCGATCCGGATTTTCATCCGCGCACGGCATTGGCGCCGTCAGGCAGCGTCAAAAAGACCGGACCGTTCCCGCTGGGACCCTTCACCAGCCGCTTCGAATACCACATCGACAACCCGTTGCCGATCGAAGCAGGGCGGTTCGCGAGCCTGGTCCGCCAGCTGGATTTGGGCCGTCTTTACCAAACGCACCTGAGCGAGGTATTCGAGGCCACGGCCACCCGGGCTGCAGTGGCAAGCGCAGTGGACGCTGCTCGCAGGGCCCAGCTGCGTGTGCTGGCTCATGTCGCACGGATGAAGCAGCACATCGACGAGCAGGGCTTCAGGGCGGTCGAAAGCGTGCTCGCAGGGCGCGCCGAGCGCTGGGCTGGAGGTCCGGTGCAGTGCTCGCGGCTGACCCTGCTTGGCTCCGCGCTGCACGATGTGGTCGTGATCGGCCCGCCCCGCGGTACGGGCCAGGCCACCGCGGCCTCGCCGTTTCTGGTCTGGTTGCCCGGCGATCCCTACGCACCCCTCAAGCAGTACGCTTCATCGGCCGAGTTCGTCCAGGCACTGGCCGCGGACTTGATCAAGCCCGACTACGCCCGCAGCTTCCTGGCGCGCATCGCCCAGGATGAGCGCGCCGAGTTCCAGGCGCGCCTGGAGCGGCGGCTGTGGCGCAGCGAGGACGTCGGCCGCGGGCGCAAGATAGCCGTGGTCAACGGCCGCCCCAATCTGGACGTGGTCGAGGTCGTCGTGAAGGGCGAGCTGTTCGCCCACCTGCACGATCGCCACGTGGCCTGGCTCAAGGCCGAAGCGAAGGGGCTGGCGGTACCCACCGATCGGATCGACGCCGATCAACGTCAGGCGCGCTGGAGCGAATGGCTGGAGGAGGGCGTTTCGTTGATGAACCTGGCCGCGCTGTTCATTCCGGCGCTGGGCGAGGTGATGGCGCCGGTCATTGCCCAGCAGCTGATCAGCGAGGTCTATCACGGTGTCGAGGCATGGGAAGATGGCCGAACCCATGAAGCCTTCGAGCACTTCAAGGGCATCGTGGGCAACCTGGCGTTGGCCGCGGTTGCCCACGGCGTTGTCGCCGATTTGGGCACGACCTACCGCAGTGACGGGGTGGTCGAAGAGATGCAGCCGGTGCGCTTGCCCGACCACAGCCAACGACTGCTGCACCCCGATCTGGAGGGCTACCGAGCAGCGGATCTGCCCCTTGCTGTCGAGGCTGATGGCAATGGTGTCTACCGGTACCTGGGCAAGACATTCATCAAGCTCGACGATCACATTCATGAGGTGCAACTGAACGCCGGACAGACCGAAGGTCATCTGCTTCACCCCAGCGCCTCCACGGCCTATCGCCCCAGCGTTCGGCACAATGGCGCCGGCGCTTGGCAGCACGAGTTCGAGCAGCCTTTGCAATGGCAGGGCGCCAGATTGATGCGGCGGTTCGGCGCCATGACCGAGCGGCTCAGCGACCACGAATTGCTGACCCTGGCCGACATTCATGCGGTGCCTGAGGATCGATTGCGCCGCCTGCACGTCGAGCAGCAACCCATGCCAGCGGCCCTGCACGAGGGCGTCGTTCATTACCGCGCCCATCAGGACATGGCAGCCCGCGCACCCCGGCAAGGTGCCCATGGCGCTGTGGATGAAGAAGATGCGCGACTGTGGGCCTCTTTGGTCGCGCGCCAGCAACCTGCTGCCAGCGGCGAGGCTCGGCTGCTGTGTCGTGATTTTCCAGCACTGCCAGTGCGAATCGCCAATGAAATCGGCGCTCAGGTAAGTGACGCCGAGCGCACGCGCATGCTCGATGCGCAACGGCTGCCCTTGCGTGTGGCCGAGCAGGCCCGCACAGGATTGGCCCAGTGGCGCGCGAGTCAGGCCTGTAGCGCGCTTTTCCTCGAAAGCGGCGGTTCGGCGGACCGCGACATGTTGGCAATCGGCCTGTTGCCCAGCCTGCCAGGATGGACAGGCAGGGTACGCATCGAGCTGCGCAGCGGCGGCCTGGCCGGAGATGTGACGGCTGCGGCGGGAGCTGAGCTCGACAGCGAGCTCAAATACATTGTCGCTCGTGACGGGCGTTACCGTGCCTTCGATGCGCGCGACCAGGAGCTCGGGGGCTGGATGGATCTGTACAGCGCTATCTGTCGCGCACTGCCGGATACCGAACGCGCGGCACTGGATCTCACTACCAGCGCCGGTGAGGCGCTGCATCAGCGCCTGATCGGCCTGGTCAGGGCTGATCGACGCCGCGTCTCGCGACTGCTGAAGCAGCGCCAGGTGCAGCCTTGGTTCAAGTCGCCGGAACGCCACCCTGCGGGCATCGGCTACGCGCTCAGCGGGCGGGGACAGGCGAACTGGTGGCAGAACCGGCGGTTGCGCAACCTCTACCCAGGTTTGTCGAAGACGAGTCTGCAGCTGTTGCGGGACTCCCTGGTACGGCCGGACGAATCGTTTGAAATTGCACTCCAGCGCCTGGAGCAGGAATTTCAGGTATTGCAGCGCGAGCTCAAGGCGTGGCGCAGCTGTGAACCCCGGCAGTTGCGAGTGCTCCGCGAAGACGTGGCCCGGAGCATCGTGAGTGCCTGGCGACGCGAAACCACCACGTTGAATCTCAGCGGGCAACCGGTGGGCGAGCTGCCTTTGATCGTCGCCGACTTCAGCCATGTGCGGCACCTGCGTATGGATGTGATGGGGATGCAAAGCGATCCGTCGTTCTTCCTGTCGTTTTTTCCTAATCTTTTGAGCCTGAATCTGTCCCGCAACCTGCTGACGACCATTCCGAGGCAGTTGGGCGCGTTAACCAAGCTCATCAGTCTCGAGTTAGCCGAAAACCGCTTGTCTCTCGTACCCGAGATGTTCGATGCGTTGACCAGCCACCCCACCCAGACGGCTCTGCGCCACCTGGGGCTGAGACGCAGTTTCGTGACCCGAGTGGTCGCAGGTGAGTCGGTGGATAACGTGCTGCCTGCCGCGGCGATGCAGACACTCGCTCGAATCCCTCACTTGCAAACGCTGGATCTGGCGAGCAATGCGCTGACCCTCGACGACGCCGCGTTCGTGGCACTGGGTCAATTGAGCGAACTCGATACCTTGCGCCTGCAGCGCAATCACATTCGCTTGACCGAAGCAGGACGCACCGCCTTGGCAGGCCTGACCCGCCTGCAGACCCTTGATCTGAATGGCAACCCACTGGGACTGCCGCCGGTGGTCGGCGGCATGCTGTCGTTGCGCCATCTGGGTTTGAGCGGGACCGGTATCGACACCTGGCCGCCAGGCCTGACGGAGGTCTTCAATCGTGCACCCCAAGTGATCAGGATCGCCAACCTTAGCGGCAACGAGATCGTACGCGTGCCCGTTCTGGAGCACACCGCCATGGCGCATATCAACCTGAACGTGATCAGTCACGACCCTCCGGTGCTTAATCTGAATAACAATCCATTGTCGGAGCGCAGCCGTGAGCGGCTGCGTCGAGCGGGGCTGTTTCCGCGTCGGCGCTGGACCGGCGGGGCGGGCGCGCCGGCTCCGGCGGTGTCCGATCAGCGCTGGCTCGAAGGCTGCGATCCAGGGCTTGCGGCGCGCATTGCGGACGACCGCCGCAGTGAGGGGGCAGCTGCTTTCTATCGAATCATGGATCAGGTCACCCGCACGGCGGGATATACCCGCCATGCCCGGCTGTACAAACGACGCATGTGGGCGATCATGGAGGCGCTGGTTCCGCCGACAGTGCTGGCCGAAGGCGACGGGCTGGGCGTGGTGGACCTGCGCCAACAGCTCTTCGATCAGGCAACCTTGATCGAGAACACCTGCGGCGATGGTATCAGCGTGGTGGTAGACGACTTCGAAACCAGAGTATTGGCATGGCAGGCTGCATCCACCGCCATCGACGGTGGGCCGGCGATGCTCAAGCCGTTGTCGAGGTTGAGTCGGCAGTTGTACAAGGCGGCGCTGGTGGATGAATACGCCGTGCGCATTACCCAGGCGCGTCTGGAACGGCGCGAGGCGCTGCTGGCCGGCGATCCGGCGCCCGCCCTGTTGCCTTACGACCACCTCGCCGACCCCGTGCTGCGCGCCATCGCGCCGGACGAAATAGAGATTCGCCTGCGGTTGCGTGAGTTGTTGCAAAAACGCCTGGAGCTGCGGCAGCAACCCGAGATGCTGTACACCGAGCAGATCGGCTCAGCCGCCGTGGAGCATGTTGCCCGCGCCGTGCTGGAACGAGCCACGGACGCCGGACTGGCCCATTGGGTGGTGGATCAACCGTTCTGGCAGTTGTACCTGCACAAGGTGTACTCGGCGCGCCTGAACACGCTTTCGGAGTTCTGGGCCGAGGTTATCAATCACTTCGAAGAGGCTCTGGATGCGCACGGCGAATTCACCGACGAGGCCACGCGGCTGCCGCGCGTGGTGCAGGAGCTGAAGGCTTTGGCGCCCGACGTGGTGTGGCAGACCGAGCAGGGCAGTGCTGCGAAGGTGGTGCTGACTGAAAAGGCCACGCTTGACCTCTACGCAGTCATCGATCAGGCCCGTCGAAAGGCGTTGGAGGTGCTCTACCTGGAGCTGACCGAGGCAGTGCTGGTCGGTTCGTAGGAGTCAGCAAGCGGCGCACTGCCAGGTGGCAAACCCCAGTGGCAAACCTAAGTGGTAACCGCCGCATTGGCACAGGCGCGGCGGTTACAGCCTGCAACGTCGACTCAGCGGCGACGGAACAGTGGCAGCGGTTCGTCGGTGGCGGCCTGGTAGCTCACGGAAAAGTCCTTGAGACTTTCCAGAGCTTCGTAGGGATCCTTGTCGGCGCGCAAGGCGAAGGCATCGAATCCGCAACGGTGCAGGTAGAACAACTGGTCGCGCAGCACGTCGCCGATGGCGCGCAGCTCGCCTTTGAAGCCATAGCGGTCACGCAGCAGGCGGGCATTGGAGTAATTGCGCCCATCGGTGAAGGCCGGGAAGTTCAGGGCGATGACCTGGAACTCGTTGGCCACCTCACCGATTTCCTCGGCTTCTTCGTCGCTGTCCAGCCATACGCCCAGGCCGCCGTCACGGGCCTTGAGCGCCGAACCGTGCTCGCGCCACAGGGCAAGGGGCACGATCAGATCGTCGCAGTTGCTGATGCCGTCGAATGAGGTGTCCTTGGGCAGCAGGTGCCAGGTTTCGTCGACGACTTCGTTGTTCTTAATGATTCGCTGCATAGACGCGCTCCTTGAAAGGGTCGATGCCGATTCGCTGATAGGTATCGATGAAACGCTCGTCTTCGGTGCGTTTTTCCACGTACACGTCGATCAGCTTGGAAATGACATCCGGCATGGCGTCCTGGGCGAACGAGGGGCCAAGGATCTTGCCCAGGCTGGCGTCGCGGCTGGCGCTGCCGCCCAGGGACACCTGGTAGAACTCCTCGCCTTTCTTGTCCACGCCGAGGATGCCGATGTGGCCGACGTGGTGGTGGCCGCAGGCGTTCATGCAACCGGAGATATTGAGGTCGAGCTCACCGATGTCGAACAGGTAGTCCAGGTCGTCGAAACGGCGCTGGATGGATTCGGCGATCGGGATCGACTTGGCATTGGCCAGTGAGCAGAAATCACCGCCTGGGCAGCAGATGATGTCGGTCAGCAAGCCGATGTTCGGCGTCGCGAAACCGCCTTCGCGCAGCTCGTTCCACAGGCTGAACAGCTGCGCCTGTTCGACGTCGGCTAGAATGATGTTCTGCTCGTGAGAGGTGCGCAGCTGGCCGAAGCTGTACTTGTCGGCCAGATCGGCGACGGCGTCCAGTTGCTTGTCGGTCAGGTCGCCGGGGGCTACCCCGGTGGGTTTGAGCGACAGGGTCACGGCCACATAGCCCGGCTTCTTGTGGGCCAGGGTATTGCGCGAGCGCCAGCGGGCGAAACCCCGATGCTGGGTGTCCAGCTGGGCCAGGTCGGCGGCGAAGTCAGGCAAGGCCTGGTAATCGGGGTCGACGAAGTGCTTGGCCACGCGGTGCAGTTCGGCCTCGGTCAGCGTGGTGCTGCCGCCGCGCAAATGCTCCATCTCGGCGTCGACTTTCTGGGCGAAGACTTCCGGCGTCAGAGCCTTGACCAGAATCTTGATACGGGCCTTGTACTTGTTGTCGCGACGGCCATAGCGGTTGTACACGCGCAGGATGGCATCGAGGTAGCTGAGCAGGTCCTGCCAGGGCAGGAACTCGTTGATGAACGCGCCTACGACCGGGGTGCGGCCCAAGCCGCCACCGACCAGTACGCGGAAGCCCAGTTCGCCAGCGTCGTTGTGCACCGGCTCCAGGCCGATGTCGTGCACTTCGATGGCTGCGCGGTCGGTGCTGGCACCATTGACGGCAATCTTGAACTTGCGCGGCAGATAGGCAAATTCAGGGTGGAACGTGGTCCACTGGCGGACGATCTCGCACCACGGACGCGGGTCGATCACTTCATCGGCGGCGACGCCGGCGAATTGGTCGGTGGTGACGTTGCGCAGGCAGTTGCCGCTGGTCTGGATCGCGTGCATCTGCACGGTCGCCAGCTCGGCCAGGATATCGGGAATGTCCTCCACCGCCGGCCAGTTGAACTGCACGTTCTGTCGCGTGCTGATGTGCGCGTAGCCTTTGTCGAAGTCGCGAGCGATCTTGGCCATCATGCGCGTCTGTCGCGATGTCAGCTGGCCATAGGGCACGGCGACGCGCAGCATCGGGGCAAAACGCTGGATGTAGAGGCCGTTCTGCAGGCGGAGCGGGCGAAATTCTTCTTCGCTCAGTTCGCCAGCCAGGTAGCGGCGGGTCTGATCTCGGAACTGCTTGACGCGGTCCTCGATGATCCGTTGATCGTACTCGTCATAAACGTACATGGTGATCCTGTTCTCAGGCTGTCTTGTCGCATCATCAGAAAAGCACGCGCACGGTCGCGGGCTCTCGACAGAGCCGACGGAAGATAACAGTTTGTAAATAGACGTAAAAGTGATGTTTGAGTATATGCACAGAACCAGAATGCATATGCCCAAGGTACCCGTCACCCCTGTAGGAGCGGTCATCGGCCGCGAAGGGCGCACCGCGGCGTGCCTGCGGGACCGCGGTGACCTTTTCGCGGGCAGAGCCCGCTCCCACAGGTACCGCGATCCCCCTTGTGGGAGCGGGCCCTGCCCGCCACCGCGATCCCCCTTGTGGAAACTGGCTCTGCCCGCGAAGGCCGCACCCACGGGTACCGCGATCCCCCCCTGTGGGAGCGGGCTCTGCCCGCGAAGGCCGCACCCACGGGTACCGCGATCACCCCCTGTGGGAGCGGGCTCTGCCCGCGAAGGCCGCACCCACG
>UVIF01000012.1 GCA_900596015.1 Pseudomonas viridiflava | reverse complement strand
AAGTATTTGGCCAGAAACCTGAACAACTTCAAACACTTGACTCGCTTCGATCACTCGTCAGCGGGAGGCGAATTCTACAGCGTTTCAAACCGCTGTCAACTGCCTTTTTCACCGCTTCCGACCTTGACGATCGAAACCCTTCCAGCTCATCTGAAACGCTCAACTTATTGATTAACAAGGAGTTTATCGTTTCGGCTGCGCCGGAAGTGGGGCGAATTATAGACACATTGAGAGGGGCGTCAACAGGTAATTTCAAAAAACTGTCATATATCCCTAAAAGCAAAGGGCGGGCCTGGCGGCCCGCCCTTTCTCGATGCTTAGAGGCTGGGGAAAGCGAACTGCGAGGCTTCGTGGCTGGCACGTTGTGGCCAGCGCTGAGTAATTGCCTTGCGTCGCGTGTAGAAGCGTACGCCATCCGGGCCATAGGCATGAAGGTCGCCGAACAGCGAGCGCTTCCAACCGCCAAAGCTGTGATAGGCGACCGGCACCGGCAGCGGTACGTTGACGCCGACCATGCCGACTTCGATCTCGTCGCAGAACAGGCGTGCCGCTTCACCGTCACGGGTAAAGATGCACGTGCCGTTGCCGTACTCATGGTCGTTGATCAACTGCATGGCCTGCTCGAGGCTTTCGACACGGACGATGCACAGCACCGGGCCGAATATCTCTTCTTTATAGATACGCATCTGTGGAGTGACGTGGTCAAACAGGCACCCACCGAGGAAGAAGCCTTCTTCGTTGCCCGATACACTCAGACCGCGACCGTCCACCACCAGCTTGGCGCCGGCCTGCTCACCGTCGTCGACATAGCCTGAGACCTTGTCACGGGCCTGGGCGGTCACCAATGGGCCCATGTCCAGGCCGCAAGAGGTGCCGGCGCCGATCTTCAGCGACTTGATCTGCGGGGTCAGCTTGGCCACAAGGGCATCAGCAACCTGGTCGCCGACGCACACGGCCACCGAAATGGCCATGCAGCGTTCACCGCAGGAACCGTAGGCCGCACCCATCAAGGCGCTGACCGCATTGTCCAGATCGGCGTCGGGCATCAGCACTGCGTGGTTCTTTGCGCCACCCAAGGCCTGAACGCGTTTGCCGCGACGGGTGCCTTCGCTGTAGATGTACTCGGCGATCGGCGTGGACCCAACGAAACTCAGCGCCTTGACCTCCGGCGCTTCGATGAGTGCGTCCACTGCGACCTTGTCACCGTGCACGACATTGAGTACGCCAGCCGGGAGGCCGGCCTCCAGCAGCAGTTGCGCTATATAGAGGGTGGAACTGGGATCACGCTCGGACGGCTTGAGGATGAAGCAGTTGCCGCAGACGATGGCCAGTGGGTACATCCACAACGGGACCATGGCCGGAAAGTTGAACGGCGTGATGCCGGCAACGATGCCCAGTGGCTGGAAGTCGGACCAGGCATCGATATTGGGGCCGACGTTGCGGCTGTACTCACCCTTGAGCACTTCGGGCGCTGCGCAGGCGAACTCGACGTTTTCGATGCCGCGCTTGAGTTCACCTGCAGCGTCTTCCAGCGTTTTGCCGTGCTCTTCACTGATCATCTGGGCGATCTTGGCTTCGTTCTGCTCGAGCAGTTGCTTGAAGCGGAACATCACCTGGGCACGTTTGGCCGCTGGGGTCTTGCGCCAGGCTGGAAACGCGGCCTTGGCGGCGTCGATGGCCAGTTGCACGGTCTCGCGACTGGCCAGCTGCAGTTTGCGGATGGCCTGGCCGGTCGACGGGTTGAAGACATCGGCCGTACGGTCGCCGCTGGAAACCAGATCGCCGTTGATCAAGTGTTGGATAGTGCTCATGCAATGGGCTCCTTGGAAAAAAGGTCAGTCGATCTGGTTGAGGGCTTCGCCAACGGCGTCGAACAGGCGATCGAGGTCTTGCGGCTGGGCGTTGAAGGTTGGGCCGAACTGCAGGGTGTCACCGCCGAAACGCACATAGAACCCGGCTTTCCACAGCTTCATGGACACCTCATAGGGGCGTACGATGGCGTCACCGTCGCGTGGCGCCAGCTGGATCGCACCAGCAAGGCCATAGTTGCGGATGTCGACGATGTTTTTCGCACCCTTGACACCGTGCAGTACGTTTTCGAAATGCGGCGCCAGCTCGGCGACGTTCTGCACCAGGTTTTCGCGCTGCAGCAGGTCCAGCGCGGCAAGGCCGGCGGCGCAGGCCACCGGGTGCGCCGAGTAGGTATAGCCATGGGGGAATTCCACGGCGTATTCGGGCGTCGCCTGGTTCATGAAGGTCTGGTAGATCTCGGTACTGGCGATGACCGCACCCATCGGAATGGCGCCGTTGGTGATCTGCTTGGCGATGCACATCAGGTCCGGCGTCACACCAAAGGTGTCGGCGCCGAACATGGCGCCGGTGCGACCGAAGCCGGTGATGACCTCATCGAAGATCAGCAGGATATTGTGCTGGTCGCAGATTTCACGCAGACGCTTGAGGTAGCCCTTGGGCGGTGGCAGTACACCTGCCGAACCGGCCATGGGCTCGACGATCAGGGCGGCGATGTTGGAAGCATCGTGCAGCTCGATGACCTTGAGCATCTCGTCGGCCAAGGCAATGCCACCCTCCTCCGGCGAACCCTTGGAGTAGGTATTGCCCGGCAGCAGGGTGTGAGGGATGTGGTCCACGTCCATCAACTGGCCGAACATCTTGCGGTTGCCGTTGACGCCGCCCAGGCTGGTGCCGGCGACGTTGACCCCGTGGTAGCCGCGGGCGCGGCCGATCATCTTGGTCTTGGTGGCCTGGCCCTTGAGGCGCCAGTAGGCGCGGACCATTTTCACGGCGGTGTCGCAGCATTCGGAGCCGGAGTTGGTATAGAAGACGTGGTTGAGGTTGCCGGGGGTCAGGTCGGTGATTTTTTCCGCCAGCTGAAAGGACAGCGGGTGGCCGTACTGGAACGCGGGCGAGTAGTCGAGCACACCGAGCTGACGCGACACCGCTTCCTGGATTTCCTTGCGCGTATGGCCCGCACCGCAGGTCCAGAGGCCGGAGAGGCTGTCGTAGATCTGCCGACCCTTGTCATCGGTCAGCCAACTGCCCTGGGCCGCGACGATGATCCGCGGGTCACGTTGGAAGCTGCGGTTGGCGGTGTACGGCATCCAGTGAGCATCCAGCTTGAGCTGGCTGGTGATGCCGACAGGGGCGTTCTCGGGCATGTTCATGTGCACAAACCTCATTGAGCGATTGAAGACGCGATGACAAGCGTGTTGCCTCTACGGTGTCACGACGATAAAGTCTGGAAAACCCAACTTTTGCGATCTTCAGTCAGGCAGCCACTAAACTATGAGCCGTCGCCCCGATCCGCTCGCGCAGGTCAGTGATTTCGATATTCGCCTGCTGCGCATCTTTCGCAGCGTGGTGGAGTGCGGCGGCTTTTCTGCGGCCGAGAATGTTCTGGGCATCGGTCGCTCGGCGATCAGCCAGCAGATGAGCGACCTGGAGCAGCGTTTGGGCCTGCGCCTGTGTCAGCGTGGCCGCGCAGGGTTTTCCCTGACCGAGGAAGGTCGCGAGGTCTATCAATCGACGCTGCAGTTGCTGGCGGCGCTGGAAAGCTTCCGCACCGGCGTCAACGGGCTGCATCAGCACCTGCGTGGCGAGCTGAACATCGGTTTGACCGATAACTTGGTGACGCTGCCGCACATGCGCATTACCCATGCATTGGCACAACTCAAGGACCGCGGGCCCGATGTGCGCATCCAGATTCGCATGATCGCTCCCAGCCAGGTCGAGCAGGGCGTACTCGATGGCAGCCTGCATGTTGGCGTAGTGCCGCAGTCGAGCCCGTTGTCGGGGCTCGAGTACCAGCCGCTGTACAGTGAGCGTTCGTTGTTGTACTGCGCGGTCGGCCACCCGCTGTTCTACGCCAGTGACGAGGCGCTCGATGGCGACCGGCTCGACGCACAGGAAGCCATCGCGCCGACATTTCGTCTGCCGGCCGATATCCAAGCCCGTTACCAGGTGCTCAAGTGCACCGCCAGCGCCTCGGATCGCGAAGGCATGGCGTTTCTGATTCTGACGGGACGCTACATCGGCTACCTGCCTGACCACTACGCTACTTTCTGGGTACAGCAGGGGCGTCTGCGTGCGCTGAAACCCAGCGAGCGGTTCTATGACCTGACGCTGTCCTGGGTCACGCGCAAGGGCAGAAGGCCCCATCTGGTTCTGGAAAGTTTTCTGGAAAGCCTGGCGCAGACGCGCTGAAGGATCGTCGTGGTTTATCCATCAAGGCTTGTCGGATCAGGGCGGGTACGCTATCAACGCATCTGCAGTATTCAAACGATCGGTTCGGAAGTCGCCCATGAGTCTTGAAGTCCCCGCGCACAGCGCCTCGGCCAGTGGCAAACCTGCCAGCCGCATCCGTCAGAAGAACGAAGAAGCGATTCTCAAGGCGGCCGAAGACGAGTTCGCCCGGCATGGTTTCAAGGGCACCAGCATGAACACCATTGCGCTGAATGCGGGCCTGCCCAAGGCCAACCTGCATTATTACTTCACCAACAAACTCGGCCTGTACATTGCGGTATTGAGCAACATCATCGAGTTGTGGGACAGCACCTTCAATACGCTGCGCGCCGAGGATGATCCGGCGCAGGCGTTGACCCGCTACATCCGCGCCAAGATGGAGTTCTCTCGCCGCCAGCCACTGGCGTCACGGATCTTCGCCATGGAGATCATCAGCGGCGGCGAGTGCCTGAGCGAGTACTTCAGCCAGGACTACCGCAGCTGGTTCGCGGGGCGTGCCGCGGTGTTCCAGGCCTGGATCGACGCCGGCAAGATGGACCCCGTCGACCCCGTGCACCTGATCTTCCTGCTGTGGGGCAGTACCCAGCATTACGCCGACTTCGCCACGCAGATCTGCCGGGTCACCGGACAGGCGCGTCTGACGCGGCAAGACTTCGAACACGCCAGTGACAACCTGATCCGCATCATTCTGAAAGGATGCGGATTGACCCCCGCGGTGTAATCACTGCCACAGCCAAGAGACAGCGATGCCTTCCACCCTACTGGGACCCTGCGAGTACCGCGAGGAGATTCGCAAGAGTCGTTTCATCACCCTTGCCGCGCCCATTGCCAACGTGCAGGACGCCCAAGCGTTCATCGAACAGACCAGTGACCTGGCGGCGACCCACAACTGCTGGGCGTGGAAGCTGGGCGATCAGTACCGCAGCAACGACGACGGCGAGCCGGGCGGTACCGCTGGCCGACCGATCCTGGCGGCGATCGAAGCACAGGATTGCGATCAAGTGGTGGTGCTGGTGATTCGCTGGTACGGCGGCATTCAGTTGGGTACAGGAGGGTTGGCCCGTGCCTATGGCGGGGGTGCGAACAAATGCCTGCAGCAGGCGCCCAAGCGCCTGTTGATCGCGCGGGTAGCGGTGAGCTGTTCCTGCACATTCAGTGAGCTGGCTCTGGTCAAGCTTCGGGTGGCCGAGGCTCAGGGGTTGGTCACTGCAGAAGATTTCACCAGCAACGGCGTCGACCTGCGGCTGGCGGTGGCCAGTGAGGCCATCCCACTCCTGGCGCAGCAGCTTGCCGATCTTTCCCGGGGGCGGATCACGCTGGAAGTCGGCGCGTCATGAGCGCGTTGCTTGCTCACTGCGAGTGCTAGTCTGTTTCCTTTGTCCAGGAGAGTGGCAATGACAACTGCAAAGAAAGCGCTGGTGATTGGTGCATCCCGTGGCTTGGGCCTCGGGCTGGTGGAACGTTTGAGCGAGGATGGCTGGGAGGTGACGGCCACGGTCCGCGATCCGAGCAAGGTGCCGCCGGCGCTGACGGCCACCGGCGCGAAGGTGGAGGCGCTGGAGATGACTCGTCTGGAATCCATGGATGCTTTGAGCCTGCGGCTGCAGCAGCAGACGTTCGATCTGCTGTTCATCAATGCCGGGGTGTCCGGGCCGGCGGGCTACAACACTGACCAGGCCAGCGATGCAGACATCGGTGAACTGTTCGTTATCAATGCCGTGGCGCCGATCCGTCTGGCCCAGCGACTGGCGGGCAATGTCGCCGACGGCGGTGCGATCGCGTTCATGAGTTCGGTACTGGGCAGCGTGGCGATGCCTGAAGGGTCGCCCATGGCGTTGTACAAGGCGAGCAAGGCGGCCTTGAACTCGATGACCAATACCTTCGTGACGGAGTTGGCGCGGCCGCAGTTGACGGTTCTGTCGATGCATCCGGGCTGGGTGAAGACCGACATGGGCGGTGACGGTGCCAGTCTGGACGTTGCCACCAGTACCCGGGGATTGGTGGATGTGATCACCGCGCAACTGGGCAAGGGCGGATTGCAGTTTCTCGATTACAAGGGCGAGAAGATCGACTGGTGAGGTCCGGGGGAAGCGGTGGTGTCAGCGGGGGCCTCTTCGCGGGCACTGCCCGCTCCTACAGGATGCGGGCGTTGCCAGTTAGACCGTGGTTTACAGGCCCAGGATCGACAGCATGATGAAGGTCGCGAACAACACGAAATGAGTCATGCCTTCGATCGCATTGGTCTCGCCGTCGTTGAGGTTGATCGCGCAGACCAGCAGGGTGATGAAGATCATCACTGTCTGCACTGGCGTCATCGCCATCTGGAACGGCTGGCCGCTGTACAGGGCCAGGCCTTCCATGACCGGCACGGTAAGAATCACCGTTGACAGCGAGGCACCCAAGGCAATGTTGACCACCGATTGCATGCGGTTGGCCAATGCTGCCCGCAGTGCGGTCAGGATTTCCGGCGCAGCGGAAATGGCTGCCACCAGAATGGCCGTCATCACGGGCGGCGCGCCGGTGCCCTCGAGTCCCAGGTCGATGGTTTTGGACATGACTTCGGCAAGAGCGCCGATGACGACGATACCAAACACCAGGGTACCCACCGACCAACCCAGGTGAACCGGCTTCTCGGGTTCGGTGGTCACGCCCTTGCGCTTCTTCTTTTCCGGATAGTTGTAGCTGAAGAAATAGCTGTGCGGCCCGACCTGCATGCGCAGGAACAAGGCGTAGAGCACCAGCATGGCGCCGATGGTGAAGCCTGAATAGACCTTCCAGTTGCCCTCGGGGATGAACTCCGGCACCACCATGGACACACCCATGGCGGTGAGGATCATGACGCTGTAGCTGCGCGCCGAGTCGTCGTTGTAGGACTGCTCGCCGTGCTTGAGGCCGCCCATCAGTGCCGCGAGCCCGAGAATGCCGTTGATGTCGAGCATCACCGCCGAATAGATGGTGTCGCGCACCAGGGTCGGAGACGGCTCGTTGCTCATCATGATGCCCAGTACCACCACTTCGACCAGCACCGCCGACAGGGTGAGGATCATGGTGCCGTAGGGGTCGCCGAATTTTTCGGCGAGCAACTCGGCATGCCCGGCAACGCGCACCGAGGCGAAGATGATCGCCACGACCAGGGCGATACCTGCGCCCAATGCCACACCTTGACCGTGGCTGAGCAGATAGTGCTCGGCTGGAAAGGCGATGCAGGCGGCGATCACCGCCAGAAGTAGAAATTTTTCCTGCTTGAGTAACGCGATCATGGCCTGCCTTTACTGATTGCTGCGACCTGTGCCGCTGAAAGTAACTGGATGTAACAAGAATCAGCGGATCAGAGTACGTGACAGGGGCAAAGGTTCAGGGGCAGACCTGTGCCTGGCCCACCAGCCAGTCATGGACAGCGCGTCGGGTGGGGGTGTTGAGTGCGCCCTCGCGGTAGGCCAGCACGTATTTCTTGCGGGCCTGGATGGGCCATCCGAACGGCACGATCAGCGAGCCTTGCTCCAGCTCGTCGGTGATCAGCGCGCGACGGGCGATGGCGACACCCATGCCCATGCGCGCCGCATCAATGGTCAGGTGGTTGCGATTGAAGGTGTGGCCGCGGCGCACATCGATGCCTTCGGCGCCGATGGCCGAGAGGTAGAACTCCCACTCCGCATATTCATAGCTGCCGCGCCAGGCGGTGATGTCGTGCAGCAATGGGAAGTGCACCAGCTGGCCAGGGCTGTCCAATGGCGGACGACCTTCCAGCAGCATTGGCGAGCACACCGGGAACAGTTCCTCTTCCAGCAATGGTGTAGTAACCAGGCCCGGGTAGCTGCCATCGTTGAGGTCGATGGCCAGGTCGAAATCGTCGTCACGCAGTGAGCCGCTGCTGTCCTCGGCGATCACCCGCAGCTGGAGTTCGGGGAAAGCCTGCTCGAGGCTGGGCAATCGTGGCATCAGCCACTTGCTCAAGAAGGAAGGGATGCTGCGCAGTTTGAATACGCCGCCGATGGTGCCGGAATGCAACAGCCGCAGTTCTTCGTCGATGCGGCTGTGCACTTCGTTGGCGACCACTGCAAGACGCTGGCCCTGCGCAGTCAATTGCAGGCCGCGGCCCACCCGATGAAACAGCGCAAAGCCCAGGCGATCTTCCAATTGCTTCATCTGCTGGCTGATGGCGCCGGGGGTGACATGCAATTCATCGGCGCAGCGGGTGAAGGACAGATGCCGTGCGGCGCAGGCAAACACCTGCAGCCAGGCGTGCATTTGGGCATTGAGGATCTTGCTCATCGGTGAGCCCCGCTAAACAATGACTTAGTAAGTATCGTTTGTCTGAAATGTCTGTCAGGCCAAAGATAAGGCACGAGTGTATAGAGAGAGAATGAGGCAGACATGGCTATCAGCGTATTCGACATGTTCAAGATCGGCATCGGCCCCTCCAGTTCGCATACGGTGGGCCCGATGCGCGCCGCTGCCTTGTTTGCCAAAAATCTCACCGAACAGGGCATGGCACCGCTGGTGGAGCGGATCGAAGCCCGCTTGTATGGCTCGCTGTCCGCAACCGGCATAGGCCATGGCAGTGACCGCGCGACACTGATGGGCTTGATGGGCGAATGGCCGGACCGGGTCGACCCGGACACCGTCGGGCCTCGCGTCGACGAGGTGATCCAGCGGCAATGCCTGCAGCTGGGCGATCACGCGATTCATTTCGACTGGCAGCGCGACATGCTCCTGCTCGATGAGAGCCTGCCCTACCACCCCAATGGCATGACCTTGGTGGCGCACCTGCAGAACGGCGAGGTGCATGAGCAGACCTACTATTCGGTCGGTGGCGGTTTCGTGGTCGATGCCGAGCAGGCTGCCAGCGGTGTGCTGGACAACGACACCACGGCCCTGCCCTACGACTTTTCCTCGGCGGCGCAGTTGCTGAGCCTGTGCAAGCGCACCGGCCTGAGCATTGCGGCACTGATGATGGAAAACGAAAAGGCCTGGCGCTCCGAAGCGCAGATTCGTGAGCAATTGGCGGTGATCTGGCAGGCGATGCAGGCCTGCGTGGACAAGGGTCTGACCGGGCAAGGCATTCTGCCGGGCGGGCTGAACGTGCGCCGCCGCGCCTATCGTCTGCACCAGAACCTGCAGGAGATCGGCAAGCCCAACGTCATCGGTTCCACCCTCAGCGCCATGGAGTGGGTGAACGTCTTTGCCCTGGCGGTCAACGAGGAAAATGCCGCTGGCGGGCGCATGGTGACCGCTCCCACCAACGGCGCGGCCGGTATCATTCCGGCGGTGTTGCACTACTACATGAAGTTTTGCCCGGAAGCCTCGGCCGACGACGTGGTCCGGTTCTTCCTGGCAGCTGCGGCGGTAGGCATCCTGTGCAAGAAGAACGCATCGATTTCCGGCGCCGAGGTGGGTTGCCAGGGTGAGGTCGGTTCGGCTTGCGCCATGGCGGCTGCCGGCTTGGCCGAGGTGCTGGGTGCCACGCCCGAGCAGGTCGAGAACGCAGCGGAAATCGGCCTGGAGCACAACCTGGGGCTGACCTGCGATCCGGTCGGTGGCCTGGTGCAGGTGCCGTGCATCGAGCGCAACGCGATTGCCGCGGTCAAGGCGATCAATGCCGCGCAAATGGCACTGCGTGGAGATGGCGAGCACTTCATCTCGCTGGATCACGCCATTCGGACCATGCGTGACACCGGTGCCGACATGCACGACAAATACAAGGAAACCTCGCGCGGCGGATTGGCGGTCAACCTGGTGGAATGTTGAGCTGTACCCCTCGTTTCGAAGGTAAGTTCGACAGCGCGAAACACTCGTAAAAGAGAATGTTTTTTGATCAGGACAGCCTGATATGGAATAGTACCCGCCGTTTTTGCGCGCCCGCCCAGCGCGCAGGTTCCACAGCGAAGGTATTTGTCCATGCGCAGTTCCCGCCTCACCTCAATGATCGTCGCCAGTGTCCTGGCCCTGTGCACACGACTGGTGGTCGCAGCGCCCATCGATATCAACGATGGCCAACACACCGTCCATCTGCCTCAAGCGCCACAACGTGTGGTGGTGCTGGAGTTCTCCTTTCTCGATAGCCTGGCGGCGGTGGGCGTTACCCCGGTAGGCGCCGCCGACGATGGCGATGCCAATCGCGTATTGCCCAGGGTACGTCAGGCCATTGGCCAGTGGAGCTCGGTGGGCCTGCGTGCCCAGCCCAGCATCGAACAGATCGCACGCCTCAAGCCTGACCTGATCATTGCCGATCTCAATCGCCACCAGGCGCTGTACAGCGACCTGGCGAGCCTGGCGCCGACCTTGCTGCTGCCTTCGCGCGGGGAAGACTATGAAGGCAGCTTGAAGTCCGCCGAGTTGATTGGCCGGGCGTTGGGCAAGAGCGAAGCGATGCAGGCGCGGATCGCGCAGAACCGTCGCAGCCTCGCCGACATCGCCAGGCAGGTGCCCGCCGGTACCAAAGTGCTGTTCGGTGTGGCTCGGGAAGACAGCTTCTCCGTACACGGACCCCGCTCCTATGCGGGCAGCGTACTGGCGGCTATCGGTTTGCAGGTCCCGCCGGTACGCAGTAACGCGGCACCGACCGAGTTCGTCAGCCTGGAGCAACTGCTGGCACTCGACCCTGCCTGGCTGATGGTGGGGCACTACCGGCATCCGAGCCTGGTCGACAGCTGGAGCCAGCAGCCCCTGTGGCAAGTGCTGGGCGCAGTGCGCAATCATCAGGTCGCTGAGGTCGACGGTGACACCTGGGCACGCAACCGTGGGGTGATGGCGTCCGAGCAGATTGCCGAAGACGCGCTGACCATTCTCAAGGGCGGCAAAGCCGCCATGACGCCCTGAATGAGGCGTTGGTGGGCGATGGGGCTCGGCACGGTGGCCGTCGCCGGGCTGTTCTGGATGTCGCTGTACGCCTGGTCGCCGTTCAGGATCAGCCAGGCGGATGCGTTCAACGGGCTGTTCAACCAGGGCCGTGAGGGCGGCAACATGGCCTATATCGTCGCCCAACTGCGGGTGCCGCGGGCGCTCTGCGCGGCGTTGGTCGGTGCCTGTCTGGGACTGGCCGGTGCGTTGATGCAGGGCATTACCCGCAACCGTCTGGCATCGCCGTCCCTGTTCGGGGTCACGGCAGGTGCCGCGTTGGGCCTGGCGTTGTTCTCCACCGGCCTGGTGGCCCTGCCGTTCGCCGGTGGCGCATTGCTGATGACGTGTCTGGGTGGCGCCTTGGCCTGGGTGATCGTTTTCAGCCTGGGGGGTGCCTGGTCCCCGGCGGCGGCGCAAGGCCGACTGGTGCTGGCCGGGGTCACCGTGGCGGCACTGTGTGCGGCGTTGACGCGGCTGACCGTGATACTGGTCGAGGCACAGGCGCAGAGCGTGCTCAACTGGCTGGCCGGATCGCTGGCCAACGTCGGTGCCGCGCAACTGCAACTGCTGTGGCCCTGCACCCTGATCGGGGCTGTGTGGGCACTCTTCTGCGCACCACGCCTGAATCTGGTGAATCTGGGCGAGGATGCGGCTCGCTCACTGGGGGTCGGTATCGCAGGCCTGCGCCTGCAGGTGTTTTTCGCCAGCCTGCTGCTGGTGGGTGCCAGTGTCTGCGCAGTCGGCCCCATCGGCTTCGTGGGCCTGATCGCACCGAACATTGCCCGGCAATACCTGGGCAACGACTACCGCTGGCTGATTCCGGCAAGCGCCTTGCTGGGTGCGGCGATCGTGCTGGCGGCCGATCTTGTGAGCCGCGCCGTGGCCTTCCCGGTGGAGACGCCGGCTGGGGTGGTGACCGCGCTGATCGGTGCACCGTTCTTCCTCTACCTAGCCAGGCGTACGCAATGACCCGGCCCTACCCTCGCCTGCTGATCCTGCTGGCGCTGTTGCTCGCTGCCTTGTGGCTGAGCCTGAGCGCAGGCACCTCCTGGTTGGCGCCCAGTGCAGTGTTCGAGCGGTTGCTGGCGCATGACCCACTGGACTTCGAAGTGTGGAACCACCGCCTGCCGCGCGGATTGATCGCGATCCTGACCGGCAGCGCCTTGGGCCTGGCCGGTGCCCTGGTGCAGGGGGTGATCCGCAACCCGCTGGCGTCCCCGGAGATTCTGGGGGTGACCCAGGGCGCAGGGCTGGCGCTGACCATCGCCATCATCGCGGTGCCGCAATTGCCTTTTACCTGGCTGCCGCTGGTGGCCGGTGTGGGCGGCGCTGGCGGCGCGCTGCTGCTGGCGCTGTACAACAGTGGTGTGAGCTTTTCCGGCGTGCGCTTTGCATTGTCCGGGGTGGCGATCGCCGTGACCCTGTCGAGCGTCACCGAGTTTCTGATCCTGTCGCACCCGCTGGACATCAACACCGCGCTGCTGGCCTTGACGGGCAGCCTGTGGAGTCGCAGTTGGCATCATCTGGCGTTGGCCCTGCCGTTCCTGGTACTGATGCCATTGGCGCTGGGCCTGGCGAAACCGCTGAACCTGATCGGCCTGGGCGACGAAGCGGCGCACAGCCTGGGTACCGCCCTCAAGCGCATACGCTGGCTGGCGATGGGCGCGGCGGTGCTGTTGAGCAGCCTGGGCGTGGGCATCATCGGCCCGGTGGGCTTTCTCGGGTTGGTCGCGCCGCACATGGCGCGCCGGCTGGTGGGCGGGCATCATCAGCACCTGCTGCCGGCCTCGATGTTGATCGGCGCCCTCTTGCTGGTGCTGGCCGACACGCTGGGCCGCACACTGATCGCGCCCAGCGAGATTCCGGCAGGCGTTCTGACTGCGGTCATCGGCGCACCCTACTTTCTCTGGCTGCTGGCACGCTTCAAGGGCTGACATCATGAGCATCATCAAAGCCGACGGCGTGGATATCGGCTACGGCGCCACGCCTATCGTACGCAATCTCTCGTTCACCCCGCCTGCCGGGCAAGTCACCGCGCTGATCGGGCCCAATGGCTGTGGCAAGTCGACGCTGCTCAAGGCGCTGGCACGCATCATTACCCCGCAATGCGGCACGGTAAGCCTCGACGGCCAGGCGTATGCGCAACTGTCGTCGCGCACATTGGCGCAGCATGTCGCGTTCCTGCCACAGGTGCTGCCCATTCCGGAGGGGGTCAGCGTTGCCCAACTGGTGGCGTACGGGCGTAGCCCGCACAATAGCTTCTGGGGACGCTTGAGCGGTACGGACCGCACTGCCGTGGACCAGGCCTTGCAGCGCATGGGTTTGGAATCACTCGCCGACACCGCGCTGGCGGACCTCTCCGGCGGCCAGCGTCAAAGGGCCTGGCTGGCCATGGTGCTGGCGCAGAATACGCCGGTGGTATTGCTCGACGAACCCACGACCTATCTGGATATCAGCCATCAGGTCGAACTGCTCGACTTGATGCGCCAGCTTGCCGCCGAAGGCAAGACCGTGGTCACTGTGTTGCACGATATCAACCAGGCATGCCGCTACGCCGATCATCTGGCGGTGATGCGTCAAGGACGGCTGGTAGCCGATGGACCGCCTGGACAGGTCGTCGATGCGCAATTGATGCAGCGGGTATTCGAGGTACAGGTGCAGATCGTCCGCGAGCCGGTGGCAGGTACGCCGATGTGCGTGGTGGAAAAGAGCACGCGCGCTTCGACCTGACTGGTGTGGCAGCCGGCCGGGACTGGCACCCGGACGTCGGCGCGAACCTGCCGGTCGAGCCCCTGCGGCTGCGAGGCAAGGGCAATACCTGTAGAATCGGGCACGATTGCACTTGATGAGAGAACGAAAACACCATGTACGACTGGCTCAATGCCTTGCCCAAGGCCGAACTGCACATGCACCTGGAAGGCTCGCTGGAACCCGAGCTGCTGTTCGCCCTGGCCGAGCGCAACAAGATCGCGTTGCCCTGGAATGATGTAGAGGCGCTGCGTGGAGCCTATGCGTTCAACAACCTGCAGGAGTTTCTCGACCTGTACTACCGCGGTGCCGACGTGTTGCGCACCGAGCAGGATTTCTACGACCTGACCTGGGCCTATCTGTTGCGCTGCCAGGCCCAGAACGTGGTGCACACCGAACCGTTCTTCGATCCGCAGACCCACACCGACCGTGGCATCGCCTTTGAAACCGTACTGGGCGGCATCACTGCCGCACTCAATGACGGCCGCATTCGGCTGGGCGTCGACAGTGGGCTGATCCTCAGCTTCCTGCGCCACCTGAGCGAAGACGAGGCGCAGAAGACCCTGGATCAGGCCTTGCCTTTCCGCGACGCATTCGTTGCCGTGGGGCTGGACAGCTCCGAGATGGGCCATCCGCCCAGCAAGTTCAAGCGTGTGTTCGACCGCGCCCGCGACGAAGGCTTCCTGACGGTCGCCCACGCCGGTGAAGAAGGCCCGCCCGAGTACATCTGGGAAGCCCTGGACCTGCTCAAGATCCAGCGCATCGACCACGGCGTGCGAGCCATCGAGGATGAGCGCCTGATGCAACGCATCATCGACGAGCAGATTCCACTGACCGTGTGCCCGCTCTCCAACACCAAGCTTTGTGTGTTCGATGACATGAGCCAGCACAACATTCTCGACATGCTCGAGCGTGGTGTGAAGGTCACGGTCAATTCCGATGACCCGGCCTATTTTGGCGGCTACGTCACCGAGAACTACCACGCGCTGCACACCCATCTGGGCATGACCCAAGACCAGGCTCGGCGCCTGGCACAGAACAGCCTGGATGCTCGCCTGATCAAGCAATGAGGCCGGCGGGGGCGAATCGCCGCCTCGCCCGCCCCATCACGTACCCAGCCGACCGATCTCGCTCATGCCCAGTCGGGTGACCTGCAGCGTGCGGCTGTCTTCGTTGAGCTTGAGCCAGCCCGACTGCAGGAACAGGGTCAGCAGCCCTGCACCCAGTGCCCCGCCTACGTGCGGGCGCTGGGTGCTCCAGTCGCAACAGCTGTGCAGCGGCTGGCGCTCGCGATTGACCAGTGCTTGCGTATAGATGCCTTGGCTGGCCAGGCGACTGCTGCCCAGCGCCGTCACTTCGAGCCGCTGTTCATAGTGTTCGAGCCAGCCGTTCTGGACCATGCGCTGGAACAGATCGGCCGCCAGCACGCCGCCCAGATGATCACCGCACAGCCGCACCTGATGCAGGGCCTTGGGCGAGCGTGGTTTGGGCACGCTGATGCGCGCCGCCATTCCCGCACTGGCTTGCACCAACGAGACGCTGGCCAATGCCTCCACCGCTGCCCCCACTTCTGGTTTGGCCAAGCGGAAAAAACGCTTGCGCCCACGCGCTTCGAGCGTCAGCAGACCACCTGCCGACAACCGCGCCAGATGCGCGCCTGCCGACGAGGGCGAGACACCTGCCAGCGATGCCAGCTCGTCGGCGCCTCGCGTGGTGCCGTCGATGAGCGCCCAGAGCATGGCGCTGCGCTTGGGGTCGGCCAGCAATGTGGCGATCCGGCTGATGCAAGGTGTTGGTTGCATGTGTTCACTCCCTGTGGAAACGTTCGTCAATCTGGCAATGGTTGCCGGGGTGATTATATGCACCCTGCCGTTGTACGGAATTGGACGAAATCGTCGGGGATGAGCATCGAATGCGAGGGGTGTGCAATACCCTGTACTTGTATGAGCCGCCCTTACCGATGGCATTTTCCGGGACGCTTGCTGAAGCGCCCGCAACGCGTCGCTCTCTTGCCGGAAAGTCGGTTGGATACATGATTCATTACAGGTTTGACCTCACAGCCGGGACGGACTTTTCCCGCAATGTCCGTCCTTGCAGACCTACATGATTGTTTGGTTCGCGGTGCCGCGCCGTCAGTCCGACGGGCACCCGATGACGCTCGCACGGCCGAAATGAGGACTACACTGGGTCCTCATCTCGAGCCCGAGGACATCGCAATGAAAGTTCTTCTTTCTGAGTTGAAGCAACCACGTGGCAGCTGCTGGCAAGTGCGCATGGACCAGCATGCGGTGTCATTCCGCAGCGAAGCCGAGGCGCGAGCCTTCATCGCCACGCTGGAGGCCCGCTTGCAGGCGCCCCACGGCTTGCCGCAGGCGCGGGGGAGCAACGCTGGCTAAGTGCCTATCGGCAGGTCGCGACGCCGCTGGCAGCGGCGTGTCAGTACCGCCGCGCAAACGGCGAGGATGCCGCAGCCGGCGATCACCCAGGCCATCGGCATTGCCGTGCCGTCGTGGAGTAACCCGACCAACGACGCGGCAGCGGCGGCGAGGCTGAATTGCAGACACCCCAGCAGCGCTGAGGCGCTGCCGGCACGCGAGCCCTGCCCGCTCATGGCACACGCGGAAGCGTTGGGGATGATCCCGCCCAGGCTCGCCAGACAGACGAACAGCGGGACCAGCAATGGCCACAATACCGCTGGTTGCAGCGCACTGAGCGCGAGCAGCACCGTGCCCGCTGCCATGTACACCCATACGGTGCGTGACAGCAGCAACGCCGGACCGCGACGCGATAGAAGGCGCGCGTTGATCTGTGCCATCAGAATGAACCCTGCGGCATTGCTGCCAAACAGCCAGCCATAGTGTTCGGCGGGTACGCCGTAGAGCTTGATGAACACGAACGGTGACCCGGCGATGTAGGCGAACATGCCGGCCATGGCGATTCCGCCGGTCAGCGCGTGCCCCATGAACACAGGGTCCAGCAACAAACCGCCGTACAGCCTGGGTGCGCCTGCAAGGGGGCGTCTGGGCCTGTCAGCGGGCATGCTTTCCGGCAGGCCCAGGGCGACGGCCAAGGTGCAGGCGGCACTGAACAGGGTGAGCAGGATGAAGATCCACTGCCAGCCCCAACTGTTGACCAGTACGCCGCCGAGCATCGGTGCCAGGATCGGCGCCAGGCCCATGACCAGCATCAGCTGCGAGAACACCTTGGCCGAACCGACCGCATCGCATTTGTCGCTGACGATGGCGCGAGCCAGCACCATGCCGGCGCAACCGCCCAGGGCCTGGACGAAGCGGGCAACGATGAGCCACTCCAGCGTGGGTGCGAACGCACAGGCCAGCGAAGCCACGGTAAACAGCGAAACACCCACGAGCAGTGGGACCCTGCGGCCGAAGCGATCGGCCACTGGGCCATAGATCAGTTGGCCGATCGACAGACCGAGGAAGTAGGCAGCCAGGGTGGTCTGGATATGCTTCTCGTCGGTGCCGAAGGCGAGCGCCATGGCAGGGAAGCCCGGCAGGTAGAAGTCGATCGCCAGGGGGCCGAACGCGCTGAGCGCCCCCAGGATCAGAATGGTCTTGAAGTTCATCGGGTATCCACTACGTCCTGACAATACAGGCGGCGTAGTTTAACCGGGTTATGCGGCTGTCGCGCTGTAGCCTTCTTCGCTGATCAGCTGGATGATTCGCTCGGGGGGCAGATTGCTGTCGGTTTCGACCTTGCCCACAGCCAGGTCGATCTGGACCTGGGCAGCCGGATCTTGAGCGGTAATCGCCTGGGTCACGGCGCGTACGC
Organism: Pseudomonas viridiflava; assembly: GCA_900596015.1. Classification (GTDB taxonomy): domain Bacteria; phylum Pseudomonadota; class Gammaproteobacteria; order Pseudomonadales; family Pseudomonadaceae; genus Aquipseudomonas. Next base: position 421,613 of record UVIF01000012.1, on the reverse strand, counting down.
AATGGCCACAGGTCATGCCTTGCACGTTGAACAGTTGCATGGGTGATACCTCGCTGGATGGGATTGCAATCATCTTCAACCTTCCCATCGAGGCAAGGTCAAGGTAAAGATCAAGTTCTGCTCGGATCGGCCGGGCTGGAATTCCTCCAGCGGCTCGTCCAAGCTGCACGCTGCCCATCCGCCAGGAGAAATTCGATGCGCCCCACCACTGCATGGCTTTTCGGAATGTGTGCCCTGGCAGCGCAGAGCTGTTGGGCCGGTGCCAGTACCGGCCAGCCATACGGCATTCTGATCGTTTCCCGCGAGCGCCTGGAAGTCGCCACGTCCTGCGAGATCGGGGTGTACCTGCAGGACCAACTGGTCGGGCGTTTGTTTCAGGAGCAGGCCACGTCGTTCAACCTGCCGCCAGGCCCCGTGTCGGTCGGTTTGCGTCAGCTTCCGGGGCAAACGCCTGGTTGTGCGCCGGGCATGACCGAATACAAACCGGTGATCGTGACCCTGCAGGCCGGGCAGATTCAGAAATTCCGTATCGCTGCAGGCAGCGCCGGCTTGTACTTGAAGCCCGAGCCACTGGAGTATTGACCTTGCCAGAGGGGCAAGGTTGATACTGGCGCAAACGCCTGCGAGGACATTTCGAGCATGAACATTGGCCAAGCCGCCCGCGAAAGCGGCCTCAGCGCAAAGATGATCCGTTACTACGAGTCCATCGGACTGCTCGCGCCGGCCGTGCGCAGCGACAGTGGCTACCGCCTGTATCAGGCGGCGGACCTGCACACGCTCGGTTTCATCAAACGCTCGCGCGACCTTGGGTTTTCACTGGAAGAAGTGGCCAGGCTGCTCACGCTGTGGCAGGACCGCAAGCGTGCCAGCGCCGATGTGAAACAGCTGGCGCGCCGGCATATCGACGAGCTCGATCGTCGCATCGGCGAGCTGAGCAGCCTGCGCAACACCTTGGAACACCTGGTGGAGCACTGTCACGGCGATGACCGCCCGGACTGCCCGATCCTTCAGGAGCTGGCATCCGGGGGCTGTTGCAGCTGACGCGGGGAAAACGCCGTCTGCTTCAAGCGGGCCGCTTACTGCAACCAGGGCGGAGGCGGTTCTTCCGTTGTCTTGGTTGGCTGGTCATCGGCCTCGCGCGCGGCACGTCGGCGAATGTCGTCCAGGCGCGCGGCCTCGATTTCACGCATGACCCCGCCCACATCGGCTTCCACTTCTTCCTCTGCGAACTCACCGGTCAACACACTGGCCGGGTGCAGTTTGCCTTCTTCGTACAACGCCCACATTTCCTTCGCGTAGCGCGTCTGGCGAAGCTCGGGAGCGAACCGGCCGAAATAGCTGGCCATGTTACCGACGTCGCGTTCAAGCATGCTGAAAGCATGGTTGTTGCCCGCCGCATCCACGGCCTGCGGGAGATCGATGATCACCGGGCCATCGGGCGTCAGCAGCACGTTGAACTCGGAGAGGTCACCGTGCACCAGACCCGTGCACAGCATCAGCACGATCTGGTGGATGAGGAACGCGTGGTACTCGCGCGCCTGATCCGGTTCCAGCTCGACGTCGTTGAGACGTGGGGCTGCGTCGCCGTCCTCGTCGCAGATCATCTCCATGAGCAGCACGCCCTCGAGAAAATCGTACGGCTTGGGCACACGCACACCGGCGCTGGCCAGCCGGAACAGCGCCGCGACCTCGGCGTTCTGCCAGGCGTCTTCGGTTTCCTTGCGGCCGAACTTGGAGCCCTTGGCCATTGCCCGGGCCTGCCGGCTGTTGCGCACCTTGCGGCCTTCCTGATATTCGGCCGCCTGACGAAAGCTTCGTTTGTTCGCCTCCTTGTAGACCTTGGCGCAGCGCAATTCCTTGCCACAGCGCACCACATAGACAGCTGCTTCTTTACCGCTCATCAGCGGTCGCAGCACCTCGTCCACCAGACCGTCCTCGATCAGCGGTTCAATGCGTTTTGGAGTCTTCATCAGCTTTTATTCTGGGTCCTTCGTAGCCAAACACGCGAATTCTGGCGGCATCGTCTCACAGCGAGCGCGGCTTGCCGACCCGAGCCTGTAAAACGATGCAAACAACTCGCCAAGCGGTGGACGATCATAGCGCTTTCGCAGCTGATGGACAGCGGCGCTCATGCATTAAAGCTCGCCTGGGGTGAAACCGAACAGCGCCTTAAAGGCAGCGATGAAGGCCGATGTGGATTCGTAACCGTTGTTCAACGCGGCCGTGGTCACACTGTCACCGTTTTCCAGCGCCTGCAGCGACGACAGTAGCCGCATGCGCTGCCGCCAGGCCCGATAGCTCATGCCGGTTTCGCGCTGGAACAGGCGCATCAGGGTCTTTTCCGAAGTCCCCAGGCGATGCGCCCACTGGGTCAGCGTGGTGGCCTGATCGGGGGCAGCAATCAGCCGGTTGCACAACGCCAACAGCCGATGCTCACTGGGCAGGGGCAACGAAAACGCCACCTCGGGCAGCCCTGCCAACTGATCCAGCAATACCTGCACCAGACGTGCCTGAGCGGTGTCACCGGCCGGGTAGTCATGGGGCAACTCGCAGAAACCCTTGATCAGCTCGCGTGCCAGCGGGGTGACCTCAAGCACCTTGCAGTGCTCCGAGAGCCAGGGCGATTCCTCTTTGCGCACGTACAGACTGCGCATCTCGGCGCGCATCGAAGTGACGACCTTGTGTTCGATACCCGCTGGAATCCAGATACCCCACTGCGGCGGCGCGAAGAAACTGCCTTCATCGGTGTGCACGCCGAGGACGCCGCTGATGGCGTAGGAAAACTGCGCCCAGTCATGCCGGTGAGCAGGCGTCCACGATCCCGCGCCCAGGCTTTCGGCGCGCGCATACAACGGCCGCGGCAGGCTTGCCAAGGCAGGGATGGGGCGGGGTGGCGATGCATGTCCGTTAGGCGGCATTGATTGGCCCTCTGTCGCAAGACGGCAATAGAGTGCCTGAGTTAGCCTGCATCTCTCAATGTCCATCGACGCACAGGCGATTCATTCATGCACATTCTCAAACACCTCAAGCGCGTGGTGACCGATTGGTTTCTCTGCGGCATGGTGCTGGCAGTCCTGCTGGCGTGGATTTTTCCAAGGTTCGGCGCCACCGGCGGCGCCATGCACGCAGGCTTAGTGACCAATATCGGCGTGTTCGTGGTGTTCTTCCTGCATGGCATGAACCTGTCCAGCGAGCAGATCCGCCACGGATTGAAAAACTGGCGCCTGCATGTGATGGTTCAAGCCTTCACCTTCGTGGTGTTCCCGCTGCTGTGGCTGGCGTGCGACAAGACCCTCGGCGCATTCATTCCCGGCACCTTGATGGTGGGCTTTCTGTACCTCGCAGCCTTGCCCTCGACCATATCGTCGTCGGTGGCACTGACGGGCAGTGCGGGCGGCAACGTACCAGCAGCGATTCTCAACGCCAGCCTGTCGAGCGTGCTGGGTATCTTCATTACGCCGTTTCTCTGCGCGCTGGTGGTCGGTGGCGGTTCGGGGGGCATCGACCTGGGGGAAACCCTGCTCGACCTGTGCGCCATGCTGCTGTTGCCGCTGGTGCTGGGGCAACTGCTGCGGCCGTTGTTCGGCAAATTCTTCGGACGGCACAAGCGTTACACCAACCTGATCGACAAGGCCGTGATCCTGCTGCTGGTGTATGCCGCCTTCTGCAACTCGATGGTATCGGGCTTGTGGCAGCAGCAGGGCGCATCGGTGTTGGCCATGGCCGTGGGTGGCAGCGCCTTGCTGCTGGCGCTGATCCTGTTGCTGACCACGCGCACCGCCAAACTGCTGGGTTTCAGTCACGCCGACAAGGTGGCCGCCGTATTCTGCGCCAGCAAGAAGTCACTGGCGGCAGGCGCCCCGATGGCGGCGTTGATCTTCGGCAGCAATCCCGGACTGGGCTTGATTCTGCTGCCGATCATGATCTATCACCCGCTGCAGCTGATCGTGTGTTCGATCATGGCGGAAAACTATGCCAACCACCTGCGCGTGGAAGCGGCAAGCGTGCCCGTGGGCGCAACCGTCAGCGCTCGATGATTGCCGTGACGCCTTGGCCACCGGCTGCGCAAATCGAAATCAAGCCTCGACCGCTGCCTGCGTTGTCCAGAAGCTTGCTCAGGTTGCCGAGGATGCGTCCGCCGGTGGCCGCGAACGGGTGACCCGCCGCCAACGAGCTGCCCTTGACGTTGAGGCGGCTGCGATCGATCGAGCCCAGCGGCGCATCCAGCCCCAGGCGCGTGCGGCAATAGTCTGCATCCTCCCAGGCCTTGAGGGTACAGAGTACTTGTGCGGCGAAGGCTTCATGTATTTCGTAGAAATCGAAATCCTGCAGGCTCAAGCCATTGCGCGCCAACAGTCGCGGAACCGCGTAGACCGGTGCCATCAGCAGCCCTTCCTGCCCCCCCACGAAGTCCACTGCGGCGGTTTCGCCATCGCGCCAGTACGCCAGCACCGGCAGCCCGCGCTCCCTGGCCCAGGCTTCGCTGGCTAACAGCACCACCGACGCGCCATCGGTCAAAGGGGTGGAGTTGCCTGCGGTGAGCGTACCCTGCTGGTTTTTCTCGAACACTGGCTTGAGCGCCGAAAGTTTTTCCAGGGTCAGGTCGGGACGCAGATTATGGTCGCGGACCAGCCCGCCGAACGGCGTGGTGAGATCGTCCTGCCAACCTTGGGCGTAGGCGGCGGCCAGGTTCTGGTGACTGCGCAGCGCCAGTTCATCCTGCTCGTGGCGGGGGATGTTCCAGTGCTGCGCCATCAGCTCGCAATGCTGACCCATCGACAGACCGGTGCGCGGCTCGCCGTTGCGCGGCAGTTCGGGGCGCAAATGCTGTGGCCGCAGTTGCAGCAATGCCTTGGCCCGCTCGCCCAGCGATTTGGCCCGGTGCGTCTGCAACAGGATCTGGCGCAAGCCTTCATCGACCGCGATGGGCGCATCGGACGCACTGTCGACACCACCGGCAATGCCGCATTCGATCTGGCCCAGCGCAATCTTGTTGGCCACTAGCAGCGCGCTTTCCAGACCCGTGCCACACGCTTGCTGAACATCGTAGGCCGGGGTCTGTGCGGACAGCCGCGAGCCCAGGACGCTCTCTCGGGTCAAGTTGAAATCGCGGGAATGCTTGAGCACCGCACCTGCGGCGACTTCACCCAGGCGCAGGCCGTGCAGACCATAACGTTCGATCAGCCCTTCGAGCGCGGCCGTGAGCATGGCCTGATTGCCGACTCGAGCGTAGGGCCCGTTGGCGCGAGCGAACGGGATACGATTGCTGCCAACGATGGCAACCCGGCGCACCGTATGCGTGTCTAGGTTCATGTCGAGCATCCTGGATTGAAAGGCAAAAGCGAGATTCCGGGTCGAGCATGATGCATGGCACGGGGCTCAGGCGAACGACGCGCGCCTTGCCGTGGTCCACACTTTGAACCCTTTGACCCGGAGCACGTTCCATGTCCGATCGATATATCGACTTCGCCAACTCCGACCTTGGCCGTCGCCTGGTAGGGGCCGTTGGCCTGCCTGCGCCGGCGCGCCTGGAGCGTTGGCTGAGCGGACGGTTGCGACCGGTGGAAGGCACCCTGCTGCTGGGCGGCGGCGGGCTCGCCGACAAGGTGGGCAGCTTCGCTTCGCGCTTGACCGATACCGCGTACGGCGCCGCCGACCTGCCGAGCTGGACCGCCGGCCTGGGACCCAAGCTCAAGGCTGTGGTGTTCGACGCCAGCGAGCTCGTCGACAGTACCCAGCTGGCGCGCTTGCGCGAATTCTTCCAGCCGGTGATCAAGAGCCTGGATCACAACGCGCACATCGTCATTCTGGGACGCAACCCCGGCGACCTGGAAGACCCGCAGGCACACATCGCGCAGCGTGCCGTGGAGGGTTTCAGTCGGTCGCTGGCCAAGGAGTTGCGCAACGGTGGCACCTTGCAGCTGTTGTATGTCGCGCCTGACGCCGACGAACAGTTGGAAGGTGCGTTGCGCTTCTTTCTTTCGCCCAAGAGTGCGTTCGTGTCGGGCCAGGTGCTGTCGTTGCAGGCCAGCGCCCGCCAGGTCGGCGATTGGACCCGGCCACTGGCAGGTCGCAAGGCACTGGTCACCGGCGCCGCGCGGGGCATCGGTGCGTCGATCGCGGAAACCCTGGCGCGCGACGGCGCCGAAGTGATCCTGCTCGACGTGCCCCAGGCACGCCATGACCTGCAAGCCCTGGCGGCGCGGCTGGGCGGGCGCACGATTGACCTCGACATCTGCGCCGATGACGCTGCCAGCCAGCTGATCGCGGCGCTGCCGGAGGGGATCGACATCGTGGTGCACAACGCTGGCATCACCCGCGACAAGACCCTGGTCAACATGACGCCCGACTATTGGGATTCGGTGCTTGCGGTCAACCTGCTCGCCCCGCAACGGCTGACCCAGGCACTGTTCGACAGTGGCACGCTGCGCGATGACGGCCGGGTGGTATTGCTCTCGTCGACTTCAGGGATTGCCGGCAACCGTGGGCAGAGTAACTACGCCGCGAGCAAGGCCGGACTGATCGGTCTGGCGGAAGCGTTCGCCGCCAGGCTGGCCACGCGCGGTGCGACCATCAACGCCGTTGCACCTGGCTTCATCGAAACCGGCATGACCGCACAGATGCCTTTTGCCCTGCGCGAAGCCGGGAGGCGCATGAGCTCACTGGGCCAGGGTGGCCAACCGCAGGACGTTGCCGAGGCCGTTGCCTGGCTGGCGCAGCCCGGCAGTGGTGGCGTCAATGGCCAAGTGCTGCGCGTGTGCGGCCAAAGCATTCTGGGGGCCTGACATGGCAATCCACTGGCAGACTTTGGCTCGCAATCCCGACCTGCCCAGCGCCTATCTGAAAGCAGCACTCAACCGCAAGATCACCGGCGAGCGTTTGCCTGAGCTGGGCCTGCGTTGCAGTCTGTCGGCCGACCCGCGACACCTGGCGGCCTACCGCGAACTGTGCGGGTTCGGCGAAGGCGGCATGCTGCCGGCCACTTACCCGCATGTGCTGGCGTTTGCCTTGCAGATGCGCTTGATGACCGACAAAAGTTTTCCGTTTCCCCTGCTGGGCCTGGTCCATCTACGCAACCGCATCCAGGTGTTGCGGCCGCTGGGTGGGGTCGCCGGTGTACGGGTCAGCGTGCATGCGCAGAACCTGCAGCGCCATGAGAAAGGGGTGACGTTCGACCTGGTGTCCCAAGTCGACGATCCCTTGGGGCCGCTGTGGCAGGAACACAGCACCTTTTTGTGTCGCCATGCCAAGATCGAGGGCCTGCCAGAGTCCGTGCTCGCGCCCGTCCCGCATCCGCAGCAGGCCTTGGTAGCGGTACATCGCTGGTATGCGGCGGCGGACACCGGACGACGCTACGCGCGAGTTTCGGGCGATTACAACCCGATTCATCTGAGCGCCCTGAGCGCGCGTCTGTTCGGTTTTCCCACTGCCATTGCCCATGGCATGTGGAGCCTGGCGCAAAGTGTGGCGGCCCTGCGCGAACGCCTGCCGTTGAGCAATTACCAGCTGGCGGTGGAATTCCACAAACCAGTACGCCTGCCCAGCGAGTTGATCTTGAGCGCCACTGCTGCAGGGCTCGGCGGGCAGTTGGCATTACATGGGCGCGACGAGCTGTTGCACATGAGCGGCACCTGGGGGCCTGTGGTTCTGTAGCTATTGCGTTCGGCAAAGTTCGGCTTGAAGCTATGCGCCTTCAGGAGCTTTGCAATGAACCTAGACGCACTTACCCAACGCCTTCATCAGATCCGCGAAAACAACGATTGGCGGCGCTTTCACAGCCCGAAGAACCTGGCCATGGCCGCGAGCGTGGAGATGTCCGAGCTGCTGGAAATCTTCCAGTGGCTGACCGAAGACCAGTCGCGACAACTGTCGGCCGAGCAGCTCGAACATGCCGGCCAGGAAGTCGGTGACGTGGTGCTGTACCTGTTGCTGCTGTGCAGCGAGCTGGGCCTGGACATGGACCAGGTGGTACGTTCCAAACTCGCTGATAGCGAGCGGCGGTTCGCTCGATGAACGATCGCCATTTCGATCAATTGGCGACCCGCTTTGCCGAGAAGATCTATGGCGGCGCCAAGGGCGCGATCCGGCTTGCCGTGCTCCAGGCCGACCTGCGCGAAGCTCTGCCTCAGCGTCCCCTGCGCGTGCTGGACATCGGCGGCGGCCTGGGCCACATGGCCTTGTGGCTGGCCGAGCAAGGGCACGAGGTCACCTTCAGCGAACCGGCCGAACCGATGCTCGAGGGTGCGCGCGAGCGCTTCGCGGCAGCGGGCCAGAGCGCCACGTTCATCCAGGCGTCCTGGCAGCAGCTGCCCGCGCTCGAGTTGCCCGCATTCGACTTGGTGATGTGCCACGCCGTGCTGGAATGGCTGGCCGAGCCCCCTGCCATTCTGCCCGTCCTGCATTCGCTGACTGCCGCCAATGGCTGGCTGTCATTGGCGTTCTACAATCGCGATGCGCTTGTTTACCGCAATCTGCTCAAGGGTCATTTCCGCAAACTGAACAGCAATGAGCTGGCAGGCGAAAAACAGAGCCTTACGCCCCAGCAGCCATTGGACCCGCGCGAACTTGCTGCGCAACTTGACGGCGCCTGGCGTGTCGAATCCAGGAGTGGGGTGCGCGTGTTCCACGACTACATGCCTGTCGATTTCCAGAAGCGCGCCGACCTTGCGCAACTGGTGGAAATGGAGCTCGCCAATCGGCGCCATCCGGCATTTGCCGGCCTGGGTCGCTACCTGCACTGGATCTGCCGCCCCGCCTGATCGGTATCTTGGAGACTGCCATGCGTCGCCTGTCCCTTTGCGCCTTCTGCCTGACCCTGGCGGCCTGCCAAAGCCCCAATCCCTATGTCGCCAGCTCCAGGCCCCTGCCGCCGGCCCCCGCGCAGGCAGCGCAGACGTTCGATGCCAGTGCCTACCCCGCTCCCCCGCGCGACTATGCCCGGTATCGTAACTGGGCCTGGGCCAATGGGCAGTTGCCTGCGGGGACCAGTTGGGCGGACTCTGCGCAGATCGCCGAGGCGGTCAGCAATGCCCTCGACCAGCGCGGCTTGCGACCCCAGCGCAGTGGCGACAACGCCGACTTGCGAGTCGGCACCAGCCTGCGCATGGAAACGCGCCTGCAACAGACCCGCGACGATGTCGGCTACGGGGCCGGCTACGGACGTGGTTATGGCGGCTATGATCGCTACGACCGTTATGGCGCCTATGGCAGCTATCCGGTGGTACGCACTTACCAGATCCAGGTGATGGTGGTGCGCATCGACCTTTTCGACGGCAAGAGCGGCCAGCCCGTCTGGAGCGCGAGTGCTGAAACCAGCAGCCAAGGCAGCCTGAGCGATCGTAACGAGGCGTTACGCAACGCTGTGCAAAAGGCGCTCACGGCTTATCCTCCGTCCTGACCCACAGGAGATTTCACCATGTTGCGTCGTCTTGCCGTTCTACCGCTGGCCCTGCTGCTGAGCGCCTGCCAAACCCCTCGAGTCAATCATGATTTCGATGCCAGCCGCGACTTCGCGGCCTATCGCAGCTGGGCCTGGAAAGAGCCGGCGGTGCAATATCGGCCAGACGATCCGCGGGTTCGCAGCGACCTCACCGAGCAGCGCATTCGCCAGGCCGTGAGCAGTCAGCTCGACCAGCGCGGACTACGCCCAGCGGCTGCCGGTGGCCGTGCCGACGTCACGCTGCAAGCCTACTTGATCGTCGACAATCGTCAGCAGCAGGTCACCACCAATTACGGCGGTGGCTGGGGTGGGGGCTATTGGGGTCCGTATTGGGCATCGCCCGCCATGAACGAAACACGCAGCGTCGATTACAAGGTGGCGACCCTGCAGCTGGACATGCTCGATGCGCGGGACGGCAAACTGGTGTGGCGTGGCAGCACCGAACAACTGGTCAACGACAATGCCGTTTCGCCGAGCGAGCGCAGTACTGTCATCCAGAAAGCGGTGAGCGACATCCTGTCCACCTACCCGCCTCGCTGAACCTGCCGCCTGCGATGAAAAAAAGTGTCGCAGCAGCTCCATCGTCGCGCGTCAGACGTCTAATCTGAAACAGAAGGCCTGTTTCAGAAGTGAGTCACTGTCGTCGTCAAGCGGGTGCTGCCATGCCAAGTCTCGTTCTTCTCCTGTGGTTTACCTTGTGCGCCGAGCAGGACATCCGGCAGCGGCGCATCGCCGACAAACTGACCGTCGGCGCAGGGGTGCTGGCGCTGGTGTGCCTGTTTGCCACCGGGCACACCTGGATCGGCTCGAGCATGGTCGAGGCGGCCGCGGCGCTGGTGTTGAGCATGGCCCTGACCTTGCCTGGCTACCTCAATGGTCGCCTGAGCTGTGGCGAGGTCAAGCTGCTCTGGGCATTGGCGTTGGCCTCGGACAGCAGTCACCTGGTTGGCACGTTGATCGGAGGTATCGTGGCCCTGGTGCTGTGGGTCTTCGTGTCACCAGTGATCTGGTATCGGTTGAGCATTCGCTATCGGCGCAAGGTGGAGTACCTGAACCCCGAGTCGGCAACCGTGCTGCCGCTCACGCCGTTCCTGCTGGCAGGGTTCGTGCTGACACTGTTCTGGCTGAGCTGATCAGCCCGGTTGGCACCCGCCATGCTCAGTCCACCACGGTCAGCTCGGCCTTGGCCGTCTGCCCCGCCTCGTCCAGCACTGTGACTTGATACCGCCCCGTGCGCTCGAACACCCCGTTCAAGCCAGCGCCCTGCGCACCGCTTTGCTGGGGTACACCATTGATGAACCACCAACGCTGTCCCTGTCCGCCGAGTGTTTCGAGGTGTATCCGCAATGGGCCGGCGTCGGCGGCTGCATGGCGCAGCCGATCACCACTGCGCACGCCGACGATCGACAAGGGTGCCATGGCCGGCAACGGAGGCGCGGGGCATTGCGGATCCGAGTCCGGCACACGCATCTGGCGATGTTCGGCCTTGGCCAGCCACGGTTCGAGTGCGGCCGGCCACAGGGCGATGGAGGTTGCCTGGGCGCCGGGGCAGGAGGCGCTGGTGCGCAACCCTGCGGGCGAGAGCCAGACCTGTTCCTGCAGCCCGGTACCCAGCGGTTGGTCCAGCGCCTGCAAGGTGGGCGGGATGGTCTCGTCCAGTGTCCAGGCAAAGCGCTGGCGTCGGCAGTTGGGGTCGCGCCGATCCAGCGCTTGACCCAGAGGCCAGCATATCGCGGCGACGCCGACGCTGGACGGTACGCGCTGGACAGGCGCCGCAATGGCCCGCTGCGTATCGCGATTGCTCAGGACGTCGTGCACCTGCAGCATCAACGGTGCGGCCGAAGCCAGGCCGAACTGGCCGGGGACCGGGGTGCCATCCGGGCGACCGATCCATACCCCGATCAGATAACGCGGGCCGATGCCGATCGACCAGGCGTCACGAAAACCGTAGCTGGTGCCGGTCTTCCAGGCCAGCGCCGGACGCCGGACGAGCTCGGCGTGCAGGTCCTGATCCGGCCGAGCCTGACCGCTGAGGATGCGCCGCACGATCCACGCCGCGCCTGCCGACATCATCGGCCGTTCGCGCAGTACGTCCTGCGGCTGCCAGCGCAGCGCAGCACTGTTGCCGCTGCGGGCGAAAGCACTGTAGGCGGCGACCAGATCGTCGAGGCGACTGCCCATCCCGCCCAGGATCATCGCCAGGTTGGGCTCGGCGGCCACGGGCCAGCTCAGGTGCAGGCCGCCGTTGCGCAACTGCGCGGCAAAGCGCTTGGGGCCCAGCGCCTCGAGCACCTGCACGGCGGGCAGATTGAGCGACAGGGCCAGCGCCGAACTGGCCGCAACCGGACCGCTGAATCCTGCGGAAAAATTGCCGGGGCGGTAATCACCGTAGCGTCGCGGGACATCCTGCAACAGAGACTCGGAGTGAATCAGGCCGGCGTCCATGGCCATGCCATAAAGAAACGGCTTGAGCGTGGAGCCTGGCGACCTGACAGCACTGACCATGTCGACGTGACCGAAGCGCCGGTCATCGGCCAGGTCCACCGAGCCCAGGTAGGCGCGCACGGCCATGGTCTGCGCGTCCACCACCAGGATGGCCGCCGAGGTTCGCTCGGGCAGGCGCGCTCGCCAGCCCAGCAACAGGTCTTCCAGGCGCCGTTGCAGGCTGGCGTCGATCAAGGTGTGGATCAGCGGCGGACTGTCACTGCGGTTCAGGCGCCTGGCCAGCAATGGCGCCAACGCCGGCTCCTGCCGCGGGGCCAGCAACAAAGGCTCCTGTTGTGCTTCGCGTACCTGTGCAGTGGGCCACACACCGTGCTCGGCCATGCGCTGCAGCACTTTGTTGCGAGCGGCTTGCGCCTGCTGCGGATGGCGGTCTGGACGCAGGCGGCTGGGCGCTTGGGGCAACACCGCCAGCAAAGCGGCTTCGCTGCGGGTGAGCTGCGCAGGCGACTTGCCCAGATACGCCCAACTGGCCGCCGCCACGCCCTGCAGGGTGCCACCGAACGGCGCGCGGTTCAGGTACAGCGTGAGGATCTGCGCCTTGCTCAGGTGCCACTCCAGCTGAGCGGTTCGCCATAGCTGATGCAGTTTGCCGGAGAAGGTCCGTGAATGCGGATCGAGCAAGCGGGCCACCTGCATCGATAGCGTACTGCCGCCCGACAACACCCGACCGCCGCTAAGGTTGAGCCAGGCCGCGCGAGCCAGGGCCAGCGGGTTGACCCCTGGATGCTGGTAGAACCAGCGGTCCTCGTAGGTCAGCAAAGCTTCGAGATAATAGGGAGAAACCTGGTCCACGCTGACCGGATATCGCCATACCCCTTCGGCATCGGCGAAACGCCACAGCGGTGTGCCGTCCTCGGCGAGTACCACGCGCGCCAGATCATCCCGGGGCAAAGGCAGTGGCCAGAGTCGATCGGCCAGCCACAGAAGAAAGACCGGCATACAAATCGCCCACAGCGCACGGCGGATGAATCTGCCTCGACGCGGTTTCGAAAAAACCAGAAAGCTGCGGATCAAGTGCGGCGACCTTGCAGGCGCTGTCGGGAACTTGGCTCGCTGGCGCATGGCCAAAGGGGGCACAATGGCATGAATGCCACTAACCGAATCAGGACGCAACTATGCATGTAGAAGGCTTTTTCGAGTGGCTGGGACAGGCTCTGGGCGCAATCATCCGCTGGGTGGTAGACAGCCTGAGCTGGTTGTTCAGCCTGCTCGGCAACGCAGGAGGCAACTTCGTCGACGGCCTGTCGCGGACCTTGGGCATGGACACCAATGTCGTCACCATCGCCGCATTGATCGTCGGCTTGCTGTTCCTGTACTCCGCTGTCCGGGCGTTCATGCGTGCATCGATCATCATGGGTGTCATCTGGGCCGTACTGGGCCTGTGGTTGCTGAGCTGGATCATTCAGTGAGCCATGGGTCCAATGGCAAGGGCAGCCGTTCGCTGCCCTTGCCCAGCCTCACCTCGGGCGTACCGTCAGGTCCGCTGGGGTAATACCGACAGCCTGCCAGTTGGGCCGGTACATCGACTCCACCTGCGGTGGTGGCACTTTGTAGATACCCGGCGTTACTGCACGCGCCAGATACAGCAGGTGCGTGCTGCCGTAGCCATCCAGCTTGAGCGCTGCCACGTAGCGGTCATCGCGAAACTCCTGATGCTGCAGGTTGGCGTTTTGCATCGATTCGCGCCACTGCCGGACACTGCTGCTGGCGTTGTCCAGGCTGGCGGCACTTTGCGCCAGGTTCTGGTTTTCGATTTCCAGCCCAGCGGGCAGCAGATCGACCACCAGCGCGTCCGGTACACGCTGCTTGGCACCCACCACCAGATGCACCAGCACCAGCTCGCCACTCTTGAGGTCATCGAGCTTGAGCGGCTCGCCGTCCAGACCCAGGTATTGGCGACGGATCGACAGGTTGTCTTCGTGCGGCGCCGGCGGTCGTGCCGGATAGCCCGACAGCGTGACCTGCTGATACAGCGGCTGTTGTGCCTGGCTGGTAACAGAGAGCGACTCGGCCAACGCGGCGTCCGCAAGTTTCAGCGCTGGCTGGGCGTCACTCAACAGGTGACTGACGCCGGCACTTTGTACCTGGGCAGTCCACGGCTGCTCGGGCAAGGCCAGCGCATTGCGACCGGCCAGATACAGGGCATTGCGCTCCTGGGTCGATAGCCAACTGCTGCCAGCCAGCAGATCCGAGAGGCTGAACAGGCGCTCTTCGAGTGTCGATTTGCTCAGATCGTTCTCCTGCAGCAAGGCCAGGATCAGTGCCTGGTCACGCAGCGGGGTGCCATAGTCGCCGAGCCAGTCGCTGTCGTTGCGTCCTGCCGCCAGACCGGCTTGCAGTGCCTGGTCGGCACGGGGCTGATCACCCATTTTCTGCAGCGCGATCGCCAATTGCACCAGTGGCAGGCCCGAGCGCGCATCGCTGCGCCGTTCGAACAGGCTGCGCAGTGCGCCCAGCGGTGCCTGTTGGCTGCGCGCCAGCACCAGGCCGGCATAAGCCTGAACCGCAAAGCGGGTGTGGTCGAGATTGTCGCTGTAGTCGGCCTCGATCAGGTCGCGCTCCTGCAGATAGCGCAACAGTCGCTCGCTGGCTTTCTTCACCGGCTCGGGCGGTACGGCGTAGCCCTGATCACGGGCACGCAGGAGAAAATCGGTCACGTAGGCAGTCAGCCAGTACTCTTCCTCGCCATCCGCCCCCCACAGGCCGAAGCTGCCATTGTAGCGCTGCATGCCCAGCAGCCGCTCGATACCGATGTCCATCTTGCGCGTGCGCTCGGCATCGGTGTCGCTCTCCACGCCCAGTTTTTTCAGGCTGGCGGCATCGGAATACAGCGATGGGTAGAGGCCACTGACGGTCTGCTCGAGGCAGCCGTAGGGATACGCTTTGAGTGCCTTGATCTGCTCGCCGATGTTCAGCGGCGGCCGGTTCGACAGGCTGAGTAATGCCTCGCGCCCAGCCGGCTCGAAGGGCGACAGGGTACCGGCGGGAAGCGTCCAGGGCTGATCCTTGAGCACGTTGCGCAGATGCCTGAGCAACGCCGGATAGGCGGGGCGCACGCCCAGGGTCCAGTCCCGGGTAATGGCAGGCAAGGTTTCGCCGGGCAGGTTCAGCCCGTCGATCCGTACCTTGATGTGGCCCTGGCCCAGCCCGCCCGTCGCTTGTACTTGCAGATGCAGGGTCTGGCGTTGCCCCTTGGCCAGTTGCAGCGGTTGCCGGGGAGCGTCCAGCAGGGTCAACGGCCCGTCTGCGTTGACCTGCACGGTCAGGGTTTGCGCTCGTTCGGTGAGGTTGGTGATGTCGAGCGCAATGCGGGCCTGGTCGCCACCGGCCAGGAAGCGCGGCGCGGACAGTTCTGCAACCAGCGGCGCGGCGACCACCGTGCGCGCCTCGGCCATGCCGAAGCGATCATCGGTCCAGGCCTGGGCCATCACGCGCAACTCGCCGTTGAAGTCAGGAATATCGAGGGTCATTTGCCCTTCGCCCTGCTCGTTCAACGTCACCGGAGCGCTTTGCAACGCAACGATGGTGACGCTGGTCTGCGGGCGCTTGCCGCCCTTGGCCAGATCGGCCGCATCGCCACCGAACGCCAGGCTGGCCAGCCGGCCCTGCCCCGCTTCGATCAACTGCCCATAGATGTCCAGTTGGTCGGCGCCATAGCCCTTGCGGCCGAACAGCGCGGCGAAAGGATCGGGCGTGGCGTACTGGGTGATATTGAGAATACCGACGTCCACCGCTGCCAGCAGTACGTGGGCCTGACGTGGGATGCTGCCATCGCTATTGCGGGCCGTGACCTTGACCGTGAGCGGCTGCTGCGGGCGCATGCTCGCAGGCGCATCGAGGGTCAGCGCCAGCTTGCGCGTGGCACGCTCGAGCGGCAGGTGCAGCAGGCCGACCGCACGCTTGGGCGTGACGTTGGCCTTGCGCTCGCCGGGACGGACCACCAGCGCGCTGATGTAGAGGTCATGCCGGGCCCATTTCGGATCGACCTTGATGTCGAAGGTTTTGCCCTCGGCAGGTACGTCGATCTCCTGCCACCACAAGGGGCCCTCAGCGGACTCCACCAGCAGATAGCCATTACCGGCCGCGGGCGGTGTCACTGTCACCCTGGCCGTATCGCCATCTGCGTAGTGGGGCTTGTCCAGGGCCAGCTTGACCTGATCGGGGCGCACCGCGCCGCCCTCGGTGTTGTCCTGCCAGCTGTAGCCGGCCCAGAAGCGCAGGCTGCTGACCAGGCCAGTTTGCGGATCTTCGACTTCGACGCGGTACGGCCCCCACTCAACGGGGAAGCTGACCTTGGCGGTGCCACCCTCGGCAACTGCAACGGTTTCCTCGCTCAGGTTCAGGTATTTCTCATTGTAGTTGTAGCTCCAGCCGTCGCTCTCGGAGTAGTTCCAGTAGTAATCGCGGCGTTCGCGCACCAGGCGTACCTTGAGGGCATCGGCAGCGAGCTTGTGACCCTGGGCGTCGGCCACGAGCAGCTCGAACTCGGCCGGTCCATCACCGTCGACGTTCTCGCCTTCGAACGTTCCTCGCACACCGGGCAGCCGATCCGCAGGCCACACCGGTTGCATCAGACGACGAGTGATGGGCCGGCCGCCGGATTCCTGCAGGCTGGCTTGCAGCACCACCTGCAATGGGGACTTGGCTTCGCTCCAGCGGCTGTCGATGGCGAGGGTCGCCCTGCCCTGCGCGTCGAGAGTGGTCTCGTCCAGCTCCAGATCCTGATTGAGTTCGCCTTCGGTCAGCGAGCCAAACTGGAACCCGGGCAGCGTCGACACAGCCTCGCGCAGCGGGCGCACGTAAACCTGGCCGCTCAAACGATTGCCCGCAGCCGGCGCGCCGTACAGATAGCGGCCGGTCACCTCGACAGCCAGCGCATCGGCGGGCGCGATGGGCGTGTCCGCGCCCTTGAGGTCCAGCGCCATGCGCTCGGGGAGGAAATCTTCCACCTGGAATTCGTGAACCTGAGGCTTGCCGTCGCCCAGATCGAGCAGCAGCTGCCAGCGCCCGGTCGGGGCTTCGCCAGCCAGTGGCAACTGGTACTGATACAGGCCGGAGGCATCCGGCTGCCAGACGAATTTACGACTGAGCTGATCGTCCGGGCGGCGGACCTCGACGCTGACCGGTTGCGGCTTGACCGGGTGCCCGTCGTTGTCGCGCAACAAGGCATTGAGCAACACGGTTTCGCCGGGACGGTAGAGGTCTCGCGGACCGAACACGAAAAACTGCAACGGGTGCGCCTTGGGTCCGGCGATGTCGAACTCGGCCAGATCCAGTGCCGCGGTGTTCAAGCGCAGCAGGCTGGTCTGGTCGCCCTGGCGCGCCAGCAATACTTCGGCTTTCACCGGCGAGGCGAGTTCGGCATGGCCGGCGGCGTCGGTCTTGCCTTCGCCGATGACCCGGCCCTGGGCGTCGAGCAACTGCAGGCTGACGTCGGCCAAGGCCTTGCCGCCCTCCAGGGCCTGGGTGAATACATCCATGCGCTCGGCATAGCGGTGCACGGACAAGCCGATATCGCTGAGGGTGAACAGCGTCGCTGGCTGCGCATAGTCGTAGCTGCCCGAGGCACGCATCACCGCCAGATAGACGCCTGGTTGCTGCAATGGCTTGATGCCGCCGAGAGGCAGCAGCAGGGTCTCGCGGGTATTGCGCGCGGGATCGAGATCGAAGCGACCGCCGTAGACCAGCTCGGCCATGGGCAACAGCTCGCGGGATTCGTAGCTTTGCAGGCTGCTGTTGCGGCCCCAGCGGCTTAGAAAGGCCGGCAGTTGCTCGGGTCGTACGCGGAAGAACTCGACATCGACCTTGTCGACATTCAGGGCAATGACCGGCAAGCCTTCGGCCAGCCGGGTGGGCAGCAGCGAGCCGCGGCTGGCGAAGCCTACGGTAGGCTGCAGGTCTCGAGTTTCGAGGCGAACGGTGTGTGGGGCCGCCAGGGTGTTCTGGTTCACGGAAAGCAGACCGGCATCGACCGTGAGCACCAGTTTGCGCTTGGGCTCCAGATGGCGAAAGCGCAGTTCCATGAGGTTGTCGGACAATTCCCAGGCGCCGTCCAGCTTGCCACGGGTGCTGTCGACCAGATGCACCTTGTCGGCGAAATTCTGCTTGGGATCAAGCGGTGCGGTGAAGGTCACGGCGAGGGTGCTGGCGCCGTCGAGCTGGACTTCGGAGGCATCGGCAACGGCGAGTTCACGGCCCTTGTAACGTTGCGCCAGGGCCGGCAGATCGACGCTCGCCGCAGGCTTGTGCAGAGCATCCACGGTGGCCGGTGGCGAGGGCTCGACAGGTTTCTGCGATGTCGATGAATCACACCCGCCAAGCAGGGCCAGGGCGCAGGCCAGAAACAGTCCTTTGTTCAATTCGAGGTACCCAAGGCAGTGAAAAGCAAGGCTGAGAATATATATCAATATTGATGTTTTCGTGGCCGGGGTTACCGGTTGAAGCAAGTGTACTGGGGTATGTCAGGTGGACCGCGCCGATTCGTTCGCGGCCACGGACCGCTCCTACAAGGATTGCGATCATCCTGTGGGAGCCGTCATCGGCCGCGAAATGAGCGCTGCGGTGTGTCAGGGGTATCGCAGCGTATTCTTAGCGGCCACGGACCGCTCCTACAGTGGGCTGAGCTACAATCCCGGCCCCGACTTCGGAGCCTACATGTCCATCCTACTGACCGATTGGCGCCACCGCCCTACTCACACCAGGGTCTGGGCTCTGGCTGCGCCGATGATCCTGTCCAACCTGTCGGTGCCATTGGTGACGCTGGTCGACAGCGCCGTGATCGGCCATCTGCCCCATGCCCATCAACTCGGCGCAGTGGCCGTGGGGGGCAGCCTGTTCACCTTCATGGTGTCGCTGATGAGCTTTCTGCGCATGGGCACCACGGGTTTCGCCGCGCAGGCGGCCGGGCGCCGCGACGGTGACGCGCTGCGCCAGATCCTTGTGCAGGGCCTGAGCCTGGGGATGCTATTTTCCCTACTGCTGTCGATGCTGGCCCTGCCTTTCAGCCACCTCGCCCTGAGCTTCATGTCGCCGTCCGCGGCACTGGAGCAAGCCACCCATGACTTTTTCCAGACGCGCCTGCTGGGGCTGCCTGCCGCTCTGGCCAGCTACGCCTTGATCGGCTGGTTCCTCGGCACCCAGAATGCCCGCGCGCCGTTGCAACTGCTGCTGACCACCAACCTGGTCAACATCGCCCTGAACCTTTGGTTCGTGCTCGGCCTGGACTGGGGCGTGATCGGCTCGGCGCGCGCCTCGGTGATAGCCGAATGGGTAGGCGCCCTGCTCGGCCTGGCACTCACCCGGCCCTCCCTGCGAGCGTATCCGGGCGCCATGGCCTGGGCGGCGCTGAGGTCATGGCGCAACTGGCGCCCGCTGTTGGGCGTGAACCGCGATATTTTCCTGCGCAGTCTGGCGCTCTCCGGGGTCTTTCTGCTGATCACCATCCAGGGCGCCCGTCTCGGCGACGCCACCGTGGCCGCCAATGCGCTGTTGCTCAATGGCCTGTTGATAACCGCCTATGCGCTGGACGGCCTGGCCCATGCGGTCGAAGCCCTGTGCGGCCACGCCATCGGTGCGCGCGATCGGCAGACGCTGCGCCGCTCGATGGTGGTATCCCTGGGGTGGTCGCTGATTGCCAGCAGCGGGTTTGCCGTGCTGTTTCTGCTGGGCGGGCATGTATTCATCAACCTGCAAACCGATATTGCCAGTGTCCGCGAGGCGGCCTACCCGTTCCTGCCATACCTGGCGGTGCTGCCGTTGATTGCGGTAGGCAGCTATCTGCTGGACGGCCTGTTCATCGGCGCTACCCGCGCCCGGGAGATGCGCAATGCCATGCTGGTCAGCGTAGCGGTGATGTTGCCGATCGGCTGGTTGAGCACTGGATGGGGAAATCACGGCCTGTGGATAAGCTTTCTGCTGTTCATGGCGCTGCGGGCGGCGACGCTGGGGTGGGTGGCGTGGCGGTTGCAGCGTAGGGATGAGTGGGTATCGTAGCGGATGGGTATAAACGACGTTCCACACTCCGTTCACAGCTTCTATACCTCGAACACCACCCATACATCCCTATGGCTAGAACTTCAATGCGATAAACTGACAATCAATCAGCTAAACGTTGTTGGTTAATGCCGGCACTTTCTTATGACAGAAAGAGTCAACATCCGATCTGTATAGAATACAGCAAAACTTCGCGGGATCATTACTAGAAGTAACAAGGCCTTCTCTACACTGTCAAGACTCCGCCTCCAGCCAAATGTAACCATTAGTTAAAATCACGCTAACGAGCGATACATATTCATATCCTGCCTATAGACTATGCCGCCTTCCACTTCACTATCGATTGGAAATCCGTAAATAAGGAATAGGGATGCCTACACTTCGCAGTTTGTTTGCCGCCACGCTCATCGTATTGACCACTGGCTGCGCGAGCGGACTCAACTCCGCCCAGCAATCCGAACTTGACATGCTCCGCGCCAAAAACCTCGCCGTGGAAGTCAAAAAGCCCGTCCTCGGTGCCGGGCTTGGCCTATTGCCTGGCGGTGGGTCGTTCTATGGCCGCGCCTATGGTTGGGGCGTGGTCAACCTGCTTCTGTGGCCAGCGTCCATTCTATGGGACCCGGTCAGCGGCTACGACGCTGCCGAAACTTTGAACTATCATGCCAGCAAAGAGCATGTCGCCAGTTTGAGAAAAAGTGACATGAACGAGCTTGACTCCAAACTCACCACCAATGAGATCGATCTGAAAGCCTACACACTAGAAAAGCGCAAGATCGAAGATAGATACCAGTGAGCCTTTGACCTCATAGAAAAAGCCTGCCATAGAGCAGGCTTTTTCCCATATGGACTTTTGATAATAGCAGAATGCTTGGATGCTGCTTCCAAGGCTCTTGCAACTGTAAAATTCCGTCCTCACCCTGAAACGCGCCAGGCTCTGGCTCAATGACCTCTGCACGCCGCACTTTCAGCATCTACCATAATAAAATCTGACAATAACGTCTGCGACGAACCGGCAAGATTCATCTATTCGCGCAAACGGACTTCCGCTGTTTCAGGCTTGGCCTTGACGAACCGCTCGACGTCATCCAGCACGGGTGCCAGCCAGCGCAGGGGCCAGGCGAATGAGGCGACCAGGGTGCGATGGTTCGGTCGGCGGTAATAGCGTTCCTGCACCGGGACGCCGGCGAGGCGCAGTCGGTGTGCGAGGTTTTCGCTGTTGCGTACCGGGTCCACGGTCGAGTCATGGGTCGCGGCGATGAGCAGCGCCGGCGGCGAGCCTGCCAGAGGCTGGTTGATGGGTTGCGATTGGGGCGGTGAATCGGGGAAGAAGAATACCGGTCTGGCTTCAGGATTTTCGATGGGCAGGAAATCATAGGGGCCGGCCAGACCGATCCAGCCGCGCAGCGCATTGGCGGGGATCCCGGCTTTACGCAGCCACTGCGGATCGAGGGCAAGCATGGCCGCGTTATAGCCGCCTGAGCTGTGGCCCATCACGAACAGACGGCGAACGTCGCCACCGTACCGAACAATGTTTCGATAGGTCCAGGCAACGGCATCGGCGCCGTCTTCGAGAAAGCTGGGATAGCGCACCTGTGGGTAGAGACGGTAGTCGGCGACCACCACCAGCAACCCACGGGCGGCCAACGCCTGGGCGACGAAACGATAGTCGCCTCGCTCGCCGCTGTTCCAGGTTCCCCCATAGAAAAAAACCACCACCGGAGTATCCGACAGTGGTCGAGTGGGGCGGTACACGTCCAGCTTCTGCCGCGGGTCGGCGCCGTAGGCTACGCCCCGCGTGAGCTGGTAGCCGCCGGACGCCGTCACGGCATCCAGAGTGTGCAGCCCGGAGCAAGCGCTGAGCAGCCCCAGCAGGGCGGCGAGCGCGAGGAGCCGGGCAACCAGACCCACTCGTTACGACGACAGGTACGAAGAACGCGTCAGGCCCAGGCGCAGGGCGTCCAGGTACTGGGTGCGTTCGCGCGCGGTGATCTTGGCGCTGGCAACCTTGTCGCGGTAATGCGTCATCAACTCCTCCGGAGACAGATGCACGTAGCGCAGCATGTCTTCGATGGTGTCGTGGGTTTCGATACCGGCGCTGTAGACGCTGCCGTCCTGGCGCTGATAGATGTTCACCGAGTCGGTGTCACCGAACAGGTTGTGCATGTCGCCCAGAATTTCCTGGTACGCGCCGACCAGGAAGATGCCCAGCAGGTAATCCTCGCCCTGGTTGACGGCGTGCACCGGCAGGCTGGTTTCGATGCTTTGTTCATCGACGTATTGCTTGATCTTGCCGTCGGAGTCGCAGGTCAGGTCTTGCAGTACGGCGCGGCGCAGCGGCTCTTCGTCGAGACGGTGCAGCGGCAGGATCGGCAGGACCTGGCCGATGGCCCAGGTATCGGGCAGGCTCTGGAACACCGAGAAGTTGCAGATGTACTTGTCGGCAAGCTTGTCGTTGAGCTCGTCCAGCACCTGACGATGCGAGCGCTGACGGGCCTTGAGCGAGTTGTGCAGGCGGCGGCACACGGCGAAGTAGCACTGTTCGGCCAGGGCCTTCTGCGCCAGGGTGACCTTGCCGTCGGCGTACTGCGCCGCGATGTCACTGATGTAGTGGGTGGCACGCCAGTAGTTTTCGGTGACCATCTCGATGTCGGTCGGCCCGAGCAGATCGACCAGCCACTGCAGGGTTTCGGGCAGGCTCTGCTTGTCGACGATCTCCGGCACTTCGTCGTTGTGACGCTCGACGTCGGTGACCTGCACCACCAGCATGGCGTGGTGCGCGGTCAGCGAGCGGCCACTCTCCGAGAAGATGTGCGGATGCGGCATGCCCTGGGCATCGCAGAATTCCTTGAGCATGCCCACTACCACACCGGCGTAGTCGTCCATGTCGTAGTTGATCGAGCTGGCATTGCGCGAGTGAGTACCGTCGTAGTCGACACCCAGGCCGCCGCCCACATCGATGTGATCGACCGGCAGGCCCAGCGAACGCAGCTCGCCGTAATAGCGAATGGCTTCCTTGAAACCGTGCTGGTAGTCCGCCAGGTTGGCGATCTGCGAGCCCATATGGAAGTGCAGCAGGCGAATGCCCTGGTCCACGCCCGCTTCACGGAAGCGCTCGACGACCGACAGCAACTGGGCGGCAGACAGGCCGAACTTGGATTTTTCACCGCCGGTGTCGGCCCACTTGCTCGATGCCAGGGACGACAGGCGCACACGCAGACCGATCTGCGGCTTGACCTTGAGCTCGGCCGCCTCTTCGATCACCAACGCCACTTCGGACTCTTTCTCGATGACGATGAAGACGTTGTGACCCAACTTCTGGCCGATCAGGGCCAGGCGGATGAATTCGCGGTCCTTGTAGCCGTTGCAGACGATGGTCCCGCCCTTGGGCGCCAGTGCCAGCACGGCCAGCAGCTCAGGCTTGGAGCCGGCTTCCAGGCCGATCGACACACCTTCGGTGGCGATGATGTTTTCCACCACCGCTTCCTGCTGGTTCACCTTGATCGGGTACAGCGCGGTGTAGCGACTCTGGTAGTCCAGGCGAGCGATGTTGGCATCGAAGGCACCGGTCAGCTGGCGTACACGGTCTTGCAGGATGTCGGGGAAGCGCACCAGCAGCGGCAGCGACAGGCCGCTCTTGCGCAGTTGGTCGACCTGCTCGTAAAGATCGATCGGCGAGCTGTCAGGGCCGTTCGGACGAACCTCGACACGGCCGGCCTCATTGATGGCGAAATAGCCCGCGCCCCAGTGGCGAATGCCATAAACGCTGCGGCTGTCGGCCACGGTCCATTGGCTGCCATCGTCTTTACGTGTGCGTCGTACGGACATCGAGGTCCCCTATGAAAAAAGTCGGTTGTCGCGGGCCGTCGGGCCCTGCGCAGTGTAGAAGGTAAAGATGACGGTTGCTGCGCCTGCAGGGGTAGACCCCGGCGAGTACTTCAAGTTTACAAGGTGTGCGGCTCAACCACCGGACCTGCGGGCCTTGAAGCCCTGCTTGACCAGCTCGGCGAGCAGCAGCTCGACATGGTCGCCCTGGATTTCGATGACGCCGTCTTTCAACGCACCGCCTGTGCCGCAACGGCGCTTGAGGGTGGTTGCCAGCTCCTTGAGCGCATCGGTTGGGAGTGAGACACCGGTGATGGTGGTCACGGTCTTGCCGCCGCGACCCTTGCTTTCCCGCCGCACCCGGGCGATGCCGTCGCCTTCGGGCACGGCCGTTTGCTTGCAGGTGCAGGCGTCGATCGGCTGACGGCAGTCCGGACAATGCCGACCGCTGTCGGTGGAGAACACCAAGCCGCCGAGGGCGGCGAAGGATGCGGCTTTCTTGGCCACCGGCATGCCTCATGTGAAGTGGATCAGGCCGAGCAGTTTAACGGGAAAGCGGGTGTGTGCTAAGTGCCTGACGCGCGCAATTGCCGAGGATCGGATGATTTCATCAAGTGCGATGCTTTACAGGGAATACCGCGGTGCCCGTTTCGCGGCCGATGACCGCTCCTACAGGGGGTTGAGTGATGCGTGGGAGCGGTCAGTGGCCGCGAAACAGGCGGCGCGGTGGGGCAGCAAGTCCGCAGTGTCTGCTTCGCGGCCGATGGCCGCTCCTGCACAGCGGCCGCGGAGTCAGGCGTTGTCCCGGCAGGTCAGGAATCGCAGTAATGCAGCCAGGGAATCGGGGCAGTAAGGCTCGGTGGTGCTTTCATCCAGAGCCTGCTGAACCGGGACGAACCGGGCCTCGAGCACTTCCTCCGGTTGCAGTTGCAGCTCGCCATCCCAGACGGCCGAGAACACTGCACACCAGACCCGGTTGCCGGGCTGGTCGAATAGAAAATGCTCGTGAGCGGTCAATTCCACGCCGCTCACGCCCAACTCTTCCTCAAGCTCGCGCGCGGCCGATTCCGCATAGGTCTCGTTGCCTTGGACCATGCCGCCCGCCGCCACGTCCCAGTAGCCAGGGTAGATCGCCTTGCTCAAGGTACGCCGGTGCACGCACAGCTCGCCCTGGCTGTTGAACAGGAGAATGTAGGTGCCGCGACCGATCAGTCCACGCTCGCGCAGTTCTAGCCTGGGCAAGGTCCCCAGCACTTGATCGGACTCGTCGACCCAGGCGATCGACTCGGCATCGGACGCTGCACGATGTTCGACCTCCTGGGTCGAGATAGGCATGTCTTCAGCCCTGCGACAGCAGTTGGCGCAGGTCGATCACTGCGGCGTTGGCCCGAGAGATGTAGTTGGCCATCACCAACGAGTGGTTCGCCCACATGCCGAACCCGCTGCCGTTAAGAATCATCGGGCTCCACACCGGTGCCTGCGACGCTTCCAGCTCACGGATGATCTGACGCACGCTGACGGTTGCATTCTTCTTGGCCAATACATCGGCAAAGTCGACTTCGATAGCGCGCAGCAGATGCGACAGCGCCCAGGCCTGACCACGTGCCTCGTAGAACACGTTATCGATCTGCATCCACGGTGTCTCGACGATTTCCTCGTCGACCTGCGGCGCCTGGCCAGCAATGACGCTTTCGGTCTTGAGCGTGGTATTCAGCTTGACGCGACCGACACTGGCGGACAAACGCTGCGACAACGAGCCCAGACGCGTACCAACGTCGCCCAGCCAGTTGTTCAGGTTGTCGGCACGGGTGTAGAACAGCGCGTTGGTCTGGCTTGGGTCGGACAGGCGATTCTGGTAACGAGTGAGCAGGTTGATGCCTTCCTGGAACTCCGACTCGCTGGAAGGCAGCACCCAGCTCTTGTTGTCGAAGTTGAAGCGCGGCTCGGCGCGGGCCAGGTCACTGTCTTCGGCGGACTGCGACTGCGAACGAGCGAAGTCCTTGCGCAGCGCACGGCTCAGGTCGCGAACCTGTACCAGCACGCCGTATTCCCAGCTGGGCATGTTGTCCATCCACAGGCCAGGCGGAAAGCGGTCGTTGGAAATGTAGCCACCAGGCTTGTTCAGCAGTGTCGAGGCTACTGTCTTGAGGGTCTCCACCGTGGTGTAGCCCACGACCATCTGACGCCCGTCACGCTGGGCAGCCGACTGCGCATTCTGCTGCACCGGGAACAGCTCGGGCTCTTCGCTCCAGTACCAGCCCAGCAACAAGGTCACTACCAGATAGACAGCCAACGCACCCAGCACGGCCTTGCTCAGCAGCAGGCTCTTGACATGGCTGCGTGGGCCGCCACTGGTGTCGGCACGCTCGCGCGCTGCGCCGTTGCCCGCACGATTCTTCCAGTCCAGCATGGCTTATGTCCTTTCTATCGCGGAATTCATGGGTTCTGACCTCGCCACCCGGCTAACGTGCCTCCCACGGGCAAAGTTTTCCAGGCAAGGCAGTATCGCCACTATAAAGGATGCATCGGCATGTCGCAGTCGCGGTAAAGACATCCGGATGTGTCTGAGCGTCGAATTCAATGGCCAACCGAAAATACAGGCCATGTGCCATCTTTTTCACGTTGAAGTCACGCGCCTGTAACAGACCGCCCCTACCTTCACGCACTGACCATTTCGCTGTTGGTAGTGCCCCCCATGCGCCTGAAACTGCTCACCAATCTGAACACCCTGTTGCTGGTCGCCGTGTGCACCGCCCTGGCGGCAACGCTGTGGTGGTCGCAACGGGCGCTGGAAAAGCCCTATCTGTTGATGGAGCGCTACCTGCAATTGTCCCGGCAGTTTCAGGACGACGTCGTGCGCAACGTCCAGGATTACCTGAACAGCGGCGATGCGCTGCGCCATGCCGAAGCGACGCAGGGCCTGATGCGGCTGCGTGAAGGGATCGCCACCCTGCCCAGTGAACTCAACGGCCCATTGCGCAGCGACGTCGATGCGCTGAGCACATTCACTGCCGAGCAGTTGCTGGCTGCCGGCAAGCTGGCGGGCGATCCACAGGCGCTGCTGGTGCAGGCCGAACGTGAACTGGGTGGTACGTTGGAACAACTGGCTCGGTATGCCGCGAGCAACGGGCCCTATCAGGCCGCACTGCTGCCCGCCAGCCAGCACTTGGCCAAGCTGTCCCTGGCACGCGAGAAAATGATCAGCAGCGGACGCAGCGAACTGGCCGCAGACGTCGAGCGCGAACTCGCCGGCATCAGGGTTCAGGCAGACACGCTGCAAAGCCTGCCGCTGCTGGGGGTGGCCAGCTCCACCGCGTCGGGGGCCGATGACTTTGCGGCGCTGATGGGTTTGCAGAACGAAAATACCGGCCAGACTCAGGATGATGGCGTGGACTTCAAGCGCGAGCTGGCCAGCTTGCTGACGCGCTATCCGGCCGAACTGGGCCGTACCCGTGAGCTGATCCAGCGGCGTACCGAACTGGCCGATGCCGCACAGCAACGCATCGGCGCAGTCCAGCATGGCCTGAGCGAACTGGAACCGGCCGTGCGTGGGGAGCACGCCAGAATCCAGGGCGAAGTGCGTCTGCTGCAAGGGGCCATGATCGGCCTGATCCTGTTGATCGCGTTGCTCATCGACCGCATGCAGCGCCGCCTGGCCGGTGCGCTGACACGCCTGGACCCGGCCTTGTCGACCTGGGCCGAGGGGGATTTCGCCAAGCCGATCGCCCTGGGCCGTACCAACCATGAATTGCAGGCCATCGAAGCGTCTCTGAATCGCTTGCGCCTGTACCTGGTCGCGTTGGTCGGCACCATTCGCCAGAACGCCGAGCAAGTGGCAGGCAGCAGTCACCAACTGGCCGAACTCAGCGGTGGCCTGCACCAGGGGGCGCTGCGTCAGGCCGGCGATACCGCACAGATTCGCGATGCGCTGGGCGAGCTGGAGGCAACCATCGGCCAGGTAGCGGACGATGCCAGCCAGGCAGCTGCGGCCAGCCGATCAGCGGGCGAAGCGGTAGAGCACGGCCAGCATGTCATCGGGCAAAGCCTCAAAGGGCTGCATGCGCTGGTGGGTGAAGTGCAGGGCAACGCGCAGATGATCGAGCAGCTTGCCGAGGAGTCGGCCACCATCGGTGGCGTGCTGACCGTCATCCGCTCGATCGCCGACCAGACCAACCTGCTGGCACTCAATGCCGCAATCGAGGCGGCGCGTGCCGGAGAAATGGGCCGCGGCTTCGCGGTGGTTGCCGAAGAGGTCCGTTCGCTGGCGTCGCGCACGACCGGGGCGACCCATCAGATCCAGAGCTTGATCGGCAACCTGCAGACGGCGGCGCGCGAGTCCGTGCACGGCATGCGCGCCCAAGTCGTTCATGCCCAGGCGACGGCCAGCCAGGCCCAGGCAGCGGACGGGGCGCTGGCGCAGATCGTCGCGGCCATCCAGACCATCTCTGCCACCGCCGTGCGCATCGCTGATTCAACCGCGCAGCAGAGCGGTGCCGTGGGCGAGATTCGCGAGCACGGCGAGCGCATTCATGGCTTGGGTGAAGACAACCTGCTGCGCATCGGGCAGGGGCGCGCGCAGGGCGAGCATCTGCTGCGCCTGGGTGGCGAGTTGCGCACGGCGGTGGAGGCGTTCAGGGTGTAGGGCGGGTGGCGGACCGGGTGACCCTATCTGGGCGACCCTATCCAGATGACCCAATCTGGGCGACCCTATCCGGGCGACCCATCCTGTTACATGAAATTGGCCACTGGCGATTCGGCAGTACCGCATCGCTCCAGTATGATGCGCGCTCAATTGCTGTTCGAGAACTGTCATGCGCCGCCTGCTTTGCCTCCTGTTGTTGGTTTTCGCACTGCCCGTCGCGGCTTCGGGCCTGCTCGACGCGAGACCCAGCGCCACCCTGGGCGGTGCTTCGCTTAATAACAGCGCCGACTTCCTGCCTGTCAGCCAGGCGTTCCAACTCGAACAGGCACAGGCTTCTGCACAGGACATCACCCTGCGCTTCGTGATTGCCGAAGGCTACTATCTTTACCGCCATCGCTTCGAATTCAAGGCCGAGCCTGCCAACATCGCGCTGGGGGCCGCGCAACTGCCAGCCGGCGAGCAGAAACACGACGAGTATTTCGGCGATGTCGAGGTCTATCACGGAATTCTCGACGTGAAGATCCCTCGCCCCGCCGGGGATTCGCGTGCCTTCACCCTGGCGGTAAGCTTCCAGGGCTGCGCCGACAAAGGCCTGTGCTACCCGCCGGAAACCCAACGCCTTTCCGTGCCTGGCATCGGCCAGGCTGCCCCTGTGCCGAGCGATGCTGGGGCCTCGGGGGGATGGCAATGGCATGAATTGGCGTTGTTCTTTCTGGCCGGTATCGGCCTGACCTTCACGCCTTGCGTGCTGCCGATGCTGCCGATCCTGTCCGGCGTGGTGCTGCGCGGGCAGGTGGGCGGGCTGCGCGGCTTCAGCCTGTCGCTGGCCTATGTGCTGCCTATGGCCGTTTGTTTTGCCCTGCTGGGTGCGCTGATGGGCAAGTTCGGCGCCGAACTCAACCTGCAGGCACGACTGCAATCGGTGTGGGTGCTGGTGCCGTTCGCCCTGTTCTTCGTGGTATTCGCGCTGGCCATGTTCGGTCTGTTCGAGCTCAAGCTGCCGGCTGCCGTGAGCCAGCGCCTCGACCGTGTGGCAGGCAGTGCCAAGGGCGGCTCGCTGTGGGGAGCCGCCGTGCTCGGCGTGGTGTCGAGCCTGCTGGTGTCGCCGTGCGTGTCGGCGCCGCTGGCCGGCGCGCTGCTTTATATCAGCGCCAGCGGCGATGCCGTGGGGGGTGGGCTGAAACTGTTTGCACTGGGTCTGGGCATGGGCGCGCCGTTGCTGCTGGTGGCCACCGGTGGTGCGGCCTGGCTGCCCAAAAGCGGCCCGTGGCTGGTCACCGTGAAAAATGCCATTGGCGTCTTGCTGCTGGGCCTGGCCATCGCCCTGCTCGCTCGCGTGCTGCCAGGCAGCGTGACCCTGCTGCTGATCGGCCTGCTGGCAGCCGGCGTCGGGGTGTTCATGGGGGCTCTGGAGTGGGTCGCCAAACCTGCGCGCCAGCGTCTGCAACAGGTGCTTGGGCTGGCCTTGGTGTTCTATGCCCTGGCGTGCTGGCACGGCGCTTTGAGCGGCCAATCCGATCCGTTCCAGCCGCTGGCACGCCAGGCCACGACCGGTGCGCCAGCGACGGCCGCGACGGCCGCGCAGGACGCCTGGCAGACGGTCACCACCACCGACGGCTTCGAGCAGGCACTGCGCCAGGCAACTGCGGCCGGGCAACCGCTGTTGCTGGACTGGTATGCCGACTGGTGCATCAGCTGCAAGGTGATCGAGCATGAAGTGCTGACCGATCCGCAGGTGATCGCAGGGTTGCAGGGCTACCGCAAGGTTCGCCTGGACATTACCCAGAGCAACGCGGAACAACGTGCCCTGCTCGATCGCTTCAAGCTGTTCGGGCCTCCTGCATTGCTGTTCTTCGACGGCAACGGCAACGAACAGGCAGCCTCACGTGTGGTAGGCGAAGTGGACGCGGCAACGTTCCTCGGGAAAATACCTTCTTCAGGCAATCGGTGACATCGGCGGTGACTGAAACCGACAAGCCAGTCACAAATTTTGCGCAAACATCGGACAACGTGCGGGCTATTGCGCTTAACTGGACATACGCCTGATGTTTCCGGCATAGTTCGCCCGCTTTGCCCGTGAAGCCGATGGCGAGACACCACTTGAAATGGACATGACTCGACAGCTTTTCATGACCGATGTCACCCCTGACGTGACGCGCTGCTGTCGATGAGCATCCCACTGTTCGACGTGCATGTTTTTCACCGGCACGTTCGAGAATTTTCGCCGTCACTCGGCCCTTTTCAACGGCACATGAGTGTTTGCAGCCTTCTTCGAAAGGCGCATGGCAAGAACACCTACTGAACGCCCCTGACCGACCCTTGGGAGTTGATGATTGATGGATATTCGTAAAGTCAAGAAACTGATCGAGCTGCTGGAAGAGTCCGGCATCGACGAGCTGGAAATCAAGGAAGGCGAAGAGTCCGTACGGATCAGCCGTCACAGCAAGACTCCGGCGCAGCAGTACTACGCACCGGCGCCGATGGCCGCGCCTGCCGCAGCGCCCGTCGCCGCTGCACCTGCCGCCCCGGCCGAGCCTGTGGCTGCCAAGCTCAACGGCACCGTGGCCCGTTCGCCCATGGTCGGTACCTTCTACCGCAAGGCGTCGCCATCGTCGCCGGCCTTTGCCGAAGTCGGTCAGACCGTCAAGAAAGGCGATACCCTGTGCATCGTCGAAGCAATGAAAATGATGAACCACATCGAAGCTGAAACCAGCGGTGTGATCGAATCGATCCTGGTAGAAGACGGTCAGCCGGTTGAGTACGACCAGCCGCTGTTCACCATCGTTTGACCAGCGGAGAGCCTGCGATGTTGGAAAAAGTTCTGATCGCCAACCGCGGCGAAATCGCCTTGCGGATCCTGCGTGCCTGCAAAGAGCTGGGCATCAAGACCGTTGCCGTCTACTCCAAGGCCGACAAGGAGCTCATGCACCTTGGCCTGGCTGACGAGTCGGTCTGCATCGGTCCGGGGCCTGCCAACCTGTCCTATCTGCATATCCCGGCAATCATTGCCGCGGCCGAAGTGACTGGCGCCACGGCCATTCACCCAGGCTATGGCTTTCTCGCCGAGAACGCGGACTTCGCCGAGCAGGTCGAGAAATCCGGTTTTGCCTTCATTGGCCCGACTGCAGAAACCATTCGCCTGATGGGCGACAAGGTGTCGGCCAAGCACGCGATGATCGCAACGGGCGTACCGACGGTGCCCGGCTCCGATGGCCCGCTGCCGGAAGACGAGGAAGAGGCCCTGCGCATCGGCCGTGAAGTCGGCTATCCGGTGATCATCAAGGCCGCTGGGGGCGGCGGTGGTCGCGGCATGCGCGTGGTGCACAAGGAAGAAGACCTGATCGCCTCGGCCAAGCTGACCCGCACCGAGGCCGGTGCCGCGTTCGGCAACCCGATGGTGTATCTGGAAAAATTCCTGACCAACCCACGTCACGTGGAAGTTCAGGTGTTGTCCGACGGTCAGGGCCAGGCGATTCACCTGGGCGACCGTGACTGCTCGCTGCAGCGCCGGCACCAGAAGGTGCTGGAAGAAGCACCGGCACCGGGCATCGACGAGGCCGCGCGCGAGGAAGTCCTGGCGCGTTGCGTGAAAGCCTGTATCGAGATCGGCTACCGCGGTGCCGGTACGTTCGAGTTCCTCTACGAGAATGGCCGGTTCTACTTCATCGAGATGAACACTCGCGTGCAGGTAGAACATCCGGTATCGGAGATGGTCACGGGTATCGACATCGTCAAGGAGATGCTCAGCATCGCCGCCGGCAACAAGCTCTCGTTCACTCAGGACGACGTGGTCATTCGCGGTCACTCGCTCGAGTGCCGGATCAACGCCGAAGACCCGAAGAGTTTCATTCCGAGCCCCGGCACCGTAAAGCATTTCCACGCACCGGGCGGCAACGGCGTTCGCGTCGATTCGCACCTGTACAGTGGCTATGCGGTACCGCCGAACTACGATTCCCTGATCGGCAAGCTGATCACCTGGGGCAAGGACCGCGACGAGGCCATGGCCCGTATGCGCAATGCCCTGGACGAGATCATCGTGGACGGCATCAAGACCAACATCGCTTTGCACCGCGATCTGGTCCGTGATGAGGGTTTCTGCAAAGGCGGCGTCAACATCCACTACCTGGAACACAAACTGGCCAGCCAGAAGTGATTCTGTTGTAGACATAAAGGTATGGATGTAAAAAAGACCCGGCCTTCGAGCCGGGTTTTTTTTGGTCCTCGCGCGTCTCCTCGCGTAAACTGGCGCGCTTGTCGCAGCGACCGTGCTGCGCCCCCCGTTTAGATCGAAGGTGCCTGCCATGCCTTGGCTGCAAGTCCGTCTGGCCATCAGCCCAGAACAAGCCGAAACCTATGAAGATGCCCTGCTGGAAGTCGGCGCCGTGTCCGTGACGTTCATGGATGCCGAAGACCAGCCGATCTTCGAGCCCGAACTCAATACCACGCCGCTCTGGTCGCATACCCACCTGCTGGCGCTGTTCGAAGCCGACACCGACGCCGGCGCAGTGTTTGCCCACTTGCAGTTGCTGACCAGCGCCACCCTGCCCGAGCATCACGCCGAAGTGATCGAGGACCAGGACTGGGAGCGCAGCTGGATGGACAATTTCCAGCCCATGCGCTTCGGCCGCCGCTTGTGGATCGTGCCCAGCTGGCACGAAGCTCCCGAGCCTGAGGCGGTCAATCTGCTGCTGGACCCAGGCCTGGCGTTCGGCACCGGCACGCATCCCACTACGGCACTGTGCCTGGAATGGCTGGACGGGCAGCAACTGCAGGACACGCAGGTGCTGGATTTCGGCTGCGGTTCGGGCATTCTGGCCATCGCTGCGTTGCTGTTGGGCGCACGTCAGGCGGTCGGCACCGACATCGATGTGCAGGCGCTGGAGGCTTCACGCGACAACGCCCAGCGCAATGGCATTGCTGACGATCGCTTCCCGGTGTACCTGCCTGCCGACCTCCCCGCTCAGCAGGCCGATGTGCTGGTCGCCAACATTCTTGCAGGTCCGCTGGTCAGCCTCGCACCCCAGCTCAGCGGATTGGTCCGACCTGGCGGCCTGCTGGCGCTGTCCGGCATCCTGGCCGAACAGGGCGAAGAAGTCGCGGCAGCCTACGCGCGGGACTTCGAGCTGGATCCGATTGCCAACCGTGACGGCTGGGTACGCATCAGCGGCCGGCGCCGCTGAGCCCCATCCAGAATGTCCCCCGGCCCTACCAGGACCTGCGCATGAGCGAGAGTTTCGTCACCCAGTGCCCGCATTGCCAAAGCAGCTTCCGCGTCAGCCACAACCAGTTGAGCGTGGCGCGCGGCGTGGTTCGCTGCGGCTCCTGCCTGCAGGTCTTCAATGCGGCCCGACAGCTGCTCGAACAGAGCGCGACCCTGACCCCGGCCAATTTGCCCAGACCGCCGGAGCTGGCCCCGCGGCCGTGGACCAATGGTGACATCGACCTGGATCGACTCGAACTGGGTGACGCTCCCAGAATGGACAGCCTGAGCGCGCGCCGGGACGATGCCGATGCCGATGCCGATGCCGATGCCGATACGGCGGCCTTGCCACCGATCATCGAACGGCTGCCGACACTGGATGAAGACCAGACCCCAGCACCTGCCAGGCGGACCGAGCCTTCGTTTTCCCGCCCCGAGCCCCTCGACGAAACCCATGTCGATGACGAGCCTTCGGTGGATGGCCACGGTCGCTTGTCGGCGCTCGACGAGCATGACCGCGACGAGCCGCCCGCTGCCGCATCCAACACCACTCGCAAGGTGCAGGCAAGTCGCAACGAACCCGCCTTGCGCGACGAAGACGATCTGGCCGACCTGCTCGACGAGCCGATGCAGCTGGCATGGGAGAAGCCCCGCTCGCATTGGGGCAAGCGCCTGTTGTGGCTGGCCCTGGCGATCGTTGCCGCGCTGGGCCTGGGCGTGCAGTACGTGGTCTACCATTTCGCCGAACTGGCCCGTCAGGACCAGTACCGCCCGCTGTTCCAGCAGCTGTGCCCCGTTATAGGCTGCAGTGTGCCGGCCAAGGTCGATATTGCCCTGGTAAAAAGCAGCAATCTGGTGGTGCGCAGCCATCCCGAGTTCGCCGGGGCGCTGGTGGTGGATGCGATCATCTACAACCGCGCTGCGTTCGCGCAGCCTTTCCCGCTGCTGGAGCTGCGCTTTGCCGATCTCAATGGGCAGTTGATCGCCAGCCGTCGCTTCAAGCCCAGCGAATACCTCGACGGCGAGTTGGCCGGCAAGGCCGAGATGCCGCCGCAAACGCCCATCCACATTGCCCTGGACATCCTCGACCCAGGCCCTGCGGCGGTCAATTACAGCCTCAGTTTCCGCTCGCCCGAATAGCCGGATGCGCCAGGGTACGGATGCCCTGCGCCCGTTCAAAGCTGTCCGTGCGGGCAGATAACTGTTCAGATTTTATCCAAATCTATCTTTAACCCGTCATCGAGAGCGGGTATTATGCCAACCCTTTTTCGAACTCTCATGATCCGGCCCCACAACAGGGAAGTCCTATGTCGGCGGTACGCATCGGCCCATACACCTTGAACAACTCGCTGATCCTGGCCCCCATGGCCGGGGTCACCGATCAGCCCTTTCGTCAGTTGTGCAAGCGCCTGGGCGCAGGCCTGGTGGTGTCGGAAATGGTCACCAGCGACATGAGCCTGTGGAACAGCCGCAAATCCCGTCTGCGCATGGTCCACGAGGGCGATCCCGAGCCGCGCTCGGTGCAGATCGCCGGAGGGGACGCGCAGATGCTGGCGCAGGCGGCACGTGCGAACGTGGAGGCCGGGGCGCAGATCATTGATATCAACATGGGCTGTCCGGCGAAGAAGGTGTGCAACAAGGCGGCGGGGTCTGCCTTGCTCAAGGATGAAGCGCTGGTGGCGCAGATTCTGGAAGCCGTGGTGGCCGCCGTGGATGTGCCGGTGACCTTGAAGATTCGCACGGGCTGGGACCGCTCCAACCGCAATGGCATCGCTGTTGCAAAGATTGCCGAGCAGTCGGGCATTGCCGCGTTGGCGGTGCACGGTCGCACACGCGCCGACCTTTACACCGGCGAAGCCGAATACGACACCATCGCTGCGATCAAGCAGGCGGTGTCCATCCCGGTCTTCGCCAACGGCGACATCGATTCACCGCACAAAGCCCGGCAGGTACTGCAGGCGACCGGTGCCGACGGCCTGTTGATAGGACGTGCGGCGCAGGGTCGGCCCTGGATCTTCCGGGAGATCGAGCATTACCTGCGCACCGGCGAGCTGCTGCCGGCACCGCAGTTGAATGAAGTGGAAAGCATTCTGCTGGAACATCTGCAGGCCCTGCACGCCTTCTACGGTGATGTGATGGGCGTGCGCATCGCCCGCAAGCATGTTGGCTGGTACCTATGTACACAGCCTGGCGGACGTGAATTTCGCAGCCATTTCAATGGGCTGCAAGAGACGCAAGAGCAATGCGCCAACGTTCGCGAGTTTTTCGGCGAGCGCTATAGAAGCCTTGGTGAAAGGGACGCGAAAGAGGTGGCCGCATGACGATGATGAGCGAGACTTTAGTGAGTGGAACAACGCCTGTGAGCGACAATGTAAACCTCAAGCAGCATCTGAACACGCCGAGCGAAGAGGGCCAGACCCTGCGCGGCAGTGTCGAGAAGGCGTTGCACAACTACTTCGCCCACCTCGAGGGCGCCTCCGTCACGGACGTGTACAACCTGGTGCTGTCCGAAGTCGAAGCTCCCCTGCTTGAAAGCGTCATGAACCACGTCAAGGGCAACCAGACCAAGGCCAGCGAGATGCTGGGCCTGAATCGAGGCACCCTGCGCAAGAAACTCAAACAGTACGACCTGCTGTAACCGAAGCATTCAAACCAGAAAAGGCGACCCAGCGGTTCGCCTTTTTTGTTGACTTCTACGCTTTGAAGATGGAAATCGTGATGACCGACCAGACCACCCGCCTGCCGATCCGCCGCGCCTTGATCAGCGTTTCCGACAAGACCGGAATCGTTGAATTCGCCCGCGAACTGGAAGCCCTTGGCGTCGAGATCCTGTCCACCGGCGGTACCTTCAAGCTGCTGCGCGACAACGCTGTGGCCGCTGTGGAAGTGGCCGACTACACCGGCTTCGCCGAGATGATGGATGGCCGCGTGAAAACCCTGCATCCGAAGATCCATGGCGGCATCCTCGGCCGTCGCGGTACCGACGACGCGATCATGGCCGAGCACGGCATCCAGCCGATCGATCTGGTGGCGGTCAACCTCTACCCCTTCCAGGCGACGATTTCCAAGCCCGGCTGCGACCTGCCCACGGCCATCGAGAACATCGACATCGGCGGGCCGACCATGGTCCGTTCGGCGGCGAAGAACCACAAGGACGTGGCCATCGTGGTCAATGCCAGTGACTACGCCCAGGTGCTGGCAGGGCTCAAGGCCGGCGGCCTGACCTATGCACAGCGCTTCGACCTGATGCTCAAGGCCTTCGAGCATACCGCCGCGTACGACGGCATGATCGCCAACTACATGGGTACCATCGACCAGACCGGCGAGCGTCTGGGCACCGAAGGCCGCGGCGAGTTTCCACGGACCTTCAACAGTCAGTTCGTCAAGGCCCAGGAAATGCGCTACGGCGAGAACCCGCACCAGAAGGCGGCATTCTATGTCGAGGCGCAGCCGGCCGAAGTGGGCATTGCCACGGCGACCCAGTTGCAGGGCAAGGAGCTGTCCTACAACAATGTGGCCGATACCGACGCTGCCCTGGAATGCGTGAAGAGCTTCGTCAAGCCGGCCTGCGTCATCGTCAAGCATGCCAACCCCTGCGGCGTGGCCGTGTGCCCGGACGCCGAGGGCGGCATCCGTCAGGCGTACGAGCTGGCCTACGCCACCGATACCGAATCGGCGTTCGGCGGCATCATTGCCTTCAACCGCGAGCTGGATGCGGCCACTGCCAAGGCCATCGTCGAGCGTCAGTTCGTCGAAGTGATCATTGCCCCGAGCGTCAGCGAGGAAGCCCGCGCCATCGTGGCGGCCAAGGCCAATGTGCGCCTGCTGGCCTGCGGGCAGTGGTCGGCCGAGCGTGCCGAGGCGTGGGACTACAAGCGCGTCAACGGTGGGCTGCTGGTGCAGAGCCGCGACATCGGCATGATCGGTGCCGATGACCTCAAGGTAGTGACGCGCCGGGCGCCCAGCGAGCAAGAGATTCATGATCTGATCTTCGCCTGGAAAGTCGCCAAGTACGTCAAGTCCAATGCCATCGTGTACGCCAGGAATCGCCAGACCATCGGCGTCGGTGCCGGGCAGATGAGCCGGGTGAATTCGGCGCGCATCGCAGCGATCAAGGCTGAACATGCCGGCTTGCAGGTGCAGGGCTCGGTCATGGCGTCGGATGCATTCTTCCCGTTCCGCGACGGCCTGGACAATGCCGCCAAGGTGGGCATCACCGCAGTGATCCAACCGGGCGGCTCGATGCGCGATGCCGAGGTGATTGCGGCCGCTGACGAAGCCGGGATCGCCATGGTGTTTACCGGCATGCGCCATTTCCGCCACTGATTTGGCGACGGCCGCATTGAAGCTGCGGCCTCCTACAGTGACGTTTCACGGGTACGCCGCCCCTGTAGCAGCGGCGCGAGCCGCGTCAGGTGGTTACGCGGTATACCGCGAACACCCTCAGAATTCCGCTTTACCGAGGTTTTGAACCATGAACGTATTGATCATTGGCAGCGGCGGGCGCGAGCATGCGCTGGCCTGGAAAGTCGCCCAGGACCCACGGGTCCAGAAAGTTTTCGTGGCACCGGGCAATGCCGGTACCGCCACCGAGGCCAAGTGCGAGAACGTCGCTATCGACGTGCTGGCACTGGAGCAGTTGGCGGACTTCGCCGAACAGAACGTTTCGCTGACCATCGTCGGCCCCGAAGTGCCGCTGGTGGCTGGCGTGGTCGACCTGTTCCGCTCGCGCAACCTGGACTGTTTCGGCCCGACCGCAGGCGCGGCCCAGCTCGAAGGTTCGAAAGCCTTCACCAAGGATTTCCTCGCGCGGCACAAGATTCCTACCGCCGATTACCAGAATTTCACCGAGATCGAGCCCGCACTGGCCTATCTGCGTGAAAAAGGTGCGCCGATCGTGATCAAGGCCGACGGCCTGGCTGCGGGCAAGGGCGTCATCGTTGCCATGACCCTGCAGGAAGCCGAAGACGCCGTACGCGACATGCTTGCCGGCAACGCCTTCGGTGAGGCGGGCTCGCGGGTGGTCATCGAAGAATTCCTCGACGGCGAGGAAGCCAGCTTCATCGTCATGGTCGATGGCAAGAACGTGCTGCCCATGGCCACCAGCCAGGACCACAAGCGCGTGGGCGACGGCGACAGCGGTCCGAATACCGGCGGCATGGGTGCGTACTCCCCTGCCCCGGTGGTGACCGCCGAGGTTCACCAGCGGGTCATGGATCAGGTTATCTGGCCGACCGTGCGCGGCATGGCGGACGAAGGCAATGTCTACACCGGTTTTCTCTATGCCGGGCTGATGATCGACAAGGCCGGCAACCCCAAGGTCATCGAGTTCAACTGCCGTTTCGGCGACCCCGAAACCCAACCGGTCATGCTGCGCCTGCAGTCGAGCCTGATTCTGCTGATCGAAGCGGCTTTCGCCCAGGCGCTGGACAAGGTCGAGGCTCAGTGGGACCCACGACCGAGCGTCGGCATCGTGCTGGCGGCGGGTGGCTATCCAGGCGACTATGCCAAGGGTGATGCGATCGGCGGCCTGGATGCCGCGGCTGCCGAGACCGGCAAGGTATTCCATGCCGGCACCGCGCTCAAGGATGGCCAGGTGGTCACCGCCGGTGGTCGTGTGCTGTGTGCCACGGCACTGGGCGACAGCGTCGGCGCCGCGCAGCGCCAGGCCTATGCACTGGCTGCGAAGATCGATTGGCAGGGTTGTTTCTATCGCCATGACATCGGCTACCGGGCCATTGCCCGCGAAAGCGGCAAATAAGCGTGGTGACTGTCGGGGGCTTCAAGCCCCCGACACACGTTTCATGGCGCACGCGGCTATAATCAGGCATTCATCTACGAAGGGATTTCGCCTTGCGCTGGCTCAGGACTGCCATAGGATTCACCGCTGGCCTGCTGGCCCTGCTCTGTGTGCTCGGCGCCCAGGCAGAGTCGGCGGGCGGCTGGTCGATGTTGATGGACGAGGACGGCCGGCTGCAGTTGGGCGACGTGCGCTCCGAACGCTTCCAGAACCAGTTCGCCCCGGTACAACTGCGCCAGGTCAACGCCGCCGGGCCCAACGGCGCGTTGTGGCTGCACTATCGTCTGCCAGCGACCGACCAGGAATTGTTGCTGCGTATTTTCTGCCCTGACCTGAAGGCCCTGGATTTCTATGTGCTCGATGCCGACACGCTGATCAGACGCGTGTCGTCGGACACCGATGTCAACACCGAAGCACCACTGGCCAGCAGCGACCATCTGCTGACCCTGCCGGTAAGCCAGAAGCCGCTCGACGTCTACCTGCGTATCGCCTCGGAACACCAGATCCGTCCCAGCATCGTTCTGCAATCTTCCTCCGCAGCGGCCGCCGATCAACGCGAGCCGTTGCTCTTCGGGCTGCTGCTGGGCTGCGTTGCGATGCTCATCCTGCACAACCTGATGTGCTTCGCCCATCGCCGTTCCAGCAGCAGCCTGTGGCTGGCCTGCTCCCAGGCCTGCCTGTTGGCCTCGGCCCTGATCCTGTTCAACTTCACCGGCCCCTGGGTTTCGCTGTGGCCGGCGGCGCGTACACCGGCAGCCTACAGCGCGCTGCTGCTGGCATCGATGACCGGGCTGATGTTCTGCCTGCGTTTCTTCGCCGTGCGCGGCCATCAGCGCTCCAACCGCATCATCAAGGCCGAGGTTGCCCTGATCGCCCTATGCGGGCTGTTGCTGCTGTTCATCGACGGCCTGCCGTTCAACTTCTTCGCCTACGGCCTGCTGGCCCTGACCAGCATGACCATGTTGATGATCGGCATATGGCACTGGCTGCAGGGCTATCGCCCGGCACGTACCTTCTGCCTGGGCCTGCTGGTGTGCAACCTGGGGTGCCTGGTGGTATTGCCGGCGCTGCTGGGCCTGACCCGCACACCCTCGCAGTGGCTGATTTTTACCTTGCTCGGGTTCGCCATGGTTGGCGGAGTGATCCTCAATACCGCGCTGACCCAGCGCCTGCGCAGCATCAGCGAGGATCGCTTCAGCGCCAGCCGGCAATTGGCGGCCAGCACTGCCGAGATCAACGCCAAGGCAGAGTTCCTGGCCAAGCTCAGCCACGAGATCCGCACCCCCATGAACGGCGTCCTGGGCATGACCGAGCTGTTGCTGGGCACACCGCTGTCGGTCAAGCAACGCGACTACGTACAGACCATCCACAGTGCCGGCAACGAGCTGCTCGGTCTGATCAACGAGATCCTCGACATCTCCAAGATCGAATCCGGGCAGATCGAGCTCGACGACGTGCAGTTCGACCTGCACGCCCTGATCGAAGATTGCCTCAACATCTTTCGCGCCAAGGCCGAGCAGCAGAACATCGAGTTGATCAGTTTTACCCAGCCCCAGGTTCCGCGAGTCATCAGCGGCGATCCGACACGCCTGCGCCAGGCGCTGCTGAGCCTGCTGGACAACGCGCTGAAGAAGACCGACCAGGGCGAGATTCTGCTGGTGGTGGCGCTCGACCAGCGCAGCGCCACCCCGCGCTTGCGCATCGCCGTGCAGGACAGCGGCGAACCAATGCCCGGCGCCGAACGCGAAGCGCTGCTGCACACCGAGTTGCGCAGCACCAACCTGCTCGACGGCAACCGCCTGAGCGGGCACCTGGGGCTGGTGATCGCACGCCAACTGGTGCTGTTGATGAAGGGTGATTTCGGCATCAAGAGCGGCAGCGAGCATGGCAGCACCCTGTGGCTGACCCTGCCGCTGGATCCGCAACGGCTCGAGCAGCCTTCTTCGGACCTTGACCTGCCGCTCAAGAACGCGCGGGTGCTGGTGGTCGACGACAACGAAACATGCCGCAAGGTGCTGGTGCAGCAGTGCAGTGCCTGGGGCCTGAATGTCAGCTCCGTGCCGTCGGGCAAGGAAGCCTTGGCCTTGCTGCGGACCAAAGCGCACTTGCGTGACTATTTCGACGTGGTCTTGCTGGACCAGAACATGCCCGGCATGACCGGCATGCAACTGGCCGCGAAGATCAAGGAAGATCCAAGCCTGAACCACGACATTCTGTTGATCATGCTGACCGGCATCAGCAACGCGCCGAGCAAGGTCGTGGCGCGCAATGCCGGCATCAAGCGCATCCTGGCCAAACCGGTGGCCGGCTACACCCTCAAGACCACCTTGGCCGACGAGCTCAGCCACCGCGGAGAAAGCGAGGCACCGCCGCTCGCTGCCGCCCACCTGGCGCCGATCGACCTGCCCAGTGATTTTCGTATTCTGGTGGCCGAGGACAACAATATTTCCACCAAGGTGATCCGCGGCATGCTCGGCAAGCTGAACCTGCATCCCGACACCGCCAGTAATGGCGAGGAAGCCCTGAAGGCGATGAAGGCCCAGCGTTACGATCTGGTGCTGATGGACTGTGAAATGCCGATTCTCGACGGCTTCTCGGCGACCCGTCAGTTGCGGGCCTGGGAAATGGGCAACCAGCGCGTGCGCACACCGGTGGTGGCGCTGACCGCGCATATTCTCAGTGAGCACAAGGAGCAGGCGCGCCAGGCCGGCATGGACGGGCATATGGCCAAGCCGATCGAAATGTCACAGTTGCGCGAACTGGTGGAGCACTGGGCCTCCCAGCGCGAGGCCATCGTGCCACCTTTGAAAACCCTCTGACCTTGCACGTGCCCCCGTAGCAGCGGCGCGAGCCGCGTCGGCGTCACACACGGTGTGTCAGGAAGTGTGCGGTGCGGCCGGACGCGGCTTGCGCCGCTGCTACAGGGGACGTTCGGCGGCGGTTGGTGTTCGTTTGTAGATCAGGGCTTGGTGCCGTACCAGCGTGGCGTGTATACCCAGGTGCCGCCTGCGGCCTTGGCGAAGGTGCAGGTGGTGGAGGAGCCCACCAGCACCATGGTGCGCATGTCCACCTGTTCAGGCGTCAGCTCGCCCAGCGTGATGACCCGCAAGGTCTGGCCGGGACGGCCGATGTCGCGGCCCAGCACCACGGGGGTAGCAGGTGTGCGATGCAGCCGAACGATGTCCAGCGCCTTGCCCAGTTGCCATGGCCGCGAACGGGAAATCGGGTTGTAGAACGCCAGGGCCAGATCAGCCTGACAGGCCAGGTCCAGGCGCTTCTCGATGATTGCCCAGGGTTTGAGGTTGTCGGACAGCGACAGCACGCAAAAATCGTGGCCCAGCGGCGCGCCGGCCTGTGCCGCCGTGGCCAGGGAGGCCGACACGCCGGGTAGCATCTGCAGCTCTACCGAGTGCCAGCTCGGGTCGGCGGATTCATGCAGCGCCTCCAGCACGGCGGCCGCCATGGCGAACACGCCGGGGTCACCGGACGACACCACCACCACCGAGCGCCCCTGAGCGGCCAATTCGAACGCGTGCCGGGCGCGCTGCATCTCTTCGCGATTGTCGGTGCAGTGCAGCACCTGATCGGCGCGAAACGGGCCGGCCATGCGCACGTAGGTTTCGTAGCCGAGAACGTCGTTGGCACGTGCCAGCTCCGTTTTGACCGCCGGGACCATGAGGTCGGCGGCGCCGGGGCCCAGGCCGATGACGGCCAGACGCCCGCGCGGCCGGCCAATGCCCGACAGGTCCAGTGGCTGCTCGGCCATGGCGATCGCCAAGTGTTCGCCGATCGCCACGGGCGACGACTGCGGCACCGCGTGACCGGCCATCTGCACCGGCGAGCCTTGCGCCGAGGCAAACCGCAGCGGCACGCCCAAATCGGCGGCAGCCTCGTGCAGTGCCGGATCGGCCATGGCGCACTCGTCCGCCAGCAGGCACGCCAACGATGGCAGGGCAATATGACGGCCCTGCAGCGCGTCACGCACGGCTTGCGCCAGGTGAGGCAGCGCTGCATTGACTGCCACCAGCACGTTGCGCGGATGGATGAGCAGTTCGTGGGCAACCGGCGCCCGCGCCTCGCTGCCGACATGAATGGCCAGGCGCGCCTGTGCGTCCTCGGGCAGCCGTGCGTCGTCCAGCCAGGGCGCGGCGCCTTCGACGCGCACCCGTTCACCGGCGAGCAGATCGGAAACGAAGCGCTTGCCCAGT
Organism: Pseudomonas viridiflava; assembly: GCA_900596015.1. Lineage (GTDB taxonomy): Bacteria > Pseudomonadota > Gammaproteobacteria > Pseudomonadales > Pseudomonadaceae > Aquipseudomonas. The sequence goes on along the minus strand of UVIF01000012.1, from coordinate 378,005 downwards.
TCCAGGTCGGCCAGGGCATAGCCGCTGGGCGGATTGAGCAGGCAGGTACCGAAACGCAACTCGCCGCTGGTGGTGATCGCGGCGGCGGCCCCCAGGGCTGCGCCAATCTCGCGAGCCAGCACGTTGACCCCGGCCAGGCCACCCAACAGCGGCACCACGGCGCTGCCGTCTTCAGCCACGGCCAGCACCGGCGGTTCGGCACCCTTCTCCAGCAGGACCGACGCCAGGCTACGGATGACGATGCCCGCCGCGCACAGGGCAATGATCGGCGTGTCCTGCCGATACAACTGACGCAAGGTGGCGCCGAAGTCCTGGTAGCTGCGGTCGACACCGGTCACGCGCTCGGCCAGGCCGTGAATCAGCGCCTGTGGATAGAGTTGCTGCAGGCGCCGCGCGGTGGCCAGGGCGCCGCTGCCGAGAATGACGATTGCGGGAGCGTACATCAGCCTTGCCACCTCTCACCCGGAACGATGATCAAGGAAAAATAGGGCGACGAGGTCGGATCGACTTCGGCCAGGGGGACGATCTTCTGATTGGCCATGGTGGCGCGCTCGACATACAGGGCTCGCTTGGCCAGGCCAAGCTCGGTCAACACCTGGCGGACCTTGGGAAAGTTGCGGCCCAGCTTCATGATCACGGCGGCGTCGGCATCGGCCAGGCGCCGCTTGAGGTCGTCCGCCGGCAGCACGCCCGACAGCACCGACAGGCTCTGGTTGCGATACACCAACGGTGCGCCCAGCACCGAAGCACCGCCGAGCATCGAACAGACGCCAGGGATCACCTGGGCTTCATAGCGCTCGGCGAGCCGGTCGTGCAGGTACATGTAGGAGCCGTAGAAGAACGGATCGCCCTCGCAGATCACTGCCACGTCACGGCCGGCATCCAGGTGCGCGGCGACGTCCAGGCTGGCGGTGTCGTAGAAATCGCTGATGACCTGTTCATAGGACAGCGGTGCGGGCAGTGCTTCGGTAGTGACCGGGTAGACCAGCGGCAGCAGCGTTTGCAGAGCCTGCAGGTGGCCCTCGATGATGCCGAAGGCGTTGCCCTTCTTGCCCCTGGCGACGAAATAGGCCACCACCGGCGCCTCGCGCAACAGACGCAGCGCTTTTACGGTGATCAGTTCGGGATCGCCCGGGCCTACGCCCAGTCCCAGCAGACGGCCACGCGGTTGCATCACTCGACCTCCGTGGCCAGTGCATTGACCGCTGCGGCAGCCATGGCACTGCCACCCTTGCGGCCTTCGACGATGACGAACGGCACGCCACGGCTGTCCGCCGCTAGCATCGCCTTGGACTCGGCCGCGCCGACGAAACCGACTGGAAAGCCGAGGATCAAGGCGGGCTTGGGCGCGCCGGCATCAATCATGTCGAGCAGGTGGAACAACGCCGTCGGCGCGTTGCCGATGACCACCACCGAGCCCTCCAGATGGGGCCGCCACAGCTCCAGCGCAGCTGCCGAGCGGGTGTTGCCCAAAGCTTGGGCAAGGGCTGGCACGCTATCGTCCTTGAGGGTACAGATCACCTGATTGTTGGCGGGCAGCCGGGCGCGGGTAATGCCTTCGGCGACCATGCGCGCGTCGCACAGGATCGGCGCGCCGGCGGCGAGGGCGTCGCGGCCGGCTTTGCCGGCGCCGGGCGAGAAGCGCAGGTCCTGGACGACATCGACCATGCCGCAGGCGTGAATGACCCGCACCGCGAGCTTTTCCAGGTCCGCGGGGATCTGGTCCAGCTTCGCTTCGGCACGAATGATGGCGAAGGAGTTGCGATAGATCTCCTGACCATCGCGGATGTAGTCAATCATGGGTGTCGCTCCGTGAGCGGTCGCGCAGCAGGGCAGCGGCCGCATCCAGTGAAAGATGGCGCGCGAGCAGAGCCCCGAATCCGGGTTGTTCGGCGTCGCGCAGATACAGGTCATAGTGGCCGGCACTGCTGGCCAGCAGGGTCGCCGGGGCGACATGGGCCGCGGCGCATGAACGTGGGCAGCCGCTCAGATGTACGCTCAGCGGCGCCCGCACGGGCAGCAAAGCGGCGAGGCGAACGGCATCCGCCTTGGTGTCGGCCAGGCCCTTGGCACAGCCGCTGGCACCTGTGCAGGCGATCATGGCAGCCAGTGGCTGCTCCGCGCTGGTGATGAAGCCCAGGTGGGTCAGGGCCTGGAGCACGGGTTGCGGATCGCGTAGATCAGGCAGCAACAGGCCTTGCCATGGGGTCATGCGCAGAGTGCCGTTGCCGTGGTCGCGAGCGAGCTGGGCGGCGCCGCGCAGCATGGCCGGGGTCAGCCGGCCCAGGGGGGCCAGGGTGCAGATGAAGCTCAGGCCCGGTTGGCGCTGTGGCTGGATGCCCAGTTTGAAAGCGGCCAGCGGCTTGTCCAGTGGTGCAGAGCAAACAGGCAGACCCAGGGTGCTGAGGAATGCCTGGGTGGTGTCAGTGGCGGCCGCTTCGCGGGCAGAGCCCGCTCCCACAGGAGCAGCAATCTTTCCTGCATTGGCTGTGGGGGCTGGCATGGTGGTATCAGCGACGAGGATCCTGTGGGAGCGAGACGGGCGGCTGAGCCCTCTGCCTGCGAAGACGGCGTCGGCAAGCAGATCGCGCATTCGCGTGTGTTCAGGGCGCGCCAGTTCCAGGAAGCGCTCCAGTACCGCCACCACCAGGGCATGGCCCTGCTCGAAGGGGACCGCGCCCCAGGGCTGGTCCACGCCAGGGCATCCGGCCAGGCCGAACGCCCACCAGCACTGTCCATCACGCTCGAAGGCCGACAGCCACAGATCGTGGTGATGCTCGAGCATTGCCAGGCGCTCGCCGCCATGCAGTTGCACGGCGAACTTGGCCGACAACGCATGGAAGCGCGGCTCGGTTTCCAGGCTGTGGATGACCCGGGCCGCCAGCGGGCGCGTGTCGACGATCCGTTCGCGGTCGATGCCGGCAGTGGGGCTGAGCATGACATTACGCACGTCGTCGCCGGCCGCGTCCCGTGGACCCAGGCCAGCCTGCAGCAAATGCTCGATCAAGGCCTGATGACGTTCACCGATACCCCGTATCTGCAGATTGCTGCGGTTGGTTGCCTCGATCGTTCCCCCGGCATACCGCTCGGCGGCTTCGGCGACGGCCTCGGCCTGGTCCGCACCCAGTTCGCCGCCGGCCAGTTTGATGCGGCAGATGCCCCCGTCCAACGCTTGCACGATACGCAGCAACCCCGGACACGCCGAGGGGCGGACAACGTTCGAGGTCTTGTTCAAAGGGGCACCGGGCGCACGCGAAAAACCACTGGAAAGGGTAAGGCGCGGTATTATGCCTGCTTTGGCCGAAGGCATGAAAAGTCTGCCCGTCGGAATAGCTTTGTATGAGGGATATTCATGTCGGCCTGGCTGACCCTGGTAGGTATCGGTGAAGACGGATTTGCGGGCCTGGGCAAACAGGCGCGACGTGCATTGTTGAGTGCGCGGCGCATCGTCGGCTCGCCCCGCCAGCTCGAACTGCTGCCGCGCTGCATCGTCGGTACCCGCGTCGCCTGGCCCAGCCCATTCAGCCTCGATGCGGTACTGTCCGAGCCCGGCGAGGCGGTCTGCGTGCTGGCCAGCGGTGACCCGATGCTCTATGGCGTCGGCGCCAGCCTGGCGCGGCAAGTCCCGGCAGCGCAGATGCACGTGCTGCCCTCGCCGTCTTCCTACTCGCTGGCCGCTGCCCGTCTGGGCTGGCCACTGCAGGACGTGGTGACCCTGTCGGTGGTCGCCCGTCCGGTCGCGGCGCTGGCCGCGCACCTGTACAGCGGCCAGCGCTTGCTGGTGTTGAGCAACGATGGGACAAGCCCGCAGGCCGTTGCGCAGTTACTGCGCGAGCGCGGCTTCGGCCCCAGCCGCATGACCGTGCTCGAGCACCTGGGAGGGCCCGGCGAGCGTCGTGTCGACGGCACCGCCAACGATGATTTCAGTGAGATAGCCGCGCTCAACCTGATCGCCATCGAATGCCAGGCCAGCCCGGACGCCCCGCGTCTGTCACCCCTGGCCGGCCTGCCCGACACTGCCTTTCGCCACGATGGCCAACTGACCAAGCGCGATATTCGCGCAGTGACCCTGGCCCGTCTGGCACCCCAGCCGGGCGAGTTGCTGTGGGACGTCGGTGCCGGCTGTGGCTCGATCGGCATCGAATGGATGCGCGCCCACCGCAGTTGCCGTGCCATCGCGGTCGAATCCGACGAAGGCCGGCAAGCCTTGATCGAACACAACCGTGACGCTCTCGGCGTGCCGGGTCTGCAACTGGTGCGCGGTCGGGCGCCGGATGCCCTGGCCGGGCTGGCCATGCCTGACGCGATCTTCATCGGCGGCGGCGTCACCCGCGAGAACGTGCTGAGCGACTGCTGGGCGGCGCTCAAACCCGGCGGACGTCTGGTGGCCAACGCGGTCACGCTGCAAAGCGAAGTGACTCTGGTGCAGTGGCGCGAGCGCTACGGTGGCGAACTGACTCGCCTGCACATTGCCCAGGCCTGTCCGTTGGGCGAGTTCGACACCTGGCGCCAGGCGCTGCCGATCACCCTGCTCGACGCGGTCAAGCCTTTCGATGCGTGAAGAAACAGCGGAGCAGCCAGCGCCACTGCGCAGCGGCCTGACCACTGGCAGCTGCGCCACGGCCACCAGTCTGGCCGCCGCGCGGCTGCTGCTCGGCGCAGGCGCCAGCGATGCGGTGCATATCGTGCTGCCCAAGGGCAAGCAGGTGTCGATGCGTCTGGAGTTCTGCCGGCTGAATGCCGACGGCGCTGAAGCGGGTACCCTCAAGGACGGCGGCGACGACCCGGACGTGACCCACGGCGCGCTGCTGTACACCCGGGTACGCCTGCTGGAGGTGCCCGGCATCCGCTTCCTGGCCGGCGACGGTGTGGGCACCGTGACCCGACCCGGACTGGTGCTGGGCGTCGGTGAACCGGCGATCAATCCGGTGCCGCGGCGGATGATCAGCGAGCATCTGGCGCGGTTGGCCGAAGAACATGGCTACGGCGGCGGCTTCGAGGTCACCGTCAACGTCGAGAACGGCGCCGGCCTGGCGCTCAAGACCATGAACCCGCGCCTGGGCATCCTTGGTGGACTGTCGATCCTGGGCACCAGCGGCATCGTGCGGCCGTTCTCGTGCGCGGCTTACATCGCCTCCATTCATCAAGGCATCGATGTGGCGACCACCAACGGCTACCGGCACATCGCCGCGTGTACCGGCAATGCCAGCGAGGACACCATGCGCCAGGTCTACGCGTTGCCCGAGATCGCGCTGATCGAGATGGGCGACTTCGTCGGTGCGGTACTCAAACACCTGCGCAAGGTGCCCGTGGACAAACTCAGCCTGTGTGGCGGTTTCGGCAAGATCAGCAAGCTGGCGGCGGGGCACATGGACCTGCACAGCCGGCATTCGAGCATCGACCTGACGCAATTGGCGGGTTGGGCGCGCGACATCGGCGCGGGCAGTGACCTGCAAGCGCGGATCTGCGCGGCCAACACCAGCCAGCAAGCCTTGGCCCTGGCCCATGCCGAAGGTGTGAAGCTGGGCGATGAAGTCTGCCGCCATGCCTGGCGCTTCGCCTGCAGCGTGGTGCCGGATCAGGTTCAGGTGGAGGTGTTCGCGATCGACCGCCAAGGTGGCATCGTCGGTTGGGCGGGGGTGAAGCCATGAAGCGCATTCTGCTGCTCGGCGGCGTAACCGAAGCCTTGGCGATCGCACGGACCTTGGGGCCTGAGCATGTCTACAGCCTGGCGGGCGTGGGCCGCGTGCCGACCGACCTGCGTTGTCAGGTGCGTGTCGGTGGGTATGGCGGGGCTGAAGGGCTGGCAGCCTACATTCGTGACGAGGGCATTACGCTGCTGGTGGACGCGACTCATCCCTATGCGGCGCAGATCAGCGCCAATGCTGCGAAGGCTGCGAGCCTGGCCGGTATCGAGTGCTGGGCCTTGCGCCGTCCGGCCTGGGAGCCTCAGGCGGGTGACGACTGGAGGGAGGTAGTCGACTGGGCTGAACTGGTGCAGGCGCTGGCACCGTTCCAGCGACCGCTGTTTACCCTGGGTCGCGAACCCCTGCAGCACCTGCACGAGATCCCGCCGCATCAGCATTGGACCCTGCGGGCCCTGGACCCTTACCCGGGCACGGCCCAATGCGAGGTCATCGGCGCCCGTGGTCCCTTTTGTCTGGACGACGAACGCGCCTTGTTTGCCAGCCGCCGGATCGACGTGCTGATCAGCAAGAACAGCGGCAGCGGTGCGACCGAGCCCAAGCTGCAGGTGGCGCGGGAGTTGGGGTTGCCGGTGTTGGTGCTCAAGCGCCCGACGCTGCCAGCAGTGGACCGCATGTTCATGGATGCGGCGTCATTGCAGGTGCAGATGAATCGCGGCGCCTGCTGACGCGGCTTGCGCCGCTGCTACAGAGCATTGCGGTGCCTGATGATGCGGCTTGCGCGGTGCGTCAGATTTATTGCGGTTACCGCCGATGCGGCCTGCGCGGTGGATCAGATTTATTGCGTATGCCGCCGACGCGGCTTGCGCCGCTGCTACAATGGCGGCTTTCGTACCGGGGTGTCTGCGATGAAAAGGTTCTGGTCTGCCTGTGTGCTCATGCTGCTCGCTGCCGCCGCACAGGGCGACGTCCGTCAATACAAGGCGGGAGACCTGCTCGTCGTCGAACCCTGGGCGCAGGAACTGCCGCCCAATGCGCCCACCGTCGCGGTGTACTTCGAGCTGCGCAACCGCGGGCTCGACGACGACACGCTGACCAGCGTCGACACGCCCATCGCCGGGGAGGCACAACTGCATCAACACATCAACCAGGACGGCATGATGAAAATGCAGCAGGTGCAGGGCGTGACCATTCCGGCCAGCGGCCACGCGGTGTTCGCGCCCATGGCGTTTCACGTGATGCTGCTGGACCTCAAGCTGAGCAACCCACTGCAGGCGGGCCAGCATTTTCCCGTGACGCTGCACTTCGCCAAGGCAGGTGATTTCGTTGTGCAAGTGCAGGTACTCAAGCAGGCGCCCGCGCAGGATGAGGCCGCCGAGCATGCGCATTGACTGAATGAATGCGCTGAGCGCCAAGCGCCCTCCTTCCACGCCGTCCGCCAAGGCGCGCGCCAGCTGGATCAGCCTGTTCGCGATGCTGATGATGTTCATCGGCCCGCTGATTTCCCAGTCCATGCCGATGGACCACCGGATGTCCAGAGTGATGCTGGACAGCGCCGTGCCTGTCATGGACATGCCTGCCATGGACCACCAGGCTCATGGCGGGCATCACGGCAGCGGCGCGAGCAGTAGCGACCTGCACGTGCTGATGGAAAAGTGCGGTTACTGCAGCCTGTTCTTCCATTGCCCGGCGCTGCCTCAGGCGTTGGCCATTGCGGGGGCGAATGCGCAGCGCCCGCACAGTGTCTTCATGGCCGAGCCCCGCGCGGGGCATGCGACACAGGCCGTGTTCCCGGGCGCTCGTACGCGTGCGCCGCCTTCGCTGGTTTGAGCTTCAAGACCAGACCTACATAAGCTTATGCGCTGTCAACGCGGGCCTCTTCGCGGGTAGATGGCTCGCCGCCCGCCTCGCTCCCACAGTGGGCGTGGCTGGTCCTGCGAATGTCTTCGCAGGTCAGGCTCGCTCCCACGCGGGAGCATGGTTGACCTGTGGAAGGGGACGGGCAGCGCATGGGTCACTGTCGAGAACACGAAAAGTCGGAACACGTCTTGCCATGAAAACCTCTTTCTACAACCTTGCCTGGCGTTGGCATTTCTACGCCGGGCTGTTCGTCGCGCCGTTCATGATCCTGCTGGCGCTGACCGGAATCATCTACCTGTTCAAGCCCCAGCTGGACCCCTGGATGTACCGCGACCTGCTCACGGTGCCGGTGGCCGAACAGCGCCTGAGCGCCGATGAGTTGCTGTTGCGAACCCACAATGCCTACCCCCGTGGCGCCATCGGCCAGTACCTGCCGCCCAGCGCCGCCGAGCGCAGTGCCCAGTTCGTGGTGCATGCCGATGGCCGCGAACTGAATGTGTTCGTCAACCCCTATACCGGCGAGTTGCTGGGCGAGCAGGATGCCAAGTGGAACCTGCAGGCTGTGGCGCGGGCGTTGCACGGTGAGCTGATGATCGGCACCCTCGGCGACCGGCTGATCGAGCTGGCCGCCGGCTGGGGCATCGTGTTGGTGATCTCTGGCCTGTACCTGTGGTGGCCGCGCGGCACGGCAGCCAGCGGCGTGCTCTGGCCGCGCTGGCGCAGCCGTGGTCGAGCGTTGTGGCGCGACGTCCATGCGGCGGTGGGTTTCTGGGGCGCGGCGTTGCTGCTGGTCATGCTGCTCAGCGGCATGACCTGGACAGGTTTCTGGGGCAAGCAATATGCCCAGCTGTGGAACCAGTTTCCCGCCGCCATGTGGAACGACATGCCCACCTCCGATGAGCAGGCCGGCAGGCTCAACCAGGCCCACCGGCAGACTGTGCCATGGGCCATGGAACACACACCGATGCCGCAGTCCGGCGGCGCGCACGCCGAACACATGGCCCATGGCGAGCACGCGCAGGCCCCGGCGGCGCCACAGATCAGCCTGCAGAGCGTGGTCGACACCGCCGCACGTTTGCAGGTGGAGCCCGGCTACAGCATTACCCTGCCGAGCACCGCGAGCGGCGTGTTCACCGTAGCGGTCTTCGCCGACGATCCGCGCAACGACGCGACCCTGCACATCGATCAGTACAGCGGTCGGGTTCTGGCCGACGTGCGCTGGGAACATTACGGCCTGGTCGCCCGAGCTACCGAAACCGGCGTGATGCTGCACGAGGGCAAGATGTTCGGGCCGGTCAATCAGATCATCGTGCTGCTGATCTGCCTGATGATCCTGCTCAGCTCGGTCAGCGGCCTGGTGATCTGGTGGAAGCGCCGGCCTCAGGGGAAGCTTGGGGTACCGCCGCTGCGCCACGATCTGCCGCGATGGAAGGTGGCGGTCGGGGTGATGATTGCGGTGGGCGTGCTGTTTCCGCTGGTGGGTGTGTCGCTGTTGCTGATCTGGGCCGTGGACCAGATGGTGGTCCGCCTGCGGCCGTCGATCGAAGCGATCTGAGTCATCCAGGTGTATCTGTGGTGCGACCGGACGCGGCTTGCACCGCTGCTACAGAGGATTCGCGGTCCCCGCAGCGGCGGCGCAAGCCGCGTCGGCGGTGCACACGATCCTGTAGCAGCGGCGCCAGCCGCGTCGGCGGTGCACGCGATCCCGTAGCAGCGGCGCAAGCCGCGTCGGCGGTGCACGCGATCTGCCTGATGGATCGCGCACATAGTCCGGCGCACCAATACCACTCAACGCTGCGCACCATCCTGCCAGTCGAGCACCAGCACGGTGCGCCGCACCGCGTTGCCTGACCTTAACCGGCACGTATTGCGCCCCTGTGCGACTCCGGCACACCGCTTGCAATACTCCAGCGAGAAGTCCCCACCTGCCGCACCGGAACGACATTCCGTACATGGAGATTGCACAATGAAGCGTCGCAGCTTGATCAAGGCGTTCACCCTTTCCGCATCGATCGCTGCCATGGGCTTGTCCTGGACGATCCAGGCTGCCGAGACCATCAAGGTCGGCATCCTGCACTCGTTGTCCGGCACCATGGCCATCTCGGAGACTTCGCTGAAAGACATGGCCTTGATGACCATCGACCAGATCAACGCCAAGGGTGGCGTCAATGGCAAGATGCTCGAGGCGGTGGTGGTGGACCCGGCGTCCAACTGGCCGTTGTTTGCCGAGAAGGCCCGCCAGTTGATCACCCAGGACAAGGTGGCGGTGGTCTTTGGCTGCTGGACGTCGGTGTCACGCAAGTCGGTGCTGCCGGTCTTCGAAGAACTCAACGGCCTGCTCTTCTACCCGGTGCAGTACGAGGGTGAAGAGATGTCGCCGAACGTGTTCTACACCGGTGCCGCGCCCAACCAGCAGGCGATCCCGGCGGTCGAATACCTGATGAGCGAAGACGGCGGCGCGGCCAAGCGCTACTTCCTGCTGGGCACCGATTACGTCTATCCACGCACCACCAACAAGATTCTGCGCGCCTTCCTGCACTCCAAGGGCGTGGCCGACAAGGACATCGAAGAGGTCTACACCCCGTTCGGTCACTCGGACTACCAGACCATCGTTTCCAACATCAAGAAATTCTCCGCTGGCGGCAAGACTGCGGTCATCTCCACCGTCAACGGCGACTCCAACGTGCCGTTCTACAAGGAGCTGGCCAACCAGGGCCTGAAGGCCACCGACGTACCGGTGGTGGCGTTCTCGGTGGGCGAAGAAGAACTGCGCGGCATCGACACCAAGCCGCTGGTGGGCAACCTGGCGGCGTGGAACTACTTCCAGTCGGTGGAGAACAAGGAAAACACCAAGTTCGTTGCTGACTGGAAAGCCTATGCCAAGGCCAAGAACCTGCCGAATGCGGGCACCGTGGTCACCAATGACCCGATGGAAGCGACCTACGTGGGCATCAACATGTGGGCGCAGGCTGCCAACCAGGCCAAGTCCACCGACGTCGACAAGGTGCGTGAGGCCATGGCCGGGCAGACCTTCGCCGCGCCGTCGGGTTACACCCTGACCATGGACAAGACCAACCACCACTTGCACAAACCGGTGATGATCGGCGAGATCGAGGACAACGGTCAGTTCAACGTGGTGTGGCAGACCAAGGAGCCGATCCGCGCCCAGCCATGGAGCCCGTACATTCCTGGCAACGACAAGAAGCCGGATCATGCGGTGAAGAGCAACTGATCCACGTGGCCGCGAAGGGGCGGCGCGGTGCGTCTGGTAGACCGCAGCGCTCTCTTCGCGGCCGATGACCGCTCCTACGGTGGACCGCGAGTTTTCTGTAGGAGCGGTCTATGGCCGCGAAGGGGCGGCGCGGTGCGTCTGGTAGACCGCAGCGCTCCCTTCGCGGCCGATGACCGCTCCTACGGTGGACCGCGAGTTTTCTGTAGGAGCGGTCTATGGCCGCGAAGGGCTTTCGCGGTGCAGCTGATAGACCGCAGCGTTTTTTTTCGCGGCCGATGACCGCTCCCACGAGGGGGCGGGTGTTGCCTTCAATTCAAAGGACTTGCCATGTCCCTCATCAAATTCCTCGTCACTGTCGTCCTGCTGCTGCCACTGATTGCCAGCGCCAACGACGCCAGTGATTTTACCGGCGCCTCGTCTGCCGAGCAGGTCCGCCTGCTGGAGGCCTGGGCCGCACAGCCCGATCCGGCACGGCTCGAACTGCTCGACGCTTTGCAGGAAGGCCGGGTTGCAGCCGATGCCGAGAAAAAACCGTTCATCGAAACCAATGGCCAGATGACAGCGGCCGACGGCACCGCCGCAGCCGTGGAACCGCTGCGCAAGTTGCGCCTGAACAACCGCCTGCGCGGCCTGGTGGAAACCGCCCTGGCCAGCCACCAACTGCTGAGCACCGACGCTCAGGTGCGCTTGGCCGCCGCGCAGCAACTGCAACGCTCGGCGCAGCCCAATCAGCTGCCCTTGCTCGACCGGCAGACCGCCGGTGAACAGGACCAAACGGTGAAAACCGCCTTGACCCTGGCCTTGGCCAATCTGCAACTGGTCGATCCCGAACCCACCGTGCGCCTGGCTGCAGTACGCCTGCTGGGTGAAACCGGCGAGCCACTGGCGCGTACCCGCCTGGAAAATCTGCTGGCGCCCGGTGTCGAGACGGATGCCGCCGTGCGCACCGCTGCCGAGACCAGCCTGGTTCAAGTGAAGCGCAAGCTGATGATCGGCGACATCCTGGGCCAGGCCTTCAGCGGCATGTCTTTGGGTTCGATCCTGCTGCTGGCCGCCCTGGGCCTGGCGATCACCTTCGGCCTGCTTGGCGTGATAAACATGGCCCACGGCGAGATGCTCATGCTTGGCGCCTACTCCACCTACGTCGTGCAGATGCTGGTCCAGCGCCTGGCGCCGGGCGCCATCGAGTACTACCCGCTGATCGCCCTGCCCGTAGCCTTCTTCGTCACCGCTGTGATCGGCATGGCGTTGGAACGCACCGTCATCCGCCACCTGTACGGACGCCCATTGGAAACCCTGCTGGCGACCTGGGGCATCAGCCTGATGCTGATCCAGGCGATTCGCCTGATCTTCGGTGCGCAGAACGTAGAAGTGGCCAACCCGGCCTGGCTCTCTGGCGGCTGGCAGGTGCTGCCCAACCTGGTGCTGCCGTACAACCGCATCGTCATCATCGCTTTCGCCCTGTCCGTGGTGGTGCTGACCTGGCTGCTGCTGAACAAAACCCGCCTGGGCCTGAACGTGCGCGCCGTGACCCAGAATCGCAACATGGCCGCCTGCTGCGGTGTGCCCACCGGCCGGGTCGACATGCTCGCCTTCGGCCTGGGCTCGGGCATCGCCGGCCTGGGTGGTGTGGCCCTGAGCCAGATCGGCAACGTCGGCCCCGACCTGGGGCAAAGCTACATCATCGACTCGTTTCTGGTGGTGGTGCTCGGCGGCGTCGGCCAACTGGCCGGTAGCGTGTCCGCCGCATTCGGCCTGGGCATCGCCAACAAGATCCTGGAACCGCAGATCGGTGCGGTGCTCGGCAAGATCCTGATCCTCGCGCTGATCATTCTGTTCATCCAGAAACGTCCGCAAGGCCTCTTCGCACTGAAAGGACGGGTGATCGACTGATGAACCAGCCATTGATGCTCACTGCTGCGCAGAAAGCCGGGCCGAAAGTGACCCTCGCCATCGGCGTCGTGATCCTGTCGATCCTCATCGCCCTGCCGCTGCTGTCACTGCTGCCGGCCAGCAACGGCTTGCAGGTCTCGGCCTACACCCTGACCCTGGTCGGCAAGATCCTCTGCTATGCCATCGTCGCTTTGGCGCTGGACCTGGTCTGGGGCTACGCCGGCCTGTTGTCGCTGGGCCACGGGCTGTTCTTCGCCCTTGGCGGCTATGCCATGGGCATGTACCTGATGCGTGAGGCGGCCGGCGATGGCTTGCCGGCGTTCATGACGTTTCTCTCGTGGACCGAGCTGCCCTGGTTCTGGATCGGTACCGAGCACTTCCTCTGGGCCATGTGCCTGGCGGTGCTGGCCCCAGGTCTGCTCGCACTTGTGTTCGGTTTCTTCGCCTTCCGTTCGCGGATCAAGGGCGTGTACTTCTCGATCATGACCCAGGCACTGACGTTCGCCGGCATGCTGCTGTTCTTCCGCAACGAGACGGGTTTTGGCGGCAACAACGGCTTCACCAACTTCCGCAGCATCCTGGGCTTCAGCATCACCTCTCAGGGCACCCGTGCCGTGCTGTTCCTGCTCACCGTGGCGCTGCTGGTGCTCAGTCTTTATGTGGGCTGGCGCCTGGCCCGCAGCAAGTTCGGCAGGGTGCTGACCGCGCTGCGCGACGCCGAGAACCGCTTGATGTTCTGCGGTTACGACCCGCGCGGTTTCAAGCTGTTCGTCTGGGTGCTCAGCGCGGTGCTGTGCGGCCTCGCCGGGGCGCTGTACGTGCCGCAGGTCGGCATCATCAACCCCAGCGAGATGTCGCCGACCAACTCCATCGAAGCCGCCGTCTGGGTGGCTCTGGGCGGACGCGGCACCCTGATCGGGCCGCTGTTGGGTGCCGGCATCGTCAATGGCATGAAGAGCTGGTTCACCGTGGCATTTCCTGAATACTGGCTGTTCTTCCTCGGCGCGCTGTTCATCATCGTGACCCTGTACCTGCCCAAGGGTGTGATCGGCCTGCTGAAAAAGAGGGGTGAACAATGAGAATCACCGCAACCGCCGAGTTCATGCTCGAACCGGTGCTCGATCCCAACAGCGACGCTGGGACCAGCCGCGATGCCATCGGCCTGGGCCAGGCCAGCGGACCGGGGCTCAACACCCGCCACGGGACTATCCTGACGTTGGAAGACATCAGCGTCAGCTTCGACGGTTTCAAGGCGTTGAACGACCTCAATCTGTACATCGGCGTGGGCGAGCTGCGCTGCATCATCGGCCCCAACGGTGCCGGCAAGACCACTCTGATGGACGTGATCACCGGCAAGACCCGGCCCAGCACGGGCAAGGCCTGGTTCGGCGAAACCCTGGACCTGACCCACATGAGCGAAGTGCAGATTGCCCATGCCGGCATCGGCCGCAAGTTCCAGAAGCCGACCGTGTTCGAGGCCTTGAGCGTGTTCGAGAACCTGGAGTTGGCGCAGAAGACCGACAAGTCGGTCTGGGCCAGCCTGCGTGCGCGGCTGACGGGCGAGCAGCGCGACCGCATTGCCGAGGTCCTGGAGACGATCCGCCTGAGCGCGTCGGTCGATCGCCCGGCCGGCCTGCTGTCCCACGGCCAGAAGCAGTTTCTGGAAATCGGCATGCTGCTGATGCAGGACCCCCAGCTGTTGCTGCTCGATGAGCCGGTGGCGGGCATGACCGATGCCGAAACCGAATTCACCGCCGAACTGTTCAAGACCCTGGCCGGCAAGCATTCATTGATGGTGGTGGAGCACGACATGGGCTTCGTCGGCTCGATTGCCGACCATGTGACGGTGTTGCACCAGGGCAGCGTGCTGGCCGAGGGTTCGCTCGAGGCGGTGCAGGCCGATGAGCGGGTGATCGAGGTTTACCTGGGGCGTTGACCCCACGGGCTTCTTCGCGGGCAAAGGACTGTGGGAGCGGGTTCTACCCGCGAAGAGGCCTACCCAGACACTGCAACAAAAAGGACAAGACCCCATGCTCCAAGTCGACCAGCTTCACCAATACTACGGCGGCAGCCACATCCTGCGCGGCTTGTCGTTCGCTGTGAACATCGGCGAAGTGACCTGCCTGCTCGGGCGCAACGGCGTCGGCAAGACCACCCTGCTCAAGTGCCTGATGGGCCTGATTCCGGCCAAGCAAGGCAGCGTGGCCTGGGAAGGCAAGCCGATCACCGCCTTCAAGCCACACCAGCGGGTGCATGCCGGCATTGCCTACGTGCCCCAGGGCCGCGAGATTTTCGGTCGCCTGACGGTGGAGGAAAACCTGCTGATGGGGCTTTCACGCTTTCCCGGCAGTGAGGCTCGCGAAGTGCCGGCGTTCATCTACGAACTGTTTCCGGTGCTGCTGCAGATGAAGCACCGCCGTGGTGGCGACCTCTCTGGCGGCCAACAGCAGCAACTGGCGATCGGGCGGGCGCTGGCCAGCCGGCCGCGGCTGCTCATTCTTGACGAGCCCACCGAAGGCATCCAGCCCTCGGTGATCAAGGAAATCGGTGCCGTGATCAAGCAACTGGCCGCGCGCGGCGACATGGCGATATTGCTGGTCGAGCAGTTCTATGACTTCGCCGCCGAACTGGCCGATCAGTATCTGGTCATGTCGCGCGGTGAAATCATTCAGCAGGGTCGGGGTGAAAACATGGAATCGGAGGGTGTACGCGGCTTGGTAACCATTTAATCTGCCGCGACCCGAACAAGAATGAAGGCCATGAATCTACCCGTCACTTCCCTGCCCTACACGCCCAGCTGGCACGCCCGGCTGGAGTTGGGGTACGCGCGCTTCGGCGACAGCACGCGCCCGACCCTGCGCCGCCATTTCGGCCCATTGCGGGTGCAGAAGCACCTCTATGCTGAGGGGCCCGAGGTGTGCCAGCACATCATCGTGCATCCGCCTGGCGGCATCGCCGGGGGCGATCGGCTGGACATCAGTGCGCAGGTGCATGCCAACGCCTGGGCGCAACTGACCACGCCCGGCGCGGCAAAGTGGTACCGCGCCAACAGCCCTGCCTATCAAAGCACCGAATTGCATGTGGCCGCGGGGGCCACGCTGGAATGGCTGCCCCAGGAGACCATCGTCTACAGTGCCGCCCAAGCCGAACTGGATACCCGTATTCACCTTCAGGGCGATGCCCGGCTGTGCTATTGGGACATCGTCGCCGTGGGACGCCCGGCGGCGGCCGAGCGTTTCGACCAGGGGCATTTTCAGTCGCGCCTGGAAATTCGCCGCGACGGCGAGCTGCTGTGGCATGAACGCCAACGCATCATCGGCAACGACGGCCTGCTCGACTCGGCCGTAGGGTTGGGGGGCAAGCCGGCGTTCGCCACCTTGCTGGTGACCGGCGAGGTCGACCCGGCCCTGCTTGAACGCTGCCGGGCACTGCCGACGCGCGTACGCGGCGATCTGAGCCAGTTGCCCGGGTTGCTGGTGGCACGCTGCCTGGCCGACGAGGCGCTGCATGCGCGTGACTGGCTGATCGGACTGTGGACGCTGTTGCGCCCGGCCATGCTCGGCCGCGAAGCGCTGGCGCCACGGATCTGGAGCACCTGATTGAATTTGCCAGCCCTTCCGCGGCCACTGACCGCTCCTACAGGCGATGCGCCGGGCACCTGTTCACAGCAACCGTCCGCGCCCACAGGCGATCTACCGGGCACTTCCTGTAGGAGCGGCCAGTGGCCGCGAAGAAGCCCTCACTGCCAACGAATATTCTGAAGGAACACCCATGGACCTGACCCCCCGCGAAAAAGACAAGATGCTCATCTTCACCGCCGGCCTGGTAGCCGAGCGCCGTCTGGCCCGTGGCCTCAAGCTGAACTACCCGGAAGCCATGGCGCTGATCTCCGCGGCCTTGCTCGAAGGCGCCCGCGATGGCCAGACGGTCGCGCAATTGATGCACTACGGCACCACCCTGCTCAGCCGCGAACAGGTCATGGAAGGTATTCCGGAAATGATCCCGGAGATCCAGGTGGAAGCCACGTTTCCCGACGGCACCAAACTGGTCACCGTCCATCAACCCATCGCCTGAGGCACGGCCATGATTCGTGATGCAACCGAGCGCGATTTGCCAGGGATCTGCGCGATCTACAACGATGCGGTGCTCAACACCACGGCGATCTGGAACGAGAAGCCGGTCGACCTGGCCAACCGTCAGGCCTGGTTCGATGCGCGCCAGGGGCAGGGTTATCCGATCCTGGTCGCCGAGGAACAGGGCGAGGTCATCGGCTATGCATCGTTCGGCGACTGGCGACCTTTCGAAGGCTTTCGCTACAGCGTCGAGCACTCGGTGTACGTGCGCAACGACCAGCGCGGCAAAGGTCTCGGTGTACGGCTGATGCAGGTGCTCATCGAGCGTGCTCGCGAGGGCGACAAATACGTCATGGTGGCCGCCATCGAAAGCGGCAACCAGGCATCGATTCATCTGCACGAACGCCTGGGCTTCGTCATCACCGGGCAGATGCCGCAAGTAGGCATCAAGTTCGGCCGCTGGCTGGACCTGACCTTCATGCAACTGGCGCTGCAGCCAGGCGCCGAGCCGCCCCGGGCCTCGGCTTGAACCGTTGTCTTTCTTCGCTTCAAGGAGCTATTTCATGATTCCTGGCCAATACCGGATCCAGCCTGGCGACATCGAGCTCAACGTCGGCCGGCGCACCCTGAGCCTGACCGTGGCCAACAGCGGCGATCGGCCCATTCAAGTGGGGTCGCACTATCACTTCTTCGAAACCAACGACGCCCTGCATTTCGACCGTCCGGCGACGCGAGGCATGCGCTTGAACATCCCCGCCGGAACCGCCGTGCGTTTCGAACCGGGCCAGAGCCGCGAGGTGGAACTGGTGGACCTGGCCGGTCTGCGCCGGGTGTATGGCTTCGCCGGCCGCATCATGGGTGACCTCTGATCCCACCGGGTCCACACACAACTGAATTGCAGGGCACAGCGATGAAGATTTCCAGAGAAGCCTACGCCGACATGTTCGGCCCGACCGTCGGTGACAAAGTCCGCCTGGCCGATACCGACCTGTGGATCGAAGTGGAAAAAGACTTCACCACCTACGGCGAAGAAGTGAAATTCGGCGGTGGCAAGGTCATCCGCGATGGCATGGGCCAGGGCCAGCTGCTGGCCGCCGAAGTAGTCGACACGCTGATCACCAATGCCCTGATCATCGATCACTGGGGCATCGTCAAGGCCGACGTCGGCCTGAAGAATGGGCGCATCGCGGCGATCGGCAAGGCCGGCAACCCCGACATCCAGCCTTACGTGACCATCGCCATCGGCGCCAGCACCGAGGTCATCGCCGGTGAAGGGATGATCCTCACTGCCGGTGGTATCGACACCCACATCCACTTCATCTGCCCGCAGCAGATCGAAGAGGCGCTGATGAGCGGCGTCACCACCATGATCGGCGGCGGCACCGGGCCGGCCACCGGCACCAATGCGACCACCTGCACCTCGGGGCCGTGGCACATGGCGCGCATGCTCCAGGCTGCCGATGCCTTCGCCATGAACATCGGTTTCACCGGCAAGGGCAACGCCAGCCTGCCCGAGCCGCTGATAGAGCAGGTCAAGGCCGGGGCCATCGGCCTCAAGCTGCACGAAGACTGGGGCACCACCCCGGCAGCCATCGACAATTGCCTGAGCGTGGCCGATCAATACGACGTGCAGGTTGCGATCCACACCGACACCCTCAACGAGTCGGGCTTCGTCGAGACCACTCTGGCTGCCTTCAAGGGCCGTACCATCCACACCTACCATACCGAAGGCGCCGGCGGCGGCCACGCTCCAGACATCATCAAGGCCTGCGGCTTCGCCAATGTGCTGCCCAGCTCGACCAACCCGACCCGTCCGTTCACCCGCAACACCATCGACGAGCACCTCGACATGCTCATGGTCTGCCACCATCTGGACCCCAGCATCGCCGAGGACGTGGCCTTCGCCGAAAGCCGCATTCGCCGCGAAACCATTGCCGCCGAGGACATCCTGCACGACCTCGGCGCGTTCTCCATGATCAGTTCCGACAGCCAGGCCATGGGCCGGGTCGGCGAGGTGATCACACGCACCTGGCAAACCGCCGACAAGATGAAGAAACAGCGCGGTGCACTGGCCGAGGATGCCGAGGGCAACGATAACTTCCGCGCCAAACGCTATATCGCCAAGTACACCATCAACCCCGCGATCACCCACGGCATCAGCCATGAAGTGGGTTCGGTCGAGGTCGGCAAATGGGCGGACCTGGTGCTCTGGCGCCCGGCGTTCTTTGGCGTCAAGCCGACCTTGATCCTCAAGGGTGGTGCCATCGCCGCCAGCCTCATGGGCGACGCCAACGCTTCGATTCCGACGCCGCAACCGGTCCACTACCGGCCCATGTTCGCCAGCTTCGGTGGTTCGCGTCACGCCACCAGCCTGACCTTCATCAGCCAGGCCGCGCTGGACGCAGGCGTGCCCGAGCAATTGGGCTTGAAGAAGCAGATCGCCGTGGTCAAGGGCTGTCGCTCGGTGCAAAAGACCGATCTGATCCACAACGGCTATCTGCCTGATATCGACGTCGACCCACAGACCTACCAGGTCAAGGCCGATGGCGTGCTGCTGTGGTGCGAGCCGGCGGATGTGCTGCCCATGGCGCAGCGCTATTTTCTGTTTTGAGAAGGTTTGTCGAAAGCGCAGCTCCCGACGCGCAGTCCCGATACCACGGCCATGATCCGCATGCAGGCGGCCTATCTATATAGGCCGCAGTCCGCCAACGGTTTTTCTATGGTGCAGCTCCATTCGATCCAGGAGCTACACCATGACCGGCGCCACCCCGCTATCGGCTGAAAACGTCAGCCTCATCGCCAACCGCTACTACGAAAACTTCCCCGACCTGCGCGCGTGCGCACGAGACTGGGGCATCAAGCTGCTCAAGTTCCATACCACGCTGGACCTGGACGCGGACACCGTCTATTGGCACGACTTCGACAACGCCCAGAACAGCCCTCGCGCGTTTACCGGACAGCAACACATCGGCAAGCCCAAGGAAACGTTGACCGTTACCGAGTTGGTGCTGCGTCGGTTCAATACGTTCTATCAAGTGAACTTCGACCTGCTCGATCAGATGTCCGGGTTCTATACCGTCCAGCAAGCCGGGATCTACAACGACACGAACGAAGTGCCACTGGCACCTTCGCAGATCATGAGGGAATTCTGGGCAACGGATTTCTCGACCCACTACCAGAAACGCCTGGACATCTTCCTGCACGACTACGCCGATGACGGTCGAGTGCTGATCAAGATCCTGTTCTTCAGTTTCGTCTGGAATGCCTACAACACCGGGGCACTGAGCGACAGGGAGCTCAGACTGGTGTTCGATGCGTTCGCCGGGCCGGTTGCAGGCCCGCCCACCCTGGAGGACCTCAAGCGGCTGCACAAGACCCGTACCCTGACCACGATCAAGAGTTTCACCCTCGGTGACCTGACATCGTTCGACATACTGCGCATCACCACCAGTCAGGGCCCGGAAATCCTCTACATGCCGGCAGGCTGGTTCAGAACCTTTCACAACGAACAGCAGATGTACCAATGGGTTGCCGAGACAGCTGCGCAAGAGCAGGGCCGTGAACGACTCATCGCCCATTTCGATACACCCGGCGAATCGGTCGTGCCGCCACGCACGCTGTTGCTGGCAACACTGGAACGCATACGCACCACGCCGTGGGCAGCCGGACAACGCTTGCTCAACGGCGTCGCCGTGACCATCGAGGATGATGCATTCGCGTTCCTCTTCAACACGGTTCGCAAGCGCTTGAAACTCGATGCCAAACTCTTGTTGAACAGCAATCATGAGCTGCGCAAAGAATTGTTCCTGGTAGATCTGGAAGCGTTCATGCGGATCGTCACGCCCATGGCGCCGGGAGATCCGTTGGTAGCGCTGGTGGCAGTAGCGGCAGGCTCGATTGCTTTCGGCAACCATCTGGCCAAAGCTGTTCACGGATCTTCGCAGAAGGTACGTCAAGCAGCCTTCACGGCGGCACTTCTGGATGCGCTGAACATCCTCATGGACATGCCACTGTTGCGCGGCGTGGGTGAGGAAGCCATGGGCGGGCTGGGCAACTTCGAGGAGCTGGGCGCCGCGCTCGATCTGGATACAGCGGACCTGAGTGCGACAGACCTGGCTCAGATCGACCGCGTGATTCCCGGTGGCTCACAACTGGACCTCATCGCAACGGGTGAAGACCTGACCGGATTGCCGGAGGGCACCGGCATCTATCAAGGCGTGTTCACCACGCCCGAGGGCAAGCACTACATTCGCCTTAAGGGCAAAGCTTTTCAGGTCAGCTACATCACCACGCTGGAGCGCTGGGTGATCGTCGATCCAATCGCCCCCGAACAGATCACCGGCAGCTACCCTGTGCAGCGAAGCTGGAAAGGCCACTGGGAGTTGTTCACGGTGACTGCACCCGAGACCGTGGCGGCAAGCATCGATGCGCTGGCCGCGTTCGACACCGCGCCAGGCTTTCGCGACATCACCGCCATGCTCATCAAACCCGATGCGCATCAACTGATGACCGGGCCGATCGACAGCGTGCTGCGCACCGGGCGCTCACAGTTGATCGAGCTGCGCAGAGCCCTGGGCGACGAAGCCGAAGCTTTCTTCCTGACCTCGAGCCCGCAGCAGAGCCCACGCTTGCCGACGGTGAGCATCACCATGACGCCCAAAGAGTTTTTCACTCAGGTGTATGCCAGCAACACCGGGTTGGTGGTAAATGAATCCAGGAATGCCTTGGGCAGTTGCCAACTGCTGATCAAGTACATGTCCACACTCAAGGCCCAGCAGGTCAAAACGCTGTACGTGCAAGGCTTGCTCAAGGACCTGCATCAGGACCTGCTCGACCGGTTTCAGAAGACGGGAACACTGGGTCGCGATCTGGAGAAGACGCTGCGCGACCTGCACAACCGTGGCACTACCCTGGACAGCGGTCGCTACACCCTGCGCCAGGTATTGGTGGAAGCACGGCGCCAGGGCATCGGCATCAAGGCACTGGACTGCGCCGCCAGCCTGTCGACCGACGGCCTGAACGACCCTGCAGCGAATCTGCAGCAACGCCTGCGCGTCTACTATGCGTACAAGCGGATCGAAGGGCTGCAGAATCTCAAACCCGATGAAAAGTGGCTGGCGCTGACCGATCAGACCGTGGCCAACCACTATAGCCGCACCCCTGGCCTGGCCAACCTGACCGGTACTCCCAGCCTGCGGGTCAGCGTAGTGGACGGCGATCAACCGCTGCGTTTCAGCCTCGACCCAGGCGAAGTGCTCATGCCCGGCCTGATACCGATTCGCGGCGATATCAGCCTGAAGATGCCTTCGGCCGGCCAAGGTGGCGGTATCGAGCCCTAGCGGTATCAGCGTCCCCAGTTCTCGCGCGGGTCGAATTCGGCGTGTTTGGCCAAGGCGGCCCAGGCCGTCTTGGTAGCCTCGTCAGCCTGTGCGGGCATCACTACCTTCAACTGCGCGAACAGATCGCCTCGTCCGCCGAGCTTGTTCTTCAAACCCATGCCCTTGACCCGCAGGCGCTGGCCGTTCTGGCTGTCCGGGCGGATCGTCAGATTGATCCGCCCGGTCAGCGTAGGCACCGCGACCTTGGTGCCCAACGCCACTTCCCAAGGCGCCAGCGGTACCTGGATGATCAGGTCGGGGGCATCTACCTCGAACAAGGGGTGGGCCGCCAGGCGCAAGGTCAGGAACAGGTCGCCGCTGGCACCGCCCGCTACACCCGGCGCGCCTTGGCCCTTGAGGCGAATGCGTTCGCCGTCGGCAACCCCGGCGGGAATCTTCACGTTGAGATTCTTCACCACATCGGTCAGGCGCTGACCGCCGGCGTTGTACTGCGGCACCTTGAAGCTGATCTTCTTCGACTCCTCGGCCAGGGTTTCCTCCAGCGATATCGTCAGCTCCATTTCCACATCCTGACCTTTGCGTGCAGCGCTGCGCTGCTGGCCGCCACGGCCGAACGGATTGCCACCGGGCTCACCACGACCGCCGCCGTTACCGAAGATGGTGCTGAAGAAGTCGGAAAAATCGCCGGCGTTCTCTTCATGGAAACCACCGCCGCCGCGGCCCTGCCACCCTGGCGGGCCCTGGAACGGGCGACCATGCTGGCCATACTTGCGCAGTTCGTCGTATTCGGCGCGCTTGTCGGCATTGCTCAGCGCCTCATAGGCCTCGCTGGCTTCCTTGAACTTGTCCTCGGCATCCTTTTCCTTGCTGACGTCGGGGTGATATTTGCGCGCCAGCTTGCGGTAGGCGGTCTTGATCGCCTTTTCGTCTGCCGTCGGCTCGACGCCCAGAATCTTGTAATAGTCTTTGAAATCCATCTAAGCATCACCATCAATGAGCGAATGCGCGCCGCCCGCGCCTATTGGTCGGACTCGGCAACGCATGGGAAGTTTATCGGCTGCAGGCCACTGGATGTGAACAGTGGGTTGTACAGCACGGTCGATGGCTAGAAGGTTGGGGCCACTGGCGCACTTTCAAGACAGTCGCAGGCCTTGATTCTGTACGCAACTGGCATACACTGCGCGGCCGTTTTTTGAACAGACCCGCCTCGCCATGAAAAACGCATCCCCGGCCCGCGCCTGCGGCATCGACTTCGGTACTTCCAACTCCACCGTCGGCTGGCACCGCCCGGGCAGCGAGACACTGATCGTACTGGAAGACGGCAAGATCACCCTGCCTTCGGTGATCTTCTTCAACTTCGAAGAGCGGCGTCCAGTGTACGGGCGCCTGGCGCTGCACGAATACCTGGAAGGCTACGAAGGTCGCCTGATGCGCTCGCTCAAGAGCCTGTTGGGTTCCAAGTTGATCAAGCACGACACCAGTGTGCTGGGCACGGCGATGCCGTTCAAGGACCTGCTGGGCCTGTTCATCGGCGAGCTCAAGCAGCGCGCAGAGACCAACGCCGGGCGTGCATTCGACCAGGTGGTGCTGGGGCGACCGGTGCATTTCGTCGACGACGACGCGGCCGCCGACCAGGAAGCCGAAGACACCCTGGCCGAAGTGGCGAAAAAGATCGGCTTCAAGGACGTGTCCTTCCAGTTCGAGCCTATCGCGGCCGCCTTCGACTACGAGTCCACCATCGAGCGTGAGGAGCTGGTGCTGATCGTCGACATCGGCGGGGGTACTTCCGACTTTTCCCTGGTGCGCCTGGCTCCCGAGCGGCGTGCGCTGGACAACCGCGTGGACGACATCCTGGCCACCGGTGGCGTGCACATTGGCGGCACCGACTTCGACAAGCAGCTCAGCCTGCAGGGCGTCATGCCGCTGTTCGGCTACGGCAGCCGGATGAAGAGCGGCGCCTTCATGCCTACCAGCCACCACATGAACCTGGCAACCTGGCACACCATCAACTCGGTGTACCTGCAGAAGGCGCAACTGGCCCTGGCCAGCATGCGCTACGACATCCAGGACACAGACGGTATCGACCGCCTGTTCAAGCTGATCGAGCAGAAAGCCGGACACTGGCTGGCGATGGAAGTCGAGGAAACCAAGATCCAGCTCACAGAAGCAGCAGGTCGCCACTTGCCGCTGGACCGCATCGAGCCCGGACTGAGCGTGGAGCTGAGCCGGGCATTGTTCGAAAGCGCCATCGATGGCCTGCTCGAACGCGTGCGTGGCAGTGTGTCGGAGTTGCTGAATCGGGCAGGCGTGGGCGTGGAGCAGGTCGACACGGTGTTCTTCACTGGCGGTTCGAGCGGCATCCCGGCCTTGCGCCACGGCGTGGCGGCCATGCTGCCCAATGCGCGGCATGTAGAAGGCAATATCTTCGGCAGCATCGGCAGCGGCCTGGCCATCGAGGCCCGCAAGCGCTACGGCACCGAGTAAGGCAAGTCCGGCCTCTTCGCGGGCAGAGGGCGCGCCGCCCGCGAAGAGGCCAGTAAGCCCTACACCAACTGAGCCTGTCTCAACTCGCTTTTCAGATACGCATAATAGATCGGCCCCGCCACCACCCCGGGCAGTCCGAACGCTGCCTCGAATATCAGCATGGCCAGCAGCAGCTCCCACGACTTGGCACTGATCTGCCCACCCACGATCCGCGCGTTGAGGAAGTACTCGACCTTGTGGATCAATATCAGATAGCCCAGCGCTGCAATCGCCACCCAGATCGACAGCGACAGCCCGACGATGGTGATCAAGGTGTTCGAGATCAGATTGCCGATCACCGGCAGAAGCCCGAGCAGGAAGGTCAGCACGATGAGGGTTTTGGTGAGCGGCAGCTTGATCCCGCACAGCGGTAGCACCACGGCGAGGAAAATGGCCGTGAAGAAGGTGTTCAACAGCGAAATCTTGATCTGCGCGAAAACGATGTTGCGAAAGGCCCGCACCAAGAGAGCCAGGCGATCGAACAATGCCGCCGCCAGTGGCTTGCGCTGTCCGGGATCGGGAATGGTCTGCAGCGCGA
This sequence comes from Pseudomonas viridiflava, assembly GCA_900596015.1. Taxonomy (GTDB): domain Bacteria; phylum Pseudomonadota; class Gammaproteobacteria; order Pseudomonadales; family Pseudomonadaceae; genus Aquipseudomonas. The sequence continues at coordinate 352,902 of UVIF01000012.1, read as the reverse complement.
TGATGGCTCCCAGCACCATGCCGATCAGCAGGGTCACGAACATGTGCGCCGCATCCTTGCCCACCAGTTGCAGATCGCTCAGGTGCTTGCTCAGCCAGCCGCTGATGGCCACGCGAAACTCGGCGGCACTGGCCGGCAGGTAGGCGTCGATGAAAGGCGGCAACTGGCCGCGGGCGCGGTCCACCACGCCCATGAACTTGTTCAGCGAAGCGCCGGGGTTTTCCGCCTCGTGCAGGATGAAACTGATGACGCCGGCGAACAGCAGCGCCAGGCTGCTGACCACCAAGGTGCCCAGCAACGCCACTGCCACCCACCGTGCACGCCGCCCCGCAATGAGTCGCTCCAGCTGCGGCGTAAGCATGTTGACCAGTTCGAATACCAGCAGGCCGGCCAGCAAGCTCGGCAGCAGGCGCATCGGCAAGACCAGCAGAAGGCCGCCGAACACCAGAATCCAGCTGGCGATCAGCAATTGACGCGAAGAAAACATGGGCATAAAGCCTCAGAAGCGAGCGATTCGAAAGGACAGGCAGTCTGCCAGCGTTGCGAGCGAAGGGCCAGTAGGCGGATGCATGCCGATCCGTAGCTAAATTGCGTCATTTGTTTTCTATCGCAGCCAGTCCCCAGGCGCTCTGCAGAGGCTTTGCTGCCTGAAAGATTTCAGAACTATCGCGCGGTCGGTGCGCTCCAAGCATCACGGGGCCACTCACGGCCCATCGAAGGAGGGACTCCCCATGTACAAGCAATCTTTGGCAGCACTCTTTGCCGTAGCCGCGCTGGCTGGCTGTTCGTCGAACACCACCGTGCAGAACCCGGTGGACTTCGTGACCTACCGTGACGCGCCACTGGTCAAGCAGGTCGAGAAAGGCATGACCATGCAGCAGGTTCTGGCCATCGGCGGCACGCCTTCGACCGTCGTTGCCGGCACTGCCAACTCCATGTACGGCACCTGCAACAACTACATCTTGACCCGTGAAGGCCATCAGCAGCCTTACTACGTGAGCTTCGACAGCTCCGGACACGTCGCCACCAAGGGCTTCATGACCTGCGAGCAACGCAAGCTGAACGAAACCGCGCCGTAATCCTGCCCCAGGCGGCTGACGAAAGGCCTTCCCCGGGCCATTTGTAATAAAACTTTTCGTCGCCGCCACGACTCACAACTGTGTAGCGAAACTTGTATACCGATCCCGCCGGGCCCCGAACTCGGGGCAACAGAGCGCGACGGCCAAAACCGTATAGCTGGAGACAATCATGATCGACCTCGAAACTTCCCAACTGACATCTGTAGCAGAACTGCGCGCCCGTGCGCGCCAGCACGTCGAGAACGGCGCGGTCACCGAAGGTTACGATGCCGACCGCGAAGAGATCATCAAGCTGCTCAACAGCTCGCTGGCAACCGAACTGGTGTGCGTACTGCGCTACAAGCGCCATTACTTCATGGCCAACGGCCTGAAGGCGAGCATCGCAGCCGATGAATTCAAGGAACACGCCGAGCAGGAAGCCGAGCACGCCGACAAGTTGGCCGAACGTATCGTGCAGCTAGGTGGCGAGCCGGAATTCAACCCTGATCTGTTGACCAAGAATTCCCACGCCCAGTACGTTGCCGGCAACAGCTTGAAAGAGATGGTCTACGAAGACCTGGTGGCCGAGCGGATCGCGATCGACAGCTATCGCGAGATCATTCAGTACATCGGCGACAAGGACCCGACCACTCGCCGTATCTTCGAAGACATCCTGGCCCAGGAAGAAGAGCACGCCGACGACATGGCGGATATCTACGGCGCGCTGTAACAGCCTGCCGCAGGTCCCAAGCCAGAACCCCGGTTCTGGCTTTTTTGTGCCTGACGGCCGGGTCAGAACGTGTTTCAACTGCCACACCGCAGCGCCCGTTTCGCGGCCGATGACCGCTCCTACAAGCGTGCCGCAACCCCCCGTAGGAGCGGTCCGTGGCCGCGAGGGACGCGACTCGGTTCAACCGACACACCGCAGCGCCCGAGAGCAACCCTTGAACCGTCTCAGGAAGCGGGTACGGTCTTGGGTGCCTTGCCCGACTTCATCTGCTCCAGCAATGGCGTGCACTGGTTCGGCTCGCCGCCGCTGGGCGCGACCAGCGCCAGCAGGCCCGCCGCAGGCCCGATAGTAGCGCCCAATGCGACCATACCTGCACCGCGTAGCAACAATGGCACTGCCTGCACACCGGCGTTGGGCTTGGCGAACGGGCCGCGGACATACAACGGCGAGCGCAGCGACAGCAGGCGGAAGCCCTTCGACTCCGGCGAGATCTTCAGATCCAGTTGTTCCTGTTTGAAATTCACCGTGCCGTCGACGTAGATGATCGCGTTCTCAGTATCGAAAACGAACAGGTCGGTGCTGGCCAGCCCGTTCTTGATGCCCAGCGAGGCTGCCGCGCAATTGATCTCCACTTCCTTGTCGCCGAAGATCTTGCCGATCAGGTAATTACCGACGTTGAGTCCGGCAATTTCCATCAGGTCCCGGCTCACGGCGCCATCATTGACCAGCATCTTCAGATTACCGTCCGCTGAACCCAGCAACGCTGCCACCGAATTGCCGGTGCCGGTAATGTCCGCATCGCCGTTGAGCTGGCCGAAACTGGTACGCATGGGCTCGAAGGTGGGAAACAGCTGCTTGAGCTGGAACCCGCGCGCGGTCAATTTGGCACGACCCTGCAACGGCGTAGTACGCCCGTTCAGCGAAATCTGCGCATCCAGCTTGCCACCGGCCACGCCGAAGCGCAGAGGTTCCAGGCGCAGGTTGCCGTCATTGAGCACCACATGGGTGTACAGGTCGGTGAATGGCAGCTCTTCGCTGTGGACGATCTTGCGTCCAGTGAATTCGACATCGGCGTCCATGGCACGCCAGCGGTCGGTCTTGAACTCTTCGACGGGCAATACCTTGCCGGTGGGCTGCTTGCTGGCCCCGCCCCGAGCCTTCTGCTCGGTATTGGAATCAGCGCCGATCAAAGGCTTGAGGTCGGCGAACAGCAACTGGTTGGACACCAGCGCGCCGCTCAACTTGGGCCTTGGCTGACTGGCGACGAAGCCCAGATCACCGTGAATGTCGCTGTTGCCGATCTTGCCGTTGAAGCCTTCATAGCGGAACGATGCACCGCCGGGCTCGTGCAGTTTGACCAACAAGTGCCCATCGGTTTCGTAGGCGGGAGAATCCGGCAGGGTCACGCCAGTCAGCGGGTACAGGTTGCCCAGGCTGCTGCCACTCAAGCGCAGGCGCAGGTCCAGGGCGCCGAGGTTGCGTGGGTCGGTCAGGGTACCGGCAACTGCTGCACGGGTATCGGCAATGCGCAGGTCGACCTGCACGGGAAACGGTCGCGTCGCATCCTGCAGCGCCAGCAGCCCGCCGATCTTGCCCGAGCCCGACAGCGGCAGGTCTTTGTAGCGGCCATCGACCTTGAAGCCGAAGGCATAGTCCTGCGCACTGGCGCCTTGGTCGGCGACTTTCTTCGCCGCACTGCTGCCGACGATATCGCTGAATGCAATGGGCTTGCCCAGTGGGTCGATCAACACCTTGACCGAGGTCTTGAGCGTCTGGTCGTCGAAAGCCACCACGCCTTTGTCGAAGCCTATGGCACCGATGTCCATGACCCATTTGGAAGGCTCGGCATTGGGGTCTTTTTCGTCGAACTGGAAGGTCCAGTTGGCGCGTCCATCTGCCAAGCGCTGCAGGGCAACGTCGGGGCCGGTCAGGTCGATACGCGGTATGACCACCCGCTGTGCCAGCAGCGGCAGTGGCGAAAGGCGAAACTCGACCTTCTGCAGGCTTGCCATCTGGGGTTTCTGCGACCAGTCGGGGTTGCCCAGGGTAATGTCCTGTGCGACGAAGCGCGGCCACGGCACCCAGGCACGCCAGCCGCCCTCATCCGTTTCACGCTGCCAGTGCACAGCAAGGTCGCCATTGATGGCAAAGGGGCGATGCAGGGCTTCGGATACTTTTTCGTTGAGCGTGGGCTTGATTCGATTCCAATCGAAGGTGGCGATCACCACCACCAATATCACCAGCAGGACCAACAGGCTGCCCAGGGTCCAGGCGATGATTTTACGTGGGCGCGTCATTGCGGGCTCCTTGAGACTGCGTGCTCCCGCGAGCACAGGGGGTGCTACCTAACAAGGGTAGGACTGATAAACGCCTCGAGGGTTTAGTTTTTGGGTTTTTCGAGCCTGGTCGCGAGCCGCTTCAACGGCGGATGCGGTGTGCCTGATGCAATGCATGAACCCGGACGCGGCTTGCGCCGCTGCTACAGGGATCGCGGTCTGCCCCCTGTAGCAGCGGCACGAGCCGCGTCGGCGGTGCATGCAGCAGGCTTCATTCACTATCAGCGTTACCAATGGTGACGCTCGACGACGGTGCTTCGGACCTGAAAACACACCGCACTGGTGCACTGAAACCCTCGATCTAGAGCCCTCGCGGCAAAACATCATTTTCGTTGATTGTTACCATTGCCTTTATGAACTTTTCTATCGAATTTCAAAGAGTAGCATTGGCTCTGTACCCAATTACTGCCCTCCCAAGGAGCGCCTACATCATGAAACGCCAATTGCTGCTTTCCCTGACTCTCTCGGTCCTCGCTGCCAACGCTTTTGCCATGCCAGCCGCCGACCAAAGTGTTTCCGCCGAACTGCGTTCCAGCGCTGCCAGCTTCAGCCAGCCCTACCTGGCCGAAGACGGTTCCGATCGCACCCCACAGGGCGCTGTCGCCGAAAACGGTTCGGACCGCACGCCACAGGCCACTTTCGCCGAAGACGGCTCGGATCGCACGCCACAAGGCACCTTCGCCGAAAACGGTTCCGACCGCACCCCTCAGGCCACCTTCGCCGAAGACGGCGCGGACCGCACTCCACAGGGCACCTTTGCTGAAGACGGCTCGGACCGTACCCCACAAGGCACCTTCGCCGAGAACGGTTCGGATCGCACGCCACAGGCTACCTTCGCTGAAGATGGCTCGGACCGCACTCCACAAGGCACCTTCGCTGAAAACGGTTCGCAGCGCCTGCTCGATCGCCAAGGCCAAGCCAACGCATGATGCTGCGGTTTGATCTATCCGACGAAGCCCGGTCTCCCCAAGCCGGGCTTGCCGCCTGCGCATAACCCGCCATTGCGCCCGCTTGGTTCGACGCCCCACCTGCCAATTTGCTAGAGTTCTTCGCTGCCCATCACAGAAGCTCCGTCGATGTTGCCTCGCGCCGAACAGAAACAGCAGACCCGCCTCGCCCTCCTCGAAGCAGCACGCCAATTGATGGCGGCCGGTCGAGGCTTCGGCAGTATCAGCCTGCGCGAAGTTGCCAAGGCTGCTGGCATCGTTCCCACCGGTTTCTATCGCCATTTCGACGATATGGATCAGCTCGGCCTGGCCCTGGTCAACGAAGTGGACGCCACGTTCCGCGCCACCCTGCGCCTGGTTCGTCACCATGAAATAGTGGTCGGCGGACTCACTGCAGCCTCCGTCCGCATCTTTCTCGACGGGGTCGCTGCCAACCGCCCGCAATTCCTGTTTCTCGCCCGCGAGCAATACGGCGGTTCCCTGCCCGTCCGCCAAGCCATTGCCACCCTGCGCGCCGGCATCAGCGCCGACCTGGCCACCGACCTGGGCTCCATGCCCAAATGGCAGCACCTGAGCAGCGCGTCACTGCAGGTGATGGCCGATCTGGTCGTCAAAGCGGTATTCGCCACGCTACCGGAGCTGATCGACCCACCGGCGGCCGACTTGCCGGCTCACCTGACCCCTGAGGCGAAGATCGGTCAGCAATTACGCTTCATCTTCATCGGCGCCAAATACTGGAAGGGCCTGAGTCAGTAACACCCGCGCCGCCTGTTGGTGCATGCGAACACCTTGCGCACAGAAAAAGTGCACAACATCGCCCTCTTTTCTAGCGGCCGCCCTTGGGTTAGCCACCATTCTCAGGTTGGCAAGACACTTGCTCTGCATTGGCCACTGCTCTGAAAAGGACGCCGCCAATGCTGGTCATCCATCGCCGAATCGCCCCCGCTGGCCAATGGGCTGCCGAACTGCACTTGAACTTCGAAGCCCGCAGCAAAAGTCGCCTGCGCTGTTTCAGTGCCGAAGGTGAAGACGTCGGCCTGTTTCTGGAACGCGGTCAACCGCCGTTGCACGACGGTGAATGCCTGCAGGCCGAGGACGGCCGCGTGGTGCGTGTCTGCGCACGGCCCGAGGCGCTGCTTCATGTCACCTGCAGCAGCGCCTTCGAACTGACGCGCGCCGCCTACCATCTGGGCAATCGCCACGTGGCTTTGCAAGTGGGCGACGGCTGGCTGCGCCTGCTCGACGACTACGTGCTCAAGGCCATGCTCGAACAGCTTGGCGCGCAGACCGAGCCGCTGCTTGCGCCCTTCCAGCCAGAACATGGCGCCTATGGCGGCGGTCACCATCACTCCCGTCATGGCGAAGAAGACTTCAACTACGCGCCCAAACTGCATCAATTCGGCGTGCGCACGTGAACAACGCCTGGGCCTTGCTACGCCTGGCCAGCCCGCAGTTGCCGATTGGCGGCTACAGCTACTCGCAGGGCCTGGAGATGGCCGTGGAAAACGGTACGGTGGCCGATGCGCAGAGCGCCCATCGCTGGATCGCCGACCAATTGCTGCTCAACCTGGCACGTTTCGAGGCCCCCCTGCTGCTGGCCCACTGCGTGGCTGCCGCCGAAGAAAACTGGGGACAACTGCTGGAGTTGTGCGCCGAACACCGCGCGAGTCGAGAAACCCGCGAGCTGCAACTCGAGAGTCGGCAAATGGGCTACTCGCTCAAGCAGCTGTTGCTCGGCCTTGCCGAACTGGACACAGCGGCCCGCGACTATCTGGCCCAGCTCGAAGAGCCCCACCTGGCCCTGGGTTGGGCGCTGGCCGCGCGCGCCTGGGGTATCCCTGCACAGGATGCCCTTGCAGCCTGGCTGTGGAGTTGGCTGGAAAACCAGCTGGCGGTGCTCATGAAGACCCTGCCCCTCGGCCAACAGGCCGCTCAGCGCCTCACCACACAACTGCTGCCGACGCTGCAGCAGGCACAGTTCGATGCCACCGAACTGGATCCCCGACACTACGGCAGCGCCGCCTTCGGCCTGTCATTGGCGAGCATGGCCCACGAGCGCCAGTACAGCCGCTTGTTCCGTTCCTAGGAGAATCACCATGAATACCCAACCCCTGCGTGTCGGTATCGGAGGCCCGGTAGGCTCCGGCAAGACCGCGCTGACCCTGGCCCTGTGCCTGGCTCTGCGTGATCGCTACAACCTGGCGGTGGTCACCAACGACATCTACACCCGCGAAGACGCCGACTTCCTGGTGCGCAACCAGGCACTGGCGCCCGAGCGCATCATCGGCGTGGAAACCGGCGGTTGCCCGCACACCGCCATCCGCGAAGACGCGTCCATCAACCTCGAAGCCGTAGACCAGCTCAACCGGCGCTTTCCGGGCCTGGATCTGATCCTCGTGGAGTCGGGTGGGGACAACCTGTCCGCCACCTTCAGCCCCGAGCTGTCGGACCTGACCATCTACGTGATCGACGTGTCCGCTGGCGACAAGCTGCCGCGCAAGGGCGGTCCTGGCATCTGCAAGTCCGACCTGCTGGTGATCAACAAGATCGACCTGGCGCCGCTGGTAGGCGCGTCACTGGAAATGATGGACGGTGACACCCGACGCATGCGCGGCGAAAAGCCGTTCGTCTTCAGCAACCAGAAAACCGGCCAGGGCCTTGAGCAGATCATTGCCTTCATCGAACGCCAAGGCTTGCTCGACGCCGCCTGAACCCCGCGCGCCCTTGCCCGCAATCACCGTGATCACGACGATAAGGAACAGACACGCATGACCTTCAAGACGCTTTTCACCTACGCCGCCCTATTGCTGACACCGGCAGTGGCCTTCGCTCATCCGGGCCACGGCGACAATGGCCTGTTGGCTGGCATCGGCCACCCTCTGGGTGGTCTTGACCACCTGCTGGCCATGCTTGCCGTCGGCCTGTGGGCGGCGCAGCAGCAAGGCGCGGCACGCTGGGCCCTGCCCTGCACTTTCGTCGGCACCATGCTGATCGGTGGCCTGCTGGGTTTCGCCGGCCTGCAACTGCCTGCCCTGGAAAGCGGCATTGCCGCCTCGGTGCTGGCGCTGGGCTTGGCCGTGGCACTGGCGGTGCGGCCACCGTTGGTGCTGGCGATGGTGGCCACTGCACTGTTCGCATTGTTCCACGGCGTCGCTCACGGCCTGGAATTGCCGGACATGTCCAGCCCGGTTGCCTATGCCGCCGGTTTCGTTGCGGCGACAGCAGCCCTGCATGCGGCGGGTTATGCCGTCGTTCGGTTCCTGCCAACGGCAGCAGCGCCGCTGGTGCGCGTGGCCGGTGCTCTGTCGGCATTGACCGGTGCCTGGCTGCTGGCCGGCTGATCGCGGCGCGGCCCTCTGCCCGGGGGCCTTGCTTTAGGAGCCGTGCCCGACACCTGCTACCATGTCGCGCAAAACGCCTGCGATGATCCCGCCAATGCCCGACCCAACGCTGCACGCCGCCCTGGCGGCAACCCAAGCGCACTTTCGCGAAATCCTATTGCCACTCTGGCAAGGGGCCGGCTTCGATAGCGAGCTCGGCCTGCCGTTCGAAGCCGTGAGCGCTGTCGGCCAGCCGTTGCCGGCGCAGCGCTACCGCGCCATGGCCTGCGCTCGCCAACTCTATGTCTTTTCCAGCCTGATCGAGCAACCCGGTGCCCGCGAACACGCCGCCACCCTGTTCCGCTCCCTGCAACGGCATTTCCACGATGCCGAACACGGCGGCTGGTTCTACAGCATCGACGCCCAGGGCCGCCCGCTGGATCGGCGCAAAGATCTCTACACCCACGCGTTCATCGTCTTCGCCTGTGCGCACTACTGGGCCAAGGTGCGTGAACCGCTGGTGGAATCGGTGCTCAATGCCGCCCTTGAAGTGATTGCCACACGGTTTTCCACAGATGATGGCCTCTACCAAGCCGTGCTCGGCGAAGACTGGGCCAACCTGGGCACCGGCCCCCTGCAAAACCCCCTGATGCACCTCGCCGAGGGCTTCCTGGCAACCTTGGCAGTGCGTGACGACCAACCCACACAGACGGCGCTGCAGGCGCTGTGCGACGCCATGCAGGCGCGCTTCGTGGAGCCCGAGCACGGAATCATGCTGGAGAAGCCGCGCGGTGCAGTGGACAACTGGTTCGAGCCGGGTCATCAGTTCGAATGGCTGTTTCTCGTGCAGACCTCACCGCTATTGCAGGGCAGTGCGTTGCACCTCTCTCTGCAACGGGCCTTCGGCTATGCACAGCGTACAGGCGTTCGGGACGGCGTGGTCATGAGCATGCTCACGCTCGACGGCCAGGTGCTGGACGCCACCCAGCGTATCTGGGCACAGGCCGAATACCTGCGAGCGCTGACCTTGCAGCCCGGTGCAGCGGTCGCTGCGCAACTACAGGTACTGCGCGGGCGCTTCCTGCACCCTGGCGGCTGGCACGAATGCCGCGATGGCACCGGGAGGGTCAGCCGCACGGACATGCCATCGACCACCCCCTATCACCTGCTGACCTGCTACCAGGGCCTGCAGGCTTTCATCTGATACGGGGCCGATCAGGCTTTGCCTGGACGCTCCACGGCGAAGCCGGCCCACGATTGCGTGACCGGCATCACTTCCAGGCGATTGATGTTGATGTGCGCAGGCTGGGTCAGAATCCAATGAATGGTTTCGGCAATGTCCTGCGGCTGGATCGGATTGGCGCCGGCATAGGTGGCGTCGTAGCGTGCCTGGTCGCCGCCGAAACGCACCAGGGAGAACTCGCTCTCGCACATCCCGGGTTCCAGGTTGGTAACGCGCACGCCGGTGCCCTGCAGGTCACAACGCAGACTCAACGAGAACTGCCCGACGAAGGCTTTGGTGGCGCCGTAGACGTGGCTGCCCGGATACGGGTAATTGCCCGCCACGGAACCCAGGTTGACGATGGTGGCCCCCTTGCCGTGGGCAATCAGACGCGGCAGCAGCAGCCGCGTTGCGTAGATCAGGCCCTTGACGTTGGTATCGACCATGGTGTCCCAGTCGTCCAGGTCGCACTTGGGCGCAGGATCGGCACCCAGCGCCAGACCGGCGTTGTTGACCAGCCCACTGATGCTGGCGAACTCCTCGGGCAATCCGGCAATGGCGGCCTCCATGGCCTGTCTGTCGCGCACATCGAGCACCAGCGGATGCACCCGCGTCTTTGCCGACAGTTCCTCGCTCAGCGCCGTGAGGCGCTCTTCGCGACGGCCAGTGAGAATCAGCGACCAGCCAGCCTCGGCAAAACGGCGAGCGCAGGCTTCGCCAAATCCGGACGTAGCGCCAGTGATGAATACCGTGGAAGTCATGCGGGTCTCCTGCGGGGGTAGCCACGGAGCGTGCCCACGCAATGCGCAGGCCGTTCGAACCGTCGCCACCGTGAATGGGGTTTTGCAGAATGCCCGGCGGATCGACCGTATGCAACTGATCAATAATCGAGCAGGGTCCTCAAACCCTCGTGGCTGCGGGCCCAGGCGTGGTTACCCGCATCTTATCCACAAGCGGTTCCACAGAGATTGGGGGCAACTCCTGCCTGAACGACTTTCCCGAACACCAGGCTGGCTGGAAGCCATTAGAATTTTTTGGCTTGACCGGTTGGACGCATTGCGTATGCGGAAACGACATTGACTTTGCGAGGGTCTCGCGACCAAAGGCGCAACGCCAGTGAAACCGCCACTTTTCGAGGTATTTCCAAGGCTTGTTCACAGACTTATCCACAGGCTTAACGAGTACTGTCACTCTGATTGGCACGGTGGATAAAACAGTTGACAAACGTCGCTAGAACAACTCGAGAATACACTGTACGATTTTTGATCAACCTTCTGCAGACCACGTAATACGGGGCCTGCAGGGGTATACCACCAACTTGTCCACAACCGGTTCCACAGCAATTGGGGACAAGCGTGGATTGTGGCGTTTCAGTGACGAGCAGTGGTTTTATGTCGCACGTGGACGCGCCATCGAATTTGTTTTCCACAATTGTGGAAGACGATGAAAAACGCCCCTGACGGGGCGTTCGATGGGTCGTTTACGTCTTTTCAATGCCCGCCCAGATACGCGTTGCGCACCTCGTCGTTGCTCAACAGCTCACGCCCCGTCCCGGTCAGGCGAATCTCGCCGTTGACCATCACATAGGCGCGGTCGGAAAGCCGCAGCGCATGGTTGGCGTTCTGCTCGACCAGGAAAATGGTCATGCCGCTCTGGGCCAACTCGCGCAGGGTCGAGAAGATCTGCTTGACCACGATCGGCGCCAGCCCCAGCGACGGCTCGTCGAGCAGCAGCAGCTTGGGCCGGCTCATCAGCGCACGGGCGATGGCCAGCATCTGCTGCTCGCCTCCGGACATGGTCATGGCACGCTGATTGCGCCGTTCCTTGAGCCGTGGGAACAGCTCGAACATGCGCTGCATGTCTTCGCTCGAGTGCTTGTCGCCGATGGGGATGGTGCCCATCATCAGGTTCTCTTCCACCGACATGTCGGGAAACACCCGGCGGCCTTCAGGCGACTGGGCGATGCCGTTCGAAGCGATGTAATGGGACGACTTCTGGGTGATGTCGGTGCCCCGGTAGATGATCTGCCCCGCACTGGCGCGCGGTTGGCCGAAGATCGACATCAGCAGCGTCGACTTGCCCGCACCGTTGGAACCGATCAGGCTGACCGTCTCGCCTTCGTTGATGTGTAGCGAGACTTTCTTCAGCGCCTGGATCGGGCCGTAATGAACGTCGATCTCCTTCATTTCGAGGATGGGCGTACTCATACCAGCTCCTCCTCTTCGGCACCCAGATAGGCTGCAATCACCTTGGGGTCGTTGCGGATCTGCTCCGGGCCGCCCTTGGCGATCACATTGCCGTGGTCCAGCACCACGATGTCGTCGGAAATGCTCATCACCATGCCCATGTCGTGCTCGATCAGCACCACCGTCATATCGTGTTCGTCACGCAGCAGGCGGATCATGCCGCTCAGCGCCTCGGTTTCCTGGGGGTTGAGGCCCGCCGCCGGTTCGTCCAGGCAGATCACCTGGGGCCGCGTGCACATGGCCCGGGCGATCTCCAGACGGCGTTGCTGGCCATAGGAAAGCTCACCGGCCAGGCGGTTGGCGCAGTTCACCAGGTCCACCACTTCCAGCCAGTAAAACGCTGTCTTGATAGCGTCCTCTTCGGCCTTGCGGTAGCCACGGGTGTTGAGGATGCCTGCCAGCATGTTGCGGTTGACCCACATGTGCTGGGCGACCAGCAGGTTTTCCAGCACCGACATTTCCTTGAACAGACGAATGTTCTGGAAGGTCCGGGCCAGCCCTGCGCGGTTCACCAGGTGAGTCCCACCAAACATCTTGTACCAGACACGACTGGCGAAGCTGCGTGGCGAGACGAAGTCGGTGGCTTGGAACGGCTCGCCGAGCAGCTTGATGACGTTGGTCTTCTGGCCGCGAGCGTTGAGTTCGATGCGCCCGCCGGTGGCTTTGTAGAACCCGGTGAGACAGTTGAAGACGGTGGTCTTGCCTGCACCGTTGGGGCCGATCAGGGCAAAGATCGAGTTGCGCCTGACCTGCAGGCTGACATCGCTCAAGGCCTTGATGCCACCGAAATGCATCATCAATTTCTCGACCGAAAGAATGACTTCGTTACTCATGGCGTAGTCCCCTTGGCGTCGATCAATGCGCCCTTGACTGGCTTGATGCCGGTACGGCTGATACGGATCAGGCCACGTGGTCGCCAGATCATCATCAGCACCATCAATACGCCAAACAGCAATACCCGATACTCGGAGAAACTGCGCAGCAGCTCCGGTGCCACGGTCAGCACGAAGGCAGCGATCACCACGCCCACGGTGGAACCCATACCACCGAGCACGACGATGGCAAGGATCAGCGCCGACTCGAAGAAGGTGAACGAGGTGGGGTTGACGAAGCCTTGATAACTGGCGAAGAACACCCCTGCCAGGCCGGCGGTGGAAGCACCGATGGTGAATGCCGAAAGCTTGACCAATACGTGGTTCAGGCCCATCGAGCGGCAGGCGATCTCATCCTCGCGCAGGGCTTCCCAGGCACGCCCTACGGGCATGCGCGTGAGTCGATGCTTGATGTACAGAACGGCCAGTACCACCAGGAACAGCACGGCGTAGATGAACACGAATTTCAGGTCGGGGTTGTATTCGAAGCCGAAGTACTCGTGGATCGGCACCCCGCCATCACGGGCGCGACGACCGAACTCCAGGCCGAAGAAGGTGGGCGAAGGTACCGGCACACCATTGGGACCGCCAGTGAACGACAACCAGTTGTTGAGCACCAGGCGAATGATTTCGCCGAAGCCCAGGGTCACGATGGCCAGGTAGTCCCCGTGCATCCGCAACACCGGGAAACCCAGTATGCACCCCGCCAGCGCCGCGGCGATCGCGGCCAGCGGCAGCGCCGACCAGAAGCCCAGGCCCAGGTATTGGTAGCCCAGGGCGAGGCCGTAGGCGCCGATGGCATAGAACGCCACGTAGCCCAGGTCGAGCAGACCGGCCAGACCGACCACGATGTTCAGGCCCAGGCCCAGCAACACGTAGATCAACCCGAGAATGACCACGGTGAGGATGTACTTGTTGGCGAAGATGGGGAACACGATGGCGATCACGATCAGCGCTGGAATGATGAAACGCAGCCGCGACTTGTAGTCCGGCGACAGCACGTGCACGCCCGACCCCGAGCTTTCGAAGCTCTGGGAAATGCTGCGGCCACGCGGCGTCTGCAGGAACAGGCTGAGCAGGAAGCGCCCGGCCATCACCGCTGCCACCAGCCAGGCGACGCGGGCCGGTTGCAGGTTGAAACTGTAGCCATCGAGCACGATGCCGACGATGGGGCCGAACACGATCAGCGCCAGCAGGCCGGCAATGACCATGTCGACCAGGCTTTTCTTGATATCGATAGGTTTGGCAGTAGGTGCGGACATACTTATACCTTCGCCACGAGTGGGCGACCCAGCAGGCCTTGGGGACGGAAGATCAGAATCAGCACCAACAGGCCGAAACTGAACACATCCTTGTAGTCGGAATTGATCAAGCCGGAGAACTGCGATTCGGCAACCCCCAGTATCAAGCCACCGAGCATGGCCCCGGGCAGTGAGCCGATACCGCCCAGCACCGCTGCAGTGAACGCCTTGATGCCGATGATGAACCCGGCGTAGAAGTCGAACGTGCCGTAGTTCATGGTGATCAACACGCCGGCCAGTGCCGCCATGGCCGCGCCGATGATGAAGACGTAGGAAATGACCCGGTCGGTGTTGATGCCCAGGATCGACGCCATCTTGCGATCCTGCTGGGTGGCGCGGCACATGCGCCCAAGCTTGGTGAACTTGATGATGTAGGTCAGCACGCCCATGCCCACGAAAGCAGCGATGAGGATGAAGATCTTGGTGTAGGTGATCTGCACGAAACCGGTGCCCACTTCAAGGCGCCAGGCCCCTTCGAGCAGGGTCGGCACGCCTTGCTGGCGAGCGCCCTGGCTGATCTGCGCGTAGTTCTGCAGGATCAGCGATATGCCGATGGCGCTGATCAGCGGCGCCAGCCGGGTCGAGTTGCGCAGCGGCTTGTAGGCCACGCGCTCGATCACGAAGCCGTACACACCGGTGACCACGATGGTGAACACCAATGTGCCGAGGATCAGGAACGGAAAGGATTCGAGGCCGAAGAACGACAGCACGGCCAAGCCAATGGCGGCCAGATAGGCACTGATCATGTACACGTCGCCGTGAGCGAAGTTGATCATGCCGATGATGCCGTAGACCATGGTGTAGCCAATGGCGATCAAGCCGTACACCGACCCCAGGGTCAGGCCGTTGATCATTTGTTGCAGGAAGATACCGTCCATCATGCACTCTCACGAACGTCTGGAACCGCGCACCGCGCAAGGTGCGGGCAGGCCTTGGCCCACCCGCCACCCGTCAGGCGGTATTGAGGGAAACGTAGGCCACCCCAAGGGCGGCCCGGACTGGCGTGCGCCAGCGCAAACGTCCTACTTCTGCTGTTCCAGCTGCTTGTACTTGCCCTCGGCGTTCCACTGGTAGACCACGTAGTCGGACACTTTCAAGTCACCCTTGGTGTCCCAGGCCTTCTCGCCCATGACGGTCTTGACCGGGTTGGCCTTCAGCCACTTGGCAGCCTCTTCGCCCTTGTTCGACTTGGCGCCGTTGAAGCCTGCGGCCAGGGCCTGCAATGAAGCGTAGGCGTACAGGGTGTAGCCTTCAGGCTCGTAGCCGGTCTTGCGGAACTCGTCCACCACCGCCTTGCTGTCGGGCAACGCGCGCGGATCGGCGCCAAAGGTCATGTACACACCGTCGACGTATTGCGCACCGCCCGCAGTGGTGACCAGCTCGTCGGTGACGATGCCGTCATCGGACATGAACTTGACGTCCTTGAGGCCCTGCTCGCGCATCTGCCGAACAAGAGGACCGGCTTCGGGATGCAGGCCGCCGAAATACACCACGTCTGCGCCGGTGGAGCGGATCTTGGTGACCAGGGCGCTGAAGTCTTTCTCGCCGCGGGTCAGGCCTTCTTCCAGCACGGGTTTGACACCGCGAGCGGTCAGCTGCTTGGCGGTGGCATCGGCGAGGCCTTTGCCATAGGTGTCCTTGTCGTTGATGACTGCAACTTTCTTGCCTTTGAGCACATCGACGATGTAGTTGCCAGCCACGATGCCCTGTTGGTCGTCACGACCGCACATGCGCAGGATGGTTTCCAGACCGCTCTCGGTCACCTGCGGGTTGGTCGAACCCGGGGTAATCATGAGGATGCCGCCATCCGCGTAGATGGACGATGCGGGGATGGTGGAAGAGGAGCAGAAATGGCCGACCACGCCGATGACCCCATCCTGCTCCAACTTGTTGGCTACAGCCACAGCCTGCTTGGGCTCGCAGGCATCATCGCCGGGTACCAGCACGATCTTCTCCCCGTTCACGCCACCGGCCTTGTTGATGGCGTCCGCTGCCGCTTGCGCACCCTTCATGTATTGCTCGCCGAACGATGCGTTGGCACCGGTCATCGGCCCTGCTACGCCGATCTTGACGTCGGCTTGAACAATCGACGAAGCGCCCAGCGCAGCTGCCACTGCGAGAGCCAGAAAACCTTTCCTGTAGAACGTCTGCGACATGAGTGGTGCTCCTGAATTTTTTTGGTTGGCACTACAGCTTCAGCGCAATGCTCCGAGCAAGGGCCGTGCCAGCGCATTTGCCCAACTTGCGCAGATTTCATTTTCAAGCGTACCGAGTCGTGCCGGAACCATTTTCTACAGGTCGTGCAACCGTCTGCCATGGGGATGGTGGCACCCATAAACAGCGCGGGTACAACCCAGGCGCGCCATCATTGCAACCCCCCATGGCACCTGTGGGCAACCATGCTGTAACAACCGACGTAACCGAAGTGCACACTGTCGGTGCATAACCGCTACACCGCGCACCACACCTTGCTCGCGAAGCATGCCTGGCGGGGCGCTGCGCAGCGTCGCCGGCATCTTCACGGCCGCATCGGCACTGGTGCGCATGGCGAGGGCACTGTCGCGCCCACTCGCGCTCCAAAAAGCTGGCAGAATGTGCCCTTACTGTGCGCCACCGCCGTTCCAAATGAGGCACGCGGTTCTGGAGACCCTGATGAGCGAGAGCGTATTCGCCGATCGCATCGTGCAAAATCTGCTCGACACCGATCTTTACAAGTTGAGCATGATGCAGGCTGTGCTGCACAACTACCCCAACGTCGATGTCGAGTGGGAGTTTCGTTGTCGCAACGGCGAAGACCTGCGGCCCTACCTTAACGACATTCGTGAACAGCTCGAGCAGCTGTCCGAATTGAGCCTGGGCCCGGACCAGCTGAGCTTTCTGGAAGGCATCAATTTCATGAAGCCCGACTTCCTGCGCTTCCTGGGTCTGTTTCGCTTCAACCTGCGCTACCTGAGCATCGGCATCGAGAACGACCAGCTGTTCATTCGCCTGCGCGGGCCGTGGCTGCATGTGATCCTGTTCGAAGTGCCATTGCTGGCCACGGTCAGCGAGGTGCGCAACCGCATTCGCTATCCCGATGTGTTGCTCAGCCAGCCGCGAGAAAAACTCTACCGCAAGTTCGAATGGCTGCAGGCCAACGCCAGCAGTGAAGAGCTGGCCGAATTGCAGGTGGCCGACTTCGGTACGCGTCGACGCTTTTCCTACAAGGTGCAGGAGGAAGTGGTCACGGTGCTCAAGCACGAGTTTCCGGGGCGCTTCGTCGGCACCAGCAACATGCACCTGGCCCGTCAGCTGGATCTCAAGCCGCTGGGCACCATGGCCCACGAGTGGATCATGGCTCACCAGCAGCTGGGGCCGCGCTTGATCGACAGCCAGATCGCCGCCCTCGATTGCTGGGTGCGCGAGTACCGTGGCCTGCTTGGCATTGCCCTCACCGACTGCATCACCATGGATGCGTTTCTGGGGGATTTCGACTTGTACTTCGCCAAGCTGTTCGATGGCTTGCGCCATGACTCGGGTGATCCGGTGGTCTGGGCGGAAAAGGCCATCGCTCACTACCGCAAGCTGGGTATCGATCCGATGACCAAGACCCTGGTGTTTTCCGATGGGCTGGACCTGCCCAAGTCCTTGCAGATCTTTCGGGCACTGCGCGGGCGCATCAATGTGAGCTTCGGCATAGGCACCAACCTGACCTGCGACATTCCGGGCGTGGAGCCCATGAACATCGTGCTCAAGATGACCGACTGCAATGGCCAGCCAGTGGCGAAGATTTCCGACGAAGCCGCCAAGACCCAGTGCCGCGACCCCAATTTCGTCGCCTACCTGCGCCACGTGTTCAAGGTGCCGAACGCAACAGGCGAAGGCTCTTTGTAGCAGCGGTGCAAGCCGCGTCACGGGCGCTACGGTAGATCAGGTCTATCCGGGATACCGCCGACGCGGCTCGCGCCGCTGCTACATGGGTTGCGGGTCGGATCGAGGCCTCAATCGACCAGGGTCACTGCCCCCTTCATCATGGCCAAGTGACCCGGGAACGAGCAGAAGAACAGGTATTTCTGCTCTGGCGACAGTTTCGACACATCGAACGACACCGAATCCTTCTCACCGGCGCCGATGACCTTGGTGTACGCAATCACGCGCTCGTCGCCTTTCTTCAGGTAGCTGTTGTCGATGCCGGCGCTCATGCCGTCCATCGCGATGCCGCGGGCATCGTCTTCCTTGCTCAGGACCCAGTTGTGCCCCATGACTTCCTTGGGCAGGCTGCCGGAGTGGGTCAGGTTGACCGTGAACGTCTTGCAGCTCTTGCTGATCTCGATAGCCTTCGTGGCAAAGGTCATCTGGTCGGTGGAATCGACGGTGGTCGAACACTCGGCCGCCAGCAACTGACCGCTGGCCAACGCGAGTACCGATACCGCTACAGCTTTTGCGAACATGTGAGTCTCCAGGCAGGGGGAAAGGCTACGACGGCCATCATTTCACGATTGGCCGCAGCCTGCAGCAATCTGCCAGCAGTCAGACATCCGCGGTAAACATTCGGCTCAGGCCATTGGCAGGACAGTCACGCGCACTTCGGGATCATGCCCGCCGCCGCCCAGAATCACCCCGCGCAAGGGCGACACATCACTGAAATCACGCCCCCACGCCAGGGTGATGTGTTCCAGCCCCGGCTGGACGTTGTTGGTCGGGTCGAAATCGACCCACCCCAGCACTGGGCAGAACACCGACACCCAGGCGTGCGACGCATCCGCACCGATCATCCGCGGTTGCCCTGGCGGCGGCTGGGTCAGCAGATAGCCGCTGACATAGCGTGCCGCCAGGCCGCGGGAGCGCAGGCACGCCAGCATCAGGTGGGCAAAGTCCTGGCAGACGCCGCGGCGGTTCTCCAACACCTCGACCAAGGGCGTCGCCACCTGGGTAGCCATGGCATCGAACGTGAACTCGCTGAAGATCTTCTGCATCAAGGCCTGCGCCCCCTGCAACATCGGCCGGCCGGACGGAAAGCAACTGGCGGAAAACGCCACGAAGCTTTTTTTCAGGCGCACGTAGGGGGACTCGAAGCGGTAGCGACAGGCCTGCAGCACCTGCGCCGCGACTGGCCCACCGCTGTAGCACAGGGCATCGCGGGTCGACTCCCAGGCCGGCGACAGTGCGAGCACGAGCGGCATTCGTGGCAGCACCTCGACGTGCAGACGCGCGCCGACCCTGAGCTCATCGTGAGGGCGCTCGAACGCCAGCCGCGTCAGCGGATTGCCGAACACATCGAGCTCATCGGTACGCCGAGTCGGCTCAGGGCTGATCTGCAGTGCTTGCTCGTGGCACACCTGCCACGCGCAGGGCCTTGGCCACAGATGCGCCAGCTGCTTGGCCAGCGACACTGGGCTGTCGTAGCAGTAACGGGTGTCGTGAACGATCTGGTAATGCGCGCTCATCACACTGACACCGTTTGCTGGCTGACATCATCGACATGGACGAAATGGCGCAACGCCAGGCGGTCCGATACCTGAACGCTGACACTGGCGATATCCTGCAGCAGGCTGCGCAAACCCTCGAGCACGGCACGCACGCTGGCTTCGCCGAACAGCGCATTTTCCAGAGTGCCCAGGTCGAAGCGGGCCACACGCTCGATGAGCGGCTCCAGCGCACGATCCACCGGCATGTCGAACTCATCGCTCAGGCGGCGCACGGCCCGCGCCACCAGCTTGAGCTGGAACAACACCGCGTGGGGGTTCTGCGCGTCGAGCAGGAGCAGGTCCAGCACCGGAATCAACTGCGGCACGGCCAGATAGCGCGAGCGATAGGTGATGCTGCTGTTGCCCAACTCGAGCAGCCAGTCCAGGCCTGCCTGATCGTCCAGGGCATCGCTTGCCAGAAACGCCGACAAACCATTGCTGAGAAACTGCAGGCGTTCGATGCGCCGTCCGATCATGAGAAACCGCCAGCCTTCATCGCGGGTCATGTCGTCGAGCGCAAAACCGGACAGCGCGGCGAGGTTCATCACCAACCGATTGAGAAAGTCGAGCGACTCGCCCAGGTCCGGCACCTCGACTTCTAGCATCAGTGACTCGCGCTGCAGTTCGCCCAACGCCTGCCAGTTCTCTCGCGACAACTTGCCGCGCACCTGAAACGCCGCCCACTGCAGACGCTGCAGGTTGGCGCGCAGGCTGAAAGCCCAGTCTTCGCCACGCAGGGCCGTCAGCAGGCGCTCGCGCAGGTCGCCCTCTTCGGGCAACAGGTGCAGGCTCTCGGCCAGATCGACGGCGGCCTGCAGCGCTTGAGGATCGTCGCCGTCCAGGTAGCGGCCGAGAATGATCCGCAGCAGCCGCGCACTGCCGTCGCAACGCTCACAGTAACGGCCGAACCAGAACAGGTTTTCCACCACCCGCGAAGGCAGGTAGGGATCCATGCGCACCAGGTCATGGACGCCGATGGCCCGCTGCGCCCGCCACTGCTCGCCAACCGGAGCGTGCTCGCCCAACACCCAGGTGTCCTTGCTGGCGCCGCCGTGCTGCATCGACACCACTTCGGCATCGGCGTCCGTGGCCACCCGGGTCAAGCCACCGGGCAAGGCCCGGTAACCGTCGGCAGCGGCGACCGCAAACACGCGCATGCCGATCGCCCGTGGCTGCAGGTGATTGCCGTGGCAGTGCCACACCGGCGCCTGGGACAGCTGCGCCATTTCCTGGGCGACGTAGGCATAGGGCCGGGCCTGAATGCGTTCGGTCAGCGCCTGACGCTGGGCGGCGTCCAGATCCCGGCCGAACACCGGACCGAAGTTCTGCGATGGAAAGGCCGGCTTGATCACCAGCGCGTCCAGCCGCTCGAGGGCCTGGGCCAGCACCGGCGGCTCGCCGCACCACCAGGTGGCGATGGAAGGCAGGATCAGGGTTTCGCCGAACAGGTGCTCGCAGATCCGCGGCAGAAAGCCCAGCAGCCCGGGCGATTCGAGCACGCCGCTGCCCAGGGCATTGGCTACCATCACATTGCCTTGGCGCACGGCATCGAGCAGGCCGGGCACGCCCAAGGCCGAGTCGGTGCGCAACTCCAGGGGGTCGCAGAAATCGTCGTCCAGGCGACGCATGATGGCGTGCACCCGGCGCAGACCGCTCAAGGTTTTCAGGTAGACGGTTGCCTCGCGCACGGTCAGGTCGCTGCCCTCGACCAGCGGATAGCCGAGCTGGCGCGCCAGGTACAGATGTTCGAAATAACTTTCGTTGAACCGCCCTGGCGTCAACAGCACCACCAGCGGCGCCTCGTTGGCACTGGGCGCCAGTCGGCTCATGGTGTCCTGCACGGTGCGGAAGAAACCGGCCATGTGCTCCACTTTCAAGTCGCGGTACAGCTCGGGAAAGGTCCGCAACAGGCCCATGCGGTTTTCCAGTGCATAGCCTGCGCCGGAGGGCGCCTGGGTACGGTCGGCAGTGACCCACCAGCGTCCATCGGGTGTACGCGCCAGATCCGCGGCATACAGGTGCAGGAACGTGCCTTGCGGCGGCTGCATGCCCTGGCACGGCCATAGGTAGTTGTTGTGCCCGAAGATCAGCTCGGCGGGCAGCAGTCCTTGGGCAATCAGCGTTTGCGGGCCATAGATATCGGCCAGCACGGCGTTGAGCAAGCGCGCCCGCTGGGCGATGCCCGCCGCGATTTGTCGCCATTCCTGGGCAGGAATGATGTGCGGCAGCAGGTCCAGCTCCCAAGGCCGATCGGCACCCTTGGGGTCGGCATAGACGTTGTAGGTGACGCCGTTTTCCTGAATCTGCCGTGTCAACGATGCCTGGCGCTGCGACAACTGGCCTGGCGCACTGCGTTGCAGATGCTCGAACAGGCGCTGCCAGTGCGGGCGCACGCCGCCATCGGGGTCGAGCATTTCATGATAGGACCCGCCGGACAGCGAGTAACGATCCAGCAGGTCAGACATGGCGAAGCTCGGGGGCAGCGGTGAGAAGAACGATTATCGCAGCCTGCACGGTGCACGGATACCGTCCATGGGGCACACCTCGCCTCAAGGGGCGTGGCGCATGTCCAGGGTCATCGGCAAGTCATCGTCGACCTTGAGCGGTGGCAGCACCAGCCTGCCGGGGCTGTGGCCAATTCGGAAGAACCGGGCCAGACGCCGGCTTTCAGCTTCGTTGGCATTCACCGGTGGGCTTTCGTAGTTGCGCCCGCCAGGGTGAACGGCATGGTATTGGCACCCCCCCAGCGAGCGCTGCGTCCAGGTGTCGACGATGTCGAAGGTCAGGGGCACATGAACCGGGCCGGCGACGTGCTCGCCGTGCTCCGTCTGCCAGGCACGGTAGCGCACCCCCGCAACGAACTCGCCCGCCCGACCGGTAGCGGTCAGCGGCAAGGGCCGGCCATTGACGGCCAGTCGATAACGATCCGCCAGCAACCCGTTGACGCGTACCTGCAGGCGTTCCAGCGATGCGTCCAGCGACTGTGGTGCGCCACTGGCACTGCCTCGTCCGAGGCCAGGCTCCAGGGCGTGGCGCAGTTCCAGGGCAATACCCTCTACAACGCAGTCGCCCATCGTGGGAAAACGAAACGCGCGTTGTGCGGCAAACCATCCGGCATCCACGGCATAACCGTGTGCATTGAGATCGTCGATCACCTCGGCGAAATCGCGCTCGATGAAGTACGGCAACATGAAGCGGTCGTGCAACTGCGTGCCCCAGCGGGTCAGCCTGGCCGGTGCATAGGGCGTGCGCCAGAAGCGCGCCACCAGGCTGCGCAGCAACAGCTGCAGAGCCAGGCTTATGCGCCCATGGGGCGACATTTCGAGGCCCTGCAGGCGCAGCAGACCCGCCCGCTCTCCCGGCCCGTCGCCATCCAGCCGGGCGATGCAGAACTGCGCACCAGCAGGGTCACCGGTCACATCCACCAGCAGATGGCGCAGCACACGGTCGATCAGCCCCGGCGGGCACGGCACGCCGGGAGCGGGCAATTGCGCCAAGGCGATCTCGAGTTCGTACAGCGCATCGCTGCGCGTTTCGTCGACCCGCGGGGTCGGCCAGGCAGTGCCACTGAACAGATACGACAACGCCGGATGATCATGCCAATAGCCGATCAGACTGCGCAGCAGGTCGGGCCGCCGTAGAAACGGCGAATCCGCCGCCGTCGCCCCACCAATCAGCAACGGGTTACCCGCGCCGGTGCCGGTCTGCCGACCGTCGATCATGAACCGCTGAGCCTCCAGGCGATGCTGTCGGGCCTGCTCGTACAGCTCATCCACACCCTGGACCGACTGTGTCCAACTTGTGGACGGGGGCATGTCGACGCTGAACACGTCGGGCATCGCCGTGGCCTTGAAACGACTGGCCGGCGTGTCGCCTGGAGCTGCCCACCTCGCGCAAGCATCGCCATCCATGGCCACGAAGGTCGGCTCACTGCCAATGCCCAGGCGCACATCCATTGCCAGCAGGTCGGCATCGACCCGTTGCCCCACCGTCTGCATGCCCGTCCATTGCTCTTCGCTCAAAGGCCAGGTGACGCGTGGCGTCTGCCAGATACGCTGCACCGACATCCGGTGCGAAAACGTCACTTCGCACGGCTCTACGCGCCCACTGATCGGCGCCGCCGATGAAGGCTCGGGGCTGCACGCCAAGGGAATGTGGCCTTCTCCGGCGAACAGCCCGGACGTGGCGTCCAGACCGATCCAGCCCGCACCGGGCAGATACACTTCACACCACGCGTGAAGATCGGTGAAGTCGACATCGGTACCGGACGGACCGTCCAGGGCCTGCTCGTCGGCAACCAGTTGGATCAGATAGCCGGAGACGAAGCGCGCGGCAATCCCCAGCCGGCGCATCAGCTGCACCAGCAGCCAGGCGGAATCGCGGCACGAACCGGCACCGGTGAGCAGCGTGTGCTCGGGCGTCTGCACGCCCGGCTCCATGCGCAGCAGGTAGCGAATATCCTGGCTGAGCCGCTGGTTCAGCCTGACCAGGAAATCGATACTGGGGATCGGCGTACGGTCGATGCCGTCCAGGTACGCTTGAAACCTCGGCGTCAGGGCCAGGGTTTCCAGATAGGGGGCCAGCTCATGCTGCTCTTCGTCGGTGTACGCGAAGGGAATCTGCTGCGCATGCGGCTCGAGAAAGAAATCGAAGGGATTGAACACCGCGATCTCGGCAACCAGGTCCACTTCGATGCGCAGCTCGGTGGCCTTCTCCGGGAACACCAGGCGGGCCAGATAATTACCCTGCGGGTCCTGCTGCCAATTGATGAAATGCTGCGCTGGCGACACCTTCAGGGCATAGGAAAGCACTCGCGTACGGCTGTGCGGCGCGGGGCGCAGACGCACCACCTGGGGGCCGACGTCGATAGCGCGGTCATAGCGATAATGGGTGACATGGTTCAATGCGACATGAATCGACACGGCGAGCCTCCTGCGAGCCTGGAAGGTAAGAGAACGGCGCAAGACTTATGCCATGAGCGGGCTTGCCCCCCCTGACCTGCGCAGCCGCTACAGATCAAGCGGCTGCAAGCGTCCAGGTTGTAGCAGCGTCGCATACATTGGCCATGTAGTGGTGCGATAAACCTGTATTGCTCAGGCCGGGTCCGCTCAATCTAATCTGGGGACTCACTCAATCAGGGAACATCGACATGACAACAGATCACGACACTTCTGCCGCACAACCACTGGCCACTCCGCAAACCGTCCAAAAGCGCAAGGGACCGTTCGACCCTCCGCAGGCATTGATCGACGCGCTGCGACGTGCGAGCGAGGACGGAGTGATAGACACGGCAAACAACGCTGCTCATGCCGCTATCGCTCAACGCCGGCCACGACCTTCACCTTCAAACCCACACGAAGACGAGGCCGGCATTTCCATCGAGCCGTAAGCCAAGCGGCTCACGGCACCGCCGCGAACCTCAGCGTGGCAGTACGGGCTGGCGCGCCGGCTTGCTCTTGCCCTTGCCGGGCTTGGCGGCCTGCTGGCGATCCTTGGCGGCCTGCTTGCTGCGCGCCTCGGCGGCAGCCTTGGCCTGCTCGCGCTTGTCCCACGGCTTGGAACCGTCACTGGCACGCGGCGGCAACCCGGTGTGCTGAGTCAGGATGCGCGTTTCCTTGGCCACCTTGTGGCTGCCGGCCGGGGTGGAATTCTTGCGTCGCGCACTCTGGTAGGTGTCGGTAGCCGGCTGATGCAACGGAATCAGCTGATTTTTCCCCGGACCGATCAGGTCGGCACGGCCCATGCGTTCCAGTGCCTCGCGCAGCATCGGCCAACCCTTGGGATCGTGATAGCGCAGGAACGCCTTGTGCAGGCGACGCTGCTCCTCGCTCTTGACGATGGTCAGGTTGTCGCTCTTGTAGGTGACCTTGCGCAGCGGGTTCTTGCCCGAGTGGTACATCGCGGTGGCCGAAGCCATTGGCGAGGGGTAGAACGCCTGCACCTGGTCGGCACGGAAACCGTTGCCCTTGAGCCACAGCGCCAGGTTCATCATGTCTTCATCGGTGGTGCCGGGGTGGGCGGCGATGAAGTACGGGATCAGGTACTGCTCCTTGCCCGCCTCTTTCGAGAATTTCTCGAACATGCGCTTGAATTTGTCGTACGAGCCGATACCCGGCTTCATCATCTGATTCAGCGGGCCTTCTTCGGTATGCTCCGGGGCGATCTTGAGATAGCCGCCGACGTGGTGCGTCACCAGCTCCTTGACGTACTCGGGGGACTCCACCGCCAGGTCGTAGCGCAGGCCCGAGGCAATGAGGATCTTCTTCACGCCCGGCAGTGCCCGCGCACTGCGGTACAGCTGGATCAAGGAGGAGTGGTCGGTGTTCAGGTTCGGGCAGATCCCCGGGAACACGCACGACGGCTTGCGGCACGCGGATTCGATTTCCGGGCTCTTGCAGGCGATGCGGTACATGTTCGCGGTCGGGCCGCCAAGGTCGGAGATCACTCCGGTAAAACCCGGCACCTTGTCGCGGATCTCTTCGATCTCGCGAATGATCGACTCTTCGGAACGGTTCTGGATGATCCGCCCTTCGTGCTCGGTGATCGAGCAGAAGGTGCAGCCACCGAAGCAGCCGCGCATGATGTTCACCGAGAAGCGAATCATGTCGTAGGCCGGGATTTTCTGGTTGCCGTAGGCCGGGTGCGGAACCCGCGCATAGGGCATGCCGAACACGTAGTCCATTTCCTCGGTGGTCATGGGAATGGGCGGCGGGTTGAACCACACGTCCACTTCGCCATGCCGCTGCACCAAGGCACGGGCATTGCCGGGGTTGGTTTCCAGGTGCAGCACACGGTTGGCGTGGGCGTACAGCACCGCGTCACCGCGCACCTTCTCGAAGGAAGGCAGGCGGATCACCGTCTTGTCCCGCGTCATCCGCGGGCTGGCCAGGATCTGCACGACCTTGGCTTCGTTCGGGTCTTCGAGGTTGCCCTTCTCCTGCTCGATGGCGCAGGCCTGGGTGTCCTGAGTGTTCACGTACGGGTTGATGATCTTGTCGACCTTGCCCGGCCGATCGATACGGGTCGAGTCGACCTCGTACCAGTCCTTGGGCGTATCGCGGCGAATGAACGCGGTGCCGCGAATGTCAGTGATCTCCTCGACCTTCTGACCGTACGACAGGCGCTGGGCCACCTCGACGATGGCGCGTTCGGCGTTGCCGTACAGCAGGATGTCGGCGCAGGCGTCGATCAGGATCGAATGGCGGACCTTGTCCTGCCAGTAGTCGTAATGCGCGATGCGGCGCAGCGATGCCTCGATACCGCCCAGCACGATCGGCACATGCTTGTAGGCTTCCTTGCAACGCTGGCTGTACACCAGGCTGGCGCGGTCTGGTCGCGAGCCCGCCTGGCCGCCGGGCGTGTAGGCGTCGTCGGAACGCACCTTCTTGTCGGCGGTGTAGCGGTTGATCATCGAGTCCATGTTGCCGGCCGCAACACCGAAGAACAGGTTCGGCTCGCCCAGCTTCATGAAGTCGTCCTTGGACTGCCAGTTCGGCTGGGCAATGATGCCCACGCGAAACCCCTGGGCTTCCAGCAGCCGGCCAATGATGGCCATGCCGAACGACGGATGGTCGACATAGGCATCACCGGTGACGATGATGATGTCGCACGAATCCCAGCCAAGCTGATCCATCTCCTCCCTGCTCATGGGCAGGAAAGGCGCTGGGCCGAAGCATTCGGCCCAGTATTTGGGATAGTCAAAAAGCGGCTTGGCTGCTTGCATGTCGATGACCGTATGAAAAATCGCGGGCGCGGAATATAGCACAAAAAACAACCAATTCCGATGGCTTTAGTCGGAAATAGGCGGCGAAGATATTTATCCGGTAGACCTGATCAACCGCAGTGACCCTTTCGCGGGCAGAGCCCGCTCCCACAAGAAGCGGCGCTGCACACGGCTCCTGTGGGAATGGGTTCTACCCGCGAAGGGGCGCTGTACGCAGCTCCTGTGGGAGCGGGTTCTACCCGCGAAGGGGCGCTGTACGCAGCTCCTGTGGGAGCGGGTTCTACCCGCGAAGGGGCGCTGTACGCAGCTCCTGTGGGAGCGGGTTCTACCCGCGAAGGGGCCGTACCTGCAGGATCACTATTCGTCGTCGTCGAAGTTGTAACTGCCCGGCGCAAGGTTCTCGAAGCGGGTGTACTTGCCGATGAACGCCAGGCGAATGAAACCGATCGGACCGTTACGTTGCTTGCCGATGATGATCTCGGCAATGCCCTTGTGCTCGGTGTCCGGGTGATACACCTCGTCGCGATAGACGAACATGATCACGTCGGCGTCCTGCTCGATGGCGCCGGATTCACGCAGGTCGGAGTTCACCGGACGCTTGTTCGGCCGCTGCTCGAGCGAGCGGTTGAGCTGCGACAGCGCCACCACCGGGCAATTGAACTCCTTCGCCAGCGCCTTCAACGAGCGAGAGATCTCGGAGATCTCGTTGGTACGGTTGTCGCCGCTGGAACCAGGGATCTGCATGAGCTGCAGGTAGTCGATCATGATCAGGCCGATCTCACCGTGTTCGCGTACCAGCCGACGGGTACGCGCGCGCATCTCCGACGGGCTGATGCCGGCCGTATCGTCGATGAACAGCTTGCGGTCGTTGAGCAGGTTGACCGCCGAGGTCAGGCGCGGCCAATCGTCGTCGTCCAGGCGACCCGAACGCACCTTGGTCTGATCGATACGCCCCAGCGAAGAAAGCATACGCATGATCAGCGAATCGCCTGGCATTTCCAGCGAATACACGAGCACGGCTTTCTCGCTGCGCAGCACGGCGTTTTCCACCAGGTTCATGGCGAAGGTGGTCTTGCCCATGGATGGACGGCCGGCAACGATGATCAGGTCGGCTGGCTGCAGGCCGCTGGTCTTCTCGTCCAGATCGGTGTAGCCAGTGGACAGGCCGGTAATGGCCGCATCGGTATTGAACAGCGTGTCGATGCGATCGATGGCCTTGGTGAGCAGGTCGTTGACGCTGACCGGGCCACCGGTCTTGGGCCGCGCTTCGGCGATCTGAAAGATCTGCCGTTCGGCCTCGTCGAGAATTTCGGCAGCGTTGCGCCCCTGCGGATTGAACGCACTGTCGGCGATCTCGCTGCTGATGCTGATCAGTTGACGCAGCGTGGCACGCTCGCGGACGATCTGCGCGTAAGCCTTGATGTTGGCCACCGACGGCGTGTTCTTCGCCAGCTCGCCCAGATAGCCCAGTCCACCGACCTGGGTGCCCTGGCCTTCCTTGTCGAGCTGTTCGTGCAGAGTCACCACATCGAAAGGCGTGTTCTGATCGGCCAGCTTGGCGATGGCGCGGAAGATCAGCCGATGGTCATGACGATAGAAATCGCCGTCCGACACCTGATCCAGCACACGTTCCCAGGCGTTGTTGTCCAGCATCAAGCCGCCGAGCACGGCCTGTTCGGCCTCGACGGAATGCGGCGGCACCTTGAGGGCAGCGGTTTGCAGATCGTATTGCTCGGGAGCGGATATCTCGTTCATGGCCACTTGAAATTCGGGTTGCAGAAAACAGCTTCTTCACAAAAACAAAAGGCACGACCTGTGAACAGGTCGTGCCCGATGTTAAACCGCCTGGCACCAGAGGTGCCAGCCGACTTACGCAGCTACTACGACAACGCGTACGGTAGCTTCAACGTCGCTGTGCAGGTGCACGGCTACGTCGTATTCGCCAACGTTACGGATGGTGCCGTTCGGCAGACGCACTTCAGACTTGGCCACTTCGACGCCGGAGGCGGTCAGGGCGTCAGCGATGTCGTGGGTGCCGATCGAACCGAACAGCTTGCCTTCGTCGCCAGCGGTGGCAGTGATGGTCACTTCCAGCTCGGCCAGTTGGGCAGCACGCGTTTCGGCCGAAGCCTTCTTGTCGGCAGCTGCTTTTTCCAGCTCGGCGCGACGCTCTTCGAACGCAGCCAGGTTGGCAGCGGTCGCAGCGGTAGCTTTGCCGAATGGCAGCAGGAAGTTACGACCGTAACCGGCCTTAACATTTACCTTATCGCCCAGGTTGCCCAGGTTGGCGACTTTTTCCAGCAGGATCAGTTCCATTTGGTATAAACCTCTTAACTTTTAACCTTCACCGTTCGCGGAATCGCTATCGGTACCTTTCGGCCCGATGCGGCCGCGAAAATCAATCAGGCTGTCGACAATGGCCAGGACCACGAGCAACGGATAGATCAGCTGCATGAACAGCACGAGCGTGACGTACATCCCAACGAGCCAGAACCTGCCCAGCTTGCCCGCCTTGACCAGCCCATGCATCAGGGCCAGCCCGGCGAACACCAGCGGTACGCTGCACAACGGCGTCAACATGGCCATCTGAGGTCCGAAGTTCGGACCGATGAGCATGCACGCCAGCAGCAGTACCGCCGGCCAGAGTGGAATGCGAATGGCGCGAAACTCGCTGCCAAAACCACCCGGGTTGTACAACGCCGCCTGCCAGTAACGCCCCAGCATCAGGGCTGCTACGCTGACGACTTGCAACAGTGCCGCTATCAAACCGTTGAGTACCGGCGCAATGAGGTTGCCAAGGTTGGCCCGCTCCTCTACCGACATCTGCTGGTAGAGACCACCGAGCATCTGCGGCAGACGTTCGTTCAACGCCTGCGCCAACGCTTCGATGGGTTCGCGAAAGACCACGCCCAACAACACTCCGTACACCAGCCCCAGCGCTATGCTGGCCAGCAGCACGCGATTCCAGGCCCACCCCGCGCGCAACAGCGCCGCGAGCCCCAGCGCGCCCAGCAACACCATCAAGGTGCGCGGTTCACCGAAGTACCACCAGGCCAAGGCCGGCAGCAGAGCCCAGATGAGGACGCCAATGGCGTCACTCATGCCGCGCCGCAGGTACACCAGGCACGCTGCGGCAGCACTCAACCAGAACAACAGCGGCAATGCCGCGCATCCGACCACTACCAGAGTGGCCTGCATGCGACCGCGCATGATGAAATCAGCCAGGGCACGCATGCGTATCTATCCTTTTACTGCGTATCGACAACCCGGTCTCAGCGGCCGTGGCTGTCGGTGTAGGCCAGCAGGGCCAGGAAGCGGGCGCGCTTGATAGCGACGGCCAGCTGACGCTGATAACGAGCCTTGGTACCGGTGATACGGCTTGGAACGATCTTGCCGGTTTCGGATACGTAGGCTTTCAGAGTGTTGAGATCTTTGTAGTCGATCTCCTTCACATCTTCAGCGGTGAAGCGGCAAAATTTACGACGACGGAAGAAACGTGCCATGTAATGGGCTCCTCAAAAGGTCCGTGGATTACTCGTCAGCGTTATCGCTGGCGTCGCTGTTGTCGCTGTCATCGCCATCGGCGTTGTCAGAGTGCTCAGGACGGTCACGACGCTCACGGCGCTCGCTGCGGTTTTCTTCTGCCTTGAGCATCTCGGACTGGTCGGTGACGGCTTCGTCGCGACGGATGACAAGGTTACGGATCACGGCATCGTTGTAGCGGAAGTTGTCTTCCAGCTCGGCCAGGGCCTTGCCGGTGCACTCAACGTTCAGCATCACGTAGTGAGCCTTGTGAACGTTGTTGATGGCGTAGGCCAGTTGACGACGGCCCCAATCTTCCAGACGGTGGATCTTGCCGCCGTCTTCTTCGATCAGCTTGGTGTAACGCTCAACCATGCCGCCGACTTGCTCGCTCTGATCCGGGTGGACCAGAAAGATGATTTCGTAATGACGCATGAATGCTCCTTACGGGTTGTAGCCTGCCGCCAGAGCGGTCAGACAAGGAGTGAATGACACTGTGTGTCTTGCCTTGTGGCTTTTCGATAGAGGCGCACGGGTGCACCAGCCATCACGGCAAGGGGCGCAATTGTAGAGAAGGGGGTGGGGGGAAGCAAGAGGATTGGTGAATATTTGAACAACGGTAGCGGGGTCGCGGCCGCCCCCTTCGCGGGCAGAGGGCTCGCCGCCCGCCCCGCTCCCACATCTATCGGTCAGATCTGTGGGAGCGGGCTCTGCCCGCGAAGGGGCCGGCCCAGGCGAATCATTTCTTCTTGGCGTTACGCTGACGAACTGCTTCGAACAGACAGATGCCGGTCGCCACCGACACGTTCAGGCTGCTCACGCTGCCCGCCATCGGCAGTTTCACCAGGTAGTCGCAGTGCTCGCGGGTCAGGCGACGCATGCCCTTGCCTTCGGCGCCCATGATCAGGATGGTCGGCCCGGTCATGTCCTGCTGGTAGATCTCGTTTTCCGCCTCGCCGGCAGTCCCCACTACCCACAGGCCGCGCTGCTGCAGTTTTTCCAGGGTACGTGCCAGGTTGGTCACGGCTACCAACGGAATCACTTCCGCCGCGCCGCAGGCCACCTTGCGCACGGCCGGAGTCAGCGTGGCGGACTTATCCTTCGGCACGATCACGGCAAGCGCTCCAGCCGCATCGGCGGTACGCATGCAGGCACCCAGGTTGTGCGGATCGGTCACGCCATCCAGGACCAGCAGCAACGGCGCGCCCTCGGTACGATCGAGCAGCTCGTCGAGCATCGCCTCGCCCCACACCTGGCTCGGACTGACCTCCGCCACTACACCCTGGTGCACGCCCTCGACCCAGGCATCCAGCTCACGCCTCTCGGCCTGGCCAACCGCCACGCGATTCTGCGTCGCCAGCTCTACCAGGGTCTGCACCCGCGGCTCGCTGCGGCCATCGGACAACCAGATCTGCTTGACCCGCTTGGGGTGATGACGCAGCAACGCTTCCACGGCGTGCACGCCGTAGATCTTTTCCAGCTGACTCATGACTTGGCCTTGGGTTTGCGGCTGCCCGATTTCGATGGGCCCTTGCGATGCTTGGTCGCCTTGGCATCACCTCCGCCACCCGTGCTGCCAGCACCGCCATTGCGGCTGCCGGAAGCCTTGGTCGAGCCGCCCTTGGCGGCGTCTGCAAGCAGGGCCTTCTTCATTTCCCGGCTCTTGCGCACCTCGGCGTTCTGCGCTGCGGCATCGGATGCCCGATAGACCTCGTCGCTGTCGGCCTTGCGCGCCTTGCTCGGGGCAGCGCTGCGCTTGGCGGCGGCAGCGGCTGGCTTCTCGGCGGCGGTCTTTTCGACCGCAGGCGTGGTCGGGTAGCTCTTGGGCTTGCCCGCCGGCGCGTCGGCCTTGCGGTTCTTGCGCCCGATCGGCTGGTTCAGCGTTGCCTCGCCAATGCCGAAGTCGATCTTGCGCTCGTCCAGGTCGACCCGCATGACCTGCACCTCGACCGTGTCGCCCAGGCGGAAATTGCGCCCAGTACGCTCGCCGGCCAGGCGATGGTGGATCGGGTCGAAGTGGTAGTAGTCGCCCGGCAGCGCGGTGACGTGCACCAAGCCTTCGACAAAGATGTCGGTCAGTTCGACGAACAGGCCGAAACCAGTCACGGCAGTGATCACGCCCGGGAAGGTTTCGCCCACGCGATCCTTCATGAACTCGCACTTGAGCCAGTTGACCACGTCACGGGTGGCTTCGTCGGCACGGCGCTCGCTCATCGAGCACTCTTCGCCCAACTGCTCCAGCGCGGCTTCGTCGTACGGATAGATACGCGCCTTGGGAATGGTTGGCGCGCCAGCGCGCTTGACGTGCGGAGTGTCCTGCTTGGAGTGGATCACGCTGCGGATCGCCCGGTGCGTGAGCAGGTCGGGATAGCGGCGGATCGGCGAAGTGAAGTGGGTGTACGCCTCGTAGTTCAGGCCGAAGTGGCCATGGTTGTCGGCGCTGTACACCGCCTGGCTCAGAGAGCGCAGCATGACGGTCTGGATCACGTGGAAGTCCGGGCGACCCTGGATGGTTTCCAGCAGCGCGCGGTAATCCTTGGGCGACGGACCGTCCTTGCCCTTGTTCAGCGACAGGCCAAGCTCGCCGAGGAAGGCACGCAGCTTTTCCAGACGCTCCGGGGGCGGGCCGTCGTGGACACGATAGAGGGCCGGGATCTCGTGCTTCTTGAGGAACTCGGCAGTGGCCACGTTGGCCGCCAGCATGCACTCCTCGATCAGCTTGTGGGCATCGTTGCGGATGGTCGGTTTGATCTCGGCGATCTTGCGCTCGGAGCCGAAGACGATACGGGTCTCCTGGGTCTCGAAGTCGATGGCACCGCGCACGTGGCGCGCCGACAGCAGCACCTTGTACAGGGCATACAGCTGCTTGAGATGGGGCAGCACATCGCCGAACTCGCCGCGCAGGGTCTTGGCTTCGCTGCTGCGCGAATGCTCGAGCAGGGTACTGACCTTGTTGTAGGTCAGGCGCGCGTGGGAGTGGATCACGGCTTCGTAGAAGCTGTAGTCGGTCATCTCGCCGGTCTTGGAGATGGTCATCTCGCAGACCATGGCCAAGCGGTCGACATGGGGGTTCAGCGAACACAGGCCGTTGGACAGCTGCTCGGGCAGCATCGGAATCACGCGCTCGGGGAAGTACACCGAGTTGCCACGTACCTGCGCTTCGGTATCGAGCGCCGAGCCAAGCTTCACGTAGCTGGACACGTCGGCAATGGCGACGTACAGGGTCCAGCCGCCGTTGAACAGGCGCAGCTTGCTCTTGGCTTCGCAATAGACGGCATCGTCGAAGTCGCGTGCGTCTTCGCCGTCGATGGTCACGAACGGCAGATGACGCAGGTCGATGCGCTTCTCCTTGTCCTTGTCTTCGACCTGCGGCTTGAGCTTGGCGGCCTCCTTGAGCACGGCTTCCGGCCATACGTGGGGAATATCGTAGGTACGCAGGGCGACGTCGATTTCCATGCCGGGCGCCATGTAGTTGCCCAGCACTTCGACGATGTCACCCTGAGGCTGGAAGCGCGCGGTTGGCCAATGGGTGATCTTCACCCCGACGAATTGGCCGATCTTCGCGGCGCCGTGGCGACCGGGGGTGATCAGCACTTCCTGCTGCACCTTGGGGTTGTCCGGTGTCACGAAACCAATGCCGCCTTCTTCGAAGTACCGGCCAACGATGGTTTCATGGGCACGGGACACGACTTCGACGATCACGCCTTCGCGACGGCCGCGACGGTCGAGGCCGGAGACTCGGGCCAGGGCACGGTCGCCATCGAACACCAGACGCATCTG
The DNA here is from genome assembly GCA_900596015.1 of Pseudomonas viridiflava. GTDB lineage: Bacteria > Pseudomonadota > Gammaproteobacteria > Pseudomonadales > Pseudomonadaceae > Aquipseudomonas. The sequence goes on along the minus strand of UVIF01000012.1, from coordinate 318,398 downwards.
CGCCGGGCTCATGAACAGGTCGTCGCTGCCGTCGTCGGGGATCAGGAAGCCGAAACCATCGCGGTGGCCGCTGATGCGACCGGCGATCAGGTCCAGCTTGTCCACCGGGGCATAGGTGCCACGGCGGGTGTAGATCAGTTGCGCATCGCGCTCCATGGCACGCAAGCGGCGGCGCAGGGCTTCCAGCTGGTCCTCGGTGGTGAGGCCGAACTCGTCCACCAGCTGCTCGCGGCTGGCGGGAGAGCCGCGCTCGTCGAGGTGCTTGAGGATCAGCTCACGGCTGGGAATGGGGTTTTCGTATTTTTCCGCTTCACGAGCGGCCTCGGGATCGAGGGTCTGCCAATCGGCCATTAGAGAGAATTCACCTTGTCTATATAGGCGTTAGTTTGGCATACGCGTATTGAAACGGGAAATTTCAGGCGCTGCCTGCCAGTTAAAAGCCCTGCCCCGAGGTCGAAAACAGTGTCCGGGACGCCACTGGAGAATTTTAGTCGATTTTTCTCGCCATGGGGGTTTACAGCTTAAAGGGCGCTCCGTATAGTGCGCGCCATCGACAACGCACAGCGTTGCAGATGCTGCCCAGATGGTGAAATTGGTAGACACGCCAGCTTCAGGTGCTGGTGACCTTACGGTCGTGGAAGTTCGAGTCTTCTTCTGGGCACCAATTCAGGACACAAGATTACATCAATCTGGTGTCACTCACAAAAACCCGCGAAAGCGGGTTTTTGCGTTTCAGGCCTGCGCAATGCGCCTGAGTGTTTTGAATTAACAAAATCAAAACAGGGGTTTACAGATCAAAAAGGCGGTCGTATAGTGCGCCCCATCAACGGCGTACAACGCTGCTGATGCTGCCCAGATGGTGAAATTGGTAGACACGCCAGCTTCAGGTGCTGGTGACCTTACGGTCGTGGAAGTTCGAGTCTTCTTCTGGGCACCAATTCTTCACAAGAACCCGCGAAAGCGGGTTTTTGCGTTTCTGGCATTCCAAAATTTCCTCACCCCTCCCGCAGGAGCGATCCGTGGCCGCGAAACAGGCAACGCATTGTTTCAGGCACACACCATTGCGCCCTTCGCGGCCGATGACCGCTCCTACAGAGATGCCTTGTGTGGATCCGGAAGGCCACCTGAGAACCTATATCGTTTACAATTGTTTCAAGATCCGCTGCCCTGCCGTAAGGAAGTTGCCCCATGCCCAAACGAACCCTCCGGTCCCTTTTTCGCACAGTGGCTGCCTGCCTGCTGAGTACGGCACTGGCCGCCCCGTTGGTCCAGGCCGCCGACAAGGTCGAGCTGACCCTCTACAACGGTCAGCACAAGGAAATAGGCGAGGCCATTGCACAGGCCTACGAGGCCAAGACCGGCATTCACGTCAATGTCCGCAAGGGCAGCAGCAATCAATTGGCCAGCCAGGTAATGGAAGAAGGCGAACGCTCTCCGGCGGACCTCATCTACACCGAAGAGTCACCCCCTCTGAACAATCTGGGCGAGAAAGGCTTTCTGGCCAAAATCGACGCCAGCACCTTGAACATGCTACCGCCTGAATACGTCGCCAAGGACGGTTCGTGGATGGGCGTTACCGCTCGCGTACGCGTGGTGGCCTACAACCCAAAGCTGATCGACGAGAAAGACCTGCCCGAAACGGTACTGGAATTCGCCGAGCCGCAATGGCAGGGCAAGGTTGGCTTCGTGCCCACCAGCGGCGCTTTCCAGGAGCAGGCCGTGGCCATCATCAAGCTGCACGGTCGCGAAGCCGCCGAGGAATGGCTGACCGGCCTGCGCGCCTTCGGTAAGACCTACACCAACAACATGGTCGCCCTCAAGGCAGTGGAAAACGGCGAAATCGCCACCGTCCTGGTAAACAACTACTACTGGTTCGCACTCCTGCGCGAGAAAGGCCAGCTCGACTCCAAACTGCATTACTTCAGCAACGGCGACGCCGGCGGCCTGATCACCATTTCCTCTGCAGCGGTTCTCAAGTCCAGCAAGCATCCGCGCGAAGCCCAGGCGCTGCTCGCCTACATGGCCAGCGAGGAAGGCCAGCGCGTGATCACCCAGACCACTGCCGAGTACCCACTGCACAAAGGCATGGTCTCGGACCGCGGCCTGAAGCCGTTCGAAGAGCTGCAGGCACCGGCCATCACCCCAGCGGACATCGGCAATGCCGAGGACGCCCTGGACCTGGAACGGGACGTCGGCCTGAATTGACCACCTTTCTCTTCGTTCCTGCGGGGCGGCGCAAGCGCCCCTCGATCTGGGTGCTCGTACCCGTTCTGCTGCTGGTCGGGCTGAGCCTGCTGCCCCTGCTCTACGTCGGCCTGAAAGCATGGCAAGCCGGCCTGCATGAAGCCATCAGGCTGCTGTGGCGCCCCTACGTGCTGCGCTTGCTGGGCAACACCCTGATGTTGATGGCCGGGGTGACGGCAGCCTGCGTGATCATCGGTGTGAGCCTGGCCTGGCTACTGGAGCGCAGCGACTTGGCCGGCCGACGTCTCTGGGGCGTAATCCTCTGCCTGCCATTCGCGGTACCGGCTTTCGTCAGCGGCTTCACCTGGGTTTCGCTCAGCTCGCGATTCGAAGGATTGGGCGGCGCCATTCTGGTGATGACCTTGTCGAAATACCCGCTGGTGTTTCTGCCGGTCGCCGCCACGTTGCGCAACCTGGACACTTCTCTGGAGGAATCGGCGCGTACGCTGGGGCAGAACCGCACAGGGGTGTTCTTCAAGGTCACCCTGCCGCTGCTGTGGCCGGCAGTGCTGGGCGGGGCGCTGTTGATCGCGCTGCACATGCTGGTGGAGTTTGGAGCGCTGTCGATCCTGGGGTTGCAGACCTTCACCACAGCGATCTATCAACAGTTCGAACTGGAATTCAGTAACACCAATGCGGCAATGCTGTCGGCGCTGTTGCTGGTGCTGTGCCTATTGCTGCTGTGGCTGGAGCTGAAGGTTCGTGGCAATGCGCGCCACATTCGCACCGGTCAAGGCGCAGCCCGGCGTGCAACCCCTTTGCGGCTCGGCGCCTGGCGGGTGTTGGCGCAGTTGTATTGCCTGCTGCTGGTGGTCGTTGGCAGCGGGGTGCCACTGGCCATGCTTGGCTATTGGCTGCTGAAAGGCTCGTCGGCGGCTTTTCCCGCAGCGGCCATCGGCGAGGCACTGTTGACCTCGTTGGCATTGGCTCTAGGCGGCGCCGCGCTGTGCCTGGCGCTGGCATTGCCCGTGGGGCTGTTGGTGGTGCGCCACCGGGGCCGCCTGGCCATCTGGGCAGAACGCTTGCCCTACCTGCTGCATGCGCTACCGGGGCTGGTGATCGCTTTGACGCTGGTGTATTTCGCCCTGCACTACGTTCCGGCGATGTACCAGACCACAGGGCTGCTGTTGCTGGCCTACGCGCTGCTGTTTCTGCCCCTGGCGCAGGCGCCGGTGCGCACGGCGCTGAACAAGGCTGCGCCTGCGCTCGAAGAAGCGGCACGGACCTTGGGCGCCACGCCGTTCACCGCGTTCTGCCGGGTGACCCTCCCGATCATCTTCCCGGCAATGGCGGCGGCATTCGCGCTGGTATTCCTCGATGGGATGAAGGAGCTGACCGCCACGCTGGTGTTGGCCCCCACTGGCATGACGACTTTGGCGACCGAGGTGTGGTCGCACACCTCGAACATGGAGTTCGCCGCCGCCGCGCCGTACGCGGCATTGCTGATCCTGATTTCCGGCGTACCGGTGTACCTGCTTACCACCCGTATGTACCTGAACCGCACCTCCTGACCCGAGGTTCGTCAGCCAGACCGCAGCGCGGCCTTCGCGGCCGGTGACTGCTCCTACGATGAAGCCACGCAATCCTGTAGGAGCGGTCCGTGGCCGCGAAAAGGCGCTGCGGTTCGTCAGACACACCACAGCGAGGTCTCAGGCGCGGAACTGGCCCAGGCTGGCTTTGAGCTGGGCAGCGAGCTTGTCCAGCTCTCGGCTGCTGGCCGTGGTCTGCTGTACGGCGAACGCTGCTTTTTCTGCCTGGGCGTGAATCACCTGCACCCTGCCCTTCACAGCCTGCGCGCCTCGTGCCTGCTGTTCGGCAGCCTGGGTTGCCAGGCCGATCGCCGAGTGCACCTGCTCGACCGAAGCCTGCACAGCCTGCTGCAACCGCGCGCTGTCGCGCAGTACCGCCAGCCCTTCGTCCGCCTGCCGTCCGGCCTGGCCGATAGCTGCAACCGCCTCCCGCGCACCGGCCTGCAAAGCGCCGATATGGGCCTGGATATCGCCCGTCGAACTCTGCGTCTTGCTCGCCAGAGCGCGCACCTCGTCGGCGACCACAGCGAAACCGCGCCCGGTCTCACCGGCCCGCGCCGCCTCGATGGCGGCATTGAGCGCCAACAGGTTGGTTTGTTCGGCGATCCCATGGATCACTGTCAACACCACTTCGATCTGCTGGCTCTGCTCGGCCAGGCGCTCGATCACTTTGGAACCGTTCTGCACCTGGCCGGCCAAGGCCTCGATCAGCCCCCCGACCTGTTGCGAGGCACGGGTGTTATCGTCCGTGGCCTTGCGTATCTGTGCCACCTGCTGCAAAGCCGACTGCATCGCCTGGCTCTCGGCCTGAGCTTCATCGGCCATCTGCGACAGGTCGTGCAGGCTCTGCGCAACTTCATCGCGCTGCAGTTGGGCGGCGTCATCGGCACCGGCGTTGCGCTGAGCCATGCTGCCGATCTCGACGCCGGTCTTGTGCGCCACCTCGCCCGCTTCACGAACGATAGGCTGCAGCTTGTCGACAAACCGATTGACCGCCGCCGCCATGTCGCCGATTTCGTCACGGCTGTGGATCGCAACCCGCTTGGTCAGATCGCCCTCACCCGCAGCCAGGTCGTCCAGCGCCCCGACCAGCAGACGCAGACGGTGCACTACGCGCCGCCCCAGTACTGCGGCCAGCACCACCAGCATGACCATGCCGACCAAGGCCAGGCACAGACCGATGCGCCAGCGTAACTGCGCTGCAGCGGCCTGCACCGTGTTGTGAGTATTGGCCTGCATGGTCGCCGCCGCCGATTCCGCCGACTGCAGACGCGCCTGCAGCGCCTTGGCGCTTTCAGCCGAGGCGCCCTGCAGACTTTCGCCCACCAACTGCCCCGCACTGGCAATCAAAGCCGCGAAGCGCTTGTCCAGCTCGGCCACTTCGGCTTCCACACCGGTGCGCGAAACAGCCATCAACACCCGGCCGATCTCCGCGCCATTGGGGTTGATCGAGGCCTCGACATAGATCACCGCCGGGTCCGTCTTGGCCGCATTGAGCACCTTGTCCAGGGCTCGCTCACCGGCACCCTTGGCCAGCAGCGCCTGGTTGATGGGGTTGTCGCGGTTCAAGTAGCGGGTCAAGTGCTCGCCCTGAGCGTCGTTGTAGATCACGAACAGCACGTTGGGATTACGCTGGGCACGGCGGGCGAACTCGGAAAGCGTCGGTACATCGTTGTCCCACATTGCCCGCGGCGCGACCGAGGCCAGCAATTCGGCCATGTCGGTGGCCGATTCCCGCAGGTCCTTGTCCAGCGTGGCGCGGATCTGCGCCTGCTCGCCGGTCAGACGTGCCGACAAACCGGCACTCAGGCGCTGGCGGGTATTGTCCGAAAGACTTTCGAGGCCGGAAGACACTTCCGCGCTCGCGCTTTGCAGCTCGCCCGTCAGCCGTTGGCTATCCTGAGCCATGCGACGGTCCAGGTCCGATTCAAGCGCGGTGACCGTGCTTCGGGTCAGCGCAATGGCGGCCAGCACCTGCACCAAAAGAGCGATGCCCAAGGCGATAAAGACCGGACGCAGCAAACGGCTGCGCAGAAGAGAAAGGACAGCGGACATGTGGATCCCCTTTTTATTGACGCCATTCTGATGATGGCGCCTGATTGAGGACTCACACAGCAAAGGCCGTGCCGAGAAGGTTCGCCTGTTGCTTGAACGACAAAGGGCCCCGAAGGGCCCTGTGCTGTGTTGCGCGAACCGCTGTCAGCCGAACGGGTGACGCAGCACGATGGTTTCGTTACGGTCCGGCCCGGTCGAGATGATGTCGATCGGTGCGCCGATCAGCTCCTCGACACGCTTGATATACGCACGGGCGTTGGCGGGCAGCTCTTCCAGGGTTTTCGCACCCACGGTCGACTCGCTCCAACCCGGCACTTCTTCGTACACGGGCTGCAGGCCCACGTAGCTGTCAGCGTCCGTGGGGGCAACGTCCTTGCCTTCTGCATCTTTGTAACCGGTGCAGATGTTGATGGTTTCGAGACCATCGAGTACGTCCAGCTTGGTCAGGCAGATGCCAGAGATGCTGTTCACGTCGATAGCGCGGCGCAGGATGACAGCGTCGAACCAGCCACAACGACGAGCACGGCCGGTGGTCGCGCCAAATTCGTGGCCCTGCTTGGCCAAGTGCGCACCGACTTCATCGAACAGCTCGGTCGGGAACGGGCCCGAACCGACGCGAGTGGTGTACGCCTTGGTGATGCCCAGGATGTAGTCCAGGAACATGGGACCAACGCCCGAGCCGGTTGCAACGCCACCTGCGGTGGTGTTGGAACTGGTCACGTACGGGTAGGTACCGTGGTCGATGTCCAGCAGCGAACCTTGGGCACCTTCGAACATGATGTCCTTGCCGGCGCGACGCAGGTCGTGCAGTTCGGCAGTCACGTCCAGCATCAGCGGCTTGAGCAGCTCGGCGTATTCCTTGCACTCGGCCAGGGTCTTTTCGAACTCGATGGCCGGCTCTTTGTAGTAACCCACCAGCATGAAGTTGTGATAATCCACCAGCTCACGCAGCTTGTCTTCGAAGCGCGGCATGTTGAGCAGGTCGCCCACACGCAGGCCGCGACGGGCAACCTTGTCTTCATATGCGGGGCCGATGCCGCGACCGGTAGTGCCGATCTTCAGCTCCCCGCGGGCCTTTTCACGGGCTTGATCCAGCGCCACGTGGAAGGACAGGATCAGCGGGCAGGACGGGCTGATACGCAGGCGCTCGCGCACCGGTACGCCTTTCTCTTCCAGCTTGGTGATCTCGCGCATCAAAGCGTCAGGTGCAACTACCACGCCATTGCCGATCAGACACTGGACGCCTTCGCGCAGCACGCCCGACGGGATCAGGTGCAGGACGGTTTTCTCACCGTCGATGACCAGCGTGTGGCCGGCGTTGTGGCCGCCTTGATAGCGCACCACCGCGGCAGCATGTTCGGTCAGCAGATCAACGATCTTGCCTTTGCCCTCATCACCCCATTGGGTGCCCAGGACTACGACATTCTTACCCATAACACTTGTCCTCATTCGCGCAAACTTGGTGCCGGCAGCGGCCGGCGGGAAAACTCAAGAGGCCAGTGGCAGCACTTGCCATTGCCCGTTCTGCTGAATCAATTGACAGTCGCAATCTGCCTCGCCGGCAGCCTCGATCGTCTGTCCCGGCAGGGCCTGGACCACGCGCCGGCCCTCGCGGCGCAGCTGGCAGACTGCCTGCCAAAGAGCCGCATCGGTGCTGTCAGGCATCCAGACGCCACCAGCAGGCAGTTCGATCCGGGCCCGACCCAGTGTCACCAGGGACTTGAGGTCCGTGGAGAAACCGGTTGCCGGGCGGGCGCGACCGAAGTCCGCGCCGATGTCGTCGTAGCGGCCGCCCTGGGCAATGGACTGGCCCATGCCTGGAACGAACACGGCGAATACCACGCCGGTGTGATAGTGATAACCGCGCAACTCGCCCAAGTCGAAGTACAGCGGCAATTGCGGAAAACGCAACGACAGCCGTTCGGCAATCGCCAGCAGGTCGTCCAGCGCGGTCATCACCGGCGCCGGTGCATTGGCAAGGCGTACCTTGGCCTGCGCCAGCACTTCGCGACCGCCACACAGGCCAACCAAGGCACGCAGCATCTGGGCAAGGTCCGCTTGCAACCCTTCGGTAAGCACGATCACTTCGTCGATGGCCTTGCGCTGCAGGGCATCGAACAACTGCTGCTCGACATCGCCCGACAGCCCGGCCGCACGGGCCAGGCCGCGGTAGATACCGACGTGCCCCAGATCCATGTGCACGTCTGGCACATCGGCCATTTCCAGCATGGTCAGCATCAGGCTGATGACTTCCACGTCGCTGCTCGGACTGGCGTCGCCATACAGTTCGGCACCCAGCTGGATCGGGCTGCGCGAACTGGACAGTGCCCGCGGCTGTGCATGCAGCACACTGCCGGCATAGCACAGGCGGTTCGGTCCTTCACGGCGCAGGGTGTGCGCATCGATACGCGCCACCTGGGGCGTGATGTCGGCACGAAAGCCCATCTGCCGACCCGATTGCGGGTCGATCACCTTGAAGGTGCGCAGATCCAGATCCTGACCGGCACCGGTCAGCAGCGACTCGAGGTATTCGATGTGCGGCGTCACGACGAACTCGTAACCCCAGCTCTGGAACAGGTCCAACACCTGACGCCGCGCGACTTCGATGCGCGCAGCCTCGGGCGGCAGTACTTCTTCGATGCCATCTGGCAGCAGCCAGCGGTCTACCGTTGCCATTACGCCTTTCCCCTATGATCCGGGCGGCCTGCCGTCGGGCTAGCCTTGAGTGAAGCAGAAATCGCCCACCGCAAGCAGGTCGCGGGGCAATGTCCTCATGAACCGGGCCTATGAATCGGCCGATCTATGTTGCAGACGCAAAAAAGCCGGGAATTTCCCGGCTGCCGCATCATACACACGTTTCGCCGATCGTTCACCCCGCCAAACGGTTAAACCGCCCGGCGGGGAAAGCCGATCAGGGCTTGTACTTCTCCATGAAGCGGAAGAAATCGCTTTTGGAGTCCAGCACCATCACATCGCTCTTGTTGGCGAAGCTCTGGCGGTACGCCTGCAGGCTGCGGAAGAAGGAATAGAATTCCTGATCCTGTCCATAGGCCTGGGCGTAGATGGACGCTGCCTGCGCATCGCCGTCACCACGCGCTTCCTCGGACTCGCGATAGGCTTCAGCCAACAGCACGCGACGCTGACGATCGGCATCGGCACGAATGCCTTCTGCCAATTCGTTACCCTTCGCACGGTGCTCGCGCGCCTCGCGCTCACGCTCGGTACTCATGCGTTCGAACACGCTGCGGTTGACTTCCTTGGGCAGGTCGATGGCCTTGACGCGCACGTCGATGACCTCGATACCCAGCTCCTTGTCTGCCATGCGGTTGAGCGACGTGGTGATGTCGGACATCAACGCGTCACGCTCGCCCGACACCACTTCGTGCAGGGTGCGCTTGCCGAACTGGTCACGCAGACCTGATTCGAGACGTCGCGACAGACGCTCGTCGGCGATCTGCTTCATGCCGGAAGTAGCGGTGTAGTAGCGCTCGGCATCCTTCACACGCCATTTGGCATAGGCATCGACCATCACCGCTTTCTTCTCCAGGGTCAGGAACCGCTGGGTCGGGGCGTCGAGGGTCATCAGCCGCGCATCGAACTTGCGCACCTGGTTGACGTACGGGAGCTTCACATGCAGGCCAGGCTGGACATCGGCCTGAACCACGCGGCCGAATTGCAGGAGGACCGCACGTTCGGTTTGCGCAACGATGTAGAAGCAGTTCCATGCTGCCACCGCCAGAACGACGGTGACGACAAGGGCGATCACAGATTTATTGCCCATCAGCGACTCTCCCTTGAACGCATTTCACGCTGTTGCTGCTGCAGGTCGGCCGCAGCGCGTGCGCCGGCGGCGTCGCTGGCCGAAGCCGGCGTGCTGGCGGCAGGCGTGCTGCTGTTGTTGCGGTCGCCACCGACCATCTTGTCCAGCGGCAGGTAGATCAGGTTGTTCTGACCTTCCTTGCTGGCCACCAGCACCTTGCTGGTGTTGCTGTACACGTCCTGCATGGTTTCCAGGTACAGGCGCTGACGGGTTACGTCGGGAGCCTTGCGGTACTCGGTGACCAGCTTGGTGAAGCGGTCGGCCTCACCCTTGGCGCGCGATACGACTTCGTCGCGGTAGCCGTTGGCATCTTCGATGATGCGCTGGGCCTGACCGCGAGCCTCGGGAATCACGCCGTTGGCATAGCCTTCGGCCTGGTTGCGCGAGCGCTGCTCGTCTTCCCGGGCGCGGATCACGTCGTCGAAGGCTTCCTGCACTTCACGCGGGGCTGCCGCGCTCTGCACGTTCACCTGGGTGACGGTGATACCGGTCTGGTAGGTGTCGAGGAAACGCTGCAGGCGCTCCTTGATCTCGCCGGCCATCTGCTCGCGGCCTTCGGTCAGCACCTGGTCCATCGCGGTGGAACCCACCACGTGGCGCAGTGCGCTGTCGGTAGCATGCTGCAGGCTGATTTCAGGCTGGTCGACGCGCAGGACGAAGTCCTGCAGGTTGGTGATCTTGTACTGCACGGTCAGCGGCACTTCGACGATGTTCTCGTCTTCGGTGAGCATCTGCCCCTGCTTGGTATACGAACGCTCGCGCGTGACGTTTTCCAGGTACTTGCGGTCGATAGGCGGGAAATAGATGTTCAGGCCCGGACCCACCGTTTCATAGTACTTGCCGAAGCGCAGCACCACGGCTTGCTCCTGCTCGTCGACTACATACACCGCGCTGTACAGCCAGATCGCGCCAAGCACGGCAAGGCCGATGCCCAACAGGCCGAGTCCGCCGCCCTTGGACGTGCCTCCGCCGTCGCCACCGCCACCTGTGCGTTTCTTTCCACCACCGAACAAACCGTTCAGGCTGTCCTGCAGCTTGCGGAAGGCCTCGTCGAGATCCGGTGGCCCCTTGCGGTCGCCTCCACGGCGTTTACCACCCCAAGGATCTTGATTGTTCGAGTTGCCACCCGGCTCATTCCAAGCCATAGCGCTCTCCATCTGATAAAGCAAAGACGCACCCACGGCGCGCCGACCAATGCTACAGAATGCCCGACATGACAGCACAGCTGCCACGCGAGGCTTTTATTGCAAAGTGTGTTGCTCGATGAATTCAGCGGGCTCCATGCCTTCGCGACTGACCAGGCGATTGAGCTCCGCACGCGGCAAACGTATTGCCAGCAAACTGCCACCCTGCTCATCATGCGCTTCGCTTTGCACCGCGCCCAGCGAAAACAGCTGTGCACGCAGGCGGCCCAGTGTCTGGCCCAGCTGCAGCGTGCCGACGAACAGGTCTTCGCCCAGCAGCTCGGCGACCGCTTGCTTGACCAGCTCGAGGCCGCGCCCATCGCGCGCCGACACCCAGACCCTGACCGGCTTGCCGTCGGCATCGCGCTGTATCTGCGGCTCGACGTTCTCGAGCAGGTCGAGTTTGTTATACACCTCGAGGATCGGCAAGCCTTGCGCGCCGATCTCGGTGAGCACGGCCATGACCTGTTCGATCTGCGCCATGCGCTCGGGCTCATGGGCGTCGATCACGTGCAGCAGCAGGTCGGAGTTGCTCGACTCCTCGAGGGTGGCGCGAAACGCTTCGACCAGCTTGTGTGGCAGGTGGCGAATGAAGCCCACCGTGTCGGCCAGGATCACCGGCCCCAGGTCGTTCAACTCGAGTCGACGCAGGGTCGGGTCGAGGGTCGCGAACAGTTGGTCGGCCGCGTACACCTCGGACTGCGTGACGGCGTTGAACAAGGTCGACTTGCCGGCGTTGGTGTAACCCACCAGGGACACCGACGGGATGTCGGCTCGTCGGCGGCCGCGTCGTGCCTGCTCGCGCTGGCTGCGAACCTTTTCCAGGCGCTGCTTGATCTGGCGCAGGCGTACCCGCAGCAGACGCCGGTCGGTTTCCAGCTGGGTTTCGCCCGGGCCGCGCAGGCCGATACCACCGCCCTGGCGCTCGAGGTGAGTCCAGCCACGAACCAGCCGCGTGCTCATGTGCTCGAGCTGGGCCAGTTCGACCTGCAGCTTGCCTTCATGGGTACGGGCGCGTTGCGCGAAGATATCCAGGATCAGACCGGTACGGTCCAGCACGCGGCACTCGAAGACTTTCTCGAGGTTGCGTTCCTGGCTGGGTGTGAGGGTGTGATTGAAGATCACCAGATCGGCGTGCTCGGCCTTGACCTGGTCACGCAGCTCCTCGACCTTGCCGCTGCCGATCAGAAATTTGGCACTGGGCCGATGACGGGCGACATTGACGAATGCGACAGTTTCGGCGCCGGCCGAGATGGCCAGCTCCTGAAACTCCTGCGGGTCTTCGCGCGCCTCAGGGTCCTGACCATCCAGATGAACGAGGATCGCTCGCTCACCACCACCGTGGCGCTCAAAGAACAAGGCAGACTCCTATCAAGCGTTACCTGGGTCGGTGTCGCCCTGCTCGGATTCGGTCGCACTTGGCAGACGAATCGGACGCACCGGTACAACCGTGGAAATCGCGTGTTTGTAGACCATCTGGCTGACCGTGTTCTTCAGCAGGATGACGAACTGGTCGAACGATTCGATCTGGCCCTGCAACTTGATACCGTTCACCAGATAGATCGAGACGCCGACCTTCTCTTTACGCAAGGTGTTCAAGTAAGGGTCTTGTAGCGAATGCCCTTTTGACATGTGCCGCACTCCTTTAAGGATCAATAGTGGAAAAGCTTTGAAAAAAAGATGAAGGCTCTGACCGTCAGACCCAAGGATAGACGGCAATTGCGGGACTCAGCTCAATATGGAGGCCGAACCCAGGTATTTCAAGGTGCGAGGCAGATTGTCGCCGGCCAGGCTGTCGAGCCAGTGCAGATCGGCCCAACCGCGCAACCAGGTAAACTGCCGCTTGGCCAATTGGCGCGTGGCGATGATGCCGCGTTCGCGCATCTGCACCTCGGTCAGCTTGCCATCCAGATGATCCCAAACTTGCCGATAGCCCACCGCTCGTATAGACGCAAGCCCTGCATGCAAGTCACTTCGAGCACGCAAGGCAGTGACCTCGTCGACGAAGCCTTGTTCCAGCATTTGTCCGAAACGCACGGCAATTCGCTCATGCAGCACCGAGCGATCGGCGGGTGCGATTGCCAAGTGGGCCACAGTATAGGGCAATTGACCGCTTGCCAATGCGCCTGCCTCGGTACTTTGCGCAGATTGTCGCGCGCGCAGCTCGGTCATGCTCGAACCACTCACGCGGTAGACCTCCAGCGCTCGAATCAGACGTTGCGGATCGTTGGGGTGAATGCGCGCGGCAGACACCGGATCGACTGCGGCGAGATGGTCGTGCAATGCCTGCCAGCCTTCGCGAGCGGCCTGCGCTTCGAGGTCGGCGCGCACCTGGGCATCGGCGCCCGGCATGTCCGCCAACCCTTCGAGCAAAGCCTTGAAATACAGCATGGTGCCACCAACCAGCAGCGGGATGTTGCCCCGCGCGGTGATCTGCTCCATGGCTTGCAGGGCGTCGCGGCGAAAGTCGGCGGCGCTGTAGCTTTGCGCCGGATCGAGGATGTCGATCAGTGCGTGCGGATGGGCGTCGAGCACCGCCCGCGACGGCTTGGCGGTGCCGATGTCCATGCCGCGGTAGACCAGGGCCGAGTCGACGCTGATCAGCTCGCACGGCAGCACCTTGCTCAGCTCGATGGCCAGGTCGGTCTTGCCGGCGGCAGTGGGCCCCATGAGGAAGATCGCCGGAGGTAGGCCACTCATGTTCAACGCCCGCGCAGGAAGAGTTTGTCCAGGTCGTCCAGGCCCATCTGGGTCCAGGTCGGTCGGCCATGGTTGCACTGGCCACTGCGCTCGGTGTTTTCCATATCGCGCAGCAGGCCGTTCATTTCCGGAATGGCCAGGCGCCGGTTGGCACGAATGGCCCCGTGGCAGGCCATGGTGCCCAGCAATTCATTTAAATGGGCCTGGATACGGTCGCTGGTGCCGTACTCCATCAGGTCGGCCAGGACATCGCCGACCAGGCGATTGGCCTCGGCCTGCTTGAGCAGTGCGGGAATCTGGCGTATGGCCAGGGTTTCCGGACCGAGGCGTTGCAGCTCGAAGCCCAGGCGCTGGAACCACGCTGCGTGCTCTTCGGCGCAGTCCGCTTCGCGTTGGCTCATGGCCAGCGATTCGGGCACCAGCAAGGGCTGCCCGCTCAGCCCTTCGCTGGCCATGGCGATCTTCAGACGCTCGTACATGATGCGCTCATGCGCCGCATGCATATCCACCAGGACCAGCCCCTGGGCGTTTTCGGCCAGGATGTAGATCCCCTTGAGCTGCGCCAGCGCATAGCCCAGCGGCGGAATGTCACCCTGGCTCGGCGGCAGGCTGGGGATCGGCGCGGTGCTGCTGCCGGCGGTAGGCAGCGGGGCGAAGAATTCCCGGTAGGCGCTTTGCGCCTCGGCCACTGGCAGCGCAGCGGTCGGCCGCGGCGTGTATGAGTAACCGCCGCTGGAACCACCGCTCGATTGCGGCTGGGCCATCGGCGGCTGCAGCAGGTTGGCCGCCAGGCCCATTTCGCCCTGGGGACCGAACTCGCCTGCCTGGGCTCCGCTTGGCCGCGACGGCTGGGCTTGCGCCGGCGCACTCGCCAACTGGTCTTCGGGACGTACATCGGCCAGCGCGCGGTGCAGTGTGCCGTAGAGAAAGTCATGCACCATGCGCCCGTCGCGAAAGCGCACTTCATGCTTGGTCGGGTGCACGTTGACGTCGACCACCGCCGGGTCCACTTCCAGAAACAGGACGAAGGTCGGATGACGGCCGTTGAACAGCACGTCGCGGTAAGCCTGCCGTACCGCGTGGGCCACCAGCTTGTCGCGCACCGCTCGGCCGTTGACGAAGAAGTATTGAAGGTCGGCCTGGCTGCGCGAAAACGTCGGCAAGCCTACCCAGCCCCACAGACGCAGGCCGTTGCGCTCGACCTCGATCGGCATCGCCTGTTCGAGGAACGCCGGCCCGCAGACCGCGGCGACCCGCCGTGCACGGGCGGTTTCGTCGTGGGCCTCGTGCAAGCCGAGAATGCTCTTGCCGTTGTGCCGCAGGTGAAAGCCGACGTCGAAGCGCGCCAGCGCCAGGCGCTTGATGACTTCCTGCAGGTGGTCGAACTCGGTCTTTTCGGTCTTGAGAAACTTGCGCCGTGCAGGCGTATTGAAGAACAGGTCGCGCACCTCCACCGAGGTGCCCACTGGGTGGGCCGCAGGCTGCACGCGGGCGTCCATGTCACGGCCTTCGGTTTCCACCTGCCAGGCCTGATCGGCCGCCGCGGTGCGCGAGGTGAGGGTGAGCCGCGCCACCGAACTGATCGAGGCCAGTGCTTCGCCGCGGAAACCCAGGCTCATGACACGCTCGAGATCCTGCAGGTCGCGGATCTTGCTGGTGGCATGGCGAGCCAGGGCCAGGGGCAGGTCGTCGGCCGAAATGCCGCCGCCGTCGTCGCGCACGCGCAGCAGCTTGACGCCGCCCTGCTCGACCTCGATGTCGATGCGGCGGGCGCCGGAGTCCAGGCTGTTTTCCAGCAGCTCCTTGATCACCGAGGCGGGTCGTTCGACCACCTCACCGGCAGCGATCTGGTTGGCGAGCCGCGGACTGAGCAGCTCGATACGCGCCGATTCAACCATTACTGAGACGCCAGCGCAGTACTGGGAATGGTGACTTCCTGGCCGATCTTCAATTCATCGGTTTTCAGGTCATTGGCGCTGCGCAAGGTGGCGATGCCCAGGTCGTAGCGCGCCGCCAGCATGGCCAGGGTTTCGCCGGGACGCACCACGTGAGTGCTGGGGCCGCGGGCAATCTTGCCGGTGTCACGCAACCAGGCCATGTAAGTACCCGGCGGCGGATTCTGCTGGAAGAATTGCTTCACGCCGGTACGGATGGATCGCGCCAGCGCCTGCTGGTGACCCGAGCTTTGCAGCTTGTTGGCTTCGTTGGAGTTGGAGATGAAGCCGGTTTCCACAAGGATCGAAGGAATGTCTGGCGATTTCAACACCATGAACCCGGCCTGCTCGACCCGACGCTTGTGCAGCGGTGTCACCTGGCCAATGTTGCTCAACACTTTCTGGCCCACATTGAGGCTGGAGGTCAGCGAGGCGGTCATCGACAGATCCAGCAACACGCCGGCCAGCATGCGGTCCTTGTCATCCAGGCTGACGTTGCCAGCGCCACCGATCAGGTCCGAACGGTTCTCAGTGTCGGCCAGCCAGCGCGCGGTTTCCGATGTGGCGCCGCGCTCGGACAGGGCGAATACCGAGGCGCCGAAGGCCGCCGATGACGGCGCGGCATCGGCGTGAATGGACACGAACAGGTCAGCGCCCTTCTTGCGGGCGATTTCGGTGCGTCCGCGCAGCGGAATGAAGTAGTCGCCGGTGCGCGTCAGCTCGGCGCGAAAGCCTTGTTCGGCGTTGATCTGGCGTTGCAGTTCCTTGGCGATCTGCAACACCACGTCTTTTTCGTGTTGCCCGCGCGGGCCCGAGGCGCCTGGGTCTTCGCCGCCGTGGCCGGCATCGATGGCGATGACGATATCGCGCTTGCCATTGGGCACCGGAGTCAGCTTGATGGCCGGACGCGTCGGCGTCACCGGCACCGCCGGCGTGATGGCTACGGCCGGCTGGGGCGGCGCGGGCTCGGCATCGGCTGCCGAGTCGAACAGGTCGACCACCAGGCGGTTGCCATACTGCTGGTTGGGCGCAAGCGTAAAGCTTTTCGGGGTGATGGCTTTTTTCAGGTCGACCACTACACGCAGATCGGTAGGCGTACGCTGTGCCGAACGCACGCTGGTGACGGGCGAGTCACCAGGGGCCACGCTCAACGGACCGGCCGCAGTGGCGCCGTTGATGTCGATGACCAGTCGATCGGGTGACGACAGCGTGAACACACTGTGCTGGACGGGACCTGTAAGGTCGAAGACCAGCCGGGTGTTGTCCGGCGCTCGCCACAAGCGCACGCTCTTGACTTGTGTAGCGGCCACGGCATTGACGACAAAACCCGTCAACATCAGACCAACGACCGCGACCAGCGCGCGAATGCGCATACCTAACCCCATCAATTTATTTGGATTTCTGTGCCACAGCGGCACACCAGGACTCACCGCGTGAGCCCTGTGGCGATAACTTCAACAGCCTTCCAGCCGCTTGCGGGCTTATGGTAATGGTCAGGTCCGGCTTTGGCAAAAAGCCTGCGCCTTGTTGGGGCCACTCGATCAGGCACAAAGCGTCCTCTTCAAAGTAGTCGCGGATGCCCAAATACTCCAATTCCTCTGGATCAACAAGACGATAGAGGTCGAAGTGAAAGGCTTTTATAGGGCCGATCTCGTAGGGTTCGACCAGGGTGAAGGTAGGGCTCTTGACTGCCCCAACGTGGCCCAGGCCGCGGATCAAGCCTCGGGAAAAGGTGGTCTTGCCGGCGCCCAGATCACCTTCAAGAAAGATCAATCCGCGGCCTTGGGTAACCTCTGCCATGCGCGCACCGAACGCGAGCATGGCCGGCTCGCCTTCCAGGTAGATTTCTACTTCAGACACGGATAATGCTCCTCGAGCAACTGACGAATGGCAGGGATCAGATCACTGGCGGCCAGGCCGCGGCCGCTCTCGCCCGATCGCTCTCCGGCGCAGGCATGCAGCCACACGCCCAGACAGGCCGCATCGTAGCCGTCCAGACCCTGGGCACGCAGCGCGCCGACCAGCCCGGCGAGCACGTCGCCCAGGCCACCGGTGGCCATGGCCGGATGACCGTGCTCGCAGATCGCCAAGCGGCCATCAGGCGTCGCGATCAGGCTGCCGGCACCCTTGAGCACACACACCGCCGCGTACTGCCGGGCCAGGCCTAGGGCTGCCGCAGGGCGATCTTCCTGCACCTGCTGGGTGGAAATGCCGAGCAACCGCGCCGCTTCGCCAGGGTGCGGGGTCAGCACCGCATCGGCGGGCAGCGTGACGGTGCCCTGGGCCAACTGATTCAGTGCATCGGCGTCCCAGACCTGAGGCTTGTCCTGGCTGGCCGCCACCGACAGCAGGCTGCGGCCCCAGCTGGCTTGCCCCAGGCCGGGCCCGACCACCAGCACCGTGGCAGCCTCGGCCAACGCGCGGAGCTGGTTGGCCGAGGCGATATCGGCAACCATCACTTCCGGCAGACGCGCCAGCGCCGGCGCCACGTGCTCGCCGCGGGTGGCCAGCGTTACCATGCCGGCCCCGCTGCGCAGGGCACTCTGCGCGCTGAGCAAGGCCGCACCGCCGGTGCCATGGTCGCCACCGATCACCAGTACACGGCCATACATGCCCTTGTGCGCATCCATCGACCGCGCGGCCAGAACCGGCAAGGTGGCCGGGTTGAGTTGCACGGCGGGCGAAGGCTGGCGTTGCCCTGCGTCGGGAATTTGCGTGTCTGGCGGCATGCTTGAACCTTTGCTGTCGATGTCTGGCAGAATTATACCCACCTCCGCACCGGTTTCCTCGCTCGCATGCCTGCTCTCACCATAGACCTTCCCGCCCTGGCGCTCTCCATCAAGCAATGGGGACGCGAACTGGGTTTCCAGCAAGTCGGCATCGCAGGCCTGGACCTTGGCGAGCATGAACGACACCTGCAGCGCTGGCTGGAGGCTGGCTACCATGGCGAAATGGACTACATGGCCGCCCATGGCAGCAAGCGCTCACACCCTGAGCAACTGGTGCCGGGCACCTTGCGGGTCGTTTCGCTGCGCATGGACTACCTGCCCGGCGACACACAAATGGCGCAACGCCTGGCCGAGCCGGAAAAAGCCTACGTCTCGCGCTATGCTCTGGGCCGCGACTACCACAAGCTGATCCGCAAACGAGTGCAGCACCTGGCCGAGCGCATCCAGCAGGACATCGGCCCGTTCGGCTTCCGCGCCTTCGTCGACAGCGCGCCGGTGCTGGAGAAAGCCATTGCCCAGGAAGCGGGGCTGGGCTGGATCGGCAAGAATACCCTGGTACTCAACCGCAAGGCCGGCAGCTACTTCTTCCTCGCCGAACTGTTCGTCGAACTGCCGTTACCGGTCGACGAGCCCCACGCCAGCGAGCATTGCGGGCGCTGCACGGCCTGTTTGGATATCTGCCCTACCGCCGCCTTCGTCGGGCCCTACGTGCTGGATGCTCGTCGCTGCATTTCCTATCTGACTATAGAGCTCAAGGGCCCCATTCCTACCGAGCTGCGGCCGCTGATCGGCAACCGTGTGTTCGGTTGTGACGACTGTCAGATCGTCTGCCCGTGGAACCGCTTCGCCCGCCCTTCGGGCGAAGGGGATTTCCAGCCGCGGCATCAACTGGACAATGCCGAGCTGGCGCAGCTGTTCCTGTGGGATGAAGACCGGTTTCTGAGCAGCACCGAGGGCTCGCCCCTGCGCCGCGCCGGTTACGAGCGCTTTCTGCGCAACCTAGCGGTCGGGCTGGGCAACGCGCCGTCGAGCATCCCGGTACTCGAAGCCTTGAAGGCACGCCGTGAGCACCCCAGCGAGCTGGTCCGCGAACACGTCGAATGGGCCCTCGCGGCCCATGCTCAACGATCGTCGTAGACGAATTTGGGCATTTCCCAGTGGAAACGGATAGCCAACAGGCGCAGCAGAAAACCGCCGAACAGGGTGATCGACAGCGCCTGAATCGGCACCAGCTCCAGGTAGGTGCAACCCAGAAAGCACCACGCCGCAGCGAATGAGACGCTGGCATACAGCTCACGGCGGAACACCAGGGGAATGTCGTTGCAGAGGATATCGCGCAGGATGCCGCCGAAGACCCCGGTGATCATGCCGCTGATGGACGCCACCAGATAATCGTGGCCCAGCTCCAGCGCGGTCATGGTACCGATCAGGGTAAACGCCACCAGCCCCAGCGCATCGAGCACCAGAAACAGCGAGCGCAGGCGGCGCATGAGTGGCGCGATGAAAATCGTCACCAGCGCCGCCACGCTGGTGAGCACCAGGTATTCCGGGTGCTTGACCCACGTCAGCGGATAGTGGCCCAGCAACACGTCGCGCATCGAGCCACCGCCGAGCGCGGTCACACAGGCGATCAGCACCACACCGAACCAGTCCATACCGCGCCGCCCTGCGGACAAGGCACCGGTCATGGCTTCAGCGGTGATGGCGATGAGGTAGAGGGTCAGCAGCATGGGAACCTGGGCCAAAGGACGAGCAGTGTGATGGGCGCGTTATCCACTGCAACATGGGCGCCGTGATGAACCCCACATGATACCGGGCACGCCCCCGCGCTGTCCGTTTCACGAGGTCCGGAGACAGAGGGTGAGCTCATCGCCCACAGGATAGCTGCAACACGCCAATGCGTAACCAGCCGCGCGCTCCTGTGCGCTCAGTGCAAAATCGGCCTCGCTGCGACATTCCCCTTTCAGGACTTTGATCTTGCAGGCACCACAAATTCCAGCACGACACTGACTGCGCACTTTCAGGCCCTGGGATTCTAACTGCTCGAGCAGCGTCAACGACTGAACCGCATCAAATTCGGCACCTGATGCGGGTATCTTCAAACGCACTGTTCCAGTGTCGGCCTGCTTGGCAGGCAACGGCGAATCGGCCGAGCTGAATGCTTCGATAAAGTACTGGGCTCCGCCATGCCGAACCTGCATGGCCTGGTGCATTCCTACAGCGAATGCCTGGCTTCCGCAGATTACAATGCCTTGCGACGCCGCCAGGGCATCCAGTACCTGCTGGCTTGGACGTCCCCTCCACAAGCTGCCGTTGTCTTGGTACAAGGACTGGCGGGTGACATGGATGCGCAAGGTGAGCCAGCGTTCGGTAAGCTCCAGGGTCATCAACTCGGCGAAGCATGGCACGGCTTCCAGAGAGGGCGTGCACAACAGCAACGTGATCCGTGGCACTCGGCGGCCTTGCCGTGCCCATTGCCTGAATTCGCGTATCAATGCCCAAGGCAAGGTAAAACCGATACCACCAGCCAACAGCGCCACGCTATCCAAGCCTGAAAGCTGTTGCGCCGTGATATCCCCTGCAACGCCCACACAGCGCACCAAGGCGCCGACCATCAGATGATTGAACATCGTCTCTGACAACCCTTTGGAAGGCACGCGCTGGACGATGATCTCAACCTGCCAACGCGTGGGGCAGGCCACTATCGAATAGCAGGCCGTGCGAACCTGGCCGGCAGCACCTGCGTATTCAAGTATCAGGTAGCGGCCAGGGACATATTCTTCTTCACGCTGTTCATTGAGCACCGTGAAGACAAATCTCCTCGCGTTCTCGGCGACGTCGCACGCCACATCGCACCGTAGAAAACCTGGCCCAACTGGCTCTGCGACAGATGAATTGTTCTTGGCCGAAAGCACCATCTATTCCAGACCTATACGTGCGAGGAGACTGAAAACCGACTCGTTGTAGACCTCTACTCCGCTTGACCCAGAGCACTCCAGAAGCATTGCCTCATAGCCCTTGAACCCCGCCAAAGAAAGTGCCTGAGCCCAGGCACCCAGCTCATTGTCGGCAAACATCTCCACGGTCTTGGCAATTACAGCTTGCAAGTACCCCCGCTCGCGAACACTGAGGGTATGAACGATATCGCACGCTACAAAGCTGAAAACACTTGAATGGCTCCATTCGTCCACTGCGTGAGTGCGGGTTACCTCATGGCACACTTGCTGGATGGAATCATCCTCCGACAAGGTTTTGAGATAGTCGGTGATCAAGGTTTCGCTGGCACAGGCAATACCGAATCGAGTCAGCCGCCGTTGCCATTCAGCCGTGCACGTAGACAATATCTGATCTCGCCAGCGGATGAGATTGAAGTCACTGAAATCAAGGTAAGGCAGCTTTCGGTTCAGATAGATGTAATTGCATGCCGTGACCGACATCTTGGTATGGAGCGCTTCGTCGAGCAGCGCTTCCGACATCACCCGCTGCAGGATGTCGCGGTTGCGGGACTCGACAGGTGGCCTTTTGATGATGTCCTCGCAAGCAGGCGTCACGATGTCGCATTCGATATAAACGGTTTTGAGGTTATAGATAATCCAGCCGTAGGACAGGCATCTGGATTTCATTTCAGCGGTAGCCGCTTCCCAGGTGGGATGCCTTCGGAATGGAACCAGCGACTCGCTGAAGTCCAACCTGCCGGGCTCGAAGAGCAATTCACCGTACGGTGTCATCTCGTTGTTGACCGCCGCTCGCACGTTCCACAAAGAAGACAACTTCTCCAGCATGTTCCTGACGCCATCATGGCTTTCCAGACTGACTTCCATATTCAATTGCCGACTACCTCTATACCGATAAATGTTGACCCAATGATGCCGACAATGGCGTTCAGGTCTTGGTGAAAACTCCCTGCGCATACAGCAACCGAATCCCTTCGGGTGTGGATTCCAGCAATCGACGCTCACCGGTCTTGCGCTGCACTTCCACGCTGTAGCCCTCGCCCTCGGGAAACCGGCGGAGCACATCCGCCAATGCCATCTCGGCAGCTGCGTGCTCTATGTCTATCTGGCACCAATAGGTCTGGTTCAAATGAACGGTGACGCGAAGGTATTCCATATTTCCTATTCCCCTGAGGATGGACCGAGCACTCGGCCGTTCCAGTTTTCGATGCTGCCTGTCGAGAGACGACGCTCTACCAGTGAGCGCCAGGAGGGCACGAGCGGCAGTTGCGAGAGTTGGCTCAACTCAGCAACGTCCAGTGGTCGCTCGTAGAGCAATGCGATGATTCTTCGCAACGACCATCGAGGGATCGGGCGCTCTTGCAGCACGAGTAGGTCGCCCGCCCGCAGGACCCCGGCTTCCAGAACCCGGTAGTACCACCCGGTCATCGCGCTGGCCTGCATTCGCAAGGCCATGTCGCTCACCTGGAAACGGTCGTTGAGCTTCCAGCAAGGCTGGCGGGTCTGGCTGACTTCGAGGAGCACGTCGCCGCAGCGAAAGAGGTCACCCAAGCAAACCGTGTTTTCGTCGAGACCGACAGTCGACAGGTTCTCGCCGAATGCGCCTGGCCGTGCAAGGCGTGGATGCTCGCCGATGAGCTGTGTCCACGCCTGGTAGTGCTCAAACGGGTAGTGGTGAAGGGCTTTGTCAGGGCCTCCATGGATGCGGCGGTCCCCTTGCTGATCGCCTGTTATTCCCAGTGCTCCTACTTCAACCGGTCCGCACACCGACTCCTTGTCGATACCGGTGAAACTGCCTGGGCGCGTAAAACGGCGAGACTTGCCCGCGAGCACGTGCCGCAACTCGATGACGGACCGCGCCCCACTCATCGCAGGCGCGCCAGCCAGTCGATCAGGATCGTGCGGGCTGCTTCTACGCCTGCAGAACCCAGTGCCTGAGCCTGGGCGCGCAGCTCGCGGGGGTCGATTCGCTGTTGATGCAGTTCGTTGGCATGGCCGACCAGCCATGCTTCGAGTGCCTGCGGTGCCACCTCGAGATGAAATTGCAGCGCGAGCACCTGATCGCCCACGCTGAATGCCTGATGGGGGCAGGCGTCGGTGCTGGCGAGCAGTGTCGCCTGGGGTGGTATCTCGAACTGATCGCCGTGCCAGTGCAGCACGGGTGTGCCGTGCACCAGCGGCGTGAGGACCGAGGCGCGCCCGGCTTCGGTCAAGGTGACAGGGCCGAAACCGATTTCCGTGTGGCCCATGGCGGCAACGCCCGCGCCCAGGGCGCGGGCGATCAACTGGGCGCCCAGGCAGATACCCAACAAGGGTTTGCCGCTGCTCAGGCGTTGGCGGATGAGTTCGAGTTCGTCCAGCAAAAATGGATATGAGGCGTCATCGAAAGCACCGATGGGCCCACCCAGAACGATCAGCAGGTCTGCCGAGCTCACATCGAGCGACGCCAACGAGTGCAGTGGCGCCTCCACCATCTGGATTTCATAGCCCTCGGCTTCCACCACCGGAGCCAGACAGCCCAAGTCTTCGAAGGCGAGATGCCGCAATACCAACGCACTTTTCATTTATGTACCAATACAATAATATGAATGTATGAATACATTATTGACGAACGCGCGCACTGCCGTCGAGATCGCGGATGCCATCGAGCGACAGATACGGCAAGGTGATTTGCTTCAAAACGCTTCGCTGCCTTCGGTCCGCGACCTGGCAGTGCAGCTCAAGGTCAGCCCCAATACCGTTGCGGCGGCCTACAGAAGGCTGCGCGACAGCGGCATGGTGGTGACCGACGGGCGCCGCGGCACTCGGATCAGCGCGCCTGCGTCGGAGGTCGCCGAACATGGCTTCGTGCTTCCCGAAGGGCTGTGCGACATGGCCAGCGGCAACCTGGATGCCGCGCTGTTGCCAGCCGCTGATCACGACTGGCTGCTGCGCAACTTCAAGCAGAATGGTTTCGACCAGTTCGGCGATGATCCACAGCTATCCGGCCTGGCACGCGACTGGCTCGTGAGCCAGCGATTACCCAGCGAGCACGTGGGCGTGTATTGCGGAGCACTGGACGCCGTGGAAAGAGCGCTGCGTGCGCGCTGCCGACCCGGCGCCACGGTTCTGATCGAAGATCCCTGCTGGCCGCCTTTGCGCGATCTGCTGACCGGGCTGCAGCTCAAGCCGATGATACTGGCCATGGACGACCATGGCGCGCTGCCACCGCCGCCCGAAGTGCTGCACGGCGCAGCCGCCGTGGTGCTGACTCCCCGTGCGCAGAACCCTACCGGCTGTTCGTTCGACGCCCAGCGGTGGCGGCAGTGGTCGCAGGCCATGCAGGGCGCTACCCAGACCCTGCTGATAATAGACGATCATTGGGGGCCGTTGAGCCAGGCCTCGGCTATCGATCTGCAGCCACTGCCGCAACATTGGCTCTATGTGCTGTCGACCAGCAAGTTCATCGGGCCCGACCTGCGCGTGTCGATTGCGGGCGCCAGCGCTTCCTTGCACGCCGAGATGCAACGCCAGCAGCGGGTCGGTCCGCGCTGGGTCAGTCTGCTGCTGCAACGGCTGACCGCCCACCTGTGGAACGCGATGCTGCAAGCGGATCGTTTGACGGCAGTTGGCGCCAACTATCGAAGCCGGCGGCTTTCGCTTCTCGAAGCGCTAGAACTCAACGGTGTGAGGCTGTCCAGCGCGGGTGAAGGTCTGCACGTATGGCTGCCGGTCACTGACGAGACATCGACGGTGCAGGCGTTGGCCGCCGCCGGCTGGGCAGTCCAGGCGGGCCAGCCGTTCCGGTTGCAGAGCGGGCCGGCGGTGCGTGTCAGTGTCGGCAACCTGGCTCATGCCGATATTGCGCGGTTGGCTGCCGATATCGCCAGTGCCATGCAGGCACCGCGGCGTCGGGTGTATTGAGAGAGGTAGGCTTGAGGGCCTCTTCGCGGGCAGAGCCCGCTCCCACATGGGCCTCTTCATGGGCTGAGAGCCCGCTCCCACATGGGCCTCTTCATGGGCTGAGAGCCTGCTCCCACATGGGCCTCTTCTTGGCTTGAGAGCCCGCTCCCACATGGGCCTTTTCGCGGGCAGAGGGCTCGCCGCCCGCTTCGCTGCCACAGCAGGGGCTTTCCGGGCTTCAGAACTTGATGAAGTGCTTGCGGTAGTGTTGCAGCTCGGCGATGGATTCGCGGATGTCGTCAAGGGCCAGGTGGGTGCTGCCCTTCTGGAAACTATCCTTGACCTCCGGAGCCCAGCGCGCGGCCAGCTCCTTGAGGGTCGAGACATCGAGGTTGCGGTAGTGGAAGTAGTTTTCCAGCTCGCGCATGTGCCGGTAGAGGAAGCGGCGATCCTGGCAGATGCTGTTGCCGCAGATCGGCGACTTGCCTTTGGGCACCCATTGCTCGAGGAAGGCAATGGTCTGCGCCTGGGCATCGGCCATGCTGACGGTGCTCTCGCGCACCCGCTGGGTCAGGCCGGAGCCGCCGTGCTGACGGGTGTTCCACTCGTCCATGCCGGCGAGGATCTCGTCGCTCTGGTGGATGGCGATGACCGGGCCTTCGGCGAGGGTATTGAGGTCGCTGTCGGTGACGATGGTGGCCATTTCGATGATGACATCGTGATCCGGGTCCAGGCCGGTCATTTCCAGGTCGATCCAGATCAGGTTCTGTGGGTTCTGCATGAAAGTCTCCTCGGCGTAGCTGCGCAGTTTAGCCTAGCCGGCCGTGCTAGTATCCCGCCTTCGTCAACACCCGCACTCATTTACACGGAACACACATGGCCAAACGCCAACTGAACCGCCGCCAGAACTGGCGTATCGAAAAAATCCAGGGCGAGCGCGCTGCCCGCGCCGCCAAGCGCGAGTCCCAGGCCCTGGAGACGCTCGAGGGCGGCGACCTGGGCCCCGAGCAGACGGGGCTGGTGATCGCGCACTTCGGTGTTCAGGTGGAAGTCGAGGCACTGGAAGGCGAGCACGCCGGCCAGGTCTGCCGCTGCTATCTGCGGGCCAACCTGCCGGCGCTGGTCACCGGCGACAAGGTGGTCTGGCGCGCGGGCAATCAGGGCATCGGTGTCATCGTTGCCCAACTGCCGCGCAGCACCGAGCTGTGCCGCCCCGACAGCCGCGGGCAGCTCAAGCCGGTCGCGGCCAACGTCGACCTGATCGTCATCGTGTTCGCGCCCATGCCCGAGCCCCATGCCAACCTGATCGACCGCTACCTGGTAGCCGCCGAACACGCGGGCATCCATCCCCTGCTGCTGCTGAACAAAGCCGACCTGATCGACGAGCAGAACGCGCCGGCGCTCAACGCGCTGCTGGCGGTGTATCGCCAGCTGGGTTACCCGCTGCTCGAGGTCTCGGCCCATCAGGGCGATGGCATGCAGCAGTTGCAGGCACGCCTGGATGGTCACATCAGCGTATTCGTCGGCCAGTCCGGCGTGGGCAAGTCATCGCTGGTCAACAGCCTGCTGCCTGAAGTACAGGCCCGCGTGGGCGCGCTGTCGGAGTGGTCCGGCCAGGGCACGCACACCACGACCACGGCGCGCTTGTTCCACTTCCCCGGTGGCGGCGAACTGATCGACTCCCCCGGTATCCGTGAATTCGGCCTGGGCCATGTCAGCCGCGCCGACGTCGAAGCCGGCTTCATCGAGTTCGCCGACCTGCTCGGCACTTGTCGTTTCCGCGACTGCAAGCATGATCGCGAACCCGGTTGCGCCCTGCTTGCGGCACTGGACGATGGCCGTGTGCAACAGCAGCGCATGAACAGCTACCGCTCGATCATCGCCAGCCTGACCCAGGACACCTACTGATTCAGCGCAACTGCAGACCCTGAGGCCGGCTGCGGCCCCAGGGTCTGGACGATGTAGTCCACGAATGCGCGCAGCTTCGGCGAACGGTATCGCGCCTGTGGATAAAGCAGGTGCATGGGTCTGCCGGGCAAGGCGTACCGAGCCAGTACCTGGATCAGCTTGCCTTCTTCGAGATCGCCACGCACCAGCACGTCGGGAAGCATCACCAGGCCCATGCCTGCCAAGGCAGACTGACGCAGTCCGGCGCTGCTGTTGGTGACCAGGCGCCCTCGCACATCGACGCCGATCGTTCCATTGGGTCCCTGCATCGACCAACGCTTTTGCGTCCCGCGCCATTCATCACCCGGGTTGTACATGAATTGCAGGCACTCGTGCGCAGCCAGCTCTTCGGGATGGCAAGGCGTGCCATGGCGACGAAGGTAGTCCGGGGACGCGCAGATGCTCAGTCGATAGTCGTCCAGGGGACGTGCGATCAAGGTCGAGGGCTCCAGATTACCCAGGCGCAGGGCGGCGTCGTACTGGCCGTCGAGCATGTCCTGTACCTGATCGCCGAGGCTGAGGCTGACGCTGATCTGTGGGTAACGCTGCAGAAACCCCGCCAACGCCGGCGCCAGGCACTCGGCGCCGAACGTGGGCGGTGCGGTGATCCGCAACAGTCCCTGCGGGGTGGCTTGGGTACGTTCGGCCCAGCGCTCCGAATCGGCAACCAGGCCCAGCACCTCCAGGCAGCGCTGATAGTAGGCCTGGCCGGCGTCGGTCACTTGCTGGCGGCGCGTCGTGCGCAGCAACAGGCTTACCCCCAGACGCTGCTCCAGGGCCTGCAAGTAGTTGCTGACCATGGTCGTGGACAGGTCGCAGGCCTTGGCCGCCGCCGTCATGGTGCCTAGCTCCACAACTTTCACATACACCCGCATGGCTTGGAACAGATCCATTATCAACTCCCAGTGAAAGGTGCTTCCAGTCTATCGGCGTTTATCCATTCAAGCTTGAAGGGAATACTGCAGATTCATTTCCCGCCGAGAGATTCGCGATGAGCGCCAGCCACTTGATGCCCACCTATCAACCCTTGCCCCTGATGTTCACCCACGGCCTCGGCACCCGCCTGTGGGATGACGAGGGTCGCGAATACCTGGATGCACTGGCCGGGGTAGCGGTGACCAACGTGGGCCATAGCCATCCCGACGTGGTGGCCGCCATCGCCGAACAAGCCGGGCTGTTGCTGCACACCTCCAACCTGTATGCCATCGACTGGCAGCAACGGCTGGGCGCGAAGCTGTCCGAGAAGTCCGGCCTCGCCCTGGCGTTCTTCAACAACTCGGGGGCCGAGGCGAACGAGACCGCATTGAAGCTGGCCCGCCTGCATGGTCATGCCCGCGGTATCGCCCGCCCCCTGGTAGTGGTCATGAACAACGCCTTTCACGGGCGCACCCTGGCCACCTTGGCGGCCAGTGACGGCGCTCACCTGAGCGCCGGACTGGGCCAACTGCCGGGGGATTGCGTCAGGATTCCCTTCGCCGACCTCGACGCGCTGGCCAACGTCACCCAGGCGTTCGGCCAGCGCATTGCGGCAGTGCTGCTCGAGCCGATTCAGGGCGAAAGCGGTGTACATGTCGCCTCCGCTGCCTACCTGCGGGCCCTGCGTGAGCACTGCGACAACCATGGCTGGTTGCTGATGCTCGATGAGATCCAGAGCGGCATCGGCCGCACTGGCCAGTGGTTCGCCTACCAGCATGCGGGCATCCAGCCGGATGTGATCACGCTGGCCAAGGCTCTGGGCAACGGCATTCCGATCGGCGCCTGCCTGGCCAGCGCGGCAGTGGGGCGCCTGTTCACGCCCGGCGGTCATGGCAGCACGTTCGGCGGCAACCCGCTGGCCTGCCGGGTTGGCTGCACGGTGCTGGACATCATCGAGCGCGAGCGGCTGCTGGAGAATGCCACGCGTCAAGGGCACGCACTGCTCGAGCGGCTGCGCAGCGAAGTGGGCAACCTGCCCGGGGTCAAAGCCGTTCGGGGCATAGGCCTCATGATCGGCATAGAGCTGGACCGGCCCTGCCGCGAGCTGATGCAGCGGGCGGCGCAAGAGCATGCCCTGCTGATCAACGTAACCCGTGGTACCACCCTTCGCCTGCTGCCGCCCCTGACCCTGAACAACGCCGAGGTCGAACGTATCGTAGCCACGGTGCGCGCGCTGCTGCAGACGCCATAGGGCCGGACAATAGGAACCAACTGTAAGGAAAATTACCTGCGGCGGTAGGGATTGTCTCTTTTCAATGACATCCCTTGCCGCTTAAACGGCATTGAACAATCTTTCAACCTTCAACACTCACGATGAAGGTTTTCCATGTTCGACCTGCCCGTTGCCTGCCTGCGCCTCGCACGACCGACTGCCGGCGGGAGTCGGCGATGAGCGTGTTCATCGGCTACCAGCATGCCGATCATCCACACGCGCTGCGGGTCCGCAAGCAGCTGCGCAGGGCCGGGATCGAGGTACGCATGGACGTGATGGACTTCGAATCGCTGACCACCCTGCATGTCACCGAGACCATCACCGCGCACATCCGCGACTGCACCCACGTAATCCTGATGATGTCCCACAGCAGCGCCCGGCGTTGGTGGATACCCTTCTCCATCGGCGAGGCAACCTCGTGGGACCGGCGCATCTGTGTGTATCGAATGGGCGACCAGGCGCTGCCCGAATACCTGGCTCACTGGCCAACCCTGACGCGCACGCAGCAATTGGACTTCGTCATCGAGGCCTACCACCGCGAGGCGGCCCTGCGCATGCCGACCAGTCAGCGCGAAACGCCGCTGCAAGTACGCGCGCGGGATATCCACAGGGGCCTGCGCGAACGCATCGGGCGTGGATTCTAGATCGACCCCAGCGTCTGAAAGGCTGCGCGGCGCATCAGGGCGCGGGCTTGCCCGGTTCGACCATCTTCGTCGAGCCGTCTTCGAACAGATTCAGCCGCTGCCGCAGCTCGCGCGGCTGCACCGGCGCACCGGGATCACCGATCGACGCGCCAGGAGGACTGGCAGCTGGAGGCGCATCGGGGGCTGGCGTTTCCAGGGCTGGTTGCTCGCCTTCGATATCGCGCTGGGCCTTCTTGGTCAGCACCACGATATCGATACGGCGATTGATGGAGTTGAGCGGATCCTTGCGGTCGAACAGCGACGACGAGCCATAGCCAACCACGCGCGCGATCTGCTCTTCAGGGTAGCTGCCGGCCACCAGCGCGCGGCGCGCGGCATTGGCGCGGTTGGACGACAGCTCCCAATTGCCGAAGCCGCCCGCCGCACTGCCGGCGTAGGGCTTGGCATCGGTATGACCACTGACGCTGATCTTGTTCGGCACCGCCTTGATGGTGTCCGCCATGGCCAGCAGGATGTCCTCGAAATAGGGTTTGAGCCGCGCACTGCCCAGGTCGAACATCGGCCGATTCTCGGCGTCGGTTATCTGGATGCGCAAGCCGTCCTGAGTGATTTCGAAGAGGATCTGGTCCTTGAATTTCTGCAGCAGGGGGTTTTCGTCGACCTTGTTCTGCAGTTCCTGCAGCAACAATTCGAGGCGTTCCTTTTCAACCTGCTGGGCCACTTGCTCGGCCTGCTCGGCCGCGACCTGGGTCGAGGTCTCGGGCTTGGGCGGCGACACCTCGACGTCCGGATTCAGCGTCTTCTCGGGCGATAGCTGAGGCGAGCCGCCCAGGTCGATGACATAGGGCGTGCCGCTTTCGGAGAAGCCGATCGGGTCCTTGAAGTAGCCGGCGATGGCGATCTTCTGTTCAGGCGTGGCTTCGGACAACAACCACAACACCAGGAAGAACGCCATCATCGCCGTCGCGAAGTCGGCGAACGCAATCTTCCAGGCGCCGCCGTGATGGCCGCCGCCAAAGCGCTTGACCCGCTTGACGATGATGGGCTGGTTGTTTTCCATGACTCAGCGACCGCGTACGGCTTGTTCGAGTTCGGCGAAGCTGGGCCGGTGCGCCGGGTACAGCACCTTGCGCCCGAACTCCACGGCCAACGACGGCGGCATGCCCGAGGCCGAAGCCACCAGCGATGCCTTGATGGCCTCGTAGACGTTCAGTTCTTCCTTGGCATCATGGGCCAGGCAGGTCGCCAAGGGCCCGAAGAAACCGTAGGCCGCCAGGATACCCAGGAACGTACCAACCAGGGCGGCGCCGACGTGGCCGCCGATCGCTGCCTTGTCGCCATCACCCAGCGAGGCCATGGTCACGACGATACCCAGTACCGCTGCAACGATACCGAAACCGGGCAACGCATCGGCGATACCGGTCACGGCGTGGGACGGGTGCTCGAGCTCTTCCTTCATGCTCAGCAGCTCCATGTCGAACAGGCCTTCGAGTTCGTGCGGCGCCATGTTGCCCGACGACATGATGCGCAGGTAATCGCAGATGAAGGCCATCATCTGCTCGTCCTTGAGAAGGGCTGGGTACTTGGCGAAGATCGGGCTGGCGGCGACGTCCTCGATGTCGGCCTCGATGGACATCATGCCCTCGCGACGGCTCTTGTTGAGAATCTCGAACAGCAGGCTCAGCACTTCCAGATAGAAGGCATGGCTGAAGCGCGACTTGAACATCTTCAGCGACTTCTTCAGCACGATCATGGTGGTGCTGCCGGGGTTGGCCTGCAGGAACGCGCCCAGCGCGGCACCACCGATGATCAGCACCTCGAAGGGCTGCACCAGGGCGGCCAGCTGGCCGTGGGAAAGCACGTATCCGCCCAGCACGCTCGCGAACACGACAATGATGCCGATGATTTTAGCCATGGATAAAAAACACTTCAGAAGTCGGGTTCAAGGACGAAAAAGATGATGTTGAATCTGTTGTTCTCCTTATCGGCAGAACTGCGCCAGACTATAGGCAGCGGTTTTCAAAAGCCAGTTTGGTCCGTTCGTGTAGTCGGCCTGCATTCAGGCATGCATCAGGATAAGCATAGTGTCCAACGCCAAGCCTCAAACCCTAGACACCTGGCTCGCATTGCTCGATGGCGTGCGTCTGCCGATCCCCAGGCTTTACCACGACAAGGTTCGCGCGGCGATCAAGGACAGGCGCCGCTCGTTGCGCGACATCGCCGACCTGATGCAGCACAGCCCGGCGCTGGTGCTCAGTGTGATGCGCGAAGCCAACCGGCATGCCAGCAACAGCCTGGCGGAACCGGCGGAAAGCCTCGAAGTTGCCCTGAATCGGTTGGGTCTGTCGCGCGCCGAAGAGTTGTTGATGCGCCTGCCCGCGCTCGAGCCGCAGCAGATGCCCCTGACCCTGCGCCAGTTGCAGATGATCAGCCAGCACGCCAGCCAGCAGGCCAATGGGCTGTTCGCGGCACGGCTGGCCCGGCTGTGGCAGGAGATCCATTGGGGCAGCCTGTTGTTCCTGTCGCCGCTCTGGCCCCTGGCTGCCACCTACCCTGAACTGCTCGATGAATGGGAGCGGCGGGTCATTGCCGAAGGCGAAGCGGCGGCCACGGTCGAGCAGGCCTTGTTCGGCGTGCCGCTGCTGGTGCTTTGCCAGGCGCTGGCGCAGAAATGGCGTCTGCCGGCCTGGGTGCTGCACGGCTATGGCCTGCTGCTGGGGGAACGTCGGGCCCTGGTGCAGGCGCTGCACATCGCCCGCGACAACCAGCATCGCCTGCGCCAGCAACAGCAGCTGGACGACGAACCGGCGTTGCGGCGCTGGTTGAACCAACCGGCCAATACCATCCTGATGGCCAACGGCCTGGCCCTGGCGGCGCAGCACGGCTGGTTCACCCCCCACCTGCAGCGCTGGCAGTACCTGAGTTGCCTCTACCTGCAAGTGCCGCTTGAGCAGGTGCAGCAACAGGTCCATCAACACGCGGTGCACAGCGCCCGTGTGCACTGGGCTGCCGACTTGTGGCATCCGGCGCGCAGCCTGCCGTGGCCGCCGCAGCACACGCTCGCGACGCAGGACAGCGAACCGGCACCGGCGCCGAGCGAAGCGGCACTGACGGGCTGGCGGCAGCTGTGCACGCAGCTGCTGGCCACACCGACGCCTTTCAACAATGCCTTGCACCTGACCACCTGCGCGCGCGATGCATTGCTGGCGTGCGGCATGCAGCGCGTCATGCTGCTGATGGTCGACCGCAGCCATGGCAGCCTGCGCGTGCACCAGAGCGCCGGGCTGCCCAAGGAGGCGGCCGCGCTGAGCCTGGGCATCGAGCACAGCAGCCTGTTGCAGCGGCTGCTCGCCCAACCGACCCAGTTGCGCATGAATACCGCCAATAGTGCACAGCTGCAGGCGCTGCTGCCGGCAACCCTGCGCGCGCTGTTCCGCGGTGAACACTTGCTGCTGCGCTCGCTGGGCGTCGAAGGCCGGGTACACACGCTGCTGGTCGCCGACCAGGGCGGACGCCCGTTTTCCGAGATCAGCGTGCAGGGCTTCGGCAAGACCGCGCAGTGCATCGAGCGCGCGCTGGACACCTTTACCAACCGCAGCCGGTGAGGCTTGCGCTACAATCGCCGTTCCGTTTCGTCTGGAGACCCGAATGCCTGACTTCTCTGGCCTGCCCCTGGTGATCGAGCCCAACGAGCTGGATACCCGGCTCGATGCCGACAACCTGATCGTGGTCGACCTGACCAGCGCCGCACGCTATGCGTCCGGGCACATCCGCGGGGCGCGTTTCGTCGATCCCAAGCGTACCCAATTGGGTCAGCCACCCGCACCGGGCCTGCTGCCTGGGCTGGCGGCACTGGAGCAGCTGTTCGGCGAGCTGGGTCACAACCCGCAAGCGACCTACGTGGTCTACGACGACGAGGGCGGCGGCTGGGCCGGACGCTTCATCTGGATGCTCGACGTGATCGGCCATTCGCGCTATCACTACCTCGATGGCGGCATTCTGGCCTGGGAGGCCGCCGGCCTGCCGCTGAGCCAGGACACGCCAGCCAGCGCCGGCGGCCCGCTGCCGCTGACCCTGCACGACGAGCCCACCGCAACCCGCGAGTACCTGCAAAGCCGCCTTGGCGCCAGCGACCTGGCCATCTGGGATGCCCGCGGCCCGCTGGAGTACTCGGGCGAAAAAGTGCTGGCAGCCAAGGCGGGGCACATTCCCGGCGCAGTCAACCTGGAGTGGACTGCGGTCATGGATCCGGCGCGCCAGCTGCGCATCCGCAGCGATGCCGCGCAGATGCTCGACGGCCTGGGCATCACCGCCGACAAGGAAATCATCACTCACTGCCAGACCCATCACCGCTCTGGCTTCACTTATCTCGTGGCCAAGGCGCTGGGCTATCCCCGCGTCAAGGGCTATGCCGGTTCCTGGGGCGAATGGGGCAACCACCCCGACACCCCTATCGAAGTTTAAGGACACTCAATGAAAGATCGCTTGTTCATCATCAGTCAGTACCTGCTGCCCCATCACCTGCTCTCGCGCCTGGCCGGGTGCGTTGCCGAGTGCCGCTCGCGCTGGTTCAAGAACGCCTTCACCCGCTGGTTCGCCGAACGCTACAACGTCGACATGTCGCTGGCCCAGGTCGAGGACCTGAGCGCCTACGAAAACTTCAACGCCTTCTTCACCCGTGCCTTGAAGCCCGATGCGCGCCCGCTGGACCCGACCCCCGGTGCGATCCTCTCGCCGGCCGACGGCGCCATCAGCCAGCTGGGCACCATCGAACACGGTCGCATCTTCCAGGCCAAGGGCCACAGCTTCAGCGTGCTCGAACTGCTGGGCGGCGATCCAGACAACGCCGCCCCCTTCATGGGTGGCAAGTTCGTCACCATTTACCTGTCGCCCCGCGACTACCATCGGGTGCACATGCCATTGGCGGGCACCCTGCGTGAAATGATCTATGTGCCGGGGCGCATCTTCTCGGTCAACCAGACCACTGCCGAGAACGTGCCTGAACTGTTCGCGCGCAACGAACGGGTGGTGTGCATCTTCGACACCGAACGCGGGCCGATGGCCATGGTGCTGGTGGGCGCGATGATCGTCGCTTCGATTGAAACCGTCTGGGCGGGCCTGGTGACGCCGCCCAAGCGCGAACTCAAGACTTTTCGCTACGACGAAGCCGCTCGTGCGCCGATCCATCTGGAGAAGGGTGCCGAGATGGGCCGCTTCAAGCTGGGCTCCACCGTGGTCATGCTGTTTGGCCCGGAACAGGTGCAATGGGCCCATCATCTGGCCAATCTTTCACCGGTGAACATGGGCCAGGGCCTGGGACTTGCGCACAGTTCGCCCGCGGCCGCGCCGGCGACACCTACCCCGGTGATCTGAGCCGCGCGGACGGCACCGCGCAGCCTCGGCGACATCGGGGCTGCGACCGTTATCCAATGCTGTTAGAGTCCTTGCATACGGCCAAATGAATGGCCTGTCTTTTTTCGTCGTTCAAGCCCTCGAGCGACGACCTGAGTTGAACCAGGAAACGACCGATGTCGCCACGCCCCCATCTGTTGTTGCGCGCACCGACGCCATCGCAGTTGAGCCTGACCTTCTGCGAAGCGACCCCGCGCGACCTCAAGCGCTGGATTGCCAAGCTGCCCAAGGCCAATCTGGGGGAAACCGCCCGGTTGCTGTACCAGGGCCTGGGCGAGCTCAACCAACTGCTCACGCCCAGCGAAAACCGCCTGCAACTGCTCGAGCTGCTGCGGCCCGAGGTGTATTTCGTCTGCAAGCATCTGGAACGGCACTTCCTCAACCAGTCTATCGTTCTCGACGAGCGCTCACGCAAGGTCGCCAACCTGTGCCAGGCCCTGCAGAACCATCTGGCCATCGGCTACAAGCAGATCGTGTTGCGCATTAGCGCCACCTACGCGAAAGACCGTGCCTCCAAGGATCGCGCTGCCCTTCTGGCCACCGCTGCGCAGCGCGCCCTGCACTGTCTGAATGGGCCCGTGATGCGTGCCAGCCTGCTGTACTGTCCGGTGCCTGACGGGGTCTGGCTGGAATTGCACCAGCTGTACCAGGCGGCTCTGGCGCATCAGTTGCAGAACGTTCCGATCAACGATCCGCTGGCCGCTCATGGCACGACCCTGAGCGTGCAGCAAAGCTACACCGCCGCCTTGTTGCTGGGCAGCTCACGCTGCAACCAGATGCGCCAGCAGGCGATCCTGCGCCTGGCCGAGGTGCTCGAGGCATGGAGCCTGCTGGTGCGTGTGCAGCCTGCCACCCTGGCTTCGAGCCTGTTCGCCATGGCGCCCGACGAAGACAGCCCGCCGCGCTACAAGACGCTGTATGAAGAGGATCGGTTGCCGCTGCTGGTCGGGCTCGATCCGGCCGACCTGGTCGAGGCCATCAAGGCGCACCTGGAAATGCCGGTCGAGCAGCGTGCACAGTCGCGCCTGATCCCCAGCAACTTCAGTATCGATCTGCTGCAACACGTGGCGGCCGCCTGGGGCGATGTGGCGGAGCGTACCTTTACCCGCACCCCCGGCCAGGGCCACCTGACCGTTTGCATCGGCATGAGCGCGCTGCATTACTACATAGGCGGCGAGCGCTCTTTCAGCGAGATCCTCAAGCGCCCGGCCCTTTCCCAGAGCGCACAGTTCGTGCCAGGCGCCACCACCCAGTCCTGGAGCAGGCCGACCGAAAGCGATCGGCACGGCGACTACGAAGAAATCCAGTACGACCTGCCGAGCGGCGAAGGCAGCGGCGCCGCCAGCGCGTCCAACAATGACCAGCACTTCCCTACCTACGCCCTGCAGATCGTCAACCACAGCCCCGGCGGCTACTGCCTGGCATGGCCAAGGGAGGTTCCGCCGCAGCTGCAGGCCGGCGAAATGATCGGTATCCAGGACACCCAGGCCCAAGGCTGGAGCGTGGCGGTGGTGCGCTGGATCCGTCAGGTGCGCAGCGGCGGTACGCAGATGGGCATCGAGCTGGTGGCACCGCACGCGCAGCCATGCGGCCTGCAACTGGTACGCGTCAGCGAGCAGAACAGCCAGTTCCTGCGTGGCCTGTTGCTGCCGGAGATCCGCGCCATCGACATACCCGCCTCCCTGCTGGCGCCGCGCATGCCGTTCCAGGAAGGCAACAAGGTGATCATCAACACCCAAGGTGAAGAACGCCCGGCCGGCCTTGGTCAGCGCATGACCGGCACCGGCAGCTTCAACCAGTTCGAATACCACCTGCTGGAAGTGGCCAAACCGGCGCCGGCCGGTGCCGACGATGCTGCACCCGAAGAAGACTTCGATTCGCTGTGGAAAGACCTCTGAGCCAGCCTGCGTTCAGTCGCGGCGGCCCAGCAGGTACAGCACGGCATCCAGCCCCAGCACGCTGATGGCCTGACGCGCCGACTGGCGTACCAGCGGCTTGGCACGGAACGCCACGCCCAGGCCTGCAATCGCCAGCATGGCCAGGTCGTTGGCGCCATCGCCCACGGCGAGGGTCTCGCTCAACTCCACACCCTGTTCACGGGCCAGCTGCTGCAGCAGGTCGGCCTTGCGCTGGGCGTCGACGATCGGCTCGACTGCCACGCCGGTGCATTTGCCGTCGACCACCTGCAGTTCGTTGGCGAACACATGGGTGATGCCCAGGCGCTCCTGCAACTGCCTGGCGAAATACGTGAAGCCACCGGACAGAATGGCCGTCTTCACGCCCATGCGGTTGAGTTCGGCGAACAGGCGCTCGGCACCTTCGCTCAAACGCAGCTGCGCACCGATGTCATCGAGTACCGCAACGTCGAGGCCGTCGAGCAGTGCCAGACGTGCCTTGAAGCTGGCGCGAAAATCGATTTCGCCGCGCATGGCCTGCTCGGTGATGGCCGCAACGCGTTCGCCGATGCCGGCCGCTTTGGCCAGTTCGTCGATCACCTCGGCCTCGATCAGGGTCGAATCCATGTCGAACACCGCCAGGCGTGGCTGTCGGCGCTGAGGTGACTCGGGCTGGTAGACGATGTCCAGACCCAGCGCAGCGCTCAGTTCAAGCACCTGCCCGCGCAATTGCAGCGGCTGCTCCAGCGTGCCGAGCAAGCCAAGCTCGAAGCAGGCGTTGCCGCCCACGGCAGCAGACAGGCGTTCGATGCTCGCCAACGCCAAGCCATGCTCGCTCAGCAGGCTGACCACCTGCTGCAATGCGGGGTAACCGACCTGGCGGCCCATCACGCTGACCACATGTTCAGCTGGCGTGGCGGACTGGGCGGCGCTGAACGTGGTATCGGCGGCCAGAGCGGCGCGCAAGGCATCGGCGATGCCCGACTGCTCCTGAGCGGTGATGTTGAGCAGGACGATTTCGCGCAAGAGGCACCCCGTTTCATGAAAAAAAACGCATTCTAACCACTTTCAGTGACCATCGGGCACAGGCAGCGCTTTGCCGCTCGGAGGGTGCTCGTTATACTGCGCGCCAACTTCACGGACAAAGAGCCGCGCTCAGTGAACCGGCCTACGCCAGTCAAAACCGACAACTTCTTCCTGCTGATCTTCCGAGCCGTGCGCCACCGTCGAGTGCCCCTGGCTTTGCGCATCGCGTTCACCAACATCGTGCTGGTTGCCATTGCCCTGGTGATCTACGCCTGCGTCATGGGTCTGCAGTTCAAGCAGGCCATGCACGAGCAGGCCGACGCGGTGGGGCAGAGCCTGACCACGCAGACGGCCACGTCCGCCACCGAGCTGCTGGTGTCCAACGACATCCTCAGCCTCAATGTGCTGCTCAACAACCTGGTGAAGAACCCGCTGGTCGCCCACGCGGCGATCTTCAGCCCGGACAACCGCATTCTCGCCGAAGCCGGCCAGCGCCCCAAGAGCGGCCTGCTGGGGCAGAGCCAGGGGCTGTACGAGACCAAGATCAACTTTCAGGATGCACTGGCCGGGCAACTGCGCATCAGCCTGGACATGAATCAGTTCCAGCAGCCGTTGACCATCAGCCTGCAAAGCATGGGTGTGCTGGCGGGCATCCTGTTGGTGCTGGCACTGGCGCTGAGCCTGCGGCTGGGTCGCTACATCTCGACGCCGCTGCTGCAACTGCGGGTCTGGCTGCGCAACCCAGACGAGTTCACCCCGGCCACTCAGCGCACCGACGAGATCGGTGATCTGGCGCGGCAGTTGCACGCGCAATTGGCGCCCGAGCCGCGCGAGCCGGAGGTCGAGCCCGACGACACGGACGAAGACGACGAGCCGCAAGCGGCGCCACCCGTGCGCACGGCAACCGCCAGGCCGGGGCCCTTCCCCCCCGTGGCAGCCAAGCCGGTAAAACCGGTCATGCGCCAGATTCACGCAGACGAAGACGAAGAAGACTTCGGCGACGATCCGTTCTCCGATCTGCGAGAAACCCCGGTGGCCGTGATCAAGCAGCCGACCACGGCCGTGGCCCGGGTGCACACCGACAGCGCTGTGCTGGCCGTGCAACTGGGCGCGCAGGAACAACTGCGTCGCCTGCCCAAGGCACGCCTGGCCGAGTTGCTGGAGCGTTACCACGACTGTCTGCAACAGGCTGCCTCGCTGTACGAGGGCGAAGTGCACATGCTCAACGATGGCAGCACGCTGATGCTGTTTCACAGCGAG
The DNA here is from genome assembly GCA_900596015.1 of Pseudomonas viridiflava. GTDB lineage: Bacteria > Pseudomonadota > Gammaproteobacteria > Pseudomonadales > Pseudomonadaceae > Aquipseudomonas. The sequence goes on along the minus strand of UVIF01000012.1, from coordinate 278,995 downwards.
CACAGCGGCGATGACTACCTGACCAACGCGATCTGCTGCGGCGAACTGTTGCGCGCCCTGGGCCATGCCTTGCAGATCGAAGTCGCCGACAGCGGCATCACCCTGCAACTGCAATTGGGGCTGGTGCTCAGCGATGACGTTCATGGCTTGAACTCCATCGACCTGCTGCTGACCGAATCGGCCCAGGACGCACTGGCGCTATCGCAGCACAGCCGCAACCTGTTGCTGGTGGTGCGCGAGATCGGCGAAGACCCGCTGATCCGTCAACGCGCGCGCATTCGCTCGATCGCCAGTCCTGAAGGCGCCTGTTGCGTGGAGCGTCTGCTGGAGCCCTACCCGTCCCTGCTGGAACGCCAACTGGCACGAATCAGCTGATCGGTTGAGCGATTGCCCACAAAAAAGCCCGCGATGCGGGCTTTTTTGTGGGCGCTGTTCTAGAAGCGGAACACTTCCAGATCGGTACGGATGGGCGTAGCCAGGGGAATCCGCGACTTTTCCTGCTCGCGGCGCACCTGCGCCGGCGCAGATTTGCGCTCCTCGACCAGCGCCGGCTGGTTGGCCAGCGGCTTGAGCGCCGCCGTCAACTGTGCGGCCAGGCGCTGAAGCAGAACGCCCTGGGCCTGGACTTGGTCCGCAGTACCGCCGTCATGCTTTTCTTCAAGGTGGACGATACGGTTGTCGCGTACCTGCCCGCGGCGGTCCAGGACGCGCCACTGGGCATCCAGTATCGCCGGCTGGCGGCTGCCCGAATCGAGGCGGGTGATCGACAACAGTACCTGAGCGTCAGGCGTGAAGTTGGCTGGCGTGGGTGCCAGCACTACGCGCTGGCTGTCCAGGCGCCAGGCCATCTGGCGCAACAGCAACTGGTCGATGTCTGCAGAAAGACTGCCGGCCCAGCGACCGTCGGTGGACGCCCTCAGGCTGCCATCGGACTGGCGCTGCAGCAGCGTTTCGCGCTGCAGGTAGTCAGCCACGGATACTGGCCCCAGCAGCACGGCCATGCCGCGGCTTTCCTTCGGCAGCCCGGGGTTGCCGCTGTCGAGCTGATACAGGGCCACTGGCTGATGCGTGCTGCATCCGGCCAGTCCCAGCACGCCGCTGAGCAATAAAATCACGGGGAGGCGCAACAGTTTCATCATTTCATCCAGGCGGCTGCCACACGGCAACCGCAGCAATACTTGACCGGGTCGTCTGGACGCTGCCGCTTGGCAGCGCCGCGAAAGGGCCTATCATCCGTGAATCCACGCCCCGACTCCAGTGCTAGTACGTCGAACGGCAGCACTGCCGCCGTCCGGGCGCGGTCGTCGGTCAGAGGTTTTCCACGACCAGGGCGTCGACTCGCTGGAAACCGCGGGGCAGCTTGTTGCCACGCCGACCGCGCTCGCCTTTATAGTGCTCAAGGTCGTCGGGCTTGAGCGACAGCGTGCGTTTACCCGCCTGCAGGACCAGCGTCGAGCCTTCGGCAACCACCGCAAGGTCAGTGACGAATTCTTCTCGGCTGGCCACTCGATCGCCGGGAATGCCGATGATCTTGTTGCCTTTGCCCTTGCCCAGTTGCGGCAGGTCGCTGATCTTGAATACCAGCAGGCGCCCCTCGGTGGTCACCGCAGCCAGCCAATTGCGTTCGCGATCGGGTACGGCACGCGGGTTGATCACCTTGGCCCCTTTGGGCAGGCTGAGCAGCGCCTTGCCAGCCTTGTTCTTGGCCTGCAGGTCTTCGCCCTTGACCACGAAGCCGTAGCCGGCGTCCGACGCAATGACGTACAACGCGTCGTCGTCGGGCAGCATCACGCACTCGAAGCTTGCGCCGGGGGGCGGCGTCAGCCGGCCGGTCAGCGGCTCGCCCTGGCCTCGGGCCGAAGGCAGGGTGTGCGCGGCCACCGAGTAGCTGCGCCCGGTCGAGTCGATGAATACCGCGAACTGGTTCGAGCGCCCGATCGCCGCGGTCTTGTAGCCGTCGCCGGCCTTGTAGGAGAGACCCGTGGCATCGATGTCGTGACCTTTGCCACAACGCACCCAGCCTTTTTCGGAGAGCACCACCGTCACCGGCTCGGTCGGCATCAGCTCGTTTTCCGACAGCGCGCGCGCTTCGCTGCGCGCAACGATCGGCGAGCGACGCGCGTCGCCATAGGTTTCGGCGTCCTTGATCAGCTCGGCACGCACCAGCTTCTTCAGCTTGCTTTCGCTGCCCAGCAGCGCCTGCAGCTTGGCGCGTTCCTTGGCCAGTTCTTCCTGCTCGCCGCGGATCTTCATTTCCTCAAGGCGCGCGAGCTGACGCAGGCGCGTATCGAGAATGTAGTCGGCCTGGATGTCGGTGAGGGCAAAGCGCTCGATCAAGCGCGCCTTGGGATGCTCCTCGGTGCGGATGATGTGGATCACTTCATCCAGATTGAGGAAGGCGATCAGCAAGCCGTCCAACAGGTGCAGGCGACGTTCGACCTTGTCCAGGCGGAACTGCAGGCGGCGGCGCACCGTATTGACACGGAACTCCAGCCATTCGACCAGCAACGCGCGCAGGTTCTTCAACTGCGGGCGACCGTCCAGGCCGATGATGTTGACGTTGACCCGGTAGGTCGACTCCAGATCGGTGGTGGCGAACAGATGTTGCATCAAGTCGTCGACTTCGACGCGATTGGAGCGTGGAATGATGACAATGCGACACGGATGCTCGTGGTCGGACTCGTCACGCAGGTCCGCCACCATCGGCAGCTTCTTGGCCTGCATCTGCGCCGCGATCTGTTCCAGCACTTTGGCGCCGGACACCTGGTGCGGCAAGGCGGTGACGACGACGTCGCCGTCTTCCAGGCGATACACCGCGCGCATGCGCACCGAGCCGCGCCCGGTCTGGTAGATTTTCAGCAGATCGGCACGCGGGGTGATGATTTCCGCTTCGGTCGGGTAGTCGGGGCCCTGGATGTGTTCGCAGAGCTGCTCGATCGTCGCCTTGGGCTCGTCGAGCAGGCGCACACAGGCGCTGGCCACTTCGCGCAGGTTGTGCGGTGGAACATCGGTGGCCATGCCTACGGCAATGCCGGTGGTGCCGTTGAGCAGGATATTGGGCAGCCGCGCCGGCAGCACCGACGGCTCGTCGAGGGTACCGTCGAAGTTCGGCACCCAGTCCGCCGTGCCCTGGCCCAGCTCCGTGAGCAGCACCTCGGAATAGCGCGACAGGCGCGCCTCGGTGTAGCGCATGGCCGCAAAGGACTTCGGATCATCCGGCGCGCCCCAGTTGCCCTGGCCATCGACCAGCGTGTAGCGATAGCTGAACGGCTGCGCCATCAAGACCATGGCCTCGTAGCAGGCCGAGTCGCCATGGGGGTGAAACTTGCCGAGCACGTCGCCCACGGTGCGCGCGGACTTCTTGTGCTTGGCGTCGGCGTCCAGGCCCAACTCGCTCATGGCATAGACGATGCGTCGCTGGACCGGCTTGAGGCCATCGCCAATGTGCGGCAGGGCGCGGTCCATGATCACGTACATGGAGTAGTTGAGGTAGGCCTGTTCGGTGAAGTCAGCCAGGGAACGGCGTTCTACGCCGTCAAGACTGAGATCGAGGGAATCGCTCATGCAAGCCTCATCGTTTCGTGGTCTGGCGCAGCAGCAAGTTGCCACCGCGCTGAGTGAATTCAAGTTGTTTCAGGGCGCTCATGCCCAGCAGCACCTGGTCGCCGTCGAAGCCCGGCACTACCAGAGCGCGGACATTGCTCAGGCGGATATCGCCCAGCTGCAGGCTGGCGATCTCGGTGCGGTAGCCTTGGGTCTTGCCGTTGGCAGTGGTGAGCAGCACCGGCGCCCCGCGTGCCAATTCAAGCTTGCGCGCCACGGCTTCGGGCATGGCCACATCGGTGGCGCCGGTGTCGAGCATGAACTGCACCGGCTGCCCATTGATGAAGCCACCGCTGACGAAGTGCCCCTGGCCATTGCCGGCCAGTTGCACTTCCACGTAGCCATCGCCGTGCTGGGAGACCGGCACGGCATTGGGATTTTCGCGACGCTGTTCCCAGTCACCGAAGAACTGCGTAGCCAGGTACAACGCCGCGGCCCAGGCCAGCAGCATCAACACCTTGCCAACACGCCTGCCCGGTGCGGTCTGGCTCATGGCGCGGCGCTCCAGCCGCCGGCGGGGGCCGCGAAGCGCCAGACCACCGGACGCCGCTCGCCATCGGCGCGGGCCCATTGGTTATTGTCGGTACCCACCCACGCGCCCTCGGCATCGACGCTCAGCGCTTCGGTCAGACCGTAGGGGGCATCATAGCGGCGAGCCGGCAACAGCGCCTCGGCGGCGAACGACCAGCAACGCTCGACGGCAGCCGTGTCCGCATCGCGACGACAGATGCGGTAGGCATTGCGTTCCAGCGTGAACAGCTTGCCATCGAACCAGGCCAGATCGGCAAAATCGCGCGGCATGTGCCGGGCCCGGGGAATCTGCACCGGCAGGGTTTCCGCACCGCCTTCGGCAAGCAATACGCAACGCCCCTCACAACTCCAGCTCAACGGCCGCTTGCGAACGGCCAACAGGCCGCGCTGCTGACGTTCGGCCGCCAGCCACAAGCGGTCGCCGGCCGAGTTGACGGTCAGCCCTTCGAACAGGGCATTGAAATGCAACAGCAGGTTGCTGGCACGTGCCTGACTGACCAGGGTCGGGTCCAGGGGCAACCATTTCGGCTCGCCGGACACGGGAATCTGCAGCACCGCGACGTGAGCTTCGCTGACCAGGTATTGGTTGCCTCGGGCATCGCAGCTGATGCCTTCGAAATCCAGGTCGCCGCCGCGCACGAAGGCCGCCGCCCAACTGCTCATGCGCAGACGAACAGGCAGGCCGCTGGGCGGTACCGGTGGTGCCTTGAAGGTTACGGGCGTGGCCTGCCAGTCGCGGGTCGAGGTGTCGAGTCGATAGACCGTGCCGTCCTCGCGGTCCGAGACGGCCCACAACGCCTTGCGGCACAGCGCCAGCCCGGACAGATTCCCGCTGGGCATGCCGTCCACCGCGTGCTCGCCGACCAGGGTCAGCTCGGGCACGGGTGGTTGCCCCGACGCCACGGCCAGCGTCGGCAGGGCCAGGGCGAACAGGGCTGTCAGCAGCGCTGCGATCAAGCCAGCACCTCGGCCAGATTGCCCTTGGACTCGAGCCACGCCTTGCGGTCGCCCGCACGTTTCTTGGCCAGCAGCATGTCCATGATTTCGGTGGTCCCGGCGAAATCGTCCAGGGTCAGTTGCACCAGGCGGCGGGTGTTGGGGTCCATGGTGGTTTCGCGCAGTTGCGGCGGGTTCATTTCGCCCAAACCCTTGAAGCGCGTGACCTGCGGCTTGCCGCGTTTCTTTTCGGCGACCAGGCGGTCGAGGATGCCGTCGCGCTCGGCCTCGTCCAGGGCGTAGAAGATCTCCTTGCCCAGGTCGATGCGGTACAGCGGCGGCATGGCGACATAGACGTGACCGGCGTCCACCAGGGGCCGGAAGTGCTGGACGAACAGCGCACACAGCAGGGTCGCGATGTGCAGGCCGTCGGAGTCGGCGTCGGCCAGAATGCACACCTTGCCGTAGCGCAGCTGGCTGATATCGGCGGCACCGGGATCGACGCCGATGGCCACGGCAATGTTGTGGACCTCCTGGCTGGCGAGGACTTCGCTGCCGTCCACTTCCCAGGTGTTGAGAATCTTGCCGCGCAACGGCAGGATCGCCTGGAATTCCTTGTCTCGCGCCTGTTTGGCCGAGCCGCCTGCCGAGTCGCCTTCGACCAGGAACAGCTCGGAGCGGGCTGGGTCCTGGCCGGCGCAGTCAGCCAGCTTGCCGGGCAATGCAGGGCCCTGGGTGATGCGCTTGCGCTCGACCTTCTTGCTCGCCTTGAGGCGGCGCCCGGCGTTGCTGATCGCCAGTTCTGCCAGTTGCATGCCCAGCTCGGGATGTGCGTTGAGCCACAGGCTGAAGGCGTCCTTGACCACGCCGGAGACGAAGGCCGCCGCTTCGCGCGAGGACAGCCGCTCCTTGGTCTGGCCGGAGAACTGCGCGTCCTGCATCTTCATCGAGAGCACGAAGGCGATGCGTTCCCAGATATCTTCCGGCGCCAGCTTCAAGCCGCGCGGCAGCAGGTTGCGGAACTCGCAGAACTCGCGCATCGCATCCAGCAGACCCTGGCGCAGCCCGTTGACGTGGGTACCGCCCTGGGCGGTCGGGATCAGGTTGACGTAACTTTCCTGAACGCTGTCGCCGCCTTCGGGCAACCACAGCAGTGCCCAGTCTACGGCTTCCTTGTTACCCGCCAGGCTGCCGCAGAACGGCTCGTCGGGCAGGCGAGCGAATTCGGTGACCGCGTCGATCAGGTACGAACGCAGACCGTCTTCATAATGCCATTCGACCTTCTCGCCGCTGCCCTTGTCTTCGAAGCTGACCAGCAGGCCGGGGCACAACACTGCCTTGGCCTTGAGCACATGCTTGAGGCGGCTGACGGAAAACTTCGGCGAATCGAAGTATTTCGGGTCCGGTGCGAAGTACACACTGGTGCCAGTGTTGCGCTTGCCGACGGTGCCGATGACTTCCAGATCGGTGGCCTTGAAGCCATCGGCGAAGGTCATCTGGTACTCGTTGCCGTCGCGCTTGACCCTGACCCGCACCTGATTGGACAGGGCGTTGACCACCGAGATGCCGACCCCGTGCAGGCCGCCGGAAAACTGGTAGTTCTTGTTGGAAAACTTGCCGCCCGCGTGCAGCTTGGTGAGGATCAGCTCGACGCCGCTGACGCCTTCCTCGGGGTGGATGTCCACGGGCATGCCACGGCCATCGTCGGACACTTCCAGAGAGTGATCGGCGTGCAGGATGACCTGAATGGACCGCGCATGGCCCGCCAGGGCTTCGTCGACACTGTTGTCGATGACTTCCTGGGCCAGGTGATTGGGCCGACTGGTGTCGGTGTACATGCCCGGGCGCTTGCGCACCGGGTCGAGGCCCGAGAGGACTTCGATGGCGTCTGCGTTATAGGAGCTAGCGCTGGGATTGGCCATGGGGTCTCGTCGTCAGTCGTTCGTGAAAAGAGTGATCAAAGCTGGGCAAAATCGACGGCCTGGTAACGCGCCGCGTCGATGCCGGCGAATGCCAGCAGCGCTGGCAACTTCTGCGCAAAGCCATGGAAGCCGTGATCGCCGCCGTTTTCGATGTGTACGCTGCAGGCTTGGTAGAAGGCCGCCGCCTGGCGATAGTCAAGGGTTTCGTCGCCGGTCTGCAGCCATACTTGCAGCCGCTCGGGGTCGGTAGGCGCCGGCACTTCCAGCTCGGCCAGCGCCGCGACGTGGTCGCGGGTCAACTGCCAGCGTTCGCCCGTGTAGTGGTTGGTCTGCATTCCCAGGTAGCCATCGAACAGACGGTGCGGATTGACCACCGGGTTGATCAACAATGCCTTGAGCCCGAAGCGCTTGGCCAGGTGCGTCGCATAGTAGCCGCCGAGGGAGCTTCCCACCAGCAATGGCGCGTCGAGCTCTGCCAGTGCGGCTTCCAGCTGGGCAATGGCCTGGCGCGGATGGTGGTGCAGCGCCGGCGCGCGAAGCTGGTCGGCCAGGCCGATGCGTTGCATCAGCGCGCTCAGCTGGCGGGCTTTCTGCGAATCCGGCGAACTGTTCAGACCGTGAATGTAGAGGATCGAACCGGGCATGGGGGCCTCCGGGCATAGAGATGGCGCGCAGTTTACCTTGTCGGGGGTGCAGTTGGGGTGTTGGTGCGTCGGTATATGGGCAAGCCGCAAGCCTGGCACGAAACCCCGTGGGAGCGGGCTCTGCCCGCGAAGGCCGCGCTACCGCCTCTGAGTCAATAACCCGCGGCGTTCAGGTCGGGGGTAAAGGTGAAGTTTGCCAGGCGCGACACGCCGGTCTCGATCTGTCCATCGGGCATCAGCCGCAGCCAGCGGTAGCCCGGCGCTCGGTCGTCCAGGGCGAAATCCTTGCTGCCTGGCAGAAACTGAATGCCCGTGGACGGCGACGCCAACAGGCGCAAGCCATGGGCGTGACGGTCGACTTCCTGATGCACATGCCCGCAGAGCACGCCCCGTGCCTGAGGGAAACGCGCGAGCAGCTCGAACAGGGCCTCAGCGTTGCGCAGCCCGATGGGCTCTATCCATTGGCTGCCGATCGCAACCGGATGGTGGTGCAGACACACCAGATGATGCTTGTGCGGTGCTTCAACGAGCGCCCGCTCGAGCAACTGCAACTGGTCGTCGGCCAGATAGCCGGCTGCCGAACCGGCGATGGTCGAATCGAGCAGCGTCACCCGCCAGGCGCGCACGTCCGCCACAGGCTCCAGCCACTGGGTGCCCTGGGCGGCCTGCTGCATGAGAGCAGGCTGGTCATGGTTGCCGGGCAGCCAGCGCGCCGGTGCGCAAATGACCTGGGTGGCCTGCGCGAACGCCTGGTACGACGCCAGCGTGCCGTCCTGGGACAGGTCACCGGTGGCGACCAGCAAGTCGATGCGCGGCTGCTCCTCGAGCACCTGCGTGACCACCTGCGCCAGGCTTTGGCGCGTGTTGACGCCGAACATGGCGCCGTCGGCTGCGGCCACCAGATGACTGTCCGAAAGCTGCACGAGCAACACCGGGGCATCGACAGCGGGATCAGATAGGCTCGACAAGACCGTCTCCAGGCGAAAGGGGCAACCGGCAAATTATGCGCAGCCTGGATGACAAGGGCAATGCGACCTGCGGCGTTCGTGCAGGGCGATGCTCAGCGTACCGCTTCGTACTCGTGGCCACAGGCCAGGCAATGACTCAGCCACTCACCCAGGAACAGATTGAGCTGGGCCTTTTCGTCAGGCTGGTGCATGGCCGCGTTGGGATAGGGATAGACGCTGCGGAACCGCCGGGCGTGTTCGGCACTGACGACTTCGGCCATGCGCGCATCGTGGTACACCTGCACTTCCATCTGCGGCACCGGCAGCCATGGCAGGCTGTGCTCCTGGCGTACGCGCAGGGTGGTGGTGTACGGACAGGCGAGCAGCACCTCCAGCGTCAGCACACCGAGCATCTGGTCGGCCTGGGTCATGGCGATGCGACGTGACAACTGCTGGCTGCGCATGTCCGGCAGCAAGCGCATGAGCCGCGCATAATTGGCTTCGCAGGCAGCCTGCAGGCCGACCAGATCGACGCGATAGCGCTCGCGCAACGGACTCACGACCACAGCCCCCTGACTTCGTCGCGGTTCAGGGCCAGCCATTGAATGGCGATGATCGCTGCCGCGTTGATGATTCGACCATCGCGCACGGCCTGCAGGGCATCGTCGAATGCCCAGACCTTGACGCGAATGTCCTCGCCCTCTTCTTCCAGGCCATGCAGGCCACCCGCGCCCTCGCTGCTGCAGCGGCCCAGGTAGAGGTGCACGTACTCGTCGCTGCCACCGGGAGACGGGAAGTACTTGCTGATCGGCCACAGCGCTTGAATCTGCAGGCCGGCTTCCTCATCGGCCTCGCGGTGCGCGACTTCCTCGGGCAGCTCGTCCTTGTCGATCAGCCCGGCAACCATTTCGATCAGCCAGGGGTTGTCGACCTTGCCCACCGCGCCGACCCGGAACTGCTCGATGAGCACCAGTTCGTCGCGAGCGGCGTCGTAGGGCAACACGCACACGGCATCATGGCGCACGAACAATTCGCGGCTGATCTGCTTGCTCATGCCACCGTTGAACAGCTCGTGGCGCAGGAACAGTTTGTCCAGTTTGTAGAAGCCCTGGAAGCAGAGCTCGCGCTTGTCGATTTCGACCCTTGTAGGCATCGACCGGGATGAATCTGACATGGAAAAACCTCTTACTCGTGCATGCAGCATGGGGCCATCCTAACCGCGATGCGCCTGTATTGCAGCCCCCTTTGCGGTGAAGCCGCAAGCCTCGGGATAGGCGGTTGGGCGAGCAGGCATTAAGATTGCGCAGCTGGCGAACCGACGGTTCGACCGACAGTCCAACCACGATAATTCCATTACCCGCCAAGGACCCTCATGTCGTTTCTCAAGTTCGCCTCCGTGGCCTGCGTCGCCCTGACCCTGGGTGCCTGCTCCAGTGTCTTCCAGCCCAACTACCGGGCGCCGCTGGACACCAAGCGCGAGGCTTTCGAGCACCTCAAGCCTGGCTGCGACAATCAGGACTGCCCGCTGGTGAACATCGACGTGGTGCACTTTCCCGACGAGCCGGGCCTGGATGCAGCCATCGACAAACGCCTGCGCGAGATGACCGTCAATACACCCGACGCCCGCGTGCCAGCGACCCTTAAGGCCTACGAAGAGCAGTTCATGCGCGAGGCCCAGCCACGCTACAGCAGCTACCTGCAAGCCAAGGTACGCGAACAGCATGACGGCATTGTTGTGGTCGAGCTGTCCAGCTACGCCATGACCGGCGGCGCCCATGGCATGCCCGGGCGCGGCTTCATCAACTGGTCGCGTCGCGAACACCGCGAGCTGACCCTGCAGGACATGCTGGTCCCGGGCCAGGAGCGTGCGTTCTGGCAGGCCGCCGAAGAAGCCCACCGCGGCTGGCTGGTCGCCAGCAAACTGGACAAGGATGCCGAGTTCATTCGTCAGTGGCCCTTCCAGCAAACGCCGAACATTGCCCTGACCTATGGGGGCGTGGTGCTCAAGTACAACGTGTACAGCATCGCCCCCTACGCCATGGGCCACCCGGAAGTGAAGATTGCCTACCCGCGCCTCAATGGCGTGATCAAGCCCGAGCTGTTCCCGGGTCGCGGTTGAGCGCCCGCTCGATCAGGTAGTACAGCAACCCGGCCACCAGCAGCGCTGGCAGGGTTGCGCCGATCTGCGGGTACAGATTGGCCAGCACGTGGTACAGGCACACGCCGCCAAGCCAGGCCAGCAGCGCACTCCAGTGCACGGCGCGCGGTTCGACCTGGGCCGAACGCTTGCGCAGCACGAAGTGGTCCATCAACACCACGCCGAACAGCGGCGCGAATACCGAGCCGATCAGCAGCAGGAAGTTCTGGTACTGCGCCAGCGGTGCCAGGCAGGCGATCAGCGTGCAGAGGATACCGATGGCCAGCGCCAGGTGTTCGACCTTGAACCCCGACAACAAGCTGGTCGATACCGCCGCAGAATGAATATCGGCGAAGGCGTTCTCCGACTCGTCCAGCAATATCAACAGCAGCGGTATGCCCAGGCCGGCTCCGGCCAACGCCAGCAGCAGCGCATTGACTTCACCGCTTGGCGCGAACGCCAGGGTGTAGGCGACGCCCAAGCTCATCAACCAGAAGTTGCCGATGAAGAAGCCCACGGCGGTTCCGCCGAACACGCTTTTGGCGCGCTTGCCGAAGCGTGAATAGTCGGCAATCAGCGGCAGCCACGACAAGGGCATGGCGATGGCGATGTCAAAGCCCGTGGCCAGGTCCATGGAACCGTCGCCAGCGGTGTTCCACAGGGTCTTCAGGTCGGCTTTGGCGAACAGGTTCCAGGTCAGCCACAGGCACGCCGCCAACAGCAGCCAGATGCCCCATTTGCGCAGCACCTTGCGCACGAAGGTCAGCGGCCCGGTGACCGCCAGCAATGTCGCCAGACCGCCGAAGAACAGCGTCCACAGCCAGGGGTTGCTGCCCAGGCTGCCTTCACCGAACGCGCGCGTACCCAGCAGGCTGGCGGCATCGCGCATGACGATGATCTCGAACGATCCCCAGCCGATCAGTTGCAACAGGTTGAGCAAGGCCGGAACGCTGCCGGCGCCGCGGCCCAGGGTCAGGCGCAGGGCGGCCATGGCGGACAGGCCGGTGTCGCTGCCGATGACGCCGACCGAGGCGAGCAGCAAAACACCCACCAGGGTGCCCAGGAAGATCGCCGCCAGTGCGCCGACCAGGCCCAGGCCAGGCGCCAGCAGGGCGCCGGTCTGCAGCACCATGAGGCCCACGCCCAGGGAAAACCACAGGGAGAACAGGTCGCGCCCGCCCAGCACACGCTGGGCGGCGGACACCGCAGTATCGGGAGAATAGGAGGTTTTCAATGGATGGGCTCGAGTGGAAATGGGTCGAAGGTTGTTGGGGCATCGGTGGTGCCGGTTCGCGGCCGCTGACCGCTCCTACGGAGGAATCGCAGGAGCGGTCAGCGGCCGCGAAAACCGCACCACCGAAGATACTGACTAGACCTTTTGGTACAGCTGGCTGCCTTCCTGCTTGAAGCGCTGCGCCTGCTCGCGCATGCCCTCTTCCACGCTCAGGTCGACGGCTTCGATCTTCTGGTTGGCCGCGTACTCGCGCACTTCCTGGGTGATTTTCATCGAGCAGAACTTCGGGCCGCACATCGAGCAGAAATGCGCGACCTTGGCCGAATCCTTGGGCAGGGTTTCGTCGTGGTAGGCGCGTGCGGTGTCTGGGTCCAGCCCCAGGTTGAACTGGTCTTCCCAGCGAAACTCGAAGCGCGCCTTGCTCAGGGCGTTGTCGCGGATCTGCGCGCCCGGGTGTCCCTTGGCCAGGTCGGCGGCATGGGCGGCAATCTTGTAGGTGATGATGCCGGTCTTCACGTCATCCTTGTTCGGCAACCCGAGGTGCTCTTTAGGCGTCACGTAGCAGAGCATGGCGCAGCCGAACCAGCCGATCATCGCGGCACCGATGCCCGAGGTGATGTGGTCGTAGCCCGGCGCAATGTCGGTGGTCAGTGGGCCCAGGGTGTAGAACGGCGCTTCGTCGCAGCACTCCAGCTGCTTGTCCATGTTCTCCTTGATCAGTTGCATCGGCACATGCCCCGGACCTTCGATCATGCACTGAACGTCATGCTTCCAGGCGATCTTGGTCAGCTCGCCGAGGGTTTCCAGTTCGCCGAACTGGGCTTCGTCGTTGGCGTCGGCGATCGACCCCGGACGCAGGCCGTCGCCCAGGGAAAAGCTGACGTCGTAGGCCTTCATGATCTCGCAGATGTCATCGAAGTGCGTGTAGAGGAAGTTTTCCTTGTGATGCGCCAGGCACCACTTGGCCATGATCGACCCGCCGCGACTGACGATGCCGGTGACCCGCTTGGCGGTCAGCGGCACATAGCGCAACAGCACGCCAGCATGGATGGTGAAGTAGTCGACGCCCTGCTCGGCCTGCTCGATCAAGGTGTCGCGGAACAGCTCCCAGGTCAGGTCCTCAGCCGCGCCGCCGACCTTTTCCAGGGCCTGATAGATGGGTACGGTGCCGATCGGCACGGGCGAATTGCGGATGATCCACTCGCGGGTCTCGTGGATGTGCTTGCCGGTGGACAGGTCCATCACCGTGTCCGAGCCCCAGCGAATGCCCCAGGTGAGCTTGGCCACTTCTTCCTCGATGGAGGAACCCAGCGCGCTGTTGCCGATGTTGCCGTTGATCTTCACCAGGAAGTTGCGGCCGATGATCATCGGCTCGAGCTCGGTGTGGTTGATGTTGGCCGGAATGATGGCGCGGCCGCGGGCGATCTCGTCGCGGACGAATTCGGCGGTGATCTCCTTTGGAATGCTGGCGCCGAAGCTGTGGCCCTTGTGCTGGTCCTTGAGCAGGCCGGCAGCGCGCGCCTCGGCCAGCTTCATGTTCTCGCGGATGGCGACGTATTCCATTTCGGCGGTGATGATGCCCTGGCGGGCATAGTGCATCTGGCTGACGTTGGCGCCGGCCTTGGCGCGGCGCGGGTTGCGCACATGGGCGAAGCGCAGTTTGGTCAGTTCGTCGTCGCTCAGGCGTTGCTGGCCGAAGTTGGAGCTCAGGCCCGCCAGGCGCTCCGTGTCGCCGCGGTCGTCGATCCAGGCCGAACGTATGTCAGCCAGGCCCTTGCGTACGTCGATGACGACGCTGGGGTCGGTGTAGGGACCCGACGTGTCGTAGACGGTCACCGGCGGGTTGATCTCGCCCGCGCCGTTGCCGGTCGAGAAGTCGGTGGGCGTGACATCCAGGCTGATCTCGCGCATCGGCACGCGGATGTCCGCACGCGAGCCCTGAACGTAGATCTTGCGTGAACGGGTGAAGGGCTGCACGGAGCCGGAATCGACTTGGGCCGATTCGCTCAAATGCACGGTGTTTTTTGCTTTTGTATTCATCACAGGCTCTCCAGACGGCATCCAGCACGGGAATGTCGGAGCGAACCTGAAAGGCACGGATGCACCCTGTGAACGGATGCTGTGCTTGTACGCGAGGTGCTGTGCAGAAAATGCGCGAGACCCCGGACGAAGCACAAGAGGACTCGCCGAAAGGACGAGAAATCTTGTTCCCTACGCAGGCGTTAACCTGATCAGGTTCAACGGGATCCGGATTATCCGATCTCAGCCTCATAGCAAGGCACCCCGACAAGAACGTGCACAGCATAGACGGCCCGCACACGGAACGCCAACTCCGCCTGCAGGTCTTGATATTGGCCGTTGCGCCGGATTGTTGTGCGGCGCGCCGCGCTCTACACTCGCCCTGCCCCACGCCTCTTTTCACAGCTGACGCCCAGACCCAGCTTTCAGACCAAGGATTGCCCCATGCTGCGCAGTAGATTTCCCTCGGCAACGGCCCTCGCCCTGGCCGTGTCCGGTGCCATCCCAGGCATGGCCCTGGCGCAGCAGGCACCGCTGGCGAGCATGACCGATCTGGTCAGCGTCTATCAGGAAGCGGTGCTGAACAACGCCGACCTGGCCGCTTCGCGTGCCGACTACGCCGCGCAAAGCGAAATCGTGCCGCAGGCACGGGCCGGTTTGCTGCCCAACCTGTCGGCGGGCTATGACATCAACGATACCCGCACGGCGCTGGACCAGCCGTCGGCGGTGTACAACCGCAGCGGCAATTCCTACCGGGCGCAGTTGAGCCAGCCGCTGTTCCGCGCCGACCGCTGGTTCCAGCTCAAGGCCGCCAAGGCGGTCGACGAGCAGGCGGCCGTGCAGTTGTCGGCCACCGAGCAGAATCTCATTCTGCAGAGTGCCCAGGCCTATTTCTCGGTGCTGCGCGCGCAGGACAATCTGGCCACCGCACGTGCCGAAGAGAATGCTTTCCGGCGTCAGCTCGATCAGTCGCAGGAGCGTTTCAATGTCGGTCTTTCCGACAAGACCGACACCCTGCAATCCCAGGCCAGCTACGACACTGCCCGGGCCAATCGAATCATCGCCCAGCGACAGGTCGACGACGCCTTCCAGGCCCTGATCACGCTGACCAACCGCGAATACAATTCGATCCAGGGCATCGTTCACACTTTGCCGGTGCTGGCGCCGATGCCCAACGACGCGAGCGCGTGGGTCGACACCGCTTCCCGGCAGAACCTCGATCTGCTGGCCAGCAACTACGCCGTGGAAGCTGCCGAGCAGACCTTGCGCCAGCGCAAGGCCGGGCATGCGCCCACGGTAGATGCGGTGGCGCAATACCAGAAGGGCGACAACGACAATCTGGGTTTCAGCAATCCGTCCAACCTGCCGGGCGTGAGCTATGGCAGCGATGTGTCGCAGCGCAGCATTGGGGTGCAGTTGAACATTCCGATCTACAGCGGCGGCCTGACCAGTTCGCAGGTCCGTGAGGCCTATGCACGGCTTACGCAAAGTGAGCAGCAGCGTGAAAGCCTGCGTCGACAAGTGGTGGAGAACACCCGCAACCTGCACCGTGCGGTGAACACCGATGTCGAGCAGGTGCAGGCGCGCAAGCAGTCGATCATCTCCAACCAGAGCTCGGTGCTGGCCACGGAAATCGGCTATCAGGTGGGAACGCGCAACATCGTCGACGTGCTCGATGCGCAGCGTCAGCTGTACAGCTCGGTACGCGACTACAACAACACCCGCTACGACTACATTCTCGACAACCTGCGGCTCAAGCAAGCGGCGGGCATTCTCAGCCCTGGCGACCTGCAAGACCTGACGCGCTTCCTCAAGGCCGACTACAACCCGGATCGGGATTTCCTCCCGCCGGACCTGGCCAAGGCGGCAGAAGCGCTGCTCAAGCCGCCAGCGAAACCATGACCTGACGCGCCGCTGCTACAGGGGGTGTGTGAGCCGCGTCCGGCGTCGAAGCGGGGTGTCAGGTGTATCGCGTCGCCAGTGACGCGGCGTGCGCCGCTGCTACAGGGGTCGCGCAGCCCGTAATGAGCCCCACGCGTTCCTGTAGCAGCGGCGCGAGCCGCGTCCGGCCTTGATGCAGTGGGTCAGGTGTACCGCGCAGTGGGTGACGCGGCTTGCGCCGCTGCTACAGGGGAAATTATTCGGGAGCGGAAAAAAGAAAACCCCGCCGAAGCGGGGTTTTGCAGACTGTTTCCCATGACATCCATTTCCGTCCGCCGTCCTGGCAGAAATCCTACGTGTCCCTGTTATATCTAGGCGCATCCTGCGCAACGTCCTTGGAGTGAAGATTAACTGTGGATCCAATCCGTGGATATAGCTCAAAGACACCACGTGATGTAAGCCAAAGCTTACATCGTCAGAATTGCTCCTCATCCAACAGAAACAGTGACGCGCTGCCGGCATCGACGGCAGCCGCCAGCGAGTGGATCCGCGGCAACAACCGGGCGAAATAAAAGCGCGCGGTGCCCAGTTTGCTGGCATAAAACGCCTCGTCCTGCCTGCCCAGCGCGGCCGCCGCCATTCTCGTCCACATGTAGGCGTAGGCGGTGTAACCAAAGGCCTGCAGGTACTCGACCGACGCGGCGCCGATCTCGCGCGGATCGTTCGCGGCGCGGTCCAGAACCCCGGCAGTCAAGGCGTCGAGGCGGTCCAGCGCGTGGATCAGCGGCTGGCTGAACTCCTGCAACGCGGCATCGGCCTGTGCGGCGTAGGCGCGCACTTCGTCGGAAAACAGCTGATAGAACGCACCGCCGTTGCCCACCACCTTGCGGCCCATCAGGTCCAGCGCCTGGATGCCGTTGGTGCCCTCGTAGATCTGGGTGATGCGCACATCGCGGACCAACTGCTCCTGGCCCCATTCGCGGATATAGCCGTGGCCACCGAATACCTGCTGGCCATGCACCGTGGTTTCCAGGCCCAGGTCGGTGAGGAATGCCTTGGCCACCGGTGTCAGCAAGGCCACCATGTCTTCGGCGCGCTTGCGCGTGGCCGGCTGCTCGCTGTACTTGGCGGTGTCCAGCTGCAGCGCGACGTAGGTGGAGAACGCCCGTCCGCCTTCGTTGCAGGCTTTCATGGTCAGCAGCATGCGCCGCACGTCCGGGTGGACGATGATCGGGTCGGCCATCTTGTCGGCCTGCATGGCCCCGGTGGGCGAACGGCTCTGCAGCCGGTCACGGGCGTACTCCACAGCGTTCTGATAGGAACGCTCGGCCGACGCCAGGCCCTGAATGCCTACGCCCAGACGCTCGTAGTTCATCATGGTGAACATGGCCGCCAGGCCCTTGTTGGCCTCGCCGACCAGGTAACCGGTGGCGCCATCGAAGTTCATCACGCAGGTGGCCGACGCCTGGATGCCCATCTTGTGTTCGATGGAACCGCAGGACACCGCGTTGCGCGCGCCCAGATTGCCGTCGGCATCGACCATGAACTTGGGCACCAGCAGCAGCGAGATACCCTTGGGGCCTGGCGGTGCGTCGGGGAGCTTGGCCAACACCAGATGAATGATGTTCTCGGTCAGGTCGTGCTCGCCGCCGGTGATGAAGATCTTGGTCCCGCTGACCTTGTAGCTGCCGTCGGCCTGTGGTTCGGCGCGTGTGCGAATCAGGCCGAGGTCGGTGCCCGCATGGGCTTCGGTCAGGCACATGGAGCCGGCCCAGGTTCCGGCATACATCTTGGGCAGGTACGTGCGTTTCAGCTCTTCACTGGCATGGGCGTTGATGGACAGGCAGGCACCGGCAGTCAGCATCGGGTACAGGCCGAACGCCAGGCTGGCCGAGTTGACCATCTCCTCGACCTGCGCCGAAATCACCTTGGGCATGCCCATGCCACCGTGGGCAGGCTCGCCGCCCACGCCGACCCAGCCACCCTCGGCGTAGGTCTGGTAGGCCTGAATGAACCCGGCCGGGGTGGTCACCGCGGTATCGCGCCAGTGGCAGCCCTCTTCGTCGGCCGCTCGGCTCAACGGAGCGATGGCCTGGGCGGTGACCTTGCCGGCCTCCTGGAGAATGGCCTCCATGGTGTCGACATCGACGCTGTCGGCCAGGCCTGGCAGCTGCGCCCAGTGGCTGGCAACGTCGAATACTTCGTTCAGGACAAAGCGCATATCGCGCAGGGGAGCTTTGTAATCCGCCATGGCTGACTCGCAGAAATTCGAGGGCTGAGGTTCGAAAGCCGGGTGGCGCGCTCGGCAAGACGCGCGCCGCCCGGCTGGTTGGCGTACCTGTCAGTAGGACAGGCCGAAGTGCGCTTCGTCCATGTCCATCAGGTTGGCCGCGCCCGAGAGCATGGCGGCAACGTGAGTACGGGTGCGCGGCAGAATGCGCTGGAAGTAGAAGCGCGCCGTCTGCAGCTTGGCCGTGTAGAACGCGGCATCGCCCGTGCCTTCACCCAGCTTCTGCGCTGCCACACGAGCCATGTCGGCCCAGAAATAGGCCAGGCAGGCGTAACCCGAATACATCACGTAATCGACCGAGGCTGCGCCGACTTCTTCGCGATCCTTCATGGCGGCCATACCGACCTTCATGGTCAGCTCGCCCCACTCCTTGTTCAACTGCGCCAAGGGTGTAACGAACTCGGCAACGGCTTCATTGCCTTCGTTGGCCTGGCAGAACTTGTGCACGATCCGGGTGAAGCCCTTGAGTGCCTCGCCCTGGGTCATGAGCACCTTGCGGCCCAGCAGGTCGAGTGCCTGGATGCCGGTGGTGCCTTCGTACAGCATGGAAATGCGGCTGTCGCGCACGTTCTGCTCCATGCCCCACTCGGCAATGAAACCGTGCCCGCCGTAGATCTGCACGCCGTGGTTGGCGGCCTCGAAACCGACTTCGGTCATGAATGCCTTGGCGATCGGCGTCATGAAGGCAAGCAGGGCGTCGGCGCGCTTGCGCTCTTCCTCGTCCTGGCTGAACTTGAGCACGTCCACCAGCTTGGCAGTGAAATAGACCATGGCCCGCGTGCCTTCGGCGAAGGCCTTGATGGTCAACAGCATGCGCCGTACGTCCGGGTGCACGATGATCGGGTCGGCAGCCTTTTCGGGCGCCTTGGGACCGGTCAGCGAGCGCATCTGCAGGCGATCGCGGGCATAGCGCAGGCCACCCTGGAACGCGACTTCGGCATGGGCCAGACCCTGCAGGGCGGTGCCCAGGCGTGCCGTGTTCATGAAGGTGAACATGCAGTTCAGGCCCTTGTTGGCGGGGCCGATGAGATAACCGGTGGCGCTGTCGAAGTTCATCACGCAGGTAGCGTTGCCGTGAATGCCCATCTTGTGTTCCAGCGAGCCACAGCTCACCGCATTGCGCGCGCCGATCGCACCATCGCTGTCAGGCAGGAACTTGGGCACGATGAACAGTGAGATGCCCTTGGTGCCGGCCGGTGCATCGGGCAGACGTGCCAGCACGATGTGCACGATGTTGTCGGCCATGTCGTGTTCGCCGGCGGAAATGAAGATCTTCGTGCCGCTGATCGCATAACTGCCGTCGGCCTGGGGTTCGGCCTTGGTGCGCAGCATGCCCAGGTCGGTGCCGCAGTGCGGTTCGGTCAGGCACATGGTGCCGGTCCACTCGCCGGACACCAGCTTGGTCAGGTAGGCCTCTTGCTGCTCGGGCGTGCCGTGGGCGGAAATGGTGTTCATGGCGCCATGGGACAGGCCGGGGTACATGCCCCACGACCAGTTGGCGCTGCCGATCATCTCGCTCACCGCCAGGCCGAGGGATTCGGGCAGGCCCTGGCCGCCATGCTCGACGTCATGGGCCAAGCTGGGCCAGCCGCCTTCGACGAACTGTTTGTAGGCCTGCTTGAAGCCGGTCGGCGTCTTCACGCCGTCTTCGCTCCAGGTGCAGCCTTCGATGTCGCCCACACGGTTCAGCGGAGCCAGTACCTGTTCGCAGAACTTGGCGCCTTCTTCGAGGATGGCATCGACCATGTCCGGGGTCGCATCCTGGCAGCCGGGCAGGCTTTGATAATGCGCTTCGTAGCCGAGCAACTCGTCGCGGACGAAGCGAATATCACGCAAGGGGGCCTTGTAGTCAGGCATAGCAATGAACCTCTGCTGATGAATTCCGGTGGGTTCGACCTGCGACAGGTTGTCGCTATCAAACGGCTGTTTGAAACATACGTTTACGCCTGGGCAAAGTCAATAGCCGCACGGCGCCAGTCGGTGGCCTTCACGCGGTGCCGCGACGGTCACTGGCTGGCTTGCTGAACGGGGAAATCAACGGGGTTCGGCGGGTATGACGCGGGTTAGAGCGAGTTAGAGCGGGGTACCGAGCAGGACGTTGGCAGGATCGAGCCACACATTGACCGAGTCGCCCTCACGCATCGAGCAGTGCTCGGACAACGCGCACAGGGTCTGGCCGTTCGCCAGGCCGATACGCATTTCACAAGGCCCCTGAGTGTCCAGCAGGACCTGCTCCATGACCCCCTGCAGACAGTTATGACCGGGCGTGCCGGCAGCGTCCAAGGGCAACACGCAGAGCCAACCGGCTTTGACCAGCGCCACCACCACCGCCCCAGGCGCGAGCGTCAACGTGTGCGTGCTGTCGTGAGTGATCTGCGCGCGCAAGCTCAGCCCGGCGCCCAGATCGAGGGTGATCTGGTCGTTGCGGCCCCAAGCGTCGATGGCAGTCACGCGGCCATGCAGTTGATTGCGGGCACTGGTGCGCAGCATGAGCCGGCCCAGCAGGTCGAGGTCGCCGGCGTCCTCGGCGGCTTCGAGCACCTGCGCCTGCAAGGCCTGGAGCTTCTGGTAGAGGCGCAGCATGCGCTGCCCTTCCGCGGACAAGCGCGCGCCACCGCCGCCCTTGCCGCCCACGACCCGCTCGACCAGTGGCGTGTGGGCCAGGTTGTTGAGTTCGTCGATGGCGTCCCAGGCGCCCTTGTAGCTAAGGCCGGCCGCCTTGGCGGCGCGGGTGATCGAACCCTGCTCGGCGATATGCCGCAGCAGTTCGATGCGGTGTGGGCGACGTGCGATGTACTGGGCCAGCAAGGGGGGCAAGGTCATGGGCCAAGGCTACTCGGGCTTGGCCGTGCGCGCCAGACAGTAGACGTCGACCCGCGCGGCGCCGCCTTGGCGAAGTAGCGTGGCCAAGGCCTGCGCAGTGGCGCCGGTGGTCATCACATCGTCGACCAGAGCCACGTGCAGCCCCTCCAGCCGCGCATCGGGCAACAGGGAGAAAGCCTGTTGCAAGTTGTGCAGCCGCGCCCTGGCGCCCAATTCCTGCTGCGCCTGGGTTTCGCGCGGTCGTTGCACAAGGGTCGAATCGCAGTCGATGTGCAGTGCCTTGGACAACCATCTAGCGAGCATTTCAGCCTGATTGAAACCGCGCCTGCGCAGGCGTTTGCGCCCCATGGGCACCGGGATCAGCAACTGCGGGCGCGGCAATCCTTCGTTGAAACGGTGGTCGAGCCAGTGGCTGGTCAACTCGGCCAGCAAACGTCCGTAGGGCCACTGGCTGTTGTGCTTGAAGCGCGTGATCAGGCTGTCGATGGGGAAACCGTAGTGCCAGGGCGTTTCCACTTTCTCGAAGGCCGGAGGCCGGCGCCGGCAGGGGGCGCAAGTGAACCCGCTCATCGCCAGCGGCAGCGCACATACCGTGCACTGCTCGTCCAGCCAGGGCAGCTCGCATTCGCAGGCCTCGCACAGGGCATAGGGATTGCCCGACGCTTCGTCGCACAATACACATGACTGATCGTTTTTTAGCCACTTGTAAACCGAGACAGTTGCAGGAGGTTGACAGTGCATGGAGCTTCCTTAATCATGCCCGCATTCGACTCAATAGCCGCGTTGCGCCCATGGACATTCCTGCATCCCTGCGCACGCCCAGCATAAACAAGGAATCGCCGATGAGCGCCAGTACAACTGCAACCGTTCGTCACGACTGGACCCTGGCCGAGGTCAAGGCGCTGTTCGTGCAGCCGTTCAACGACCTGCTGTTTCAGGCGCAAAGCGTGCACCGGGCGCATTTCGACCCCAATCGAGTCCAGGTCTCGACCCTGCTGTCGATCAAGACCGGCGCCTGCCCCGAGGACTGCAAGTACTGCCCGCAATCGGGGCACTACAACACCGGGCTGGAAAAAGAAAAGCTGATGGAGGTGCAGAAGGTGCTCGAAGAAGCCGCTCGCGCCAAGGCGATCGGTTCGACGCGATTCTGCATGGGCGCGGCCTGGAAACACCCTTCGGCCAAGGACATGCCGTATGTGCTGCAGATGGTTGCAGGGGTCAAGGCGCTGGGTCTGGAAACCTGCATGACCCTGGGCCGCCTGGACGAAGACCAGACCAAGGCACTGGCCCAGGCCGGCCTTGACTATTACAACCACAACCTGGACACCTCGCCAGAGTTCTACGCCAGCATCATTACCACCCGTACCTACGGCGAACGCCTGCAAACCCTGGCTCACGTACGCGACGCCGGCATGAAGATCTGTTCGGGTGGCATCCTGGGCATGGGCGAGTCGCTGGACGACCGCGCCGGGCTGCTGATCCAGTTGGCCAACCTGCCCGAGCACCCCGAGTCGGTGCCAATCAACATGCTGGTGAAAGTGGCGGGCACGCCGCTGGAAAACGCCGAGGACATCGACCCGTTCGATTTCATCCGCATGCTGGCCGTGGCGCGCATTCTCATGCCGCAGTCCCATGTGCGTCTCTCCGCCGGGCGTGAGGCGATGAACGAACAGATGCAGGCCCTGGCCTTCCTGGCCGGAGCCAACTCGATCTTCTACGGCGACAAGCTGTTGACCACGGCCAACCCGCAGGCGGACAAGGACATGCAGTTGTTCGCCCGCCTGGGGATCGCCCCAGAAGCGCGCGAAGAACACGCTGACGAAGTCCATCAAGCGGCCATCGAACAAGCCCTGGTCGAACAGAAGAGCAGCGACCTGTTCTACGACGCTGCCTCCGCCTGACCCTGCGCCGGCCCCAGCGGCCGGTGTTCACCCACTGCCATTCGAGGCCTGCATGCCCTTCGACCTCAGCGCGCGCCTGGCCGAGCGCCGCGCCGCCGACCTCTATCGTCAGCGTCCATTGCTGCAAAGCCCGCAGGGGCCACGCGTGGTGGTCGATGGCCAACCGCTGCTGGCTTTCTGCAGCAACGACTACCTGGGCCTGGCCAACCATCCCGAAGTGATCAAGGCCTGGCGCGAGGGCGCCGAGCGCTGGGGCGTGGGTGGCGGTGCATCGCATCTGGTGGTCGGTCACAGCAGCCCTCACCACGCGTTGGAAGAGGCTTTGGCCGAATTCACCGGGCGTCCGCGGGCGCTGCTGTTCTCCACGGGCTACATGGCCAACCTGGGGGCGGTCACCGCCCTGGTGGGACAAGGCGATACCGTGCTGCAGGACCGTCTCAACCACGCCTCGCTGCTGGACGCCGGGCTGCTCAGCGGCGCGCGCTTCAGCCGTTACCTGCACAACGATGCCGCCAGCCTGAAAACACGTCTGGCCAAAGCCGTCGGCAACACGCTGGTGGTGACCGATGGCGTCTTCAGCATGGACGGTGACCTTGCCGAGCTGCCGCAACTGGCCGCTTCGGCCCGCGCCAAGGGCGCCTGGCTGATGGTCGACGATGCTCACGGGTTCGGTGCCCTGGGCGCTACCGGCGGCGGTATCGTCGAACACTTCGGGTTGGGGATGGACGATGTGCAGGTGATGGTCGGGACCCTGGGCAAGGGCTTCGGCACTGCGGGCGCCTTCGTCGCTGGCAGCGAGGAACTCATCGAGACGCTGGTGCAGTTCGCCCGGCCCTACATCTACACCACCAGCCAGCCACCCGCGCTGGCCTGCGCCACGTTGCGCAGCCTGCAACTGCTGCGTAGCGAGCACTGGCGGCGCGAACACCTGGCGACCCTGATCGCGCAGTTCAGGCAGGGCGCTGCCCGGTTGGGCTTGACCTTGATGGACAGCTTCACGCCCATTCAGCCGATTCTGGTCGGCGATGCCGGACGTGCCTTGCGCTTGTCCCAGTTGTTACGCGAGCGCGGATTGCTGGTGACGGCCATTCGCCCGCCCACGGTGCCTGCTGGAAGTGCCCGGTTGCGGGTGACGCTTTCGGCAGCGCACAGCAGTGCCCAGGTGCAGCAACTCCTTGATGCGTTGGCTGAATGCTACCCGTTGCTGGGAGCTGAACATGCTTGATCGCTTGATCCTGCTACCTGGCTGGGGCCTGGGCAATGGTGCTTTGGCCCCCCTGGTCGCCGCCTTGCGAGGGCTCGCTGAACCCGTGCAGGTGCGGATCGAAGCCTTGCCCGAGCCCGGTTCCATCCAGCTTTCCGACTGGCTCGACGCGCTCGACGAACGCCTGCCGGACGGTGTCTGGCTGGGTGGCTGGTCGCTGGGGGGCATGCTTGCTGCCGAACTGGCGGCGCGCCGTGGCGAGCGCTGCCGTGGCTTGCTGACCCTGGCCAGCAACAGCTGTTTCGTGGCCCGCGCCGACTGGCCGGATGCAATGCCCGCTCAGACGTTCGAAGCGTTCCTGGCCGCTTGCGAGGCGGATCCGCAAACCCTGCTGAAGCGCTTCGCGTCGCTCTGTGCGCAAGGCGCTGCTGATCCGCGCGGGCTTTCTCGGCGACTGGCGGTTGCTGAGCCGACTTCGACACAGACGTTGGTGGAGGGCCTGCGTGTGCTGGCGGAGCTGGATACCCGGGCCGCGTTGCAGGCGTTTGCCGGGCCGCAACTGCACCTGTTTGCCGGGAACGATTCGCTGGTGCCTGTTGGTGCCGTGAGCGCGTTGCGGGAGCTGCTGCCAGAGGCGGAGATCGGCCTGGTCGAGCAGACCAGCCATGCGTTCATGCTGGAGGACTCGCAAAGGGTCGCCGGTGCAATTCAGGCCTTCCTGCGTGAGCGAGGTTTTGATGAATAACGGCAACGGTGTTGCGTTTGGCGCACGTTTGGCGGTGGTAGATGACGCGGCTTGCGCCGCTGCTACAGGAGTGGCGGTGGATGAGGTGGCTTCTGCGGGAGCAGGTCGGGAGGCGGCGTCTGGGTTGCCGGACAAGCGGCGGGTGGCGGCTTCTTTTTCCAAGGCGGCGGCGAGTTACGACAGCGTCGCGCAGTTGCAACGCGACGTTGGCCATACGCTGCTCGCGCGCCTGCCGGCCGATCTGCAACCCTCGCAATGGCTCGACCTGGGCAGTGGCACGGGCTATTTCAGCCGCGCCCTGGCGCAGCGTTTTCCCGAGGTCGTCGGCGTGGCGCTGGACATTGCCGAAGGCATGCTGACCCACGCCCGCGCCCAGGGCGGCACCTCTTGGCATGTGGCCGGAGATGCCGAGCAACTGCCGTTGCGCAATGGCAGCTGTGGTCTGATCTATTCCAGCCTGGCGGTGCAATGGTGCAGCGACTTCGCCGCGGTGCTTGCCGAGGCCCACCGAACACTGCAGCCCGGCGGCGTGCTGGCCTTTGCCAGCCTGTGCGCGGGCACGCTGCACGAGCTGCGGCAAAGCTGGCGAGCGGTGGATGGCCGAGTGCACGTCAACCGCTTCCGTGAATTCGCCGACTACCAGCGCCTGTGCGCCGACAGCGGCCTGGAGGTGCTGGGCCTGGATAACGTACCCCATGTGCTGCACTACGCCGACGTGCGTGGCCTGACCCATGAACTCAAGGCGCTGGGTGCGCACAACCTCAACCCCGGTCGCCCAGACGGCCTGACCGGCCGCGCGCGCATGCTCGGTCTGTTGCAGGCCTATGAAGCCTTTCGTGCACCCCAGGGGCTGCCAGCCACCTACCAGGTGGTCTACGCTGTGCTGCGCAAACCTGTCGAGCAAGGACAATCCTGATGAGCGCCTATTTCATCGCCGGTACCGACACGGACATCGGCAAGACCACCGTGGCCGCCGGCCTGCTGCACGCTGCCAGCCTCAAGGGCCTGAGCACCCTGGGCGCAAAGCCCGTTGCCTCGGGTTGCGAGGTGACCCCCAAGGGCCTGCGCAACAGCGACGCGTTGGCGTTGATGGCCCAGAGCTCGATCAAGCTTGAGTACGCGCAGATCAACCCAGTCGCCTTCGAACCTGCAATCGCCCCCCACATCGCCGCCCGCGAGGCTGGCGTGGCCCTCACCGTCGGCTCGCTGTTGGCACCCATGCGTGAGGTGCTGGCCCGGCAGGCAGACTTCACCCTGATCGAAGGCGCTGGTGGCTGGCGCGTGCCGCTGTCCGACCAAGCCAACCTGTCGGATTTGGCCATTGCCCTGAAACTGCCGGTGATTCTGGTGGTGGGCGTGCGCCTGGGCGCCATCAGCCATGCGCTGCTCAGTGCGGAAGCCATCGCCCGCGACGGCCTGCAACTGGCCGGCTGGGTGGCCAATATCATCGAACCGAAAACCTCACGCCTGGAAGACAACCTCGCCACCCTGGCCGAACGCCTGCCGGCCCCCTGCCTGGGTCGCGTGCCCTACCTGAAGAACGCCAGCGCACAGAGCGTGGCCGAACATCTGCATATCGAGCTTCTTGGGTAGCAAAGTTCGGGCACGGCACGTCATCACACCCCCTGCCTGCAACCTGTTCGTCATAATCCCTCCTTAAGGTACTCGCTGACCTGAAGGGAGATGATCATGAGCCTATTAGAAGAACACCAAGCCACCGACCTGGAAAAGATCACCGGCCTGAGCCGTCGCCGCTTCATCGGCGCTGGCGCCCTGTGCGGTGCCGCGATGTTCCTGGGCGGCAACCTGCTGACCCGCACGGCCATGGCCAACGCGGTCAGCGCCGGCAACAGCGCATTGCTGGGCTTTACCGGTATTGCCGCTGCTACCAGCGATACCATCAGCCTGCCGCCAGGCTACCAGGCCAGCGTGCTGATCAGCTGGGGGCAACCACTGCAGGCGGGTGGCCCGGCGTTCGACCCGAGCGGCAACGGCAGCGCCGAAGCCCAGGAAGTGCAGTTCGGCGACAACAACGATGGCATGAGTCTGTTCCCCTTCCCCAACGATGCCAATCGGGCGTTGATGGCAATCAACAACGAGTACACCAACTACCGCTACCTCTACGCCCACGGCGGCAGCCCGCAGTCGGCCGAAGAAGTGCGCAAGGCGCTGGCCTGCGAAGGCCTGTCGGTGATCGAGATCCAGCGCAAGGCCGGCCACTGGCACTTCGTCCAGGGCTCGCAGTACAACCGCCGCGTTCACGGCAACACGCCGATCCGCGTCAGCGGGCCAGCCGCGGGCGACGCCCTGCTCAAGACCGCTGCCGACAGCACCGGGCAACTGGTGCATGGCACGTTCCAGAACTGTGCCAACGGCAAGACGCCTTGGGGCACCTACCTGACGTGCGAAGAAAACTTCACCGACTGCTTCGGCAGCACCGACGCCACGCTGGCGTTCACCCCGGCGCAGAAACGCTACGGCGTAGTGGCGGCCAGCAAGGAAATCAACTGGCACCCACACGATCCGCGCTTCGACATGGCGCACAACCCCAACGAGCTCAACCGTCATGGCTGGGTGGTGGAAGTGGACCCGTTCGACCCGACCGCCATGCCGGTCAAACGTACGGCGCTGGGTCGTTTCAAGCATGAAAACGCAGCCCTGGCCGAAACCCGCGACGGGCACGCCGTGGTGTACATGGGCGACGACGAGCGTGGCGAGTTCATCTACAAGTTCATCAGCCGCGACCGCATCGACCACCACAACCCCAAGGCCAACCGTGACCTGCTCGACCACGGCACACTGTACGTTGCCCGTTTCGACGACGGCGACGGCAACGCTGACCACCCCAAGGGCCGTGGCCAGTGGCTGGAGCTGACCCATGGCAAGCACGGTCTGGACGCCAGCAAAGGCTTCGCCAGCCAGGCCGAGGTCCTGATCCACGCGCGGCTGGCTGCCACCGTCATGCAGGCCACGCGCATGGACCGCCCCGAGTGGATCGTAGTCAGCCCGAAAGATGGCCAGGTCTATTGCACCCTGACCAACAACATCAAACGCGGCGATGACGGCCAACCGGTCGGCGGCCCCAACCCGCGTGCGAAGAACGTCTACGGTCAGATCCTGCGCTGGCGAGAAAGCGGCGACGAGCACGGGGCCATGGAATTCGAGTGGGACCTGTTCCTGGTGGCCGGCAACCCCAGCGTGCACCCTGGCCAGGCCAAGGGCGGCTCGTCCAACATCAATCCGCAGAACATGTTCAACAGCCCCGATGGCCTGGCGTTCGACGATGCCGGTCGACTGTGGGTACAGACCGATGGCGATACCACCAACACAGGCGACTTCGCCGGCATGGGCAACAACCAGATGCTCTGCGCCGACCCTGCAAGCGGCGAGATCCGCCGTTTCATGGTCGGCCCGGTCGGCTGCGAAGTCACCGGCGTCAGCTTCGCTGCCGATCAACGCACCCTGTTCATCGGCATCCAGCACCCTGGCGAGAACGGCGGTTCGACCTTCCCCGAGCACCTGCCCAACGGCAAGCCGCGCTCGTCGGTGATTGCCATCAGCCGCGAGGATGGCGGGGTGATCGGCGCGTAACCCGGCCACCGCTGTTGCCGCGTCTGCGCTACCATGGCGAGCCGGACGCGGCAGCCTGCCGCGCGCAGGAGTTCGCATGGCCCACCCTTTTGAAACACTCACTCCAGACCTGGTGCTCGACGCCGTGGAAAGCATCGGCTTTCTGAGCGATGCACGGGTGCTGGCACTCAACAGCTACGAGAACCGCGTGTATCAGGTGGGCATCGAAGATGGCCAACCGCTGATTGCCAAGTTCTATCGTCCCGACCGCTGGACCAACGCTGCCATTCTGGAAGAACACGCGTTCACGGCCGAGCTGGCCGATTGCGAAGTGCCCGTGGTAGCACCGATGGTGCACGAGGGCGAAACGCTGTTCGAACACGCCGGGTTCCGTTTTACCCTGTTTCCGCGTCGCGGCGGCCGGGCACCCGAGCCTGGCAATCTCGATCAGCTCTATCGCCTGGGCCAGCTGCTGGGCCGCCTGCATGCCGTGGGCGCCACACGCCCGTTCGAACACCGCGAAGCGTTGGGGGTGCAGAACTTCGGCCACGACTCGCTGCAGACCCTGCTCGAAGGCAACCATGTACCGCGCAGCCTGCTGCCCGCCTACGAGTCGGTCGCCCGAGACCTGCTCAAGCGCGTGGAAGAGGTGTACAAGGCCACACCGCACCAGAACATCCGCATGCACGGCGACTGCCACCCCGGCAACATGATGTGCCGCGACGAAGTGTTTCATATCGTCGACCTTGACGATTGCCGCATGGGCCCGGCGGTTCAGGATCTGTGGATGATGCTCGCCGGCGACCGCCAGGAATGCCTTGGCCAGTTGTCCGAGCTGATGGACGGCTACCGCGAATTCCACGACTTCGATCCGCGCGAGCTGGCGCTGATCGAACCTCTGCGAGCGCTGCGCCTGATGCACTACAGCGCCTGGCTGGCCCGGCGCTGGGAAGACCCGGCCTTTCCGCGCAGCTTTCCCTGGTTCGGCACCGAGCGGTATTGGGGTGACCAGGTGCTGGCGTTGCGCGAACAGCTGGCAGCACTCAACGAAGAACCGCTGAAGCTGTTCTAGCCGAGCGCTGTGCGTGAAAGCAGCGTTCGCCTTTTTTGTTTCCAATGCTTTGATGTGTAACAGTTACCGACCCGCGATTCGATATCGAAACCGTGCCAGCAGGGAGCTCCATGCAAGTCGCCAATCCCCGTCGGGGGTACATCCTGGGCCTGAGCGCCTACATCTGTTGGGGGTTCATCCCTCTCTACTTCAAGACCCTTGCGCACTACCCGGCCGTGGAGATCATCGCCCAGCGGGTGCTGTGGTCGGCGCTGCTCGGCTCGTTGCTGCTGCTGGTGTGGAAACACCCCGGCTGGCTGCGCGAATTGCGCGACAACCCCGTGCGCCTGGCGATCCTGGTGGGCAGCGGTTGCCTGATCGCCGCCAACTGGCTGGTCTATGTGTGGGCGGTGAACAACGGTCGACTGCTCGAGGCCAGCCTGGGCTACTACATCAACCCGCTGCTCAACGTCGTGCTGGGCTTGCTGATCCTGCGTGAACGGCTGCGTCCGCTGCAATGGCTTGCCGTGGCGCTGGCGGCAACCGGGGTAGCGCAGCAGGTCTGGCAGGTGGGCAGCCTGCCTTGGGTCTCATTGGCGCTGGCCCTGACGTTCGGGTTCTACGGACTGATCCGCAAGCGGGCACCGGTAGCGGCGCTGCCGGGGCTGGTCATCGAAACCTGGTTGCTGGTACCGCTGGCCGCGGGCTGGCTGCTTTGGCACGGCGATGCCGTCAGTATCCAGCCAGCGTTCTGGACCACCAGCGATGCGCTCTGGTTGATGGCTGCAGGGCCGATCACACTGGTGCCGCTGTTGTGTTTCAATGCCGCCGCGCGCCACCTGCCTTACACCACACTGGGATTTTTGCAGTACATCGCACCCACGCTGGTGCTGCTGTTGGCCGTTCAGGTATTCGGGGAGCATCTGGCGCCAGCGACATTGGTCACGTTCATTTTCATCTGGGCGGGGCTGGTTATCTACAGTGTGGATATCTGGTGGAACCGGCGCCAACGTCACTGATCAAAAAACGATCTACCGCCTGCAGGCCTCGCCTGGCAAGGTGTACAGCGATCTACGCCAAGGTTATCCACAGGCTGGTCCCCGTGGATTGTGCACAACATTCAGAA
The DNA here is from genome assembly GCA_900596015.1 of Pseudomonas viridiflava. Taxonomy (GTDB): domain Bacteria; phylum Pseudomonadota; class Gammaproteobacteria; order Pseudomonadales; family Pseudomonadaceae; genus Aquipseudomonas. The sequence goes on along the minus strand of UVIF01000012.1, from coordinate 248,431 downwards.
AACTGGCTGTTTTTTGACCGATTATCTGCAGGCCTTGCAGGACGCGGCCTGCAGAGGGGTCACCACAGGTTATCCACAGGCAGGCGCAGGATAACCTTGGATAACCTGAGCAGGCGTCAGCTTAGGCCAAGCTCTTCGCGCGCCAGGTTCACCAGCAGGTCCAGATCGATCGGTTTGAGGAGAAAATCGACCACGCTCAGGTGCATGGCAGTAATCGCATCCTTCACGCTGGCATCGCCCGAAATGATGATGATCGGCAGCGCCGCGCGCTCCGACTCGCGCACTTCACGGATAAGGTCCAGGCCCGACTCGGGACCCATGCGCAGGTCGGTGATCAACAACCCGATGCCTCGGTTGGCACGCAGTTGCAGCATCGCGCCCATGGCGCTGTCGGCCTGCAGGCACTCGATGCCATGCAGCGCCAGAATCTGCGCGAGTACGTCCCGCGTGTCGTCGTCATCATCCACCACCAGCGCCAGCTGTGGCGGCAGCGCCTGCACCTGGCCCAGTTCGCTGAGCGCTTCACGCTCGGCATCGCTCAACAACAATTCGTGATCGGACATACGCTTCCCGTCATCCAGAACTCATCCATCGGGCCATTGCGCTCGCTCCCGCCTTTTAGACTTACGTCCAATGGGCACCTTCGCCCATGCAGTCGACCATGGCCTAACGATAAAGACAAATCTCCCATAACAACAACTTCCGATTCGACCTATCGAGCGGTAATGGCCATGAGCAAAACCGACGCCTTCACCCAGGCGGGCAAGACCGCGGTGCTGCAGAACATTCACGGCACCGTGCAGTTCCTGCAACGCTTCCCACCGTTCAACCAGATGGAAAACGCCCACCTGGCGTACCTGGTCGAGCAGTGCCAGCTGCGCTTCTATGCCGGCGGTGAAAGCATCATCAAACCGGCCGACGGTGCTGTCGAGCATTTCTACATCGTCAAGCAGGGGCAGGTGGTGGGCGAGCGGCCGCACAGTGCGCGTCGCGGTACCGAAACCACGTTCGAGATCACTGCCGGCGAGTGCTTCCCGCTGGCCGCCCTGCTCGGCGAGCGCGCCACGCGCACCGAGCATCTGGCGGCCGAAGACACCTTCTGCCTGCAACTGAACAAGCCGGCCTTCATCAAGCTGTTCGCACTGTCCACGGTGTTCCGCGACTTCGCCCTGCGCGGGGTGAGCAGCCTGCTCGATCAGGTCAACCAGCAAGTGCAGCGCCAGGCCGTGGAAACCCTGGGCACCCAGTATTCGCTGAACACCCGACTGGGTGACCTTGCCATGCGCCATCCGGTGACCTGCTCAGGCTCTCTGCCGCTGCGCGACGCCGTGCGGCTGATGCACGAGCAGCAAGTGGGCAGCATCGTCATCGTCGATGACATGAAGGCCCCCCAGGGCATTTTCACCCTGCGCGACCTGCGCCAGGCCGTGGCCGACGCGGCCACCGATTTCGGTGCGGGCATCGAGCGCTACATGATCCCGCGGCCCTTCCATCTCAGCCCTGAAGCCAGCGCCTTCGATGCTGCCGTGGCCATGACCGAACGGCACATCGCCCATGTCTGTCTGGTGAAAGACCAGCGCCTGTGCGGCGTGGTGTCCGAGCGCGACCTGTTTTCCCTGCAGCGGGTGGATCTGGTGCACCTGGCACGCACCATTCGCCATGCCTCGCGCCTGGAACAATTGATTGCCTTGCGCGGGGAGATCAGCGCCCTGGTCGAGCGCATGCTGGCCCATGGCGCATCGTCGACGCAGATCACCCAGCTCATCACCCTGCTCAACGATCACACCGTCTGCCGGGTGATCGAACTGGCGCTGGAAGAGCGCGGCGATCCGGGCGTGCCTTTCAGCTGGCTGTGTTTCGGCAGCGAGGGCCGCCGCGAGCAGACCCTGCACACCGATCAGGACAACGGCATCGTTTTCGAAGCCCGTGACGCCGCCCACGCTGCCGAAATCCGCGGCAAGCTGCTGCCACTGGCGCACCAGATCAACCTGGCCCTGGCGCAATGCGGCTTCAGCCTGTGCTCGGGCAACGTCATGGCGAGCAACCCCGAGCTATGTCTGTCGCGCCTGGAATGGGCACGGCGCTTCGCCGGTTTCATTCGCGAAGCGAGCCCGGAGAACCTGCTCAACTCGAGCATCTACTTCGACCTGCGCACGGTCTGGGGCGATGATTCGGCCTGTACGCAGCTGCGCCGCAGCGTGCTGGAGCAGGTGGCGGACAACAGCCTGTTCCAACGCATGCTGGCGCAGAACGCCTTGCGCCAGCGGCCTCCGGTCGGGCGCTTTCGCGACTTCGTGCTGACCCGCCAGGGCAGTGACAAGGCGGCCACCCTGGACCTCAAGGTGCAAGGCCTGACGCCCTTCGTCGATGGCGCGCGCCTGTTGGCCCTGGCCAACGGCATCGACACCGGCAATACCCTGGAGCGCCTGCGCCAACTGGTAGCCAAGGAGGTCATCGACGCGCAGGATGGCGCCGCCTATGAAGAGGCGTACCATTTCATCCAGCAGACGCGCATGCAGCAGCATCAGGCCCAGGCCCGGCAGCACTTGCCTTACTCCAATCGCATCGACCCCGCCGAGCTCAATCACCTGGACCGACGCATCCTGCGCGAGTCGCTGCGCCAGGCCCAGCGTCTGCAGGCCAGCCTGAGCCTGAGGTATCAACTGTGAACCTGTTCCCGTGGCGGCGGCCACGCCCGATGCCGCTGGCGGCCGAGCTGCAGCAGCGCCTGCAAGGGTTGCCAGGCCCGCAGTCTCTGGCTGGCTGCAGCCTGCGGGAACAGCGCTGGGTGGTGCTGGACCTGGAAACCAGTGGCTTGAACCTGAACAAGGATCAGGTGCTGTCGATCGGCGCGGTGGTCATCGAGGACGGCGCGGTGGACTTCTCCCAGCAGTTCGAGCGCACGTTGCTGCGTGAGCAACCTCGCCTGGGCGCCAGTGTGCTGATCCACGGCCTGGGGCCGGAAGCGATCGCCGCCGGCCAGGTGCCCGCAGACGCCCTGCTCGATTTCATGACCTTCGTCGGCGACAGCCCGCTGCTGGCGTTCCATGCACCGTTCGACGAGCACATGCTGGGCCGCGCACTCAAGGACAGTTTGGGTTACACGTTGCAACACCCTTTCATCGATGTCGCCGAGCTGGCGCCGATGCTCTGCCCCGATGTACTGCTGCGCGCAGCTGGACTGGACGACTGGACCACGCATTTCGGCCTGCAGGTCGGCGAGCGCCATCACGCCAGTGCCGATGCGCTGGTCACCGCAGAGTTGGCCATGCTGCTGTTCAGCCGTGCGCGCCGCCAAGGTCTGGACAGCCCCTGTGCCTTGGCCGAGAAAGTGAGCCAGTGGCGGCGCAGGCAGCAGAACCAGGTGTTCTGACCAGCGCAAAGGCGTGTATGCACCCGATCGCTACCCGACAGCGGTCGCCAGTGTCGACAACAGGTGATAACGTCCCGGCACTTGACGCTCCGTGACCCAGTCATCCCAATGTGGACGGCTGGGTTCTTTTTGCAGGCCCTGAAATGAAAAGCACCACCATCCGCCGCTGGTCCTTTATCCACACCTGGACCAGTCTGATCTGCACCCTGTTCCTGCTGATGCTGGCCATCACTGGCCTGCCCCTGGTGTTCCATCACGAGATCGAACACCTGCTGGGCGATGCGCCACAGTTCCGCGAAATGCCTGCCAACACCCCGCAACTGGATCTGCAACAGCTGGTGGAAGCCGCCCAAGCCCATCGTGCGGGTGAGGTGGTGCAGTACTTCGGCTGGGACGAGGACGAGCCCCATGGCGTGCTGGCGATTACCGCTGCCACCGCCGACACCGAGCCCAATTCGTCGCACACCTTCATGCTCGACGCGCGTACCGGCGACGCCGTGGAAACGCCCTCGGCCAATGGCGGCTTCATGATGGTCATGCTGCGCCTGCATGTGGACATGTATGCCGGCCTGCCCGGCAAGCTGTTGCTGGCGTTCATGGGTCTGCTGTTCGTGCTGGCGATCGTTTCCGGAGTCGTGCTGTATGCGCCGTTCATGCGCAAACTCACGTTTGGCACCGTGCGCACTCAGAAATCCACCCGCACCCGCTGGCTCGACCTGCACAACCTGATCGGCGTGGTCACCTTGACCTGGGCGCTGGTGGTGGGCGTGACGGGAGTGATCAGCGCCTGCGCCGACCTGCTGATCGGTGCCTGGCGGGCAGAAACCCTCAGCGCCCTGATCGAACCCTACCGCGACGCGCCACCGCTCAAACAACTGGCGCCCGCCACCCGCCTGTTGGACATCGCCCATGGCGCTGCGCCAGGCATGACACCCGACTTCATCGCCTTTCCCGGGACGCGCTTTTCCAGCGAACACCATTACGCGGTGTTCATGAAGGGCGGTACCCACCTGACCTCGCACCTGCTGACGCCGGTGCTGATCGACGCCACCACGCTGGACGTCACTGCCGTGGTCGAACGGCCTTGGTACATGGACGCCATGGGCCTGTCGCAGCCGCTGCACTTCGGCGATTACGGCGGCATGCCGATGCAGATCCTGTGGGCGGCGCTGGATGTATTGACCATCATCGTGCTGGGCAGTGGCGTGTACCTGTGGTGGGTCCGCCGCCGCGCCGCCAAGGCCGCGGGCGTGGAGGCCGCGGCGTGACCAAACGGAAGAAGTCGACGTTCTGGCCGGTGTTCCGCATTCCGTTGTTGGTCGGCGTGCTCGGCGCCGCCGGATTGTTCGCCGCCCTGCTCGGGGATGGCGGATGGGATGCCCTGGCGTGGGTGGGGTTGGGGATTCCTGCGGTGCTGGGGGTATGGGGGTTGGTCAGGAAGGGCTGAGCTGGGAGGAAGTAAGTTACTCCTGTTTAACTAGGCGGCAATGTTTTGTTTAACTTCATCATCCGAGCAACCGGAGTTTCCAAAAACCACACATCAAACCGTTCTACATCAAAAAATTGAAGATTGCGCCCTACTGTGCAGCTAATTACTCTGATAGCCCACTGTTAAATATCCTACAATTTTTCAGGGCGCAGTACTGTGCGCAAACGTTGTATCGAACCAAACATAGTGATATCTCTATCCACCTCGCACTCCCCTCGCTGGTTTGCTCGGGCATGACTGTGCATGCAGCTCGTGAACAGATATTGAATTTCTTTATCACCGTTGGGCTGCCCCGATCATCGAGATCCTCGTCGTCAGCATTCTGTTTGTGCACTTTGGCGGCGCCCAACTCTTAGCAGCGCTGTTGACGGCGTCATGCATCTATTTATATGTGTGCCATAGAATCATTCAAGTTCGGCGGCGGCGCTGGGGTCCGCGAAAATGCTCTTCATCGGGCTTTCCACGTGTGGACTTCTGGTGTGGGGCGTTCGAAACCAGGGGATGACGAACCCGACATTGACCATCGGCGAGTTGGTTGCCCTGTGCTCGATTGCAGGTGGATTTCTCACCAACATATCGGGCATCGCCGAAGCCTATCGTTCGGCCCATCAATTCGTGGCTGACAAAGTCAAACTGCAGCAGACCCTCAGCCTTCCGCGATTCGATGGACCGGACCGCTCACTGGGGCCTGGGACACCCCTTATCTCCTCTTTGGAACTGGCAGCATGCGAGGTGTCAGGCCGACATTTGACGCTCGACGCTTCCCTGCGATTCAAGTCCGATGAGAGCGTGGCCATCACGGGCCCCAGTGGGGCAGGCAAGTCAACACTGCTCGAGTTGCTGGCGGGTATGGACAGTGCGTATCGACAACATCTTTTTCTCAACGGTATCTGCGTTGAGCGGATCTGCGGCGCCTCACAGCTGTGCGCGTTGCGCTACTGCCCGCAAAGTCCGGTATTCCTGCCGGGCGATCTGGAATCGGGCGTGATGTATGGCCATGCCGCCGGACCTGAAGTGCTGGAGCAAGCGCGGAAGTTGTCATTGGAGGCACTTCTCAGCCAGTTGAATCTCAACGATACCGCGTCCAACCTCTCCGGCGGACAGGCCAAGCGACTCAGCCTGCTTCGGCTGCTCAACAGGCCTGGACGCTTCAATCTCTTCGACGAGCCAACCGCTTCGCTCGATCAAGAGCTGGCCATGGCAACGTGGGACACCTTGATGGATGCACTCAAAGGAAAAGGGTTGATCTGCGTCACTCACGATATCGAAGCGTTGGCGCGTTTTGATCGGGTACTGGTTATCCAGCAGGGCAGGATCGTTGCCGATGGGCCATGGCATCTGTTGAGAAGGCAGGCAGGTCTGCTCAACGGCATAGCGGAAATGGCAGAACGCTGAGCGTCAGCCCTGTGCGTAACTCGAGCTACGCGCCTGCATCCCTGGCCAAGACAATCCAGGTCCGAGAGCTTAGTGTCACAATCGCGTTGGGACGGCTTGACCCCGTCTCCACGCTGATACAGGGTGATTCCTTATCCAAGGAGAACACCTCATGCCCGCCATGACGCTCTATCACAATCCCGCCTCCCCCTTTGCTCGCAAGGTCATGGTGCTGCTGCATGAGACCGGTCAGTTGGAGCGGGTCGCTCTGAAGACGGTGGCGTTGAGCCCTGTCAGCCCGGATGCGTCAGTGAACCAGGACAACCCGGCCGGGAAGATTCCGGCGTTGGTGCTCGAAGACGGCACTACGCTGCATGACAGCCGGGTGATCCTGGAGTATCTGGATCACCAGCATGTGGGCAACCCACTGATCCCTCGGGAAGGAGCGTCGCGCTGGCGGCGGTTGACGGTGGCGTCACTGGCGGATGCGATGCTCGACGCGGCCGTGCTGATTCGCTACGAGAAAGCCCTGCGGCCGCCTGAGCTGCACTGGCCGTTATGGCTGGATAACCAGGCCGAGAAGATCGAACGGGGACTGGCATATCTGGAAGCCACGGCGGTCGCGGAGTTGAGCGCAGCGTTCGATATCGCGGCAATCGGCGTGGCCTGTGCGCTGGGGTATGTGGATTTTCGCATGCCGGAGTCAGAGTGGCGGCAGCGTTATCCGGGGTTGGCCGGGTGGTTTGCCGAGGTGAGTCAGCGCGAGTCGCTACGCTCGACTATGCCGTCGGCCTGACACGGGGGAGTGCTTACGCAACCTCGCACCAGTCCTGTACCTCAAGCCCCTCGACCAAGCGAAACGCCTTGTCACTGGTGACCAGTGTCATCCCGAGCGAAAGGCTATGGGCGGCGATAAGGCCGTCCAATGCGCCCAGACAGTGCCCACGACTCTCGCCCGTGGCTCGGCTCGAACCATAGGCCTGGGCTGCCTGGCTGCCCCAAGGAAGAATATCGATGGTTTTAAGGAACGCGGTGACAATCCCCGCCAACCGCTGCGCAGACGGCCGCTTGGCCAGGCCATAAAGCAATTCTGCCTCGGTGATGGAGGAGATGCACACCGATGTCATGGGCATAGCGCTCAGGTTCTTGATGACACCCGGATGCCCCTTGAGCAGGTGACTCACGGTATTGGTGTCCAGCATCAGTTGCTTCATTCGGGAATACCGTCGAGTGGATCGCGGTTTCCGCGAGCCATCTGCGTGCGATCGTCGGCACTCAGGAAGTCGTCTGGAACGCCCCCTTGCGCGACAAGTGCCAGAAACTCATCCCATGAGTCGGGCTTTCTGGACAAAATCACATCGCCGGTCTCGAGATCGCGCCGTATGAAGACTTCATCGGTATCGAATCGGAAGGCGGCAGGCAAGCGCACGGCTTGGCTTCGGCCGTTCACGAAGACTTTTGCTGTCTGTGACATGTCCATCTCCAGTTCGGGTATACATCATAATATATACCCGCATTGGAGCATGGAAAACGGGAGATTGTTGCTTGCTTTGTAGGCACGCCTATCGGGACGACTGCACGTCGGCCTGCCACGCGCAGAATCAGCAGTCGGGCTTGTCGGCAACGAAGCGGCGAGCGGGGTTTACCGCGGCCTTGAATTCACGCAGGCCCTTGGCGCCGATCAGCAGGGGGTAGTTGAAGCTGCTGCGGTCTACCAGGTTGACTTCGATGGTGCGCTTGACGTCACCCAGGCACAGTTCCAGGTCGACCACGGGGCGTTGCGAGACCTCGGTACCTTCACCGTCGTCGTCTTCCTCGGCGCGGTTCTTGATCTTGCTCATGCGCGAGATCTTGTGCTCGTAAACCTTGTTGTCGGCATCCTTGGTGGCCAGGCGGAAGCGTACCCAGTCGTCGCCGTCGCGGGTGAACGTCTGGATGTCCTTGGCCGACAGCGACGCTGTCAGTGCGCCGGTGTCCATCTTGGCCTTGAGCGTCTGCCCGCCGATCTCGGGCAGCTTGATGTATTCATAGCGCCCATACAGGGTCGGCTCTGCTGCCAGCGCGGGCAGGGCCAGTATGGACAACAGGGCGAGTACGTTCTTCACCTGGGATTCCTTCGGGGCTGTGTGCAATGCGCGCAGCATACCCAGATAAAAGTGAAACATTTGTTGACGAAACGCTCGGGCAGAATTGGTTACAGCCGCGCTTGTGCTTATCATTGCCTGCTTCATGAAGCCAGAGTAGCCCTATGCGCCGCCTTCTCACCGGCTGTCTCGCGACCGCCCTTCTGCTACTCAATACATTGGTGTTGATCGGCCCCCTGCTGGTGCTCGCCTTGTTCAAGCTGGCCATGCGCGGGCGTTGGCGCGACCGTGCCTCGGCGGCGGTCATGTGGATTGCCGAGACCTGGTCGGAGATCGACAAGCTGATCTTCAAGGTTTGCACCCGTACCGAGTGGGACATTCGCGGGGCGCGCGACCTGCGCAAGAGCACGTCCTATCTGGTGGTAAGCAATCACCAGTCGTGGATCGACATTGCCGCGCTGATCCAGGCACTCAATGGGCGCGCGCCGTTCTTCAAGTTCTTTCTGAAGAGGGAGCTGATCTGGGTACCGTTCCTGGGGCTGGCCTGGTGGGCGCTGGACTATCCGTTCATGAAGCGTTACAGCAAGGCGTTTCTGGACAAGCATCCGCACCTCAAGGGCCAGGATCTGGAAATCACCAAGGCGGCGTGCGAGCTGTACAAGCGTCAGCCGGTGACCATCGTCAACTATCTGGAAGGGACTCGCTTCACCCAGGCCAAGCGCGAGCAGCAGGCCTCGCCCTTTCGCTATCTGCTCAAGCCCAAGGCCGGCGGCGTGGCTTTCGTACTGGCCGCGATGGGGCCGCAACTGGATCGCTTGCTGGACGTCACGGTGGTGTATCCGGATGGGCCTATGCCAGGCTTCTGGAACCTGCTCTGCGGGGATGTGCGCAAGGTGATCGTGGATATCAAGTCGCGCAGCATCGATCCGGGCCTGATCGATGGCGATTATGAAAACGATGCGGTATTTCGGCTCAAGGTCCAGAACTGGGTCAACCAGCTATGGACCGAGAAAGACCAACTGATCGGCACGTTGCGCACCGAATCGTGACGTTGATCAGCTGCCGGTGGCGCCCCAGATGCTGCCCAGGCTTTGCAGCAACGGGCCGCCGACACCTTGCTGGCCCAGGTACTGAAGAATGACCGGCGCGAACTGACCGACCATGCCGCTGTTCATGCCCAGCGCGCTGAAGGCGTTGTTCATGTCGCTGGTGGTTTTCACGTCGCCAAGGGCGTTGTTCAGCGCGCTGATGTTTTTCTGGTCGGACTTGCCGAGCAGGCCGCTCAGACCACCCAAGCCGCCCAAGGCGTTGTTGCCCGACAGTTTGTCGATGCCGGGGACGGATTTGCTCAGTTGCGAATAATCGGCGGTACTGAGTTGATTCTTGGCCAGGCCCAGCATGGCACCGGTGCCGCCAATGGCTTGGGTCGGAGTGATGTTCAGGGTCGAACCCAAGGTGTTCAGCAGGCCCGCGGCTTCCGGGGCTGCGGCGACGGCGGCGTTGTTGCCTTGCTTGCCGTTCTGCAGGGTGGAGGCGGCATTGACCGCGTCGTTCAGGTTGAAAGCGAAGGCGGGACTGGTGGCAACGGCCATCAGGGAAGCCAGGGCCATGGCGCGAGTGATGTTCATTGTGCAGCAACCTCGGGGACAGATAGACGGACCGTCGTCAAACGGCAGTTCGGTCCATTATGTTCCTTGGGGGTGAAAATTGTGTAATGGCGAGGATGAAGCCACGTAGGAGCGGTCTGTGGCCGCGAAGGGCGCGCTGCGGTGATTCAGGTACTGCGCAGTGTACTTTTCGCGGGCAGAGGGCTCGTCGCCCGCCCCGCTCCCACAGGGAGGTTGTGGGAGCGGTTCTAGTCAGGCGGCGCTGAACAGTTTGTGCGGGTCGATGACGAATTTCTTCGGTACGCCCGCGTCGAATTCGCCGTAGCCGCGTGGGGCCTCGTCCAGCGAGATGACTTCCACGCCGACGATGTCGGCGATCTTGATGCGGTCCCACATGATGGCCTGCATCAGCTGCCGGTTGTATTTCATCACTGGCGTCTGGCCGGTGTGGAAGCTGTGCGACTTGGCCCAGCCCAGTCCGAAGCGAATGCTCAGGCTGCCCATCTTCGCCGCAGCGTCCACCGCGCCCGGATCTTCGGTGACGTACAGGCCGGGGATGCCGATCTTGCCCGCCACACGCACCACGCCCATCAATGAGTTGAGCACGGTGGCCGGTGCTTCTGCCTTGGCCCCGCTGTGACCGTGACCGCGTGCTTCGAAGCCTACCGCATCGACTGCGCAATCCACTTCCGGCTCGCCGAGCAAGGCGGCGATCTGCTCGTGCAACGGCGTGTCCTGGGACAGATCGGCAATCTCGAAGCCCTGGGCCTTGGCATGCGCCAGACGTACCGGATTGACGTCACCGATGATCACCACCGCAGCACCCAGCAGCCGCGCGGAAGCAGCGGCGGCGAGCCCGACCGGGCCTGCACCGGCCACGTATACCGTGCTGCCGGGGCCAACGCCTGCGGTCACGGCACCGTGATAGCCGGTCGGCAGAATGTCGGACAGGCACGTCAGGTCGCGGATCTTCTCCATGGCCGCATCGCGATCCGGCAGTTTGAGCAGGTTGAAATCGGCATACGGCACCAGCACGAACTCGGCCTGGCCGCCGACCCAGTCACCCATGTCGACGTAACCATAGGCGCCGCCGGGGCGTGCCGGGTTGACGGTCAGGCAGACGCCGGTGTTCTGCTCCTTGCAGGAACGGCAGCGCCCGCAGGCGACGTTGAACGGCACCGAAACCAGATCGCCGACTTTCAAGTGCTCTACGTCGCGGCCGGCTTCGATGACCTCGCCGGTGATCTCATGGCCCAGCACCAGGCCGACCTGAGCGGTGGTACGGCCACGGACCATGTGCTGGTCGGAGCCGCAGATGTTGGTCGAGACCACGCGCAGGATCACGCCATGCTCGATGCGTTTACCCCTGGGGTCCTGCAATTTGGGGAAATCGATATTCTGCACTTCGACTTTGCCGGAGCCCAGATACACCACTCCACGATTACCAGACATGCTTTCACCTCGCTGTTTGTTGTTTTTGAGCTTGGGTTTTGCGTGCTGCGGTCATGCGTTGATTCGTGTGCTGCCCTGACGCGGCTTGCGCCGCTGCTACAGGGATGCGCGGTCGTCTGTAGCAGCGGCGCAAGCCGCGTCAATGACGGCGCGGTACATCTGACACCTCACATCAGGGCCGGACGCGGCTTGCGCCGCTGCTACAACACCACCGTGCGGTTGGCGTTGAGGAACACGCGGCGCTCGATGTGGTAGCCGATGGCGCGGGCCAGGGTCAGGCATTCGATGTCGCGGCCCTTGGCGATGAGGTCCTCGGGGTAGTGACTGTGATCGACCACTTCTACACCTTGGGTGATGATCGGGCCTTCGTCCAGGTCGTTGTTAATGTAGTGCGCGGTGGCCCCGACCAGCTTGACGCCTTTGTTGTAGGCCTGGTGATAGGGTTTGGCGCCCTTGAAACCGGGCAGCAACGAGTGATGGATATTGATCGCCCAACCGTCCAGACGCCGACACAGCTCAGGCGACAACACCTGCATGTAGCGGGCGAGGATCACCAGTTCGGCGCCGGCCTGCTCGATCACCTGCAACACCTTGCGCTCCTGGGAGGGCTTGTCCTTGGGGTCGAGCGGGAAATGGTAGTAGGGAATGTCGTGCCAGCGCGCCAGCGGCTCGAGGTCCGGATGGTTGGAGATCACCGCGACCACGTCCATGGGCAACTGGCCGATGCGCTGGCGGTAGAGCAGATCGTTGAGGCAGTGGTCCGCCTTGGAGACCATGATCACCACCTTGGGACGATACTGCGGTGCGGTCAACTCGAAGATCATGCCGAAGCTGGCACCGCGCTCGGCCAGGCCTGCGCGGAAAGCAACTTCATCGAAGCCGTCGGGCTGACGAAATTCGACTCTGATGAAGAAGCGCGACGACAGCCGGTCGTCGAACGAGTGGTGCTCGGTGACATAGCAGCCCTGCTCGAACAGGTAGCGCGTGACCGCGTCCACCGTGCCCAATACGCTGGGGCAATCGGCGGTGAGAATCCAGGTATCGGGGGCACGGCTCATGGGGTAGTCCTTTGGTGTCGAGGTCGAAACAACTGTAGGAGCGGTCATCGGCCGCGAACGGCGCACGGTGGTGTGTCTGATGCACCGCGGCGCCTGGTTCGCGGCCGATGACCGCTCCCACAGGGCTGTGCAATCCCTGCACTGTCAGGCCTGAATGCTCAGCCCATACTCGGCCGAGGCATCCTGCAGCCACAGCCACCAGTAATCGGCGAAGCTGCGGCGGATCAACAGCTCCCAGGTGTCCTCGTCGGTGCGGCGGATCACCAGCTGAGACTTGGCGAACACCGTACCTACCGCCTTGCCTACCGGAAAATTGTTCGGGTGCACATCGTAGCTCGTGGACTTCATCAGCACGTCGCGCACGTTCGGCCCGCTGAGCTCGATCAGCGACTGGCCGCCGCTGACGTTGACCACCGCCACATGCAGCCCGGCCAGTGCTTCGCGCAGCCGTTGCTCGGCCGCCAGTTCCTCGCCACTAGGGACAATCAATAGCCACTCGTCGGGGCCGAGCCACTGCAGGGAGGTGTCGCCGCTGCTGACCAGGCTCAAAGCGCCCGGCAGTTCCAGGCCGGTTGCCTTGTGCACCGCGCCGGCAAAGGTCGCGTCATGGCCGTCGCCGCGCAGGGTCAAGTGACCCAGCAGCTTTTTCTCGCGCAAGGTCACACCGGCGCCCTGGCGACCCTTGCCCACCAAGCTGGCGAAATCGGCATGGTGAAGCGGGTCTTCGGCCTTGGCGCCCGACGCAGGGCGTTGCTGGTATACGTTGACTGTGGTCATTTTGCTGCACCTGTCAGTGAATGCTGTTCAAGCCTGTAAGAAGGTGGTGAGCTCCCGTAGGAGCGGTCATCGGCCGCGAAGGGCTTGCTGCGGTAGGCCTGGCACACCGCGGCGTGCCTTTCGCGGCCACTGGCCGCTCCTACGGGCGCCTTGTGCTAGATGTTCTGCCGCTCGCCCTTCGGATCGAAAAACACCGAAGAAACGATTTCGGCTTCGATCACGCTGCCATCGGCCTGCGGCGAGAACACCCGCTCGCCCATGCGCTTGAGACCGCCCTTGACCACACCCATGGCGAACGAGTAACCCAGCGAGTTGCTGGCATAGCTCGACGTCACGTGGCCGACCATGCTCATGGGGATCGCCTGCTTGGGGTCGAACACCAACTGGGCACCCTCGGGCAGCCACTTGTTCGGATCAATCGGCTTGAGGCCGACCAGTTGCTTGCGCTCGTGGCGTACGGTGTCTTCGCGGTTCATGCCGCGCCAGCCGATCCACGAGAAGGGCTTGGTCCGCCCGACACACCAGCCCATGTTCAAGTCGTCGGGGGTCATCGACCCGTCAGTGTCCTGGCCGACGATGATGAAGCCCTTCTCGGCACGCAGCACGTGCATGGTTTCGGTACCGTACGGTGTCAGGTTGTACTGCTTGCCGGCCTCGATGATCTTTTCCAGCACGCCCATGGCGTAGTCGGCCTGGATGTTGACCTCGTATGACAGCTCGCCGGTGAACGAGATGCGGAACACCCGTGCTGGCACACCCCCCACCTGGCCTTCCTTCCAGGTCATGAAGCCGAAAGCGTCCTTGTCCAGGTCGATGTCGGTCACTTCACCGAGCAGCTTGCGGCTGTTGGGGCCGGACAGCGTCAGGGTCGCCCAATGGTCGGTAACCGAAGTGAAGTACACCTTCAGGTCTGGCCACTCGGTCTGCTGGTAGATTTCCAGCCATTGCAGGACCCGCGCGGCACCGCCGGTGGTGGTGGTCATCAGGAAGTGGTTGTCGGCCAGACAGGCGGTGACGCCGTCGTCGAAGACCATGCCGTCTTCCTTGCACATCAGGCCGTAGCGCGCCTTGCCCACGTCCAGCTTGGTCCAGGCGTTGGTGTAGATGCGGTTGAGGAATTCGCGCGCGTCCGGGCCCTGGATGTCGATCTTGCCCAGGGTCGAGGCGTCCAGCAGACCGACGCTGTCGCGCACCGCCTTGCATTCGCGGGCGACGGCGGAATGGATGTCTTCGCCACGCTTGGGGAAGTACCAGGGGCGCTTCCATTGGCCGACGTCTTCGAACTCGGCACCGTTCTTCACATGCCAGGCATGCAGCGCGGTGAAACGCACCGGCTCGAACAGGTGACCACAATGGCGGCCAGCTACTGCACCGAAGGTGATCGGCGTGTAGTTGGGGCGGAACATGGTGGTGCCCATTTCCGGAATGGTGACGTTCAGCGAACGGGCGGCGATGGCCAGGCCGTTGACGTTGCCCAGCTTGCCCTGATCGGTGCCGAAGCCCAGCGCGGTGTAGCGCTTGACGTGCTCCACCGACTCGAAGCCCTCACGGGTGGCCAGTTCGATGGCGGCCGCGGTGACGTCGTTCTGCAGGTCGACGAATTGCTTCGGCGCACGCGCCGTGTCCTTGTCGTGAGGGACCTGGAACAACGCCAGGGTCGGTTCCTCTGCACGGTTCAAGACCTTGGGCAGGGTGCCTTCGACGATGCCGAAACCGGTCTCGGACGCTGCCCGGGCACCGCCTTCGAAACCGTCGGCCATGGCGTCGGCCAAGGCATACACGCCGTTCACGCCGCCCACGCACACGCGTTTCTGCGGCGCTTCGCCCGGCACGAAACCGAGAATGTCTTCACGCCAGACGGGTTTGCCACCCAGGTGCGAGGCCAGATGCACCACTGGGCTGTAACCGCCCGAGCTGCCGATCAGGTCGCAATCGAGCCATTCGCCGGGGCTGACTACCCTGTGCGCCTTGACGTCGATGGCAGCGACCCGGGCAGCGGTGACATGCTTGCTGCCACGAGCTTCGATCACCGCGCTTGCAGTCAGAATGCGAATACCCTTGGCGCGTGCTTCCTCGACCAGCGCGCCGCGCGGATTGTGGCGGGCATCGGCCACGGCAACCACCTTGAGGCCGGCGTCGTGCCAGTCCAGGGCCACGCGGTAGGCGTGGTCGTTGTTGGTCGACAGCACTAGCTTCTTGCCCGGCGCCACGCCGTAGCGGCGCACGTAGGTGGAGATCGCACCGGCCAGCATATTGCCCGGCACGTCGTTGTTGCCGTACACCAGCGGCCGCTCGTGGGTGCCGGTTGCCAGCACCACGCGCCCGGCGCGAACCCGGTGCATGCGCTGGCGGACCTGGCCCATCGGCGCACGGTCGCCGAGGTGGTCGGTCAGGCGCTGGTGAATGGTCAGGAAATTATGGTCGTGGTAGCCGTTGACGGTGGCGCGCGGCAACAGCACCACGTCAGGCATGCCTGCCAGCTCGCGGATCACCGCGGCAACCCATTCGCCGGCCGGCTTGCCATCGAGGCTTTCACGGGTGTCGAGCAGCGAGCCGCCGAACTCTTCCTGCTCGTCGGCCAGGATCACCCGGGCACCACTGCGCGCGGCGGCCAGAGCGGCAGCCAGGCCGGCAGGACCGGCGCCGACCACCAGCACGTCGCAGGTGCGGCTCATGTAGTCGTAGGAATCCGGGTCCACCTCGGTCGGCGAGCGACCCAGGCCGGCAGCCTTGCGGATGTACTTCTCGTAGGTCATCCAGAAGGACTGCGGGTACATGAAGGTCTTGTAGTAGAACCCCGGCGGCATCAGCTTGCCGCCGACCTTGCCGAGGATACCCATCATGTCGGTGTTGACGTTGGGCCAGCCGTTGGTACTGGTGGCGACCAGCCCTTGGTACAGCGCCTGCTGAGTGGCCCGCACGTTGGGAATCTGGGTGGCTTCGGTGGCGCCGATCTGCAGCACCGCGTTGGGTTCCTCGGCACCCGCTGCGACAATGCCGCGCGGACGCGAATACTTGAAGCTGCGACCGATCACGTCGACGCCATTGGCCAGCAGGGCCGAGGCCAGGGTGTCGCCTTCATAGCCGATGTAGGTCGTGCCATTGAAGGTGAAGGTCAGCTTCTTGCTGCGCTCCAGACGTCCGCCGGTGGAGAGGCGATTGACCTGGCTCATGGCTTGTCTCCCGAGGCGATCTGCGGCGCCTCATCAAGGGTCTTTTCGACGAACTGCGGCTTGCTGCCGATGCGGTAGGTTTCCAGGATCTCGTAGGTCACTGTGTTACGGGTCGCATTGAAATACTGGCGGCAACCGGCGGCATGGATCCACAGCTCGTGCTGCAGACCGCGCGGGTTGTTGCGAAAGAACATGTACTCGCCCCATTGCGCGTCGGTGCACGCGCCTGGATCGAGCGGGCGGGCAATGTGCGCCTGACCCGAGCAGTGGAATTCTTCTTCGCTGCGAAGCTCGCCGCAGTGTGGACAGAAGATGTTGAGCATGGTGGTTTCTCCTGTCAGTGGGCGACGGCGGCGGCGCCGTGTTCGTCGATCAACGCGCCGTTGTGGAAGCGCTCGATGGAAAACGGCTTGGCCAGCGGGTGCATCTCGCCCGTGGCCAGGCTGGCCGCGAACACATGGCCCGAGCCCGGCGTGGCCTTGAAGCCACCGGTGCCCCAGCCGCAGTTGAAGAACATGTTCGGCACCGGGGTCTTGGAGATGATCGGGCAGGCGTCCGGGGTGGTGTCGACGATGCCGCCCCACTGGCGGTTCATGCGCACCCGCGAGAGCACCGGGAACATCTCGACGATGGCCTGCAGGGTGTGCTCGATGATCGGGTACGAACCGCGCTGGCCGTAGCCGACCCAGCTGTCGATACCGGCACCGATCACCAGATCGCCCTTGTCCGACTGGCTGATGTAACCGTGGACGGCGTTGGACATGATCACGCTGTCGATGATGGGTTTGATCGGCTCGGACACCAGTGCCTGCAGCGGATGGGATTCGACTGGCAAACGGAAGCCGGCCAACTTGGCCATGTGCCCCGAGTTGCCGGCAGTGACCACACCGACGCGCTTGGCGCCGATGAAACCCTTGTTGGTTTCGACACCGATGCACACACCGTTTTCCTTGCGAAAGCCGGTCACTTCGGTCTGCTGGATCAGGTCCACGCCCAGGGCATCGGCGGCACGGGCATAGCCCCAGGCCACGGCGTCGTGGCGGGCGACGCCGCCACGGCGCTGGACGGTGGCGCCGATGATCGGGTAACGGGTGTTCTTGGTGCAGTCGAGGTAGGGGATCTCGTCGGCCACCTGCTTGTTGTTCAACAGCTCGCCGTCCACGCCGTTCAGGCGGTTGGCGCTGACGCGGCGTTCGGAGTCGCGCATGTCCTGCAGGGTGTGGCACAGGTTGTACACGCCGCGCTGGGAGAACATCACGTTGTAGTTGATGTCCTGGGACAGGCCTTCCCACAGTTTCATGGCGTGCTCGTACAAGTGCGCCGATTCATCCCACAGGTAGTTGGAGCGCACGATGGTGGTGTTGCGCGCGGTGTTGCCACCGCCCAGCCAGCCCTTCTCGACCACGGCCACATTGGTGATGCCGTGGACCTTGGCCAGATAGTAGGCCGTGGCAAGACCGTGCCCGCCGCCGCCGACGATGACCACGTCGTAGACTTTCTTCGGGGTCGGCGTGCGCCACATGCGCTGCCAGTTTTCATGGTGGCTGAGCGAGTGCTTGAAAAGGCCGAAGCCAGAATAACGTTGCATGGTGTTCACTCCACTCTCAGCGGTAGACCGGGAAGTCGCTGCACAGGGCCGTCACATGACGGGCTACGTTGGCCTCGACGTCGGCATCGCCCAAATTGTCGAGGATGTCGCAGATCCAGCCGGCCAGCTCAAGGCACTGGGCGACCTTGAAACCACGGCTGGTGACCGCAGGGGTGCCGATGCGCAGCCCCGAGGTCACGAACGGTGACTGCGGGTCATTCGGCACCGCGTTCTTGTTCACGGTGATGTGCGCACGGCCCAGGGCGGCGTCGGCATCTTTGCCGGTGAGGCCCTGGCGAATCAGGCTGACCAGAAACAGGTGGTTGTCGGTACCGCCGGAGACCACGTCGTAGCCACGCTCGATGAACACGCCGGCCATGGCCTGGGCGTTGTCGATGACCTGCTGCTGGTAGGTCTTGAATTCGGGCTCCAGCGCTTCCTTGAAGCACACCGCCTTGGCAGCGATCACATGCATCAGCGGGCCGCCCTGGCCGCCGGGGAATACCGCAGCGTTGAATTTCTTCTCCAGGGCTTCGTTGGCACGTGCCAGGATCAGCCCGCCACGCGGACCACGCAGGGTCTTGTGAGTGGTGGTGGTGACCACGTCGGCGAACGGAATCGGGTTAGGGTAAAGGCCGGCGGCGACCAGCCCGGCGACGTGGGCCATGTCGACGAACAGGTAGGCGCCGACCTTGTCGGCAATCTCGCGGAAGCGGGGGAAGTCGAGGGTCTTGGAGTAGGCCGAAAAGCCGGCAATGATCATCTTCGGCTGGTGCTCGACCGCCAGGCGCTCGACTTCGTCGTAGTCGATCAGGCCGGTGTCGGTGTCGATGCCGTACTGCACCGCGTTGTAGAGCTTGCCGGAGAAGCTGACCTTGGCACCGTGGGTCAGGTGACCGCCGTGGGCCAGGCTCATGCCCAGCACGGTGTCGCCGGCCTGCAGCAGCGCCAGGTAGACCGCGGCGTTGGCCTGGGAGCCCGAGTGCGGCTGAACGTTGGCATAGTCGGCACCGAACAGTTGCTTGGCGCGATCGATGGCCAGTTGCTCGACCTTGTCCACGTGCTCGCAGCCACCGTAGTAGCGCTTGCCCGGATAGCCTTCGGCGTACTTGTTGGTGAGGCCGCTGCCCTGGGCTTGCATCACGCGCTTGCTGGTGTAGTTTTCCGAGGCGATCAGCTCGATATGGTCTTCCTGACGCTGGTCTTCGGCGTTCATGGCAGCCAGCAGGACGTCGTCATAACCTTGGATCTGATCTTGTTTGCTGAACATCGCGGTCTCCCCAGCGGCGGCGTGGCGCCTGGCGTGTTGGACGAAGGCGACCGGCAACGGCTACCCCCTTTGATTGCGATGGTAGGGCCGGCGCGATCCGACCAAATGCCTGCGCGCGCCTTGCAGAGGTTCGTTTACGACATGGCGCGATCAGGCCAGCGTCAGAGTGCGCGCAACAGCAGGCGCAGGCCCAACAGGCCGAGGAAATGCAGGGGGTAGATGGCGTAGGCCCAACGGCGCATGGGGACAACTGCCTGGCGTATCCCGACGCGCAGCACCAGCAGGCCCAGCCCTGGTGCCAGCAGACAGGCAACGATGCCGCCGATTGCCGGCCAGTAGAAGTGCCGCGCGGATTCGAACAGGTTGGCCCAGGCGTTGGCGCCCAGGCACAGCACGCCCAGGGGCAACGCCCAGTACAGCGGGCGCTGCCAGGCCAGGACAAACCCCAATGGCAGCAGCACGCCCGCCAGGCCGAACATCAACTGGTGGTCGAAAAACGCCGCCACGGCGACCACCGCGCAGCCAAGTGCGGCCATGGCGGGTTGTCGACGTTGCTGCCAGGCCTTGGCGACGATTAAGCCCAGGGCCAGGGTGGGCAGCACGTTGAGAGTGTCGGCAGGGTAGACGAACAGGCGGTAGGGGATTTCCGACAAGGCGGCGAAGCTCAGCAACCATGCCAGGTAGCGTCCGCCCAGGGGAGCCTCCGGGCGGCGGGTCAAGTTGGCGGCAATCGCCAGGCAGAACCAAGGGAAAGCCAGACGGCCCGGCACGTAGAGAAAGTCCAGCGACCAGCCGACATAGCGCAGGTGGTCGAGGACCATGCACAGCATGGCCAGCCATTTGAGCAGATCCAGTGCATGATTTCGGGTCATCCGAGAAAAAGCTCCAGTTTTTGGGTTGTCATACCGGCCTCGTAGCGGCCACAGACCGCTCCCACGCGAGCCTCACACAGCGCAGGAGCTGTCCGCATGGACGACACGTTTCCCGTAGGAGCGGCCAGTGGCCGCGAAGAGGCCCGCCTAGACGACACATCTTTCACAGTTGGTTTACAGTGCCCGCATACCTAACACCAAGGACCCGCCCATGAACGACCAAACCCAACAGTTCGCCAGCGACAATTATTCGGGCATCTGCTCCGAGGCCTGGGCGGCCATGGAGCAGGCCAACCAGGGCCATCAGCGCGCCTATGGCGACGATCAATGGACCGCACGCGCCGCCGATGAATTCCGCCGCCTGTTCGAAACCGACTGTGAAGTGTTTTTCGCCTTCAACGGTACCGCGGCCAACTCCCTGGCCCTGTCGTCACTGTGCCAGAGCTACCACAGCGTCATCTGTTCGGAAACCGCCCACGTCGAAACCGATGAATGCGGTGCCCCCGAGTTCTTTTCCAACGGCTCCAAACTGCTCACCGCGCGCACGGAAATGGGCAAGCTGACGCCGCAGGCCATCCGCGAAGTCGCGCTCAAGCGTCAGGACATTCACTACCCCAAGCCGCGCGTGGTCACCCTGACCCAGGCCACCGAAGTGGGCAGTGTGTACCGCCCCGAAGAACTCAAGGCCATCAGCGCCACCTGCAAGGAACTGAACCTGAACCTGCACATGGACGGCGCGCGCTTTGCCAATGCCTGTGCATTTCTGGGCTGCACACCGGCCGAGCTGACCTGGAAAGCGGGCGTGGATGTGTTGTGCTTCGGCGGCACCAAGAACGGCATGGCCGTGGGCGAGGCGATCCTGTTCTTCAACCACCGGCTGGCCGAAGATTTCGACTATCGCTGCAAGCAGGCGGGGCAGCTGGCGTCGAAGATGCGTTTCCTGTCGGCGCCTTGGGTGGGGTTGCTGGAGAACGATGCCTGGCTCAAGCATGCGGGGCACGCCAACCATTGTGCGCAACTGCTCAAGGCGCTGGTCGAGGGTATACCGGGGGTGGAGTTGATGTTTCCAGTAGAGGCCAACGGGGTGTTTCTGCAGATGCCGGAACCGGCCCTGGAAGCCCTGCGCGCCAAGGGCTGGCGCTTCTACACCTTCATCGGCAGCGGCGGCGCTCGCTTCATGTGCTCATGGGACACCGAGGAAGCCCGCGTGCGCGAGCTGGCCCGCGACATTCAGGCCGTAATGGCCGCCTGAGCACCGGGTCGTCCCGTTCGCGGCCACGGACCGCTCCTACATCTCGCTCATGCCACCGCAGTTCCACCGTAGGAGCGGTCATCGGCCGCGAAGGGTGCGCCGCGGCATGGCTGAACCCCCCGCGGTGCGCTTTTCGCGGCCGATGACCGCTCCTACAGGTCACCACCGCCCAGCCTGACTCAGACTTCTAGGTAATCCAGGATCCCTTCGGCAGCGTTGCGGCCTTCGAAGATGGCGGTCACCACCAGGTCCGAACCGCGGACCATGTCGCCGCCAGCGAAGATCTTCGGGTTGCTGGTCTGGTGCTTGAACCGACCCTGCTCCGGCGCCACCACGCGGCCCTGGCTGTCGGTCTGGATGCTGTGGTCCTGGAACCACGCCGCCGGGCTTGGGCGGAAACCGAAAGCGATGACCACGGCATCGGCCGGGATGATCTCCTCGGAACCCGGAATCGGCTCGGGGCTGCGACGGCCACGGGCATCGGGTTCGCCCAGACGGGTTTCGACCACCTTCACCCCTTCGACCTTATCTTCGCCAACGATGGCGATCGGCTGGCGGTTGTAGAGGAATCTGACCCCCTCCTCCTTGGCGTTCTTCACCTCTTTGCGCGAGCCCGGCATGTTCGCCTCGTCACGCCGATAGGCACAGGTCACCGCCTTGGCGCCCTGGCGAATGGACGTGCGGTTGCAGTCCATCGCCGTATCGCCGCCGCCCAGCACCACGACCTTCTTGCCCTTCATGTCGACGAAATCTTCCGGCGACTTTTCAAAGCCCAGGTTGCGGTTGACGTTGGCGATCAGGAAATCAAGAGCGTCGTGTACGCCAGGCAGGTCTTCACCGGGGAAGCCACCCTTCATGTAGGTGTAGGTGCCCATGCCCATGAACACCGCATCGTATTCCTCCAGCAACTGCTCGACGCTGATGTCCTTGCCCACCTCGGTGTTCAGGCGGAACTCGATGCCCATGCCGGTGAAGACTTCGCGCCGATTGCTCAACACGCTCTTTTCCAGCTTGAACTCGGGAATACCGAAGGTCAGCAGGCCGCCGATTTCCGGGTTCTTGTCGAACACCACCGGAGTCACGCCACCACGCACCAGCACATCGGCGCAGCCCAGACCGGCCGGGCCGGCGCCGATGATGGCGACGCGCTTGCCGGTCGGCTTGACCTTGGACATGTCCGGTCGCCAGCCCATGGCGAACGCGGTGTCGGTGATGTACTTCTCCACCGAACCGATGGTCACCGCGCCGAAGCCGTCATTGAGGGTGCAGGCACCTTCGCACAGACGATCCTGCGGGCACACCCGGCCGCACACTTCGGGCAGGGTGTTGGTCTGGTGCGACAGCTCGGCGGCGGCGAGGATGTTGCCCTCGGCCACCAGTTTCAACCAGTTGGGAATGAAGTTGTGCACCGGGCACTTCCACTCGCAGTACGGGTTGCCACAGCCCAGGCAGCGGTGGGCCTGGTCGGCCGACTGCGCGGGTTTGAAGGGCTCGTAGATCTCCACGAACTCTTTCTTGCGTTGACGCAACAGTTTCTTCTTCGGATCTTTGCGCCCGACCTCGATGAACTGGAAGTCATTACTCAGACGTTCAGCCATTGTTAAAACCTCATCAAACTGTTCAGGCGCATATCACTGCGGGTTGGCACGGGTGCTGGACAGCAGCGATTTCAGATTGGCGGCCTTGGGCTTGACCAACCAGAAGCGACGCAGATAGTCGTCCAGGTTTTCCCAAAGGTTGCGGCCCCATTCGCTGTCGGTTTCGGCGACGTATTCGGCCAGCACGCGTTCCAGGTGAGTACGGTAGGCTTCCATGGCTTCGCCACTGATGCGCTGGATTTCCACCAGCTCATGGTTGACCCGGTCGACGAAGCTGTTGTCCTGGTCGAGCACGTAGGCGAAACCGCCGGTCATGCCCGAGCCGAAGTTGTAGCCGGTCTTGCCGAGCACGCAGACGAAACCGCCGGTCATGTATTCGCAGCAGTGATCGCCCGTGCCTTCCACGACCGTGTGGGCACCGGAGTTGCGCACCGCGAAACGCTCGCCTGCGGTGCCGGCGGCGAACAGCTTGCCGCCAGTGGCGCCGTACAGACAGGTGTTGCCGATGATGGCGCTGTCCTGGGTCTTGAACGGGCTGCCCTTGGGCGGCACGATCACCAGCTTGCCAGCGGTCATGCCCTTGCCGACGTAGTCGTTGGCATCGCCCTCCAGGTACATGTTCAAGCCACCGGCATTCCAGACGCCGAAGCTCTGGCCCGCAGTGCCCTTGAAACGGAAGGTCAGCGGATTGGCGTTCATGCCCTGGTTGCCATGCAGCTTGGCAATTTCCCCGGAGATGCGCGCGCCGATGGAACGGTCGCAGTTGCAGATGTCCATCGCGTATTCGCCACCGGTCTTGCCCTGAATCGCCGGCAAGGCCATTTCCACCATCTTCTCGGCCAGCAGGCCCTTGTCGAATGGCGGGTTGCGCTCCACTTCGCAGAACTGCGGCTTGTCGGCTGGAATATGGTCGCTGCCCAACAAGGGGGTCAGGTCCAGATGCTGCTGCTTGGCGGTTTCACCCGGCAGCATTTCCAGCAGATCGGTGCGCCCGATCAGCTCGCCCAGGCTGCGCACGCCCAGCTTGGCCAGCCACTCGCGGGTTTCCTCGGCCACGTAGGTGAAGAAATTGATCACCATGTCGACCGTGCCGATGTAGTGATCCTTGCGCAGCTTCTCGTTCTGCGTGGCCACGCCGGTGGCGCAGTTGTTCAGGTGGCAGATGCGCAGGTATTTGCAGCCCAGGGCAATCATCGGCGCGGTGCCGAAGCCGAAGCTCTCGGCACCCAGGATCGCTGCCTTGATCACGTCCAGGCCGGTCTTCAGGCCGCCGTCGGTCTGTACCCGCACCTTGCCGCGCAGGTCGTTGCCGCGCAGGGTCTGGTGAGTTTCGGCCAGCCCCAGTTCCCAAGGTGCACCGGCATACTTGATCGAGCTCAGCGGCGACGCGCCGGTGCCGCCGTCGTAGCCGGAAATGGTGATCAGGTCGGCATAGGCCTTGGCCACGCCCGCAGCGATGGTACCCACGCCTGCCTCGGCCACCAATTTGACCGACACCAGCGCCGCCGGGTTGACCTGCTTGAGGTCGAAGATCAGCTGCGACAAGTCCTCGATGGAGTAGATGTCGTGGTGCGGCGGCGGCGAGATCAGCGTCACGCCGGGTACGGCATAACGCAGCTTGGCGATCAGGCCGTTGACCTTGCCGCCGGGCAGCTGGCCGCCCTCGCCGGGCTTGGCGCCCTGGGCCACCTTGATCTGCAGCACTTCGGCGTTGACCAGGTACTCGGGGGTGACCCCGAAGCGGCCGGTCGCAATCTGCTTGATCTTCGAACTGCGCACGGTGCCATAGCGCGAAGGGTCTTCGCCGCCTTCACCGGAGTTGGAGCGCGCACCCAGGCGGTTCATTGCCTCGGCCAGCGCTTCGTGGGCTTCGGGCGACAACGCACCCAGGGAAATGCCCGCCGAGTCGAAACGCTTGAGAATCGCTTCAAGCGGTTCGATCTGGTCCATGCCCAGCGGTTCGTCGAGGGTCTTGACCTTGAGCAGGTCGCGGATCATCGACACCGGACGGTTGTCGACGATCGCGGTGTATTCCTTGAACTTGCTGTAGTCGCCCTGCTGCACAGCGGCCTGCAGGGTGTTGACCACGTCCGGGTTGTAGGCGTGGTACTCGCCGCCGTACACGAACTTCAGCAGACCGCCTTGCTGGATCGGCTTGCGCGGGCTCCAGGCCTCGGCGGCAAGGGCTTTCTGCTCGGCTTCGAGGTCGACGAAGCGCGCGCCCTTGATGCGGCTCGGCACGCCGCGGAAGCTCAGCTCGCAGACTTCCTCGGACAGACCGATGGCCTCGAACAGCTGGGCGCCGCGGTACGACGCCACGGTGGAGATGCCCATCTTCGAGAGAATCTTGAGCAAACCCTTGGTGATGCCCTTGCGGTAGTTCTTGAACACCTCGTAGAGGTCGCCCAACACTTCACCTGTGCGGATCAGGTCGCCCAGCACTTCATAGGCCAGGAACGGATAGACCGCCGAAGCACCGAAGCCGATCAGCACGGCGAAGTGGTGCGGATCGCGGGCGGTGGCGGTTTCCACGAGGATGTTGCTGTCGCAGCGCAGGCCTTTTTCGGTCAGGCGGTGGTGTACCGCACCGGTGGCCAGCGACGCATGCACCGGCAGCTTGCCCGCAGCGATGTTGCGGTCACTGAGCACCAGCAAGGTACGTCCGGCGCGCACCGCCTCTTCGGCCTGATCGGCGATGTTGCGCACGGCGGCTTCAAGGCCCATGGCTTCATCGTAGTTCAGTTCGATGACCTGGCGATCGAAGCCAGGCCGATCCAGGTTCATCAGCGAGCGCCACTTGGCGGGCGAGATGACCGGCGAGCTGAGGATCACCCGCGAAGCATGCTCCGGGGACTCCTGGAAGATGTTGCGCTCGGCACCCAGGCAGATTTCCAGGGACATCACGATCGCTTCGCGCAGCGGGTCGATCGGCGGGTTGGTCACCTGCGCGAACTGCTGGCGGAAATAGTCGTAAGGCGTGCGCACGCGACGCGACAGCACCGCCATCGGCGTGTCGTCGCCCATCGAACCCACGGCTTCCTGGCCCTGCTCGCCCAGTGGGCGCAACACCTGGTCGCGCTCCTCGAAGGTCACCTGGTACATCTTCATGTACTGCTTGAGCTGATCGCTGCTGTAGAAGGCCGAACCGTGGTCGTTGTCTTCCATGGTCGACTGGATGCGCAACGCGCTCTTGCGCAGCCACTGCTTGTAGGGGTGGCGCGACTTCAGGCGGTTGTCGATGTCATCGGTGTGCAGCACCTGACCGGTTTCGGTATCGACCGCCAGGATCTGGCCCGGGCCCACACGCCCCTTGGCGATGACGTCCTCGGGCTGGTAGTTCCACACGCCGATTTCCGAGGCCAGGGTGATGTAGCCATTCTTGGTGGTGACCCAGCGCGCCGGACGCAGGCCGTTGCGGTCGAGCAGGCACACGGCATGGCGGCCGTCGGTCATGACCACGCCGGCCGGCCCATCCCAGGGCTCCATGTGCATCGAGTTGTACTCGTAGAACGCCCGCAGGTCCGGGTCCATGGTCTCGACGTTCTGCCAGGCCGGCGGAATCAGCATGCGCACGCCACGGAACAGGTCGATACCGCCGGTGACCATCAGTTCGAGCATGTTGTCCATGCTCGAAGAGTCGGAACCCACGCGGTTGACCAGCGGGCCGAGCTCTTCCAGGTCCGGGATCAGATCGTTGGCGAACTTGGCGCGACGGGCCAGCGCCCAGTTGCGGTTGCCGGTGATGGTGTTGATCTCGCCGTTGTGGGCGAGAAAGCGGAATGGCTGGGCCAGCGGCCATTTCGGCAGGGTATTGGTGGAGAAGCGCTGGTGGAACACGCAGATGGCGGTCTGCAGGCGCTCGTCGGACAGGTCTGGATAGAAGGCCGTGAGGTCGGCCGGCATCATCAGGCCTTTGTAGATGATGGTCTTGTGCGAAAAACTGCAGATGTAGTGATCGGTGTCGGCGGCATTGGCCACGGAGGACCGGCGGCGCGCACTGAACAGCTTGATCGCGAACTGCTGATCGCTCAGGCCTTCGCCCCCGACGAACACTTGCTGGATTTTTGGCAGGCGCTCGAGGGCCAGGCGGCCGAGCACGCTGGTGTCGATGGGCACGTCGCGCCAGCCGACCAACTGCAGGCCGGCAGCCTCGATTTCGCGGTTCATGTTTTCGCGGGCCGCTTGGGCGCGTACCGGGTCTTGATTGAAGAAGACCATGCCCACGGCATATTGCTTGGGCAGTTCGTTGCCGAAGTGCTCTTGGGCGATGGCACGCAGAAACAGGTCGGGCTTCTGGATCAGCAAGCCGCACCCGTCGCCGGTCTTGCCGTCGGCGTTGATCCCACCGCGGTGGGTCATGCAGGTCAGGGCCTCGATGGCCGTTTGCAACAGGTTATGGCTGGGCTCACCCGACATATGGGCAATCAGGCCAAAACCGCAGTTATCCTTGAATTCATCCGGACGATACAGACCTGTTTTCATAGACACATTCTCACCAGGCTGCCTCTTGTTCGAGGCAATTTCTTTTCGATTCAACTAGTTACCACACGCGCCGAACGTTCGCCGGCTTTGCGGGGGCAAAAGGGAGGTCATTGTACACAGCGCTACGGGTGGTCACAAATTCAGCGACGAAATCAATAACTCATTTGTCGCAAATGTGAACGTTTCCAGCAGGCTATTGTGATAGCGACTTGAGCTGGATTCTGAATCCCGCAGCCTGACAGTGCAAGCCCGCATGTCTGCAAGGCCCGAGCTTGAGCCTTTCAGAGCAAACCAGGGGACAGGGACGGCGAAGCCTGCCCCGCAGTGCGGGGCAGGCTTGGGATTCAGATGACGCCAGAGGGTGGGGCGGCGGGGATAGGGTGCCGCCCGACAATCAGCGAGCTGTCGCGAGGTCCTGTTGGACGCTGGCGACAGTGCGTGGCCAAGGTTTACCAGCCTGGACCTTGGCTGGCAAGTTCTTGATGGCGGCAACGGCGGCATCGCGGCTGGCGAAGCTGCCGTAGGTGATCACGTAGAGCGGTTTGCCTTGCAGGGTTTTCTTGAAGTAGCGGAACTCGCCGCCCTGCTCCTTGACGTAGGCCTGCGCAGCGCCTTCGTTGCTGGTCCCCAGAATCTGCACGACATAGTTGCTTGGCGACTGCCCGGCATACCAACTGCCACCGGCGGCAGGCTTGCCGGCCGCTGCAGGGGCCGCCGGGGCTGGCTTGGCCGCCACGGTGGGCGCAGGCGCAGGTTTGACGGCCGTGGTCGGCGCAGGCTTGGTGGTTGCTGCCGGAGCGCTCGGACGCGCAGGCGCAGGGGTTGGCGCAACTGTGGCAGGCGAACCTGCAGGCACACCGGCCGGCGGCGCAATGGTGGTCACGGTAGGCGGCTGTGGCGAAGTGTTCACCGCATCACCCGTCTCTTCTCCGTCGCCCATGCCGGTGGACTCGGCCAGCGGGCCGCGCATGACCGGCTGCTGCCCATTCATCGGCAACGACTGGGAGCTGCCATTGAATTCGACCGAGGGATTGCCGTTGTTGGATTGAGCGGCACTTGGCTGCCCCTGCCCCATCGGCAACTGGGCCTGTTCTGTCGTGGTCGGTGCCTTGCCGTCGCGGCTGGGTATCAGCCAGGCGGCGGCCACAGCGACGACGACAACGGCGGAAATCGCCAATACGTGTTTCTTAGGCATCTTAAACCCCATAGCAGGACGCTTCACCGACGAGCGGCTAGCGATCATGGCCTCGATCAGCGCGTCACGAGCAACCTGATTGATGGCTCCAGGCCAACCATCCGAGTTCTCGTGAATGTCGGCGATCTGATCATTGGTGAGCAACTGGATTCCCTTACCGGCACCCTCCAGACGCAGTGCCAGGTATTCGCGGGTTTCCTCGAGGCTGTACGGTTGCAGCTCGATCACGTGGAACAATTCCTGCCCGGCGCTGAACTGCTCCAGGCCCGCGATCAATGAAGGCTCGCCGAACAGGAACACATGTGGGCGCCCGTCCGCGGTGCCCGCCGCCAACGCCAGCAGGGCTTCGAGTGCGGATTCGTCGAGTTGTTCCGCGTCGTCCACCAGCAGATAGACTTCCTGCCCGGTCAGCCCCAGCTGGACGATCTGCGCCAGCAGGGCCGGCACTTCCAGAGTATTGAGGTTGAGCGACTGGGCGACCTGGGTCAGCACGCTGGCGGCATCGCCGGCCCCGCGCGCCGACACCACGATGCTTTGCACCGACTGCTTGTTGGTACTGGCGACCAGGGCCTGGCGCAGCAGGGTCTTGCCACTGCCATGGGGGCCGGTGACCACCAGCAACAGCTGGCTATAGCGCGCCAGATGGTGCAATTGACCCAGCACCGGCTTGCGCTGGGCCGGGAAGAATTTGAAGCCAGGCACCCTTGCGGCGAAGGGGTCATGATCCAATTGGTAGTGGCCGAGAAAGGCCTCATCGGCATGCAGACTTGTCATCGAACTCTCGTAGAACAAAGGTGGATCGTTGATGGGTTGCTGGAAACACGTCCTGCTGGAACAGGCTCCACTAGGCTTCCAGCCCGGCGACGATGGCGCGGTAATCCGCTTCCAGGGTCGCCTGAAGCACATCGTGCGGGTAGTCGGCGGTGATCACCGCTTCGCCCATGCTGCGCAGCAGCACCAGGCGCAGACTGCCATCCAGCACTTTCTTGTCGATTGCCATGTGCTCGAGGAAATCGGCCGGCGTCATTTCCGCCGGTGGTACCACCGGCAGGCCGGCGCGCTGCAGCAGACGAATGCCGCGATCACGCTCGGCCTGGGTAATCCAGCCCAGACGCATGGACATCTCCAGCGCCATCACCGTACCGGCCCCCACGGCCTCACCGTGAAGCCACACACCATACCCCATATGGGTCTCGATGGCGTGACCGAAAGTATGCCCCAGGTTGAGCGTGGCACGCACACCGGACTCACGTTCGTCCGCGCCGACCACCCGCGCCTTGGCCTCGCAGGAACGGGCAATGGCCACGGTCAGGGCAGCCTGGTCGACGGCCCTGAGGGCATCGACGTTATCTTCCAGCCAGCCCAGGAACGGCTCGTCGCAGATGAATCCGTACTTGATTACCTCCGCCAGCCCCGCCGACAGCTCGCGCGGCGGCAAGGTAGCCAGGGTGGCCGTGTCGATCACGACCGCCTGCGGCTGATAGAACGCGCCGACCATGTTCTTGCCCAGCGGATGATTGATGCCGGTCTTGCCGCCCACCGACGAGTCGACCTGGGACAGCAGCGTGGTCGGCACCTGGATGAAATCGACACCGCGCTGGTAGCAGGCAGCAGCGAACCCCGCCATGTCGCCGATGACGCCACCGCCCAGGGCGATCACAGTAACGCGCCGATCCAGCCGTGCGGTGAGCATGGCATCGAAAATGGTCTGCAAGGTTTCCCAGTTCTTGAACGCTTCGCCGTCCGGAAGCACCACGGGCACCACCGAATAGGCCCCCAGGGTCTGGGTCAGGCGGTCCAGGTAGAGCGGCGCCACCGTCGCATTGGAGATGACTGCCACCTTTCGCCCGGCAATGTGCGGGGCCAGCAGCCGGGCCTGGTCGAGCAGCCCTTCGCCGATATAGATCGGATAGCTGCGCTCGCCGAGGTCAACCTTGAGTGTCTGCATGTGTCCCCACTATTGTTCTATGAATCTGAGCTGTGAATCGAATTCCATGTAACGGCGTTCTGCGCTGGTAGCGGATGGCCGCGCACGCGCACCCACCGCGTTCAGCGCGGCGGCAGGCGTTGCAGCCGTTCGAGAATATCAAGGACCACCATGCGCGGTGGGCGCTCATCGGTCTGCACTACCAGGTCGGCGATTTCGCGGTAGAGCGGATCGCGGATTGCCAGCAAGGCCCGCAGCGTGGCCTCCGGATTGGCGGTGCGCAATAGCGGCCGATTGCGATCACGGGCTGTGCGACCGACTTGCTGCTCGACCGAAGCATGCAGGTAGACCACGCGCCCGCCGGCGTGCAGCGCCTGACGGTTTTCATCACGCATGACCGCGCCACCGCCGGTGGCCAGGACCAGCCCATCGAATTCGCACAGTTCGGCCAGCATGGCCTGCTCGCGGTCGCGAAAGCCGGCCTCGCCTTCCTGATCGAAGATCCACGGGATATTCGCCCCGGTACGGGTCTCGATTTCCTTGTCGGAATCCTTGAACGGCAACCGAAGCTCTTTGGCCAGCAAACGGCCAATGGTGCTCTTGCCTGCACCCATTGGCCCAACAAGTATCAAATTTCGCACAGAATCAACGACTCACAGCAATCGCCTGGTTATTCATGATACGCGGTGTCAAGAATACCAGCAGCTCGGATTTGGCTTCCGACACGACATCCCGACGGAAAAGGCGCCCAACATACGGCACGTCGCCCAAAAAGGGCACCTTGTCCACGGTTTTACTTTGCGTGTTGGAGAAAACCCCGCCGATGACGATGGTCTCGCCGTCGTTCACCAGCACCTTGGCGTTGACCTCGTTCTTGCTGATCGGCGGCACGCCCAGCACCGCGTTCAGGTAGTCGGGCTCATCCTTGGTGACCTTCACTTCCATGATGATGCGGCTGTCCGGCGTGATCTGCGGCGTCACCTCGAGCGACAGCGAAGCCTCCTTGAACGATACCGTGGTAGCGCCACTGGAGCTGGCCTCCTGGTACGGCACCTCGGTGCCCTTGAGGATCTTCGCGGTCTCCTTGTCCGAGGTCACCACCTTGGGCTGGGAAACGATTTCGCCATTGCCGGTGCTTTCCATGGCGCTGAGTTCGAGGTCCAGCAGAACGTTGTTGGTCACGAAGCCCAGGCCGATGCCGGAGGTCGCATCGGCGGCCCCCAGGTCGATGAAGGGCGTGTTGCTGCCGACGTCGGCACCGGTATTGCCGGCTTCGTCACCATTGTTGTCCAGGCCATAGGCCGTCCAGTTGTTCTTGCCCCTCAGGTTGGTCGAACCGCCCCAGCGCACGCCCAGCGCCTTGTTGTAGCCGACGTTGGCTTCGACGATGCGCGCCTCGATCATCACCTGACGCACCGGAATGTCCAGCTGGGTGACGATGCGACGCAGTTCGTCGAGGCGATCCTGGGTCTGGTAGGCAATGATGTTGTTGGTGCGTTCGTCGACGGTGATCGAGCCGCGCTCGGTCTCGACGTTCTCGCCACGGGTCACCGACTGGAACAGCTTGGCGATGTCGGCAGCCTTGGCATAGTTGACCTGCATCAGCTCGCGGCGCAGGGGCGCCAGCTCCTGGATCTGCCGCTGCGACTCCAGCTCCTGGCGCTCGCGGGCGGCAATCTCGTCGGCCGGGGCCACCAGCAGCACGTTGCCGACCTTGCGCTTGTCCAGGCCCTTGGTCTTGAGCACCAGGTCCAGCGCCTGATCCCAGGGAACGTTCTGCAGGCGCAGGGTGATGCCACCCTGCACCGTGTCACTGGCCACCAGGTTGAGGTTGGTGAAATCGGCGATCAGCTGCAGCACCGAACGCACGTCGATGTCCTGGAAATTCAGCGAGAGTTTCTCGCCGGTATAGACATTGCGCTCGACATTGCGCCGCGCCACGTCCTCGTTGGTCAGCGGTCGCACACTGATGGTCAGGCGGTTTTCGGTCTGGTACGAGGAGTAGTCGAAGCTGCCGCTGGGCTCGATGGTCACGGTGGCGCCAGTGGCGCTGACCGATGAGTTGACGAACTGCACCGGGGTCGCGAAATCCTTCACGTCCAGGCGCACGCGCAGCGGATCGGGCAGTTGGGTCTTGGCGAAATTGAGCAGGATCTTGCCGCCCTGCTCCTGGATATCGGGGCTGATGGTCGGGTCGCTGAGGTCAATGATCACATTGCCTTCGCCCAGTTCGCCGCGCTGGAAATCAACATTGCGAATGGCTCGGCCAGCGGGCACCGCCGCACGCGCAGGAGCAGACGCAGCTGCGGGTCGCGGGGCGGGCCGGGCCGCTGTCGGGGCCGGTATCGCCGTGCCCTGCAGGGCCGCGGCACCCTCGCCCACCAACACGAACAGGTCGTTGCCCTGCACCCGGGTGCTGTAGGGCGCCAACTTGGTCAGGTTGACGATGATCCGCGTGCGGTCGGTGGCCTCGACCACCACCACGCTGCGGGCATTGCCCACGCCCAGATCGCGGCTGCGGGCGCCCAGCTGACTGGTCACGCCAGGCAGGTCGAGGGCGATCCGGGCCGGTTGCTCGGTGGTATAGCCGCGTGGCGCCGTGACCGGGCCGTCGAACGAAAGCTTGAGCTCGACGCGATCACCGGGCAGGGAAGCAACGTCGAGCGTCTTCAAGTTCGCGGCCATGACGATCGGTGAAAGCATCGCTATCCCTAGCGAAATACCGAAGGCTGAGAGAATCCTGTTCATTTTCGAGTTCCACTAGACATGCTTGACCCAAGCCCTTTACGAGCGCTCTTTGAGCGGGATGGTGCGAGGCCGCTCCAACCAACCACCATCCCCATCGGGAACGATTTCAACGACATCGACCTGGGCATCGCTGATGGCGATGATCCGCCCGTCGTTGCGACCCAGGTAATCGCCTACCTTCAGGCGGTGCACGCCACCGGCGCCGCGCATCAGGGCAAAGCGCCCACCGGCGTTGCCCAGGGTGCCGACCATTTCGAAATCCTCGATGTTGAAACCCTCCAGGAATTGCTTGACCCGCGTGGTATCGGGCTTGATGAGCCGGGAGCCCTTCTGCCTGTTCACCAGTTCGATCTTGATCGGTGGCTGGAACGGGCTGCGCAACGACGCGGCCTCGTAGCTGAACGCCTGATAGGGCGCAAAGCGCGGTATCGGTTCGATCTTGCCCTTGGGCCGTGCCTTGACCTCGGCCATGAATGCGTCGAGGTCGGCGAAATCGCCGCTGCCACCGCAACCGGCCAGTACCAGCATGCACACGGCCAGGCCTGCAACGAATACTGCTTTCATTTCGCTTGCCCCTGTGTCGCTACTGCGTCCGCGCCAGGCAGGCCTTGATCATTGTAGCGGTAGGTCTTGGCCAGGATACTCATGCGCAGCTGGCTGTTGGTGGCCTTCGGGTCCACGGGCTTCACTTCGAAGTCGTGCAGGGTAACGATCCGCGGCAGGCTGGCCACGCCACTGACGAAGGTGGCCAGGTCGTGGTAGGTGCCGGTCACGCTGATCTGTATCGGCAGCTCGATATAAAACTGCTGGGTCACCTCAGGCAACAATTTTATTTCTTCGAACTCCAACCCCGAACCCAGACCGGTGCGCGTGATGTCCTCGAGCAGGCCCGGCACTTCGGTGTCGCTGGGTAACTGGCGCAGCATGGCGCCGAACGACGTTTCCATTTCCTGCATCTGTTCGGTGTAGGTCTCCAGGTTCGCCGCCTGAAAGGCCTTGGTGGAGAACTGCTCCTTGAGCGTCGCTTCCTGATCGGCCTGCTGCTGCAACTGCGCTTCGAGGTCCGAGATATGGAAGTTGTAACCAAGGCCCAGGATGAGCGCCATCAGCAACACGCCGGCAATCACCTTGACCGCAGTGGGCCACGAACCGATGTTGTTGAGGTCCAGCTCGCTGAGTTCGACCTTGCGCAGGCTGTCCATCCAGCTCGAAGGGTTCATTTGTCGTCCCCTTCAGCCTGGACCGGAGCGGTCTGGCGCACGGTCAGCTGGAAACTGTTGGCACCGTTGACGTCGGCGCTGGTGTTGGCCTTGACCTCGTTGAGGGCAGGCGCTTCCAGCCAGGGCGAAGCGTCGAGGTTGCGCAGCAGGTCGGACACGCGGTTGTTGGTCTCGGCGGCGCCGGCAATGGCAATGCTCTTGTCGGTCATTTTCACGTCGGTGAAGTACACGCCGTCGGGCAGCGTGCGCGCCATCTGGTCGAAGATGCG
Organism: Pseudomonas viridiflava; assembly: GCA_900596015.1. GTDB lineage: Bacteria > Pseudomonadota > Gammaproteobacteria > Pseudomonadales > Pseudomonadaceae > Aquipseudomonas. Next base: position 213,623 of record UVIF01000012.1, on the reverse strand, counting down.
CCCGATGATCGGCCGGTTGCCCTGCAGGTCCTGGATGGTTTTCATGCGTTCGAGCAATTGCTTGCGCCGTGCCTTGAGCTCACTGATCGACTTGATGCGCTGATCGAGCAGGACGATCTCGGACTGCAGGTGGGCATTGCGCGCCGTCTGGGTGTCGATGGCATTGCCGATGAATCGGTCCGCCAGAAAAATGACCGCGATGGCGCCGACCAGCACGCCGGCCATGGCAATCAGGAATTGTCGCTTGCGCTCTTCTCGCAGCTGCTCGCGCCACGGCAGCAGGTTGATCCTTGCCATCTAGTCGAAGCTCCTCAGGGCCAGGCCACAGGCGATCATCAAGGCCGGCGCGTCGCTGGCCAGCGCACCGGCATTGACCTTGCTGCTCAGGGCCATGTCGGCGAACGGGTTGGCCACCAGGGTCGGGGTGCCCAGGCGTTGCTGGATCAGCCGATCCAGGCCGGAAATCGAAGCGGTACCACCGGCGAGCATGATGTAGTCGACATCGTTGAACTGGCCGGCGGCAAAGAAGAACTGCAGCGAGCGCGACACCTGCTGCACGACGGCATCCTTGAACGGTTGCAGCACTTCGGCCACATAGTCGTCCGGCAACCCGCCCTGCTTTTTGGCCAGGCCGGCTTCCTCGTTGGACAGGCCATAGCGGCGCTGGATTTCCTCGGTCAGCTGGCGCCCCCCGAACAACTGCTCGCGGGTATAGATGATGCGGCCGTTGTGCAGCACGCTGAGGGTGGTCATGGTCGCGCCGATGTCCACCACGGCCACGGTCAGGGCCTGGTTGCCACCAGCCAGTTGCGCGGTGAGCAGGCCGAAGGCGCGTTCCAGGGCATACGCCTCGACATCCACCACCTTGGCGCTCAGTCCGGCCAGGGCCAGGGCGGCCTCGCGGACTTCGACGTTCTCCTTGCGGCAGGCCGCCAGCAGGACCTCGACCCGCTCCGGGTTGCGTGTCGAATAACCCTGCACTTCGAAATCGATGGCGACTTCTTCCAGGGGGTAGGGAATGTACTGGTCGGCCTCGACCTTGAGTTGGGTCTCGAGCTCGTCGTCCGACAGGCCGGCGTCCATCTCGATGGTCTTGGTGATCACCGCCGAACCCGCCACGGCCACCGCGACGATGCGGGTACCGGTGCGCGCCTTGACCAGCACGCGACTCAGGGCATGGCCCACGCCTTCGAGTTCGGCAATGTTCTTCTCGACCACGGCATTGGCCGGCAGCGGTTCCACGGCATACGACTCGACCCGGAAACGGTTGCCCGTGCGGCTCAGCTCGAGCAGTTTGACCGACGTGGAACTGATATCGATACCCAATAGCGAATGTGCTTTCTTGCTGAAGAGTCCACGCACAACCGATTCCCTATTACTATCCGCGACTTACGGACCCTTTGTCGTACGAGGCATTTAATAGCAGTCTTGACAGAAGCGCAAATGACGCTCCGGGTCGAAAAATGCTTATAATGCCCAGCGTTTTTTCCACGTACTGCGTGCTGCGCTTAACCCATTCTTTTATCTGGAAATCCAAAAGCCTTGATACGCCTGCTGAAGTTTTTCTGGTGGTCTTTCCTCGCCGTCGTCTGCGGGCTGTTGCTCGTGCTCAGCGGGGCATTTCTGTATCTTAGTCCCAGCTTGCCGTCTGTCGACGCCCTGCGCAGCGTCGAGCTGCAGATCCCCCTGCGGGTCTTCAGCAGCGACGGAAAACTGATCGCCGAGTTCGGCGAGATGCGCCGCTCGCCGATCAAGTTCGCCGAGATTCCGCCACATTTCATCCAAGCCTTGTTGTCGGCCGAAGACGACAATTTCGAAAACCATTACGGCGTCGACCCCAGCAGCCTCATGCGCGCCGCCTCGCAGCTGGTGCGCAGCGGTCATATCCAGACCGGTGGCAGTACCATCACCATGCAGGTTGCCAAGAACTATTTCTTGACGTCCGAACGCAGTTTTTCACGCAAAATCACTGAAATCCTTCTTGCCTTGCAAATCGAGCGCCAACTTACCAAGGATGAGATTCTCGAGCTGTATGTGAACAAGATCTACCTGGGCAACCGCGCCTACGGCATCGAAGCCGCCGCACAGGTGTACTACGGCAAGTCGATCCGCGACGTCAGCCTGGCGCAGATGGCGATGATCGCCGGCCTGCCCAAGGCGCCGTCGCGCTTCAACCCGCTGGCCAACCCGGTACGCAGCAAAGAACGTCGCGACTGGATCCTGGGACGCATGTTCCGCCTGGGCAAAATCGACGAAGCCAGCTACAACGCCGCCATCGGCGAACCACTCAACGCCAGCTATCACGTGCCCACGCCGGAAGTCAGCGCGCCGTGGATCGCCGAAATGGCCCGCGCCGAAATGGTCGGGCGCTACGGCAGCGAAGCCTATACACAGGGCTTCAACGTCACTACCACGGTGCCGAGCAATCTGCAGGAAGACGCCAACCACGCCATCAGCTCCGGGCTGATCGCCTATGACCAACGCCATGGCTATCGTGGTCCGGAAGCCCGCCTGCCGGGCAAGACGCCGCGCGAGTGGGCTCAGGAACTGACTCGCCAGCGTCCGCTGAACGGTCTGGAGCCTGCCATCGTCACCAAGGTCGACAAGACGGGCATCGTCGTACTTACCCGCGACGACAAGCAGGAGCCGATTGCCTGGGACAGCATGAAATGGGCCCGCCCCTTCATGAACACCAACAGCGTCGGGCGTACGCCTGTGCAGCCGTCGGACGTGGCACAGGTCGGCGACCTGATCCGCGTGCAGCGTCAAGACGATGACACCTTGAAGTTCAGCCAGGTGCCGACGGTGCAGAGCGCACTGGTGTCACTGGACCCACGCACCGGCGCCATTCGCGCCCTGGTCGGTGGTTTCTCGTTCGAGCAGAGCAACTACAATCGCGCGATGCAGGCCAAGCGCCAGCCGGGCTCGAGCTTCAAGCCGTTCATCTACAGCGCGGCGCTGGACAAGGGCTACACGCCCGCCAGCCTGGTCAACGACGCCCCCATCGTGTTCGTCGACGAGTCGGTGGACAAGGTCTGGCGACCCAAGAACGACACCAATACCTTTCTGGGCCCGATCCGGCTGCGTGAAGCGCTGTACAAGTCGCGCAACCTGGTATCGATCCGCGTGCTGCAGAGCATGGGCGTAGACAGCACCATCGACTACATCAGCAAGTTCGGCTTCAACAAACAGGACCTGCCCCGCAACCTGTCGCTGGCACTGGGCACTGCCACCCTGACACCCATGGAAATCGCCACCGGCTGGAGCGTATTCGCCAACGGCGGCTACAAGGTTTCGCCCTACCTGATCGAGCGTATCGACAGCCGCAACGGCGAGACCCTGTTCCGCGCCAATCCGCCGACGGTACCGGCCGATGAAATTGCCGCTGCCACACCCCAGGCGGCACCGGCTGGCACGACCACGGTATCGGCGCCCATCGCGGTGGACGCCACCTTGACGCCGGGCGCCGCCCCGGCACCGGTGATTGCCGAGCGGATCATCGACGGGCGCACCGCGTTCATCCTCACCAGCATGCTCGAGGACGTCATCAAGAAGGGCACCGGACGCCGCGCCATGGCCCTGGGTCGTACCGACCTGGCCGGCAAGACGGGCACTACCAACGACTCGAAGGACGCTTGGTTCTCGGGCTACAACGCCGACTACATGACTACTGTCTGGTCAGGCTTCGACCAGCCTGAAACCCTGGGCCGGCATGAGTTCGGCGGCACGGTTTCGCTGCCGATCTGGATGACCTACATGGCTGCCGCGCTCAAGGACAAGCCGGCTCACGTGCAGCCCGAGCCCGAAGGCATCCTGAGTCTGCGGGTAGACCCGATCAGCGGCCGCGCTGCCGCACCGGGCACGCCTGGCGCCTACTTCGAGCTGTTCAAGAGCGAAGACACACCGCCCTCCAACAGCGAGTTCGGTGGCGGCAGCGCACCGGGCAGCCCGCTCCCGGCGGACGAGTCGGCGCCGATCGATCTGTTCTGATCCCAGACCGCGTCGAGCCCTTCGCGGCCACTGGCCGCTCCTACACGGTTTGTGGACATCTGTAGGAGCGGCCAGTGACCGCGAAGGCGCCAGATCGTGCACACCCATAGGAGCGGTCAGTGGCCGCGAAGGCGCCAGATCATGCACACCCGTAGGAGCGGTCACTGGCCGCGAAGGCGTCACTCGGATCACAAAAAAAGCCCCGACTCTCGCGAGCCGGGGCTTTTTCATGGTGCTTCCAAAGGCTTAGCCGTTGAACACGTCATCCACGCTCTGCAGCGGGTAATGCTTGGGGTACGGCAGGGTGGCCACACCAGTCTCGATCGCAGCCTTGGCCACGGCGTCGGAGATCAGGGTGATCAGGCGTGGGTCCATCGGCTTGGGAATGATGTACTCGCGACCGAATTCCAGCGAGATACCGCCATAGGCGTCGCAGACTTCCTGAGGCACCGGCAGCTTGGCCAGTTCACGCAAGGCGTTGGCAGCGGCGATTTTCATTTCTTCGTTGATGCGCTTGGCGCGAACGTCCAGGGCACCACGGAAGATGAACGGGAAGCCCAACACGTTGTTGACCTGGTTCGGGTAGTCGGAACGACCGGTGGCCATGATCACGTCGTCGCGGGTGGCGTGCGCCAGTTCCGGGGAGATTTCCGGATCGGGGTTGGAGCAGGCGAACACGATCGGATTGGCGGCCATCGACTTCAGGCCTTCGGCGCTCAGCAGGTTGGGACCCGACAGACCGACGAACACGTCGGCGCCCTGCAGGGCATCGGCCAGGGTGCGCTTCTCGGTGGTGTGGGCGAAAACCGCCTTGTACTGGTTCAGGTCGTCACGGCCAGCATGGATCACGCCGGTGCGGTCGATCATGAAGATGTTTTCGATGCGAGCGCCCATGCTGACCAGCAGTTTCATGCACGAGATAGCGGCGGCGCCAGCGCCCAGGCAGACGATCTTGGCGTCTTCCAGAGTCTTGCCGGCGATTTCCAGGGCGTTGATCATGCCGGCCGCGGTGACGATCGCAGTACCGTGCTGGTCATCGTGGAACACTGGAATGTCGCACTGCTCGATCAGCGCGCGTTCGATTTCAAAGCACTCGGGCGCCTTGATGTCTTCCAGGTTGATGCCACCGAAGGTGATCGAGATACGCTTGACGGTGTCGATGAAGGCTTGCGGGCTTTCCGAGTCGACTTCGATGTCGAAGACGTCGATGCCGGCGAAACGCTTGAACAGAACGCCCTTGCCTTCCATGACCGGCTTGGAAGCCAGCGGGCCGAGGTTGCCCAGGCCCAGGATGGCGGTGCCGTCGGAGATGACCGCTACCAGGTTACCCTTGCCGGTGTACTTGTAGGCCAGCTCGGGATCGCGACCGATTTCGCGAACGGGCTCGGCTACACCGGGGCTGTAGGCCAGCGACAGGTCGCGGGCGGTTGCAGTGGGCTTGGTGAGTTCGACGCTCAGTTTGCCTGGGCGTGGATGGGCATGGTACTCGAGAGCGGCAGTTTTCAAATCTGACATTGGGGGCGTTCCGCTTTTACGTTGGTCTGACGAGACCCGCGAGGATACGCAAGATGCCTACACCCGACAAGACTACCCGGTCACATGCGTCAAGGCCCCTGGCCTACGACTTTCGGCGGGTACCGACAGGGCCGTCGGAGGCCTGCGAGACGGCCCATGCACGGCCGTCTGTGGCAGGTTTACGGCTGTGTCTGCACCATCTGCGGGGCGCTCACCGGCAACATCCAGCGCAGCTGCCCGGCGGCCAGGTTGCCGCGCCGACTGCGGTCCAGCACCCAGCCGCGGGCCTCGACCCGGCGACCTTCGAGGGCATCGAGCCAGCCTTCGGGAAACAGCGCGAACACCTTGGGTGCGACGTGCAGGACCACCGAGTCGTCCAGTTCGATCCAGGCCCCGGCGCGGTTGCGTTCGACCTTGCTGACCCGCCCGCCGAGCAGGGCGAAACCGGCACGCTCCACCTGCGCGGCGGCGATGGCCGGCGATTGACGCCACAGCCCGAGCCCAGCCTTTCGGGCCGCACGTTCAGCCTGCTGCTGGCAGGCAACCTGCTCGACATTGGGCGCCACCGCGACCTGCAGGGCCAGCCCCTCGGCCAGCAACTGCGCCTCGAAGTTCAACCCACCGCGGCCATAGACGTGGGCCAGGGTGCGCTGGTAGCGATCCTGGCTCTCGCGGCCCAACTGCAGGCCGACCAGGCCGTCGCTGTCATCGACCAGCGCCTGCAACCGGCGCCGCGCGGCGACGGCGTAGGGCTCGTCGCCGCGCCCCTGGCGACCGATCTCCGGCGCATTGATACCGATCAGGCGAACGCTGCGGCCATCCTGCAGGCGCAGGGTATCGCCGTCGATGACCTGGCGGACCTGGGCGGTGCCCAGCCCGCTCGGAGCCGGGCAGAAGGCCTCGGCCTGAGCGGAGCCGAGCCAGAAAGCGCCCACAAAAAAGGCGCCCGCAAGGGGCGCCTTCTTCAACAGCGAGAGCAAACCAATCAAGCTTTCTTGGCGCCGAAACCGCCGAAACGCTGCTTGAAACGGTCAACACGACCGCCAACGTCCAGGGTCTTCTGCTTGCCAGTGTAGAACGGGTGGCATTCGGAGCAGACGTCGAGGCTCAGTGGCTTGGCCAGAGTCGAACGGGTCTTGATGACGTTACCGCAGCTGCAGGTAGCGTCGATGGCTTCGTATACTGGATGGATATCGGCTTTCATGATGACTTCCTCAGGCTGCGTGCCGCCACCCAACACCATTGTCGAGTACCGCACGTAATTAGGCCGCGTATATTAACAGAACATTGCAAACACGCAAGGTGTCGCTCGCACCGACCGTCGTCTGCTAGGCTGCGCACCTCGAACCCCGTGCGAGCGGCAACCAGCCGCGACCCGTAAATCACGTAGGAGCGGTCTTCGGCCGCGAATGGCGCACCGCGTTATTTCGGTAATACCGCGGCGCAGCCTTCGCGGCCAATGACCGCTCCTACGACTGCAGTTGCTTTCACCCAAGAGAACGCCCGCGTGCCCGACGTCATTCTGCGCCTCGCCCTGCCCTCGCCGCTGCGACGCCTGTTCGACTACAAGGCGCCCGCCAATACTGCGCACACCGTGTTCATGCCCGGCATGCGCTTGCGGGTACCGTTCGGGCGGCGGGAAATGATCGGCATCCTGATCGAAGTGGTCAGCCACAGCGACGTACCGGCCGACAAGCTCAAGCCCGCCATTGCCCTGCTCGATGCGGTCAGCCCGCTGCCACCTGCGCTGTTCAAACTGTGCCTGTGGACTTCGCAGTACTACCAGCACGGCCTGGGCGACACCCTCAGCTGGGCGTTGCCGGTCCTGCTGCGCCAGGGCGAACCCGCCGAAGCGCGCCAGGAGCGCTTCTGGCACGCCGCCGCCGATGCCCGCCTGGACGACCCGCGCATCGCCCGCGCACCCAAGCAGCGCGATGCCCTCAAGACCCTGGCCCAGCACCCTCATGGCGTGGCTCATCAACTACTCAGCAAGCTGCAACTGAACAAGGACAGCCTCGACCTGCTGCTGGCCAAGCAACTGGTCAGCGTGGAGGTACGCCGCCACGGCCCCGGCCCGCGGGCCGAACACTGGCTGGCGCAACCGGAACTGCCGCTCAACGAAGAGCAACGCGCCGCGTTCGAGGCGATCCGCGCCAGCCTCGGCGGCTTCCATGCGTTTCTTCTGGCGGGCGTGACCGGCAGCGGCAAGACCGAGGTGTACCTGCAACTGATTCACGAATGCCTGGAAGCCGGCAAACAGGCGTTGGTGTTGATCCCCGAGATCAACCTGGGCCCGCAGACCCTGGCGCGCTTCGAGCAACGCTTCAACGCACGCATTGCGCTGGTGCACTCGGCGATCAACGACCGCGACCGCCTGGACGCCTGGCTGGCGGCACGCGATGGCGAGGCTGACATCATCATCGGCACTCGCTCGGCGCTGTTCACACCCATGAAGAACCCTGGGCTGATCATCATCGACGAAGAACACGACGGCTCCTATAAACAGCAGGAAGGCCTGCGTTACCACGCCCGCGATCTGGCGCTGGTGCGCGCCAGCCAGGAGAACGTTCCCATCGTCCTGGGTTCGGCCACGCCTTCCCTGGAGAGCCTGCACAATGCCCATACCGGCCGCTACGGCCTGTTGCGCATCGACCATCGCGCCGGTGGCGCCCAGCAACCCAAGTTCATGCGCCTGGATGTAAAGAGCCGGCCGCTGGACAGCGGCATCAGCGGACCGATGCAGCAGGCCATCGGCCAGACCCTGGCCAATGGCCAACAGGTGCTGGTGTTTCTCAATCGCCGCGGCTTCGCGCCCACCCTGCTGTGCCACGACTGCGGCTGGCTGTCGGAGTGTCCGCGCTGCGATGCCCGTACCACGGTTCACCAACGCTCGGGCGAGTTGCGCTGCCATCACTGCGGGCATGTCGAACGCGTGCCGCGCCAGTGCCCCAAGTGCGGCACGGTGGACCTGCGTCCCGTCGGCGCCGGCACCGAGCGCGCCGAGGAACGCCTGGCGATCCTCTTTCCCGATTACCCGGTGCTGCGCGTCGACCGCGACAGCACCTCGCGCAAGGACGCGATGAACCAGCTGTTCGCGACCATCCAGAAAGGCCATCCGTGCATCCTGGTCGGCACCCAGATGCTTGCCAAGGGGCACCACTTTCCGCGGGTCACCCTGGTGTCGATTCTGGATGCCGACGGCGGGCTGTTCTCCGGCGACTTCCGCGCCAGCGAGCGCATGGCACAGTTGATCGTCCAGGTGGCAGGCCGCGCCGGTCGCGCGGAGGAACCGGGCAAGGTGATCATTCAGACCCACCTGGCCGACCACCCGCTGCTGGTGCAACTGACCGAGCAGGGCTACTTCGCTTTCGCCGAGCAGGCCCTGGCAGAGCGACGCGGTGCAGGCCTGCCGCCCTTCGCCCACCTGGCGCTGCTGCGTGCCGAAGCGCACAAGCCTGGCCAGGCCGAAGCCTTTCTGGATGAGGCCTGCGCGGCAGCCGAAGTGCTGGTGGCGCAACTGGCCCTGGGCGGCCTGGAGCTGCTGGGGCCGGTCCCGGCGCCCATGGAACGGCGCGCCGGACGCTATCGCGCACAGTTGCTGGTACAGGCAACGCTGCGTGCGCCGCTGCACCGCCTGCTCAATGCCTGGATGCTGCAACTGGAGCAACTGCCGAGCGGGCGACAGGTGCGTTGGTCGCTGGATGTGGACCCGGTGGATTTGTACTGAGATGGGCGCACCAGGGGCGGGGATCGGCGGCGTCCGCCGACGCGGCTGACGCCGCCGCTGCAGGAGTGATGGTTTGCAGGGGGGATTTGCGGGTTGGCAACCCCGGCCAACAACCGGATAATGCCCAGTTTTTCCAGCCGTGCATCCAGCACCGCCGTACCTGCGGTCGACCGAGAACCCCATGAAAGACACCATTCGCCAGCTGATTCAACAAGCCCTGACCCACCTTGTCGCCGAAGGTGTGCTGCCAGAAGGTCTGACGCCGGCAATCCAGGTGGAAAACTCGCGCGACAAGAAGAACGGCGATTTCGCCAGCAACATCGCCATGATGCTGGCCAAGCCTGCCGGCATGAAGCCGCGCGACCTGGCAGAAAAGCTGATTGCCGCACTGCCGGCCGACGAGCAGGTGAGCAAGGTGGAAATCGCCGGCCCCGGCTTCCTCAATTTCTTCCAGAACAGTGCGGCCCTCGCCGCGCGCCTGGACGCCGCCCTGGCCGATGCCCGCATCGGCGTGCGCAAGGCCGGCCCCGCGCAGCGCGTGGTGGTCGATCTGTCTGCACCCAACCTGGCCAAGGAAATGCACGTAGGCCACTTGCGCTCCACCATCATTGGTGACGGCGTGGCCAATGTGCTGGAGTTTCTTGGCGACACCGTGATCCGCCAGAACCATGTCGGCGACTGGGGCACGCAGTTCGGCATGTTGCTGGCCTATCTCCAGGAAAAGCCCGCCACCAGCGACGAGCTGTCCGACCTCGAGAATTTCTACCGCGCGGCCAAGCAGCGCTTCGATGAATCCGAAGAGTTCGCCGAGCGTGCCCGCGGCCTCGTGGTGAAACTGCAGGCTGGCGATGCCGAATGCCTGGCCTTGTGGAAGCGTTTCAACGAAATTTCCCTGTCGCACTGCCAAAGCACCTACGAGCGCCTGAACGTCAAGCTGACGCCGGCCGACGTGATGGGCGAAAGCGCCTACAACGACGACCTCGCCAACGTGGTCGCGGACCTGCGCGCCAAGGGCCTGCTGGTTGAAAGCAACGGCGCGCAGTGCGTCTTCCTTGAGGAGTTCAAGACGGCCGAAGGCACACCCCTGCCGGTGATCGTGCAGAAGGCCGGCGGCGGTTACCTGTACGCCACCACCGACCTGGCAGCGGTGCGCTATCGCAGCAACGTGCTCAAGGCCGACCGCGCGCTGTACTTCGTCGACCAGCGCCAGGCCCTGCACTTTCAGCAGGTGTTCGAGGTCGCGCGCCGTGCCGGCTTCATCACCAATGGCATGCAGCCGGAGCACATGGGTTTCGGCACCATGAACGGTGCCGACGGACGTCCGTTCAAGACCCGTGACGGTGGCACCGTGAAACTGGTCGACCTGCTCGATGAAGCCGAGCAACGCGCCTACACCCTGGTCAAGGAAAAGAACCCCGAAACCGCCGAGGCCGACCTGCGCGTGATCGCCCGAGCCGTGGGCATCGGGGCGGTGAAATATGCCGACCTGTCCAAGCACCGCACCAGCGACTACAGCTTCAACTTCGACCTGATGCTCAATTTCGAAGGCAACACCGCGCCCTACCTGCTCTACGCCTATACCCGCGTGGCCGGTGTGTTCCGCAAGCTGGGCAAGAACTTCGCGGACGTCGAAGGGCAGATCGTGCTGGAAGCCGAGCACGAGAAGGAGCTGGCTGCCAAGCTGGCGCAGTTCACCGAAGTGCTGAACAACGTCGGCGAGAAAGGCACGCCCCATGTGCTGTGCACTTACCTGTACGATGTGGCCGGGCTGTTCTCCAGCTTCTACGAGAACTGCCCGATTCTGGCGGCCGAACACCCTGCTCAGCAACACAGCCGCCTGCGCCTGGCGGCGCTGACCGGTCGCACCCTCAAGCAAGGATTGGCTCTGTTGGGCCTGGAAACACTGGAGCGTATGTAAGTTGGCTGCCAAGAAAAAACCCGCACCCAAACGTGGCGCCAGCCGCAATTCCGCACCTGCCAAGAAGCCCATACCAGGCTGGCTGTGGCTGGCCATCGGCTTGAGCGTAGGCGCCTTCGTGGTGTTCCTGATGAAGCTCGAGCCGGGCAACAGCGACGTCAAGCGCGTCAAGGCCGAGCAGGCGAAGGCAGAAAAGATCGCAGAAGCGAACAAGACGCCGCCCAGCCCGCAGGCACCGGTCAAGCCCAAGTACGACTTCTATACACTGCTGCCGGAATCCGAGGTAATCGTGCCACCCGAAGCGGTGCCCGAGAAGACCCCACCGATTCCGGCCCAGGCGCCGGTCACCCCGGCCGAGGCAGCCAAGATCGATACTGCCCGGGCTCAGGCCGCGCTCAGTGGCGCGACCCCACCACCGGCGCCGCCGGTGATCAAGCCTGCCGCAACCACGCAGTTCTACCTGCAGGCCGGTTCGTTCCGCAAGCAGGCGGATGCCGACCGCGTGCGGGCGCAGATCATCCTGCTGGGGCAGTCGGTGAACGTGGAGTCCGGAACAGTCAAGGAAGACACCTGGTATCGGGTACTGGTGGGTCCGTTCAGCAATCGCGAGCAGCTGACCGTGGCGCAGAAACAGCTGGCCGGCAGTGGTTTTAGTAACCTGCTGTTGCAGCAAAGGCAGATCCGGCAGTAAGTCTGTACATCGGCGGCGCGCCTTCGCGGGCAGAGGGCTCGCCGCCCGCCCCGCTCCCACAAGCCCTTCAGGCGCGGGGCCTGTGGGAGCGGGCTCTGCCCGCGAAGGGCTCGCCGCCAATCTACTGATACCCCGCAAGCTGTCCCACCACCCCACACAACCGACAAAGGTTGAAATCCCCTCACCCACCCCCATATTCGTTTCCATCAGGGCATTTTCGCCCCGCTGCGTGGAGACTCTCCCCTTGACCACCATCGTTTCAGTCCGCCGTCATGGCAAAGTCGTCATGGGCGGCGACGGCCAGGTTTCTCTCGGCAATACCGTGATGAAAGGCAACGCCAAGAAAGTCCGTCGCCTGTACCACGGCCAGGTCATCGCCGGCTTTGCCGGTGCCACCGCCGACGCCTTCACCCTCTTTGAGCGTTTCGAAGGCCAGCTCGAGAAACATCAGGGCCATCTGGTCCGTGCCGCCGTGGAACTGGCCAAGGAATGGCGCACCGACCGCTCGCTCAGCCGTCTCGAGGCGATGCTGGCGGTGGCCAACAAGGACGCTTCCTTGATCATCACCGGCAACGGTGACGTGGTCGAGCCCGAAGACGGCCTGATCGCCATGGGCTCCGGCGGCGCGTTCGCGCAGGCCGCAGCCAGTGCGCTGCTGAAGAAGACCGAGCTGGGCGCACGGGAAATCGTCGAGACCGCCCTGGGCATCGCTGGCGACATCTGCGTGTTCACCAATCACAACATGACCATCGAGGAGCAGGATCTCGCCGAGTGATCAGACGGTTGTGGGGCGAGGCCTGCACGCAATGCGTCGCAAGCCTTCACCGCTTCCCTGCCTGAACCTCCGAGTCCGGAACACACCATGTCCATGACCCCCCGCGAAATCGTCCACGAACTCAATCGCCACATCATCGGCCAGGACGATGCCAAGCGCGCTGTCGCCATTGCCCTGCGCAACCGCTGGCGGCGCATGCAGCTGCCCGAAGAACTGCGCGTCGAAGTGACGCCCAAGAACATTCTGATGATCGGCCCTACCGGCGTCGGCAAGACCGAAATCGCGCGGCGTCTGGCCAAGCTCGCCAACGCGCCGTTCATCAAGGTCGAAGCGACCAAGTTCACCGAGGTCGGCTATGTCGGCCGCGATGTCGAGTCGATCATCCGCGACCTGGCCGATGCAGCCATCAAGCTGCTGCGTGAGCAGGAAATGGTCAAGGTTCGCCACCGCGCCGAGGATGCGGCCGAAGAGCGCATTCTCGATGCGCTGTTGCCCGCCGCCCGTGCAGGCTTCAACGAAGAGCCGGTGAGCAACGATTCCAATACCCGTCAGCTGTTCCGCAAGCGCCTGCGCGAAGGCCAGCTGGACGACAAGGAAGTCGAGATCGAGGTGGCCGAGCAGATGGGTGGCGTGGACATCTCTGCACCGCCCGGCATGGAAGAAATGACCAACCAGCTGCAGAGCCTGTTCGCCAACATGGGCAAGGGCAAGAAGAAGAGCCGCAAGCTCAAGGTCAAGGACGCGCTGAAAATGGTCCGCGACGAAGAGGCTGGTCGCCTGGTCAACGAAGAAGAGCTCAAGGCCAAGGCGCTCGAGGCGGTCGAGCAGCACGGTATCGTCTTCATCGACGAGATCGACAAGGTCGCCAAGCGCGGCAATGTCGGCGGTGCCGATGTGTCTCGCGAAGGCGTACAGCGCGACCTGCTGCCGCTGATCGAAGGCTGCACGGTCAACACCAAGCTGGGCATGGTCAAGACCGACCATATCCTGTTCATTGCCTCGGGTGCGTTCCACCTGAGCAAGCCGAGCGATCTGGTTCCCGAATTGCAGGGTCGTCTGCCGATCCGCGTTGAACTCAAGGCGTTGAGCCCGCAGGACTTCGAGCGCATCCTCAGCGAGCCACATGCATCGCTGACCGAGCAGTATCGCGAGTTGCTGAAGACCGAAGGCTTGAACATCGAGTTCGTGCCCGAAGGCATCAAGCGCCTGGCCGAGATCGCCTGGCAGGTCAACGAGAAAACCGAGAACATCGGTGCGCGCCGCCTGCACACCCTGCTCGAGCGGTTGCTGGAGGAAGTCTCGTTCAGCGCCGGTGACATGGCTGCTGCGCACAGCGAGGCACCGATCCAGATCGATGCCGAGTACGTGAACAGCCATCTGGGTGAGCTGGCGCAGAACGAAGACCTGTCGCGTTACATCCTGTAAGACGGCCTGTCATGCCGCGGCACGCCGTTCGCGGTTGCTGACCGCTCCCACAGTCGATCGCTTTTCTGGATCCAGGCATGTGTGGGAGCGGTGCGTGGCTGCGAAACGGACACCGCAAGACTTCGAGACCCACCATGACCAGAATCCCCAGCGCCATCAATCTGCACAAGGCCTCCAAGACCTTGAGCCTGAAGTATGGCCCCGACGAGGTGTTCCACCTGCCCGCCGAGTTCCTGCGCGTGCACTCGCCGTCCGCCGAGGTCCAAGGCCACGGCAAGCCGATTCTGCAGGTGGGTAAACTGGGGGTCGGCCTGACCAAGGTGGAAGCGGCTGGCCAGTACGCTCTGAAGCTGACTTTCGACGACGGCCATGACAGCGGCCTGTTCACCTGGGACTACCTGTACCAGTTGGCGCTGCGCCAGGAGCAGCTCTGGACCGACTACCTGGAACAGTTGCGTGCCGCCGGCAAATCCCGCGACCCCGCCGAATCCGTGGTGAGGTTGATGCTCTAGGCCGCCAGGGCCTTGTCCAGGGCCTTTTCGATCTCGCTCTGGATGGTGCCGCTCATCATCGCCAGCATCATGCCCAGCTTGAGATCGATTCGAATCGCTTCGTCGTCGATCTGCACGGTGCCCTGTGCACCGCTGCGCTTGACCGCCACCGTGTCGCCTTGCCAGGTAGCCTGCACGTCATAGCGGTCGATCAGCTTCTGTACCACCACTTCAGCTTTCTGCCGCGCCGCGTCGCGGCCCAGATTGTGTTTGCGTTCGACGTTGATCTGGGTCATCGGAGATTCCAACAAGTAAGGGTTCAATGGCGCACAGTTTAACCCGGTTGCCCCGGCAATCCATCGTGCCAAGACAAAGCGCCCTTGTGCGGCTTAGAATGGTGCGTAATTTTTCCTGGTGACAGCGATATGAATGATCAGCGCAAAGGCGGCGATGCCGAACCCACCACTCACTTCGGCTACAAGCACGTACCGGAAAGCCAGAAGGCCGAAAAGGTCGCCGAGGTGTTCCACTCGGTAGCGGCCAAGTACGACTTGATGAACGACGTGCTGTCCGGCGGCATGCATCGGCTGTGGAAGCGCTTCACCATCGAGCTCTCGGGCGTGCGCGTGGGCAACCGCGTGCTCGACATCGCCGGCGGCACGGGCGATCTGGCACGCAAGTTCTCCGATCTGGTAGGGCCTACCGGCCAGGTGGTGCTCGCCGACATCAATGCCTCGATGCTCAAGGTCGGTCGCGACCGGCTGCTCGACCGCGGCGTGGCCGGCAACATCGAATTCGTCCAGGCCGATGCGGAAAAGCTGCCGTTCCCCGACAATCACTTCGATTGCGTGACCATCGCCTTCGGCCTGCGCAACGTCACCCACAAGGAAGCGGCCATCGCTTCCATGCTGCGCGTGCTCAAGCCAGGTGGACGCTTGCTGGTGCTGGAGTTTTCCAAGCCTACCAACAAGCTGATGTCCAAGGTCTACGACGCCTATTCCTTCGCGTTCATGCCACTGGCCGGCAAGCTGATCACCAACGACTCGGAGAGCTACCGTTACCTGGCCGAATCGATCCGCATGCATCCCGATCAGGAAACCCTCAAGGCCATGATGGTGCAGGCCGGTTTCGACCGCGTCACGTACCACAACATGACCAGTGGCATCGTTGCCCTGCACCGCGGGATCAAGCCCTGATGCTGCTCGGCGGCCTGATCGCCAGTGTCGAACATGGTCTGAACCGTGTGCTGCGCCTGGACGCCACCGCGTTGCCGCGTCTGGCACACCTGCATGGCAAGGTGATTGCCATCCAGGGCCGCCAGCCTTCGTTTACCTTGTACATGCTGCCCAGTGCCAATGGCCTGATGCTGGCCCAGCAGTGGGCCACGCCGCCCGACTGCACGTTGCGCGCGCCGGCTGCCAGCCTGGTGCAACTGGCACTGCGCAAGGACAAGACCGCGGTGCTGCACAGCCCGCAGGTCGATCTGGACGGCGACAGCGCCGCGCTGCTGGACCTGGTCAAGGTGCTCCAGGACCTTGAACTGGACTGGGAATACGAAGTCTCACGCTGGCTGGGTCCGGTGCCCACCGCCTTGTTGGCCGGGCATTTGCGCAGCCGCACGGGCTGGACCCGTCAGAGCCTGGCCACGGCGACGCAGAACCTGGGCGAATACCTGGCCGAGGAAGCGCGTACATTGGTGGGCGAGCAGGAAGCCCAGGCCCGTTTCAGTGAGCTGGATGCTTTGAAAGTCGACGTCGAACGCCTCGAGGCGCGTATTGAGCGCCTCGCCCGATCCCACAATTCCAGCGATAACGCATGAAGCTGCTTGCCGTCCGCCGTCTGTTGCGCATCCAGCGCGTCATCATTCGTTACCGCCTCGATGACCTGATGTTCGCCCTGCCACTGCCGTGGTGGCTGAAAATCACCCGTTTCGCCATGCCATGGCGCTGGCTGCCGCGCAGCCGCCAGGAACTCAACCGTGGCGCGCGCCTGCGCCTGGCCTTGCAGGACCTGGGGCCGATCTTCATCAAGTTCGGGCAGATCCTGTCCACCCGCCGCGACCTGCTGCCCGAGGACATCGCCGATGAGCTGATGCTGCTGCAGGACCGGGTGCCGCCGTTCGACCCCAAGCAGGCCATGGCCCTCATCGAGCAGCAACTGGGTGCGAAAATCACCGATGTGTTCAGTCGCTTCGATGTCGAGCCACTGGCGTCGGCCTCGGTGGCACAGGTCCACGCTGCGCGGCTCAAGACCGGCGAAGAAGTTGTAGTCAAGGTCGTTCGCCCGGGGCTCAAGTCGGTGATCAGCCAGGATCTGGCCTGGCTGTTCCTGCTCGCCCGCCAGGCCGAGCGGCTGTCCGCCGACGCGCGCCTGCTGCATCCGGTGGATGTGGTCGCCGACTACGAACGCACCATCTACGACGAGCTCGACCTGTTGCGAGAAGCGGCCAACTCCAGCCAGCTGCGGCGCAATTTCGAAGACTCCGACCTGCTCTACGTGCCCCAGGTCTACTGGGACTGGTGCCGGCCGAAGGTCTTGGTGATGGAGCGCATCTACGGCGTGCAGGTCACCGACATGGCCGCCCTGGCCGACCAGCGCACCGACATGAAGCTGCTGGCCGAGCGCGGCGTCGAGATCTTCTTCACCCAGGTGTTTCGCGACAGTTTCTTCCATGCCGACATGCACCCCGGCAATATTTTCGTCAGCACCGTGGCACCGTGGAGCCCGCGCTATATCGCCATCGACTGCGGGATCGTCGGTAGCCTGACCCCTGAAGATCAGGATTACCTGGCGCGCAACCTGTTTGCCTTCTTCAAGCGTGACTACCGCCGCGTGGCGCAACTGCACATCGATTCGGGCTGGGTACCGGCCGAGACCAAGCTCAACGAATTCGAAGCGGCGATCCGCACCGTCTGCGAGCCGATCTTCGAGAAGCCACTCAAGGACATCTCCTTCGGCCAGGTGCTGATGCGCCTGTTCCAGACCGCGCGACGCTTCAACATGGAAGTGCAGCCACAGCTGGTCCTGCTGCAGAAGACCTTGCTCAACATCGAAGGCCTGGGTCGCCAGCTGTACCCGGACCTCGACCTGTGGAGCACCGCCCAGCCGTTCCTCGAACGCTGGATGCGCCAACGGGTCAGCCCGAAATCTTTGTTTCAGAATGTTCAATCGCAGGTCGAACAATTGCCTCACCTGGCCAACATGACCCGCGATCTGCTCGAACGAATGTCTCAGCCCCATCGCAAGGATCCACCGCCGCCCTGGGAGCAACGCCACGATCGCTGGGCCCTGCGGCTGCTCGGCGGCGCCTTGCTGGTGGGTGGAACGGTCACCGCCGTCTCCGGCATAGCCCTGGACAGCGTCCAGGCATGGCCAGCCTGGTTGATGCTGGCATCGGGCTTGTACCTGGTCGTGCGCCGATAGCCAGTCGCGCCATCGGCTGGCACACTAGCCCTCTCTGTTGTCGGAGTTGCACATGAAAGACTGGCTGGACGAGATCAAATGGGACCGCGACGGCCTGGTGCCGGCGATTGCCCAGGATCACCACACCGGGCGCATCCTCATGATGGCCTGGATGAACCGCGAGGCACTGGCATTGACCGCTGCCGAAAACCGGGCCATCTACTGGTCCCGGTCGCGTGGCAAGCTGTGGCGCAAGGGCGAGGAATCCGGCCACGTGCAGAAACTGCACGAGCTGCGCCTGGACTGCGATGCCGACGTGGTCGTGCTCAGCGTCGAGCAACTCGGTGACATCGCCTGTCACACTGGCCGCCAAAGCTGCTTCTATCGGGTCTTCGAGAACGGCCAATGGACCGTCGTCGACCCCGTCCTGAAAGATCCCGCTGCCATCTATTCCGCAGGCCATGGCCATGAATGACACTCTGGACCGCGTCGCTGCGGTGCTCGAAGAACGCAAGGGCGCCAGCGCCGACAGCTCGTATGTCGCCAGCCTGTACGCCAAGGGATTGAACAAGATTCTGGAAAAGCTCGGCGAAGAATCGATCGAGACCATCATTGCCGCCAAGGATGCCGCCCACAGCGGCGACTGCAGCGATGTCATCTACGAAACCGCCGATCTGTGGTTCCATAGCCTGGTCATGCTTGCACAACTGGGCCAACACCCACAGGCTGTACTCGATGAGCTGGATCGCCGATTCGGCCTGTCCGGTCACGATGAGAAAGCCGCCCGCCTGCCGTCAGCCTGAAATGTCTTTTTGGAGGAGTTGAATCATGGGTCTGTTTGATTGGAAACACTGGATCGTCATCCTGATTGTCGTGGTACTGGTCTTCGGCACCAAGAAACTCAAGAACCTGGGCACCGACGTCGGTGAATCGATCAAGGGCTTTCGCAAGGCCATGAACGACGACGACAAACCGGCGGCCGAGCAGCCGACACAGCCGGTGCACCCGCAGGCCAGCTCGCCGCTGACTCCGCCGCATACCCTCGACGGCCAGCATCAGAAAGTCGAAGAACCCATCAGGAAAGACTGATCAATGTTCGGTATCAGCTTCAGCGAACTCATGCTCGTGGGCCTCATCGCCCTGTTGGTGCTGGGCCCTGAGCGACTGCCCGGTGCCGCGCGCACCGCAGGGCTGTGGATCGGGCGCCTGAAACGCAGCTTCAACGCGATCAAGACCGAAGTGGAACGCGAGATAGGCGCCGACGAAATCCGTCGTCAACTGCACAACGAGCACGTGCTTTCGCTCGAAGAGCAGGCGCGCAAGATCCTCGATCCGCAGCGCGCTGCGCGTCCGAGCGAGCCACCCGCACCGCTGGCCGATCCGATTCCACCTGGCGCCCAGGCGCAGCCGGTGCTTGATCGCGATGCGGTCAGCGCTGATGTGTCGCCTGTTACCGTGGCCACTGCAGCGCCAACACCGGCGGTGGTTGATCGTGACACGAGCGGCGCTCAGGCTGTTGCCATACCCGTATCCTCCAATGAACCTACACAGCCACCGCGGGCCCCATGAGCGAAATTCCGGAAAACGACCAGCCCATGCCGCTGGTTTCGCACCTGACCGAATTGCGCACGCGCCTGCTGCGTTGCGTTGCCGTGATATTCCTGGTCTTCGCCGGGCTGTTTTCGTTTGCCCAACAGATCTACACCCTGGTGTCGGCGCCGCTGCGCGAGTACCTGCCTGAAGGCGCAACGATGATCGCCACCGACGTGGCCTCGCCGTTTCTCACGCCATTCAAGCTGACCATGATGGTCTCGCTGTTCCTGGCCGTGCCGATCATCCTGCATCAGGTCTGGGGCTTCATCGCGCCGGGCCTGTACAAGCACGAGAAACGCATTGCCATACCGCTGCTGGTGTCGAGCATCTTCCTGTTCTATGCCGGGATGGCCTTTGCCTACTTTCTGGTGTTCCCGCTGGTCTTCAAGTTCTTCGCCAGTGCCACGCCCGTGGGCGTGACCATGGCCACCGACATCGCCAGTTACCTCGATTTCGTCATGACGCTGTTCTTCGCCTTCGGGGTGGCGTTCGAGATTCCGGTGGCCGTGGTACTGCTGGTGTGGATCGGCGTCGTCGACGTCAAGTACCTGCGCAAGATCCGCCCGTACGTGATCATCGGCTGCTTCGTGGTTGGCATGATTCTGACCCCGCCGGATATCTTCTCGCAGACTCTGTTGGCCGTGCCGATGTGGTTGCTGTTCGAGATCGGCATCCTGTTCGGTGCCCTGATCCGCAAGCGCGGTGACGAACCCGCCGAAGACGATGACAGCAACGGCCAGCCGCCCGCGACCCAGGCATGAACCTGTTGCTGCTCGAAACGGCCGATTTCATCGCGCCGGACAAGGTGGTGCTGCGTGATCGGCGTTTTACCCACATGCAGGCCGTGCACCGGGTCGAACTGGGCGACAGCCTGCGGGTAGGCAAGGTCGATGGCTTGATGGGGCTTGCCCAGGTCACAAGGCTGGAAGATCACGAGGCCGAACTCACCGTGGTGCTCGACCAACCCCCGCCGGCCAAACTGCCGCTGACCCTGATCCTCGCGCTGCCGCGCCCGAAAATGCTTCGCCGGGTGTTCCAGACCATTGCCACCATGGGCGTGGCCAAGGTAGTTTTGGTGAACAGCTATCGGGTCGAGAAGAGTTTCTGGCAAACCCCTTTTCTCGAGCCGTCCGCCATTCGCGAGCAGCTCATCCTGGGCCTGGAACAGGCACGTGATACTCAGCTCCCGGAAGTGCTGATCGAGAAGCGCTTCAAGCCCTTCGTCGAGGATCGCCTGCCTGCTCTGAGCGCCGGCACCCTGGGCTTGGTCGGGCATCCGGGCGACTACCCGCCCTGCCCGCGTCATCCGGAGCAGCCAGTGACCCTGGCGATCGGCCCGGAAGGTGGCTGGATTCCCTACGAGGTCGACCTGCTGGGCCTCGCAGGTTTGCAGCCCGTGCAGCTGGGCGAGCGTATCCTGCGGGTTGAAACTGCCGTGGCGGTGCTGCTGGCGCGGCTGTTCTGACTCACCGTCGTCCAGGCTTGACGATTCCCGGTGGGTTACATCACTTAGCCACTATCGAGTTTCGGCAGCACCCGCCGATGCCCCTGAACTGCCGACAATCACGCTGTCGGCCTGTCAGGGAGCTTCATCATGTCCAACACCTTTGCCCGCTACCTGGGCAATCTGAGCGTCAACCTGAAACTGGGGATTGGTTTCGGTGTGGTGCTACTGCTTACTCTTTTGATTGCCGCCACGGGCTGGTCTGGCCTGACCCGCCTGATCGAGCGCGCCGACAAGATCACCAGCATTTCCATACTCGACGACCGCATGCGTGACCTGCGCATCGCCGCTCAGTCGTTCGAACTGCAGAAAGGCAGTTCCGGTGCCGACAATGTCACCCGTCTTCTCGACCAGCTCGATACCGATCTTGCGGCCGCCCAGCACACTCTGGTGCAGGCCGAAGACATCGCGCTCGTCGAGCAGGAAATAGCCGCCACCCAGGCCTATCGCCGGGAATTCGCCGCATCGCTGGCGTCGATCCAGGGTCGCGAGGCAGCCCGCAGCCAATTGGGCAGCACCGCCGACCGCGCCGTGGCCGAAGTCAATCAGGCCCAGGCAGCGCTGCTGAGCCAGGGCGAGCTGACGGCCTACAGCACCCTGGTGGAAACCAGCCGGCTGATCCAGCAGGCGCGCTTTCAAGTGCGTGGCTACACCTATAGCGCCAAGGACGAAGCACGCCAACCAGCGCTGGCGGCCATCGACCAGGCGATCGCTTCGGTTGCCGCTGCGGGGGCCAGTGTCTCCGGCGAGTTCACCGGTCGGCTGCAACAGGCCGGCGAGTCCCTGCGTGCCTATCGCGCGGCGGTGGCGCAATTCAGCGAAAACCAGCAGGCCACTATGCAGAGCATCGACAAGATGACGGCATTGGGCACCACCTTGCTCGGGCTCAGCGACCGACTGGGCGACTCGCAGACGGCCAGGCGCGATGCCGACACGGCCCAGGCCAAAGCGTGGCTGGCCATTGCAGCGGCCTTGGCCACATTGCTCGGTATCGCCGCGGCATGGGTGATCACCGCACAGATCGTCGGCCCGTTGCGGCAGACTCTGGCGAGCGTCGAACGCGTTGCTTCCGGAGACCTGCGGCAGTCGCCTGCCATCACCCGACGTGACGAACTTGGCCAGGTTCAACTGGCCCTGCAGCGCATGACCCTGAACCTGCGCGAACTGGTAGGTGGCATCAGCGAGGGTGTCACGCAGCTGGCCAGTGCCGCCGAGGAGCTTTCTGCGGTCACCGAGCAGACCAGCGCTGGCGTCAACGCGCAGAAAGTCGAAACCGATCAGGTGGCCACGGCCATGAATGAAATGGCGGCGACGGTGCAGGAAGTGGCGCGCAACGCCGAGGAAGCCTCGGAAGCTGCAGTGGCTGCCGATCAGCAGGCGCGTGAAGGAGATCGGGTGGTGAGCCAGGCCGTGGGCCAGATCGAGCGGCTGGCCGCCGAGGTGCTGCACTCCAGCGAAGCCATGAATCACTTGAAGCAGGAAAGCAGCAAGATCGGCGGCGTGCTCGACGTGATCAAGTCGGTGGCGCAGCAGACCAACCTGTTGGCTCTGAACGCGGCAATCGAGGCAGCCCGTGCCGGCGAGGCGGGTCGTGGATTTGCCGTGGTGGCCGATGAAGTGCGCAGCCTGGCCCAGCGCACCCAGCAATCGACCGAAGAGATCCAGTCGCTGATCGCTTCGCTGCAAACGGGTACCCATCAAGTTTCCAGCGCACTGGACAGTAGCCGCGCGATGACCGACAGCAGTGTGCAACTGGCTCGACGTGCCGGTGAGTCGTTGAGCGACATTACCCGTACCGTGTCGACGATCCAGGCGATGAACCAGCAGATCGCCGCCGCGGCGGAGCAACAGAGTGTAGTGGCCGAAGAGATCAACCGCAGCGTGCTCAACGTGCGCGACGTTTCCGAGCAGACATCGGCGGCCAGCGAGGAAACGGCGGCGTCAAGCATCGAGCTGGCGCGGCTGGGGACACATCTGCAGGGGCTGGTGGGTCAATTCAAGGTCTGACCCTGGCTGGGTTGAGCCTGAGGGCCTCTTCGCGGGCAGAGACCCGCTCCCACAGGAGCCTGCAGCGATCTTGTAGGAGCGGGTCTCTGCCCGCGAAGAGGTCCCACAGCCAGACAGGCAGCACAACTACAACACCTGCCGTACTCCTGTGGGAGCGGGTCTCTGCCCGCGAAAGCGGTCCCACAGCCAGACAGGCAGCACAACTACAACACCTGCCGTACTCCTGTGGGAGCGGGGCTCTGCCCGCGAAAGCGGTCTGCGGATCGGCGCAGGAACCTGGGGCTACAACACCTGCCGCAAAAACGCCTGTGCCCTCGGGTCCTTCGGTGCGTCGAAGAACTCTGCAGGGGGCGCGTCTTCCAGCAAACGGCCGTGGTCGAAGAACAGCACACGGTCCGCCACTTCACGGGCGAAGCCCATTTCATGAGTGACGCACACCATGGTCATGCCTTCTTCGGCCAGGGTCTTCATCACCTCCAGCACCTCACCGACCATCTCCGGGTCGAGTGCCGAAGTCGGTTCGTCGAACAGCATCACCTTGGGGTCCATGCACAGCGCCCGGGCAATGGCCACGCGCTGCTGCTGGCCACCGGACAGCCGTGAAGGAAACGCATCGGCTTTCTCGCCGATGCCTACCTTGGCCAGCAACGCACGTGCCTTGGCCTCGCGCTCGGCCTTGCCGCGCTTGCGCACCACTTTCTGCGCCAGGCACAGGTTTTCCAGCACGGTCATGTGCGGAAACAGGTTGAAGTGCTGGAACACCATGCCGACTTCGCGCCGATAGGCATTGATGTTGGTCTTGGGATCGTCGAGGCGCAGGCCATCGATACTCACCGAGCCTTCATCGAACGCCTCCAGGCCATTGAGGCAACGCAGGAAGGTGGACTTGCCCGAGCCCGAAGGGCCCAGTACCACCAGTACCTCGCCCCTGGCCACCTGCGTGCTCACCTGATCGACCGCGCGCACCACCTGGCCACGGGTATTGAACACCTTCAACAGGTCGCGTACTTCAATCACTTTGCGCAAGCCTCCGCTCGAGCCGGCTGGCGAAATACGACAGCGGCAGATTGATGACCAGGTACAGGGCCGCCACGCAGAACCAGATCTCGAAGGTCGAGAACGACGTGGTGATGGCTTCGCGACCGCTCTTGGTCAGCTCGGTAATGGCGATCACCGACACCAGCGACGTGTCCTTGACCAGGCTGATGAACTGCCCGGCCAGGGGTGGCAGAACGCGCTTGAAAGCCTGCGGCAGGATAACGTGACGCATCGACTGTCCGGCATCCAGGCCAAGCGAGCGGGCGGCCTCACCTTGCCCCTTGGCGATGGACTGCACGCCCGAGCGCACGATCTCGGCCACGTAGGCACCGGTGAACAGCGCCAGCGCCGCCACCCCGGCGAACTCGCGCGACAGATTGAGCACGGTACCGATGAAGAAATAGAAGATGAAAATCTGCACCAGCAGCGGCGTACCCCGCACCAGCTCGACATACACCGTCGACAGATGGCGCAAGGTGGGGTTGCTCGACAGCCGGCACAGCCCGGTCACCAGGCCCAGCAGCAGGCCGGCCACGCCGGACACCAGCGACAGCCACAGCGTGGTCCACAGCCCCCAGGCAATCGGTCCGGCAGTCCAGTGGCGCGCCACGCCGATCTGGTCGCCTTCGGAGACGTCATCGCCCTCTTCGAGCACGACACTGCCGCTGTCCACCAGCAAGACCTGTTCGCCACCGTCTTCGTCGCGCAAGGTGACCCGCGCCTGCCCACCCTGCTGAGCGATCCGCTCGACACTGCCATAACCTTCGGCGCGCTGCGGCTGCTCGGCCTGATAGACGAAGTACTGCGGCACGCGATTCCAGTGCCACTCATAGGAAATGCGCGAGGTGGCAGCGTACAAGCTGAAAGCCAGGCCGATGAGCACCAGCGCGGTGAGCCCGTGCCAGGGCCATTGAGCTTTGTGGTGTTTGATCACAGGGGGTTCAATCCGCTAGAAGACCGCCGCGCGGGGCAGGCCCGCGCATCGGAGAGAGTCTGGTCAGAGGCGCAGTCATTGCATTTCGTCGAGCCAGTTCTTGCTCACGAACCACTTCTTGTGGATACGGTCGTAGCTGCCGTCTTCACGGGCCTGGCGCAGGAAGTTGTTGATGAAGTTGAGGCTGTCGTAGTCGCCCTTCTTCAGGCCGAACGCCAGAGGCTCGTAGGTAAAAGGCTCGTCGAGGTAGACCAGCTTGCCGTTGCCGACCTTGTCCACCGCCACTACGTTGTAGGGCGAATCGTAGATGAACGCGTCAGCCTTGCCGTTGACCACGTCGAGTACCGCTTCAGGCTCGTTGTCGTAGCCGTGGTACTGCGCCTTGGCGATCAACTTGCGCGCCACGAACTCGCCGGTCGTGCCGACCTTGGAGGTGATGCGGTAGTCCGGCGAGTTCAGGTCCTTGTAGGTCTTGACCTTGTCGGCCAATTCCTTGCGGATCAGCAGGGTCTGGCCGACGACGATGAACGGATCGCTGAAGTTGATACGCAGGTTGCGCTCCTGGGTCAGGGTCAGGCCGCTGCCGATCATGTCGAACTTGTCGGTCATCAGCGCTGGAATGATGCCATCCAGGCTGGTCGATACCAGCTCCAGCTTGACGCCCATGGACTTGGCCATGGCCTTGAGCAGGTCGACTTCGAAACCGATGATTTCGCCACGCTTGTTGGTCATTTCGAACGGCATGTAGGTCGGGTCCATGCCCACGCGCAAAGTGCCGCGCTTGACCGCTTCGTCGATAGCGCCCGCTTGCGCCGAGCCCACGACCGCCATGGCCATGACGCCGAGCAGCAGCCGCGACAGATACTTGTTCATCACCAATTCCCCTAGCCAACTTCGGGCACGACCAAGCCTGGGCGCACCATTTCGGGGTGCGATCCTAACTCAAACGGGGGGTTGAACAAAGTTTGGCGATGAAATGAGTGCCAGGTGGCACTGTTGGGGGGCATGGCAGGAATATCGAGGTGCAGCATTCGCGGGCAGAGCCCGCTCCCACAGGAGTGCTTTTGCTACTTGTGGGAGCGGGCTCTGCCCGCGAATGAGGCCAACACGGTCAGGCGTTCTGCAAGCCTGCCGCCGGAGAGCCCGCTCCCACAGGAGTGCTTTTGCTACTTGTGGGAGCGAGCTATGCCCGCGAATGAGGCCAACACGATTAGGCGTGCTGCAAGCCTGCCGCCGGAGAGCCCGCGAATGAGGCCAACGCGGTCAGGCGTTCTGCAAGCCTGCCGCCGGAGAGCCCGCTCCCACAGGAGTGCTTTTGCTACTTGTGGGAGCGGGCTCTGCCCGCGAATGAGGCCAACGCGGTCAGGCGTTCTGCAAGCCTGCCGCCGAAGCGGTGTCCAGCGTTGGCACAGCCGGCGACTGCCGTTCCGCCTGCTTGGACTGACGCCACGCTTCCAGCCACGCGACGTTCTGATCGGCCCAGACATGCTCGTGCAGACGCGAGATCGCTACCGGATCACTGAGCAGCGACATGCGCGTGCTGTTGTCGAGCTTCTGCGGGCCACCCTCCAGTGCCTGATGCACCCACTGCGCGCGCATGCTTTCGATCGGCGCAGCCTTGCCGTGCCGCGCCGTGCCCAGGCCGTAGGCCAAGGCATTCTGGCGCGGATCGACAACGGCGCGCACGAACCCATCCTTGAGCGCGTTATCACGGTTTGCCTGGGTGTAGCGATCGGTGGACAGCAGCTCCTGCGGCGTGTCGTACTCCTCGGGAATCAGGAACAGCTTCTCATCGCGTGCCTGCATGCCCAGATTGGTCCGGCTGGAAATCACCGATACCGGGATCGACAGCATCAGCGAACCCACGATCGGAGTCAGCCACCACAGGAAGCTGGGGTTCAGCCAGATCACCAGGGCAGCCCAGGCCGCGCCCAGCAGCGTCTGCGAGCCATGACGCTTGATCGCCTCGCTCCACGGCGTGGAGTCGTCGTCACGCTGCGGCGAGTTCCAGGTCGCGGCCCAACCCAGAAATGCGGCAAGCACGAAGCGGGTGTGGAACAGCATGCGCACTGGCGCCAGCAGCATCGAGAACAGCATTTCCAGCAGCATCGACAAGGTGACCTTGAAACGGCCGCCGTATTCTTTCGCGCCCTTGGCCCAAATCAGGATGATGCTCAGCAGCTTGGGCAGGAACAGCAGCACGATGGTGGTGGAGAACAGCGCCACCGCCTTGTCCGGATGCCATTGCGGCCATAGCGGGTACAGCTGACGCGGCGCCAGGAAGTAGGTCGGCTCCATCAGCGTGTTCACCGCCAGCAGCGCGGTGGACAGCACCAGGAAGAAGAACCACAACGGTGCCGACAGGTACGACATCACGCCGGTCAGGAATACCGCCCGGTGAACCGGGTGCATGCCCTTGACCAGGAACAGGCGGAAGTTCATCAGGTTGCCGTGGCACCAGCGGCGATCGCGCTTGAGCTCGTCGAGCAGGTTGGGCGGCAGTTCTTCATAGCTGCCCGGCAGGTCATAGGCAATCCATACGCCCCAGCCGGCGCGACGCATCAGTGCCGCCTCGACGAAGTCGTGGGAAAGGATCGCACCGGCGAACGCACCCTTGCCCGGCAACGGCGCCAGGGCGCAGTGCTCGATGAAGGGCTTCATGCGAATGATCGCGTTGTGCCCCCAGTAGTGCGATTCGCCCAACTGCCAGAAATGCAGGCCGGCGGTGAACAGCGGACCGTACACGCGGGTAGCGAACTGCTGCATGCGCGCATACAGGGTGTCCATGCCCGAAGCCTTCGGCGCGGTCTGGATGATGCCCGCATCCGGCGTCGCTTCCATCAAGCGAACCAGACTGGTCAGACATTCGCCACTCATCACGCTGTCGGCGTCGAGTACCACCATGTAGCGGTATTCGCTGCCCCAGCGGCGGCAGAAGTCGTCGAGGTTGCCGCTCTTGCGTTTGACCCGACGGCGACGACGACGGTAGAAGATATGCCCGAAACCACCGGCTTCGCGGCACACTTCCAACCACGCCTGTTGCTCGGCAACCGCGATGTCGGGGTCGTTGGTGTCGCTGAGCACGAAGAAGTCGAAACGATCCAGGTCACCAGTGGCCTTGACCGATTCGAACGTGGCGCGCAGACCGGCGAAGACGCGTGTCACGTCTTCGTTGCAGATCGGCATGACCAGCGCGGTACGCGCGCCTGCCTCGATCGGCTCGTTGCCCGCGCTGGCACCGGAGATACGGTACTTGTCGCGGCCGGTGAGCAGTTCGAGGAAGCCCATCAACGCCGTCCAGAACCCCGCCGATACCCAGCAGAACAGAATACCGAAGAGGATCAGGATACTGGTCTGCAGGAAGTACGGCAGAACCTGAGTGGCGGTTTGCATGATCGGCTGGCGAACCACTTCGTCGAGGTCGACCATGCCCCAGCCCTGGTACGGCATGATGCCTTTCATGTACCAGCCGGCGACGATGGTCTGGCCCAGCATCAGCACCAGCAGGATGTAGCGACGCATCGAGCCGACCCAGCGCCAGCGCGCCTTGGGCAGCACACGCTTGTCGCTGGTGGGCTCGGGTTTGCTGGCCTTGCCGGTCAGCTTGCGCCATACCCGAACCAGCACGTTGGTACGCCACGGCTCCGGGATCACCAGCGTGCGGTTGATCGGTGGCGTGGCCTTGAGCTGCAGGCGGCCGCTGGCGTCGACGCCGAGCATCTCGGCCTCTTCCAGTTCGGCAGCCGAGTCCAGCCGCAGGCGCTGCTCGACCGAGTTCTGTGCGCCGAGCACGGCAGCGTGCGCCGGGCGCCCGGAAAGGCGCTCGTGCAGTTCGGTGAAGGACGTGCAGTCGGCAAGTTCTGCGCGCTGTGCGTCCCCCAGGGGCAAATGAGCCAGATATTCGCCTAGCGATTCTGGCCGAGCTGGAGAATTAGTCATCGGCGGGCAACTGGTAGCTCCAGGTTTCAGTCAGGACCTGTTCGGTCTTGACCGGTTCGGTAGGTGTGACAGGAGCGGCTTCAGGCGCGGCAGGTGCCGGAGCCTGAGCAACCTCGGCAGCCTTGTCGGCTTTACCGTGTGCCTTGTCATGCTTGTGCGCAGCCTTGTCTTCAACCGGCTCGGCTGCCTTGACAGGCTCCACCGGCAGATCCTTGACCAGCGCCGCACGCATTTCCACGGCCTTGTTCGGATCCTTCACCTTGACCCGCAGGGTCAGGCGCCAGCCTTTGGTCTGCGGGTTGTAGCGGACGTTGTTCTCGACCAGCTCGGCGTTGTCATCGACGCTGACCTGACTGCGAACGGCGGTGTCTTCGGCCAACGCCGCCAGCACCGGACCTTCGTAGTCGATCAGGAAGGCAATGCTGCCATCGGCCTGACGAATCAGGTTGGACTGCTTCACGTCACCGGTCGAGCGCAGGGTCTGATTGACCCAGGCAACGTCAGGCGAATGAAACTCGTCTTCGTCCGTGGTCCAGTGCAGGCGGTAGTTATGCTCCAGTGCCTGGCCTGGCTCCGGGATCTTTTCCGGGTTCCAGAACGCCACGATGTTGTCGTTGGTTTCGTCGGCGGTCGGAATTTCAACCAGGTCGACGGTACCTTTGCCCCAATCACCCTTCGGCTCGATCCAGGCGCTCGGACGCTTGTCGTAGCGGTCGTCGAGGTCTTCGTAACGGGAGAACTCGCGGCCACGCTGCAGCAGACCGAAACCACGCGGGTTCTCGACGGTGAAGCTACTCACGGCCAGGTGCTTGGGATTGTTCAGCGGGCGCCACAGCCACTCACCGTTGCCGGCATGGATGGACAGGCCGGTGGAGTCGTGCAACTCGTGACGGTAGTTCTGCACACGCGACGGCTGGTTCGAGCCGAACAGGAACATGCTGGTCAGCGGCGCAATGCCCAGGCGGCTGACCCGGTCACGCAGGAACACACGCGACTCGACGTCGACAGTGGTGTCCTTGCCCGGACGCAAAGTCAACTTGTAGGCACCGGTGGAACGCGGCGAATCGAGCAGGGCGAAAATCACCAACTGCTTGTCGCCTTCGTTCGGCCGTTCGACCCAGAACTCGCGGAACCGTGGGAACTCTTCACCCGACGGCAGTGCCGTATCCAGGGCCAGGCCGCGGGCCGACAGACCATAGACCTGATTTTTGCCGATGACGCGGAAATAGCTCGCGCCCAGCATGGTCATGATTTCGTCCTGCTTGTCCGCCTTGTTGATCGGGAACAATACGCGGAAACCGGCGTAGCCCAACTGATCGGTGGATTTGGGATCGAACTGCAGGTCGCCGAAATCGAAACGCGCTGGGTCGTACTTGATTTCGTTGACGGTGGTAGCGGTGACTTCGTTGATCTTCACCGGGGTGTCGAAGTGCATGCCCTGATGATAGAAGGACAGCTTGAACGGGGTCTTGGCGTCCGCCCATTCGGCGTTTTCATTGCGGAAACGGATCTTCTGGTAGTCCGCAAACTTCATGTCGCGAAACTCTTTGGGCAGATTGCTGCGCGGAGTTTCGAATTTCTGACCGGCGAGCTCCTTGGCGCGTCCGGCAACATCATCCAGGCTGAAGGCCCAGAGTTGGCTGGCGCTGAACAGGCAGAACAGTGCAGACCCGGCCAGCATCGCATTGCGCAACCGAGTGCGGGGTGTTCTTGAAGCATTTAAAGGACTAACAATCACGAGCAACCCTCGCCGAAAACATATCGAAAAACCAACGGCCAGCAGTCTTGCGCCGGGTTGGCGAGCACTGTTCCGACTCCAAAAGGGCTTAATGATTCCCCAAGCGGAGCCGGACACGCTTCAAACTGGACATACCGGGTAGCGAAACGTGGCCCCCTGGCGCGCGATTATCTAGTACGTCGCGTCACAACGCATCAGGGTAGCTCAAGTATTTATGCTGTGGAGAGCGGTCGATGACCGCAAACTCGCCAGCAATAGGCCACTAAATTTGTAACAAGAAGGTTACAGGCCCGTCGTTGGTCAGGCTTACCTGCATATCGGCACCGAATTGCCCGACCTGAACCTGTGGATGCGCTTTTTTTGCAGCCTCGACCAAGTGCTCGAACAGCGCCTGCGCCAAGGCCGGCACGGCCGCAGTGGAGAAGCCTGCGCGCAGACCGCTGCGGGTGTCTGCCGCCAGGGTGAATTGCGACACCAGCAGCAGGCCGCCGCCAATATCCTTCAGCGACCGGTTCATCTTGCCTTGCTCATCGCTGAACACTCGATAATTGAGCAGCTTGTGCAAAAGCTTGTCGGCGCTGGCTGCGGTGTCGTCCGGTTCGACCGCGACCAGTACCAGCAGGCCCTGGTCGATCGCCCCGATGGTTTGCCCGGCCACCTCGACGCGGGCCTGGCTGACCCGCTGCAGCAGCCCCTTCACGCCTCTTCCAGGGGCAGGTCCAGCAGACGCCGCGCCATCTGCTCGGCGGCGCGCACCAGGGCGTCGGTAATGCCCGGCTCCGAGGCGGCATGGCCGGCGTCGCGAATGACCTGCAGTTCGCTGTTGGGCCAGGCCTGATGCAGCGCCCAGGCGTTGTCCAGCGGGCAGATCACGTCGTAGCGGCCGTGCACGATGACCGCCGGCAGGTGGGCGATGCGTGGCATGTCGCGGATCAACTGGTCCGGCTCGAGGAAGGCATTGTTGACGAAGTAGTGGGTTTCGATGCGTGCGATCGACAGCGCACGCTGCGGCTCGGAGAACCGATCGACCACCAGTGGGTTGGGCCGCAGGGTCGCGGTACGCCCTTCCCAGGTGGACCACGCCTTGGCCGCGTGCATCTGGGCAATCTGGTCGTTGCCGGTAAGGCGCTTGTGGAAGGCCTGCAACAGGTTGCCGCGCTCATCGAGCGGTATCGGCGCGATGTAGTCCTGCCAATAGTCGGGGAACAGGCGGCTCGCGCCGGCCTGGTAGAACCATTCGATTTCCTGTGGGCGGCAGAGGAAGATCCCGCGCAGGATCAGGCCATGCACCCGCTCGGGATGGGTCTGGGCATAGGCCAGGGCCAGCGTGGAGCCCCAGGAACCGCCGAACAGCACCCACTTGTCGATGCCCAGATGTTCGCGAATGCGCTCCATGTCTGCCACCAGCCGCCAGGTGGTGTTGTTCTCGATGCTGGCATGGGGCGTGGAGCGGCCGCAGCCGCGCTGGTCGAAGGTCACGATGCGATAGACGTTGGGATCGAAGTAGCAACGGCTCTGCGCGTCGCACCCCGAACCTGGGCCGCCGTGGATGAACAGCACCGGCAAGCCCTTGGGCGAGCCGCTTTCGTCGACATACAGCACGTGCGGCTCTTCCACGGCCAGATCATGCCTGGCGTAGGGTTTGATCTGCGGGTACAGGGTTTGCATCGTGCGCTCCGTTGGATATTGGGTCTCTGCCTTTGGCCATCATAAACCCGAATGACCGCTTGGCGCATTCTCCCTATCCATTGCAGGGTTTCACAAGCGTTCCCCTACCAGATAGGCGCCACCCGGCACGCCCTGGTGCAAGGCCGTGCGGATGTCGCGGTACAGGCCGTCGGCCTGCTGCGCAGTCAGGGATTGGGCGTGGTCGCGCAGCACCACCTGCAGCACCAGGTTGTGCTGGCCGCGAACGATGCCCAGGCGCTTGATGGTCAGCGAAGGCAATTCCTCGAACGGCCAGCAGCCGCGTATGTGCAGCTCCTCGATCCAGCTGGCACGGTAGCCGGCCACCTGCAGGACCTGCTCGGTGATGTCCTCGATGCCCAACCCCGGTGCCACCGCCAGCGACAGGTCACGGCTGATCGCCGGCTGGCGGTACAGCGATTGCCAGGCCTTGAGGTCGCCCATCTGCGCCTGCACCTGGGGATGGCCATCGCGCAGCAGGCGGATGTCCGGAACGCCTTTGCGCAGCATCGCCAGGCGATCCAGCCCCAGGCGCAGAACCAGACCACCATGGGCTTGGGGATCGACATCCAGACGCTGCAGGAACGCCGGGCAGATGCAGCCGCAGGCGAGGATGTCCACCGGTGCCTGGCGGGTCACCAGGCTGATGTTGAGGCCATCGCGGGTAAAACCGCAGGCTCCGCAGCTGTGCCCCCACATTCGCCCCGGCACGGCGATGTCCAGCACGTCACCGACCAGCCGCAGCAGCTCCTGACGATTGCCCAGTGCGGCGTCGCCCAGCACCCAGATGTCCATCTGGTGCGGCTCGGCGCAATGCCAGCGATCGCGGATGTCGCGACGAAAGGTGATGCCCGGTGCAGCGAGCATGATGGTTTCGCCTGGTGCCCGACGCGCCGCCGCCGCTTGCAGGCCGGTGATGATCGCGCTGCTGGTCTGGGTGCGCAGCAACAGTTCGTCATCGACCCAGCAGCTGTGGTTACCGACTTCATCCGTCACCTGGGGGTCGTCGCCGCACAGCTGGAAGTTTTCCACGGCAGAGATGATCCGCGGTCCCTTGTGCACCTCGGCCAGGGGCCAGCCTCGTCGCACCAGGCCGGCGAGCAGGTCCCTGACCAGCAGGCGCACGGCATGGGGCGGCTCGCAGGCGTCGGTCAGGTCGGCAATGCGCAGCGCCTTGTGTATCGCTTCATGGCTGAGATAGTGCTTGGTGACGGGCATGCAGGCATTCCTTGTTCGAGGCGAATGCCTGCACGCTAGGCAGGGTATTGCGGGACTACAATCAGAAAAGTCTGAAAGGGATGTTATTCAGAAACGTCTGTCGGACGTTTCCGAAAACACCCCGCGCAGAGCTTCAGATCGCGACACTGCGCCGCTGGACGAACCGGTCGACGTAGTCGTCGGCCGGGTTGTGCAGAATTTCCCTGGCGGTGCCGGCCTGGATCAAGCGTCCATCCTTGAGGATGGCAATCCGGTTGCCCAGGCGAAGCGCCTCGTCCAGATCGTGGGTGATGAATACGATGGTCTTGTGCAGACGGGTCTGCAGTTCCAGCAACTGGTCCTGCATTTCCGCGCGGATCAAGGGGTCCAGGGCACTGAACGCCTCGTCCATGAGAATGATGTCGGTATCCGCCGCCAATGCCCGCGCCAGGCCCACGCGCTGGCGCATGCCGCCGGAGAGCTGCTGTGGGTAGGCACGTTCGTAGCCATTGAGGCCCACCGCTTCGACCCAGTGCTGCGCGCGCTCCTCGCACAGCGCCTTGCTCTCGCCTCGCACCTTGAGGCCATAGGCGACGTTGTCCAGCACGCTTTTGTGCGGCAACAGGCCGAAGCTCTGGAACACCATGCTGATCTTGCGTCGGCGAAATGCGCGCAGCGCCGGCATGTCGTAACGCAGGATATCCTCGCCATCCACCAGTATCTGGCCACTGGAAGGATCTACCAGCCGGTTGAAATGCCGCACCAGAGTCGACTTACCCGACCCGGACAACCCCATGATGACGAACACCTCGCCTGCAGCGATCGACAACGACAGGTCGTCGACCCCGACCACGCAGCCGGTAGCGGCCAGCACCTGCTCCTTGCTTTGCCCTTGCTGACTCAGCGCCAGCGCTTCTTTCTCGCGCTTGCCGAACACCTTGTAGACATTGCGCACTTCGATCTTCGGCGCGTTCATCGGCCTGCCTCGTGACGGGGGCGACCATAGGCCTGGGTGATGCGGTCGATAACGACCGCCAGAATGACGATTGCCAACCCGGCCTCGAGCCCCTTGCCCACGTTCAGGGTCTGGATGCCCACCAGTACGTCTTCGCCCAGGCCACGGGCACCGATCATCGAGGCAATCACCACCATCGACAGCGCCATCATGGTGGTCTGGTTGATACCGGCCATGATGCTCGGCAGGGCCAGCGGCAGTTGCACACCGAACAGTTGCTGCCAGCGGTTGGCACCGAAGGCGTTGATCGCTTCCATGACCTCGCGATCGACCTGGCGAATGCCCAGGTCGGTCAGGCGTATCAGCGGCGGCGCCGCGTAGATCACGGTAGCGAAGATGGCCGGCACCTTGCCCAGGCCAAACAGCATCAGTACCGGGATCAGGTACACGAAGCTGGGCATGGTTTGCATGATGTCGAGCAGCGGCATCAGCACTGCACGCAGCCGGTCGCTGCGCGCGGCCAGAATGCCCAGAGGAATGGCGATCACCACGGAAATCAGCGTGGCAACCAGCATCAATGCCAGGGTCTGCATGAGCTTGTCCCACAGCCCCACCGCGCCGACCAGAAACAACAGGCCGACGATGACCGCCGTGGTCAGCCACTTGCGCGATGCATGCCAGGCGATGCCGCCGACGATCGCCAGCATCAACCACCAGGGTGTCATGCGCAGCAGGCTTTCCAGGTTGACGATGGCCCACAGCAGGGTGTCGGAAATCTGCCGGAAGACATCGCCGTAGCGGGTCACCAGCGCATCGACGCCGTCATTGACCCAGTTGGCGATGGAGAAGGTGAAGCTTTCAGGAAACATGGGGCGCTCTCGATGCTGAGGACTTTCTCGATACCAAGGACCGCATCAAAGCGCTGCTTCGATCTTGGTGGCGGCCGCTTCGCTGACCCATGGCTTCCAGACGTCCGGATGCTCCTTGAGGAACAGGCGCGCCAGCTTGGGCGACTCGATACGCTCGCGGCTCATGCGCGCCAGGTTCTGGTTGAGCAGATCGATAGGCAGGTTGACCTTTTCGAACACGCCGAGCAATTCCGGCGCACCATCGTGAAAGGCCTTGGACAGGCCGACCTTGATGCTGATGGTCTTGTCCACGCCGGGTTTTTCCGCCAGCTTGACGACGTCGACCTGGCCCAGCAGAGGCGTCGGTGACCAGTAATAGAACAGGATCGGTTCGCCCCGCTTGTAGCTCGACAGTACCGCCGCATCGAGGGCGGGCCCTGTACCTGGACGGAAATTGGTGTAGCTGTCCAGCAGGCCGTAGCTTTTGAGCATCTCGCTGTTTTCCAGCTCGCAGGTCCAGCCGGCCGGGCAATTGTAGAAACGACCCTTGTTCGGTTCTTCCTGATCCTTGAACACCTGGGCGTATTTACCCAGGTCGGCAATGGCCTTGAGGTCGGGCGCCTTGGCGTCGAGGCCGCGCTTGGCGTCGCCTTCGATCACATAGCGCGGCACGTACCAGCCTTCCACAGCGCCGGTGATCGGTGCGCCGACTCCCACCACCTTGCCGGCCTGTTCGGCCTTGTTCCAGACCTCGCTGCGACCGACCCATTCCTCGGCGAATACCTGGATGTCGTTGCTGCCCAGAGCGCTTTCCATGGTGATGGAGTTGCCTGGCAGGCTGTCGGTCTTGCAGTCGTAGCCGTGTTCCAGCACGAACTGCAGCAGGTCGGTGAGCAGCATGCCGCTCTCCCAGTTCAGACCGGCGAATTTCACCGGCTTGCCCGATTCGCACCACCCGGCGGCTTGGCTGTTGCTGGCAGCGGCCAGCAAGCCCAGAGACAGGGTCGTTGCCAGGAGGGTCTTGTTCAGTTTCATCGGGTCCTGCTCCACATGGGCCATGGGTCACGGCGGTCTATGGCTGTGACCGCGCGATGAGCCATTGTTCTGCGCGACGTGTGGCAGATTGGCGTATTTGTGCCGCAGGCAGGCTTATTTGGTGAAGCGCCCTTCCAGCCGATGGCGCGAACCGGGGTGGATCAAGCGCGCCGCCGTGACCGGCGTCTTGCCCGACCAGGTGCGCCGCAGGATCAGCAGGCAGGGTTCGCCGCGCTCGATCTGCAGCAGCTCGCACTCACTGGGGTTGGCCAGCATGGCTTCTACCAAATGCTCGCCGGCGGTCAGCGGCGCCACGCGGGTCAGGTAGGCATACGGCGTCTCTTCGACGAAGTCCTGCTGCAGGTATTGCGGGGCGATCTGGGCGTTGACGTAGCGGTCCTCGATCTGCACCGGGATGTCGTTTTCGTAGTGGACGATGATCGAGTGAAACACTCGCTGGCCTTCGCGCATGCTCAGGATCAGAGCACGTTCCGCACCGGCCGCCTCTTCTTCCAGCAGCACCAGGCGGCTGCTGTGACGATGGCCGCGGGCGGCGATCTCGTCGGCAACGTTGTGCACTTCGAACAGCGCCGACTGGCTTTTCGGCTCGGCCACGAAAGTCCCCACGCCCTGCATGCGCACCAACAGGCCTTCGGCCGTCAACTCGCGCAAGGCGCGGTTGATGGTCATGCGGCTGAAGCCCAATTGGTTGACCAGCTCGCTTTCCGAGGGCACCCGGTAGTGCGGTGGCCAGGTACCGTTGAGGATCTGCACCGCGATCATCTGTTTGACGCGGGCATACAAGGGCGCCGGACTTTCGCCCATCTGGGCAGCCAGCGCAGGGACAACGGGCGGAGTCGGCACGGGAATTCCTTGATTGATTCGTGGGGCACAGCGAGTGACATTGTAACGCGACTCGCGCCTGGGCAGTAACGCGACTCGCGCCCGGACAACTCTGCACGGGCCGGGCGCGAGCCGGGATGCGCCATCACTTGCCGATATCGGCATCCGCCGAGCGCCAGATCAGGCGCGTGGTGTCATAGCCCTGCTGGCGTGCTTTGGCCAGCATCCGCTCGCGCACTGCTGTGGAAACCTGGGGTGTACGCGACAGCAGCCACAGGTACTTGCGGTTCGGGCTGCCGACCAGCGCGTGCTGGTAGCCGTCGTCCACGTCCAGTACCCAGTAGTCGCCCTTGGCCAGGCCGGGGGCCATTCTAGAGAACCAGTTGTCGAACACCACCCACAGCTTGTCGGTCTTGCCCGGGACCTGCGGCGAAGCGGTGCCGTTGGCTTCCTGCCACTTGCCAGCCTTGGTGCGGCAGCGGTTGAGCACGCCGATGTTGCCGTCGGCCTGCAGGCTGTAATGGGCTTCGGATTGGGCGCAGTTGCGCTGGAAGAACATGGGCAGCCTGGCCACTTCGTACCAGGTGCCCTGGTAACGCTGCAGGTCTACGCTGTCGACGGTGCGTGGCGCCATGCTGGCGTCGGGGGAGTTGCTGCAGCCAGCGATCATCAGCGACAGGCATAAAGGCAGCAAGGCGAAGGTGCGCAACGACATGGGGGCTCTCCTTGAACGGCAGACACAGGGGATGTGCTGCTTAGAAGAGCGCAGACCGCGCGGGTTCCAATTGCAAGCAGCCCCTTTGGGAGCGGGGCACGGTATTCAATGTGTGGGAGCGGGCTCTGCCCGCGAAGGCCTCACCGCGATCTGCCTGACACACCGCGCCGCTCTCTTCGCGTGCAGAGCCCGCTCCCACAGAGGGGGGGGGCACGGCCTCTGCTAGAAACTGCCAGCCGTGCAACGTTTACTCGGTGTGGTAACCGGTGACGCGCTCGACTTCCTGCTTGGAGCCCAGGAACACGGCCACACGCTGGTGCAGGCCCTCGGGCTTGATGTCCATGATGCGCTGGCGGCCATCGGTCGAAGCGCCACCGGCCTGCTCTACCAGGAACGACATCGGGTTGGCTTCGTACATCAGGCGCAGCTTGCCTGGCTTCTCTGGCTCGCGGCTGTCGCGTGGATACATGAACAAGCCGCCGCGGGTCAGGATACGGTGCACGTCGGCGACCATCGAGGCGATCCAGCGCATGTTGTAGTTCTTCTTCAACGGGCCTTCTTCACCGGCCAGCAGCTCGTCCACGTACTTGGTCACCGGGGCTTCCCAGTGACGCTTGTTGGACATGTTGATGGCGAACTCGGCGGTGGTTTCCGGAATCTGGATGTTCTCGTGGGTCAACACGAAGCTGCCCATTTCGCGATCCAGGGTGAAACCCTTCACGCCGTTGCCCAGGGTCAGGATGAGCATGGTCTGCGGGCCATAGATGGCGTAACCGGCAGCGACCTGCTCGGTGCCTGGCTGCAGGAAGGCTTGTTCCTTGAGGCTGTCGTTCTGGCTCAAGTGCTCGGTAGGGCAGCGCAGTACCGAGAAGATGGTGCCGACCGAAACGTTGACGTCGATGTTGGAAGAGCCGTCGAGGGGGTCGAACACCAGCAGGTAGGCGCCCTTGGGGTACTGGCCGGGAATCTGGTAGGCGTTGTCCATTTCTTCGGACGCCATGCCGGCCAGGTGGCCGCCCCATTCGTTGGCTTCGAGCAGGATGTCGTTGGACAGCACGTCCAGCTTCTTCTGCACTTCACCTTGGACGTTTTCGGTGCCCATGCTGCCAAGCACGCCACCCAGGGCGCCCTTGGACACCGCATGGCTGATCTCTTTGCACGCGCGCGCCACCACTTCGATCAGGAAGCGCAGATCGGCCGGCGTGTTGTTGCTGCGGGTCTGCTCGATCAAGTAGCGACTCAGGGTAACGCGGGACATGGACGACTCCGGAGTAGAAAAGGGGTTGGGGAAAGCCCGCACAGTTTACACGGGTGCGGTCAAACCTAGCGAGCGCTAGCCACGCCGCGGCAGCCATCAGATCGCTATCAATGGAGATAGTTCGGTGAGGGGGGGTGTATCAGGCGCACCGCCGCATGCCCTTCGCGGGCAGAGCCCGCGCCCATACCTGCCAACTGTGGGAGCGGGCTCTGCCCGCGAAGGGCACACCGCGGTTCCAGGCCTTACTCCAACGCCTGCCAGATATCCTGCGCATACTCGCGGATGGTCCGGTCGGAAGAGAACCAACCCATGCGCGCCGTGTTCAGTACTGCCATGCGCCACCACTTGTCGGCGTCGTGCCAGGTGTCCTCGACCTTGCGCTGGGCATCCCAATACGCGTCGAAATCGGCGCACAGCAGGAAGCGGTCGTAATTGGTCAGCGAATCGACCAACCCCACATAACGCGATGGATCATCCGGCGAAAACACCCCGCCGCGGATGGCCTGCAGCACATCGTTCAACCGATGGGAGGCCGCGACGTCGCCATGAGCGCTGTAGCCCCCGGCATGCTTGCGCTCTTCCACCTGGGCTGCGGTCATGCCGAAGATGAACATGTTTTCCTTGCCCAGGAACTCGCACATCTCGACGTTGGCGCCATCCAGCGTGCCGATGGTCAAGGCTCCATTGAGGCCGAACTTCATGTTGCTGGTGCCCGACGCTTCGTAACCGGCCGTGGAAATCTGCTCGGACAAATCCGCTGCCGGAATGATGCTTTCCGCCAGGCTGACGTTGTAGTTGGGCAGGAACACCACCTTGAGCAGCCCGCGCACGGTCGGGTCGTTGTTCACCACCCGGGCGATGTCGTTGGCCAGCTTGATGATCAGCTTGGCCTGGTGATAGCTGGCCGCCGCCTTGCCGGCGAAGATCTTCACCCGCGGCACCCAGTTCGTCTCCGGCTCGGCGCGAATGGCCTGGTAGAGCGCCACGGTGTGCATCAGGTTGAGCAATTGCCGCTTGTACTCGTGGATGCGCTTGACCTGAACGTCGAACATGGCCTCGGGATTGACCGCCACCCCCACGCGCTCATGAATGATGCGCGCGAGTGCTTTCTTGCTGTTCAGCCGTTGCGCAGCGAACGCCTTGCGGAACTCGGGCTGGTCGGCAAAAGGCTCGAGGTTCTTCAGCAGCTTTTCCGGATTGTCGAGCAGTTCCGGCCCGAGCTTGTCGACCAGCATGGCGGTCAGCTCGCTGTTGGATTGGTACAACCAGCGGCGGAACGTGATGCCGTTGGTCTTGTTGTTGATCCGGTCGGGATAGAGCTTGTGCAGCTCGGAGAACACCGTGCTGCGCATCAACTGGGTGTGCAGGCCCGACACGCCGTTGACACTGTGCGAGCCGAGAAACGCCAGGTTGCCCATGCGCACGCGACGGCCGTTGTCTTCCTCGATCAGCGATACCGCGCGCAGCACATCGACGTCGTCCTGGCCTTTGGCGCGCAGCGAATCGATGTGATAGGCGTTGATCAGGTAGATGATCTGCATGTGCCGCGGCAGCATGCGCTCCATCAAGCCCACGGGCCAGGTTTCCAGCGCTTCGGGCAACAGCGTGTGGTTGGTGTAGGCCAGGGTGTTGACGGTGATTTCCCACGCCGTGTCCCAGGCCAGGCCGTGTTCGTCCACCAACTGGCGCATCAGCTCCGCCACTGCAATGGAGGGGTGAGTATCGTTGAGCTGGATGGCGGCCTTGTCGGACAGGTTGAGCAGGCTGTCGTTGCCATTGAGGTGACGACGCAACAGGTCCTGCAAGGAGGCTGCAACGAAGAAATACTCCTGGCGCAGGCGCAACTCCTGGCCAGCCTCGGTGCTGTCGGCGGGGTACAGGACCCGCGAGATACTTTCGGCGCGGGCCACTTCGGCCACGGCGCCCAGGTGGTCGCCCGCGTTGAAGCGTTCCAGGTGCAGCTCTTCCAGTGCCCGCGCGCGCCACAGGCGCAGCGTGTTGACACTGGAGCCGCGCCAGCCGACCACGGGCGTGTCATAGGCCACCGCACGGACGGTCTCGCTGGGCCACCACACCTGCTTTTGCTGGCCTTCGCTGTCGGTGACGGTTTCCACATGGCCACCAAAGCTGATCGGGTAGATCACTTCAGGACGCTCGAACTCCCAGGGGTTGCCGAAATTCAGCCAGTTTTCCGTCTGCTCCTGCTGCCAGCCATCGACGATGGCCTGGCGGAACAGGCCGTGTTCGTAACGGATACCATAGCCGTGGGCAGCGACGCCCAGGGTCGACATGCTTTCCATGAAACAGGCGGCAAGGCGGCCCAGGCCACCATTGCCCAGCGCTGCATCGGGCTCGAGCAAACGGATACGTTCCAGGTCCACGCCCAGGTCGGTCAGCGCTTCGCGCGCGATGTCCAGCAACCCGAGGTTGCTCAGGCTGTCGTAGAGCAGCCGGCCGATGAGGAATTCCAGCGAAAGGTAATAGACCCGTTTCTGACCCTTGCGGTAGATCTGCCGGGTGTGATCCATCCAGTGCTCGACCATGTGGTCGCGCGCCGCCAGGGCAATGGCCTCGAACCAGTCATGGTCGAATGCGTGATCGGGGTCCTTGCCCACCGCGTAGGTGAGTTTGGCGAGTACAGCAGCGCGGAAATCGGCCACCTCGGCGTCACGGACAAGCGGTTCCTGAGACATGCAATGCGTCCTCGGGGAAATTGACGATTCTAGATGGAATACCTGAGCCTAGACGCTTCGACACACGCTTAAAGCTCAGGTTCGTAACTTTGCACGATTAGCAGGGTTTCAGGCAGATGGTTGTTCACTTTTTCACCAATGCCGGTATGATCGCGCGCCCTGATCCACGTTGCCTGATGACCTGACGATGAAAAGCTCTTTGATTGCCGCCGCCGAAGTGGACCGCCTGGACACCTGGCAGAAATATTCCGCGCCGATGTGCGGCGCCTGTATCTCGACCTGCTGCACGCTGCCGGTGGAAGTGAAGATCAAGGACCTGATCCGTATCGGTGTGGTGGATGAGTTCGAGAAAGGCGATCCCCCCAAGAACGTTGCCAAGCGCTTGCAGAAGGAAGGCATCGTCGAGCGCTTCAACCAGAAGTCGGGCATTTTCACCCTGACGCGCATGAGCAACAACGATTGCTTGTACCTGGACAAGAAAAGCCGCCTGTGCACCATCTATGAAAAGCGCCCGGACACCTGCCGCAACCACCCGAAGATCGGGCCACGCCCAGGCTTCTGTGCCTACCAGCCCAAGCCAGTCTCGCGCCAAGGCTGAGCAGTGCCCCTGCTACCCATGTGGGAGCGGGCTCTGCCCGCGAAGGGAGCGCCGCCGAATTGCCGCCGGTCACCCCTGTCGGCTCAGCCCCGCCAGGCGGGTCGACAGGGCCTGCATGCCTTGGCTCAACTCGCTCAGGCTCGACGCATCGCGCGCGCCGTCTTCGCTGGCCGCGTGAATGCGCACCGCCAGCTCGTTGATCTCCTGGGTGACATGGCTCTGTTCCTGGGCGGCGACGGCAATCTGCTGGGTGCGCTGGACGATGTCGTCGAAACCGACCACCGTGCTGCCCAGCGATGCGCTCAACACATCGGCTTGCTGCGCCACGGTCCGCGTGCGGTCCTCGCCCGCGACCATGGTATTGACCGCCTTCATCGACGCCTGGCGCAGTTCGCCGATCATCTCCTGGATCTCGTCGGCCGAAGCCTGGGTGCGCCCTGCCAGGGTGCGCACTTCGTCGGCGACCACCGCAAAGCCTCGTCCCTGCTCGCCGGCACGAGCCGCTTCGATCGCGGCATTGAGCGCCAGCAGGTTGGTCTGCGCGGAAATCGACTTGATCACGTCGAGCACCCCGCTGACACTTTCGATGTCCTGACCCAGGCTGGTAATCGCCTGCGCAACGCTGGCGATATCGCCGGTCAAGGAATTGATCGTCTGGCTGTTCTGCTGCACATGCCCCTGGCTCTGGCGCGCGGTCGACAGCGACAGCTGCGCGGTGTCGGAACACTCCGTGGTGTTGGAGGCAACCTCCTGGGCACTGGACGACATCTCGGTAATCGCCGTGGCCAGCAAGGTGTTGTCCTGACGCTGGGTTTCGGCGCGTTCGGCCATGA
This sequence comes from Pseudomonas viridiflava, assembly GCA_900596015.1. Lineage (GTDB taxonomy): Bacteria > Pseudomonadota > Gammaproteobacteria > Pseudomonadales > Pseudomonadaceae > Aquipseudomonas. The sequence goes on along the minus strand of UVIF01000012.1, from coordinate 170,275 downwards.
TCACCGACAACCGAGCAACGTCATCGGACTGTTTCTGCAGGCGCAGCGCCTCATCGGCGATGGCCTTGAGCATGCTGCGCAGGTTGCCGGCGTAACGGTTGACCGCCCCGCGCAGCAGGCCGATCTCGTCCGCGCGAGCCACGTCCAGCTCGGCGCTGGCGCCACCGCCCTGCTCGCCCAACTTGTCGATCTGCGCCGTGGTTTCGTTGATCTGGCCGAACACCGCACGCCCGGCCAGCCAGGCGAGAGCGAACACCAGCGCCAGGATCGGCAGCAAGGTGGTGAGGATATCGACGGTCAATTTGCTGGCAATGCCGGTCATGTGTGCCTGCGGCGTAGCCAGGCCCACCACCCAACCACTGGCCGGAACCCGCGTGAGACTGATGTAGCCCGCCCCACCCAGTTGCGCGTCCTGATCGACATGAAACGTCTGCGCTTCGCGCTGGCCGCTGCTGCGCCAATCGGCAACGCCCTTGAACCAGGGATAAGCGGCGAGCATCGCCGCCTCGTCGGCAGGTGCCGGCTTGTCGTTGGCGGCCGGGAAATACAGGACCTTGCCTGATGGGTCGATGGCGAATGCATAACCACCGGTGACCTGCCCATTGGACTTGAGGAAGTTGGCCAAGCCAGTGAGTGTCAGGTCGATGGTCGCCACACCGGCGAAACGTCCTTCACGACTGTAGGGCACGGTACAGGTGGTCATCAGGATCTTGCTCACCGGATCTTCGTAGGCATCCGACCACGCGCAGCGGCCAGGCGCGGATGCCTTGCCCTGCACGTACCAGTCGGCGGCGTGATAGTCATCGACGGCGCCGGCATTGTATTCCTCGGAATAACCCAGGCCCTGCCCACTACGAGCCCAATAGAAACTGCGCCGCGGCACGCCTGCGCTGAACGCATTGGGCTCGGGCCACAAGCCGCCGCCGGCAATCGCAGCATCGCCCTGAGAATCGATGATCGGGGCCAATGCGCTCTTCACCAGCTCGACGTCGGCCGGCAGCGTGGCGCCCAGGCTCGCCAGCGCGGCCACGCGTCCCTCGATCTCGGCCAGCTCGATCGACAGCTGGCGAGCAATGGCCGTAGCCGACTGCTCGGCGCTCTTGGTGTTGGACTGGATCAGTTTGGGCTCGCCGCTGAGCACCATGACCGCGTATATCGCTACCGCCGTGACCAGAAGGATGAACAGGATGCCCAGGCTGAAGCGGGACATGATCTTGGTAGGTAGCAGGCTCACGGGGCCCCCTTCGGAGGGAATCGATATTGCCTGCGCTATCGGCTCGGTCCGGGGAAACTCGAGAAGTGGGCGATGGAAGGTATGCAGGGTGCCAGGGCCGGCCCCTTCGCGGGCAGAGACCCGCTCCCACAAGGGCGGTGACCATCTGTGGGAACGGGGCGGGCGGCGAGCTTTCTGCCCGCGAAGGCCGTAACTTGGTCTGTCTGTCACAGCGCAGCTGCATGTGGGAGCGGGTCTCTGCCCGCGAAGGCCGTAACTTGGTCTGTCTGTCACAGCGCAGCTGCATGTGGGAGCGGGTCTCTGCCCGCGAAGAGGCCAGACCTGCCGAAACGCAATCATAAAAAAACCCCCGGACGCTTTCGCGCCGGGGGCTTTTTCAATCAACCGGAACTACGGATCAGTTCTTGGCTTTCTTGGCAGCGCGGGTACGCTCGCCTTCGTCCAGGATCTTCTTGCGCAGACGGATCGACTTCGGCGTGACTTCGCACAGCTCGTCGTCCTGGATGAATTCCAGAGCCTGTTCCAGAGTGAAGCGAACAGGTGGAACCAGGGCGATGGTTTCGTCTTTGCCCGACGCACGCATGTTGTCCAGCTTCTTGCCCTTGGTAGGGTTTACGCCCATGTCGGTGTCGCGGCTGTTCAAGCCGACGATCTGACCGTTGTAGATCTCCTGGCCATGCTCGACGAACAGCTTGCCGCGCGCCTGCAGGGTTTCCAGCGAGTAGGTCAGTGCCTTGCCGGTTTCAACCGACACCAGTACGCCGTTCTGACGACCGGACATGTGGCCGGACTTCATCGGAGCGTAGCGATCGAAGATCGAGGTCAGGATGCCTGCACCGTTGGTCAGGGTCAGGAACTGGTTACGGAAACCGATCAGACCGCGAGCAGGGATGTTGTATTCCAGACGAACACGGCCCTTGCCATCCGGCACCATGTTGGTCAGGTCGCCTTTACGCAGGCCCATCTCTTCCATGACCTTGCCCTGGGATTCCTCAGGGGTGTCGATGGTGACGTTTTCGAACGGTTCCTGCTTCTCGCCGTCGATGACGCGGATGATCACCTCAGGACGACCGACACCCATTTCGAAGCCTTCGCGACGCATGGTTTCGATCAGTACCGAAAGGTGCAGCTCGCCACGACCGGAGACCTTGAACTTGTCGGCCGAGTCGCCTTCTTCAACGCGCAGGGCAACGTTGTACAGCAGCTCCTTGTCCAGACGCTCCTTGATGTTGCGGGACGTCACGAACTTGCCTTCTTTACCGCAGAATGGCGAGTCGTTGACCTGGAAGGTCATGGAAACGGTTGGCTCGTCGACGGTCAGCGGCTTCATCGCTTCGACGTTGTCCGGCTGGCACAGGGTGTCGGAGATGAACAGCGAGTCCATGCCGCTCACGCAGACGATGTCGCCAGCGAAGGCTTCTTCGACGTCGATGCGGTGCAGGCCGTGGTGACCCATCAGCTTGAGGATACGACCGTTGCGCTTCTTGCCGTCGGCGCCGATGGCGACCACCGGGGTGTTCGGCTTGACGCTGCCGCGAGCGATACGGCCAACACCGATGACGCCCAGGAAGCTGTTGTAGTCCAGTGCCGAGATCTGCATCTGGAACGGGCCGTCGCGGTCAACTTTCGGAGCCGGTACGTTGTCGACGATCGACTGGTACAGCGGGGTCATGTCTTCGGCCATGTCGGTGTGTTCCAGACCGGCAATGCCGTTCAGGGCCGAGGCGTAGACGACTTTGAAGTCCAGCTGTTCTTCGGTGGCGCCGAGGTTGTCGAACAGGTCGAAGATCTGGTCCAGAACCCAGTCCGGACGTGCGCCTGGACGGTCGACCTTGTTGATGCAGACGATCGGACGCAGGCCGGCTTCGAACGCCTTCTTGGTCACGAAACGGGTTTGCGGCATAGGGCCGTCCTGGGCGTCGACCAGCAGCAGCACGGAGTCGACCATCGACATCACGCGCTCTACTTCACCACCGAAGTCGGCGTGGCCCGGGGTGTCCACGATGTTGATGTGGTAGCCGTTCCAGTTGATGGCGGTGTTCTTGGCCAGAATGGTGATGCCACGCTCTTTTTCCTGGTCGTTGGAGTCCATCACGCGCTCGTCGTTGAGCTCGTTGCGCTCCAGGGTGCCGGACTGACGCAGGAGTTTGTCTACCAGGGTGGTCTTGCCATGGTCAACGTGAGCAATGATGGCGATGTTGCGTAGATTTTCGATCACTTGTGTATCTCGATCAGAGGATTCGGTTGCCGCGCATTCTACGTGGCGAATATTAAACAAAAAGCTATCCGGGCCAGACAGCGTAGGAACGTAGCGAGCGACGGCAAGGCAAGGAAGAAATAGGTGAGGAAGCACAGTTTACTGGTTGTAAATGAGCATTCCGAGCCTGTTTCTGACGCAGCATTGCCTAGCGCAGTAGTTCCTACGCTGTCTGGGGGTCGGGAGGGCGATGGCGGATACTCCCACCATTCAACCCTGGGACTCTATGTCGGACGATAAACGCGCACATTGGCATGTCCCTCACTCAACAGATGGTGAGCATGCAGTCGGCTCATGACGCCCCTGTCGCAATACAGCAAGTACTGGCGAGTGAAGTCCAGTTCCTTGAAGCGGCTGTTCAGGGCATAAAAAGGCATTGCCTTGACCTCGATGCCGGCCAGTGACAGCGGCTGGTCTTCCTGGGCATCGGGGTGGCGGATATCGATGACGACTTGTCCGGACAGCGCCTCGCTGACCTCTTCGACCTCGATATCCCGGCCCAGCTGGTCGATGACTTCATCAATGGACACCAGCTTGGCGCGTTCCAGCGCTCGCTCAAGAACGGCCATGTCGAAAGACTTCTCTTCATGGACGACGCGTGGCAATTTTGCACTGGTGGTCGGGTTGACCGAAATCACGCCGCAATATTCTGGCATGTGTTTGGCAAAATCGGCAGTCCCAATTTCAACTGCCTGATCGATGATGTCTTGTTTGTGGCTCGCCAGCAGCGGGCGCAGTACCAATTTGTCGGTCGCGCTGTCGATCGCCGACAGGTTGGGCAGGGTCTGGCTGGACACCTGCGAGATGGCTTCGCCGGTGACCAGCGCGGGAATCTTCAGCTGGTCGGCCAGGCGCGTGGCGGCCCTCAGCATCATGCGCTTGAGGATCACGCCCATGTGGCTGTTGTCGACCTTGCCGAGAATCTCGCCCAGTACTTCCTCGAACGGCACGCTGATGAACAGCACGCGCTGGGAGCTGCCGTACTTCTTCCACAGAAAGTGGGCGACTTCCATCACCCCCAACTCATGGGCGCGACCGCCCAGGTTGAAGAAGCAGAAGTGGGTCATCAGGCCACGGCGCATGATCTGGTAGGCGGCGACGGTGGAGTCGAAACCGCCCGACATCAACACCAGTGTCTGTTCCAGCGCGCCCAAGGGGTAGCCGCCCATGCCGTCGTGCTGGTCATGAATGACGAACAGGCGCTGGTCGCGGATTTCCAGGCGCACCACCACGTCGGGCTTTTTCAGGTCGATGCCGGCAGCACCACACTCGCGGCGCAACTGGCTGCCGACGGTGCGTTCCACATCCATCGAACTGAAGGCATGCTTGCCGGCACGCTTGGCGCGCACCGAAAAGATCTTTCCAGGCAGCAGCGGGCCGAAGTGCGTCTTGCACTTGGCCACGATGTCATCCATGTCGCCCAGCGGGTATTCGTCCACTTGCAGGAAATGCGCGATACCTGGCGTGCAGCTCAGGCGCTCGGTCATCTCGCGCAACACCTTGGCGTCCGTCAGCTTGGTCTGGACTTCAAGGTTGTCCCACACGCCAGTGACCATCAGCTGCGGGTCCAGGTCACGGAGCACCATGCGGATGTTCTTGGCGAGCTGGCGGATGAAGCGCTTGCGCACCGGCGGGCTCTTGATGGTGATCTCTGGAAAGACTTTTACGATAAGTTTCATGAAAACAGCGCGCGAAATGCCAGCCTGAAAAGAGGGGCGCGGATTATAGCGGAAATTGCTCAAGGTTTGACCAGCTATCGTACGAACGGGCAAACGCACCAATCTGGACCGCCCAAAAAGGTCTCGCACCAAACCAGCGCACCCCTATTCAACCCGCCCCTTTGTGGCAGCGGCGCAAGCCGCGTCCTGCCTTCATACCTATTAATGCCGGGGACGAAGCACGACGCGGCTTGCGGCGCTGCTACAGGGGAATGGGTTCGAACATCCGGATAGTGAAACTCGGCGTTGCGCCCATCACGGGGCACTGGCATGCAAATTGCTCCCTTGTGAGGCAGGTTGCCTTGGCCGACTATCGGGCCCCGGCATCACTCATATTTAGGGGCCCCCTTTCACAATCGGCCCCATTCCACCCCGGAGGACAACATGTCGAAGTCGGTTCAACTCATCAAAGATCATGACGTCAAGTGGATTGATCTGCGCTTCACTGATACCAAAGGCAAGCAGCAGCACGTCACCATGCCAGCGCGCGATGCTCTGGATGACGACTTCTTCGAAGTCGGCAAGATGTTCGACGGTTCCTCCATCGAAGGCTGGAAAGGCATCGAAGCCTCCGACATGATCCTGCTTCCGGACGACAGCACTGCCGTGCTGGACCCGTTCACCGAAGAGCCGACCCTGATCCTGGTCTGCGACATCATCGAACCGTCCACCATGCAGGGCTACGATCGCGACCCACGCGCCATCGCCCATCGCGCCGAGGAATACCTGAAGTCGACCGGTATCGGCGACACCGTGTTCGTCGGTCCGGAGCCTGAGTTCTTCATCTTCGACGAAGTGAAGTTCAAGTCCGACATTTCCGGCTCCATGTTCAAGATCTTCTCGGAACAGGCTTCCTGGATGACCGACCAGGACGTCGAAGGCGGCAACAAGGGCCACCGTCCAGGCGTCAAGGGCGGCTACTTCCCAGTGCCACCGGTCGACCATGACCACGAGATCCGTACCGCCATGTGCAACGCACTGGAAGAGATGGGTCAGGTCGTCGAAGTTCACCACCACGAAGTGGCGACTGCCGGTCAGAACGAAATCGGCGTCAAGTTCAACACTCTGGTCGCCAAGGCCGACGAAGTGCAGACCCTGAAGTACGTCGTGCACAACGTTGCCGACGCCTACGGCCGCACCGCTACCTTCATGCCCAAGCCACTGTACGGTGACAACGGCTCGGGCATGCACGTGCACATGTCGATCTCCAAGGATGGCAAGAACACCTTCGCTGGCGAAGGCTATGCCGGCCTGTCCGACACCGCGCTGTACTTCATCGGCGGCATCATCAAGCACGGCAAGGCGCTGAACGGCTTCACCAACCCGTCGACCAACTCCTACAAGCGTCTGGTCCCAGGTTTCGAAGCGCCGGTCATGCTCGCCTACTCGGCCCGCAACCGTTCGGCTTCCATCCGTATTCCTTACGTAAACAGCCCGAAAGGCCGTCGTATCGAAGCACGCTTCCCGGACCCGGCAGCCAACCCGTACCTGGCTTTCGCGGCCTTGCTGATGGCTGGCCTGGACGGCATCCAGAACAAGATCCACCCCGGCGATGCCGCCGACAAGAACCTGTACGACCTGCCGCCCGAAGAGGCCAAGGAAATCCCGCAGGTTTGCGGCAGCTTGAAGGAAGCCCTGGAAGAGCTGGACAAGGGCCGTGCGTTCCTGACCAAGGGCGGCGTGTTCAGCGACGACTTCATCGATGCCTTCATCGCCCTGAAAAGCGAAGAAGAAATCAAGGTCCGCACCTTCGTACACCCACTGGAATACGACCTGTACTACAGCGTCTGATCCCTGTGATGTGACAGAAAGGCCACCCTCGGGTGGCCTTTTTTCGTTCTGCGCTGAGCGTGGCAACGCTGCACGCAACCCCTCAATTGCTCTATGCTGGCCCCATGCAAGCGCCACTCAGAGAAGTTTCCATGCGCTCACCCCTAGCCTGCCTGTTGCTGCTGTGCGCGCTGCCCGCTGCGGCGCAGATCTACAAGTACACCGACGCCGAGGGCAATACCGCCTACAGCAACCAGCCGCCCCAGGGGCGTGCCAGCCAGACGGTCGAATTGCCTCCGCTCAACAGCGTCGAGTCGCTGCGCAAACCGGTGCCGACCACCCTGCCGAGCACCACCGTCGAGGTGCAGCAGACTCAATACAGCCAACTGGAACTGACCGGACTGCCGACCGACGAAGCGCTGCGGGCCAACAACGGCACCTTCGATGTCGGCGTGGCGATCGTGCCACGCCTGCGTTCGGGCGATCGTCTGCGCCTGGTACTCGACGGCGAACCCTATGGTCAGCCAAGCAACGTGCCGCGCCTGCAACTGGTGAATGTCGATCGCGGCGAACATGGCCTGGCGGTACAGGTCATCGACGCCCGCGAAACGGTGATCCAGCAGAGCGCCACCGTCACCTTCACGGTCCAGCGGGTTCACCTGCCGTGATGCGCTGGACGCTGCTCTGGCTGGTAGTGATCGCCGCGTCAGCCCACGCCGCGGTGTACACCTACGTCGACGCCAATGGCAACCGGGTCTTCACCGACCAACCGCGCAAGGGTGCCGAACGGGTGCCGATGCCTGCACGCGCCACGCCCACCGCCCCGGCCACCGTGACGCTGCCGCGCACCAGCAAGGTGCCAGTGCCGAACAAAACCGCGACGATGCGTTATCAGATGCTGCGCATCCTCGGGCCCCTGCCGGACACCGCCGTGCGTGAGGAAGACGGTTCACTGATCGTGACCCTGACCAGTGAGCCGGCCTTGCAGCCGAACCATCGCTACCGCCTGCTGCTCGACGGCGAAGTGGCGCAGGCGCCGGGGCGCAGCCCGGTGTTCGCCTTGAGCAATGTCGACCGAGGAACCCACTCCCTGGCCGCCGAGATCATCGATCAGGACGACCATGTGATCGAGCGCACGCCGGCCCAGCCGGTCCACCTGCAGCGCATCTCGCTGATTCAGAAACGCCGGGTTCACCCCTGCCGAAGTGCTGATTACGGTGTACGCCCGGAATGTCCACTCAAGGACAAGCCCGAGGACGACTGAGCAGCGGCAGCCGAAAACGATATAGACCTGACCGCACTTTTTTGGTGCGCTATGCTGGTCATTGCCAGGCATGCCGTGCCATTTTGGGTCGCTGCAGCATTTCGTCCGGCGCACATCCCGTGCAGCGCGGCACTAATGGTACCCATTTGCAGGATCCGCGCTTCTTTTCGGAGCCTTGGTTTGGTTCTTGCATTTTCCCTGCACCAGCGAGTTTGTTTCGCGCGCGAACCCGGGCGTTGCCACGGGCGCCCTGTGCCAAAAGAGGTCACCTGTCCCCATGACCATCAGCGATGCCCTGCACCGACTGTTACTCGACAACCTCACCACTGCCACCATTCTGCTCAATGCCGACCTGCGTCTTGAGTACATGAACCCCGCAGCCGAGATGCTGCTGGCGATCAGTGGCCAACGCAGCCATGGTCAGTTCATCAGCGAGCTGTTCACCGAATCCACCGAAGCACTCAACTCGCTGCGCCAGGCCGTCGAACAGGCTCACCCCTTCACCAAGCGCGAAGCGATGCTGACCGCGCTGGCCGGGCAGACGCTGACGGTTGACTATGCGGTCACACCGATCCTGAGCAACGGCGCGACCTGGCTGCTGCTCGAAGTGCATCCGCGTGACCGTCTGCTGCGCATCACCAAGGAAGAGGCTCAGCTGTCCAAGCAGGAGACCACCAAGATGCTGGTGCGCGGCCTGGCCCACGAGATCAAGAATCCGCTGGGTGGCATCCGTGGCGCGGCTCAATTGCTGGCGCGCGAGCTGCCCGAGGAAAGCCTCAAGGACTACACCAACGTCATCATCGAGGAAGCCGACCGGCTGCGAAATCTGGTCGACCGCATGCTGGGTTCGAACAAGCTGCCTCTGCTGGCCATGACCAATATCCACGAGGTGCTGGAGCGCGTGGCCAACCTGGTCGAGGCCGAAAGCCAGGGTTGCATCACTCTGGTGCGCGACTACGACCCGAGCATCCCGGATGTGTTGATCGACCGCGAGCAGATGATTCAGGCGGTGCTCAACATCGTGCGCAATGCCATGCAGGCCATCAGCGGCCAGAACGAGTTGCGCCTGGGACGCATCAGCCTGCGCACCCGCGCCATGCGCCAGTTCACCATCGGCCATGTGCGCCATCGCCTGGTCAGCAAGATCGAGATTACCGACAACGGTCCGGGCATTCCTGCCCAACTGCAGGAAACCATCTTCTACCCCATGGTCAGTGGCCGTCCCGACGGTACCGGCCTGGGGTTGGCCATTACCCAGAACATCATCAGTCAGCACCAGGGCTTGATCGAGTGTGAAAGCCACCCCGGCCACACCACGTTTTCGATCTTCCTGCCGCTGGAACAAGGAGCCGCTTCGTCATGAGCCGTAGTGAAACTGTCTGGATCGTCGATGACGACCGTTCCATCCGCTGGGTACTGGAAAAGGCCCTGCAGCAAGAAGGCATGACCACCCAGAGCTTCGACAGCGCCGATGGTGTCATGAGCCGACTGGCGCGCCAGCAGCCCGACGTGATCATCTCCGACATCCGCATGCCCGGCGCCAGTGGCCTGGACCTGCTGGCGCGCATTCGCGAACAGCATCCACGCCTGCCGGTGATCATCATGACCGCGCACTCGGACCTGGACAGCGCGGTCGCTTCCTACCAGGGCGGCGCGTTCGAGTACCTGCCCAAGCCGTTCGACGTCGACGAGGCAGTGTCGCTGGTCAAGCGTGCCAACCAGCACGCCCAGGAGCAGCAGGGCCTGACCGAAGTCCCGGCCCTGACCCGCACACCCGAGATCATCGGCGAAGCACCGGCCATGCAGGAGGTCTTCCGCGCCATCGGCCGCCTCAGCCATTCCAACATTACCGTGCTGATCAATGGCGAGTCCGGCACCGGCAAGGAACTGGTCGCCCATGCCCTGCATCGGCACAGCCCGCGGGCCGCGTCGCCGTTCATTGCGCTGAACATGGCGGCGATTCCCAAGGACCTGATGGAGTCGGAGCTGTTCGGCCATGAAAAAGGCGCCTTCACCGGCGCCGCCAACCTGCGCCGAGGCCGCTTCGAGCAGGCCGACGGCGGCACGCTGTTCCTCGACGAAATCGGCGACATGCCGGCCGACACCCAGACGCGCCTGCTGCGCGTGCTGGCCGATGGCGAGTTCTACCGCGTCGGTGGGCACATACCGGTCAAGGTCGACGTGCGCATCATTGCCGCCACCCACCAGAATCTGGAAACCCTGGTGCACGCCGGCAAGTTCCGCGAAGACCTGTTCCATCGTCTCAACGTGATCCGTATCCACATCCCGCGCCTGTCGGACCGTCGCGAAGACATCCCGACCCTGGCTCGCCATTTTCTCAGCCGCGCCGCCCAGGAACTGGCGGTCGAGCCCAAGTTGCTCAAGAGCGAGACCGAGGACTACCTGAAGAACCTGCCGTGGCCTGGCAACGTGCGTCAGCTGGAAAACACCTGCCGCTGGATCACGGTGATGGCTTCGGGTCGCGAAGTGCACACCGGCGACCTGCCGCCGGAGCTGCTGAGCCTGCCGCAGGACGCCGCGCCGGTGACCAACTGGGAGCAGGCGTTGCGCCAATGGGCCGACCAGGCCCTGGCACGCGGGCAGTCGAGCCTGCTCGACAGCGCCGTGCCCAGCTTCGAGCGGATCATGATCGAGACCGCTCTTAAGCACACCGCCGGGCGACGTCGTGATGCGGCCGTGCTGCTGGGGTGGGGTCGCAATACCCTGACGCGCAAGATCAAAGAGCTGGGCATGAAGGTCGACGGCGCCGACGAGGACGAAGTCGAAGAAGCCTGACGTCCCGCACACCGCCACGGCATACGCGATCTCTGTAGCAGCGGCGCAAGCCGCGTCCGGTCTCACCGCGGTGGGTCTGATGCACCGCACATACCGCCGACGCGGCTTGCGCCGCTGCTACAGGGGGTTTGAAGAAACTCTCCGCTTTTGTGCATTCGCCTTGTGCAGTGCACCCACACGATGCGCTGTTGAACATCGCTGATCGCTCGGATAAAACCTCGTTCGTTTCAATGAGCTAAAAGACTGTTATCCGATCAAAATTATTTTTCCTTATATTTCAACAATATAGAAAGTACGGCGAAACATTTTGGATGTTCAGAAAGCTTCTGCAACAAAACTGGCACGCGCGCTGCAATGTACTAACCATTACCCAGTTTCGGGAACCTTGGTACAGGCAGGCCGGGGATTCCCTCTTTACACCGCGACTCCAGCCAAGGCTGGAATACCGCACAACTGTTTTGGGGACCTTGGTACAGGCAGGCCGGGACTCCCCTTCTTTACATCGAAACGCCCGGCTGCAAGGCCTGGTATTTCAACCCCGCTTGGGGGGCCCTGGTACAGGCAGGCTGGGGTCCCCTCTTTTATTGCTCGCGCATCTCGACGGTGGTTTGCCAGCGTCCATCGAGCTGCACCGCGCGCCATTGCATCTGCAACGGACGCGCTGCCACCACCGTCAACAACAACCCCTCATCACTGCGCTGAATGCGCCAGGTCACCGGCTTGCCGTCCACCAGCAACCGCCCGCTGGCCGGAGCGCCGGTGGCGTCGAACAGCATCGCCACCGTTCCTTCCACCACCTCGCCATGCACCCGCGGCTCATCGTTGAACCACAGCACCAACTGGTCGCGGTGCACTTCGATGTTATCCAGGCGAGCAGGCTCGGGATTGGTCAGGCGGCCGATCATCAGTCCGACCAGCAAGCCAATGATCGCCAGCGAGCCCAAAACCCGTGGCCACAGTTGCGAACGCTCGCTCGGATCAGGAGTAGAATGCTGCCCGTCCTTCAGTTCGGTGCCGCGCATGTTTCACGTGATCCTTTTTCAACCAGAGATACCGCCCAATACAGGCAACATTATCAGGCTGTGCGCCAACAGCGGTTGCGCCTTGCACCTGATAGAGCCGATCGGCTTCGAGCTGGACGACAAGCGCCTGCGCCGCGCCGGTCTCGATTACCATGAGTACGCCACCCTGCAGCGTCACGCCGACCTGGCCAGTTGCCTGGAAAGCCTGGGTCAGCCACGGGTCTTCGCCTTCACCACGAAGGGCTCGCGACCTTTTCATGATGCCAGCTTCGAGAAGGGCGATGCGTTCCTGTTCGGTCCGGAAAGCCGCGGGCTGCCGGCCGAGGTGCTGGATGCGCTGGACAGCCAGCACAAGTTGCGCCTGCCGATGCGAGAAGGGTGCCGCAGTTTGAACCTGTCGAACACGGTGGCCGTGGCGGTGTATGAGGCGTGGCGACAGCTGGGGTTTGAGTAGGGCTTGAGGGCCTCTTCGCGGGCAGAGCCCGCTCCCACAGGGTAATGCTGCAACCTTTAGAGGTGGGATTGACCTGTGGGAGCGGGGCGGGCGGCGAGCTCTATGCCCGCGAAAGGGGCAGCCCGCTCCCACAAAAAAAAAGCGCCCCGAAAGGCGCTTTTCGTTCACTGCACGGCAACGCTTACTGAGGCGTAGGCGCTTCGCCCGATTCCTGCATGCGCTGCAGTTCCTGGGCATAGAGCATGTCGAAGTTCACCGGAGCCAGCATCAGCGCCGGGAACGAGCCACGGGTCACCAGGCTGTCCAGGGTCTCGCGGGCATACGGGAACAGGATGTTGGGGCAGAACGCACCCAGGGTGTGGCTCATCGAGCCCTCGTCCAGACCCTTGATCAGGAAGATACCGGCCTGCTGCACTTCGGCGATGAACGCGACTTCTTCGCCGTTCTTGACCGTGACCGACAGGGTCAGCACGACCTCGTGAAAGTCCCCTTCCAGGCCTTTCTGGCGGGTGTTCAGGTCCAGGGAAACGCTGGGTTCCCACTGCTGGCGGAAGATCGCCGGGCTTTTCGGCGCCTCGAACGACAGGTCACGCACGTAGATACGCTGCAGCGAGAACTGCGGTTCGTTTTCGGCGGCAGCAGCGCCATTGTTCGCTTGGTCGGTCATCGCAGATCCTTGTGATCTTAAGAGGTGTGGGGGTAAGGGGACCGATCAGGCCCCCAGCAACGCGTCCAGCTTGCCGGCGCGCTCGAGGGCGAACAGGTCGTCGCAGCCGCCGACGTGCAGCTCGCCGATCCAGATCTGGGGCACCGACGTACGGCCAGCCTTGGCCGCCATCTCGCGGCGCAGCTCGGGCTTGCCGTCGACCTTGATCTCGGTGAACGGCGCCTTCTTGCTTTCCAGCAGGTACTTGGCGCGCGAGCAATAAGGGCAATAGTCGCTGGAGTAGACGAGGATCGGCTTCATTTCACTTCACCACAGGCAGGTTATCGGCACGCCAGCTCGAGACGCCACCGGCCAGCTTGGCGGCGGTGTGGCCTGCCTTGACCAGCTCGGCGCAGGCAGTGCCGGCGTGCTGGCCGATGGCATCGACCACGATCAGGGTCTTGCCCTTGTATTTTTCCAGCTCGCCGACGCGGCTGGCCAGCTTGTCCTGAGGAATGCTCAGCGCACCGACGATGTGGCCGGCGGCATATTCCTTTTTGTTGCGGATATCCACGACCACGCCCTGATCGCTATTGACCAGCGCAGTCAGCTCGCGGGGGCTGAGACTTTTGGCGCCCTTGCTCATTTCCAGCATGATCAGCATGACCAGCAGGACCACGAACGCGGTCACGAGCAGATAGTGATTTGTGGCGAATTCAATCAGGTGAGCGACCATCAGCGGGTTCCAGGGCGTTAAAATGTCGGCCAGTATACACAGCCGCCAAGTCCGGCCAAAGCCCGCCGGACGGAACCGCTCGGCCTGATTGCGGGTCTGTGCTTGTTGTTCTTGCATCCGCGGTGAAATAAACCGCCATGATTCGTCACGCAGGCCCGCAATGCCCTAAAATGCCGGGCTTCTCCTGAATGCTCTTCTGACATAGCGAGTGGGATCCATGACAGCCACGCCCAAACCCTTGGTCCTGATCATCCTCGATGGTTTCGGTCACAGTGAAAACCACGAGTACAACGCGGTCTATTCGGCTCGCAAGCCGGTGCTCGATGCCCTCATGGCACGCCAGCCCAATGGCTTGATCTCGGGGTCGGGCATGGATGTCGGGCTGCCCGACGGGCAGATGGGCAATTCGGAAGTCGGCCACATGAACCTGGGGGCCGGGCGTGTGGTGTACCAAGATTTCACTCGCGTGACCAAGGCCATCCGCGACGGCGAGTTCTTCACCAACCCCACTATCTGTGCAGCCGTGGACAAGGCCGTGGCCGCCGGCAAGGCAGTGCACTTCATGGGCCTGCTGTCGGACGGTGGCGTGCACAGCCATCAGGATCACCTGGTGGCCATGGCCGAACTCGCCGCCGGGCGCGGTGCGCAGAAAATCTACCTGCACGCCTTCCTCGACGGCCGCGACACCCCGCCCAAGAGCGCCCAGGCTTCGCTGGAACTGATGGACGCCACGTTCGCCCGCCTCGGCCGTGGGCGCACCGCCAGCCTGATCGGCCGCTACTTCGCCATGGATCGCGACAACCGCTGGGAGCGCGTCAGCGCGGCCTACAACCTGATCGTCGATGCTGCCTCCGAATTCCAGGCAGCCACCGCCGTACAAGGCCTGCAGGCCGCCTACGAGCGCGGCGAGAGCGACGAGTTCGTCAAGGCCACCACGGTCGGCGAGCCGGTTCGCGTCGAAGATGGCGATGCCACGATCTTCATGAATTTCCGCGCCGACCGCGCGCGCGAGCTCAGCCGCGTATTCGTCGAAGACGACTTCACCGATTTCCCGCGGGCTCGCCAGCCCAAGCTGGCCGGCTACGTGGGCCTGACCCAATATTCGGCAAAGATCCCGGCACCGGCGGCCTTTGCTGCCACGGGGCTGAACAACGTGCTGGGCGAATACCTGGCGAAGAACGGCAAGACCCAGCTGCGCATCGCCGAAACCGAAAAGTACGCCCACGTGACGTTCTTCTTCTCCGGTGGCCGTGAAGAAGAGTTCCCCGGCGAAGAGCGCATCCTGGTGCCCTCGCCCAAGGTGGCGACCTACGACCTGCAGCCCGAAATGAGCGCGCCGGAAGTGACCGACCGTATCGTCGAAGCCATCGAGCAGCAGCGCTATGACGTCATCGTGGTCAACTACGCCAACGGCGACATGGTCGGCCACAGCGGCATCATGGCCGCAGCCATCAAGGCGGTAGAGTGCCTGGACACGTGCGTGGGTCGCATCACGGCGGCGCTCGACAAGGTCGGCGGCGAAGCGTTGATCACCGCCGACCACGGCAACTGCGAGCAGATGGAAGACGTCTGCACCGGCCAGGCGCATACCGCGCACACCACCGAGCCGGTGCCGTTCATCTACGTCGGCCAGCGTGACGTCAAGGTACGCGCCGGCGGCGTTCTGGCCGACGTGGCGCCCACCATGCTCTGGCTCATGGGCCTGCCCAAGCCCGAAGAGATGACCGGCACTTCGATCCTGGTACAAGGCTGACCCATGCTCCGCGCCCTGATGTTCCTGACCCTGACATGCCTGCTCGGCCCGGCCTTCGCCGACGAGCGCGCGCAAACCCAACAGCAGATCGACGCCACCCGCAAGGACATCGCCGAGCTGCAGAAAACCCTTGGCAAGTTGCAGGCGGAACGCTCCGGGGTGCAGAAAGAGCTGCGCACCACCGAAACCGAGATGGGCAAGCTGGAAAAGCAGGTGGAGGCCCTGCAGAAAGAACTAAAAAAGACTGAGGGCGAACTGGAGCGTCTGCAAGGCGAGAAAGCCAAGCTCCAGGCCGCCCGGGTCGAACAGCAACGTCTCATTGCCATCCAGGCCCGCGCGGCCTATCAGAGCGGGCGCCAGGAATACCTGAAACTGCTGCTCAATCAGCAGAATCCGGAGAAGTTCGCCCGCACCCTGACCTATTACGATTATCTGAGCCAGGCCCGCCTGGAACAGTTGAAGAACTTCAACCAGACCTTGCAGAAGCTGGCTGGCGTGGAGAAGGACATCAATCTGCAGCAGGCGCAATTGCTGGTGCAGCAAGGCAATCTGGACAGCCAGCGCGAAGACCTCGACAAGGTGCGCAAGGAGCGTCAGGTCGCCCTGGCCAAGCTCAACGATCAGTACAAGCAAGGCGACCAGAAGCTGCAGACGCGTCAGCAGGACCAGGAAGACCTGGCCAAGGTGCTCAAGACCATCGAGGAAACCCTGGCACGCCAGGCTCGCGAGGCCGAAGAAGCACGGCAGAAGGCCCTGCTGGCCGCCCAGGAGGCTGAAAAGCGTCGCCAGCGCGAAGCGCAGGCAGCTGCCACCCGAGAAGCGCCGGCACCCGCACCGCAGGCCCCTCGCGCGCCCAGCGGCCCGCTGGTGTCGAGCAGCGGCGAGAGCTTCGGTGGGGCATTTGCCTCGGCACGGGGAAAACTTCCATGGCCTGTCGATGGTCGACTGTTGGCACGTTTCGGGGAAACCCGCGGCGACGATGTCCGCACCAAATGGGACGGGGTCATGATCAGTGCCTCGGCCGGCAGCCAGGTGCATGCGGTACACGGTGGCCGAGTGGTATTCGCCGACTGGTTGCGCGGCGCCGGGCTTCTGGTCATTCTCGACCATGGCAATGGCTACCTCACCCTGTACGGGCACAACCAGACCCTGCTCAAATCGGCCGGTGACGTGGTCAAGCCCGGTGATGCCATCGCAACCGTAGGTACCAGCGGCGGGCAAAGCACGCCAGCGCTGTATTTTGCAATACGCCAGCAAGGCAAGCCGACTGACCCTTCACAATGGTGTCGAGGCTGACTGGCGCAGTCGTTCAAAAGCAGCCCTCAAAGGCGCGAACCCGTATCAGGAGTCTGTTAGACATGCCGCATCTGTCCCGCCTTACCTCGCTGGCCCTGACGATCGCCGTGGCCTGTGCTGCCCCGGCAGTGCTCGCCGCCGATCTGGCACCCCAGCCTGCCCGGTCGGTCGGCACGGCTCCGGCCGCCGCACCGTTGCCGCTGGACGAGCTGCGGACCTTCGCCGAGGTGATGGACCGCATCAAGGCGGCCTATGTCGAGCCTGTGGATGACAAGACCCTGCTGGAGAATGCCATCAAGGGCATGCTCAGCAACCTCGACCCCCACTCCGCCTACCTGGGCCCCGAGGACTTCCAGGAGCTGCAGGAAAGCACCAGTGGCGAGTTCGGCGGCCTGGGCATCGAGGTGGGCAGCGAGAACGGCATGATCAAGGTGGTTTCGCCCATCGACGACACGCCGGCCTCCAAGGCCGGCATCGAAGCCGGCGATCTGATCGTCAAGATCAACAACCAGCCCACCCAGGGCCTGAGCATGACCGAAGCCGTCGACCTGATGCGCGGCAAGCTCGGCGAGAAGATCACCCTGACCCTTGTGCGTGACGGCGGTACGCCGTTCGACGTGACCCTGGCGCGCGCCACCATCCAGGTCAAGAGCGTCAAGGCGCAGTTGCTGGAAAACGGTTATGGCTACCTGCGCATCACCCAGTTCCAGGTGAAAACCGGCGAAGAAGTAGGCAAGGCGTTGGCGAAACTGCGCAAGGACAACAACGGCAAGCTCAAGGGCCTGATTCTGGACCTGCGCAACAACCCCGGCGGCGTGCTGCAAAGCGCCGTGGAAGTGGCCGACCACTTCCTGACCAAGGGCTTGATCGTGTACACCAAGGGCCGCATCGCCAACTCGGAACTGCGCTTCTCGGCAGACCCTGCCGATGCCAGCGAACGGGTGCCTCTGGTGGTACTGATCAATGGCGGCAGCGCCTCGGCGGCGGAAATCGTCGCCGGTGCACTGCAGGACCAGAAGCGCGGCATCCTCATGGGCACCGACAGCTTCGGCAAGGGCTCGGTGCAGACCGTGCTGCCGCTCAACAACGATCGCGCCCTGAAGATCACCACGGCCTTGTACTACACGCCCAACGGCCGCTCGATCCAGGCCCAGGGGATCATCCCGGATGTCGAGGTACGTCAGGGCAAGGTCACCCGCGATGCCGACATCGAGAGCTTCAAAGAGGCCGACCTGCAAGGTCACCTGGGCAACGGCAACGGCGGCGCCGATCGACCTTCGGGCAAGCCGGTGATCGGTGCCCGCAAGGCCCGGCCACAGGACGACGACTTCCAGATCAGCCAGGCGCTCAGCCTGCTCAAGGGCCTGAGCGTGACGCGCGGCAACTGACATGCGCCGCATCCTGTTGCTGGCCGTGCTGTTGCTGACTGCCGGCCCGGTCTTCGCCGGGCCGGCGTACCTGAGCCTGATCATCGATGACCTGGGCCAGTCCCCGGCTCGCGACAGCCGCACCCTGGCTCTGCCCGGCCCAGTGACGCTGGCAATCATGCCCGACACGCCACACGCTGCGGACTTCGCCCGTCAGGCGCACAGGGCCGGCAAGACCGTGATGGTGCACATGCCCATGGACCCTGCGACCGGCCCGTTCGCCTGGCGACCCGACATGCCTGCCAGTGAACTACTCGCGCGCCTGCAGGCCGCACTGCGCGCCGTGCCGTATGCCGCAGGCCTGAACAACCACGAAGGCAGCCGCATGACTTCGCAGCCCGAAGCCATGGCCCTGCTGATGAACGAGCTGCAGCAGCACGGCATGTTCTTCGTCGACAGCCGCACCAGCGCCGCCACCGTGGCCGCCGCCAAAGCCCAGGGCATCGGTCTGGCCAGCCTCTCGCGGGATGTCTTCCTGGATGACACCCGTACCGTCGAGGCCATCGCCGGCCAGCTGGAAAAAGCCATAGCCCTGGCGCACAAGCAGGGCACGGTGGTGATCATCGGCCATCCTTATCCACAGACCCTGGAAGTGCTGGAGCGCGAACTACCGCGCCTGAGGGCCAGGGAGGTGGAGTGGATACCGGTCCGGCAGATGATCGGCGAGCGTGGCAACCGCGCCACGGCTGCCCATGGCAAGGGCGGGATCTACCACTGATTCGCCAGTGCCGTATCTCATAGAGTGCCGTATCTCATAGAGTGCCGTGTCTCATAGAGTGCCGTGCCTCATAGATAGTCAGCGAATACCCGATCGACGAAACCGTCGCGGCGCATCTCATCGAGGGCCCGCTGCAAACGCTCGACCACCGCCTGCGGCGTATCCTTGTTCAGCGCCAGAAACAGCTCGGCACTGTTGAAACGCAGCACGGTCTTGAGCCCGTTGATCCCTTCCAGGCGCGCCAGGTAGCGACCAGCCGGGTCGCCCGTGGCCCACAGGTCGATCTGACCCTCGAGCAATTTGCGCGCGTTGTCCTGGTCGCGCAGGGCAACGATCGGGCGCATGTCCCGCTCGGCCAGGCTCTGCGCGATGGCATCGCCCTTGTAGGCGCCGATCCGGTAGGGCCGGGCCTGGTCGAGGGTTTCCAGCGTGATCGGGCTGTCCGCACGGGCCAGCATGATCCAGTCATCCGGACCCAGGGGGCCGACCCACTTGAAGGCCTGTTCGCGCTCGGGCAGGCGCGCGGTGACGAACACGCCGTAGCCGGCATTGCTCAGGGCCAGCTTGTAGATGCGGTCCCAGGGAAATCGCAGGGTCATGCTGTAGGGGATGTCCGCCCGGCGGAACATTTCACGCACAAGCTCCGCTGCGATGCCGCGGATGTTCTCTTCCTGGGCGAAGTTCTTGTCGTTGCTGGCCATGTTGTAGGGTGGAAAGTTCTCGGTCAGCAAGACCATCGAATAGCCTGCCGGGACCTCGGCGCGCACGGGGCTGCCACTGAGCAGCGCAGCGCAGAAGGCGAAGACGAGAAAGGTGCGGTCGAGCATTACGAGGTCCCTGCAGCAATGGCAACGGCCAGAGTGCCGGTCAGGCCGACGGCTGTAAAGCCCTGCAACGATTACGCGACAAGGTGTCTACACCGCGCTGTGCAGCAGGTTTTCCAGGGCTGTGAGGTCAGGCACCCGGGCCACGGTTTCGCCGACCTGCACCGCAGCCATTTCCAGCGGCTTGAGCGGCACGTCAACGTAGCTCAATTGGCTATCGACCCGGCACGAGCGGGGCACGTGCTGGATCAATACGGCAATGAAGCGCGTCGAGGTTTCACCCAGTGCATTGAGCACGACGATACGGGCGCGCTCGCCGATCACCGCCTCGCCACCGCTGGCCGCTTCGAAGCTGACCAGCGGCAGGCGCAGGTTGCGCCACTCGATCATTCCCAGGTGCCAGCGCGCGGCGCCCAGCACCGGTTCGCCGGGCAGGTAGTCGATCAGCTCGGCCACCGCCACGTTGGGCAGTAACAGGCTTCGATCGGCCAGGGGCAGCACCAGCGCGGTGAGGCTGTCGCGGCGGCCGATCGCCCGATCAAGCATGGAGCTGGCCCCAGCGTTCGATGCATTCCAGCAACTGGCTCTCCTGATAGGGCTTGCCCAGGTATTCGTTGACGCCGATGGCCATCGCCCGCTCGCGATGCTTTTGCCCGGTACGTGAGGTGATCATGATGATGGGCAGGTCCTTGAGCGTGGGATGCTGACGGATGCGCCGGGCGACCTCGAAACCGTCCATGCGCGGCATCTCGATGTCCAGCAGGAGAATATCGGGGCTGTGTTCCTGCAACAGGGCCATGGCGTCGACTCCGTCCTTGGCCGTCAGCACCTGCATGCCGTGACGCTCGAGCAGGCGACTGGTGACCTTGCGCACGGTCACCGAGTCGTCGACCACCAGTACTTGCAGACGCCGTACCTGCGCGCCGTGCTGGTAACCGGCGCGAGCCACGGCCACACCCTGACGGGCCCGCAGGTGGGCGAGCAGATCGAGGATCAGCACCACGCTGCCATCGCCCAGGATGGTCGCGCCGCCCAGGCCCGGCACTGCCGCGAACTGGGCTCCCAGGCTCTTCACCACGATTTCGCGGGAGCCGGCCAAGGCATCGACTTGCACCGCCACCTGCTGATCGAACGCGCGCACCAGCAGCACGGGCAACGGTTGGCTCTGCGCCGTCAACGGGGGCACGGCAACACCGTGCAACAGGGTACCCAGGTAGCGCAGGTCATACACCCGCCCGGCGTAACCGTAGCGCGGTGGGGCAGACTGGTAGGCATCGTGCAGCTCGCCGGGCATGACCCGCACGATCCCCTCGATGCTGTTCAGGGGAATCGCGTACTGTTCTTCGCCACACTGCACCATCAAGGCGCGGTTGACCGACACGGTGAACGGCAGGCGAATCTGGAACCGTGCGCCCTGCCCCGGCCGCGAGTCGATACTCATGGCGCCGCCCAACTGCTTGACCTCTTCGTGGACCACGTCCATACCCAGGCCACGGCCGGAGATCTGCGTGACCTTGGTCGCGGTGGAGAAACCGGGCTGCAGGATGAACTGCAACACGTCGTGGTCGCTGAGGTCGCTGTGCGGATCCAGCAAACCGCGCTTGATGGCCTTGGCGCGCACCGCTTCCAGGGGCACCCCGGCACCGTCGTCACTCATCTCGATGACGATGTCGCCGCCTTGGTGCAGCAGCGCCAGGCGAATGTGCCCCACCGCAGGCTTGCCGGCGGCCAGGCGCTGCTCAAGCGGCTCCAGGCCATGATCGACGGCATTGCGCAGCATGTGTTCGAGCGGCGCGATCATGCGCTCCAGCACGCTGCGGTCCATCTCGCCCTGGGCCTGGCTGACTTCGAACTCGACCTCCTTGCCCAGCGCCTCGGCCACCTGCCGCACTACACGCTGCAGGCGCGGCAACAGCCGCTCGAACGGCACCATGCGCGTGCGCATCAAGCCCTCCTGCAACTGGCTGTCGACGCGCGCCTGTTGCTGCAGCAACGTCTGTGCTTCCAGATTGCGGCCGGCCAGGGTTTCCTTCAGATCGAGCAGGTCGGAAGCCGATTCGAACAGGGCCCGCGACAGCTGCTGCAGGTGTGAATGACGGTCCATTTCCAGTGGGTCGAAGTCTTCGTAAGCCTGACCATCAACCTGCTGACGGCTGAGGATACGGCCTTGGGTTTCGGTATCGAGGCGGCGCAGCTGATCGCGCATGCGCTCGATGGTGGTTTCCATTTCCTGCAGCGCCGCCTGGGCGTCATTGACCTGCTGCTCGATGCGGCCGCGAAAGATTGCGGTTTCCCCCGCCAGGTTGCCCAATTCATCGAGCAGCTCGGCGCCGACCTTGATCACATCGACGGGACCGCGTTCGGCGGCCACGGGTTCGGCAACGGCAGGCTTGGCCGAAGCAGCTGGCCCGGCGGGCCCGGTTGGCTCACTGCCGGCGGCGAATTCGGCGATCGCGGCAATCAGCTTGCCGGCGGCCGGCAACGCTTGCCGCGAGCGGACCGCGTCGAGCATCTGGGCCAGGCGATCGTGACCCTTGTGCAGCAAGCCAAACAGTTGGCTGGAGGCCTGCAACTGGCCCTGGGAGATGCGTTCGTACACCGATTCCAGCTCGTGGGCCAGGTCGCCCAGCGGGCCGATCTCCACCATCCGTGCGCCGCCCTTGAGCGTGTGCAGGTCGCGCAGCAGGTTTTCCGCTTCGAGATGGTTGCCCGGTTCGGCCTGCCACCGCACCAGTGCCGCGCCTGCGCTCTCGACGATGTCCAATCCCTCTTCGATGAAGATACCCAGCAATTCACCGTCGGCGTCGTCCACCTGCTCGATTCCAGGCTCCGATGGACCCGAACGCGGCGGGGGCTGGGATGCACCCTCGTAGCCGGGTTCGCTCAGCCAGCGCCGCTGGGTCTGCTCGATGGATTCCTCGGTGAATGACCCCTCATCGTCGGCATCTGCCGCAGCGACGCTGCCAAGCAGGGCAAGATCGATGACCGCGCCGCCTTCGCGCTGCACCACACCCATGGCGTGCGGGGCCAAGGCACCCTGCAGCAGTGCCCGCAGGGCACGCACGTGGGTGGGCTGGGCCTTGACCTCTTGCCCGGCCGCCAATTGATCGAGCATGCCGATCATGGCCTCCTGGGCCTGTTCGGCCTGCTGGAAAAAATCCGCGCTGACGCTCAGGCTGCTTTCTTCGACCGCGCCATACAGGTCGAGCAGCGCCTCGCACAGCTCGTCGAGCGCCTGCACGTCCGTGAGTTGCGCCTGTTCGCCCAGCAGGGTCAGCTGGTCGAGCAGCCGGGGTAATTCCACACGGCTGGCCGGCGCCTGTTGCCAGCGCTGCAGCAAGCGCTCGGCGTCGAGCAGGATATCCATGCCCTCGTCGAGCAACCGCTCGATCAGTTGCGGCGCCTGGACCTGCCGGGCATCGCCCAGCGTCTGTACGCCCTGCAGGCGCTCGGTGGTGTGTTCCTGTACCTGCCGGATCAGCTCGCCGGCGGCGGGAATGGGTGTCAGCGGCTGCGCAGGCAATTGCAGCAGCTTTTGCCGCATCAGATAGTGGGCATCGCCCAGCAGGCCCAGCGTTCGAGCCTGGAACGGCAGCCGGTGGGCACGCAGCTCGCGGGCCATGACGTCGAAGGCCGTGGCCAGTTCGGCCAGCGGCGTGACACCAGCCACCAGCGCGCTGCCCTTGAGCGTGTGCAGGGCGCGCTGCAATTCGTCGGTGACGGCAACGTCGTTGCCCTGCTCGTCCAGGGCGAGGAATCGCTCCACGGCGCTCAGGTGGCTCAAGGCCTCGCTGTGGAAGATCTCCAGCAATTGGGTGTCCACGGACTCGGGTTCCGGGCCCGTCGCGGCGTGCGGCTCGGCGGGTGGCACAGCCGCTGCCAAGCCAGCCTCTGCCACCGCCAGCAGGCCCTCGTGGGCAAGCAGCGGTGCTTCGCTGGTGCGCTGCAGGTAGTGTTCGACCGCCGCGAGCGCAGCCGTCACCTGCTCCAGGGGCATGTGTACCGATGCCGTCGGCTCGTCCAGCAGGTACGCTTGAACGGCGTCATTACAGCCTTGCAGCACTGCGGCGGCCCTGGGCAACGGCAGCATGACCAAAGCACCGCGCAGCTGGTTGAGCAGCGGCGCCAATGTGCGCAGCCGTTGCCGGTCCCAGCGGCCGTCGGTGGAGTCGGCCAGCACGTCCCGGGCCTCCTGCAGGCCGAAGCGGATTTCGCGCATCACCAACTGGCGAATTTGCGCCAGGTCGGTGCTGGACGTCTGCTGCTCGTCGCGTCCGGGCGTATCGCTGGGTCCCGCCATGCCCGCCAGCGTGGCTTCGACATAGAGCAGTGCCCCGGCGACGTCCATCAATACGGCATCGTTGGGCTCGCGGGTCCCCTGCACCAGGCCCTGGATCACCGCCAACTGGTCGATGATGACCTTGCGCGGCTGGCCGAAACCGAGCACAGCCAAAGCGTCCGCGATCTGTCGCAGCGATGCCGTCAGGCCGTTCAACTCCTGGGTGTACTCGCGACCACCGCGCACGAACAGGTCCAGTTGCTCCTTGACCTTGAGCAACTCCTCGCACAATGCGGGAAGTACGTATTCGTGCCGTTCAGCCATGATCACTCCGCAGTTGCATCGGCACTGGGCGCCGGCAAGGTGAAACCGGACACCGAGCGACGCATCTCGCTGGCCATCTGCGCCAGATTGCCGATGCTTTCAGCCGTCGCACTGGAGCCTGAAGAGGTCTGCTCGGTGATCTGCTGGATCACCGACATGGTGTGCGAGATCTGCCCTGCCGAACTGGTCTGCTGCTGGGCAGCGCTGGAAATGACCTGGATCAGCTCGGCCAGATCCTGCGACACGCCCTCGATCTCTTCCAGGGCGATCCCGGCGTCGTGGGCCAGGCGCGCACCGCGCACCACTTCGAACGTGGTCTGTTCCATGGAAATCACCGCCTCGTTGGTGTCGGCCTGGATCGCCCGCACCAGCGTCTCGATCTGCCGGGTCGCCGACGACGAGCGCTCGGCCAGGCGCTGCACTTCGTCCGCGACCACGGCAAAGCCTCGCCCGGCCTCGCCCGCCATGGAGGCCTGGATCGCCGCGTTCAGGGCAAGGATACTGGTCTGGTCGGCAATGTCGTCGATCAGGCTGACGATGTGGCCGATTTCCTGGGACGATTCGCCCAGCCGCTTGAGGCGCTTGGCGGTGTCCTGGATCTGCTCGCGAATGTTGTCCATGCCCTGGATGGTGTTGTTCACCACCTCGCTGCCCTTGTTGGCAATGGTCACCGACCGATCCGCAACCTTGGCTGACTCCCAGGCGTTGGTCGATACGCGGTCGATCGACTGGGCCATGTCGCTGATCGCCACTGATGCATCGCTGATCTGCTGCGCCTGATGCCCCGAGGCCCGCGCCAACTGGTGAGCGGTGGCCTGGGTGTCCTGCACGGCCGTAGCCACCTCTTCGGCGGTGAGGTTGATGGTGGCCACCAGATCGCGCAACTGGTCGATGGAATGATTGATCGAGTCGGCAATGGCACCGGTGAATTCCTCGGTCACCGAGGCGGTCACGGTGAGGTCCCCATCGGCCAGGCCGCCGATCTCGTCAAGCAGGCGCATGATCGCCGCCTGGTTGCGCTCGCTTTTCTCTGCGGTCTGGCGCAGCTGCCGCTTGGTTTCGCGCACCATCACCAGGGCGATCAGAATGATCGAGGCCAGCGCCGCCAGGCCCAGCACATAGCCGCCGACAGTGCCAGCGGAACGCCCGCTGGCGAGGTTCTCGAAGCCGCTGGCCAGGCGCGAGGCCTCTTCCAGAAGGGTCTGCGACTGATTGAAGATATTGCTCGCCGAAGCACGCACCTGAAACAGTTCGGGCGAGGTTTCCAGAATCTCGTCGACACTGCCCGAGACGAACTGGAACAACTCGGCGATCTCGCGCAAGCGCGCGCGCGCCTCCGGGTCTTGTACCTGGGTCACCCGGATCAGCGCATCGCCGTCGAGCATGCCGCCCAGTACCTGGCCGAAACGGTTGGCGTCGCGGCCGAAGCTTTCCGCAGCCTGCGCCGCGCTTTCGTCGCCGGAAAGCACCGTGTTGACGGCGCCCAGAATGCGTTCGGCGAGCAACGACTGGCGCTGCGCCACGGCCACCTGGCTGGCTGGGGCGGCGCCACGCAACAGGGTGTCGACCACCTTGTCGTATTCGACCTGCAGTTGCGGCACCGTTTCGGCCAGGGTCGCGGCCACCTGATGCAGCGACAGCACCGTCTGTTCGCTGGCCAGGATCGCATCGGAATTGTGGCGCAACTCGTCCCAGTCACGCTGCACCAGGCGCATCTGTTCACGCATCGCCGCGGGGGCCGCAGGCAGCCCGGTGGCGCTGTCGCCCTCCTTGAGAAACCCCCAGCGGCGCTCGAAGTCGTTGCGCGCATCGGCCAGCAACTTGAACGCTGCAGCCTTGCCCGCCGCAGCCTCGGTGGCGTTCTTGGCGATGCGCTGCGACAGCACGCGCAATTCGCCGGCATGGCCGATGTACTGCTTGTCGTAGGTGGACTGGGTGTTGAGGTAGGTGAAATTAGCGAACAGCAGCACGATGAAAATCACCAACGCCACGAACAGGCCGATGATCTGCGCGCCGGCTCGGGAGCCCAACAGAGAGTTGCCTGGCCAGCGCTTGGTCATCGCGCCGACCTGCGCGTGGCGAGTGTGTTGCAGAATATGGAAGTACGCATAGGCATGCTCAGAGTGCTACATCCAGGAAAGCCGGGGCCTGTACCAGCCGGGCCGGGCTGAACACGCACCAGGGGTGTTCACGCAGGAAGTGGCCCTGCAGGAACGGCGCGGCGGCAGCCAGCGCCGTTGCAGGCAATGATGCCTGGTGGCTGGCCGAGCTGAAATGCTGCAGACCGGCGACCTCGTCCACCAGCAGGCCGACGAAGATGTCCGCACGGTCCACCACCAGCACGCGGTGCTGTTTGCGCTGCGGCGACAGGCCATGGCCGAAGAATCCGCCCAGGTCGATGATCGGCAACAGCCGCCCGCGCAGGTTCGACACGCCCACGACCCAGGGCCTGACGCCCGGCAGCCGCGTGCTGCGTGGCTCGGGCAGCACTTCGGCGACTTCGCCCATGGGCGCGACGTACCAGTGCCCGGCCAGACGAAACCCGATGCCGCTCCAGGTCTGCAGGCGCAGTTCCTGCGAGGGCAGCTCGGCGGCCAGCAGGCGACAACGCTGGTCGATATCGAGCAGCAGGTCGAAGGCGGTGCGTGACTCCAGCATCGGCGTGGGTCAACCGGCCAGAACGGTGTTCAACGTCTGGATCAAGGTGTCCTCGTCCACCGGCTTGGTCAGGTAGCCCTTGGCCCCCTGGCGAGTGCCCCAGACCTTGTCGGTTTCCTGATCCTTGGTGGTGATCATGATCACCGGAATGTGCGCGGTCTCTTCGTCCTTGTGCAACTGGCGGGTTGCCTGGAAGCCGTTCAAGCCGGGCATGACGATATCCATCAGGACGGCATCGGGCTTCTCCTGGCGGGCCAGGGCCACGCCGTCGGCACCGTTCTGGGCCTTGAGCACTTCATGACCGTGCCTTTCCAGCATGCCGGTGAGTTTGTAGGTTTCCGTCTGCGAATCATCGACGATCAGGATTCGAGCCATGCTGTTCCCCATGCGGTAAAGGCCCTGGCACGCGCCAGGGCTGGACAACGTTCGCTACGCGGCGAAACCCGGCACATGGGTGCGGATCGCGGCGAGCAGTTCTTGCTTGCTGAAGGGCTTGGTCAAAAATTGATCCGAGCCGACACTGCGGCCGCGAGCCTTGTCGAACAGGCCATCACGCGACGACAACATCACCACCGGAATGGCGCTGAAGGCGCTGTTGCTCTTGAGCAGCGCGCAGGTCTGGTAGCCATCCAGGCGCGGCATCATGACATCAATGAAGATGATATCGGGACGTTCGTCGACGATCTTGGCCAGGGCATCGAAGCCATCGAGTGCGGTGATCACCTGGCAGCCTGCCTGTTCGAGCAACAGTTCGGCGCTGCGACGAATCGTCTTGGAGTCGTCGATCACCATGATCTTGAAGGCTTCGGACGTTTTCATGGAGGCTCTGATGTGCGCTTGCCCCGACGGGCGCCTTCGCGGGCAATAAAGAAGTCCGAGCCTTTTTAGCACACTCTCCAACAGCGTTCCATCGGCCGCTGCCCCTTGACCTGCGGGCCATGCGGCGCCACCCTGACGCCACTTTCCAAGACCCATTCGCAAGCGGCACGTCCCGCGTACAGGAGCTACTCCCATGAGCGTTCGCCTCGGCATTGTCATGGACCCGATCGCCAACATCTCCTACAAGAAGGACAGCTCGCTGGCCATGCTGCTGGCAGCCCAGGCACGCGGTTGGTCGCTGCTCCACATGGAAATCCAGGACCTGTATCAAGGCCAGGGCCAGGCCCGCGCCCGGATGCGCCCACTCAAGGTCTTCGCCGACCCGCAGCACTGGTTCGAATTCGAGTCGGAATTCGACGCGCCGCTGGCCGATCTCGACGTCATCCTGATGCGCAAGGACCCACCCTTCGACCTCGAATTCGTCTACAGCACCTACCTGCTCGAACAGGCCGAAGCCGCTGGCGTACTGGTGGTGAACAAGCCGCAGAGCCTGCGCGACTGCAACGAGAAGATGTTCGCCACGCTGTTCCCGCAACTGACCCCGCCCACACTGGTCAGCCGCCGTGCCGACATCCTGCGCGAGTTCGCCGCCGAACACGGCGACGTCATTCTCAAGCCGCTGGACGGCATGGGCGGCACCTCGATCTTCCGCCATCGGGTGGGCGATCCGAAC
This sequence comes from Pseudomonas viridiflava, assembly GCA_900596015.1. GTDB lineage: Bacteria > Pseudomonadota > Gammaproteobacteria > Pseudomonadales > Pseudomonadaceae > Aquipseudomonas. Next base: position 141,547 of record UVIF01000012.1, on the reverse strand, counting down.
CTGTCGGTCATCCTCGAGACGCTGACGGCCATGGGTACCCAGCAGATCATGGCGCAGCGCTACCTGCCGGCGATCAAGGACGGCGACAAGCGCATCCTGATGATCGACGGCGAGCCGGTGCCCTACTGCCTGGCGCGTATTCCCGCCAGTGGCGAGACCCGCGGCAACCTCGCGGCCGGGGGGCGTGGCGAAGCGCGCCCACTGAGCGACAAGGACCGCTGGATCGCCGAACAGGTCGGCCCGTCGCTGCGCGCCAGGGGCCTGTTGTTCGTCGGCCTGGACGTGATCGGCGAGCACCTGACCGAGATCAACGTCACCAGCCCGACCTGCATCCGCGAAATCGACGCGGCGTTCGGCACCGACATCGGTAGCCAATTGATGGACGCCATCGATCGCAAGCTCAAGGCACGCTGACCTTACGCCCCTGCTCCGGGTTATGATGCACGCCCTTTCAGTTGCCGGGCGCGCATCGCCGCCCGGATTGCACGCCCGCCGGATCCTTCATGACGCTGCCCGCCGACCTCCCTGCTGAACTGACCCGCATCGGCGCCCGCCCTGCGGATCGGCTGGGTTTCACCCTGTTCCTCGCGGCGCTGCTGCACGTTGCCCTGATCGTCGGAGTGGGCTTCGGCACGCAGCCGCCTACCCAGATCAGCAAGACCCTGGAAGTGACCCTGGCACCGCTCAAGAGCCAGACCGCGCCCAAGGATGCGGACTTTCTTGCCCAGGACAACCAGCAAGGCAGCGGCACCCTGGACAAGAAGGCCGTGCCCAAGACCACCGAAGTCGCGCCCTTCCAGGACAGCAAGATCAACAAGGTGACGCCACCGCCTGCGCCCAAACCGGTCACCCAGCCCGAGCCTGCACCGGCGAAGAAGGCCATCGCCACCACAGCCCCCCGGCCGGTGAAGACCGAGGCGCGCCCGCCACCGGTCAAGCCGGACCCCAAGCCAAAGGCCGTTACCCCGGAATTCGACAGCTCGCAATTGTCCAGCGAGATCGCCAGCCTGGAAGCCGAGCTGTCCCACGAGCAGCAGGCCTACGCCAAGCGTCCGCGCATCCATCGTTTGAGCGCGGCCTCGACCATGCGCGACAAGGGTGCCTGGTACAAGGACGACTGGCGCAAGAAAGTCGAACGCATCGGCAATCTCAATTACCCCGACGAGGCACGCCGCCAGCAGATCTACGGTAGCCTGCGGCTGATGGTGTCGATCAACAGCGACGGCTCCCTGTATGAGGTATTGGTGCTGGAATCGTCCGGGCAGCCGCTGCTCGATCAGGCAGCCCAGCGCATCGTGCGCCTGGCCGCGCCGTTCGCGCCGTTCACCGGCGATCTGGCCGACGTCGACCGTCTGGAGATCATCCGTACCTGGCGCTTCGCCAAAGGCGATCGCCTGCAGAGCAATTGAGGCACATGAAACTGCGCCTGCAAGCTTGTCAGGCTGGCAAGCCGACGCCACACTACAAGGCATGAAAAACCTCGAAACGAGCTACCTCAGGAACCAGTTCCTGATCGCCATGCCGCACATGGCGGATCCCAATTTTGCCCACACCTTGACCTACATCGTCGAGCACACACCCAATGGGGCGATGGGCTTGGTGGTCAACCGCCTGCAGGACCTGAACCTGGCGGACATACTCGAGCAGTTGCGGCCGGACAGCGAATCCTCGGCTGCCTGCCAGCAGGTGCCCATCTACAACGGCGGGCCGGTGCAGACCGACCGCGGCTTCGTCCTGCACCCCAGCGGCCCGGTGTTCCAGGCCACGGTCGAGCTGGGCGAGATCTCGCTGTCCACCTCCCAGGACATCCTGTTCGCCATCGCCGATGGCACTGGTCCCGAGCAAAGCCTGATCACCCTGGGCTACGCCGGCTGGGAAGCCGGTCAGCTGGAAGCCGAACTGGCCGACAACGCCTGGCTGACCTGCCCTTTCGATGCCGACATCCTGTTCAATACCGACAGCGACCAGCGCCTCGGCGCGGCGGCGGCACGGCTGGGCATCAACCTCAGCCTGCTGACCAGCCAGGCGGGCCACGCCTGATGAGCGCACCCAGACTGCTGCTCGGCGTGGATTACGGCACCAAGCAGATCGGCTTCGCGGTCGGCCAGGTGATCACCGGCCAGGCCCGCGAACTGTGTACCCTCAAGGCCCAGAACGGCGTGCCCGACTGGACCCGCGTCGAAGCGCTGATCAAGGAGTGGCAGCCGGACGCCATCGTCGTCGGCCTGCCGCTGAACATGGACGGCAGCCCCAGCGAAATGAGCGAGCGGGCAGAAAAGTTCGCCCGCCGCCTGAACGGCCGCTTCAACATCCCGGTACATACCCACGACGAACGCCTGACCACCTTCGAAGCCAAGGGCGAGCGCATGGCCCGTGGCGGTCAGCGCGGCAGCTACCGCGACAACCCGGTCGATGCCATCGCCGCCAAGCTGCTGCTGCAAGGCTGGCTGGAGGCGAATGCGCTGGGTGACAACGCCTGAAGATGACAGCCGCCGGACTCCACCCCCCTGTAGCAGCGGTGCAAGCCGCGTCCGGCCCCGACGCATTTCTTCAGATACACCGCACGACCGCCGACGCGGCTCGTGCCGCTGCTACAGGTGGGGTGCAAGCCGCGTCCGGCCTCGACGCATTTTTCCAGATACACCGCACGACCGCCGACGCGGCTTGCGCCGCTGCTACAGGTGGGGTGCAAGCCGCGCCACGTTGCACCCCTCTCTTCGGACGAACTCAAACACAGGAGCACACATGAGCCTTCCCAACCCGGCCGAGCTGATCGGCGCGATGGCAGTCGACCTCAAGGCCCATCTGGCCAGGCGCTCCATTGCCGAGCCGCGCTACATCGGCATTCACAGCGGCGGTGTCTGGGTCGCTCAGGCGTTGCTGCAAGCCATGGACAGCAAGGCTGCGCTGGGCACCCTGGACGTCTCGTTCTACCGCGACGATTTCAGCCAGAACGGCCTGCACCCGCAAGTGCGCCCCTCGGCCCTGCCCTTCGAGATCGAGGGCCAGCATCTGGTGCTGATCGACGACGTGCTGATGAGTGGCCGCACCGTCCGCGCCGCCCTCAACGAACTGTTCGACTATGGCCGTCCCGCCAGCGTGACCCTGGTGTGCCTGCTCGACCTGGACGCCGGCGAGCTGCCGATTCGCCCCGACATCGTCGGCGCCACCCTGTCGCTGGCTGCCCATGAACGGGTAAAATTGCTCGGCCCGTCCCCGCTCGCCCTCGAGCGCCAGGACCTCGTTTCCGCCTCCAGCCTTTAAGAGCCCCCGCCATGACGCCTATCGACGCCAAGCGCCCGCTGCAGCTCAATGACCAGGGCCAGCTACGCCATTTTCTTTCCCTCGACGGCTTGTCCCGCGAACTGCTGACCGAAGTGCTCGATACCGCCGACTCGTTCCTCGAAGTCGGTGCCCGTGCGGTCAAGAAGGTCCCGCTGCTGCGTGGCAAGACCGTGTGCAACGTGTTCTTCGAGAACTCCACGCGCACGCGCACCACCTTCGAGCTCGCCGCCCAGCGTCTGTCGGCCGACGTGATCACCCTGAACGTGTCGACGTCCTCGACCAGCAAGGGTGAAACCCTGTTCGACACCCTGCGCAACCTCGAAGCCATGGCCGCCGACATGTTCGTCGTGCGCCACGCCGACTCCGGGGCCGCACACTTCATCGCCGAGCACGTCAGCCCGGAAGTGGCCATCATCAACGGAGGCGACGGCCGCCACGCCCACCCGACCCAAGGCATGCTCGACATGCTCACGATTCGTCGGCACAAAGGCGGCTTCGAGAACCTGTCGGTAGCGATCGTCGGCGACATCCTGCATTCGCGCGTAGCGCGCTCGAACATGATCGCACTCAAGACCCTGGGGTGCCCGGACATCCGCGTGATCGGCCCGAAGACGCTGTTGCCCATCGGCGTCGAGCAGTATGGCGTCAAGGTGTTCACCGACCTGGAGCAGGGCCTCAAGGATGTCGATGTGGTGATCATGCTGCGCCTTCAGCGTGAACGCATGAGCGGCGGCCTGCTGCCCAGCGAAGGCGAGTTCTATCGCCTCTACGGTTTGACCACCGCGCGCCTGGCTGGCGCCAAGCCCGATGCCATCGTCATGCACCCAGGGCCGATCAACCGCGGCGTCGAGATCGAATCGGCCGTCGCCGACGGACCCCATTCGGTGATTCTCAACCAGGTCACCTACGGCATCGCAGTCCGCATGGCGGTGTTGTCGATGGCCATGAGCGGGCAGACGGCCCAGCGCCAATTCGAGCAGGAGAACGTCCAGTGAGCCTCAGTATTATCGGTGCGCGGGTGATCGACCCCGCCAGTGGTCTGGACCGGATCAGCGACCTGCACATCAGCCAGGGACGAATCGTGGCCATCGGCGATGCGCCCGCCGACTTCACCGCCAGCCAACGCCTGGACGCCAGCGGCCTGGTGGCCGCGCCCGGCCTGGTCGACCTGAGCGTGTCGCTGCGCGAGCCCGGCTACAGCCGCAAGGGCACCATCGCCAGCGAAACCCGTGCCGCTGCCGCCGGTGGTGTTACCAGCCTGTGCTGCCCGCCGCTGACCAAGCCGATCCTCGATACCTCGGCAGTGGCCGAGCTGATCCTGGATCGCGCCCGCGAAGCCGGCCATGCCAAGGTGTTTCCGATTGGCGCGTTGAGCAAGGGCCTGGAAGGCGAGCAATTGGCCGAGCTGATCGCCCTGCGCGATGCTGGCTGCATTGCCTTCGGCAACGGCCTGAACAGTTTCGGCAACAACCGGACGCTGTGTCGCGCGCTGGAATATGCCGCCACGTTCGACCTGACCGTGATCTTTCATTCCCAGGACCGTGACCTGTCTGCCGGCGGGCTCGCCCACGATGGGCCCACCGCCGCTTTCCTCGGCCTGGCGGGTATTCCAGCCACTGCGGAAACCGTCGCCCTGGCGCGCGACCTGCTGCTGGTCGAGCAGAGCGGCGTACGTGCGCATTTCAGCCAATTGACCACCGCCCGCGGCGTCGAGCTGATCGAACAGGCCCAAGGCCGCGGCCTGCCGGTTACGGCGGACGTGGCGCTGTACCAATTGATTCTGACCGACGAAGCGTTGACCGGATTTTCCAGCCTGTATCACGTGCAACCGCCGCTGCGCTCGGCGGCGGATCGGGAAGGCTTGCGTGCGGCGGTAAAGAAGGGCGTGGTGCAGGCCATCGCCAGTCATCACCAGCCCCACGACCGCGATGCCAAACTGGCCCCGTTCGGGGCGACCGAGCCGGGTATCAGCAGTGTCGAGCTGCTATTGCCGTTGGCTCTGACCCTGGTGCAGGACGGCTTGCTCGACCTGCCGACCTTGCTCGCGCGCCTGGGCCAGGGCCCGGCCGAGGCCATGCGCTTGCCGGCAGGCCGCTTGCAGGTGGGCGCAGCGGCGGATCTGGTGCTGTTCGATGAAGGCGTCTCGACGGTTGCCGGCGAGCGCTGGTTGTCCAAGGGCGGCAACTGCCCGTTCCTCGGTCACACGTTGCCGGGCGCCGTGCGCTACACCTTGGTGGATGGGCATATCAGCTTCACTGGCTGATCCCCCCCGCTCCTACAGACGACCACCCCCGTAGGAGCGGTCAGCGGCCGCGAAGGCCTCACTGTGGTCTGCCTGACACAGCGCAGGGGGCTGCAGCCTTTGCGAACTACCCGCGCTGCGCGTTCTTCATCGACACCTGATCATTCAGGGTCCAGAAGTCATACAGCACGCCCACCAGAAACAACCCCCCGGTCAGCAGGTAGATCACCCCGGTGATCCACTTGCCCATGTACATGCGGTGCACACCGAACAAACCGAGAAACGTCAGCAGCACCCAGGCCACGTTGTAGTTGGTCTGGCCGCTGTGAAAGCGCATGTCGGCATGCCGGTCCATGGCCGGAATCAGGAACAGGTCGATAAGCCAGCCAATGCCGAACAGCCCCAGGGTGAAAAACCAGATCGTCCCGGTCACCGGCTTGCCGTAGTAGAAGCGATGAGCACCGGTAAAGCCCAAAATCCACAACAGGTAGCCCATGACTTTGCTGTGGGTATCGTGGATCCGATAGCTGTTCATTGTTGATGTGCGCCCTCTGATATAAAAATTTTCTGAACGGTTTTGTGACTTTTTTGCCCCGTCCCGACGTATGGCATTTCTGTGACCGACATCGGCTGAACCCTTGCAGCACCTGAGTTGCGTGCCGCACAAGAGACAATTTTGCGCCCGATTGGTGCCATTTGCGACTCCCAAGTCTCGACCAGCGGATTAAAAACCACACAAAAAGCTGTTATAAAGTTGCGCGCCTACCTACATGAGCCCTGCCGAATGCGTCCATTTTTCAAGACATGGCTGACCATCTGCCTATTATTGCCCCTGGCCGCCCACGCCACCAATCGTGAGCAACGACTTCCCGCTGGCTTCAATGGCTACACCGCCCAGTCCGCTACCGAACAATCGCAACGCGCCCCACGCATCGTCGTGACCCGCCCCGCCAGCAGCAACCAGGCCCTGGCCAAGGTTACCGCGGTCAAGGTCGGCAACGCCTCGTCCAAGCAGAGCAGCGATGTGCTCAGCCGCGCAGTCAACGTGCTTGGCACCCCCTATCGCTGGGGTGGCAGCAGCCCGAGCAAGGGCTTCGACTGCAGTGGCCTGGTCAAGTATGCCTTCAACGACGTGAAAGCCGTTGACCTGCCGCGTACGTCCAACGCCATGGCCGCAGGCCACGGCGTCAAGGTTGAACGCAAGGACCTCAAGCCGGGTGACCTGGTGTTTTTTAACATCAAGAGTCGCAAGGTGAATCACGTCGCCATTTACCTGGGCAACGACCGCTTCATCCATGCCCCGCGTCGTGGCAAGGCTGTGACCATCGACACCCTGAAGAAACCGTACTGGAACACCCACTACGCCGTCGCCAAGCGCGTCCTGCCCAAAGAGCCGGCGCTGCGCATCGTCCAGCGCTGATCCCTCTTTGCGCGGCGCGCCCTTCGCGGCCGCTGACCGCTCCTACGGACGACTGCCATTCTCTGTAGGAGCGGTCTGTGGCCGCGAAACGTACGCCACGGTGCAGCTGGATATGCACCGATCAGAAGTTGTCCGGCGACTTGGCCTTTTCGCGGGCCGAGTCGCGGCTGATGATGCCCTGGGCGAGCAGGTTCTTCAGGCACATGTCCAAGGTCTGCATGCCCAGCGACCCGCCCGTCTGGATCGACGAGTACATCTGCGCGACCTTGTCTTCCCGGATGAGGTTGCGAATCGCCGGTGTGCCGATCATGATCTCGTGCGCAGCCACCCGCCCGCCGCCGATCTTCTTCAGCAAGGTCTGGGAAATCACTGCCTGCAGCGATTCGGACAGCATCGAGCGCACCATCGACTTTTCCTCTGCCGGAAACACATCGACCACCCGGTCGATGGTCTTCGCCGCCGACGTGGTGTGCAGCGTACCGAACACCAGGTGCCCGGTCTCGGCCGCGGTCAACGCCAGCCGAATGGTTTCCAGGTCGCGCATCTCGCCCACCAGGATCACATCCGGGTCTTCACGCAGCGCCGAGCGCAGAGCGTGGGAGAAGCCCAGCGTATCGCGGTGCACCTCACGCTGGTTGACCAGGCACTTCTTCGACTCGTGGACGAATTCGATCGGATCTTCCACGGTCAGGATGTGATGGTGCTTGTTGCTGTTGAGGTAATCGATCATTGCCGCCAGGGTGGTCGATTTGCCCGAGCCAGTTGGCCCGGTGACCAGCACCAGTCCGCGCGGCACTTCGGTAATCTTGCGAAACACATCTCCCATGCCCAGGTCGTCCATGCTCAGCACCTTGGACGGAATGGTTCGAAACACTGCACCGGCACCGCGGTTCTGGTTGAATGCGTTGACCCGAAAGCGCGCCACACCAGGCACTTCGAAGGAAAAGTCGGTTTCCAGAAACTCTTCGAAGTCCTTGCGCTGCTTGTCGTTCATGATGTCGTAGATCAGCGCCTGGACCTGTTTGTCGTCCAGCGCCGGCAGGTTGATACGGCGCACGTCGCCATCCACCCGAATCATCGGCGGCAGGCCTGCGGACAGGTGCAGGTCGGATGCGCCTTGTTTCGCACTGAAGGCCAACAGCTCGGTAATGTCCATGAGACTCCCCAAATACAGACAAGCAGGTAGAATGCCGCAGACCTGAAACCCGCCGGCACGAATTCAATGTCCACGATAGCAGACAACATTTCGCAAGTGAGTGCCCGAATCGCAGCCGCTGCTCGACAGGCGCAACGCGAGCCCGGCCAAGTCGGCCTGCTCGCGGTCAGCAAGACCAAGCCAGCTGCCGCCATACGCGAGGCATTCGCCGCCGGCATCCATGACTTCGGCGAAAACTACCTGCAGGAAGCCCTGGGCAAACAGCAGGAACTCGCCGACCTGCCCTTGATCTGGCACTTCATCGGCCCCATTCAGTCGAACAAGACGCGCGCAATCGCCGAACACTTCGCCTGGGTACATTCCGTGGACCGCCTCAAGATCGCCCAACGGCTCAGCGAGCAGCGCCCGGCCGCGCTTGCCCCCCTGAACATCTGCATCCAGGTCAATGTCAGCGGCGAAGCCAGCAAGTCCGGCTGTGCCCCTGACGACGTACCTGCCCTGGCCAGCGCCATTGCCGTACTGCCCAACCTGCGCCTGCGCGGCCTGATGGCCATACCTGAGCCCACCGATGACCCGGCCGCGCAGGACGCCGCCTTTGCCCGTGTTCGCGCGCTGCAAACGGACCTGCACATGCCGCTGGACACCTTGTCCATGGGCATGAGCCACGACCTCGAGGCGGCCATCGCCCAGGGCGCTACCTGGGTGCGCATCGGCACGGCGCTGTTCGGTGCCCGCAACTACGGCCAAGACACATCCCCGGCGCACACCGCTGTGGCCTCCTCACCTTCGAGCAAGGATCCTTCATGAGCAACACTCGTATTGCCTTCATCGGCGCCGGCAACATGGCTGCCAGCTTGATCGGCGGCCTGCGCGCGCAGGGTGTCGAAGCCAGCCACATCCGCGCCAGCGACCGCGGCGCCGAACAGCGTGACAAGGTAGCGGCCGAACATGGCATCGAGGTGTTCGCCGACAACGCCGAGGCCATCGCAGGGGTCGACGTGGTGGTGCTGGCCGTCAAGCCGCAAGGCATGAAGGACGTGTGCCAATCGCTGGCACCCAGCCTGACACCCGGTCAGTTGGTGGTCTCGATCGCTGCGGGCATCAACTGCGCCAGCCTGCAGGCCTGGCTGGGCGAGCAACAGCCGATCGTGCGCTGCATGCCCAACACACCCGCGCTTTTGCGCCAGGGCACCAGCGGCCTGTACGCCACCGCCGACGTCAATGCCGAACAACGCCAGCAGGCCGAAGACCTGCTGGGCGCGGTGGGCCTGGCCCTGTGGCTGGATGAAGAACAGCAGTTGGATGCGGTCACCGCCGTGTCCGGCAGCGGCCCGGCCTACTTCTTTCTGCTGATCGAGGCCATGACCGCCGCCGGGGAAAAACTCGGGCTGCCGTACGAGACGGCTGCCCGGCTGACCCTGCAGACCGCTTTGGGCGCCGCGCACATGGCCGTGGCCAGCGACGTCGACGCTGCCGAACTGCGTCGTCGCGTCACTTCTCCCGCCGGTACCACCGAGGCGGCCATCAAGTCATTCCAGTCCGAAGGGTTCGAAACCCTGGTGCAGAACGCCCTGAACGCCGCCGCCCGGCGTTCGGCCGAACTGGCCGAACAGCTGGGTCAATAAGGAGCTTTCATGTACGGTCTCAATACTGCGGCAATCTATGTCGTGCAAACCCTGGGCAGCCTGTATCTGCTGATCATGCTGCTGCGCTTCGTGCTGCAGCTGGTGCGTGCCGACTTCTACAATCCTCTGTGCCAGTTCATCGTGCGCGCCACGCAGCCGCTGCTCAAGCCGGTGCGGCGGATCATCCCCAGCCTGTTCGGCCTGGACATGTCTTCGCTGCTGCTGGCCATCGTCATCCAGATGATCATCATGGCGCTGACCTTGCTGCTCGCCTACGGCACCACCGGCAACCCCCTGCAACTGCTGGTGTGGTCGATCATCGGGGTGACGGCGCTGTTCCTGAAGATCTTCTTCTTCGCCATGATCATCAGCGTGATCCTCTCCTGGGTCGCACCGCAGAGCCACAACCCGGGTGCCGAGCTGGTCAACCAGATCTGCGAGCCCGCTCTGGCGCCGTTTCGGCGCATCCTGCCCAACCTGGGCGGCCTGGACATCTCGCCGATCCTGGCCTTCATGGTGCTCAAGCTGCTGGACATGCTGGTCATCAACAACCTGGCCATGAGCACCGGCATGCCGCAGATCCTGCGCCTGCTGATCTGACCGCTGCAGGCCGCCTGAGTGAAGGTCCTCGCGGGCTTTCACGCAGGCGGCAAACGCTCCTTGCCGGACTGCCTCGAACCCCACCAAGCGCCGCTTGCCCCTGTGCCCCGCGCTCTTTAGACTTACGCCTCATTCAAGCGTGAGCAGGGTCGATGTCCACTGTCTTTCCCGACGATTGCGTCGGTCTGGTCGTTCCACAAATTGCCCACTTCAGCGAACCCCTGGCCCTGGCCTGCGGACGTTCGCTGCCCGCCTACGACCTGATCTACGAGACCTACGGCCAGCTCAACGCCAGTGCCAGCAACGCGGTGCTGATCTGCCACGCACTGTCGGGCCACCACCACGCCGCCGGCTACCATTCCACCGACGACCGCAAGCCGGGTTGGTGGGACAGCTGCATCGGTCCCGGCAAGCCCATCGACACCAATCGCTTCTTCGTGGTCAGCCTGAACAATCTGGGCGGCTGCAACGGCTCCACCGGCCCCAGCAGCATCGATCCCGAGACCGGCAAGCCGTTCGGCGCCGATTTCCCGGTGCTGACCGTCGAAGACTGGGTGCACAGCCAGGCTTGCCTGGCGGACGCCCTGGGAATTACCCAGTGGGCAGCGGTGGTTGGAGGCAGCCTGGGCGGCATGCAGGCATTGCAGTGGACCATCACCTACCCGGAGCGCGTCCGCCACTGCCTGGCAATCGCTTCGGCGCCCAAGCTCAGCGCACAGAACATCGCCTTCAACGAGGTGGCGCGCCAGGCCATCCTGTCCGACCCCGAGTTCCATGGGGGGGATTTCCAGGCCCGCGGGGTGATTCCCAAACGCGGCCTGATGCTCGCGCGCATGGTCGGGCACATCACGTACCTGTCGGATGACTCGATGGGCGAGAAATTCGGCCGCGGCCTGAAGAGCGAAAAGCTCAACTACGACTTCCACAGCGTGGAATTCCAGGTGGAAAGCTACCTGCGTTATCAGGGCGAGGAATTCTCCGGTCGCTTCGACGCCAACACCTACCTGCTGATGACCAAGGCGCTGGACTACTTCGACCCGGCCGCAGCTCACGACGACGATCTGGCCGCCACCTTCGCCCATGTGCAGGCCAAGTTCTGCGTGATGTCGTTCACCACCGACTGGCGTTTCTCGCCAGCGCGCTCGCGCGAGCTGGTGGATGCGCTGATGGCGGCGAAGAAAGACGTCTGCTACCTGGAAATCGATGCACCGCAGGGTCATGACGCCTTTCTGATCCCCATTCCACGGTATCTGCAGGCGTTCAGCAGCTACATGAACCGCATTGCACTGTGAGGCATCCATGAGAGCTGACCTAGAAATCATCCAGGACTGGATTCCCGCCGGCAGCCGCGTGCTCGACCTGGGCTGCGGCAATGGCGAGTTGCTCGCCTGGCTGCGCGACCACAAACAGGTCACCGGCTACGGCCTGGAAATCGATGCCGACAACATCACCGAATGCGTGCGCAAGGGCATCAACGTCATCGAGCAGGACCTGGACAAAGGCCTGGGCAACTTCGCCAGCAACAGTTTCGACATCGTGGTCATGACCCAGGCGCTGCAGGCGGTAGAATACCCTGACCGTATTCTCGACGAAATGCTGCGGGTCGGTCGCCAATGCATCATCACCTTCCCCAATTTCGGCCACTGGCGCTGCCGTTGGTACCTGGCCAGCAAGGGCCACATGCCGGTGTCCGAGTTCCTGCCATATACGTGGTACAACACGCCGAACATCCACTTCTGCACCTTTGCCGACTTCGAGGCCCTGTGCAGCGAGCGCCGCGCGCAGGTGCTCAACCGCCTGGCAGTGGATCAACAGCACAGGCACGGGTGGGCGAGCAAGATCTGGCCTAACCTTCTGGGTGAAATCGGCATCTACCGGGTCAGCAGCCCCGGTCTGCAGGAGCATCGGGTGGCGGTGTAACACTCGACGACCATGGCGCCTTCTTCGCGGGCAGAGCCCCGCTCCCACAGGATCGTGCGCAAAACTCACCTTGTGGGAGCGGGGCTCTGCCCGCGAAGCAGGCCACCCGATTCGTCAGGCCGCCCGCATGAACTGGCTCTTTGAACCCTTCGGAACCCATTCACAACCATGATCAACTTCACCCAACTCGTCCTCGCCAGCCATAACGCCGGCAAGCTCAAGGAACTGCAGGCCATGCTCGGCGGGGCGGTGCAACTTCGTTCGGTCGGTGAATTCAGCCAGGTCGAGCCCGAGGAAACCGGGCTGTCGTTCGTCGAGAACGCCATCCTCAAGGCACGCAACGCCGCACGCCTGTCCGGCCTGCCTGCGTTAGCCGACGACTCCGGCCTGGCCGTGGACTTTCTTGGCGGTGCTCCGGGCATCTATTCGGCGCGCTATGCCGATGGCCAGGGCGATGCCGCCAACAATGCCAAGCTGCTCGACGCCTTGCAGGGCGTGCCCGACGAGCAGCGCGGCGCGCAGTTCGTCTGCGTCCTGGCCCTGGTGCGGCACGCCGACGACCCGCTGCCGATCCTCTGCGAAGGGCTGTGGCACGGTCGCATCCTGCACGCCGCCAGCGGCGCTCACGGATTCGGCTACGACCCGTTGTTCTGGGTGCCCGAACGCAATTGTTCCAGCGCCGAACTCGAACCGATACAGAAGAACCAACTGAGCCACCGCGCCCGTGCCATGGCCTTGCTGCGCCAACGCCTGAGCCTTGCATGAACGACCGACTGCTTTATCCGCCGGCACCGCGTCCCGACCAGGCGCTGGTGCAGCTGCCACCGCTGGCGCTGTACGTCCACATCCCCTGGTGCGTGCGCAAATGCCCGTACTGCGACTTCAATTCCCACACTGCCAGCCCGGTTCTGCCCGAAGAAGAATACATCGATGCCCTGCTGGCCGACCTGGACCAGGACTTGCCCGCGGTCTACGGACGCCCGCTGAGCTCGATCTTCTTCGGCGGTGGCACCCCCAGCCTGTTCAGCGCGGCTGCCCTGGGCCGACTGCTGGCCGGCGTCAAGCAACGCATCGCCTTCGCGCCCGACATCGAGATCACCCTGGAGGCCAACCCCGGCACCTTCGAACAAGACAAGTTCGTGGCCTATCGCAAACTGGGGATCAACCGCCTGTCCATCGGCATCCAGAGCTTCCAGGCGCAGAAGCTCGAAGCCCTGGGCCGCATCCACACCGGTGACGAAGCCCTGCGCGCCGCTGAGATGGCGCGCCGCGCCGGTTTCGACAACTTCAACCTGGACCTGATGCACGGCCTGCCCGATCAGTCCCTGGAAGAGGCACTGGACGATCTGCGCCAGGCCATCGCCCTGGCACCTACGCACCTGTCCTGGTACCAACTGACCCTGGAACCCAACACGGTGTTCTGGAACCAGCCGCCCGTGCTGCCCGAGGACGATATCCTCTGGGACATCCAGGAGGCCGGTCAGGCCCTGCTGGCCGAGCATGGCTTCAGCCAGTACGAAGTGTCGGCCTATGCCAGACCAGGCAAGGCAGCGCGGCACAACCTCAACTACTGGAGCTTCGGCGACTTCATCGGCATCGGCGCCGGCGCCCATGGCAAGCTGAGCCACCATGATGGACGCATCGTGCGCACCTGGAAAACCCGCCTGCCCAAGGATTACCTGAACCCCGCCAAGCCATTCAAGGCCGGCGAGAAGGGCCTGGCCGCAGACGAGTTGCCCTTCGAGTTCCTGATGAATGCATTGCGCCTCACCGAGGGCGTCGACGCCGGTCTGTTCGCGCAACGCACCGGCCTGTCCCTGCAGTCACTGGCGACAGCCCGCGCCAGCGCCGAACAAAAGGGCCTTTTACAGGTCGAACCGACGCGCCTGGTCGCCACTGCCCGCGGGCAGCTGTTCCTCAACGACCTGCTGCAATACTTCCTGGTATAAGGATTGTCCTGATGGATTTCGTGCTCGATCTGCTCGCCACCGTGTCCCGCTGGGGCCGAGGCAACCTTTCGGAGATTTCCCTGGCCTTGGTGGGCTGTGTGCTGGTGCTGTTCGGCGCCGATGTGAAGGCGTGGGCCGAGGGCCGCCTGGGCTCGCTCTCAGGCATGCTGCGAGTACCCCTGATCGCCCTGATGTGCGTGATCGGCAGTGGCGCGGCCTTGATCTATGCCACGCCCTGGGTGCTGAAGGGGTTGAGCCAATTCAACAACTACAGCCTGGCGCCGGTGCTGTTGGTGGTGCTTGTGCTGCTGGGGATCGTCGCTGATCGCAAGTGATGTGCCAGCCATGCAGGCCTCTTCGCGGCCAGATGGCTCGCTGCCCGCCCCACTCCCACAAACGACTGTGGGAGCGGGCTCTGCCCGCGAAGAGGCCCGCCAGACCACTACATAACCCTCAGTCAACCTTCTCGAACTTCAAATCCCACACCCCATGCCCCAGCCGCTCACCGCGGCGCTCGAACTTGGTCACCGGCCGCTCGGCCGGACGCGGTACGCAACCGCCGTCGGCCGCCTGGTTGCGGTAACCGGGCGCGACATTCATGACTTCCAGCATGTACTCGGCATAGGGTTCCCAATCGGTCGCCATGTGCAGTACACCCCCGACCTTGAGCTTGCTGCGCACCAGTTCGGCGAACGCCGGCTGGACGATGCGCCGCTTGTGGTGGCGCGCCTTGTGCCAGGGGTCCGGGAAAAACAGCAGCAGTCGATCCAGGCTGTTGTCGGCAACGCACTGCTTGAGCACTTCGATGGCATCGCAGTCGTAGACCCGCAGGTTTTTCAAACCCTGGGTCAGCACGCCGTTGAGCAGTGCGCCAACGCCAGGCCGGTGTACTTCAACACCGATGAAATCCAGTTCCGGCGAGGCCGCTGCCATTTCGAGCAGCGAATGGCCCATGCCGAAGCCGATTTCCAGGGTGCGCGGCGCACTGCGACCGAACACCTGGTCAAAATCGGCCGGCTCATCGGTCAGTGGCAGCACGAACAGCGGCTTGCCCTGGTCCAGGCCACGCTGCTGGCCTTCGGTCATGCGCCCGGCGCGCATCACGAAGCTCTTGATAGCGCGGTGCTGGCGCGGTTCGCCTTCGTTGGACGTTGGCGTTTCTTGCGAGTCAGTCATCGGGGGCTCTTACTTGATCAGGCCATCCAGCGGCGAAGAGGCGCTGGCATAGAGTTTTTTCGGCATGCGCCCGGCCAGATAGGCCATGCGCCCGGCAATGATGGCGTGCTTCATGGCCGCACCCATCATGATCGGATCCTGTGCGTGGGCGATGGCCGAGTTCATCAGCACGGCTTCACAGCCCAGTTCCATGGCAATGGTCGCGTCGGACGCGGTACCCACGCCGGCATCGACCAGCACCGGGACCTTGGCTTCTTCCAGAATGATCTGCAGGTTGTACGGGTTGCAGATACCCAGGCCGGTGCCGATCAAGCCAGCCAGCGGCATGACTGCGATGCAGCCGATCTCGGCCAGCTGGCGAGCGATGATCGGATCGTCGCTGGTGTAGACCATCACGTCGAAACCGTCCTTGACCAGCACTTCGGCGGCCTTGAGGGTTTCGATCACATTGGGGAACAGGGTCTTCTGGTCGGCCAGCACTTCCAGCTTGACCAGGTTGTGACCGTCGAGCAGTTCGCGGGCCAGGCGGCAGGTGCGCACCGCTTCCACGGCGTCGTAGCAACCGGCGGTGTTGGGCAGGATGGTGTAGCGATCCGGCGGCAGCACGTCGAGCAGGTTCGGCTCGCCGGGGTTCTGGCCGATATTGGTGCGGCGCACGGCGACCGTGACGATCTGGGCGCCCGAAGCCTCGATGGCCAGCCGCGTCTGCTCGAGGTCGCGGTACTTGCCGGTGCCGACCAGAAGGCGCGACTCGAAGGTGCGACCGGCCAGGGTGAATGGCTTGTCAATGCGAGCATTGCTCATCGGAATTCCTCTGCTGAGGTAAAGATACGAACGTGGAAGGTGCCGGCGACTCGATCAGCCGCCGCCGATGGCGTGAACCACTTCGATCTGGTCACCCTCGCCCAGTACGGTGTCGCCGTGCTGGCTGCGCGGGACGATGTCCTGGTTCAGCTCGACGGCCACGCGGCGGCCGACCAACTCGAGACGGACCAGCAGCCCGGCAACGGTTTCGCCGTCGGGAAGTTCGAAAGGGTCGCCGTTCAATTGAATGCGCATGCGGTCGGCAGCCATCATTTTTTGGGGGTCGCCATTCTAGCCCGATCGCCGAGGATTCCCAAGGCCAAGCCGACCACCCGCGCGATCAGCCCAGGCGCCAGGCGATCATGCCCAGGCACAGCCAACCGGCGAGCAACGCCAGGCCGCCGAACGGGGTAACGATACCCAGCTTGCTGACGCCGGTGAGGGTCAACAAATACAGGCTACCCGAGAACAACACGATACCCAGGCAGAACAGCGCGCCCGCCCAGCCCACCAGACGCCCCGGCACATGGACGCTGAGCAGCGCGACCCCGAACAACGCCAGGGTGTGGATAAGTTGGTAACTGACGCCGGTCTGGAAAATGGCCAGGTACTCGGCACTCAGGCGATTCTTCAAACCGTGGGCGGCGAAGGCACCGAGCGCAACACCGGTAAAGCCGAAGAACGCAGCCAGCATCATGAACGTACGCAGCATCCAGGTGTGTCCTCATAAAGCCGTGTTGCACCGCAGGGTCTGTATAATGGCCCGCTCACCCGGCCAGGCCAAGCCCTTCATGCTGCAATCCCTCTTCCGCCGTCTGTGCAAGACCCTGCTCTGGTTCGTCGCCGCAAGCGTGGCCGTGGTGGTGATCTTTCGCTTCATTCCACCGCCGGGCACCATGCTCATGGCCGAACGCAAGATCGAATCCCTGATCGACGGCCAGCCGATCGACCTGCAGCGCGACTGGCAACCCTGGGCGAACATTGCCGACGATCTCAAGGTGGCTGTGATCGCCGGTGAAGATCAACGTTTCGCCGAGCATTGGGGCTTCGACATCGCTGCCATCCGTGCAGCGTTTGCGCACAACGAGGAAGGTGGCTCGCTGCGCGGTGCCAGCACTCTGAGTCAGCAGGTGGCGAAGAACGTATTTCTATGGTCGGGCCGCAGCTGGTTGCGCAAAGGCCTGGAGGCGTGGTTCACCGGTCTGATCGAGATGTTCTGGTCCAAGCAGCGCATTCTCGAGGTCTACCTCAACAGCGCGGAATGGGACGACGGCGTGTTCGGCGCCGAAGCGGCCGCGCGGCATCATTTCGGCGTTGGCGCGGCTCAACTGTCCCGCCAGCAAGCCAGCCTGCTGGCCGCCGTGCTGCCCAACCCGCGCGATTGGAGTGCCAGCCGGCCCAGCCCTTACGTGGCTCGCCGCGCGGGCTGGATCCGCCAGCAGATGGGCCAGCTGGGCGGCCATGACTATCTTCTGCGCCTCAACATGCCGCGCCCGGCGCCCTGGGCCGATTAAGCCGCGTCTGTGTGGGAGCGCGGGCGGGTGGAGAGCCCTCTACCCGTGAAGACTTTCTGCCCGGCAACAAAAAGCCCCGAACCAGTCGGGGCTTTTCAATTCAACACATCAACACATTGCATCAAGAACACATTGCATCAAGCCGCGATGGAGACCTTCAGCTTGTTCATCGCACTCTTCTCCAACTGACGAATGCGCTCGGCCGACACGTTGTACTTCTCGGCCAACTCGTGCAGCGTCGCCTTTTCCTCGGCCAGCCAGCGCTGGTAAAGAATGTCGCGGCTGCGATCGTCCAGCACCTGCAGGGCTTCGTGCAGGTTGGTGTTGGAGTTGTCGCTCCAATCGGCGTCTTCCAGTTGGCGCGCCGGGTCGTAGCGATGGTCTTCCAGGTAGTTGGCCGGGGACTGGAACGCACTGTCGTCATCTGCTTCGGCAGCCGGATCGAAGGCCATGTCATGGCCGGTCAGGCGGCTTTCCATCTCGCGGACTTCACGCGGCTCCACACCCAGGCTTTCGGCCACGCGGTGCACTTCCTCGTTGTTCAGCCAGGCCAGACGCTTCTTCTGGCTGCGCAGATTGAAGAACAGCTTGCGCTGCGCCTTGGTAGTCGCCACCTTGACGATGCGCCAGTTGCGCAGGATGAACTCGTGGATTTCAGCCTTGATCCAGTGCACGGCGAACGACACCAGACGCACACCCATTTCCGGGTTGAAACGCTTCACGGCCTTCATCAGGCCGACGTTGCCTTCCTGGATAAGGTCGGCTTGAGCCAGGCCGTAGCCCGAATAGCTGCGCGCAATGTGCACGACGAAACGCAGGTGAGCGAGCACCATCTGCCGAGCCGCTCCAAGATCCTGCTCATAGTAGAGACTCTCGGCCAGTTCACGCTCCTGCTCGGGCGTCAGCAAGGGAATGCTGTTCACCGTGTGCACATAGGCTTCCAGGTTTGCACCCGGCACCAGCGCATAAGCAGGTTGCAAAGAAGTGGTCATACGAAAAAACCTCCGACTCACATGACTCGTGCCCGCAGGCACTGCGAAAAATTGACCGGAAACCAGTAGACAAGTTCCCTATGACGCTTTGACGGCCAATGACAATAAAGTTAACTTTGAATACACGTTCGAACAGCACACATATCTGTTGCAGGCTAACGCGGCGCCAGTTCGCGCAGGTGCCGCCAGACCGCAATCCACGCACCGATATACCCTAACAATACCGCGCCTAGCAAGAGAGACAAGCCGTCGGCGACGGGAACCCCACCCAAGGCGAAGTCGCTGCCGTACAGACCGGAAAGCCCGGTGACCGCATCGTTGAGCCAATCCAGGCCGAATGCCAGGATGCCCCAGGCAAAAATGCCTGCGCCGAAGCCGTACAGCGCACCCATGTACAGGAAAGGTCGACGCACGTAGCTGTCCGTGCCCCCTACCAGTTTGATGACCTCGATTTCGATGCGTCGGTTCTCGATGTGCAGACGAATGGTGTTGCCGATCACCAGCAGCAACGCCGAAACCAGCAGCAGGGTCAGGCCAAACACGAACCGGTCGCCCAGCTTGAGGATCGCCGCCAGCCGCTCCACCCACACCAGGTCCAGCTGCGCCTGCTGCACCTTGGGCAGTTCGGCGAGTTGCTGGCGCAGGGTTTCCAGGGCGGCCTTGTCGATTTCCAGCGGGGTGACCACCACTACGCCGGGCAGGGGGTTCTCGGGCAGTTCCTTGAGCGCCTCGCCCAGCCCCGACTGCTGCTGAAACTCGCCCAGCGCCTGCTCGCGACTGATGAACTCGGCCTGCGCCACGCCCGACAGCCCCTTGATCTGCGTCACCAGGGCCTGGCCCTCGCGCTCGCCGGCATCGAGTTCCAGATACAGGGAGATTTGCGCCGCGCGCTGCCACGAACCGCCCAGTCGCTCGACGTTCTTGAGCAGCAAAGACAGGCCCATGGGCAAGCTCAAGGCCACGGCCATGACCAGGCAGGTAAAGAAGCTGCCGATCGGCTGCTTGCCCAGACGGCGCAGGCTGTCGACCCAACTGGCGCGATGGCTTTCGACCCAGGCGCGCAGCAAGCTGCTGAACGGCGGCCCGTCGTCTTCGTCACGCTGGCGTTTCTTCGGCTTCTGCGGTGTGGGCTCGCCGCCCTTGGGCGCTACCCGGTCCGCGACCTTGGGGCTGCGTGTCGCACTCATTGTCCTGCCTCTCCGTCACCGATCAGGCGTCCGCGCTGCAGCGTCAGCATGCGGTGACGCATGCGCGCGATCAGCGCCAGATCGTGGCTGGCAATCAGCACGCTGGTGCCTAGCCGGTTGATGTCTTCGAAGACCCCCATGATCTCGGCCGCCAGACGCGGGTCGAGGTTGCCGGTGGGTTCATCGGCGAGCAGCAAGGCTGGCTGATGGACGATGGCCCGGGCAATGCCCACGCGCTGTTGCTGGCCCGTCGACAAGTCGCCGGGGTACAGGTCGGCCTTGTCTGCCAATGCCACGCGCTCGAGCGCCGAATCGACCTTCTTGGCGATTTCCGGCTTGCTCAAGCCGAGAATCTGCAGCGGCAAGGCGATGTTGTTGAACACCGTACGGTCGAACAGCAGCTGGTGATTCTGGAATACCACGCCGATCTGGCGGCGCAGGAACGGGATCTGCGCATTGGTGATCTGCCCCAGATCCTGGCCGGCCAGCAGCAGCTTGCCGCTGGTGGGCCGTTCCATCGCCAGCAGCAGGCGCAGCAAGGTACTTTTGCCCGCGCCGGAATGACCGGTAACGAACAGGAATTCGCCACGCCGCACCCGGAAGCTCAGTTCATGCAGACCGACATGGCCGTTGGGGTAGCGCTTGGCAACCTGTTCGAATCGAATCATGAAGGCTCCCGCTCGGCGAACAATGCCTGGACGAAGGGTTCTGCCTCGAAGGTACGCAGGTCGTCGATGCCCTCGCCCACGCCGATGTAGCGGATGGGCAGGCCGAACTGCTTGGCCAGCGCGAAGATCACCCCGCCCTTGGCGGTGCCGTCGAGCTTGGTCAGCGCCAGGCCGGTCAGGGCCACGGTCTGGTTGAACTGCTTGGCCTGGTTGATCGCGTTCTGCCCGGTACCGGCGTCGAGCACCAGCAGGACTTCGTGCGGCGCCTGCTCGTCGAGCTTGCCCATCACCCGACGGACCTTCTTCAGCTCTTCCATCAGGTTGTCCTTGGTGTGCAGACGGCCGGCGGTGTCGGCGATCAGGACATCGATGCCGCGCGACTTGGCGGCTTGCACGGCGTCGAAGATCACCGAGGCGGAATCAGCACCGGTGTGCTGGGCGATGACCGGAATATTGTTGCGCTCGCCCCACACCTGCAACTGCTCGACGGCTGCGGCACGGAACGTGTCACCCGCTGCCAGCATGACCTTCTTGCCTTCGAGCTGCAGCTTCTTGGCCAGCTTGCCGATGGTGGTGGTCTTGCCGGCGCCGTTGACGCCCACCACCAGAATCACGAATGGCTGGTGCTCGGCCTTGATCACCAATGGCTGCTCGACCGGCCGCAGCAGGGCGGTCAGCTCGCTTTGCAAAGCCTTGTACAAGGCGGCGGCGTCGGTCAGTTCCTTGCGCGCTACCCTGCGGGTCAGGCTCTGGATGATCACCGACGTGGCCTCGACGCCGACGTCGGCGGTCAGCAGGCGGGTTTCCAGCTCTTCGAGCAGGTCGTCGTCAATGATCTTGTTGCCCAGAAACAGGCTGGCCATACCTTCGCCAAGGCTGGCGCTGGTCTTGGCCAGGCCCTGCTTGAGGCGCGCGAAGAAGCCGGTCTTGGCCTGTCCTGGAGGTTGCGCGGCAGCGACGGCAGGCGCCGGTGCTTCGACACGGGGCGCAGCGACGGTTGCCACGGGCACTTGCACTGGCAACGGTGGCGCAGATACCGGGGCTGGCGCGCTGGGCGTTGCAGCAGCTGGTGGCGAAACAGGAACAGGAACAGGCTCGACGGCCACCGGGGCCTGCGCTTCCGGCCGCGGAGCGATGACCGGCGGCGTTTGCGGGGCATCGTCCTCGACCAGCGCCACGGGTTCCTCGGGCACCGGGAGCACCAGGCCGTGCGGGGCAGGCTGGGCAGGTGCGGCAGCGGGCTCGACCTGCGGCGCCAGAACCGGCTCCGGTGCGAGCGCCACTGCGGCCTCGACGGAAGCCTGCGGGATCGCCTCGGCAGCGGCGTCGGCTTGTGCGGGCAGATCCTGGGCGGCAGGGGTTGGCGGCTGTTCGGCGACAGGTGTCTGCGGCTTCTTGCGCAGCCATCCGAACAGGCCTTTCTTTTCACCGGCCGGGGCCGGGGTCTTTTTGTCGTCGTTGGAACCAAACATGGAAGACGGCTATCTCAAGGTAGCGACGCGCCAGGCGGCGAGTCGGAAAAAATTCGAAGACGCAACACAGACTGCTTTTACGCCGGCTCGTTCACGCGCAACATTTTGTCGAGTTGCCCGGGCAGGTTCATGCCATCCAGGCATGGCCCCCAGCGGACCGGATCAGTATCCTAGCACCTCCTCGCCCGTAGACGCTAAGGCCACGCGGGCAGCTCTCAAGGTTCTGAATCCCATGAATGTCCTCGCCCGCCGCGCCGCAGGCCTGCTGCTCTGCACGCTCAGCCTGCCTTTGGCAGCTTTTGCCGCCGATACACAGCCCACGCACGAATTCACCCTGGACAACGGCCTCAAGGTCGTCGTGCGCGAGGATCACCGCGCCCCGGTGGTGGTTTCCCAGATCTGGTACAAGGTCGGTTCCAGCTACGAAACCCCCGGCCAGACCGGCCTGTCCCACGCCCTTGAACACATGATGTTCAAAGGCACCGACAAACTGGGCCCCGGCGAAGGCTCGCGCATCCTGCGCGACCTCGGCGCCGAAGAAAACGCCTTCACCAGCGACGACTACACCGCCTATTACGAAGTGCTGGCCAAGGACCGCCTGGCCGTGGCGTTCGACCTCGAAGCCGACCGCATGGCCAGCCTCAGCCTGCCCGCCGAAGAATTCGCCCGGGAAATCGAAGTCATCAAGGAAGAACGCCGCCTGCGCACCGACGACAAGCCCAGTGCCAAGGCGTACGAGATCTTCAAGGCCATGGCTTTCCCGGCCAGTGGTTACCACACGCCCACCATCGGCTGGATGGCCGACCTGGAACGCATGAAGGTCGAAGAGCTGCGCCATTGGTACCAGGCCTGGTACGTGCCCAACAACGCCACCCTGGTGGTGGTGGGCGACGTCAAGCCGGACGAGGTCAAGGCCCTGGCCCAACGCTTCTTCGGCAACATCGCCCGGCGCCCCACCCCGCCGGCGAAGATCCCGCTGGAACTGGCCAACCCCGGCCAGCGCCTGGCCACATTGCATGTCCGCACCCAACTGCCGAGCCTGCTCTACGGTTTCAACGTCCCAGCGCTGGCCACTGCCGACAAGCCACGCGACGTCCAGGCCCTGCGGCTGATTTCCGCACTGCTCGACGGCGGCTACAGCGCGCGCATGGCCACACGCCTGGAACGCGGCCAGGAACTGATCTCCAGCGGTGGTGCCCGGTACGACGCCTTCACCCGCGGCGACAGCCTGTTCTTCATTTCCGCGACGCCCAATGCGCAGAAGAAAAAGACCCTCGCCGATGTCGAGAAAGGGCTTTGGAAACTGCTCGACGAGCTCAAGACCACGCCGCCCTCTGCCGACGAGTTGGAGCGCGTGCGCGCTCAGGTCATCGCCGACCTGGTCTACAGCCGCGACTCCATCAGCAGCCAGGCCACCACCATCGGCATGCTCGAAACCGTGGGGCTGTCGTGGAAACTCATGGACAGCGAACTCGAAGACCTCAAGAGCGTGACGCCGCAGGACATCCAGAGCGCCGCACGCACCTATTTCACCCGCGATCGCTTGAGTATCGCCCACGTTCTGCCAGAGGAAGCCGCTCATGAGTGAGCCCACCACCCCCCGTCGCCTCCTGGCTGGCTCGACCCTTCTGGTGCTGGTCGGCTGCATGGCCACTTTCGCAGCCCAGGCTGCGGACGCCACCGGCGCTGGCCAACCCGTGCGCGGCCTGCAATCGGTGAGCGAGCTGGGCAACACCGCACCCAGCCATCGCCGTCTAGACATTCAAAGCTGGAAAACCGCCGAAGGCGCCAAGGTCCTGTTCGTCGAGGCCCACGAGCTGCCGATGTTCGACCTGCGGCTTACCTTCGCCGCCGGCAGCAGCCAGGATCAAAACCATCCCGGCATCGCCCTGCTGACCAATGCCATGCTCAACGAAGGCGTGGCCGGCAAGGACGTCAGCGCCATCGCCCAAGGCTTCGAAGGCCTGGGCGCGGACTTTTCCAACGGCGCCTATCGCGACATGGCCGTGGCGTCGCTACGCAGCCTCAGCGATACCGACAAGCGTACCCCTGCGCTCAAGCTGTTCGCCGATGTCGTCGGCAAACCGACCTTTCCGGCAGACGCCCTGGTACGCATCAAGAACCAACTGCTCGCCAGCTTCGAATTCCAGAAGCAGAACCCTGCCAAGCTGGCCAGCAACGAGCTGTTCACGCAGCTGTATGGCAGCCATCCGTATGCACACCCAAGCGAAGGCGACGCCAAGAGCCTGCCGCGCCTGAGCATCGAGCAGCTGCGGGCGTTCCATCAACGTGCCTATGCTGCAGGCAACGCGGTGATCGCCATCGTCGGCGATCTGTCGCGAAACGAAGCCGAGCAGATCGCCGCGCAGGTATCCAGCGCCCTGCCCAAGGGCCCTGCGCTGGCCAAGCCGGCACAGCCAGCCGTACCAGCGGCCGGCGTGACCCATATCGACTTCCCGTCCAAGCAGACGCAGATGTTCATCGCGCAGCTGGGCATCGACCGCAAGGATCCGGATTTCGCCGCACTGTCCATGGGCAACCAGATCCTGGGCGGCGGTTCCTTCGGTACCCGCCTGATGAGCGAGGTCCGGGAAAAACGCGGGCTGACCTATGGGGTGTACTCGGGCTTCACGCCGATGCAGGTGCGCGGTCCGTTCCTGATCAACCTGCAGACCCGTGCCGAGCTCGGCGACGGCACCTTGAAGCTGGTGCAGGACATCCTGCGCGATTACCTCAAGACCGGACCCACCCAGGAAGAACTGGACAACGCCAAACGCGAGCAGGCTGGCAGCTTCCCGCTGTCCAATGCCAGCAACGCGAGCATCGTCGCGCAACTGGGCGCCACCGGTTTCTACGACATGCCGCTGACCTGGATGGAAGACTTCCTGCAGCAATCCCAGGCACTGACCGTTGAGCAGGTCAAAGCTGCGATGAACAAACATCTGGATGCCGATAAACTGGTGATCGTCACGGCTGGCCCCAAGGTTGCGCAGCAACCGTTGCCGGCCCCCACGGACACACCCAACGAGCAACCGCTCGGCGTACCGGAGCACTGATGGCCAGCGTCAAACCCAAGCAACCCCATGGTGGCCAAGGCCACCTGCGCATCATTGGCGGCCAGTGGCGCAGCCGCAAGCTGGGCTTCCCGGAAGCGCCTGGCTTGCGCCCGACCCCTGATCGGGTACGTGAAACGCTGTTCAACTGGCTGGCCGCGCACATCGAAGGTGCCAAGGTGCTGGATGCCTTCACTGGTAGCGGTGCCCTGTACCTCGAAGCGCTGTCCCGTGGCGCCAGCATGGCATTGGCGCTGGATGCCAATGCCACCGCCATCTCCAGCCTTCGGCACAATCTGGATCTGCTCGGTTGCGCCACGGGCCAGTTGCTGCAAAGCGATGCGTTGAAGTACCTGGAAACCCAGAACCCGAGCGCATTCGATCTGGTATTCCTCGACCCACCCTTCCACCAGAACCTGCTGCCGGCGACCTGCACGCTGCTGGAAGAAAAAGGCTGGCTGGCCGAACGTGCCTGGATCTACACCGAGAGCGAGACACCGCCCTCGGCGTTGCAGTTGCCGGCAACATGGCGCCTGCACCGCGAGAAGAAAGCCGGGCAGGTCTACTACTCCCTGTGGCAGCGCGGCTGACATCGGCTTGGCAGGGTATTCACGTTGAACGCAGCACATCCTCGCTTTCGCCCAGCCCTCGGGCTGGGTAACCCACACCTGCAGACGCTGTGGGGCCCCTTGTGGCGCAAGCAGCCAGCGTTGCCGCGCGAGCGGGAGCGTCTGTGGCTGGAGGATGGCGATTTCGTCGACCTCGACTGGCACGGCCCACACGCCCCCCATGCGCCATTGGTGCTGGTATTGCACGGCCTGACCGGATCATCCAATTCGCCCTACGTCGCCGGCCTGCAACGCCAGTTGGGGCAGCACGGTTGCGCCAGCGTGGCCGTCAACTGGCGCGGCTGCTCGGGCGAACCCAACCTGTTGGCGCGCAGCTACCACTCCGGCGCCAGCGAAGACTTGCTGCACGTGCTCGAACACCTGGGTAAGCAGCGCCCCCAGGCGCCGCTTTACGCCGTGGGTTATTCACTGGGCGGCAACATCCTGCTCAAGCACCTGGGTGAAAGCGGAGCGGCCAGCCCATTGCAGGCCGCGGTGGCGGTATCGGTGCCGTTTCGCCTGGACCAGTGTGCCGACCGCATGACCCAGGGCTTTTCCAGGGTCTACCAGGCGCATTTCATGCGCGCCATGCTCGGCTACCTGACCGACAAGCGAACTCGCTTCCAGCACGAGGGGCAGCACGAGGGGCTGGCGGCGCTCGAAGCGCTGGGCTCGCTGCAGGGCATCAGGACATTCTGGGATTTCGACGGCCAGGTCACGGCCCCGCTGCACGGCTTCAAGGATGCCCAGGATTACTATCGCCGCTCGTCGAGTCGCTACTACCTGGGCGGCGTCGCCAAACCCACGCTGATCATCCAGGCCAAGGACGATCCGTTCGTGTTTCCCCACAGCCTGCCCACCGCCGAAGAAATGTCGCCCTGCATCGAGTTCGAGCTGCATGCGCGAGGCGGGCACGTCGGCTTCGTCGATGGCAGCCTGCGCCAGCCCGGCTATTACCTGGAACGGCGCATACCGCAGTGGCTGAACCAGTGGATCGAGTTCATGGCCCCTTCTGCACGGGTCGCTGCGGATCGGTGATCCAGTCGCTCCAGGAGCCTGCGTACAGCGTTGCCAACGGGTATCCCGCCAAGGCCATGGCGAACAGATTGTGGCAGGCAGTGACGCCCGAGCCACAGTAGGCTACGGCCTGTTGCGCAGGTCGGCCCTTGAGCTGGGCCTCGAAGCGTTCACGCAGCTGCTGCACCGGCAGGAAGCGCCCATCAGGCCCCAGGTTTTCGGTGAAGGCTGCGCACTGTGCGCCGGGAATGTGCCCAGCGACAGGGTCGATGGGTTCGACCTCGCCCAGAAACCTGGGCAGCGCTCGAGCATCGAGCAGCGTCAGCTGCGGATCGTCCAGGCGCGCCTGCACGTGGGCCGCATCAAGCACACGTTCGTTATCCGGGGTACCGACAAAATCACCCGGCTCCGTGGACGCCGCATCCAGGCTCAAGGGCAGCCCGGCGGCGTGCCAGGCTGCCAGCCCGCCGTCGAGAAGAAACACTCCGTCGCGCTTGCCCAGCCATGCCAGCAGCCACCATGCACGTGCCGCGTAGGCACCCGGGCCATCGTCATAGAGGACGACCTGGCTGTCTGCCCCGATACCCCAGCGCTGCAACCTCTCTTGCAATTGCCCAGGCTCGGGCAGCGGATGACGCCCGGTCACGCCCTTGATCACAGGCGCACTGAGGTCGCGACCCAGGTCGGCGAAATGGGCACCGGCAATGTGGCCTTCGGCATAGCTGCGCTGGCCGTAGTCGACGTCTTCCAGGCTGTAGCGGCAGTCCAGCAGGACCCATCCAGGGGAGTCGACATGTTCGGCGAGCGCTTGTGGGCTGATCAGTTGCGCGATGGGCATGGGGGGCTCCGGCAGTTGAGGAATGACAGATCCGCGCGCAGCTGGAAAAGCTCGGGCAGAATCCATCGCGGCATGACTCACTGTAGCAGTCGGCACGCCACGTCACGCGGCTCGCCGCGGCTATCGACCATCCTACAATGGGCGGCCAGCTGCCGCGACAGCGTGCCACAGGCGATCCTGCTTGCATTGCGCCATGGATGCAGGCTTGGCCCACCTCTCCGGCTGCGATACCATCGCACTCCCCAACCGATTCCCGCCAGGACGCCGTGATGAACCGAGTGTTGTACCCAGGTACCTTCGACCCGATCACCAAGGGTCACGGTGATCTGGTCGAACGCGCCTCGCGCCTGTTCGATCACGTGATCATCGCGGTCGCCGCGAGCCCGAAGAAAAACCCCCTGTTCGCCCTCGAGCAACGGGTGGAGTTGGCCCGCGAAGTGACGCGGCACCTGCCGAACGTCGAGGTCGTGGGCTTCTCGACCCTGCTCGCGCACTTTGCCAAGGAACAGAACGCCAATGTGTTGCTGCGCGGCCTGCGGGCGGTGTCCGATTTCGAATACGAGTTCCAGTTGGCCAACATGAACCGGCAACTGGCTCCGGATGTGGAAAGCCTGTTCCTCACCCCTTCGGAACGCTATTCCTTCATTTCGTCGACGCTGGTGCGGGAAATTGCGGCCCTGGGTGGAGACATCACCAAGTTCGTACACCCGGCCGTGGCCGAGGCGCTCACCCTGCGCTTCAGCAACAAGTAGCCGGCAGTGGTTGCGCCCGCGTGCACTGCGGGCGCTAATGCGGCACAATTGCGGCCATCGGTTTTCACATGCCTGGGCCGTAGTCTCGGGCCGGAGTCTTCATGTCCCTTATCATCACCGACGATTGCATCAATTGCGACGTCTGCGAACCCGAGTGCCCGAACGCTGCCATTTCCCAGGGGGAAGAGATCTATGTGATCGATCCCAACCTGTGTACCCAGTGCGTAGGCCATTACGACGAACCACAATGCCAGCAGGTCTGCCCGGTGGATTGCATACCACTGGACGAAGCGCATCCTGAATCCCAGGAACAGCTGATGGCCAAGTACAAGCAGATCACCGGCAAGCATTGATTCCAGCGCGCTGGCAGATGCGCCAGCGGCAGGCTCAGTCGCGGTTGCCGTAGCCGCTCTGCGTACAGCCCAGGCAACGCACGAAAGCGGCCCGGCCCGGATCGACCACCAAGGCCTTGCCACTGGCCCCGACGTTGCCGCCGGCGGCGGTGAACGGCAATGCGATCACGAACAGCCCTGCGCCCACGATGGTGGCGGCCACCAGCAGCGGCCGCGCGATCAGCAGGTCGCCGATCATGGCATAGGCCGGCGGATTCTGGATCTGGTAGGTCGGGTCACCGCTGCTCGTGCTCATGCTCGAGTCGGCGGCAGTGGCCGGCACGACGTGCAGGCCGAAACTGACGATCAGCGCCAGCGACAGGGTTCGAAACAGGTTCATGGCACAATCCTTCTGCTCACGTGGGCGACTGCGATTTGCGATGGGGTCATCAGGGATAAAAGTAACTATATCAGTTGCCCGCCATTGTGCAGGCCGCGCGCAGCCGGATCATGTCTGGCAGCGCGGACAATACACACTGGCACGCTGGCCCAGCTTGACCTCGCGCAGGGTGGTACCGCAGACCTTGCACAGCTGCCCACCCCGGCCATAGGCGAACAATTCCTGCTGAAAGTAGCCCGGCTGGCCATCCCCACCGATGAAGTCGCGCAACGTGGTACCACCGCGTTCGATCGCGTAGGCCAGGATGCGCTTGATCTCGACCGCCAGGCGCAGGTAGCGGCCGCGCGATATGCCCCCCGCCGCGCGGCGCGGGTCGATACCGGCGGCGAACAGCGCTTCGGTCGCGTAGATATTACCCACCCCGACCACCACCGCGTTATCCATGATGAACGGCTTGACCGCCATGCTGCGGCCACGCGACAGCTGAAACAGCCGTTCGCCGTCGAACAGCTCGGTCAACGGTTCGGGCCCCAGACCCTGGAGCAATGTGTGGTTGAGCGCATCCAGGCTCCAGAGCATGGCGCCGAAACGTCGCGGATCGGTGTAGCGCAAGGCCATGCCCGATTCCAGCTCGATGTCGACATGCTCGTGCTTGAGCGCCGGCAGGCCGGCCTCGACCAGGCGCAGGTTGCCCGACATGCCCAGGTGGCTGATCAAGGTGCCGACTTCAGCGTTGATCAACAGGTACTTGGCCCGCCGCTCGACGGCCACGATCCGCTGCCCGGACAGCCGCGCGTCCAGGTCTTCGGGTATCGGCCAGCGCAGGCGCCGGTCGCGGACGATCACGCGGCTCACGCGCTGCCCTTCCAGGTGCGGAGCAATACCCCGGCGAGTGGTTTCTACTTCGGGTAATTCAGGCATGGGGCCCCTGATGCGAAACGCGGATCGATAGGCAATCGTGCCCCAGGCTCGACGCCTCGGACAGCGCGGATTCTAACCGCTGCGGCCCCTAGCGCCCACCGTGCGCAGCGGGTCATTTGTCGAATCCTCCATTCGAGGCCGGGGCCAAAGGGGTATACTCCCGCTCTTTTTTACCCGGAGCGACTTCATGTCCCTGCCCAGCCTTCGCCTCAAAGCCAACGCCGACCGCCGCCTGCGCGCCGGCCACCTGTGGGTCTACAGCAACGAGATCGACGTGGCCGCGACCCCGCTGAACGGTTTCCAGGCGGGCGATCAGGCCATTCTCGAAGCGGCGGGTGGCAAGCCCCTGGGCGTGGTTGCAATGAGCCCGAACAACCTGATCTGCGCTCGCTTGCTGTCGCGCGACGTCAAGCTGAGCCTGGACAAGTCGCTGCTGGTGCACCGCCTCAACGTATGTCTGTCGTTGCGCGAGCGCCTGTTCGACAAGCCGTTCTATCGCCTGGTATTCGGCGATTCCGACCTGCTGCCGGGCCTCGTGGTGGATCGCTTCGGCGACATCCTGGTGGTGCAGCTAGCCTCGGCCACCATGGAACGCTACAAGGCCGATGTGATGGCCGCATTGATCCAGGTGATCAAACCCAGCGGCATTCTGTTCAAGAATGACTCGGCCGCCCGCGATGCCGAAGGCCTGGAGCGCTACGTGGAGAGCGCCTTTGGTGTGGTGCCGGAGTGGGTCGCCCTGGAAGAGAACGGCGTGAAGTTCGAAGCGCCGGTGATGGAAGGCCAGAAGACCGGCTGGTTCTACGACCACCGCATGAACCGCGCGCGCCTGGCGCCGTACGTCAAGGGCAAACGCGTGCTCGACCTGTTCAGCTACATCGGCGGCTGGGGCGTGCAGGCCGGTGCCTTCGGCGCCAGCGAAGTGTTCTGCGTCGACGCCTCGGGCTTCGCCCTCGATGGCGTCGAGCGCAATGCCGCGCTCAATGGCTTCGCCGAAAAAGTCACCTGCGTGGAAGGCGACGTGTTCGAAGCCTTGAAAGAGCTGAAGGCCGCTGAAGAACGCTTCGACGTGATCGTGGCTGACCCGCCCGCGTTCATCAAGCGCAAGAAAGACCTGAAGAACGGCGAAGGCGCGTACCGTCGTCTCAACGAGCAAGCCATGCGCCTGCTCAGCAAGGACGGCATTCTGGTCAGCGCGTCGTGCTCCATGCACCTGCCCGAAGACGACCTGCAGAACATCCTGCTGACCAGCGCTCGCCACCTGGACCGCAACATCCAGCTGCTGGAACGCGGCGGCCAGGGCCCGGACCATCCGGTGCACCCAGCGATTCCGGAAACGCGGTACATCAAGAGCATTACGTGCCGGTTGTTGCCTAATAGCTAGCACTGCTGCAGCCGTATGTTGGAATCGATGTATTTCTCGTGATCGACTCCAACGTACGTCCTTGCACTCACTTCATCTCACGTTACCCACTACACCTACACATTTTGAGACATATACAGCTCCCCCTGCGCCATCTTATGAAGATGAAAGCGTGAAAGGAGCATGTCTGGCTCGCATCGCTCAAGAAACAATGAGTTAGCTCAATCCGGCTATTTAGCCGAACGCGCGGACCTGAAAGAGAACAATATAAGTAGATACAGATATCTCGCAGAAGCCAGTACAGTTTTTACAACTCAAACAATTCGCCTGCCGACTCTGTGAATCCGCCCTTGACTTCTTTCGTACGGCTATTAACCTCAATGCGTCACATCGTCGTGACGTCCAATGAAAGCGAGGGAATAAAATGAAGAAGATAAATCTCGAATCAAAAAAAATCGCCAACCTGATGTGCTTGGTTAAAGCCAAGTAAACCCTAAGAAAGGGAGGAGGGAAACCGGACCCTTCCTCCTTTGCTGAGGAGGTTTTCCATGTATTTAAATCAAGACCTATTTATTTATCCGCACCAAGGCCAGTGGATACTATGGGACTATCGCAACCATCAGCAGTACGAAATAGACCCAGACACATGGATTCGATTGAATTCGATCCTCACTAGCCCTGCTAGTTTTGATGCGGAGTCCATCGTAGATCGCTCGCTCCTTCAAAGTGGCGTCCTATCATCAGAACCTGTGCCTCAAGACACATGGGGATGGGATATACTTTCAAAGATTTTTCATATCGGTACAAAAAATATTCAGTTTGAGACAGCAATCGCCAATGTGGAAGACTGGGCCAAAGCCTATCAACAGCACTGCTTCGAGGTGCTATCTAGTTGCGCCCCTACATCAATTGATAAATGCAGTGCGAGCCAGCGGCGTATCAAGCTGCCGAAGCCAAATATTTCTGATCTGGACGCCTCATTGAAAAGCACCCTTTTAAACCGAGCAACTTGTAGAGTATTTCATAATCAGGAGTTATCCTTGATAGACGTCTCCACTTTACTTTTTATAGCGCTCGGCTTTACCACTCCATTTAGAAAGGCTTCAAAAGCTGCCAGCATCTGTGCATTGGGTCAGCGTCGAACCTCCCCATCGGCAGGGGGCCTGAACGCCACAGAAGGGTATGTGTACGCAAAAAACATTCGGGACGTGGAAGCTGGATTCTACTATTACGATCCTTACGAACATGCATTGGAGCACCGTGGCCCACTCACATCAACGGCTCTTGGCGAGACATTGAGCGGTCAACATTTCGTTGACAATCTTCCAATGGGGATTTGGCTGACTTCTCGGCTAGACAAATTGTGGTGGAAGTACGAACACTCCCGCGCCTACCGAATGGCACTGATTGAAGCCGGTCATATTTCCCAGAGCCTTCAACTTATCGCCACTGCGTTGAATTTCAAGACATGGGTTACAGGCGCATTCAATGATGCGGCTGTTGAACATGCGCTAAAAATCGAGCCTTCCCACGAACAACCTTTATTCTTCGTGGGTATTGGATATGGAGAACACTCTGCCATTCCGATCGCATTAGAAATGACATTGATGCGAGGGGAGACCCCTTAATGAATCGAACCACTATGACCGACCTGAAAGATTGGAATATGCGTTCAGCGGTTCGCAGCAAGCAATGGGCATATGATATTAGCCCGAATGATACAGATACAGTGGATCATCATCAGTGGTGGTTTCCCGAACATATGGCGCCTGCATTTACCAGATCTGAGGTTTCAGGCCTATCACCAGCATCAAAGCAACGATTGCTGGCAAAGCATCTCATCTATTTTCTTCGATACACAACAACCCTAGAGCTTCAGATTGTAAACCAGGCAGTCTGTGACATCACAGAAAGAAACTCGGGACTCAACCTGCCTGAAAAATCCAAAAACCTGGCACTCCGCCTATATACAGATGAAGCCTACCACGCCCTTTTTTCAGAGGAGCTGGCCGATCAAGTAGCGCAGCTCTACGCTGACAATCAGCAGATATCAGAATTTAAACGCATTTTAGAAATTTCAAAACTCGAAAAATCCGAGAAAAAAGAACAGCGCCCGCTCTTTAGATTCCTGACAGGCTTCATATCCGAGACTGCCATTGCAAAAGAGCTACTCGATTTATCCTCAGCATCTTTGAAACGTCCAGTAGGGTCCATGTTTCGAGACCATTTACATGACGAAGCTCGTCACTGCAAATTTTTCTCCGGGCTATTTGTTCATGGATGGAGACACGCCGATGAGCACACTCGAAACTGCATCAGCCGACTGCTCCCAATCTTGATGAAAACTTTTGCACTCATCGACGAAGACTGGCTCAGCTCAGCATTGAGAGACGAGGGGATCAACACAGCGTTGGCATCGGAGATAGCTCATTCGCTCAACAGCGATAATCTGCTTTCACAACGTGCAAAGCGATCGTGCGTGGCAACGTTCAGTGCTCTCCGAAGCGCGGGAGCAATTACAACTGAAAATCAGCGGGAGCCATTCCATAAGGCAGGGCTGTTGGATGAATTGTGACCTAAAACGTACGGACCAGAGGCAAGCAGGAATCATCGCACTCTTGATACTGATGACCTCGCTGGGCGTTTTCCCGTTGGACGTCATCCTTCCCTCCTTTCCAGCCTTGGCCGAGCATTTTCAAACCAACACCACACGGATCGCCTTTTCACTCAGTATCTTCGCTATGGGCTTCGCCTTCTCACAGATCGCCATTGGCCCGCTTTCGGATCGCTTTGGCAGGAGGAAGCTTCTGCTCGCTGGGCTTGGTTTAGCCGTGAGCGGCGCGATTGGATGCACTATGGCGCAAGACTTCTCAAGCTTTTTGGCGTTCCGGCTGGTGCAGGCAATAGGCTGTGGTTGCTTCGTTTTAGCCAATGCAATCATCCAAGACCTGTTTTTCGGCACTCAGCGGCGCCAGCTTCGAATACTCATGGTCAGTATCAGTGGGATCTGTATATCAGTTTCGCCATTGATCGGCACGATGCTGCAAACCGTAGCAGGGTGGACAGCGAGCTTTCACGTCTTTGCAGCGCTCGGTGTCGTTACGATCTGGCTTGCGCGCAAGCTGATGGATCAAGACAGCATCAGCAGCTCTTCTATCAATGTCGGCTGGAGCGACCGGTTTGGACCTTGCATGAAGCTTCGATTCATTGGGATGTCCCTGCTGTCGGCAATCGCATTTGCCAGCCATTTCTCCTTCATCGTCATCTCTCCGCTATTTTTCTTGGAAAAGCTAGGCTTCACATCCATGGAGTTCGCTTTCTCGTTGCTGTGCTACAGCCTTGCTTATGTAGGCGGGGGCTATGCTGCTTCCCGACTGGGCCGTGTGACGTCCGTTCATGTGCAGATGACTGCAGGGTTGACGCTCATTCTAGGATCGGGAACAGCCATCATTCTGATGCCAGAGACATGGCAACTATCGTTCGCCAGCATTTTAGTGCCAGCGATTTTCTGCACAGCAGGCGCCAGCATCCTTAGGCCAGCGGCAACTTCCGAAGCACTTGATCTATCGGAACAGAGTGCAGGCACCGCATCGTCGTTACTAAACACGACTGTTTTTATCATCGGGGGCGTGGTGAGTGCTTTTGTCAGTAATTCCAGCCACCAACTGCTTCAAACATTGGGCTGGTCCTTCGTCTTGATGGGAGCTTCGGGCTTTCTTCTATTGAATGCTTTGGCTTTTCTCGCCAGGCGAGCGCCTCCTTCCAGTCTATAAAGCGAACCGCACGGCGTTCAGTCCGGAGAGGGCCTGTAAAAGAGCCGCGCGAGCCGCGTCAGGCCTTACTGCCGATTACTTGCCGCGCCCCACGTTCCATCCTTCCCCCATGGGTGTAGAATCGTCCTACTCATCGCCAATCATCCCCCGGCGGGTTTATGAGCTCGGCCGAACGCGTGGCGATCCCGCAGCGTTACCGGCCTCATCCGCAAGCACGGCAACACACCGCCCGAGCGTGCCGCGGACCAGGAAAAGCTCAATCCCTCATTGCAACCCGATTAGCCGCCCGGAGTCGTTCCATGCCTGACTATCGCTCGAAAACGTCCACCCACGGTCGCAACATGGCCGGTGCCCGCGCGCTGTGGCGTGCCACTGGCATGAAGGACGACG
This sequence comes from Pseudomonas viridiflava, assembly GCA_900596015.1. GTDB lineage: Bacteria > Pseudomonadota > Gammaproteobacteria > Pseudomonadales > Pseudomonadaceae > Aquipseudomonas. Next base: position 106,090 of record UVIF01000012.1, on the reverse strand, counting down.
ATTTCAAGAAACCGATCATTGCCATTGCCAACTCGTTCACCCAGTTCGTGCCGGGGCATGTGCACCTCAAGGATCTCGGTCAGCTGGTTGCACGCGAAATCGAGCGCGCCGGCGGCGTGGCCAAGGAATTCAACACGATTGCCGTGGACGACGGCATTGCCATGGGCCACGACGGGATGCTGTATTCCCTGCCCAGCCGCGAGATCATCGCCGACTCGGTCGAGTACATGGTCAACGCCCACTGCGCCGATGCCATCGTGTGCATCTCCAACTGCGACAAGATCACCCCTGGCATGCTGATGGCCGCCTTGCGCCTGAACATTCCGGTGATCTTCGTTTCCGGCGGGCCGATGGAAGCCGGCAAGACCAAGCTGGCCAGCCACGGCCTGGACCTGGTCGACGCCATGGTGATTGCCGCCGACGATACCGCTTCGGATGAAAAGGTCGCCGAATACGAGCGCAGCGCCTGCCCGACCTGCGGTTCGTGTTCAGGCATGTTCACCGCCAACTCGATGAACTGCCTGACCGAAGCCCTGGGCCTGGCCCTGCCGGGCAACGGCTCCACCCTGGCGACCCACAGTGATCGCGAGCAGCTGTTCCTGCAGGCGGGCCGTACCATCGTCGAGCTGTGCAAGCGCTACTACGTCGAGAACGACGAGTCGGTCCTGCCGCGCAATATCGCCAACTTCAAGGCATTCGAAAACGCCATGATGCTGGACATCGCCATGGGTGGTTCGACCAACACCATCCTGCACCTGCTGGCCGCTGCCCAGGAAGCCGAGATCGAGTTCGACCTGCGCGACATCGATCGCCTGTCGCGTACCGTGCCGCAGCTGTGCAAGGTCGCGCCGAACATTCAGAAATACCATATGGAAGACGTGCACCGCGCCGGCGGCATCTTCAGCATCCTCGGCTCGCTGGCCCGTGGCGGCCTGCTGCACACCGACCTGCCGACCGTGCACAGCCGCAGCATGGCCGAAGGCATCGCCAAGTGGGACATCACCCAGACCACCGATGAAGCGGTGCACCACTTCTTCAAGGCCGGCCCCGGTGGCATCCCGACGCAAACCGCCTTCAGCCAGTCGACCCGCTGGGACACCCTGGACGACGACCGCGAAAACGGCTGCATCCGCAGCTTCGAACACGCCTACTCCCAGGAAGGTGGCCTGGCCGTGCTCTACGGCAACATCGCAATGGATGGCTGCGTGGTGAAGACCGCCGGCGTGGATGAGTCCATCCATGTGTTCGAGGGCAACGCCAAGATCTTCGAAAGCCAGGACAGCGCGGTGCGTGGCATCCTCGCCGACGAAGTGCAGGCCGGCGACATCGTGATCATCCGCTACGAAGGCCCCAAGGGTGGGCCGGGCATGCAGGAGATGCTGTACCCGACGTCGTACCTCAAGTCCAAGGGCCTGGGTAAAGCCTGCGCGCTGCTCACCGACGGACGTTTCTCGGGCGGTACGTCCGGTCTGTCGATCGGCCACGCGTCGCCTGAGGCGGCGGCGGGTGGTGCCATTGGCCTGGTGCAGGACGGCGACAAGGTGCTGATCGACATTCCCAACCGCTCGATCAACCTGCTGGTGGACGATGCCGAACTGGCAGCCCGTCGCGCCGAACAGGACAAGAAAGGCTGGAAGCCGGTCGAGGTGCGTCCACGCAAGGTGACTACCGCACTCAAGGCCTATGCTCTGCTGGCCACCAGCGCCGACAAGGGCGCGGTACGCAACAAGGCGATGCTCGACGGGCTGTAAGCCGCTGTTCACCAGCCGGCCCCCGCAGGCCGGTCTTCACGCAACCTCCAGTGAAGACCGGCCTCTTGCCCTCAGGGCCAAGACGCTTATTCCAAAAACGCCTAACGATTTTCCAATCCGGTATTAATTGCCTTCCGATTCAGGGTGTTAGCATTCGCGATTGACCAGCGTCCGTAGAGCCGCGGTCGTTAATCTTTCGGAGCTGACATGAACCTGCCCCTGCTGTTGAACCTGCTGATCTTCGCGGCATTGCTGCTGGGTCTGGCACAAACGCGTCGTACCGACTGGAGCCTGGCCAAGAAGGTCTTGCTGGGCCTTGCCTTGGGCGTTCTGTTCGGTATCGGCCTGCACACCGTCTACGGTGCCGGCCACCCTGTGCTGAAAAGCACCATCAGCTGGCTGGAACTGGTCGGCAACGGTTATGTGCAGTTGCTGCAGATGATCGTCATGCCACTGATCTTCGCGTCCATCCTCAGCGCAGTGGCGCGTCTGCACAACGCCTCTTCGCTGGGCAAGATCAGCTTCCTGACCATTGGCACGCTGCTGTTCACCACCGCAATCGCCGCGCTGATCGGTATCGGCCTGACCAACCTGTTCGGTCTGAGCGCCGAAGGCCTGGTAGCCGGGGCTCAGGAAACGGCACGCCTGGCGACGATCCAGAGCGACTACGCGGGCAAGGTCGCCGATCTCAATGTGCCGCAACTGCTGCTCTCGTTCATTCCGCAGAATCCTTTCGCCGATCTGGCACGGGCCAAGCCCACGTCGATCATCAGCGTGGTGATCTTTGCCGCGTTCCTGGGCATGGCGGCCTTGCAGCTGTTAAAGGACGATGCCGACAAAGGGGCGAAAGTCCTGGGTGCGATCGACGTGCTGCAGGCCTGGGTGATGCGGCTGGTGCGGCTGGTGATGAAGCTGACGCCCTACGGTGTGCTGGCCCTGATGGCCAAGGTGGTCGCCAGTTCCAACGTGCAGGACATCGTCAAGCTGGGCAGTTTCGTGGTGGTGTCGTACATCGGCCTGGCATTGATGTTCGCGGTGCATGGGCTGCTGCTGAGCCTGGCCGGGGTCAACCCACTGCGGTTCTTCCGCAAGGTCTGGCCGGTGCTGACCTTCGCCTTCACCAGCCGCTCGAGCGCGGCGACCATTCCATTGAGCATCGAGGCGCAGACTCGTCGCTTGGGCGTACCTCAAGCGATCGCCAGCTTCGCCGCCTCCTTTGGCGCGACGATCGGCCAGAATGGTTGCGCCGGCCTGTATCCGGCCATGCTGGCGGTGATGGTCGCGCCCACGGTTGGGATCAACCCACTGGACCCGCTGTGGATCGCCACGTTGGTGGGCATCGTCACCCTGAGCTCGGCCGGTGTGGCCGGGGTGGGCGGCGGCGCGACCTTCGCTGCATTGATCGTACTGCCAGCCATGGGCTTGCCGGTTACCCTGGTGGCGCTGCTGATTTCGGTCGAACCGTTGATCGACATGGGCCGCACAGCCCTGAACGTGAGCGGATCGATGGCGGCGGGCACCATCACCAGCCAAGTGATGGGTCAGACCGACAAGGCTCTGCTGGCGGCCGATGAGCACAAGGAACTGGCTTCGGCGTAACCGGTACCGCCTGTTCGTGGCCGCCCCCTCGAACGGGCGACGCGAACAGGCCACCCGATCATCTGCGCTCCCATACCTCGAACGCGTAGGCCGGCTTGTCGTCGACCGCTTCGTTAGGCACGCTCGACACCCTCTGCCATAGGTTCTCGTTGAACTCGGGAAACCAGGCGTCCCCTTCCGGTTGCAAGGCTACCCGCGTCAGGTACAGGCGATCCGCCTGACCAAGGCCCAGCGCGTACAGCTGCGCGCCACCGATGAGCATCACTTCCTCTGCGCCCTGTTCGTGCGCCCAGGCTTCGGCACGCTCGATGGCCGCCTGCAGTGAAGTAAACACCTCGGCACCCGGCAGGTGCAGGTCCGGCTGTCGGCTGACCACCAGGTTCAGGCGCCCCGGCAATGGGCGGCCCAGCGAGTCCCAGGTCTTGCGACCCATGATGATCGGCTTGCCCAAGGTGGTTGCCTTGAAATACTTGAAATCCCCCGGAAGGTGCCAGGGCATGCTGTTGTCGATGCCGATCACGCGGTTCTCGGCGAGCGCGGCGATCAGGCTTAAAGGGAGAGATGTCTTCATGGCCGGCAGAATAGCAGAGCCTCCTTGGGTTATGCTCACGACGAATCGGCCGCCTGGAAAAACGCGTGAGCGCACCCACTGCATTGCATCGACTCTGGCTCAGTGAAGCCATCCGCCTGCGCGAAGAGCAGGCAGGCCCCCTGGAAGACCTGGAAGCAAACCGCCGCGCACGTCAGCAAGGCGGCGACCTGGCCGCGCGCATCGAGCACCGGGCTTTGCTGCTGGCCGAACGCGATGGCCAGCGCCAGGCCCTGGGCCATTGGTTACAGGGGGCGCGACTGGCGATGCTGCTGCTGGGCGTACTGGCCGTGTTCAGCGGCGCGGGCCTGGCATTCGCGGCGCTGGGCGACGGCCTGCAGCCCGTCAACGTGTTCTGGGCGCTGGGCAGCCTGTTGGGGCTCAACCTCATTCTGCTGCTGAGCTGGCTGCTGGGGCTGGTCGCGTCTGGTGGACACGGTGCGGTGCTGGGCCGACTGTGGTTGTGGCTGAGCGAGAAACTGGCGCGTGATGCGCAAGCCGTGCATCTGGCGCCGGCGCTGGTACTGCTGCTGCAGCGACGACGACTCAACCGCTGGGCCTTGGGCACGCTGGTGCATGGGCTGTGGCTGCTGGCCTTGCTCAGCGCACTGGCCGTGCTGCTGTTGCTGCTGGCCACCCGACGTTATGGTTTTGTCTGGGAGACCACCATTCTGGGCGCGGACACCTTCATCAACCTGACTCAGCTGTTGGGCGCCGTGCCCGCGCTGCTGGGTTTCAGTGTGCCGGACATCGACATGATCCGCGCCAGTGGCGATCAGGCGACCAACATCGAAGGCGCACGCCAGGCCTGGGCCGGTTGGCTGGTCGGTGTGCTGCTGGTGTTCGGTATCGGCCCGCGCCTGGTGCTGGCCGCGTTCTGCCAATGGCGTTGGCGCCGAGGCCGCGCGGGTTTGACCCTGGATACCAGCCTGCCCGGCTACAGCCAGTTGCGCGAACGGCTGATGCCCAGCAGCGAACGCTTGGGCGTGCGCGATGAGGCGCCAGACGCGTTGCCGCATGTCACCACTCAAGCAGCCAGCGAATCGAGCAGCGGCGCTGTATTGGTAGCACTGGAACTCGACGGCCAGCATCCGTGGCCGCCTGCCCTGGCGCCCGACATTCAGGATGCCGGCGTGCTCGACAGCCGCGAGTCGCGCCAGCGGCTGCTGGAACAGATGACCCGCTTTCCGCCCGCGCGGCTGGTGATCGCCTGCGATCCGCGGCGCTCGCCGGATCGCGGCAGCCTCGGCCTGATTGCCGAACTGGCCCGGTGCGCCAGCATTACCCGAGTGTGGTTGTTACCCGCGCCACCCGGCCAGGCCCTCGACCCACAACGCCGTGGAGATTGGCAGGCGGGGCTGGATGCACTGGGCCTGCCGGTCGATGAATCGACCCCGTTGAGCTGGCTGGAGATAGGCCATGAGTAAGCCCCTGACCCTGGCCGTGGTCGGCCATACCAACGTCGGCAAGACCTCCCTTCTGCGTACGCTTACCCGCGACGTGGGTTTTGGCGAAGTGTCACACCGGCCCAGCACCACACGACATGTGGAAGGCGCACGTCTTTCAGTGGATGGCGATGCCTTGTTGGAGCTCTACGACACCCCTGGGTTGGAAGATGCCATTGCCTTGCTGGAATTCGTGGAGCGTCTGGATCGCCCCGGCGAGCGTCTCGACGGTCCGGCGCGGGTCGAGCGGTTTCTGCAGGGCAGCGAAGCCCGTCAACGCTTCGAGCAGGAGGCCAAGGTGCTGCGCCAGTTATTGGCTTCCGATGCAGGCCTGTACGTGATCGACGCACGCGAGCCGGTGCTGGCCAAGTACCGGGATGAGTTGGAAGTGCTGGCCAGTTGCGGGAAACCGCTACTGCCAGTGCTCAATTTCGTCAGCAGCAGCCAGCAGCGCGAGGGGGATTGGCGCGAAGCCCTGGCGCGCCTGGGTTTGCATGCCTTGGTGCGCTTCGACAGCGTGGCGCCGCCCGAAGACGGTGAACGACGTCTTTATGAAAGCCTGGCCTTGCTGCTGGAGCACTCCCGTCCGGCCCTGCAACGGCTGATCGACGATCAGCAGGCGCAACGGCTGGTGCGTCAGGGCAGCGCGCGGCGGTTGATTGCCGAACTGCTGATCGACTGCGCGGCCTGTCGTCGCAGCGTTACCAGTGATGCAGCGGCGCGCGCCATCGAAGACCTTCGCCAAGCGGTGCGCACACGCGAGCAGCGCTGCGTGGAAGCCTTGCTCAAACTGTATGCCTTCCGCAGCCAGGATGCCTCGGCGGGCGACCTGCCGCTGTCGGACGGGCGCTGGGGAGACGATCTGTTCAACCCCGATACGCTCAAGCAGCTGGGGGTGAAGGTCGGCGGCGGCATTGCGGCCGGCGCAGCGGCGGGCGCTGGCGTCGACCTGCTGGTGGGCGGTTTGACCCTGGGCATGGCGGCCATCGCTGGGGCCATTGCCGGCGGCGCGCTGCAAACCGCACGGGGCTATGGCGCGCGCTTGTTGGGCAAGTTCAAGGGCGAGCGCGAACTGACCGTGGACGACAACGTGCTACGGCTGCTGGCGTTGCGCCAACAACAACTGGTGAAAGCCCTCGATGCCCGTGGCCATGCCGCCATGGGCACCATCGAAGTGGCGGCGCCACAAGAGCAGACCTGGCGCGAAGGCAAGCTGCCAGACGCCCTGCACAAGGCACGCGCCTATCCGCAATGGTCCTCGCTCAACGGCCACAGGCACCTGACCCAGCGCGAGCGCGAAGAGCAGATCGAAGCGCTGGCCCAGCAGCTCTGACGCCGCGGTTACTTGCGCAGCAACCGCAGCCCATTGAACACCACCAGCAGACTCACACCCATGTCGGCAAACACCGCCATCCACAGCGTTGCCATACCGGCCACGGTCATCAGCAGAAACACTGCCTTGATCGCCAGCGCCAGCACGATGTTCTGCAACAACACCGAACGGGTCTGCCTCGACAGTCGGATGAATGTCGGAATCTTGCGCAGATCATCGTCCATCAATGCGACATCGGCGGTTTCGATCGCGGTATCGGTGCCCGCTGCCGCCATGGCGAAACCGATCTCGGCCCGCGCCAGCGCCGGCGCATCATTGATGCCGTCACCGACCATGCCAACCCGATGTCCTTGGGCGTACAGCTGTTCCAAGGCCTTGAGCTTGTCGGCAGGCAACAGATCGCCAATGGCCTGATCGATACCCACTTGGGCGGCAATCGCCTTGGCAGTGTGCGGGTTGTCCCCGGTCAGCATCACGGTCTTGATGCCCAGCGCATGCAACTGGGCAATGGCCTCGCGGCTGGTCTGCTTGACGGTATCGGCCACAGCGAACAGCGCCACCGGACCCTGCGGCCCAAGCAACACCACCACCGACTTGCCTTCACGCTCCAGTCGGTCAAGCTGCTCCTCCAGCGCCGGCGAGCACTGACCCAGCTCTTCCACCAGCCGATGATTGCCCAAGTGATAGGTCTGCCCGTCCACTTGGCCCTTGATACCGCGCCCGAGCAATGCCTGGAAATCATCCAGGATCACGGTGGTATCTGTCCCGTTGTGATCACCGGCAATCGCCCGTGACACCGGGTGGTCCGAGCGCGCCGCCAAGGCCTGGGCTATCGCCTGCGCGCGGCCCTCGAAGGCCTGATCGAGCAGCGCATAGTCGGTCTGCACCGGCTTGCCGTGGGTCAGCGTGCCGGTCTTGTCCAGCGCCAGATAATCCAGCTTGTGGCCACCTTCCAGGTACACGCCACCCTTGACCAGGATGCCCTTGCGCGCAGCCGCAGCCAGCGCACTGACGATGGTAACCGGGGTAGAAATGACCAGCGCACAGGGACAGGCGACCACCAGCAGTACCAGCGCACGGTAGATCCAGTCGAACCAGGCGCCAAGGCCCACCAGCGGCGGTACTACCGCGATCAGCAAAGCCAGGGCGAACACCACCGGCGTATAGATCCTTGAAAAGTTATCCACAAAGCGCTGAGTGGGTGCCCGCGCGCCCTGCGCCTGCTCGACTGCATGGATGATCCGCGCCAATGTCGACTGGCCTGCGGCGGCCGTGACCCGGTACTCCAGCGAGCCGGCCTGGTTGATGGTGCCGGCGAACACCTTGTCACCGACACCCTTCTCCACCGGCAGGCTCTCACCGGTAATAGGCGCTTGATCGATGCTGGACTGACCAGCAGTCACCTCGCCATCCAAGCCAATACGCTCACCCGGACGTACACGCACGATGGCCTGCAGTGCGACCGCTTTCACGTCCTGCTCAAGCCACCGACCGTCCGCCTGACGGACCGTCGCCGTGTCCGGCGTGAGGCGCATCAGACCGCCAATCGCATTGCGCGCGCGATCCAGGGACTTGGCTTCGATCAGCTCGGCCACGGTGAACAGGAACATCACCATCGCCGCTTCCGGCCACTGGCCGATCAACACGGCACCGGTCACCGCGATGCTCATCAACGCATTGATGTTGAGGTTGCCGTTCTTCAGGGCGATCCAGCCCTTGCTGTAGGTGGTCAGACCGCAACTGGCAATCGACACCAATGCAAGCAATGCCACGACCCAAGTCGGCGCCGCCTGGGTGAAATGGACCACTTCGGCCGCGACCGCCGTCACGCCCGAGAGCGCCAGCGGCCACCAGGGCTTGCGTGGTGCTGGCAGCGCATTGGCGGCAGGTTCGTCCCCGCTGATAGGTTCGGCATGCATGCCCAGCGATTTGATGGCGCTCTCGATCGCCTGGGTATCGGGCAGCGAATGGCGCACGCCGAGCACCCGATTGATCAGGTTGAAATCCAGCTGTTGCACGCCGGCCACCTTGGCCAGCTTGTTCTGGATCAATGTCTGCTCGGTCGGACAGTCCATCGCCTCGATGCGGAACTGGCTCAGCCGGGCATCCTGGCTATCGCCGGGCGCGAGCTGGACGGTCGAGGGCGCCGTTGCCTTGCCTGCGCAGCAATGACTGACTGGCGCAGGGCTGTGCTCGTGCTCGTGCTCGTGCTCGTGCTTATGATCGTGGGCATGGCCGGAGGTGGGGTGGCTCATTGGTCGCAATTCCCTGAAGTGCAGGTTGCCAAGTGAACACCCTGTAGCCACTATAGGGTCAAGTACCTTTTTAGAGGTCATAAGCATGAAAATCGGAGAACTGGCGAAAATCACCGACTGCCAGGTCGAAACCATCCGCTACTACGAACGCGAAAAGCTATTGCCCCTGCCCGCCCGCAGCGATGGCAACTACCGCCTCTACACCCAGGCCCATGTCGAGCGGCTCACCTTCATTCGCAATTGCCGCATCCTGGACATGACCTTGGATGAAATCCGCGATCTGCTGAGCCTGCGCGACAGCCCCCAGGACCAATGCCAAAGCGTCAACGATCTGATTGACGAGCACATTCATCATGTCAAGGCACGCATAGATGGTCTGGTAGCGTTGCAGGATCAACTCGTTGCCCTGCGCCAGAAATGCCATGGCGGCACTGCCGAAGAACACTGCGCAATCCTTCAGCGCCTGGAAATCAGCGGCGCCGTCACCGTTCCCGATGCCGAACACTCCCATGTAGGCCGCAGCCACGGGCATTGAACGACTGGACACAGCCTGTGGGAGCGGGCTCTGCCCGCGAAAAGAGCACTGCGTTTCGTCAGGCATACCGCGGCGCGGTCTTCGCGGGCAGAGCCCGCTCCCACAAGAGACTACACAACCTCGTAGGAGCGGTCTGCGGCCGCGAAACAAACGTCGCGGCTCATCGGATACACGCTCCCATTCGAATCTTGTCTGAAGTGTGAATAGTATATGGCTCATTAAATTTGACATGAACCACATACAGCTCATACTCAACCCATGCTAACCAAACTTCTGCAACAGATCCGCAACCGTCGCCAACAACTGGGCCTTCAGATCCAGGACATGCCCTTGCGCACAGGCCTTACCCGCCAGCAATACGGAAAAATCGAGAAAGACGGCAACCCGCGGCTCAACACCCTCGACCTGATTGCCGAAGGTCTGGACGCCAGCATGGTCCTGGTACCCAAGGATCAACTCAAGCTGATCGAAAAGATCCTGGCAGGCGCACCGGTGTACTTCGAGGACGATCGCCCTGTGGATAACTATCCGGAAAATCCTTGGGACGATCTGCCATGAGTATCGAGACCGTAGCGGCCTTGAAGCTGACGCTGCATTCGCAACTAGTCGGTTATGTCACCGGCCATTCGAATGGCAAGAATGTACTTACCTTGGCGCCGGATTACATCGATGATCCACACCGCCGCACGCCGACCTTATCTCACCTCAATCCGGACATATTCAGGCGTCAACTGGCAAACAAACACCCCTACATCACCCATCACCGGCTGCACCCGGTGTTGAGCAATCTACTTCCGGAAGGCGCGCTGCGTGGACTGGTTGCGCAAGCCATGAAAGTGCATCCAGACAGCGAATTTCCCTTGTTGAGCTGGCTTGGTCAGGACTTGCCGGGTGCATTGGTCGCCACTCCCGTGCCTGCCGAACACATACCCGCCTATGCGCTGGGCAACCACGGCAAGATCACCCCAGTATCCATCGACACGCCCGACCATCGCTCGCATTTCTCGCTGGCCGGCGTACAGATGAAGTTCTCCATGCACGACCGGGATGGTCGTTACATAACCGCCGATCCTACGGCGCCGGGAGACTGGATCATCAAGACGCCTTCCACCGTTCATCCATTCGTGCCGCTCAACGAATACACCTGCATGAAACTGGCACAACTGGCAGGCGTCGACATTCCTGAAATACGCTTGGTCGGCATGGACATGATCGACAGCCTGCCCGCAATCAACCTACCCGACGAGCAATGGGCGTATGGCATTCGTCGTTATGATCGACTTGCTGGAGGTCAGCGCGTTCATTCAGAAGACTTCGCCCAGGTGCTTTACGCCTACGCACACGATAAATACCGTAGTGGTCGTTATGAACAGATCGCCAAATTGCTCTACACCCAGACCCGCCATGGCCAACGGGATGTCACACAAATGGCTGTGCGTTTGCTGGTCAATGTGCTGCTGGCCAACGGCGACGCCCATCTGAAGAACTGGAGCCTGATCTATCCAGATGCGTTGAACGCAGAACTGTCCCCGGCTTACGACATCGTCGCGACCAAGGTGTTTATTCCCGGCGAGAGCCAGTACGCGCTGAACATGGCCGATACGAAAGCCTGGTATGACGTCTCTCTCGAACACTTCAAACGATGGGCCGAGACCTCTGGAATACCTTGGCGACTCGTGCTCGCTCATCTACGACAAACGCTGGACGCGGCGCGAACGCTTTGGCCTGAAGCACTGGCCGCCAGCGTCATGAGGCCGGACCAGCAAGCGATCCTGCGCCAGCATTGGCAACAGCTGCATGCGGATTTTCGGATCTCTTAACTGAATCAGCGAGCAAGGTTTTGAAACAATGCTGGTTTCGCTATTGCAAAGCCTGCCTATAGGTTCGTTGCACATGTCCAACAAAAAGAACCCGTTATGAATCGCACTGCAACCCCCTTTCAAATATCAGATCTGCGCGCTGAATCCGGTTTTCTGGCAGTCGTGGGCGAGCGGCTGTGGCAAGCCTGGTGGAAGGAAGACGGCTATACCCTGGAGGATGTGCTGACGCTTCTGGATAACAGTCTGCATTCCGAGCCCATTCCCACCACTTTGGTCGCTCATGCAGGCGCGCGGTTCGTGGGCACGGTATCGCTGATCGTCTCGGACATGGATGAACGACCGCAGTACTCACCTTGGCTGGCGGCGCTGTGGGTAGAGTCCGAAAGCCGCAACCAGGGCGTTGGCGCAGCGTTGCTTGCAGCCGGCATGCAGCGAGCGAAGGCGGCGGGTGTCGAACGGGTGTATCTGTGTGCCGTCGAGGAAAAGTCGGCGTACTACCGGCGGCTTGGCTGGGAGCAGATCGAGACTGACGTTGGGGGGATGAATATCTTCACAAGGGCATCAAGGTAGTCGAATCGCGGTGTCTGTTTCGCGGCCGATGACCGCTCCTACAGGGGATCCCACAAAGGATCACACAATCCCGTAGGAGCGGTCCGTGGCCGCGAAAAGGGCACCGCGGTGCATCAGGTGTACCGCGGCGCGCCCTTCGCGGGCAGAGCCCGCTCCCACAAAGGATCACACAATCCCGTAGGAGCGGTCCGTGGCCGCGAAAAGGATGCCGCGTTTCGTCAGGTATACCGCGGCGCGCCCTTCGCGGGCAGAGCCCGCTCCCACAGGAAATCACACAATCTCGTAGGAGCGGTCCGTGGCCGCGAAAAGGGCACCGCGCTTTGTCAGGTATACCGCGGCGCGCCCTTCGCGGGCAGAGCCCGCTCCCACAGGGGATCACACAATGTTTCGCCCCCTCATTAGGGCGTGATCACACTGCCATCGGTGCGGTCAGTGGGGCGTGGTGTTCGTAGCCTTCCAGCGAAAAATCGCTGGGTTCGATCAGCTCCAGCCATTCGGGTTGGTACACCCCGGTCTTGGCAAACTCGGGCACGCGGTCGGAGATCACCAGCTTGGGCGCCAGCAGCGGCTCGCGTTTCATCTGCTCGTTGAGCATGTCCAGGTGGTTCTCGTACACATGGGCGTCGCCGATGAAGTAGGTGAACCAGCGTGGCGTGTAGCCCGTCAGGCGACCAATCAGGGACAGCAGCGCGGCGCCTTCGGTGAGGTTGAACGGCGTGCCCAGGCCCAGGTCGTTGGAGCGGATGTACAACGTCAGCGAGATCTCGCGGGTTTCCGGGTTGGGGTGGAACTGGTACAGCAAGTGGCAAGGCGGCAGCGCCATTTCATCGAGCTGAGCGCAGTTCCAGCCGTGGAACAGAATCCGCCGGCTGCCGGGGTCCTTGATGATGGTGTCGACGCACTGGCGAATCTGGTCGATGGCCTTGTACAGCACCACGAAGCTTTCGCCGTTTTCCTCGGCCTGGGCAATCTGCCGATAGCCCTGGCTGGTGGCCAGTTCGATCGCCGCCGGGTTGCTCAGGGCGATGCGCTTGTAGGCCGGCCACTGGCGCCACTGCACACCATAGATCTCGCCCAGGTCGTCTTCGCCCTGGCGGAACGGGTTGGCCAGCCATTGAGCGTTCTCGTTGGCATTCTGGTCCCAGACCTTGCAGCCCAAGGCGCGGAATTCAGCGGCATTGTTGACCCCGCGCAGAAACCCGACCATCTCGCCGATGGCCGACTTGAACGCCAGCCGCCGAGTGGTGATCGCCGGAAAGCCTTCCTGCAGGTCGAACCGCAGCATGGCGCCCGGGAAACTGATGGTGCGCACGCCGGTGCGGTTGCTTTGCAAGGTGCCGTTCTTGATGACGTGGGCGACCAGTTCCAGATATTGCTTCATGACTTACCTGCATCGTTCAGGGCACAACCGTAATCGCGCCCAGGCAAAAAGAATCAAACGGCCGGGCGCGGAGCCGCCGGCGTGCGGTGGTAGGCCCACCAGATCAACCCCAGGCCGCCCAGGATCATCGGCAGACACAGCACTTGTCCCATGGTCAGCCAGCCCCACGCCAGGTAGCCCAGCTGCGCATCGGGCACACGGACGAATTCGACGATGAAACGGAAGATTCCGTAGAACAGCGCGAACATGCCGGATACCGCCATGGTCGGCCGCGGTTTGCGCGAGAACAACCAGAGGATGATGAACAGTGCAACGCCTTCCAACGCAAATTGGTAGAGCTGCGACGGGTGACGGGGCAACTGTGCGGGATCGCTGAAGGGCGGGAAGATCATGGCCCATGGCACGTCGGTGGCCTTGCCCCACAGCTCGGCGTTGATGAAGTTGCCAATGCGCCCGGCACCCAGCCCGATCGGCACCAGCGGCGCGATGAAGTCCATCAGTTGGAAGAACGATTTGTCGTTCTTCCTGCCGAACCACCAGGTCGCCAGCATCACGCCCAACAGCCCGCCATGGAACGACATGCCGCCCTTCCACACCTCGAATATCAACGTGGGGTTGGCGATGTATTGCTCCAGATCGTAGAACAGCACGTAGCCGAGGCGGCCGCCGACGATCACCCCCATTGCGCACCAGAACACCAGGTCCGAGAGCTTTTCCTTGGTCCAGGTGGGGTCGAAACCGTTGAGCCGGCGCGAAGCCAGCAACCAGGCGCCACCAATGCCCACCAGGTACATCAAGCCATACCAGTGGATTTTCAGCGGTCCGATGGCCAGTGCCACCGGGTCGATCTGCGGGTAAGGCAGCATTGCGATTCCTCAGCTAAGCAAAAAACTCATGCCGACGCTGAACAGCAGCGCGGCGAACAGGCGTTTGAGCACCCGTGGCGATAACTTGTGCGCCAGACGGGCACCGTATTTGGCGAAAAACATGCTGGTCACGGCGATACCCGCCAAGGCCGGCAGGTAGACGAATCCGAAACTATGCGCTGGCAGGCCCGGCTCGTGCCAGCCCAGCACCATGAAACTTGTCGCGCTGAACAGGGCGATCGGCAGGCCGACCGCCGAGGACGTCGCGACGGCCTGCTGCATGGACACGCTGCGCCAGGTCAGGAATGGCACGGTCAACGAGCCGCCGCCGATGCCGAATATGGCCGAAGCCCAACCGATTACCGTGCCGGCCACGCCCAGACCCAGTTTGCCGGGTACCTGGCGAGTGGCCTTGGGCTTGAAGTCCAGCGCCATCTGGATGGACACCAGCACGGCGAACACGCCGATGATCTTCTGCAGGTGCGGGCCCTGGATCAGCGACGCGGTGAACGCGCCGATGCCTGCGCCCACCACGATGCCCAGGGTCATCCAGCCGACCACTGGCCACTGCACCGCCTTCATCCGGTGATGGGCACGAATGGCATTGATCGAGGTGAACACGATGGTGGCCAGCGAGGTGCCCACCGCCAGGTGCGTCAGTACCGAGGCATCGAAGCCCTGCAAGGTGAAGCTGAACACCAGCACGGGCACGATGATGATACCGCCGCCCACGCCGAACAGGCCGGCCAGTACGCCAGCGCAGGCACCGAGCAGTAGATACAGCGCGAATTCCATGGTTGCCCCCGTAAACAGTTCGGCATGGTACCGGAACCGGTGCCCCGCGCTCCACCTTGCAGCGATGGATAGGCGCGCTGGGGGTCGGTAGAGTGAGGCCAAACTACAAGGATTTCCACGTATGTGCCTGATCGTTTTCACCTGGCAGCCCGGCGCCGCCCACCCGCTGGTGCTGGCGGGCAACCGTGACGAATTCCACGCACGGCCCACGGCGCCCCTGTCCCAGTGGCGGGAACACCCCGGCGTTCACGCCGGGCGGGATCTGGAAGCCGGCGGTACCTGGCTGGGCATCGGGCCGCAGCAACGCATCGCCGCCCTGACCAATATCCGTCGACCTGGCCAGCCGCCCGCCCGACGCTCCAGAGGTGATCTGGTCGCAGGGTTTCTCACCGGCACGGAGTCGATCGACGATTACCTGCAGCGTGTCATGGAGCGCCTGGACGAGTATGCGGGATTCAATCTGCTGCTCGGCGATGGCCAGCGCCTGTGCTACCTGCACTCGGCCGCGGGCTCCCCGCATTATCTGTCGGCGGGCACCTATGGGTTGTCCAATGCCGGGCTCGATACGCCATGGCCCAAGCTGGTGAAGGCCCGTCAGGGGCTAGAGGCATTGGGCAGCCAGCCCCATGCGCTGCTGGACATGCTGGCCGACCCGGCCCAGGCGCCCGAGCATGCATTGCCCGACACCGGCGTGGGCCTGGCCACCGAGCGGTTGCTGTCGAGCGTATTCATTACCGGCGCCAGCTACGGGACCCGGGCCAGCACCGTGGTCATCGTCGATGCCGCAGGTCGCCGGGAAATGATCGAGCGCAGCTTCGGCCCATTGGGCAGCGCACTGGGCGAAGTGCACCTGCAATCGGTCTAGCCAGTTGTGCGCTAAACCGAACGGCCGATGCGTTTGCCCTGGCGCTTGCCGATGTCGCTGGCCTGGCCATCGCGCTGCTTGCCGGTGCGCGCATCGCTGATCAGGCCTGGAATCAATGCCCCTTCGGGGAGATTCTTCCAGAAGCGGGTGGGCAGGTGGCCCTGCATGACCTTGGGATTCAGGCGCGCAGGATTGAAGATGTGGCTGTAATAGGTCAGCCACAGCTCGCCTTGCGGGTCGTGCGCCTGCTGCGCCAGTTGCTGCCACTCCAATGGGCATTGCCGTTCATGGATCAACTGAGTGCCGTCGTAATAGACCCCGTCCTGGGGCGTTGCGATCAGCCAGCGACTGCGCCCCATGCGGCCGATGAAATGCTCGCTGGCGAGGGCTAGTATGTCGTGGGCTGGTTCGTGCCAGGCCACGTACTCGGGGCCCGGTGGACCCTCGGCTGCCACCGGCAGCTCGACGAAACGCAGGAAGGCATGCAGATGATGGCTTTCACGTCGCACCTGCTTGATACGCCGGTGCAGTTCACTGCCCAGGCGATCACCCGCCAGCATCGCCGTGCGATCGCCATGGCTGACGCGCCAGAGCACTTCGTACAACAGGCTCCAGCGTTGCTCGCCACGGTACTGCGCAGCGCTTTCCAGAAGCTCGATGAGGGCTACGGGAATGCGCGCCTGGAATGGCCCGATTTCCGCCGGGTAGTGCTCGTCCGTGGCGAACAGGTCCGCCACGGTGTTCCAGCCCACATGGCTCGGATCGATCTGGTGGCTGAGCAGCCAGCGCGCCTGTTGTCGCCAGGTCGCGAACAGGTCGTCACAGTCCAGGCATATCATCCCCACAGCCCCAATTGCTGAGGCTGCGGGCGATCACGCAACTGATCGCGCAGCAGCAGGGTGGAAATCTCGGCCTGCTGTGGGTGGTAGTCGCTGGTGATGAAGAACGGCTTCGCCTTGGCCAGCACGCAACGCAGGCGGGTCAGGTCTTCATAGCGAATCCGCCGCTGCCGGCGCAGCTCCACCAAGCGCTTGGTGGTGCGCAGGCCGATACCGGGTATGCGCGCGATCAGCGCGGGTTCGGCACGGTTCAGGTCCAACGGAAAAACGCTTCGGTTTTCCAGGGCCCAGGCCAGTTTCGGGTCGATGTCCAGCGCCAGGTCGCCCGGACCGGACAGCAATTCGTCCGCCTTGTAGCCATAGCTGCGCAGCAGGAAGTCGGCCTGATAGAGGCGGTGCTCGCGCATCAGCGGCGGTGCTGCGAGCGGCACGCTCTTGGGGCTGTTGGGAATCGGACTGAACGCCGAATAATAGACCCGCTTGAGGCCGAAGTTGCCGTACAGCGACTCGGCGCTGTGCAGGATGGTGCTGTCATCGGTCTGGTCGGCACCGACGATCATCTGCGTGCTCTGCCCGGCCGGTGTGAAACGCGGCGCGCGCGGCTCGTTGAGCACGGTCTGCTGGCCGGTGTAGATGGTGCTCATGGCCTTCTTGATCGAAGCCACGTCCTTTTCCGGGGCCAGGGTCTGCAGGCTGGCATCGGTAGGCAGCTCGATGTTCACGCTCAAGCGATCGGCATAGCGACCGGCTTCGGCGATCAGCGCCGGGTCCGCTTCGGGAATGGTCTTGAGGTGGATGTAACCGCGAAACTGATGTTCCTCGCGCAGCAGGCGTGCGACGCGAATCAACTGCTCCATGGTGTAGTCGGCCGAGCGAATGATGCCCGAGCTCAGGAACAGCCCGCTGATGCAGTTGCGGCGATAGAAATCCACCGTCAGCCGCACCACTTCCTCGGGCGTGAAGCGCGCCCGCGGCACGTCACTGGAGCGGCGGTTGACGCAATACTGGCAGTCGAACAGGCAGAAGTTGGTCAACAGGATCTTGAGCAGCGATACACAGCGGCCGTCCGGCGTGTAGCTGTGGCAGATGCCCATGCCATTGGTCGAGCCCAGTCCGCCCTTGCCTTCCGAGCTGCGCTTGGGCGCACCGCTACTGGCGCACGAGGCATCGTACTTGGCGGCGTCGGCGAGGATGCTGAGCTTATCGATCAATTGCATGAAATTTCCCGATACTGTTTTTATGTACAGTACAGAAATACCCGCCCGCCAGCAACGCCACCGGTCGGCCAGAAGCCAGGCAATACGCGGCTTCGGCCCTGACCGGGGGTCATCCCCGTGAACTCAGCCGACGGTGTCGAACTGATCCTTGATGTAGCGAATTTCGCTGCGCCCGTGGGGTGCCGGCAAGCCATCTTCGCCGAGGTTGACGAACACCAGCTTGTCCACCGTCAGGATGCTCTTGCGGGTGATCTTGTTGCGCACTTCGCACGTCAGGGTGATGGAGGTCCGCCCGAACTCGGTGGCGGTGATACCCAACTCGATGATGTCGCCCTGGCGCGAAGCGCTGACGAAGTTGATCTCGGAGATGTACTTGGTCACCACGCGCTGATTGCCCAACTGGACGATGGCGTAGATGGCCGCTTCCTCGTCGATCCAGCGCAGCAGGCTGCCACCGAACAAGGTGCCGTTGGGGTTGAGGTCTTCGGGTTTTACCCATTTGCGCGTATGAAAATTCATGCTGGCTCCTCTGTTCTTCACCTTGAGTGGCTCGAATCATGGCAGACCGCGGCGCCCGGCTCCATTGAGCTTTGCCTATGAATACCATTATCGATCCGGCGCTGACCGTCAGAAATACTTTGGCAGCTGGGCACATCGCTATATAATCGCCACCGATACACCCAGCGGCCCTTTCCACTCCCGGCCGCTCCCGCCACCCGTCCGAGGGGCGCTGCAGCAGGCTCGACCTGTCAGGCTCGGATGGGGCGTTGTCCTTTCAGGCCTGGCCTGGGGACGCCAAACGCACACAACGGCGCCCATTCGAACCTTACGAATGGAGGCTCTTAATGAGCGCTGTACTTACGCCTGCTGGTTTTTCCGATTTCAAAGTCGCCGACATCTCCCTGGCTGCCTGGGGCCGTCGCGAAACCATCATTGCCGAGTCGGAAATGCCCGCACTGATGGGCCTGCGCCGCAAATACGCCGGCCAGTTGCCGCTCCAGGGCGCGAAGATCCTGGGCTGCATCCACATGACCATCCAGACCGCCGTGCTGATCGAGACCCTGGTCGCCCTGGGCGCCGAAGTGCGCTGGTCCTCGTGCAACATCTTCTCCACCCAGGATCAGGCCGCTGCAGCCATCGCTGCCGCCGGTATCCCGGTGTTCGCCTGGAAAGGTGAAACCGAGGAAGAATACGAGTGGTGCATCGAGCAGACCATCCTCAAGGACGGCCAGCCATGGGATGCCAACATGATCCTGGACGACGGCGGCGACCTGACCGAAATCCTGCACAAGAAATACCCGGCCATGCTGGACAAGGTCCACGGCGTGACCGAAGAAACCACCACCGGCGTGCACCGCCTGCTGGACATGCTGGCCAAGGGCGAACTGAAGATCCCGGCCATCAACGTCAACGACTCGGTGACCAAGAGCAAGAACGACAATAAGTACGGCTGCCGTCACAGCCTCAACGACGCCATCAAGCGCGGCACCGACCACCTGTTGTCGGGCAAGCAGGCGCTGGTGATCGGCTACGGTGACGTGGGCAAGGGCTCGGCCCAGTCGCTGCGTCAGGAAGGCATGATCGTCAAGGTTTCCGAAGTCGACCCGATCTGCGCCATGCAAGCCTGCATGGATGGCTACGAGCTGGTTTCGCCATTCATCGACGGCATCAACGACGGCACCGAAGCGAGCATCGACAAGGCCCTGCTGGGCAAGATCGACCTGATCGTCACCACCACCGGTAACGTCAACGTCTGCGATGCCAACATGCTCAAGGCGCTGAAGAAGCGTGCCGTGGTCTGCAACATTGGCCACTTCGACAACGAAATCGACACCGCTTTCATGCGCAAGAACTGGGCATGGGAAGAGGTGAAGCCGCAGGTGCACAAGATCCACCGCACCGGTGCCGGCAGTTTCGACGCGCAGAACGACGACTACCTGATTCTGCTGGCCGAAGGCCGTCTGGTTAACCTGGGCAACGCCACCGGTCACCCAAGCCGCATCATGGACGGCTCGTTCGCCAACCAGGTGCTGGCGCAGATCTTCCTGTTCGAGCAGAAATTTGCCGACCTGGACGCCAACGGCAAGGCTGCGCGCCTGACCGTCGAAGTGCTGCCGAAGAAACTCGACGAGGAAGTGGCCCTGGAAATGGTCCGCGGCTTCGGCGGCGTGGTCACCCAGCTGACCCAGAAGCAGGCCGACTACATCGGCGTCACCGTCGAAGGTCCGTTCAAGCCAGAAGCCTATCGCTACTAAGCTTCTGCAACGTTGACACGGCGGGCCAGCCAACCCTGGCCCGCTCGATGGGTTTACCGAGAAACTGCCATGTCTCAAGATCGTCCCTTAAGCTTCGAGTTCTTTCCGACCAAGACCGATGCCGGGCATGAAAAGCTGATGGGCGTTGCCCGCCAATTGGCTGCCTACAAACCCGATTTCTTTTCCTGCACCTACGGCGCTGGCGGTTCGACCCGCGACCGCACGTTGAACACCGTTCTGCAGCTGGAAAACGAAGTCAATGTTCCCGCCGCTCCGCACTTGTCGTGCGTGGGTGACAGCAAGCAAGACCTGCGTGGCCTGCTCGACCAATACAAGGCGGCTGGTATCAAGCGCATCGTCGCCCTGCGCGGCGACTTGCCTTCGGGCATGGGCATGTCCAGCGGCGAGCTGCGCCATGCCAACGACCTGGTCGAGTTCATTCGCGCCGAAACCGGCGACCACTTCCACATCGAAGTGGCGGCCTACCCTGAGATGCACCCGCAGGCGCGCAATTTCGAAGATGACCTGGTCAACTTCGCGCGCAAGGCCAACGCCGGCGCCAGCAGCGCAATCACTCAGTACTTCTTCAACGCCGACAGCTACTTCTACTTCGTCGAGCGTGTGCAGAAGCTGGGCGTGAACATTCCGATCGTGCCCGGCATCATGCCGATCACCAACTACAGCAAGCTGGCCCGTTTCTCCGACGCGTGCGGCGCAGAAATCCCGCGCTGGGTGCGCAAGCAGCTGGAAGCCTACGGCGATGACGTAAAAAGCATCCAGGCGTTCGGCGAGCAAGTGATCACGCAGATGTGTGAGCGTTTATTGCAGGGCGGCGCACCGGGCCTGCATTTCTATACCCTTAACCAGGCAGAACCCAGCCTGGCCGTATGGAACAATCTGAAACTCAGCAGCTGAGTCTTCTCAGGCGGCCTCAGGGCCTCGGCACATTGCCGGGGCCTTTTTTCGTCGTTCATCAGCATCAGAATCAGGTCCATGGTCACTCAAACCCGCTCTTCTCGCCCGCAACTGGTCTACCTCGTGTTCGGTGCCGACACCTATCACCGGGAAGCCATCTTCAGCATCTGCAGCGCCCTGGCGCGTCTACGTGAAACGCCCGGTCACAGCATAGATATCCAGGTGTTCACCGACGACCCCGCGCCCTACGGCGACCTGCCGGTGCGCGTGCGCAATTTCGACGCGGCCACCCGCAAGGCGTGGATGCAACCGCACGGTTACCACTTCCGCATCAAGCACATGGCACTGCTCGAAGTGCTGCGCGAATCCGAAGTCGCCCTGCTGATCGACACCGACACCTTCTTCCATCAGTCGCCACTGGCGTTGTTCGAACGTATCGCGCCGGGGAGCCTGCTGTGTAACGCGATCGGTATCCGCTATGGCGACTGCCGGGAAAGCGTGCTGTACAGCGCATTGAGCGAAGAACTCCAGGCGCGCGGCCTGGCCGATGACCAGATGCCCCTGATCAACTCCGGGGTAATCGGCCTGCATGCCGACGATGCCTGTCTGCTGGAGCGCTCGATCGAGCTGATGGACGACCTGTACCCGCGGGCCCAGGGCGCCTACATCCTGGAGGAGTTCTGCCTGGGCATCGCCGCCTACCGGCACTATGCCCTGCGCGAGTGCCCCGACCTGATCCACCATTACTGGAGCCGCAAGCAGCTGTTTCGGGCCAAGGTCATGGCGTGGTTGCGCAAGCACCAAAACGTGCCGCTCGATCCCGCTGCGCTGGACGATACCCGGCAGGTCACCGCCCAGTTGCCGCGTCCGCCGGCCGCGCAACGCTTGCTGTTCAAGGCCGTGACCCTGCTGCTGCCCGGTCATCAGCGGCAGTTCGTGCGCGAAGTGCTGTATGGCTGCTATCCCCATGCCAACGAATTCGACCAGGCCTGCGCACCCGTCTGGTGGGAAAAGGCTCAGGACAACGTCGAACGGCGCATGAGCACGCCGCTGCAGCCGCGGCAACTGGAACAGTGGCTGGGGCATCCCGGCGTTCGTTTACTGCTGGGCCGCCGCCGCAGCTCCATCTATCAGCACCTGACGAGCCGGCAAAAGTCCTGAAAGCCCGGCGCAGACCTTTTCAAGCGGAGCCAGCCGTCGTAATCTCCGGCCCATGGTTGCCATCCTCCGCTCGTTGCCCTCTGCGCTTCTCCTTTGCTGGTGCCTGCAGGCCCACGGCGAAACGCTGCGCATCGTCACCGATTCGTGGGCGCCCTACGCCTTCGAGGAACACGGTAAGGCGCAGGGAATCGACTACGACATCACCGCGCTGATCTTCGAGCGTCTGGGCATTCAAGTGCAGTGGCAATTCCTGCCGTGGAAACGCTGTCTGGCCATGCTCGATCAAGGCCAGGCCGACGGCATCCTCGATATTTTCCAGACCAACGAACGCGATGCCAGCCTGTTCTACCCCAGGGAGCCGCTGTCGGAGGTGGAATGGGTGTTCTACCAGGCCAACGACCGCCCTCACCCTGTGCAGAGCATGACCGACCTCAAGGGACTGACCGTGGGCATCACGGCCGGGTACGACTACGGTGACGAGTTCGCCCAGGCGCCTGGCGTGATCCGCGAAAGCGGGCCCAGCCAGGAAGCCAACTTCGGCAAGCTGGCCAAGGCACGCATTGACCTGCTGATCACCGACCGCCGGGTGGGGGAGTACACCGTCAAGCGTCTGGGCCTGGAGCAGCGGGTCAGTCGCCTGCCCATGGAGATCGGCAGCAACCCGCAGTTTCTGGCGGTACGCCGCGGTGCCGGGATGGACCTGCTGGTGCAGCGCTTCGCCGCCGAACTGCGCCGGTTCAAACAGGAGCCGGCCTACGCGCAGTTGCTGGCACGCTATGCCGACGCGCCAATGAGTGGTAAAACGCTACCTTCCGCTGCGCCGCAGATACTGCGGCAATCGCCGGTAGACACCGCTGGGCAGCGTGAAAGCAGCGCAATGTGATTGCTCTGTTATACTCGGCCCTTGTGCCAGGCTTACGTCCGGCCGCTCGGCCTTGCCAAGGCCTCCCGAAGCACCTGCCAGCTGGGCTTGCGCCCGCGCACCGCTTCGTGATGCCCCCTTTGCAACCCCAGCAGGACCGGACGCGACAGTGTCATCACACACCCGTCGCGCCAGGCAAGATTATCCCTCGGGCATAAGCCCCTACTAGAACAGGATTACTCATGTCCTTTGCTTCCCTCGGTCTCTCCGAGGCTCTAGTCCGCGCCATCGAGGCAGCGGGCTACACCCAGCCCACCCCGGTGCAACAGCGGGCCATTCCCGCCGTGTTGCAAGGCCGCGACCTGATGGTCGCCGCTCAGACAGGTACAGGTAAGACCGGCGGTTTCGCCCTTCCGATTCTGGAACGGCTGTTCCCAGGTGGTCACCCGGACAAATCCCAACGTCATGGCCCGCGCCAACCGCGCGTGCTGGTCCTGACTCCGACGCGCGAACTCGCCGCCCAGGTTCACGACAGCTTCAAGACCTACGCTCGCGACCTGAAATTCGTCAGCGCCTGCATCTTCGGCGGTGTCGGCATGAACCCACAGGTTCAGGCCATGTCCCGCGGTGTCGACGTGCTGGTGGCCTGCCCCGGCCGCCTGCTCGACCTGTGTGGCCAGGGCAGTGTCGATCTGTCCCACGTTGAAATCCTCGTGCTCGACGAAGCCGACCGCATGCTCGACATGGGCTTCGTGCACGACGTCAAGAAAGTACTCTCGCGCCTGCCGTCCAAGCGTCAGAACCTGCTGTTCTCGGCGACGTTCTCCAAGGACATCACCGATCTGGCCGGCAAGCTGCTGCACAACCCCGAGCGCATCGAAGTCACGCCGCCCAACACCACGGTCGAGCGCATCGAACAGCGTGTCTATCGCCTGGCCTCGAGCCACAAGCGTTCGCTGCTGGCGCACCTGATCACTCAGGGCGCGTGGGAGCAGGTACTGGTGTTCACCCGTACCAAGCACGGCGCCAACCGCCTGGCCGAGTACCTGGAGAAGCACGGTCTGAGCGCCGTGGCGATCCACGGCAACAAGAGCCAGAACGCACGCACCAAGGCCCTGGCGGACTTCAAGGCCGGCGCCGTACGCATCATGGTTGCCACCGACATTGCTGCCCGTGGCCTGGACATCGACCAGTTGCCGCACGTGGTCAACTTCGAGCTGCCCAATGTCGACGAAGACTACGTGCACCGTATCGGCCGTACCGGCCGTGCCGGCCGCAGTGGCGAGGCGATCTCGCTGGTCGCGCCAGACGAAGAGAAGCTGCTCAAGAGCATCGAGCGCATGACCAGGCAGAAGATCCCGGACGGTGATCTGATGGGGTTCGATGCCAGCACCGTGGAAGCGGAAAAACCCGAGGTGCGTGAACGCCCTCAGGCCAACAATGCCCGCGGCGCTCGCGCGCCACGCGGCGACGGCAGCAGCAATGCCGGTGGTGGACGCAAGGACAAAGGGAAGGACAAAGGCAAGGAAAAGCCCGCCGGGGCGCGTTCTGAACGCCAACCCCGTGACCAGAAGCCCCGTCAGCCCCAAGCTGCGCGCCCGGCCGTAGAACCGACTGTTTCCGCCAACCGCGCGCCGGACGAATTCCTCGATGACGAAGTGGACAACTTCGGCAACCGCGCGGATTACGTCAGCCCCTATCAGGGCAAGAACCAGGGCCGTGGTCGTCGTCCCGGCGCCTCGGCTCCGGCCGGTGCTGCCGCGCCTGCAGCCGCGCCTCGCCAGGGTCGTCCTGCCGGTGGTGCGCCGCGCAGCGGTGGCGCCGCGCGTCCGGCTGGCACGGGTGACAACGCCGGTGCCAAGCGTGGCCCGCGCAGCAACGGGGGTGGCGCGCGTGACGGCCAGCCCCGTCGCGAAAGCAACCCGCGCAATCGCCGCCCGGCACGTGACGAGCAGCCACGCCAGGAACCGGTGGTAGCTGACTCGCGCAACCCGAGCCAACCGGTGATCGTGCACAAGGAATCGAAGATCGATCGTTTCCCGACTGCCGAGCAGCTGGAGCAATTGCCAAGTCGGCCACGGGGTGAAAAGCCTGCGCTGCTGACGCGTAACCGCGAAGGCTGAGCATGAGGTAGGCAGGCTCGCTGCCCTGTGGGAGCGGGCTCTGCCCGCGAAGGTTTCACCACGGCTCCCATGCCGGACACAAAAAAACGCCGCAGCCCTCACAGGCTGCGGCGTTTTTTTGTGTCGGCGAATGATTTACTTCGCTTTCACACCTTCAAACGTGAAGTACAGCTCGACGGTGTCCGACTGTGGACCCAGGTCCATCGACTTGGGCGCGAAGTCCTTGCGGTTGATCGAAGTGGTGCCTTCGAAACCGGCACGGTAGCCGCCCCATGGATCCTTGCCTTCACCCAGGAAAGTGGCCTTGATCACGACTGGCTTGGTCACGCCGTGCAGGGTCAGGTCGCCGGTCACGTCAGCAGTGGTCTTGCCATCGGCGCTCTTGCCGGTCGGCTTGACGCTGGTGGACTTGAAGGTAGCGGTGGGAAACTTGTCGACGTCCAGGAAGTCCTTGCTGCTGATGTGCTTGTCGCGTTCGGCGTGATTGGTGAACACGCTGGCGGTCTTCAAGGTCACGTCGATCTTCGAGTCTTCAGGCTTGGCTGCATCGAAGCTGAACGAGCCGTCGAAGTCCTTGAAGGTACCGGTGATGAAGCTGTAGCCCAGGTGGCTGATCTTGAAGTCGACAAAAGCGTGCTGGCCTTCCTTGTCGATGGTGTAGTCGGCGGCCATGGCCTGGCCTGCGGTGAACAAGGCAGAACCAATGGCAAGTGCGGCGAGCGTCTTTTTCAACATACAGAATATTCCTCGAATAGATTTATGGGTACTGCAGTCAAGCTTTGCGACCCAGCATGCGAATGAGGGTTGCATCACGATCGATGAAGTGGTGTTTCAATGCGGCCAGGCCATGCAATACGGCGAATATCACCAATACCCAGGCCAGGTAGAAATGCACGGTACCGGCGGTTTCCGCCTGATCGGGCAACCCACTGACCAATGCCGGAATCTCGAACAGTCCGAACACGGGAATGCCCACGCCGTCGGCCGTCGAGATCAGGTAACCGGCGCTCATCACCAGAAACAGGTCCACATAGAGAAACAGGTGGCCCAGATGGGCCGCAGTCCGGGTGAGCTTGCCTTGATTGGGCGTAGGTGGCGGCGGCGGGCTGATGAAGCGCCAGACCACGCGCAGCAGCATGAAGAAGAACAGCACCAGACCGATGCTCTTGTGCAGGTCGGGCCCGGCCTTGCGCCATGGGTCGTAGTAGCCCAGGCCAACCATCCACAGCCCGAGGGCGAAAAGCCCGAACACGGTCAGCGCGACGCCCCAGTGCAGAACGATGCTGACCCAGCCATAGCGAGAAGTGGAATTACGTAGTTGCATGTGCCTGGACCCTGTAAGAACTGCGCTCAAGATGACTGACTCACTTATCGAATTAAAGCGGAAAATCTCGCTTTGAAATATCGATAAAGTCGATTAAGTCAGTATTAAGCGCAGGGATGTCAGTGGCAAGGTCGCGACTTCTGCACGTAGAAGGCTCGCCGCCGACCTGCGAAGAAGCCGACGGCGAGGGTGCGAAACCTACGGCTGTACCGCAGGCTTTTTCGTTTCTATCTTGTTTTTCGGTTCAACCGGCTTCTTGGTTTCGACCGGTTTCTTGACCGCTGGCTTCTTCACCTCGGCCTTCTTGGTCTCCGGCTTCTTGGCGTCGACCTTTTTCACGGGTGCTGCCTTCTTCACCGGCTCGGCCTTGGCCGGCACCGGCGCGGGTACCACCACAGGCACCGGGGCGGGCGTTGGAACAGGCGCTGGTGCTGGTACTGGCGCAGGTGCCGGTGCAGGTGCAGGTGCTGGCTCGACCGGCTTGGCCACGGGCGTCTCGCCCCCACCAAACCATTTGGAGAAGAACCCAGGCTTGCTGTCGACGGCCTTCGCTGGCGCAGCCACTGGCGGTGCCACTTTGACCGGCTCGAAAGATTTACCTGCTGCCAGGTCCAGAACCTGGCCAGCGGCGTGCTGGCCGCTGCGCAGCGCACCTTCCAGCGTGCCTGGGTACAGCGAATCAGTGTGCTCACCGGCGAAAGCGATGCGCTGCTGCGGCTTTTCCCAGACCTTCCAGAACTTGCTGATCTGCCCCGGCCCGTACGCCAGGTAGGCGCCGCCATAGGAAGGATCGACACTGTAGCGACGGATTTCATAGCCGGTGAAGGCACCGCGCGCCTGAGGATAGAACGCGTGCAGACGGATCAATACCTGGTCGACCATCTGCTTGTCGCCAAAAGCCTGCAGCAGGCGAGCATTGTCACCGGACAGGTTGATCACCACGTTGGCGCCGCCCTTCAATGCCGGCTCGATCCACAACATGCCCAGCCCGGTGTTGCTGTAGATCTCGCCAGACATGCGCGCCTTGCTGTCCCACACCGGCGTCTTGAACTTGAGCAACAACTGGTCGCGCCAACCGTAGTTGGTGCCTTTGATCGCCGCCAACTGACGGTTTCCCAGCGCCGGCGTGAAAGCGATCTTGCCCAGCGCACGCAGGGGTACAGCCAGCACTACGTAACTGGCCTGGTAACCCACGGCACCGACCTTCACGGTCACGCCGTCCTTGTCCTGACTGATGGCCGAGACCGGTGAATCGGTCTTGATGGTCTTGATCTGTTTGACGAAAGCCTGAGCCAGCACAGGGCTGCCGCCAATCAAGCGTGAAGCGCGCAGATCGCGATCGTCGATGTCCTGGTAGACGCGGCTCTGCTGGGCGAAATACAGCAGCGACAGACGCGATGGTTCGTCATAGCGCGTACGAATTTTCTGATTGATCAGCTGCCGTGCGGTGGCGGGCAGTTGCAGGCGGTCCAGCCAATTGGAAACGTTGATCTGGTCCAGGGCGAACAAGGTGCTGGTTGCACCGGGGTTTTCCGGGTCCTTGACCGAGCGGGCCAGGTCATCCAGGGTTTTCTCGTAGCGCTTGAGCGCCTCGGCAGTGGCCGGCTGCTTGGTGGCCAGATCGGCGGCGCTGAAGTATTCGCCGTCGATCAGGTAGCCGGGGTTGCGGACGTATTCCGGCGCTGGCTGGGTGGCCAGCTTGAAGGTGTTCACATAGCCGTTGAGCACCGGCTGGATCTTGCTGCCGCCGATCCACTCGCTGGTGGCCAGGCCCGAGCGGCCGCCAAGGCTGGGGCGCGCCTCGAGCAAGGTCACCTGCCAGCCCTTGGCCTGCAACTCGTAGGCGGCTGTGAGCCCCGCCAGACCGCCGCCGACGACGATCGCCGTCTGTGCCTTGTCATTGCCCAACGCCTGCGCGCTGAACAGCCCTACTACTATCAGCGCCCAGGCGCGCAACCAACCAGCAGACATGCAGAGAACTCCGGCAGAGCAAGCGAGATGGCCGGATCATGCCCCGGCAATGGCAAAGTGCCGCGCAGCATACGCCAGCGCCATACTGCCCGCCAGCGCCGCCATCGAGCATGTTTGGGTTGTGAGCCGAGGCCTCATTGCATAGGCTTGCGCGACTGTTTGCCAAGCGTGTTGCCGCGGGAGAAAAAGATGGGACTCAACGATCAGTGGATGAAGCGCGACCTCGAGGTCTTGTGGCACCCCTGCACCCAGATGAAAGACCACGAGCGGCTGCCGCTGATCCCGATCAAGCGCGGTGAAGGCGTTTGGCTGGAGGACTTCGAAGGCAAGCGTTACCTGGACGCGGTCAGCTCCTGGTGGGTCAATGTGTTCGGGCACGCCAACCCGCGCATCAATCAGCGCATCAAGGATCAGGTCGATCAGCTGGAACACGTGATCCTGGCCGGCTTCAGCCATCAGCCGGTGATCGAGCTGTCCGAGCGGCTGGTCAAGATGACGCCCGAGGGCCTGACCCGCTGCTTCTACGCCGACAACGGCTCGTCGTGCATCGAAGTCGCGCTGAAGATGAGCTTTCACTACTGGGTCAACCGCGGCCAGCCGAACAAGCAGCGCTTCGTCACGCTGACCAACAGCTATCACGGCGAAACCATTGCGGCGATGTCGGTTGGTGACGTGCCGCTGTTCACCGAGACCTACAAGCCGCTGCTGCTCGACACCTTGAAAGTGCCGAGCCCGGACTGCTACCTGCGGCCCGAAGGGGTGAGTTGGGAGGAGCATTCGCGCACGCTTTTCCAAGCCATGGAACACACCCTGGCCGAGCACCATGAAAGTATTGCTGCGGTGATCATCGAACCGTTGATCCAGGGTGCTGGCGGCATGCGCATGTATCACCCGGTATACCTCAAGCTGTTGCGCGAAGCGTGCGACCGCTACGGCGTGCACCTGATCCACGACGAAATTGCAGTGGGGTTCGGCCGTACCGGAACGATGTTCGCCTGCGAGCAGGCCGGTATCCGTCCGGATTTCCTGTGCCTGTCCAAGGCGCTGACCGGTGGCTACCTGCCGTTGGCCGCCTGCGTGACCACCGATGACGTCTACAGCGCTTTCTACGACGACTACCCGACCCTGCGCGCTTTCCTGCATTCGCACAGCTACACCGGCAATCCGCTGGCCTGTGCCGCGGCGCTGGCGACACTGGACATCTTCGAGCAGGACAACGTCATCGAGAACAACCGCGCCCTGGCCGAGCGCATGGCCAGCGCCACGGCGCACCTCGTCGATCATGCCCACGTGGCCGAAGTGCGCCAGACCGGCATGGTCCTGGCCATCGAAATGGTCCAGGACAAGGCCAGCAAGACCGCCTACCCCTGGCAGGAGCGGCGCGGGTTGAAAGTATTCAACCATGCACTCGAACGTGGCGCGTTGCTGCGGCCGCTGGGCAGCGTGGTGTATTTCCTGCCGCCCTATGTGATCACGCCCGAGCAGATCGACTTCCTGGCCGAGGTGGCCAGCGAGGGGATCGATATCGCCACGCGCAGCAGCGTGAGCGTGCAGGTAGCCGAAGATTTCCACCCCGGGTTTCGCGACCCGGGTTGAGCAGGAAGTCGCCTGTACCAGCGCTTTCGCGGCCACTGGCCGCTCCTGCAGGGGCACACGGTGCAACCGTAGGAGCGGCCAGTGGCCGCGAAGAGGCCCGAAGACACACTACAAAACCACCAGAGACACCCCCCATGCGACTGTCCCGCTTTTTCATCGACGCCCCGCTCGCCCTGGGCGAACACGAACTGCCCGAAGCCCAGGCCCACTACATCGGCCGCGTGCTGCGCATGGCCGCCGGCGACCAGGTGCAATTGTTCGACGGCAGCGGTCAGGAATACCTCGGCACCTTGCTGGAAGTGGGCAAGAAACGCGTCAGCGTCACCCTCGACGAACAGTTTGCCGGCCAGCCCGATTCGCCGCTTGCCATCCATCTGGGTCAGGGCCTGTCCCGTGGCGAACGGATGGACTGGGCTATCCAGAAAGCTACCGAACTGGGCGTGAGTGAAATCACCCCCCTGGTGAGCGAACGCTGCGAGGTGCGCCTCAAGGACGAACGCGCCGACAAGCGCATGGCCCACTGGCGCCAGGTAGCAGTCAGCGCGTGCGAGCAGTGCGGTCGTTCCAGCGTGCCGGTCATTCATGCGCCGCAGGCTCTGGCCGATTGGGTCACTGCCAGCCACGCCGAGCTCAAGCTGGTGCTGCATCCCGTTGCAGAGCCGCTGCTCAGCCACACCAAGCCTGCCAGCCTGGCGTTCCTGATCGGCCCTGAAGGCGGTTTGAGCGATGCCGAAGTGGAGCAGGCCAAGGCCGCCGGCTTTCACGCAGCCCGCCTGGGCCCGCGCGTATTGCGCACCGAAACCGCGCCGGTGGTCGCCCTGGCGATGGCGCAGCAGCTGTGGGGTGATTTCTAGGGTTCAGATGACGTAGAAAAAGATCGCGATGAAGTGCAGCACGCTGCCGGCGATCACGAACAGGTGCCAGATTCCGTGCGCATGGCGCAGGCGCTTGTCCAGCGCGAAGAAGATGATGCCCACGGTGTACAGCGCGCCGCCGGCGGCCAGCCAGGCGAATCCGGCGGGGCCCAGCAGGCGCAGCAGTGGCTCGATCGCGACCAGCACGATCCAACCCATCACCGCGTAGATCACGATGGACAGCACACGGGCCTCGGAGCGCGGCTTGATCTCTTGCAACATGCCCAGCACCGCCAGCCCCCAGACCACGCCGAACAGGCTCCAGCCCCAAGGCCCGCGCAGGGTCACCAGGCAGAACGGCGTGTAGCTGCCGGCGATCAGCAGGTAGATCGACAGGTGATCGAGCTTCTGCATGAGCGCTTTGCCGCGCCCGCGCACGCTGTGGTAGATCGTGGAAACGCTGTAGAGCAGGATCAGCGTGCTGCCATAGATGCACACGCTGACGATCTTCCAGGGGTCACCTTGAAACGCCGCCAAAAGCAGCAGCCAGACAGCACCGACCGCCGCCAGCACGGCCCCGACCAAATGGGTCCAGGCGTTCATTCGTTCGCCATGGTACATACAAACTCCTTACCCCTGTAGCAACGGCGCAAGCCGCGTCAAACGCCGACGCGATTGACCGTCCCACCGCGGTGTCCGCCGACGCGGCTCGCGCCGCTGCTACAAAGTCGCGGTGAGGCCTGACGCGGCTCGCGCCGCTGCTGCAGGGTCAGCGGACCACGATGCCTTGCTTGGCCATGAACGCCTTGGCTTCGGGCACGGTGTATTCGCCGAAGTGAAAGATACTGGCGGCCAGCACCGCGCTCGCGCCGCCCTGGATCACGCCATCGGCCAGGTGCTGCAGGTTGCCCACCCCACCGGAGGCGATCACCGGAATGCCCAACGCGTCGCTGATGGCGCGGGTCACGCCTAGGTCGAAGCCGTTCTTCATGCCGTCCTGGTCCATGCTGGTCAACAGGATCTCACCCGCACCCAAGCCTTCCATCTTCTTGGCCCATTGCACGGCATCCAGGCCGGTAGGCTTGCGCCCACCGTGGGTAAAGATCTCCCAGCGCGGCTCTTCGCCGGGCCCCGAGACCTTCTTCGCATCAATGGCCACCACGATGCACTGCGAGCCGAAGCGCGAAGCCGCCTCGCCAACGAACTCCGGGTTGAACACCGCAGCCGTGTTGATCGAGACCTTGTCCGCACCGGCATTGAGCAGGTTACGGATATCCGCCACCGTGCGCACGCCGCCACCCACGGTCAGGGGGATGAACACCTGGCTGGCCATGCGCTCGACGGTGTGCAGGGTGGTGTCACGGCCGTCGACACTGGCGGTGATGTCCAGGAAGGTGATCTCGTCGGCACCCTGCTCGTCGTAGCGCCGGGCGATCTCGACCGGGTCGCCGGCGTCGCGGATGTTCTCGAATTTGACGCCCTTGACCACTCGGCCGTTGTCCACGTCCAGGCAGGGGATGATGCGTTTGGCCAGGGCCATGGGGAATCTCCGATTGGATGGGGAGCGAGGTGCTGGCGGACGCGGCTTGCGCCGCTGCTACAGGGGGCCGCGTCCAGCCGTTACGCGTTGTACGAATCGCAGAATGCCTGGGCCTCGGCGACGTCCAGGGTGCCTTCGTAGATGGCGCGGCCAGTGATGGCGCCGATGATGCCCGGCGCCTTGGCGTCCAGCAGGGCACGGATGTCGCCCAGGTTGTGGATACCGCCGGAGGCGATCACCGGGATCTTGGTCGCCGCCGCCAGAGCAGCGGTGAAGGGCACGTTGCAGCCCTGCATCATGCCGTCCTTGGCGATGTCGGTGTAGACGATCGCCGACACGCCATCGGCCTCGAACCGCTTGGCCAGGTCGATGACCTGCACCGTGCTCACTTCCGCCCAGCCGTCGGTGGCGACGAAGCCATCCTTGGCGTCCAGACCAACGATGACCTTGCCGGGGAATGCACGGCAGGCCTCGGCGACGAACTCGGGCTGCTTGACCGCCTTGGTGCCGATGATCACGTAGCTCACGCCGGCCTTGACGTAGTGCTCGATGGTTTCCAGCGAGCGGATGCCGCCGCCGATCTGGATCGGCAGGTGCGGGTAGCGCTTGGCAATGGCAGTGACCACCTCGCCATTCACCGGCTGGCCTTCGAAGGCGCCGTTGAGGTCGACCAGGTGCAGGCGACGGCAGCCGCCATCGACCCACTTGGCGGCCATGCTCACCGGATCGTCCGAGAACACCGTGGAATCTTCCATGCGGCCCTGGCGCAGGCGCACGCAGGCACCGTCTTTAAGATCGATAGCGGGGATAATCAGCATCTGCAAAAACCTTCGAAGTCGGTGAACGGCGATGCTCGGAAGTCAGTTCTTCTCGAGCGCCCACAGGTCGCTCTCGATGCTTTCGAACCTCTCGCTGAGGTGCGCCTGCACATCGAAAATCGCCCTGTTGTAATAGTGTGGAGCCATTTCGCGGGTGAACAGCTCGAGCACCTCGAGGGCCTCGAACGAACCCAGATCGAGATCGAAGCGGTCACGCATGAACCGCTTGATCTTCTCGGCCGCTTCGCTCTCCTGCTCCGGCGTCAGGCTAAGAATGGGCGGCTTGCTGGCCTTGGCCATTACCAGCGTCCATCCCAGGCTGCGAAATTCTGCAGCAGCTGCAGGCCATGGGTATGGCTCTTCTCGGGGTGGAACTGCACGGCGAAGCGTGAACCTTCGGCCAGAGCCGCGGCGAAATCGCGACCGTAATGGCCGCGCCCAACCACCTGGCCCGGCTTGCCGGCCTCGATGTAATAGCTGTGCACGAAGTAGAAGCGCGCCAGGTCGGGAATGTCGTGCCACAGCGGGTGATCCACCGCCTGCTGCACTTCGTTCCAGCCCATGTGCGGGACCTTCAGGTGCTCGCCACCTTCGTGCAGGTCCTTGCCGAAAAAGCGCACCTTGCCGGGAAACACGCCGATGCAGTCGACGCCGGCGTTCTCTTCGCTGTGCTCCATCAAGGCCTGCATGCCAACGCAGATACCCAGGAAGGGCCGGTCCTGACTGACTTCGCGCACCAGCGCATCGAAGCCCAGGCGACGGATTTCAGCCATGCAGTCGCGAATGGCGCCGACACCGGGAAAGACCACGCGGTCGGCTTCACGAATGACAGTGGCGTCACTGGTGATCAGCACCTTGCCGGCACCGACATGCTCCAGAGCCTTGGCCACGGAGTGCAGGTTGCCCATGCCGTAGTCGATTACCGCGACGGTCTGCATCAGAGCACGCCCTTGGTCGACGGCATCTGCCCGGCCATGCGTTCGTCGACCGCAACGGCCATGCGCAGCGCGCGGCCGAAGGCCTTGAACACGGTTTCGATCTGGTGATGGGTGTTGTGCCCACGCAGGTTGTCGATGTGCAGGGAGACGTTGGCGTGGTTGACGAAGCCCTGGAAGAATTCCTGGAACAGGTCGACATCGAAGCCGCCGACGGTGGCGCGGGTGTAGGGCACGTGCATCTGCAGGCCGGGGCGGCCGGAGAAGTCGATGACCACGCGCGACAGCGCTTCGTCCAGCGGGACGTAGGCGTGGCCGTAGCGAAAGATGCCTTTCTTGTCGCCGATGGCCTTGGCGAATGCCTGGCCCAAGGTGATGCCGACGTCCTCCACGGTGTGGTGGTCGTCGATGTGCAGGTCGCCCTTGCACTCGATGTCCAGGTCGATCAGCCCGTGCCGGGCGATCTGGTCAAGCATGTGCTCAAGAAAAGGAACGCCGATATCGAATCGGGCCTTTCCGGTGCCATCCAGGTTGATCGAGGCTTTGATCTGGGTTTCCAGAGTGTTGCGCTCGACGAACGCGATACGTTCGGCCATCACCAGCTCCGCAAAATCGTTGGGCGAAAAAGGTGATCATTATAGGCACGCAGGCGGGAAACGGGAACAGAAGAGGGGGGAAAGGATGATCTGCGGTGGCCTTTTCGCGGCCGATGACCGCTCCTACGGGATGCCGCAGGAGCGGTCAGTGGCCGCGAACGGGCCACCGCCGATTCAAGCATCTACATCAGTGAAACAGCACCGCCGTCTTCTGCAGGGTCACCCACACACCCCACGCCAGCGGAATGCCCACGGCCAGCCAGGCAGCGATGGCCAGTGGCTTGGAAGCCGGATTGGCCTTCCACTCCAGCACGGTCGTGCCGTCTGCACCTTTGTCATGGCCCAGCGCCTGCTCGGCCTTGAGCTCGGCATCGGTCATGAAGTACTTGTCGGCCACCGGACGCACCAGCGCGTTGCAGATGAAACCCAGCACCAGCAAACCGGAGAGGATGTACAACGTGGTGTCGTACACGGCCGCGCGGGGAACGCCCTGCGCCAGTTGGTAGTCACGCAGGTTGGTCACCAGCACCGGACCCAGCACACCGGCCACGGCCCAGGCGGTCAACAGGCGACCGTGGATGGCGCCGACCATCTGCGTGCCGAAC
Organism: Pseudomonas viridiflava; assembly: GCA_900596015.1. Classification (GTDB taxonomy): domain Bacteria; phylum Pseudomonadota; class Gammaproteobacteria; order Pseudomonadales; family Pseudomonadaceae; genus Aquipseudomonas. Next base: position 70,675 of record UVIF01000012.1, on the reverse strand, counting down.
AGGTCGGCCAGGTAGGCCGGAACCGTGGCGAAGCCGCCGCCGTACATCGACAGCACGATGCAGAAGGCTGCCACGAACAGCGCGATGCTGCCCGAATGACCCAGGGTTGGTACCGAGGCGTACAGTGCCACGCCCAGGGCGAAGAACACGAAGTAGGTCACCTTGCGGCCGATGTAGTCAGAGAACGAAGCCCAGAAGAACCGTCCGCCGATGTTGAACAGGCTGAGCAGGCCGGTGAAGCCCGCCGCGATGGCAGCGATCTGCGCCAGTTGCGCCGAGTCCAGCTGGTTGAACGCCAGGTCCACGCCCAGCAGCTTGCCGCCGAACACTTCCTGCAGCAGCGGCGAAGCCATGCCGAGGATACCGATACCTGCGGAAACGTTGAGGCACAGTACCAGCCACACCAGGGCGAACTGAGGGGTCTTCCAGGCCACGTTCACGTGTACGTGGCGGTTGGTGATCATGCCCTTGGCCTTCTTCGCCGGAGCGACGTAGCCTTCAGGCTTCCAACCGGTGGGCGGTACGCGGTAGGACAATGCGCCGCCGATCATGAAGACGAAGTAGATCGCCGCCATCACCAGGAAGCTCTGCCACACGCCGACGCTGGTAGGCGAGGCGAAATGGCCCATCAGGACCGCTGCCAGCGGTGCGCCGACCATGGCGCCGCCACCGAAGCCCATGATCGCCATGCCGGTAGCCATGCCGCGCTTGTCCGGGAACCACTTGATCAGGGTCGATACCGGGGAAATGTAGCCCAGCCCCAGGCCGATACCGCCGATCACGCCCGAGCCCAGCCACATCAGCCAGATCTGGTGGGTGTAGATGCCCAACGCGGAAATGACCAGACCACCGCACCAGCACAGTGCCGAGACCACACCGGCCTTGCGCGGCCCGGCGTGCTCCAGCCAGCCACCCCAGATGGCTGCCGAGCAACCCAGGAAGATGAAGAACAGTGTGTAGATCCAGCTCAGCATCGACACCGACCAATCACAGGACGATGAAAACACTTGGCTGAAGAAGCTCATGTCGGGCGCGCACGCCACTGGCGCGGTGATACCGATCGCCTTGGACAATGGCAGCCAGAACACCGAAAAACCGTACGCCATGCCGATGCACAAGTGAATGGCCAACGCTGCTGGTGGAACCAGCCAGCGGTTGAAGCCAGGCTTGGCGATGATCCGCTCCTTGGACAGGAATCCTGGCTGGGCACCCGCGCCGCCGCCCGAAAGACTACTGCTCATTTTGTAACCCCCGTTGATTTTTGTAGTTCAGCTGTCTGCACACAAATGCGCCCACATTCTTCACGCGCGTTGGCGATCGATTGTTTTATCGGCAGCACTTGGCAAATCGCGACATAAAGTCGCAGCGGACAGTTGAAGGGGCGGAGATTACCACTAGATGTAACCAATGGAAGCAAACTGCTATCCCTTTATTGCGATGAACTGCCGGGTGGTTGGCAAAATCCTCCTGGATGGCTCTGCAGGCGCTTGGCGGACCGGCGAAACCCGCGCCCCAAAGCCCTTGGGCTACCCGCATGAAGCAGCCGTCGGTGCCCAGTGAAATGGCACCGACGGACCGCCAACATCGCCAGTCGCACAACGTTATACTCTCCCGCTAACTTCCAAAATTCGGACTAAAGGACTCGCCCATGAAAGCGTTCGGCAAAATCCTCGGCCTGTGCATTCTCGGTCTGTTGTTGATTCTGGTGGCCCTGGGCTTCGCCCTCACCCACCTGTTCGACCCCAACGACTACAAGGACGAGATTCGCCAACTGGCACGGGACAAGGCTCACGTCGAGCTGACCCTCAACGGGGACATCGGCTGGAGCCTGTTCCCATGGCTGGGTCTGGAACTGCATGACGCCAGCGTGGCCACCCTCGCCAACCCCAAGGCACCCTTCGCCGACCTGCAGATGCTCGGGCTGTCCGTGCGCGTGCTGCCGCTGCTGCGCAAGGAAGTGCAGATGAGCGACGTACGGGTCGAAGGCCTGAACCTGTCCCTGGAACGTGATGCCAACGGCCACGGCAACTGGGAAGACATCGGCAAGCCGCTGCCCGCCACCACGGCCGACGCCACCGACCCGAATGCACCGGCAGTCACCGAGCCGGGCAAACCGCAGGCGCCCTCGCGCCCGGTCAAGCTCGACATCGACAGCCTTACCGTGAACAACGCCCGCGTGCAGTACAACGACGTGCGCACAGGCCGCATGTACACCGCCGAAAGCATCCAGCTGAGCACCGGCGCCGTCCATGAAGGCGCGGACATTCCGCTGAAACTGACCGCTTTCCTGGGCACCAACCAGCCGGTCGTGCGGGCCCGTACCGAGCTTGCCGGCGAGCTTCGCTTCGACCGCGTGCTCAAGCGCTACCAGCTCGAAGACATGCGCCTGAGCGGTGAAGCCTCGGGCGACCCGCTGCAGGGCAAGACCGTGACCTTCAGCGCGCAGGGGCAGTTGCTGCTCGACCAGTCCGCCAACGTCGCCGAATGGACTGGCCTCAAGCTGGCCGCCAATCAGCTGCGCGCGCTGGGCGAACTGCGCGTGCGCAATCTGGACAGCGACCCTCAGCTCACCGGCGGCCTGTCGATTGCCGAGTTCGACCTGCGCGCCTTCTTCGACGGCATCGGCCAACCGCTGCCGGCGATGGCACCGGGCAGCCTGGGCAAGTTCGAGCTGGTCAGCCGCCTGCAGGGCACCCGCGACAGCCTTGGCCTGGAAGACCTGACGCTGAAACTGGACGACAGCACCTTCACCGGCCGCATCGCCGTAGAGGATTTTGCCCGCCAGGCCCTGCGCCTGCAGCTCAAGGGCGACACCTTCAACGCCGACCGCTACCTGCCGGCCAAGACCGAAAAGGCCGCCAATGCCAGCGCGGCGCGCCAGGCCGAAGTGCAGAACAGCGAAGCGGCCGCAGTCGCCTCCGGCGAATCACCGCTGCCGGAGCCCCCGACCCGCGGCGCCTGGAGCGATGACCGCCTGCTGCCCGTGGAGCGTCTGCGCGCCCTGGACGTGCAGGCCGACCTGACCATTGGCCAACTGACCCTCAAAGGCCTGCCTGTGCACAACGCCACCCTCAAGGCGCAGGGCCAGGGCGGCATGCTGACCCTGCAGACTCTGGCAGGCGGCCTCTACAACGGCAGCTTCAACACCCAGGGCACGCTCGACGTGCGCCCGGACATGCCGCTGCTGGCGTTGCAGACACGCATCGACAAGGTGCCCGTTGAAAACTTCATCAAGACGCAGAACACCAACCCACCGCTGCGCGGCCTGTTGAACCTCAACAGCAACCTCAGCGGTTCAGGCAACAGCCAGAAAGCCCTGGTCGAATCGCTCAACGGTACCGCCAGCTTCGTCCTCAACGACGGGGTGCTGGTCAACGCCAACCTCGAGCAGCAGATCTGCCGCGGCATCTCGGTGCTCAATCGCAAAACGCTCAACGGCGAACCGCGTGGCAAGGACACGCCGTTCAAGGAGCTCAAGGGCAGCCTGGTGTTCCGTAACGGTGTGGCCAGCAACCAGGACCTGCTCGTGCGCATTCCCGGCCTGACCGTGAAGGGCAACGGCGACGTCGATCTGCGTGTGCTGGGCATGGACTACCGCATTGGTGTGGTGGTCGACGGCGAACAAGGCACCAGCGCCGACCCGGCCTGCCAGGTGGGCGAGCGCTTCGTCGGCGTCGAGCTGCCGCTGCGCTGCCGCGGCCCGCTGGAGATGGGCGCCAAGGCCTGCCGGATCGACCGTGACGGCTTGGGCCAGGTCGCCGCCAAGCTGGCCGGCGACCGTATTCGCGACAAGATCGACGAGAAGCTCGAAGAAAAACTGGGCGACAAGGTCGATCCCAAACTCAAAGACGCATTGCGAGGTCTGTTCAACCGATGAGCCCCGAGCAGTTTTCCAGCGCCGTGCTGGAATGGTACGACCGCAATGGCCGGCATGATCTGCCCTGGCAACAGGGCATCAACCCGTACCGGGTATGGGTGTCGGAAATCATGCTGCAGCAGACCCAGGTCAGCACGGTGCTGAACTACTTCGACCGCTTCATGGCCGCGCTGCCCACGGTGCAGGCGCTGGCCGAGGCGCCGGAAGACGAAGTGCTGCACCTGTGGACCGGGCTGGGCTACTACACCCGCGCGCGCAACCTGCAGAAAACCGCGAAAATCGTGATGAGCGAGCACGGCGGCGAGTTTCCCCGCGACGTGGAGAAGCTGGTCGAGCTGCCCGGCATCGGCCTGTCCACGGCCGGGGCCATCGCCAGCATCAGCATGGGCCTGCGCGCGCCGATCCTCGACGGCAACGTCAAGCGCGTGCTTGCCCGCTACACCGCGCAGGAAGGTTACCCAGGCGAGCCGAAGGTGGCCAAGGCGCTGTGGGCCACCGCCGAGCGCCTGACCCCGCAAACCCGGGTGAACCACTACACCCAGGCAATGATGGATCTGGGCGCCACGCTGTGCACCCGCAGCAAGCCCAGCTGCCTGCTGTGCCCGCTGGAAAAGAGCTGTGAAGCGCACATGCTCGGCCTGGAAATCCGCTACCCGGTGCCCAAGCCGCGCAAGACCATTCCGCAACGCGCAACGCTGATGCCCCTGCTCGCCAACCGCGACGGCGCCATCCTGCTCTACCGCAGGCCCTCAACGGGCTTGTGGGGCGGCCTGTGGAGCCTTCCGCAGCTCGATGACCTGAGCGACCTCGATCACCTTGCCGACCAGCACGCACTGCACATGCTCGCACGCCGCCAGTTGCCGGCCCTGACACACACCTTCAGCCATTTCCAACTGGCCATCGACCCCTGGCTGGTGCAGGTCGAACAGACCGCCCACCACGTGGCCGAGGCCGACTGGCTCTGGTATAACCTCGCCACACCGCCGCGCCTGGGCCTCGCAGCCCCGGTGAAGAAGCTGCTGCAACACGCAGCCGACGCCTTGAACGCAGGAGATCTGTAATGACCCGCACCGTACTGTGCCGCAAGTACAAAGAAGAACTGCCTGGCCTGGAACGCCCCCCCTACCCCGGCGCCAAGGGCGAAGACATCTACAACCACGTCTCCCAGCAAGCCTGGGGCGACTGGCAGAAACACCAGACGCTGCTGATCAACGAGCGCCGCCTGAACATGATGAACGCCGAAGACCGCAAATTCCTCCAGGGCGAAATGGACAAGTACCTGTCCGGCGAGGAATACGCCAAGGCCGACGGCTACGTACCACCCGCCGAATAACCCAGCAAAATCGTAAGCGACGGTAATGATTAAAATTTTTTTCGACATCACGCTTGACGACCCGTCGAAAAACCAGTTTAATGCGCCCCGTTGCCCAGATAGCTCAGTCGGTAGAGCAGGGGATTGAAAATCCCCGTGTCGGCGGTTCGATTCCGTCTCTGGGCACCACTAATACCGAGAAACCCCTGAATTGAAAGATTCAGGGGTTTTTTATTGGGCGGGATTTGAGGGCTGAGTGGCTTCCTCGTACCCCTGCCATGCTCACATATGCTGTTACCTCTCGAACCTATTCACGTCTGCCCCCCTACAGGCTCATCGGCTATCTTTCAGGCTTCGCGCTTATCTCTCGATAAACACCGGGAGCCACCCAACGATCAAAGGACGGATCAAGAGCAAGCACACGGAGTCAGCATGCATGCCGATCAAAAGTCCGAACACCTCTCGCCCGCCTTGCAGTCAATCGGCGAGCAGTCAGCCATGACTTCGAAGAAGCAGACGTTTCTCAACCATCTTGCCTTGTGCCGGCGGAAGGTCGAGCAGTGGCCGGAATGGAAACAAGCGTTCCTCAAACCACCTGCCAAGGCGCGGACAAGCGATTCCGAAGCGAGGGAACTGGATGACTTGAGCGGCTGACACGCCGAGCCAGGCACGCTTGCCCCGGCTTACAGGCCCGCAGAAACAACAAAGGCCGCTGTCATCACCGACAGCGGCCTTTGCATTCCAGCGGTCCAATCAATCAGCGGCTTAGCGCAACTCGCGCATTACCCGCCTTGCGGCGGCTGGAGACGATCAGCCCGGCGACGACCACCGCGATGGCCAGGCCACCGGTGGCGAGGATTTCCACTCGGTGGTCTTCGCGCAGGGCCATGGTAGTGAGCACCGCGACGATGAACAGGATGACCAGATAGGTGAGGCCGGGGAACAGCCACATTTTGAAGTCGATCTTCTCACCGGCCAGCTCGCGCTTGCGGCGCATGCGCAGTTGCGACACGGCGATCACCAGGTACACCAGCAACGCGATGGCGCCGGAAGTGGCGAGCAGGAAGTCGAACACCGCCGCTGGGGCGACGTAGTTGGCGATCACGGCCACGAATGCGGCCGCGGTAGACATCAGCACGGCCACCGACGGAGTGCCGGACTTCGAGGTTTTCTGCGCGGCAGCAGGCGCGTCGCCGCGCTTGCTGAGGGAGAACAGCATGCGCGACGCGGTGTACAGCGCCGAGTTCAGGCAGCTGGTTACGGCAACCAATACCACGATATCGACGATCAGCTTGGCGTTGGGGATGCCGATCAGCTCGAGAACGGTCTGGTACGAGCCCAGCTCGGCCAGGCGCGGGTCGTTCCACGGCACCAGGGCAACCACCAGGAAGATCGAAACCAGGTAGAACAGGAAGATCCGCCAGATCACCGAGTTGGTGGCCTTGGAGATCTGCTGACCTGGGTTCTTCGATTCGGCGGCAGCAATGGTGACGATCTCGGTACCCATGAACGAAAACATGGTGGTCAGCATGGCGGCGACGACGGCACCCAGCCCGTTGGGCATGAAGCCCATGGTATCGGTGAGGTGACTGACACCGCTGACCTGGCTGTTGGGCATGAAGCCGAACACGGCGCCCAGGCCAACGACGATGAAGGCAATGATTGCCAGCACCTTGATCAGCGCGAACCAGAATTCGAATTCACCGTAGTTCTTCACGCTGAACAGGTTGGTCACCGTCAGCACCAGGGTGATCAACAATGCGAACACCCAATGCGACACGCCAGGAATCCAGGCATGCAGGATCGAGGCGGCGGCGTTGGCTTCCAGCGGAATCACCAGCACCCAGAACCACCAGTACAACCAGCCGATGGAAAAACCGGCCCAGTGACCGATGGCACGGTCGGCGTAGGTGGAAAACGATCCGGTATCCGGCGAGGCAACGGCCATTTCACCGAGCATGCGCATGACCAGCACCACCAGGCTGCCGGCAGCAGCATAGGCCAGTAGCACAGCAGGGCCAGCAGCGGCGATGGCGTGCCCGGAACCTACGAACAGGCCGGCACCAATGACACCGGCGATCGACAGCATAGTTACATGACGCGGCTTGAGTCCCTGAGCGAGACCTGTGGAATTCTGCGTACTCATAAAACTACCTTTGCGAAGAATAGCGTTCTGTCCGGCGGTGATCGCGAGCCTTGTGCAAAGTCCGCTACACCCCGTTCCTTATCTTTTACGCAAAAATTGCGCCAAATTGTACCAAGGTATATCCTGCCGCCCTGAAACGGACCTCTCGGCCATTCGTGCCAACAGATTGAATCTGTTGAGGTTTGCTTTGCGAGCTGAGACGCATTACCGAACTACTCAGCGTGGGGCGATATGCCGCACCAAAAAACTACGTCGGTAACACCTTCGCACAAAAACAGTGCAACCTAAAGGCGCAACTTTTGCATAGGCACTGCGTGGCTCAGGTGCAACTTCGTGCGACCTGCCTCTTATCGCGTTGCCACATTCAAGCCGCATTCGCGCTTTCCTCCACTGGGCAAAACTGGCAACATCGCGCCTTTTTTATCGCGCCCTGCCCGTTCGACGTTCCTGCTGCGGTGCCTTCGCACATCGCGCCAGGCAGATCGGACACAAGCTGCAAGTCCAGCCTCGCCATCCGCGCTATGCTAGCTTTGCGCTTCGCTGTTCACTTTGGTGACGGCAGGCCGCACCCGCCTATATGAGGACCGCACATGGCTCAGGCCACGCCCGCTCTGGAAATCCGTAACCTGCACAAGCGCTACGGTGCACTGGACGTGCTCAAGGGCATATCGCTGGCCGCCAATGACGGCGCGGTGATTTCCATCCTCGGTTCGTCCGGCTCCGGCAAGTCGACCCTGCTGCGCTGCATCAACCTGCTGGAAAACCCCCATCAGGGCGAGATCCTGGTTGCCGGTGAAGCACTCAAGCTCAAGGCCGCTCGCAACGGCGAGCTGATCGCCGCCGACAGCCGCCAGATCAACCGGCTGCGCAGCCAGATCGGTTTCGTCTTCCAGAACTTCAACCTGTGGCCGCACATGAGCGTGCTCGACAACATCATCGAGGCACCGCGCCGCGTGCTGGGGCAAAGCCGCGCCGAAGCGATCGAAGTGGCCGAGGCGCTGCTGGCCAAGGTGGGTATCGCCGACAAGCGCCACGCCTATCCGAACGAGCTTTCCGGCGGCCAGCAACAACGTGCAGCGATTGCCCGCACCCTGGCCATGCAGCCCAAGGTTATTCTGTTCGACGAGCCAACCTCGGCGCTGGATCCGGAAATGGTCCAGGAGGTACTTGCGGTTATTCGCAACCTGGCCGAAGAAGGCCGTACCATGCTGCTGGTGACACACGAGATGGGCTTTGCCCGGCAGGTCTCCAGCGAGGTGGTGTTTCTGCATCAAGGTCTGGTGGAAGAGCAGGGTACGCCCGAGCAAGTATTCGACAACCCCTTGTCGGCGCGCTGCAGGCAGTTCATGTCCAGCAACCGCTAACGGAGCAATAACAATATGAGCATGAAGAAAATCTTCCTGGCGGTTGCCGCCACACTGCTGGTCAACGGCGCCGCCATGGCTGCCGAAAAACTGAAAATGGGCGTGGAAGCGGCCTACCCACCGTTCAACAACAAGGACACCAGCGGCCAGGTCGTGGGCTTCGACGTCGACATCGGCAAGGCCCTGTGCGCCAAGATGGAAGTGGAGTGCGAAATCGTCACCTCCGACTGGGACGGCATCATTCCCGCACTGCAGTCACAGAAGTTCGACTTCCTGGTGTCGTCGATGTCGATCACCCCCGAGCGCTCGGAAGTGGTCGACTTCACCAACCCCTACTACAGCAACAAGTTGCAGTTCATTGCCAAGAAGGGCGATGACTTCAAGACCGACGGCGACAGCCTCAAGGGCAAAGTCATCGGCGCCCAGCGCGCGACCCTGTCCGGCACCTGGCTGGAAGACAAGTACGGCATGGATGTCGACCTCAAGCTGTACGACACCTCTGAAAACGCCTTTCTCGACCTGAGCAGCGGCCGCCTCGACGCCATCCTGGCCGATAAGTACGCCAGCTACGATTGGCTGAAGAGCGACGCCGGCAAGAATTTCGAATTCAAGGGTGACGCGGTCGAGCAAAGCGACAAGATCGGCATCGCCGTGCGCAAGGGCGATGCCCTGCGCGACAAGCTGAATACCGCGCTGCAGGAAATCATTGCCGACGGTACCTACAAGAAGATCAACGACAAGTACTTCCCTTTCAGCATCCTCTGACAGCCCGGCGGGCGTTGGCCTACATGGCCGATGCCCGCCCCTGAACAAGCCTGCCCATGAACATCGATCTCTATGGCTTCGGCCCTGCGCTTGCCGCAGGCGCGCTGATGACCGTCAAACTGGCCCTCAGCGCCCTGTGCCTGGGGCTGCTGCTGGGCCTCGCCGGTGCCCTGGCGAAAACCTCCGGCAACCGCCCCCTGCAATGGCTCGGCGGTTTCTACTCGACGCTGGTACGCGGCATTCCCGAACTGCTGTGGGTGTTGCTGATCTACTTCGGCACCGTCAATGGCCTGCGCAGCATCGGCCTGGCGCTGGGCGTCGGCAGCCTGGAACTCAGCCCCTTCGCCGCCGGCGTCATCGCCTTGGGCCTGTGCTTCGGCGCCTACGCCACTGAAGTGTTCCGCGGCGCCATCCTGGCCATCCCCAAGGGCCACCGCGAAGCCGGCCTGGCCCTGGGCCTGAGCACGTCGCGCATCTTCATCCGCCTGGTGCTGCCGCAGATGTGGCGCATCGCCCTGCCAGGGCTGGGTAATCTGTTTCTGATTCTGATGAAGGACACCGCACTGGTGTCCGTCATCAGCCTGGAAGAGATCATGCGCAACGCGCAGAACGCCGTCACCGTCAGCAAACAACCCTTCACCTTCTATATGGTTGCCGCCCTGATGTACCTGAGCCTCACCGTGGTCGCCATGGTTGCCCTGCACTTCATGGAGAAACGCGCCTCGCGCGGCTTCGCGAGGGCTTCGCAATGAACTGGGAAGTGATCATCAAATGGCTGCCGCGCCTGATGCAAGGCGCTACCCTGACCCTCGAGCTGGTGGCCATCGCGGTACTCGCCGGGCTCATCCTGGCCATCCCGCTGGGCATCGCCCGCACCTCGAAGAAGTGGTACATCAGCGGCCTGCCGTACGCCTACATCTTCTTCTTTCGCGGCACCCCGCTGCTGGTGCAGCTGTTTCTGGTGTACTACGGGCTGGCGCAGTTCGACGCGGTGCGCGAGAGCAGCCTGTGGCCGTACCTGCGCAGCCCGTTCTGGTGCGCCGCCGGGACCATGACCCTGCACACCGCCGCCTATATCGCAGAAATCCTGCGCGGCGCGCTGCAAGCCATACCCAAGGGCGAGATCGAAGCCGCTCGCGCCCTCGGCATGTCCCGCAGCAAAGCCCTGCTGCACATCATGCTGCCACGCGCCGCGCGCATCGGCCTGCCGGCCTACAGCAATGAAGTGATCCTGATGCTCAAGGCCAGCTCGCTGGCCAGCACCGTCACCCTGCTGGAACTCACCGGCATGGCCCGCACGATCATCGCCCGCACCTACCTGCCGGTGGAAATCTTCTTTGCCGCCGGCATGTTCTACTTGGCCATGTCGTTCGTGCTGGTACAGGGCTTCAAGCTGCTCGAGCGCTGGCTGCGCGTGGACGCGTGCCAAGGCCGCTGACCCTGCAAGGCGACCAGCTGCGTGAGCGCTTTCACGCACTGGACGCCTTCCTGGCTGACCATGCCGACCTGTGGCGGCCCAAGCCCTTCACCCAATTGACCTTGCCCTGGGAAGCGAAACATCCCGAACTCGCCACTTGGCTGCGCGCCCGCACCCTGGCCGAGGCCGAGGCTGTGCATAACTCGTTACTGGAACTGGACGCCCCGGCGCCCTTTCCTGCTTTAGCCCAGCAGGCGCATGCGCTGGCCGTGGTAGGTCCGCTGCCGACCAGTTTTTTGCCCACTGCGCGCCACCGCCTCGACGTCGATGTACCCGGCCGCAAATGGCAACAGATCGAAGCCTTCGCCGCCGCCCTGCCCTTCGCAGCGTCCGCCAGCCACTGGCTGGACTGGTGCGCCGGCAAAGGCCACCTCGGCCGCCGCCTGCTGCGCGACGGCCAGCAACTCACCTGCCTGGAACACGACCCGGCACTGGTGGCCAGCGGCGCCCAGCTGAGCACCCATCACGCCTTGCCCGCCCAGCACCAACTGCAGGACGTCATGGCCGACAACCTGCGCCTGCCAGCCTCCAGCACACCCGTCGCCCTTCACGCCTGCGGCGACCTGCACGTCCAGCTCATGCACCGCGCCACCCAGGCAGGCTGCCAACACCTGGCCTTCGCACCCTGCTGCTACAACCGCACCCACAGCGCCTATCGCCAACTGTGCGCCGAACCCTCGGCCCTCTCCCTGACCCTCGAAGACCTCGGCCTGCCCCTCGAAGCCACCGTCACCGCCGGTGCCCGCGTGCGCCGCCAGCGCGACCACTCCATGGCCCGCCGCCTGGCCTTCGACCTGCTGCAGCGCAAGCAACGCGGCATCGACCACTACCTGCCCTGCCCCTCCCTGCCCGCCGCCTGGCTGGACAAACCCTTTGCCGATTACTGCCACGACCTTGCAGCGCTGCAGAGCGTAACTATTGGGCATGCCGTGAATTTCGATAAGCTTGAAGCGCGCGGCTGGCAACGACTTGCCCAAGTCCGCAACCTGGAACTGCTACGCGGCCTGTTTCGCAAGCCCTTGGAACTGTGGCTGGTGCTCGACCGCGCCCTGTACCTACAAGAGCGCCGGTACACCGCACAGGTCGGCACCTTCTGCCTGGAAACCCTGACCCCGCGCAATCTGATGATCATCGCTGAGCGCAACTGAAGCGTGCGCAACCTGTGGATAACTCTGTGGGTAGAAATGTTGCGCAGTGCGCTGGGTCGGCGTTTGGACGCGAGACTGGTGATCAGTCATTTTTCGTTCATGTCCGATTCGCCAGCGAAAACAGTAGCTTGCAAACGATGTCATCAAACCGACCTAAACGCCGAGCGGTTGCCGAGGTTGGCACGCCAAATGTGCATAAGCACTGGAGGGTTAAGAGCTAAAGGCGAAGAAATTATGCCGCAGGGGGGTTTACTCGGCTGATCGAATGGCTATAATCAGCGCCCTCACTTGCCGGTATAGCTCAGATGGTAGAGCAACTGACTTGTAATCAGTAGGTCCCGGGTTCGATTCCTGGTGCCGGCACCATAGTTTGACGAGAAAGGCTCACCGCAAGGTGGGCCTTTTTTGTTTGTGGTTCTTGTGGGCGTCTGGCCGCTGTTAGCCCTATGCGCACAACCCCTGTAGGAGCGGCCAGTGGCCACGAAAGCGTCGGTTCAGTCACCACCGCTCCAAGCCCCTATCAAATACTCCCTTCCCACCGTCACGCAAACGCTGCGCACCTACAACTGCGACCACAGTCCCCACGAAAGCCCACCATGGCTTTACATGTTCGTGTGCCCCATCGAATTGCGTTTCGCACACTTGAACGAGTTCGACCTCAAGCACGGCATCTGGGAGAACATTGGGAAGCGCAGGCTGATCATGAACTCGCGGAGCCGGTACCTGGAGGCCAACCAGTAGGAGCATGTCACTCCTCCTGAGTTCGCGAACCATACCGGAGCGAACGTCACTCGCCTTAAAGCAAAACGTGACGCAACTGAGTAAGCGCTCGGTCTTCATATCTCGGTGATCGGCTTGTGCATGCGGATCCATCCAAACAGGGCTTCAAAGAAGCCCTGTTTGGATGGACTTCACTTAAAAAACTAGAGCCCCACGGAACCGTCTGTGGAAAGCCATAAATTTCCACCTGTGGATAATTTTATCAATAGCCGCAGAGCTCATATAGGCTCGAGCCTTGTCCCGAATTATCCACAGGCATAGAAAAGATCGGGCAAAGCGCTGTCGTTGACAGCAACCCAGGTAGCCAGAACCTTTAAGGCTACGCCACACCGTGGTGGTTCTCCCAAAGTGCGATTAGCGTCCGGCGGCTCGCACGGTCACAGCGATGTGATGGATGCCTACATTTACCAGTGTGCCCACTGCGGCAACTTCCCCCTTTCATAGCTGCCCTGCAGCAACCTATCCGCTTGGTCATTTCATTGCGCCAACCTGCGCCCGTCTCTTTCTCCCGGAAAGAGACGGGCGCTCCTACCACTGCTGCAGCCCACCTCGTACAGGGCATTGCGGCATTCCCCCTCGTGACAATCGGCGTGACAAACACCGAAAAGTCATCAGCAACAGCGATGCAGATGATGGTGCCGCAGCCCAGTGAATGGACTGCACCTGACTGACAGTCAAGCACGCCCCGGTCACCGCATCACTGCCTTCACCCGACTCAGGATCTCGCACCGGTCTCGTCAGCCAGTGCAGCCTCCACCCGCCCACTTCTTCGAAAGTGTTCAGGAGGTCAGATCATGAGATGCCCAAGCTCCCGGTCGTAAGGAGCCGCCAGTCCCGCGTTAGTGGACAACCCTCACAGGTCGCAGGGGCCTTGATCCCTGATAACACTCAACATCCATGGAGGGATAACGTGGGGATGGTTTCAAAGGTTTGGCTTCGAGAGGAATTTGGTCATGGGATTGGTAGGTAGACGAGATGGGCGTAATTTTGGCTATGGCCGGCAGCTGAGTTACGCAGGGCCGCAGGCATTGCGAGATCTATTTGGCGGAGGGCATTACGGCACAGTCAAGGCGCACAGTGATCGCTGGCAGGCATTTGTACGCTGGTGTCGCTCGGAAGATGGGCCGGGGTTTAACGATGCGCGGCAGATTGATCGGCAGACCTTGTTGGACTACTCCGAGCATCTGCGCCAGCAAGTTGAACAAGGTGCTATCGGCATCGCCACTGCGCAAAACCGGTTATCCAGTGTGAATCGGACCATGGCCGCGCTTCGCGGTGATCAGTATGTGAAAGTACCGAGTCCGAGTAAGGCACTAGGGATGCGGCGCACCAGTGTTCGTCGTTCGGTGCCGCAAGGCCAAGACCGCGAACACGTGAAGCGAATCATCGACGCCCTCTACGAACACCAGCTGCCACGCGCCGCGGCCATCGCGCAGTTGGCACGAGCCACCGGCATGCGCCTGCGCGAGGCCATTTTGGCCGACCTACCGCGCTTAAAACGTGAGGCAGAACACTACGGCAAGATCAACATCCAGGATGGCACCAAAGGGGGCCGCTCAAGTGCCTCGGCACCTCGCTGGATCAGGGTCGATGATCATATTCGCGAAGCGCTAAGATTCGCCGAACAGGTCTCACCCGACGGCAGTCACAACCTGCTTGCCCCGAACGAAAGCTATCTCGATTTCCAACGGGAAATCGTCCGAACCGCACGGGACCTCCTCCATCAGTACAACCTGAAAGGCTTTCATGAATTACGAACGGCCTATGCGTGCGAACGCTATGAGCAAATGACCCAGCATCCCGCGCCTATCAACGATGGCCATTGCTACCAACTCGACCGACGCCTCGATCAGGAGGCCCGTGTGCAAATCAGCTATGAACTCGGACACACCCGTATCGACGTGGTGTCGGCTTACATTGGTGGTCGAGCATGAGCAAGCCATTCGATATGGAGATTTTTCTGACAGGGGTGCTGAGCGTGTCGCATGCCACACGCAAGCGTCACCTTCGCCAGGCAAAGGCCATTCAAGAGGCGATTTTTGATCGCTGGAACCGAAATACCATGGAACTGGCAGAGAAAGCATCTCGACTGGTTTCTAAATCAGCACTTGAATCAGCACGCTGAGTCGACGCGCTATTACTATCTGCTGACCATGAATCTACTCGCTCTCCGCCTAGCCATACCATGGCAGTTCATAGCGAGAGGCGAGGTCGGCATCAATGGTAAACATAGCGTTGACCATTCCATACAAAGGAGAAACCGGCAGGAAATGCCACGGGTGAGACCGTGAAAACAGTCCACGTCAACACATGCTCACACGATGGCTCCCCCCCTTCACTGCCTGACGCCAACCGGGCAATCACGTTGTCGACGAAGTCAGGGGCTATTCACGCGTCGCTAAGCGATGCCTCTCTACTGACTCAAGCGAACGCCTTTGATCTCAGAAAAATCCGAATGATTGCCTCTATTTTGATATCACGCAGTGCTAGGATTGCCTCCACATATGTGGCACCGTGGGGTTAAAGATGGGGACGCTCAGGATGAAAGCCCTTGGCATTGAGACGTCCAAATCAGACGTCACGGGCGGTCCCAATAAACCCGCACATTCACAATACCCAGACGGAAGTAAAAAGCTGGGCGACTATGATAGAGCGCGTAATGGACGAGAGCGTGTACGTCGGCGGCAATGAAGTTCAAGCCTACTTCTTCAGCAAGCTGGAGTTGTATGATAAGAATAAGCTCATAAAGAAACGCTGCACCACCTCAGAACTCTCACATGTCCAAACCAAGCCACACCACCGATTGGAATTCCACGTTTTTGCAAGAATTAAGTTCTTAGACGTGAGCAACGAGCGGCCCCTAGGATGCTTGAGTAACCAAGTCGAACTAATCCGCAACTCAAACGTCGATTCCTCCTACAAAAGAAGAATCTTCAGAGAAGATTTCTGCACGTCTAAAGACGGGAGGTGGGCGTGTAAACATCCCAACGGACTAAAAATAATAGATCGGTTTGCCGCTACGCCTAACTTTCGAAGATGGCAGCCTTCGCAAAATAGACCGCGGTGTGTTGCAGTATGATAATCAAACTTTTTTCCGAGAAAGTGTATATGGCTAGGTATATTACCCCTCCCCCCAAAACGAGAAGCACCTGTATACATCTTGTCCTTCTGTTCAGAAAAGAGGGGGGACTCAGTAGTATTGCCGAGATGGAGTATTGCAGCGTAATTATTTGGTTTTGTTTAGCTTCCTCTGCGTTCGTAGACGCCCTTAGTAAAGCTCGATATTTCTACAAGGAAGCTCTAGCGCTCTATTTTGGTCAAAAGAACCCGTTTGAAAAGCTGATTAAAAAACATAGTTTAAATAGCCTACCTGAGATAAGCATACTTATTCATGGGGCACACATTGCATGAGCTTAAAAAAACCAAACATAGATGCAGCACGATCCGAACATGATGTTTTCTGTCAAGGCGACACACGTAACCTTGACAAAATAAATATCCAAATACCGTTTTAGACTTAGTTATGGAGTCGACTATTTTGAACGAATTAGCAGCGCTACTACATGAATTTTTCGCCACAGATCAGGCTTCCCACGCACAGCATCAGCCTGATGGAAAGTACAGGAGAAAACCTGGCGCAGTTACAAAAAAACTTTTGGAGAAGACTTTAAGTACTTCCGGATCACTTGCAATTTACCAAAAAAATAACGACCTAACAATCAAATGGATCTGTTTTGATTTCGACATTTCAAAACAAAATTTAGAGAATGAGCTCAGGCCGATTGCACAAGCTGAGCTTGAGCGCGCGGTCAATAGCTTCTGCACAGAACTTAGCAAACTAAATGTGCCGTATCTACTTGAGTTCTCTGGAAACAGAGGCTTTCACGTTTGGATAACATTCAAAGAGAAAACAAGCTATCGTACAGGCTACGAAATCCAACAGGCTTTGATCGAGAGCACACAACTTTTCTATAATAAAGACCTGATAGGAGTAGACCTTTTTCCGAGCTCAGGCACTCCAACAGACGGCACCGGACTAGGTGTAAAGGTTCCACTTTCAAAACATACCAAATCAAAGCGTTATGCTGTGTTATTAAAAACACAATCGGAACTTGGCACATTCAAACAAACCACAGAGCTTGATAGCGAAACTATAAACACTAGCCTAGAAATTCTAAAACAACATAAAAGCACAAGCAAATCTGAATTAGAAACGATCTTAGGGGTTATTTTCAACTTCACTCATGATGAAACATTGCGCCCCGCAAGAATAAAATCAATAGGAATACGAAACAACGGCTTCACACTGGAAATGTTGCAGGCACACTGGAAAGATCACTTGCCGCTCCATACTCTAGGCAATAAAATAATAGACGGCGGAAATCTCAACCACGAGGAAAGAAAACTTCTTGTAGGCATGCTCTACAACATCAAAGCGAAAAATATAGAAGATGCAGGACAAAAAATCCTGATAGATATATTTAGCAAGAGTGAAAACTACAATCCTGAGATAACAATTCGATCGATAAAGAAACTATCATCGTTCAATTTTCCATCACAAGAACAAATAGAAAACACTACGAATGTAAAATTTACTAGTTCACTAACAGTCGAAGATCTGATAAAGGCTTGTATTCCTACATACACGCATTTTACAGACGCCACATTTGAGATATCAAAATCCGACATTGAAATAACTAAAACAGCCGAGCTTAGCTACTTATTTCTAAACGACGAAGCTCAGTCAAAAGTGGTAATAAACGAACTGTCTTCCACCGATAGCTATCGCTTACTAACCCTAGTAAATAAAGCAATACAAAACCCTAAATCAGCAGAATTTTATAAGCATCTACGGAACGAACAGAACAAAGTTCGAACGCTCATCACGCTGAAAGCGCCTGAAAGAATTGCAACCTCTTGCATATTGAAGCAACTGATTTATTTTTTAAATATCCCCCCAAGCAGCAACTCCCACGGATACAAACCAAACAAGGGGTTTAGTGACGGCTACATATTTCAGCCATGGCTGTATCTATGGATCAAATTCGTATCTAACATAAGCAGCGCAATCGAAGATCCAGACAACCAAAACTATTACATCCTTAAAACAGACATAAAAAGTTTCTACGATACTATACCTCATGACAATCTCAAAAGGATGTTACTTGGAGGCGTTAATCCACGGATCGACGCGAAGCTAATTGAGTTATCAGTAGAATCAAAAAGCTCGTACCAATCGCACATTGATACACTCTTTGAAATAACGGAAAGAGTTGTTAACTCAAAAGTTGGCTTGCCTCAAGGCCCAGCTTATGCAAGGTACTTAGCAGAGCTATACCTTGATAATCTTGATCTAAACCTCGACTCGAAATTGCAACTAGAAGAAATTCAGCTCTACCAACGTTATGTAGATGATATTTTTATTATCGCCCCCTCCGAAGATTCTGCCAAATCAGCACTTGCAATGCTTCGTGCAGAACTCGAATTGCTAGGACTAGATATAAACAATGAAAAAACCAGCATTACTAAAATAAGACATTTCTCCAAGGACTTTAACACTTATCGCTCTCAATCAAAGTATGCTGTTGACAGAGTCTCAAGAAATTTTGCTGACTCGACTACTACACAAAAAAATCTAGCAATAAATGAGTTCATTAAACTCGTTCAGTCAGACAGCTGCAATGATGACTTGGCCTTTATATTTTCCCATTTGGCAGGCGTACCAACCCTTGACCCATTAAAAAGAGAAAAGGTTGAACCCACACTGAACGCCAAAATTGGAAGGGGAAGTCTATATAAACACTTATTTAATTTTGTCTTAGATTCACCCGAAAACTGGGACGCGCTAGAGTCAGTAGATCACCTAGACGAGCTTCAATCAGAAGTATTCACTGCGAGCCTTATAACTGCACTTGAGTCTAGCAAGTCAACTTCAGACGATCTTAAAAAACTGATAATTCGACTTGAGAAAAAATTATCAAAATCTGAGTTAACCAATGAAAACCTTACCTACCTAGCGTTAGTTTTTGGCGTGGAAATTAACTTAAAGGATATCCCTTCACCACATATAATAAATTGCTTAATAAGCCTTCCAGAGAATGAAAGCCTAGAAATAAATACAAGATTAGTCGAACAGCTCAACACCGCCCTGAACGATATAAAAGAATTACCAAGATTCATTGAGGCTATATACCCCCTCTGTGCTAGTTCGAGAACTGAACGTAAAGATCTCAATGATCTAGCTGCTACATTCTATGCAAAACTTTCGACTGATGAAAGAAATGGCAAACTATCGATAGATTCCCCCCCAGAGATATGTGCTCCTTCAACGGCGTCCAAATACTACTACCTGTTATGCCTGTTCTCTATATCCAGCAAAAATAAGTCCACCGATCTATTGAGAAGTTCGTGGAAATATTGTGCGCATATATTCAATACCTATGAGACAGAAATAGCTCACAGGGCACCTGACTGGTTCAAAAAAATAAGCGACATTGAATACAGCCAAGATAACGCACTACTTCTAATATCAACAATTGTTGACGGTAATATATTTCGCGGACTTATTGACAAAAGAAAGATTTTTGAGAAATTCCACAGCCTTCTACTAATATACATAACGCTCCAAGACAACGATATTAAAAGCGCAGGCATTGAGAAAGCACTTGACGAACTCAAAGATAAAGCCGATTTCTACAAATGGCTTATAGACAAAGACCAGACATCAATATTTCCGACAACGAATAAGTCATGGTTTGAAAAAAATATTATCGAAAACAGTTCGATTGTATTAAAAAGAGAAAGATCTATTCTTTTCAGGAAACCAACCACTAATTTTCACTCAACAAGTACTCCTCTAAACGAACACAATGGCTATAGTGAAATAGTTGTCGATTATACACCGGAAAGTCTAAAAACCTTGACCGAAACAATTTCAGAACAGACCACAGGGCAAAAGCTAAAAAAGCTCCTCGACATAATAAATGTGTGCAGAGGCTCTGGGGCGTACCCCAACATATTCTGTAATGATCGACTACTTACCGATAATACATTATTGCCCTTCAGCCAAGAACTTGTAAATTCAAGAACAATAATACTTGAAGATAGGGACGGAAATATTGAGACACTAATCAACAACCAGAAAAACTTTATTAAAAGTTACTTTCGATCTACTTCAAGCTACGACGCCAACATACTTATAATTAAAGACAAGTATATTGACAACTTGGTCGAAACTATTGACGCTGTCGAATTTATAAAACACTTGCTACTACAGATTGAAGAAATAAATGGATCTGAGGATCCGTTTTACTTTGACTTAGCGGCGGCGGCCGCTCTATATCTCTCGATCGACGAAACTGAGCCGGCAAGAAGAATCGACAAATTTGTTGATCAATACCATCGCTTTAATCAAAAGAACAGTGATCGTCATATATACGCCATCGATCAAAGCACGACCCCCACTGATAGCACACCAATACATCTATTAAACACTATAGAAACAGCTTTAAAATTAATCCCTACAACAGTGATCCCTTCGTTAGCTTTATATCTTCATACCGATATTGAGCAATACAGGAAGAACTTTTGCGAACTTGTAGCGCGGCACAGCTCCGAAACTTCAACTTTAGACACAGTTCAATTCAAGCGCATCAGACCTATAGTTTCTCCAATCAGCGAGTCATTACATTTCGATGGAAAAGATCATCCATTCAACATGATACAGCTAGTTAACATGACAACGAATGAAATTCATCAATTTGAGACGAAACACTCCATAGCTATAAGCTCGTCTGAGCACGTTTATTTCTACGAGGACTCGTCCGGAATATATATTGCAGCCATGCACAGCTTTATAAGTAAAATATATAAATCTGTCACAAGCAGACTGGACGTTTATTCCTCCAAAGGAAATCACTTCAAAAGCTACCCAACTACTATTTTTGACGAAAAAAGTATATTGTCCTTAAATGGCTTTAGCTCTGCCGTTGATGTAGTTTCAATACACCGAGACATTTCCAAAACCGATGCGCATTCCAATTTAGTACAGTGGCTTAGCTCCCTGCCAAAAAAATTCCACCAAGCGTTGGTAACATTAATATCTGCTCATACAGTGATGCATAAAGAGGACATCTTTAAGTTCACAAAAAAAGTCGAACATTTACTAAGTGAAGAAGGTAGCAACCCTTTTCTTATAAAGCACATCGGCGACTACAATGGTACGCATCGAGTATTATTTAAGGACAACGATATTGGCCGTAGTATCGAGAGTCTCTCTCCGGCAAGTATCGCAATTGACTCCGAAAGAGCAACTCTTATAACCGACACAATCATCACGGGATCGCAAATAATTTCCTCAATGAATTTTTACTTGACGGGCATAGAAACCAAATCCAAATCAAATAACTTCCTAATCCCAGTCGAACACAGGGAAACCTTGATATCAAACTTGAAAAAATTAAAATCAATTGACATCTGCACAATTTTATACACATCTAATGCAATTAGAAACATCGAAACATTTCTAAAAAGTGCGATGAATGAAGCTGTAAAGGTAAATGTTATCTGTGGAAAAGATATCAGTGAGGACGCGCTCTTCGGCACTACGAACCGAATAGGAGAACAGGATAAAGATTTAATTCGCAACATCCTTAGGGACCAAGAGTCCATGCAGAACCTTCTCGATCATCTTGATGTGATACCCACCTTCAAAAAGTCAAAGTCAAATATAGACGAGGAAATTAATAAAACTAATTTGGTTGCGCGATATCAATCGTTGCCAAAGAAATGTTTTACATTCCTGAAAACCGGCTTGAGGCATGCGCCTACATGTCATCCACTTACTCGGATACGCGAGCTAAACGAGTAGCCTGGGAGAGTTTAAGGTGGTCAAGGGGATATTTGTTGTCTATCCCCTTACCTCTCTGAGGAAGAGTCCGCAGGGCCTCCAACTGCTTGTACGCATCCAGCTAACCCCTAAAAGAGGGTGGGAACGCAAAAAACGGATGCGTGGCATGGATCACCCCAGCATCGAAATTGATCTTCACATATTGATGTCTAGAACAGATCAATGGCCCAGCGGCTTGTGAATTATCAGTTCTGCTCCCTTGGAGAATCACCTGAACCAGATCAATCCGCAGAATCGTCTATGACTACATTCCGAGCGAGAACTCCTCTCTGACAACGGCACAGAAGCGCGGCATAATGATAAGGATAGGTTTAGGTTTAGAAAGCTAAACAACTAGATAAAATTTTTTATTTACAAAATTTTATGGATCTTTTCGACTCCTGGTGCCGCACCATAAAAAACAAGGGCTTGCAGCGATGCAGGCCCTTTGTTTTTGTCCAGCACGTAACAAGCATGCGACCGAGCATGGGCAGACGCCCTAGCACCACTGCCCCGCAGCCAAGCGTGTAGCCACCAACGAGCCCCCTCCCAGCGCGGCTGATCTGTTTTCATGGTGACCCATGGGAACAGGTAACCAAGGTAATCTTCCGTTCGACTCCTCGGAAAGCCTTGCCACGCAAGCGTTCTAGCTCAGCTCTGATCGCACTGGTAATGCGCACGGCGCGAGATGCCCATGATCGGATGAGGTAAAAGCTAGGTTGGCAACGTCTCTGATCGCCGAGCAATACCCCGCTCTGCAGCTTCGGTGCCTTGAGCTTCGAGGATGGCCCGAAGCCCCCGAAATTCCCGGAGAGCCCCATAATGTCCATATTGCTGGTTGATCGTGAGGCGTAAAAAAACCCGCCGAGGCGGTTCTGGGTTCACACCCTTCTTACTGCGGCGTCGTAGACTTCGTCATCACGTCGGGCACCTACGCACACGACCAGGATGATTTCAGTACCGTTGATGCGGTAGACGATACGGACATCACCCGTCCGGATCCGGCGATATCCGCCAGTAGTCAGCGCAAGGCCTTGTCGATCTTGTAGTTCTCCCCTCGGCACTACGCTCGCGGATGACCTTCAGGACTCTCTTGGCTTTAGCACTGCCCAGCAGCTTGAGGTCTGTCTGTACCAATGAATGAAGCCGAATAGTCCAGTCCTTCATCTTCATTACCTAATTGAACCGGGCCTCCATGTCTTCGAGGCTCACGGTAACGTCGTTCTCAACGCTAGCCAGGCGCTCGATGGCAAGCAGCTCAGAACGCAGATCTTCGAGCTCATCCTGCAGGGTTTGGTAGGCGTCAATGCCTATCAGTACGGCGGCTGGCTCGTTGTCCTTGAAGACCACCAAATGCGAGATGTCGCCACTGGTGATGTCATTCAAGTGCGCGCTAAAGCTACGAACCAGAGCCGTGGCGGAAACGGCAAGCTCAGCTCGACTTAATAGTGCAGCCATGGGTAGCCCCTTCTTGATCAGAAGATTAAGACGCGCCGATTGGTAGTATTCAAACCGGCTGCATCGGTGGCAGCTCAGGATTGATCGATAAGATACGCATCGCCGAAGTAGTTTACGTGCAAATGGATGGATACGTTGCCACTGCTTACGAGCATCTACACATGCGCAATTCGTCAGCAGCGATGAAATGAGTAAACTTGAGGCTTACTTCAAGTACCCTTCCTCACCCCACCCCCAACCTCCCCAACCACGCCTCATACCTCCCCGGCCACTCCCCACTCGCCGTCCCCCTCCTCCCCAACCCAAACCCATGCCCACCTGTCGCATACCGATGCATCTCCACAGCCACCCCGCGTTGCTCACACGCCGCAGCCATGATCAGCGTGTTGTGGGGATCAACCACCGAGTCATCCTCCGCCTGCACCAAAAACTCGGGCGGTGTGCTGCCAGTCACGCGGTTCTGCACAGACCACTCAGCCTCTTCTTGCGCCGACGCATCTGGCCCGACCAGTACCTTGTGGGTCGAGGTATATGTATAAGGCCGCTCCAACGTAATCGGTGGATAGATCAACGCCGCCCCCTCAGCGACGGCGGGTATCGAATCGATGCTGTCTTGCGCGGCATACGTCTGAGAGTCGCCCAGCGTCGCGGTCATGCCCATCAGATGCCCACCCGCTGAAAAGCCCAGCAGGGTCACATGCTTTTCCCGGCTGCGGACAATGCGCAGCGCGCGTTGTGCATCTTGCAGGGCCACGATGTTGCCGGCGTTCCAGCCTTCACTCGGCAAACGGTAGGCCAGCACATAGGCGGTATACCCGCGCTCGTTCAGCCACTGCGCCAAGGGCCATCCCTCGATGCCCAGTTCGATTCGTTTATAGCCCCCACCGGCAGCGACGATCACGGCTTTTCCATTGGGTGTGGCGGGTTTGAAGATCTGCAGGTAAGGGCGGGTGACGTTGCTTAAGGAACCATGGGATGTGAGCGTGTTGTCTCCCGACGGTCCGCCTCCGCCTGGCGGTACGCCGCTCCACAGCTCGACTGTTTCGCTGTTGGCCGGTGGATCATTGGCCTGAGCGGCGGCCAGTTTCAACATCAGCATGGCAGAGCCGGCGCCCAGGATGAAATTGCGGCGATTCATGAAAGCTCACTCAGTCGGTGGACAAGAATTTCTTACGCACCCTAGTATCTTGTTGGGTGCTTCAGGAAAGCTACCTCACTTTCGACCGACCGCACTGAGCTCCGCATATTTTTCAAGCATTCATGATCGACGACTCACTATCAGCTCACGCTAACCTGCGCCCATCCGGCCGGAACAAGCCCGCTCAATACTTCCACGTCACCGACGCCGTCAAATTGCGCGGCGCGCCATAGTTGGTCGACCCGGACGATTGATAAAGCGACAGCAAGTACTTGCGATCGGTGACGTTGTTGAGGTTCAGCGAGGTGCTCCAGTTATCGTCGATGTCGTAGCTGGCCATCAAGTCCACCAGCGCGTAAGCCTCTTGGCGCACGTTGCTGTTGGTGTCGACCTCGGTTGCACTCTGCCATTGGAAACGGGTGCCCACCTTGACGCTGGGCATCTCGGGCAGGCGATAGGTCAGGCTGCCGCGCAGGGTGTGGGTGGGAATGTATTTGCGGGTGTCGTCGCCGTTGTCGTCTTCGATCTGCACGAAGGTGTAGCCGCCCGCTATGTCCAGGCCAGGTAGTGCTTCTCCCGACGCGCCCAGTTCGAAGCCATGGCTTTTGACGTTGGTGCCGCGGTACAGGTACTGGCCACCGACGATTTCGCCGGTGAGCTCGGCGACGTTTTGCTGATCGGTTTTGAACGCGGCAGCGGTGAGGGTGAGTCGCTCGTCGAGCACGAGGCCTTTGACACCCACTTCCAGGCTTTTGCCTTCGAGCGGAAGGATCAAGCCGCCGCTGGTGCTGCGCAGGTATTGCGGTTTGAAGATTTTCGTCCAGCTGGTGTACAGGCTCCACTGTGGGGTGAGGTCGTAGACCAGGCCGGTGTACGGGGTCACTTTGCCGTGCACCCGTGTGTCGTGGGGCGATCCGTAGCCGGCGCCATCGCCGTCGGCGCTGAGCATGCGCGCGCCGGCAATCCAGTGCAGGTCATCGATGACGCTGAAGCGCGCGCCGGCGAACAGGCTCTTTTGTCGGTCGGTGAACAGCTGGGTATTGAGGTCGTCGGTGTAGTTCAGCGGCGGTTGCACGACGTTGCCGGACAGCGCGTCGGCCAGGCTCACCATTTGGTTGCCAGATGCGTCTTTGTAATGGCCGACCTCGTCGTGGTGGGTGCGGCCGTAGTTGGCGCCCAGGGTCAGTTCATGTTCCCTGCCGAACAGCGCGAAGGGGCCAGACAGTTTCGCTTCGGCGGTGACTTGCTCTTCCTTGCTGGTGGTACGGTTGATATAGCCGTATGCCTGGTCCGCGGTGGCGGGGATGGCGTAGAACATCTTGGTGTCGGAATCCTGCTTCATTCCGGCCAGGGTCAGGGTGCTGGTCCAGCCATTGTCGAACGCGTGGGTCAGCTCGGCGAAGGCACGTTGGGTGTGCACGTCCCAGTAGGTCCACGGCTGGCCGACACTGGAACTGCGGCTGCTGTAGTGAATGCGGTTGCCCTGGTAATCGGCGATGGGCAAGGCGCCCCAGGTGCTGCCATTGGAGTAGCTGTTCTGCTGGGTGAAGCCTACCGTGAGGGTGTCGGCATCGGACAGGTCGAAAGCCAGCAGGCCGGCCGCGACGTTGACCTCATGGCCGTACTGATCGAGGTAGGAGTTGCCTTTGTCATGGGAGGTGATGAAGCGTCCGCGAACGTTTCCGCTTTCGCTGAGTGGACCTGACACGTCAAAGCTCAAGCGGCGGTTGTCCCACGAGCCCACGCTGCTGTCGACCCGCGCCTGGAACGTGTCCGTGGGGCGTTTGCGCACCAGGTTGACCGTGGCAGACGGATCGCCGGTGCCGCTCATCAGGCCGTTGGCGCCGTGCAGCACGTCGACCTGCTCGAACTCGGTCATGTCCTGATCGCCGACCAATACGCCGCCGGAGAACGGCAGGCTCATGCCGTCGAACTCGAAGTTTTCGATCTTGAAACCACGTGAAGTGAAGGCGGTGCGATCGGTTTCGAACTGTTCCACGGTCACCGACGGTGCGTTGCGCAGTGCGTCTTTCACGCTGTTGAGCTGGAAGTCGTCCATCTGCTCGCGCGTAATCACGGTGATCGCTTGCGGGGTTTCCTTGTCGCTCAGGCCCAGGCGAGTGGTGCTGGACACGGGGTTTGCCCGGTAACCGCGGGTTGGGCTGACGTCGCCGGAGGTTTGATACTGGATCTGCGTGGGCGCCAGGAGGATTTCGCTGCTGGCCTGCGTGTTCTGCACCGGGACCAGGTAAACAGTCATGGCATCGGTTCGGGCGAAGGTGTAGCCGCTGCCCTGCAACAACTTCGCCAGTGCCTCTTCCGACGAGTAGCGGCCTTGTACGGCAGTGCTGCGCAGGGCGCTGTCCAGGTTGCCGTCCAGCAGCACGTTCTGGCCGGACTGCTGGCTGAACTGCAGCAAGGCCTGACGCAGGGGCTGCGCGGAAATATTGAGTGACAGCCGCTCTACGGACGTCGCCGCCGAATGGACCTGCGCGCCATGAGCCTGAAGTGCGCCGACGAGCAGTGTGCACGCCAATGCGGTGCCCAGCGCGTTGCGCTGCCAGCGGTTGTCGATGCTGGATTCATGGTTGAGTTGCCTTGCCATTGCGGTCGTACCCCAGGAAGTGCGCGAAAATGCGAATACCAATCAGTCAGGCTAAGACGCATGAGCGCACGCAATTCCCTGAGGGTGCGTAAAAGATTTTTCTGTGGGATCAGGCGGGATAGATCAGAGTGATCAGGTCGGTGTAACGATCCACACGCACCGCCAGGGCTTTGGTGATGGCGTCGAGCATTTGCTCGGGCTTGTTCAGATTGAGGATCAAACTGACCCGGCGGCTGGCAAGTTGCTTGTCCATGATGAAGATTCGGCCTTCGCGCCAGCGTTGCAGCTCATCGATGACCGTAAATAACGGCTTGTCGAAGAACACCAATCGTCCGCTGCGCCAGGCGAGTACCTGGGCCAGTTCGGCGTGCTGGATGGGGCCGGTCCGATCACTGCTGAAACGCAGCGAAAGGCCCTCTGCCAGATCGATCTGCTGGTTGGCCGTTACCACACGGACCGTCTTGCGGCTTACCGTCAGCAGTGTCGATGCGTCATCGCATGACAGACAGAATTCACCCTCGGCGGCCACTACCTGCCCGGATCGGCTGTTGACCGTGAACTCACCGGCGGCTGCAGGCAGCACAGTGAAGTAAGCCTCGCCATGAAGCAGTTCTACGGCCCGCCGGGTCGGTGAAAAATCCACATTCAGTGCGGTGTGGCCGGCAAGGTCGACGGTGGACCCATCGGGCAAGCTGACCGTCCGCCGCTCGCCCACGGCGCTGCGGACATCGGCGAACGGCAAGCCCATATCGTTGAGCCACAGCATGGAGGCGCATGCGCTGACGGCCACGGCACTGGCGGCGATGCCCATGCCGACGAAACGCCGTCGAGACAGTTGCGCAGCGGCCGGTGCCGCGTTGAGCGAATGCAACTGCGCGGACGCGGCCCACAGGTGCTCGAGCTGGGCATAGGCCTCGGCATGTCGGGGGTCGGCATCCAGCCACGCGGCCAACTCCGCCTGTTCCGCCGCAGTGGGCGACCCGCCCTGCATCAACGCAAACCAGGCGCTGGCTCGATGGCTTATGTCGTCAACGTGCGCCACAGGGGACGCTGGTGGTGGTTCGGCGCTCATTCGGACATACCGATCTTGAGCAGATCCAGGGCGCGCACCATGCGGCTATACGCGGTTTTGGCAGGAATACCCAGGCGCTGGCCTATTTCCACATAGGTCAGGCCTTCCACGCGCACCATCAGGAACACCTCGCGACAAGGCGCGGGCATGTTCTGGATCACGACGTTCAACGTATTGAGTTGTTGATGAGCAATTGCCGCTTGTTCAAGCGTTGGCGTGGACGGCTCGAAGCTTGAGGTTGTCTGCGGATCAAGGGTTTCGCCCTTGCGATGTTCCTGGCGCCGGGTGTGATCGATGAACAGATTGCGGGCGCTGGAGAACAGATAAGCACGGAAATTCGCAATCGGCGTTCGGCCCATCTGTTCGGAGAGGCGAATGAACGTGTCCTGAGTCAGATCGGCGGCGGTCTCTTTGCAACGCAAACGACGGTCCAGGTAATCCTGAATTTCGCTGCGGTGGGCGAGGTACAGCGCCTTGAGATCTGGGCCGGACATGAAGGAACCTTGAAAGGCGGAGTGGCAGGGCAGGAAAATATCACAAAGAGAATCATTTGCGCTTGCGAAGGCGTTGTTGCCTGCGCTTTCCTGCCTGCTCAATAGCGCCTTGCTCCAATCAATTCACCCAGTACCTGATTGGGGATGCGAAAGGGTATGGAGGTGTGGTCCTCGCCAGGTTCGACCACAAAGCCGGTGCGCAGCCCGGTACCGGACAACTCCTGCAGGCGTGAATACAACGCCCTGGCATCCTGGATGCCCTGGACCGAATCACGCTCGGCCATCACTATGCTCAGGCTGGTCTGCGTCATGTCGAGTTGCCCAGCGCGAACGCGCTCGGTGAAGGCGCGTTCAGGTGCCAGCAGGAATTGGTCGCGCCACCACAGGCTGGGGCTGACCGCTACAACGTGTTGAAACAGGGTGGGCCGAGTGAACATCGCGTACACGCCCAGCATCCCGCCGAACGAGTGCCCGACCAGGCTGCGCTGGTCTTCGTCGACTTTGAAATGCTCGGACACCTTGGGCATCAGGCGCGTCTGGATGAAATCGAGAAACAGATCCTGGCCGCCCTGTGGGGGTGTGTTGCGATCGGCGGGCGCAGGCGGTGTCAGATCGAACGCGCGCCGGGCAAAGTCCAGGGGCGTATCGCTCAGATAACCAATGGCCACCAGGATGGCTCCGCGCAATTTGGCCTGTGCGCGTTTGGCAGCATGAAACGCCGGGAAATAGGCATTGCCGTCCAACAGATAGATCACTGGATAACCGCCGGTGTAGGGCACGTCACCCTCGGGAAGGCTGATCATGATGCGGTATTCCAGCCCGCCTTCGCTTTGCATGGTCCATTGCTCGGTACCGTCCAGCGTGACCGGCTGCGCATGAGCGGCCATCGCCGCGCCAAGAAGCCAGGCGGTGAACACTGCAATTATTTTACGAATCATGATTTCAGACGGTCCTCGTTGGGCAGGCCCGCAAGCGGATGCCGTCGACGTCAAAGAAGCCGACCGGCACACCTGCGCGGTGGAGAATGCTCTCGCATGCCCATAAGACGGATGACGGCGTCGTTTGTCTTGCTCTGGCGATGGCCAAACCGATTTACTTGCAGAACGGATCGTCCCAGAACGGGCGCTCGATCTCTTTATAGATATCCGCACGGCTCAAGCCCAGGTCCTTGAGCCCGGCGTCACTCATCTGCTCCAGTTGATGCCGTTGCCAAGCTAGTTCATACCAGCGCGTGATGCGCTTCCAGAGAGGGGCTAGAGGCCCCAACGACTTATGCTGGGTGCGGCCGTCGTTCGAAACACAGGCATTCACTGTTTGACCTTTCATCTGCTCATCCTCCGGGTTGATGGCTTGATTCTCGGTTCAGGCTTAACATCAATCCAACGAATGTTTTGAATGCTGTGCATCTCAGAGATTGATCAATGTCCCATTACCAGAGCATCGATTCGGAAGTCCTGCGTACTTTCGTGGCCATCGCCGATGAAGGCGGTTTCACCAAGGCCGGCGAGCGGGTTAACCGCACTCAATCGGCAGTGAGCATGCAGATGAAGCGGCTCGAGGAGGACGTGCTGTGTCGGCAATTGTTCGAACGTGATGGCCGGCAGGTGAAGCTGACGGCTGAAGGGCAGATTCTGTTGGGTTACGCGCGCCGCATTCTCAAATTGCACAGCGAAGTGTTCACCACCCTGCGCGAGCCGCACATGGTCGGCACCGTGCGCATCGGCACTCCGGATGACTACGCCATGCGCTTTCTGCCGGGGATCTTGTCCGGCTTCGCCCAGGCGTTTCCGCTGGTGCAGGTGGAGGTCCATTGCGAGAGCTCCCGGCAATTGATGCAACGCAAGGATTTGGATCTGACGATCGTTACCCGTGAGCCCGGGCGCGAAGTCGGCCAGCTGCTGCGTCAGGAGCGCTTCGTGTGGGCTGAAGCCGAAGGGTTTTTTCTCCACGAACAAACGCCCGTGCCATTGGCGATGTTCAATACCGATTGTTTTTGCCGGATATGGGCGTGCAATGCCCTGGACGCCGCGCAGAAGCCCTACCGGATCGCCTACTCCAGCCCCAGCCTCGCCGCGATAATGGCCGCGGTCGGCGTTGGCCTGGCGGTCACCGCACAGTTGCAGAGCCTGATCACGCCGGGGCTGCGGATCATCGGCGAAGCCGAGGGCATGCCCTTGTTGCCATTGGCGAGCATCATGCTGCTGCGCAACCCCGATACCCGCTCGCCGATGATCGATGCGTTGGCCGAGCATATCGTCGAGGGGTTCAGGCTTTGAGTACCGGAGCAGACTCGACGTCATGACCGATGCCCAACCTGCGCAAAGCTCCCCTACCCCCGCGTCAGCCCGGTCAACGTATCCGCAATCCCCTTGGTCCGCCTCGCCGTGCCTTCCGTGGCCTGGCTCGATGCCTCCAGGGTATCCAGCATCTCCCTCAACGCGCCTACCCCAGTGGACTGGTCTTCGATCTGCTGAGCCACCCGCTGAATTTCGCTCGACAGCAAGTCGACATCCACGCCGATATCCGCCGCATTCTTGCGTGTGATCTCCGCCAACTTGCGCACCTCGTCGGCCACCACTGCAAACCCTCTCCCCAGTTCGCCAGCGCGGGCTGCTTCGATAGCAGCGTTCAGCGCAAGCAAATTGGTCTGCCCGGCAATCTGCTGGATCACCTGCACGATGGACTGAATCTGCAGGCTCGAACTGGCCAGCGCACGTGCGCCCACGACCGCTTCGTCCGCCTGCCGGGCAAGGTCTTCGACGGTGCTGCCGGCCTGGCTGGACACGGTGTTCTGCCGGTCGATGGTGGCCGCCAGGTCATCCATGGAAAGGTGCAGTTCGCCGGAGTAATGCTTGATCTGGGTGGCCATCTGCTCCTGTTGTTCGCCTGCGTCGGAGAGCACCTGGCCCAGGGCCGCGAGGCCTTTGAAGACGGGAAGGATGCCGTTGTCCAGGCCGCGGGTGTCGAGCGCGCTGGTGAAGTCGTTGCGCTTGAAGGCTTCGATCTGTTTGACCACCACGTGATTCAAGCCAACCATTTTCTTCAGTTGGCGGCGCAGGAAGAACGCTTTGAACTCGCTGTAGTGGGCGATGAAGCGGTCCACGTATTCATCGGTGAACGAAGCCCCCTTGGCGACGTGGAAGAAGAAGATCGCGGTCAGGGTCTGGTTGAGGTTCAGGCCGAGGATTTCGCCGAAGGTCGAGAAGCCCACCACCGGCACATCGCCAAAGAGCCCGCGCATGCTGCCTAGGTCATTGGCGTTGTTGAGCCTGCGCAAGATGCAGTCGTTGAGAATGGCGGCGACCGGCTGGCCGCCCTTGCCTTGCAGGAACTGTCGGTAGTCTTTTTCCGTGGCCTGACGCAACGGCGTGCGCTTGACCATGACCAGTTCTTCGCCCGGCGCCACGTCGCAGAACAGTTGGATGATCTGCTGGGCGTGGTCGATGCGGGCAATGGAGCGCACGAACAATTCACTGCCGACGCGAATGGCGAAAGAGTACTCGGCCAGGTTCTTTTCCAGGGAGTGGCTGTCGCATTTGAAGGCGTTGCACAGGGCCTGGACCATACTCATGATGTTGCCGTTGCTGTCGATCACCTGGTCGATGGTGCGGTCTTCGACGGAGGCGGTGAGCACGCTGAACGTCAGCCCGACCGGTTCGAAGTTCTGGCTTTTGAACACACCGAATCGGATATCCGGAGCCGTCTTCAGAAAGACGATCTGGGCATGGTTCTGGTAGCTGCGCTTGCCGTCGTGGATCAGGGTTTTCTGGAAGTCCGATTTGCCGCCGGCCGAGCCGCCGACGAACAGGCAGGGGAAGCGACCCGACTCGTAAAGCGCTTCCATGAAGAACGATTCGGACGCCGAAAGCCCGTCGAACACCACATAGGCCAGGGTGTCGCGGTGGTCGATGGGCGTGCTGACCTGCACGCGCTTGATGTTGTTGACCAGCTTTTCGATGCGCTCGCGCATCTCCATGCGTTTGCCGCCCTTGCGGATGTCTTCGCACTCCAGCGGCACCATGACCACTTCCGCCGAGGCAATCACGCTGCGCTCGAAGCATTGCAGGACGATGCGGTCCCAATGCTCGCCCGCGGCGCAGTACAAGCCATCGGCGCTGTTGCACAGCTCACCCGAGGTGGTGCACAGGCTGATGGTGCCATCGGGAAAGCGCTGACGGACGCTGGCCGCGACTTTGTCGATGTCCAGGTGGGGCGAGACGAAGCCTGTCACCAGCACGGGATCTGCGCGCAAACCGGCCAGGGCGCGGTCCAGCTCGGCAGCCGTGCAGCTCAGGCTCACGGCGCCCTGGCTGTTTGCGCGGGCGTTGTTGAAGCGTTTGAAAAGGTTCATCACTGGGCTCGCTAGAAGGGGGCACAGCGCACGCGGGGCGTGGCTTGCATTGGTTCTCCTATCGGCCTTGAGAAGGGGGACTTGAAGCAGGTGGTCGGGTTTATGGAGTTGAGGCTGCTGTTTGGAAATTTCCAGAAACGCCTCGGTTTTCATGAAAAAACTCATGCCTGATTACTTGTACGATGTCTTATCACAAGGCAATACTGAGTCTCCTCATAAAAACAAAATTACGGAGATCGCTACATGGACTCATTCCCGTCCGCCGGGCCTGAACGTCTCGACCGAGCAAAGGGCAATACCCGCCGCAGTTTTCTGAAACAATCCCTCGCTGTTTCCGCCACGCTCGCCACCGTGGGCAGCGCTGCGCTGCCCAGGCTGTCCAGTGCCGCCGAGCCCTTGAGTCAGCGTTACCCTGACCCGCTGGTGCACGTGCTCGACGACAGTTTCCTTGAGTTGCGCGTGTTCAATGCCAGTGTCGAAAGGCTGGCCACCGGCCTGCGCTGGGCCGAAGGGCCGGTATGGATCGGCGCTGGTCGCTATCTGTTGGTCAGCGACATCCCCAACAATCGCATCATGCGCTGGGACGAAATCACGGACACCTTCTCCGTGTACCGCGAACACTCCAACTTCTCCAACGGCATGTGCCAGGATCGCCACGGGCGACTGATCGTCTGCGAAGGCTCTACCACCACCAATGAAGGCCGCCGCATCACGCGTACCGAACACAACGGCACCGTCACCGTGCTGGCTGACAGTTTCGACGGCAAGCCCTTCAATTCCCCCAATGACGTCGTCTGCAAAACCGACGGCTCCATCTGGTTCACCGATCCGCCCTTCCAGACCATCAACAACTATGAAGGCCACAAGATCACCCCCACTCAACCACACGCGGTGTATCGCATCGACGGCGACAGCAGGAAAGTCACGCGGGTGATCGACGACATCAACGGGCCGAATGGCCTGTGTTTTTCACCCGACGAAAAACTGCTGTACGTCGTCGAAGGCCGGGCCAAGCCCAATCGACTGATCTGGGCGATCGATGTGAAGGACGACGGTACCCTGGGCGAGCGCCGCAAACATATCGAAGGGTTGGATTACGCTGCCATCGACGGCATCAAGTGCGACGAGGCAGGTAACTTGTGGTGTGGCTGGGGCGGCAATGGTGATCCCAAGGCCGACCTGGAAAAACTCGACGGCGTGCGGGTGTTCAATCCACAGGGCAAGGCCATCGGGCACATTTCCCTGCCCGAACGCTGCCCAAACGTGTGCTTCGGCGGGCGGGAAGGAAACCGGCTATTCATGGCCGGCAGTCACTCGATCTATTCGTTGTTCGTAAATGCGCGTGGGGCGACGTTCGCATTGTAATGACCCAGTTTGCCGGGTATTGGGGGATACACGGCAGTCGATAAGTCTGCGGCGTCGACCAATGGCCTGCATCCGTCACCGGATGTGATTCGTGATCACCTGCAAAACCCGGCGATTACCTCGGCATTTTCAGGTACGAGTCAGCGCAAGCCTGATGCCTAACGCGATGAATACACCTCCGACGACACGATCCATCAGTTTCTGCATGGATCTGTTGCGTGACATGCCGCTTGAGGCACTTCCAGCCAGCATGGCAAAAGTTGCGTCGGTCAAAAATGCTACCAGCGCATAGGTCAATCCCAACACCAGGAAAGACGCGGTGTGGTGCTCGCCTCCAGGCGCTACGAATTGTGGGAAGAATGAAATGAAGAACAGCAGAACCTTTGGATTCATCAGGGTCGTTATGAACCCCTTTGACAGCAGGCCATAGAGATCCGCGTCTTTTTTGATGTCAGCGCTTTCAGCGGCTTCTGCGCGTGCGCGACCAAAGGTATCGAGCACCAACTTTCCACCCAGGTAGATCAGGTAAATCGCGCCAACATATTTAACTAGGGTAAACATGACAGGCGAGGCCGCAATCAGAGCAGTGAGCCCCACGACGCTCGCCAACGCATGAGTGCAACTACCCAAGGCCACTCCAGCCGCTGAGATGACACCTGCACGTCGACCATTTGCAACACTTTGCCCTACCACGTAAGCCATGTCAGGGCCTGGGGTAATGGAAAGCAGAAAAACAGAAACTATAAAAAGCCAGAGGTTGGTGATATCAAACATAGTCATCCCTTATCTAGAATCCAGTTGCCCTGCAGCCCAGTCCAATATCTGCATACGCTCCGCGCTGTCCATACGGTGAAACAGCACTAACAGTCGCGCCTCTTCATCATCCTCACTGTAGAAATACGAAGGCGGCACGTTCAGCACACCTGCGATCAGTGAAACCGTCGACGTATTAGGCGCGTGCTTGCCTGTCTCGTACTGAT
Source organism: Pseudomonas viridiflava (assembly GCA_900596015.1). GTDB lineage: Bacteria > Pseudomonadota > Gammaproteobacteria > Pseudomonadales > Pseudomonadaceae > Aquipseudomonas. The sequence continues at coordinate 35,456 of UVIF01000012.1, read as the reverse complement.
TCATCCTAGCGCTGGCCGACGCAGGCTCGATCCCCGCCAAAAGTCCCAACCGCTCTTGCGATATTCCTGCTGCTTTCCTCGCATCCTTCAGACGCTTGCAAAAAATGCTCATTTCTCAGCCTCCACGAAGGCTAAGAGAATCTTAGATTTTCATTGAAAATATACTAAGCAATCCTTAGTATTTTAAAATCAACACGGGCTTCGCTGAGATTTTTCGTCGGCTGGGCAATGAATGCCAAGGCCAACGCGACCCGCCGTAGAGTCCCACTCACCATCTCACAAGGAACGCCCCATGCCCGCCACCACTCACCTCACTAACCTGCACGACTCAATGCTCAAACATCTGGACATCCCCAACCCAGTCCCCCAAGCCACGCTCCAGCAGTGGCTCAGCGAGGTCAATGCCCTCAGTCAGGCGCTAGAAGGTATCCAGCCTGCGATTCAGCAAGTGGTGGATGTTACCGATGCATTGGCGTTGACCGGGCAGTTGCTGGGTGCCGACCACTCTACGGCGCTGGACGCCGACAAGATGCGTTGCTTGCTCGAACCGTTGTGCGAACGGTTGGAGTGGGCGGGCGAGCGGATTCGTCAGGTGCTCTAAAAACGAGCCGTGATTGGCCCGAATCGTAAGCATCTAAAACGGCCCTTGATATCTAGCGTGAGCCGAATAGACTCAACATTCGGCTCATAATATGAGCCGAATAAGTTTATCAATCGGCTCATCAAGGCAAAAACGCTTATGCCCCAGTGGATCTGGCAGCAACCTCAATGGCCGCACTTCTCCTGGCAACCCGAAAAGCTGGCTGACCTGCTGCGTCAATGCACAAGTGAGCAAGGACGGCTGTTGGGCAGGCTTGGGGCCGTTGGTGCTGAGAGCAGCCGACAGGGCATGCTCGATACGCTGCTGCAGAATATCATCACGTCCTCGGCAATCGAGGGTGAGGCACTCAATGCCGGTTCGGTACGATCTTCCCTGGCTCGCCGCTTGGGCGTACACGAGCCCAAAGAGGCGCAGAGAACTTCGCGCAGCGAGGGTCTGGCGCAATTGATGGTCGATGCAACGTGCAATCACGCTCAACCTTTGAGCGTAGAGCGCTTGCTGCAGTGGCATTCGCTGCTGTTTCCAGCGGACGATTCGAGTCAGCTGCACACGCCGGTGCGTGTGGGTGAGTTGCGTGGCAATGAGCCGATGCAGGTGGTGTCGGGCCGGCTGGATCGGCCAACGGTGCACTTCGAAGCCCCATCCCGGCACGGGCTGGAGCAGCAGCTGGAAACGTTCGTTGACTGGTTCAATGTAGCATCTGCCTCGCTGGATCCCCTTCTGCGAGCCGGTATCGCTCACCTCTGGTTCGTCACTCTGCACCCCTTCGACGATGGCAACGGTCGTTTGACCCGCGCGCTCACCGACCTGGCACTTGCCCAGGGTGACCACCAAGCGGTGCGTTTCTACGCCATGTCAGCAAGCATTCTGGACAACCGGGGGGGTTACTACGCGGTTCTGGAACAAACGCAGAAAGCCGACATGGACGTCACGCCGTGGCTGGTGTGGTTTCTTCAGACATTGCTCGCAGCAATTACCGCAGCGATAACGAACATCGATCGAGTGCTGAACAAGGCGCGCTTCTGGCAGGCGCACCGTGCGCTGCCGTTGTCGAAGGAGCAGCTGAAAGTGATCAATCGCCTGCTCGATAGCGGCGCCAAGGGATTCGAAGAAGGCATCAGCGCCGCGCAGTATCAAGCGGTAGCGAAGGTCAGCAAGGCAACCGCCACCCGCCACCTCGCCGATCTATTGGAAAAGGGCCTGCTGCAAAGGTTGCCAGGTGGGGGTAGGAGTACGCGCTATCGGATCGTCGCGGCACGGTAAGTCTGCGTGCCGCGTTTATGCTCGCTCCCTACCCCAAACTCCGCGCCGAATTGCTCAACACCTGCACACACTGCATCAACGCTGGCACCAGCTGGCTTTCGGCGTCGGCGCGGGTCCAGCGGCTGGTGGGGGCGACCACGTGGACGGCGGCCACGGGGCGGCCGTTGCCGCCGATGACGGGGGCGGCGATGGTCATGTCGCCGAGGAACAGTTCCTGGGTGTTCACCGCGTAGCCGCATTCGCGCACGGTTTGCAGCGAGGCCATGATCTCGTCCACGTCGGTGTGGGTGTGCGGGGTGTGCGCTACCCGTGCGCTGCTTTGCACCAGGGCCAGGGCCTCGGCGGGCGGCAGGGCGCTGAGGTAGGCACGGCCGGAGCCGGTGCAGTACATCGGCACGCGGCTGCCGATGGGCATGTGCACGGGCACGAAGCGGGCGCTGACGAAGCGCGCGATGTAGGTCATTTCCACACCGGTGGGCTCGGTCAGGCAGGCGGTCTCGCCAGTGAGTCGGGTGAGTTCGGCCAGGAACGGGTTGCCGACTTCGATCAGGGAATGAGCATCGAGGTAGCTGAAGCCCAGTTCCAGCACATGGGGTGTCAACTGGTAATGCCGAGTGCGCGAGTGTTTCCGAAGGTAACCCAGGCTTTCCAGGGTGAAGACCATGCGCTGGGCCGAGCTTTTGGTCATGTGGGCGGCTTCGGCGATCTCTGCCAGGCTCATGCTGCGGCGCTTGGCGCTGAATGTACGCAGTACGGCCAGGCCTTTTTCCAGGGACTGGTTGAACAGGCTGTTGCGATCTTCGGACATGAGGGCCTCAAGGAAATGACCAGCGATTGAACCCGAACGACAGCTATCAAACAGCAAATACCGGGCCTGAGAATCGTATAGCGATACGAAACCTTCGTTAAACGATTTTTTAGCTGCGTAAATTGATAGCAACGACCTGGAATGGCACAGAGCTTGCGACCTTCCTCGGGACCGCATGGCGGTGCCTACCTTCCGATTCCTTCTGGAGTGACCCGATGAACAGCCTTTCGCCCCTGTTTCGCCGTTTCGCGCTCGGTATCTGCCTGACGCTCGGTGCCTCCCTGGTGCACGCTGCCGAGGCACCGATGTACAAGGTTGGTGCAACCGCCACGGGCTCGCCGTTTACCTTTCTGGACATCAAGAGCAACAGCATTCAGGGGATGATGGTGGACATCGCCAAAGCAGTCGGCGAGGCCGGTGGCTTCGGCACGCAGATGGAACAGACCAATTTCGCGGCGCTGATCCCGTCGCTGACGTCGGGCAAGCTGGACTTCATTTCGGCGGGCATGCTCAAGACCGAAGAGCGCGCCAAGGTGGTGGACTTCAGCACGCCGGTCTATTCCTACGGCGAAGGCCTGATCGTCAGTGCCGACGACAACACCGCCTACCCCGACCTCAATGCGTTGAAGGGTGAAGTGATCGGCGCCCAGGCGGGCACCGCCTTCTACGACCTGGTCAACAAGCTGGGCATCTTCAAGGAAGTGCGCACCTACGATTCGATTGCCGAGATGGTCCGTGACCTGTCCCTGGGTCGCATCAAGGCCGCCGTGGCCGACCAGCCGATCGTGGCCTACCAGATTCGTCAGAACACCTTCAAAGGGGTGAAGCTGGCCGCCGACTACACGCCGGCCAAAGTCGGCGATGTGTGCTTCGTGGTGCGCAAGGGTGACAGCGAAACCCTGGAGCGCCTGAACAAGGCCATCGACACCATCAAGGCCAACGGCACGCTGCAGGGCATCGTGCAGAAGTGGGGCGTGTAGGCTGAGGAGCGACCATGAAGCTTGCTGAATTCTTGCAGAACGCGCAGGACTTCCTGCCGATTCTGCTTCAGGGTGCGTGGGTGACCATCCAGATCACGGTGCTGTCGTTTCTGCTCAGCAGCGTGCTCGGGCTGATACTGGCGCTGCTCAAGCTGTCGCCGATCCGCGCGCTATCGTGGGCCGCAAGCACGGTGATCAACGTGATCCGCGGGCTGCCGATCATCGTGCAGCTGTTCTATATCTATTTCGTGCTGCCGGAGATGGGCATTCATCTGACCGCCTTCCAGGCCGGCGTGATCGGCATGGGCATCGCCTACTCGGCCTACCAGGCGGAGAACTTTCGGACCGGCATCATTGCCGTCGACCAGGGCCAGCGCGAAGCGTCGGAAGCGCTGGGCATGCGTTCGTTCATGATGATGCGCCGGGTGATTCTGCCGCAGGCGTTTCGTATCGCGCTGCCGCCCTACGGCAATACATTGGTGATGATGCTCAAGGACTCCTCGCTGGTGTCGACCATCACCGTGGCCGAGATGACCCGCCAGGGCCAGCTGATTGCCTCGTCGACCTTCCAGAACATGACCGTCTACACCTTGGTGGCCTTGCTGTACCTGCTGATGAGCCTGCCGCTGGTGTACGGGTTGCGGCGCATGGAGCAGCGTCTGAGCCGGAGGAAGAAGGCATGATCAAGATCAGCCAGTTGCAGAAGAACTATGGCGACCACCGCGTGTTGCACGGGGTCGATCTCGAGGTGCAGAAAGGCGAAGTGGTGTGCCTGATCGGCCCGTCGGGTTCGGGCAAATCGACGTTGCTGCGCTGCATCAATGCGCTGGAAACCTATGAAGGCGGCTCGATCCAGGCCTTCGGTGAAACCGTGCAACGCGGCAGCAAGACGGTGCACACCCTGCGCAGCCGCATGGGCATGGTGTTCCAGCGCTTCAATCTGTTCCCCCATCGCACGGTGCTGGAGAACGTGATGGAGGGGCCGCTGTACGTCAAGGGCGAACCGGCCGCGCAGGTGCGCAGCGAGGCGCTGGCGTTGCTCGACAAGGTTGGCCTGGCGGAAAAGGCCGATGCCTACCCGGAGCAGTTGTCCGGTGGCCAGCAGCAGCGTGTGGCCATCGCTCGCGCGCTGGCGATGAAGCCTGAGGCCATGCTGTTCGATGAACCGACGTCGGCGCTGGACCCGGAGTTGGTGGGCGATGTGCTGCAGGTGATGCGCACCCTGGCCGACGAAGGCATGACCATGATCGTCGTCACTCACGAAATGGGCTTTGCCCGCGAGGTCGCCGACCGCGTGTGCTTCCTGCACGGGGGTTATCTGGTGGAGACCGGACCGGCCGACGAGGTGCTGGGCAATCCGCAGCACCCGCGTACCCAGGATTTCCTGCGCCGGGTCTTGCACCCGACCACCAGCACCCGGAGCCAGCCATGATCGATGTGCCTTCACTGTGGGCGGCGACCGCGCCGCCTGCGCGGGTCACCCCGCCACTGCGCGAGTCGGGCACCTACGATGTGGTGATCGTCGGCGCCGGGTACACCGGCCTGTCCACAGCGCTGCACCTGGCCGAGCGTGGCGTCAGCGTGTGTGTGCTGGAGGCGCGGGAACCGGGCTGGGGTGCGTCGGGGCGCAACGGCGGGCAGGTCAACCCGACCTTGAAGCATGACCCGGACGAACTGGTGCGGCTGTACGGCACAGCCGTCGCAGAACCATTGATCGACACCGTGTCGCGCTCCGCCGACCTGGTGTTCGACCTGATCAAGCGCCACGGCATCGAGTGTGCAGCGGTGCGCAAGGGCTGGATGCAGGTGTCCTATTCGCACAAGGGCGTGGCTGGCCTGCACGCTCGCGCCGCGCAGTGGGAGAAACGCGGGGTACCGGTGCAGCGCCTGGATGCTGGCGATGTCGCCGCGCGCATGGGCAGCCAGGCGTTCGCCGGCGGTTGGCTGGATGGCCGCGCCGGCGCCATCCAGCCCTTGGCCTATGCCCGCGGGCTGGTCACTGCCGCGCAAGCGGCTGGCGCCAGCATTCATGGCCAGAGCCCAGTGATCGGGCTGCAGCCAGTCGCGTCGGGCTGGCAGGTGCAGACCGCCAGCGGCCACATGGTCAGCGCAGCCCAGGTGGTGCTCGCCACCAACGGTTACAGCGATGGCCTGTGGCCGGGCATGGCACAGAGCGTACTGGCGGCGAACAGTTTCATCGTTGCGACCCGGCCGCTGCAGGGCGAGGCGGCACAGAGCATTCTGGCCGGGCAGGAGACCGTGTCCACGGCGCAACGGTTGCTGTTGTACTTTCGCAAGGACAGCCACGGGCGGTTGCTGATGGGCGGCCGCGGCACCTTCAGCGACCCCGGCGCACCTCAGGATTTTGCCCATCTGGAACGCTCGCTGGCGTTGCTCTTCCCGCAGCTGGGCAAACTGGATTTCGAATACCGCTGGGCCGGACGCATCGCCATCACCCGGGACTTCATGCCGCATGTGCATCAACCCGCGCCGGGCCTGACGTTGGCGCTGGGCTGCAACGGTCGCGGCATTGCCCTGTGTACCAGCCTGGGGCAACAACTGGCAGCCAGCCTGTGTGACAGCCGTGCCGAGTTTGCCTACCCGGTAAGCCCTTTGCAGAAGCTGCCGATGCATGGACTGCAACGCTTCTACATCGGCGCAGGCGTGGCCTGGTACAGCCTGCTCGACCGTTTGAACGTGAGCTGAGCGCCTGCGGCAGAGCGTCGCGCACGGGATTAACGGTGAACCAATCGCCGTGCGCCGGTTTCAAAGGGGTTCACCCCGAACAATGGTTGCACCTCCATGCCTAAGAAACTTTCCCTCGCTCTGCTGATGATTTCCGCCCTGGGCCTGGCGGCCTGTGACAAGACGTCCGAAGACCACGTACAGAAAGCCAACGAGCACACCGAAGCCGCCGCCCAGAAGCAAGCCGAAGGCAAGCCTGCGCAAGCCGCCGAGGAAAAAGCCGAAGCCGCCGAAGAACACGACAAGGCCCGCGAGAAGCGCGTGACCGAAGACCGCCACCAGGCGCTGTCCTCGGACGTGCCGGACGAGATCAAGGCGCCCGAGAAGAAGTAATTCGCAACACGATCGGCCCAGGCCCCGCCAGTGATGGACGGGGCTTTTTTGTACCGGGCGCTTGGCTCCAGACCACATTTGGAAACAGCCGGGTGTTCGAAGACCTCTCACAATGTCTTTACTCTGAGATGCCGATACGCAGGAAGCGTGATCGTTTACATCACGGAATAAGCATGATAAAAGGCTTTCGACACAAGGGCATCAAGGCTTTCTTCTAAACCGGATCAACCAAGGGTATTCGCGCTGATCATGCCAAACGCCTTGCTCGCATCTTGCCGATTCTGGAGCGCGCCATTGATGCTGGCGATGTCGACATGCCGGGGTGGAGGCTGCATCCACTCAAGGGCGATCTCGTGACATATTGGTCGGTGACAGTGAGCGGTAATTGGCGGTTGATCTTTCGCTTCGATGACGGCGACGTCGAATTGCTTGATTACCTCGACTATCACTAAGGACTACTGCGCCATGCCTATGCACAACCCTCCTCATCCCGGCGAAGCGTTGCTGGAAGATGTACTTCCGGCCCTGAACATCAAGATCGCGGAGTTCGCCCGGCGCTTGGGCTATGCCCGGGAAACCCTTTCACGGATCTTGCACGGTCATGCCCCCATCAGCCCGGACCTGGCCGTTCGCCTGGAGCGTGCTGGAATCGGCAAAGCACGCACCTGGCTGGCCGTTCAGGCTGATTGGGATCTATGGCAGGCAGAGCACCGCGAGCAACCGCTGATCGAGCCGTTTGCAGCTCGTATCTACTGACTGTCCAACCCTCAACTGCCCTGCAGCGGCTTGGCATCCTCGAAGAAGTAATCCTGCCAGGAAGCCGGCTTGTTCTTGATCGCGCCGACGCGGTGCATGAACTCGGCCAGGGGGTAGGTGTTCTTCGGTGTGATCGAGAATTCGAACTGCGGGTTGTCGATGATTTTCAGCAGTGCGGCCCGGTCGATCTTCGCGCCGGTCACGCGGATGTAGGTATCGGCAGCGGCGCCTTTGTCTTTCTGGGCGAAGTCGGCCGCCTCGGCCAGGGCCTCAACGAACGCGTGGTAGGTCTTGGGGTTTTCCTCGCGGAATTTCTCGGTGGCGAACAGCACGGTGGGTGAGTTGGGGCCCAGCAGGTCGTAGGTGTTGAGCACCACATGCACATTGGGGTTGGTCAGGGCTTGATCTTGGAACGGCGGATTGGAAAAGTGCCCGCTGAGTTCGGTACCGCCGGCAATCAACGCCGCCGTTGCATCGGGGTGGGGGACGGCGATGGTGTACTTGTCCAGGCGGTTGAATTCCTTGTCCCCCCATTGCTTGGCCGCCGCGTATTGCAGGAACCGCGATTGCACCGACACGCCCACGGCGGGCACGGCGATACGATCCTGCTCGGTGAAGTCGGCGATGGTCTTGACCTTGGGGTTGTTGCTGAGCAGGTAGTACGGGAAGTTGCCCAGCGAGGCGACCGCCTTGACGTTCTGCCGCCCGTGGGTTCGATCCCAGATGGTCAACAGCGGGCCGACACCCGCACCGGCAATATCGATGGCGCCTGACAGCAACGCATCATTGACCGCCGAGCCGCCAGACAGCTGGGTCCAGTCGACCTTGATGTCGATGCCGGCCTCTTTGCCATGCTTTTCGATGAGGTGCTGGTCGCGCACCACGTTGAGCAGTAGATAAACGATACCGAACTGTTCGGCAATACGAATCTCGCCCTCGGCATGGGCCTGTGCGGGTGCAACCACGGCACCGGCGAGCAGGCTGAAACCCAGGCCGATTGCGGCGGCCAGGCGATTGAACGTGGGTCGAGACATAGAGGCTCCAAGCGACAGAATCAAGGGGGGCTGGAGCCGACTATAGGGGTATAAGAAATTTACTTTAAATACGATTAACGAATAACCATATTCACAGGAATTGATGCCCGGATGTTGGCTGAAAGAAGACGGTCAGCTGCCTACACAAGCTGGACCTGTGCCGCGTCAGCCTCCCAGGGAGCCACGCCGGGAGGCTGATCTGCCGTGCACTCATCCACACGCCACGCGTGTCACGCTCACTTGGCGAACTTGTACTCGCCGCCCTGCTCCAGCGCTTTTTGATACGCGGGCCGTGCCTGCAGGCGCTCGACCCAGGCAGCCAGATGCGGGTAGGCGTCCAGCTTGCCCTGGGCTTTGGCCAACTCGCCGACGAAGCTCATCTGCACGTCGGCGCCGGTCAGCTCTTCGCCCACCAGGTAAGGGGTCAGGCTGAGAGCGGTATTCAGATAGCCCAGGTAGTTCTCCAACTCCGATTCGATACGTGGATGCAGCGGCGCGCCAGCGTCGCCCAGACGGCCCACGTACAGATTGAGCATCAGCGGCAGCATCGCCGAGCCTTCGGCGAAGTGCAGCCACTGCACGTATTCGTCGTAGGTGGCGCTGGCCGGGTCGGGTTGCAGGGCGCCCTGGCCATGACGACGGATCAGGTAATCGACGATGGCTGCCGACTCGATGATGATGTGCGGGCCGTCCTGAATCATCGGCGACTTACCCAACGGATGGACCTGCTTGAGCTCGGCCGGCGCGAGATTGGTTTTCGCATCGCGCTCGTAGCGCTTGATCTCGTAGGTCACGCCCAGCTCTTCCAGCAGCCAGATGATGCGTTGCGAGCGGGAGTTGTTCAGGTGGTGAACGGTGATCATGACGAAGACCTTCTGTAGGGGCAGGTTAAGAGCAGACCCGGCCTGATCTGCTGAGTGCAAAAAATCCCTACGCGGAGCGCGTACTCCTCCACCCATCTCGATAGCTTTGCGCAGGCAAAACAGTTCCTGCTGCGCCACCCTGTTTTTTTGCAATAAAACGCTTTGGCGGCGGCGATTTGTGGCCGCTTGCGCGCAGCCCCTGGCGGTAGATTGGACAGCAGCGGTCCAGCAGAACGACCGAGCGACAACAACCAGCTCGCCTCCAACCTGCCAACTTTCGGGAGTCCTGTACATGACATCGATGACGCTGCGCGCATTCAAACTGACCGGCCTGGCTTTGCTGGTCAGCGCCTTCGGGCAGGCCTGGGCCGAGGACATCACGTTCGTTTCGCAGGGCGGTGCCTACCAGGAGGCACAGAGCAAGGCCATCCTGGAGCCGGCGGCCAAGAAGCTGGGCCTGACCCTCAAGCAGGACAGCTCGCCCAAGGCCTACCCGATCATCAAGACCCAAGTGGAAAGCGGCAAGGTCAGTTGGGACGTGGTCGACCTGCCCACCGGCGATTGCCTGCGCGGTGAGGCCGAGGGCCTGTTCGAAAAGCTCGACCCCGCGCTGGTGCCGAATGCAGCGCAGCTGCCGGCAGCGCTGAAAGACGACTACACCGTCGGCTACATCAGCTACTCGACCGTGCTGGCCTACCGCACCGATGCCTTCAAGGGCGACAACGTACCCAAGACCTGGGCGGATTTCTGGGACACGAAGAAATTCCCGGGGCAGCGCTCACTGCGCAACCTGCCGCGCCCCACCCTCGAGATCGCCTTGATGGCCGACGGCGTGGCGCCCGACAAGCTGTACCCGCTGGACGTGGAGCGGGCCTTCAAGAAGCTCGAGGAAATCAAGCCGCACATTGCTACCTGGTGGACGTCCGGCGGGCAGTCGGCGCAGCTGATCAGTGACGGTGAAGTGGACATGATCCAGGCCTGGAACGGTCGCATCACGGCGGTGCAGGCCGACGGTGCGCCGGTAGCCTTCGATTACAACCAGGGCGTGCTGGAAACCAACTCGCTGTGCGTGCTCAAGGGCACGGCGCACAAGACGGCGGCGATGAAGTTCGTCAACGAGGCCATCGATGCCAAGCTGCAGGCAGCGCTGCCGATGATCATCGACTACGGCCCGCTGAACCCGGAAGCCTTCAAGACCGGCACGATTCCCGCCGAGCGCGCGGCCAAGCTGCCGTCCTCGCCCGAAAACATTTCGCGTCAGGCGCTGCTGTCGGCCAAGTGGTGGGCGTCGCAGGAAGGGGTGAAGGCCGAAGAGCGCTGGCTGGCCTTTGTGCAGAAAAAGTAGGGGTGCCAGGGCGGGCAGAGCCCCGCTCCCACAGAAGTACGTCTGAAGCCTGCTCCTGAAATGGGGCACTTGAGCGCTGCCGTGTGGGAGCGGGTCTCTGCCCGCGAAGGGGCCAACGCAGTTGCTGCTGTCGCCCGCCCTCAATACGAAACAAATCACTTGCGCGCAGGCTGTTTAAGCCCGCTTCGTTCTTTGGCTTGTCGGTACATTGAACCCTGAGGGTCGCCCTGACCGACCGACAACAAGCTGCTTGCGCTGGTCCACCGGCGCTCGGCCGTGAGGAATCGTTCCATGTCCAACGCCTATCTCGCCAAATCCATGCCTGACGCCCACAGCGAGCCGCCTGCAAGCAATGCCGATGCCCTGACGCGCGAGGAGCGTCGGGAGAACACTTCGATGTTGCTGCTGCTCGCCCCGGCGCTGTTCATGGTGGTGGTGCTGCTGATCCTGCCGATGTGCTGGCTGGCGTTCCAGTCGGTGCAGACCGAAGACGGCTTTTCGCTGGCCAACTACGCGCGCATCTTCGAAGAGCGCATCTACTGGGACACCTTCTACCTGACGTTCAAGATCAGCCTGATCGTGACCCTGCTGTCCATCGTCATGGGCTTCCCGATTGCCTACGCCGCCTCGCGCCTGCAGGGTTTCTGGGCCAACCTGATTCTGATCTGCGTGATCCTGCCATTCTGGACCAGCGTGCTGGTGCGCTCCTACGCCTGGCTGGTGTTGCTGCAACGGCGCGGGGTGGTCAACCAGACGCTGCTGGACATGGGCATCATCGACCAGCCGCTGAACATGATGCACAACACCACCGGCACGGTGATCGGCACGCTGCACGTGATGCTGCCGTTCATGGTGCTGCCGCTGTATTCGGTGATGAAGAAGATTCCCCAGGACCTGATGCAGGCTTCCGAAAGCCTGGGTGCCAAGCCCTTCTACACCTTTCGCCGGGTGTTCCTGCCGATGGCGGCGCCGGGTGTGATGGCCGGTTCCATCCTGGTTTTCGTGATCTGCCTGGGCTTCTTCATCACCCCTGAACTGCTGGGCGGCGGCCGTACCATCCTGGTGTCGATGCTGGTACAGCGCAACGTCGAGCTCTATCACGCCTGGGGCGCCGCCAGTGCGGTGGGCCTGGTGTTGCTGTTCGTGGTGTTCCTGATCTTCTGGGGCATCAACCGCTTCATCCCCATCGAACGCATCCTGGGAGCACGCTGATGAATACGCTTGCCTACCTGCGCCAGCTACGCCTGTCGCATGTGCTGTTCACCGTGCTGGTCGCGGCGATTCTGCTGTACCTGATCATCCCGGTGCTGATCGTGGTACCGATGTCGTTCTCGGAGGCGCGCTTCCTGCAGTTCCCGCCCAAGGAGTGGTCGCTGCGCTGGTATGAAGCCTTCTTCCACAGTGCCGAGTGGATGTCGGCGGCGCGGGTCAGCCTGATCACGGCGGTGGTGACCACTGCGGTCAGCCTGCCCATCGGCATGGCTGCGGCCTACGCCATCAACAACTCGAGCCTGAAAGTCATCCGTACCCTGCAGATCGTGCTGCTGCTGCCCATGATGGTGCCGATCATCCTGATCGCGGCGGGGGTGTTCTTCGTCTACGCGCGGGTGGGGCTGATCAGCTCGCTGACCGGCCTGGTACTTGCGCACATCATGCTGGCCCTGCCCTACGTGATCATTGCCCTGCTCGCCGGGCTGCGCAATTTCGACATGTCGCAGGAGATGGTTGCGCGCAGCCTGGGCATGAACCGCTTTCGCGCGTTCATGGCGGTGACCTTGCCGCAGATCAAGCCCAGCGTGGTCTCGGCAACCCTGTTCGCGTTCATCACGTCGCTGGATGAAACGGTGGTAGCGCTGTTCATCTCCGGGGGTGACAACCAGACCCTGACCAAGCGGATGTTCACCGCACTGCGCGACGAAATCGACCCGACGATTGCGGCGATCAGTTCGATCCTGATTCTGGCGTCGCTGATTCTGGTGGTGGTGGCTGGGCGGAACAAGCAAGGGTGATTTCAGGAGTGACTGTTCCGGCCTCTTCGCGGGCAGAGCCCGCTCCCACAGAAAATCTCCATTGCAGGAGCGATCCATGTGGGAGCGGGGCGGGCGGCGAGCCCTCTGCCCGCGAAGAGGCCAGCACTGACACCCCAGCACAGCCTGCCGCCACCCCATCGCAATTCAGCATCCACGCCGCGCCGCGCGGCCCATCTCGGCATCGCCCGCTGCGTGGACATTTCTACACTAGAGCATCGTTCGGACTGCAAAGGCACCCTGATCATGTTGAAGCACTCACTGCGTGACCCTTCCCTGCTCGTCGAGCGCGCCTACGCCAATGGCCAGTGGATCAGCGCCGATGACGGCGCCACCCTTGCCGTGACCAACCCCGCCGACGGCAGCGTGATCGCCAACGTACCAGCCTTGCAGGCGGCCGAAACCCGGCGCGCCATTGCCGCCGCCGAGGCTTGTTTCGTCACCTGGCGCGAAGTGCCTGCGGCCGAGCGCGCCAAGCTGCTGGAGAAGTGGTACCAACTGATCATGGACAACCAGGAAGACCTGGCCTTGATCATGACCGCCGAACAAGGCAAACCCTTGGGCGAGTCACGTGGGGAAATCGCCTACGGCGCGAGCTTCGTCAAATGGTTCGCAGAGGAAGCGCGGCGCATCTACGGCGACACCATTCCTTCACCCGCCGCCGACCGCCGCATCCTGGTACTCAAGCAGCCGATCGGCGTGGTCGCGGCGATCACCCCGTGGAATTTCCCCAACGCCATGATCACGCGCAAGTGCGCACCGGCCCTGGCAGCCGGTTGCCCGGTGCTGGTCAAGCCGTCGGAGATGACCCCGCTGTCGGCCCTGGCCCTGGCGGTGTTGGCCGAACGCGCAGGCATTCCGGCCGGGGTGTTCAACGTGCTCACCGGCCTGCCGGCAGGCGTGGGCGGCGAGATGACCAGCAACCCGGCCGTGCGCAAACTGTCGTTCACCGGTTCCACCCGCATCGGCCAGTTGTTGATGAGCCAGTGCGCCACGACCATCAAGCGCCTGAGCCTGGAGCTGGGCGGCAACGCGCCGTTCATCGTGTTCGACGACGCCGACCTGGACCTGGCCATTGCCGGGGTCATGCAGAGCAAATTCCGCAACGCCGGGCAGACCTGTGTGTGCGCCAACCGCATTCTGGTGCAGGACGGCATCTATGCACGTTTTGCCGAACGCCTGAAGGCGGCCGTGGCCGAGCTGAAGGTTGGCGACGGTCTGGCCGAGGGTGTCACCATCGGCCCGCTGATCAACGCCGCGGCAGTGGACAAGGTGGCCCGCCACATCAGCGATGCCGTGGAGAAAGGCGCTACCGTCGCCGTCGGTGGGTTGCCGCAAAACGATGGCCTGTACGTGCAGCCCACAGTGTTGCTGGACGCCAACGCCGACATGCTGCTGGCCAGCGAGGAGACCTTCGGCCCGGTGGCGCCGCTGTTCCGCTTCCATACCGAGGACGAAGCGCTGGCATTGGCCAACGCCACGCCCTATGGCCTGGGGGCCTATTACTTTACCCAGGACATGCGCCGCGCCTGGCGCGTGGGCGAGCGCCTGGAGTTCGGCATGGTCGGCTTGAACACCGGGATCATTTCCATGGAAGTGGCGCCCTTCGGCGGCATGAAGCAATCGGGCACCGGCCGCGAGGGGTCCAAGTACGGCCTGGATGAATTTCTCGAAGTGAAGGCCTGGCACATCGGTGGGTTGGGTTGAAGGCGGGGGGTCATGGCGGGCCTCATTCGCGGGCAGAGACCCGCTCCCACAGAGTTATGTGCACGTCTTGTGGGAGCGGGTCTCTGCCCGCGAAGAGGCCACCCCCACAGGGTTGTGTGCACGTCTTGTGGGAGCGGGTCTCTGCCCGCGAAGAGGCCACCCCTGACATCCTTGCGAAACGACATTCTTGATCTCCTGGAGCACCACAGATGAATTTCACTGAAGGTTTCGAATCGGTCAGCGTCAACCAGGTCAGCAAGCACTACGGCAGCCTCAAGGCGCTGGACAACGTCAATCTCAAAGTCGAAGCCGGCGAGTTCATGTCGTTGCTGGGCCCCTCGGGTTCGGGCAAGACCACCCTGCTGAGCATTCTGGGTGGCTTCATTCGGGTGAGCTCCGGCAACATCCTGTTCGGCGAGCGCAACGTTACCCTGATGCCGCCGCACAAGCGCGAAATCGGCGTGGTGTTCCAGAATTACGCGCTGTTTCCGCACATGACCGTGGGCGAGAACGTAGCTTTCCCGTTGCGTGCCCGTGGCGAAAGCGCAGGCAAGAGCCGGGAGCGGGTCAAACAGGCCCTGGCCACGGTGGAACTCAGTGGCTACGAAGAGCGCTCGATTGCCGCGCTTTCCGGCGGCCAGCGCCAGCGCGTGGCACTGGCCCGGGCCATCGTTTTCGAACCCAAGCTGATCCTCATGGACGAGCCGCTGTCGGCCCTGGACAAGCAGCTGCGCGAGACCATGCAGATCGAACTGCGCGCCCTGCACAAGCGCCTGGGCGCGACCATGATCTACGTCACCCACGACCAGCGTGAAGCGCTGACCATGAGCGACCGCATCGCCATCATGCGCGGCGGGCAACTGGTTCAGGTCGACACGCCGCGCCGCCTGCACGACCACCCTTCGGACGACTTCGTCGCCAGCTTCATCGGCGAAAGCACGCTGGTGCCGTTGCAACGCAGCGCGAACAACGGTTTGACCCTGGGCACCACGGCCCTGCGCACCACGCGCCCGGTGCCCGCTACGGGCGATGTATTCCTGGCGCTGCAAGCGGAAAAGCTGCTGCTGGACAGCGCCAGCGCCGGGCCTGAGTGGAACCGTTTGAGCGGACGCGTCGCCGACATTGTCTTTCAAGGCGAAAGCCTGAAGGTCTTCGTCGATCTGGACGGTGGGCCCACGGTCAGCCTGCGCCAGCCCAGCCACCACGAAGGCAACCTGAGCCTGCCGCCGATTGGCTCGCCGATGCTGATGCGCCTGCATCCGGAAGACACCATCGTGGTGCCGCGCGCCGGGTTTTGAGGAGCTCAGTGCAGGCCCCTTCGCGGGCAGAGCCCGCTCCCACAAGGACCTGCACAACTGTGGGAGCGGGGCGGGCGGCGAGCCCTCTGCCCGCGAAGAGGCCAGCACTGACACCCCACCACCCAAACAACCGAATCTACCGCCCCACCCGCAAAAAAAACGCAAACACCCCAGCGCAACCCGCAACTTCGGTGCTTGTGATTTGCGCCACTCCTTATCCTGATCACATCACCCGCCACGCTCGGCGCACACGGAGATCGAGATGAATTCTGCACTGACCGAAAATCAACGCCTGCTTGCCCTGCGCGAACAACACGTGCCCCGTGGCATCGCCACCGCCCACCCGGTCGTCGCCGCGCGCGCCCAGGGCGCCGAGTTGTGGGACGTGGACAACAAGCGCTATCTGGATTTCGTCGGCGGCATCGGCGTGCTCAACGTTGGCCACAATCACCCGGCCGTGGTCGAGGCGGTGCGTCAGCAGGTGGGCAAGGTGTCCCATGTCAGCTTCCAGGTGGCGGCCTACGAGACCTACATCGACGTGGCGGCGCGGCTCAATGCCCTGATCGGCGGGGAGGAGCACTACAAAACGGTGCTGTTCACTTCCGGCGCCGAAGCGGTGGAAAACGCGATCAAGATCGCCCGCAGCCATACCAACCGGCCAGCGGTGATTTCGTTCCGCGGTGGCTTCCACGGCCGCACCCTGCTGGGCGTGACCCTGACCGGCATGAGCCAGCCCTACAAACAGAACTTCGGCCCGTTCCCGGCGGAGATCTACCACGCCAGCTACCCGAACGCCTATCGCGGCATCAGCAGCGACGATGCCCTGGCTCAGTTGCACGAACTGTTCGCCAGTGACGTGGCGCCGGATCGGGTGGCGGCGATCCTGATCGAACCGGTGCAGGGCGACGGCGGTTTCCTGGCCGCGCCGGTGGAGTTTCTCCAGGCGCTGCGCGCGCTGTGCACGCAGCATGGCATCGTGTTGATTGCCGATGAAATCCAGGCCGGATTCGGCCGTACCGGGAAAATGTTCGGTTTCCAGCATGCGGGTATCCAGCCGGATCTGGTCACGGTGGCCAAGTCTCTGGCCGGTGGCATGCCGCTGTCGGGCGTGGTGGGCCGGGCCGAGATCATGGATGCGCCGACGCCCGGTGGGTTGGGTGGTACCTACGGTGGCAACGCCGTGGCCTGTGCGGCGGCACTTGCGGTGCTGGATCTGTTCGAGCACGAAGACCTGCTGGCGCAGGGCGAGCAGCGCGCGCTGCAGTTGCGCGAGGGCTTGCTGGGGCTGCAGCAACGCTATCCGCGCATCGGTGATGTGCGGGGCCTGGGCTTCATGCTGGCCATCGAGATGGTCAAGGACGACGCCGCGCACAGCGCCGATGCCGATCTCGCCCAGCGGGTCATCGACGAAGCGCGCCAGGCGGGGTTGCTGGTGATCAAGTGTGGGTTGTATCGCAACGTGGTGCGCTTCCTCGCGCCACTGGTGACCAGCGCCGAGCAGGTGGCAGAAGCCTTGCAGATGCTCGACAAGGCACTGGCAAAAGCCGGGGCCTGACTGTGGGAGCGGGGCGGGCAGCGCGCTGTTCGCGGCCACGGACCGCTCCTACGGTGGAAAAGCTGTAGGAGTCTGCAGGGAAGCCCTTCATACCGTCGCTCAGGAGCAATGCATGAAAGTCACACAGTACAAGGCCCTGGGGTTCTCCTATGCCACCTTGGTCGACCGTGAACGGGGCATTCTCGAAGGTCTGCGACCCTTGTCGGTGCAGAGCGAAATGCCCGGCAGCGACGCGCAACTGCTGACGGCCTACCGGGCGATCGCCCAGGAGCTTGGCCAGGCAGGCGGCAACCCCAGTGCCAGCGCGTTCCACGGCCAGCTGTACCAGCGTATGGCGCACCGATTGCATGTGATTCCCGGCTGGGATGAAAGTGTTGCCTTCGGTAGCTCGTCGGCCCATTGGCCGATCT
The DNA here is from genome assembly GCA_900596015.1 of Pseudomonas viridiflava. Taxonomy (GTDB): domain Bacteria; phylum Pseudomonadota; class Gammaproteobacteria; order Pseudomonadales; family Pseudomonadaceae; genus Aquipseudomonas. Next base: position 17,731 of record UVIF01000012.1, on the reverse strand, counting down.
TCGAAGACGCCCCCGGCGCCTTGCAGTACCTGAGCAAGTTCTACCGGTTGATACTGATCGCCCCACCCCACGGCATCGATGTCGGCGCCCTGACCCAACGCTTGCCGGTGGCATTCGATGCGGTCATCGAGCCTTGCAACGATGACTGGCACAGCAGCCTCGCCATCGAGCTGCAGCGCCTGGGCCTGGAGCGCTCGCAGTTGCTGCCGGTGCGCAGTACCGAAACGGATGACCCCTGGAACCTGCGTGTGGATTTTCCGGTGTGTACCCTGCACCGTGACCACCGCCAGCCATGGAATCTTTCGCCCCAGGCTCTGGACGGCAAGCGCTGTGAATACGCCAGCCTTGCGGACCTCGCCCATGCCCATCAAACGGCATTGCACGCCTGAGGCCCACGTTCATGCTTTGACTTGACGAGGTCCACCCCATGGATGCTGCAACGAAACTGGATCGCATCGACATCAATATCCTGGTGCAGCTGCAGAAGGACGGGCGCATGACCAACGTCAGCCTCGCCGAAGCCGTTGGCCTGTCACCCAGCCCCTGCCTGCAACGGGTCAAACGCCTGGAGTCGGCGGGCTACATCAGTGGTTATGAAGCGCACGTCAACTTGGCCAAGTTCGCCAGCTCCGTCACGGTGTTCACCGAGGTGACCCTGTCGGACCACAAACGTGCCGATTTCGTGAAGTTCGAATCGAGCATCCGCAACATCGACGAGGTGCTCGAATGCCATTTGATCAGCGGCGGGTATGACTACCTGGTGCGGTTCCTGTGCAGCAGCATCCAGCACTACCAGGAGCTGATGGAGTCGATCCTCGACAAGAACATCGGTATCGACAAGTATTTCAGCTACATCGTCATCAAGAGCCCGGTGCTCAAGAGCGCTGTGCCGTTGCGCAGCCTGGTGCGCGCGGTTTGATTCACGCACCGCGGTGACCCCGGACGCGGCTCGCGCCGCTGCTACAGGGCCGATGTCCACGCCCGCCCACCCCACACATCCCACGCCGCGTCCGGCCGTTACGCGGTCTCAACTCAATATGCAAAACACCTTGCGCACCGTCTGCTCGCTCGCCCAGGCGTTGGTCGCCCCCGCCGGCACCACCACGACCTCGCCTGCGCTTACCGTGCAGGCGTCGCCCTGCTCGGGCGTCAAGGTCACTGCGCCCTCCAGAATGAACATCAGCTCGCTGTAGCCTGGCTGCACCTGCTTGCGTGCATAGGGCTCGCACTGCCACAGACCGATGCGCAAGTTGGCCGCGCTGAACATCGTTTCGCTCCAGGCTTTCGGAGCCGGAGTCAGCAGCACCGTCGCCGACGGCGGCTCGCTGGGCGGCAGTGACTGAGCGAAGTCGATCTTCAGCGGCGTGCGAGGCATGTCATTGCTCGGCGGCAAGCCGGGGAAAGCCATGAACAGGCGACGCAGCTGCCCGCGATGCTGCCAGCGCACCGCCACACCACGAGGCACCACGAAACAATCCCCGGCCTTCAGGCGCAGGTCGAAACCTTCGCCCTGCAGAGTCAGCTCGCCGGCCTCCACGATCCCCAGTTCGACCCAGGGAAAATCGTCGATCGACAAATTGGCGCCAACGCTGGTCGAGGCGCCCACCGCGTAGCCCGTTTGGGGGTCATGGAAATGCACGGTACGGCCGGCCGCCAGGGGGTCGTCCTGCAAAGCAAAGGCTGCGACCGGCAAACGGCGGTCGAGGGGAGGCTGTGAATAATGCAGAATCGGAGGCATAGGTTTCGTCTTGGCAATGAAGAAGTTCGCGGCTCAGCGGCCGATGGCGTCCAGCAGTTGTTGCCAACCTGCGGCCAGGCGCACACCCGGCGCGCGAAAGGCATGCAGGGGAATGGGGTTGAACGTATCGCCCGCCAGCAGGCCCAGTTGCACCGGCTCGCCCGCGGTCATGGCCGCCAGCTGCTTGCCCATGTAGGTGGACATCGCCACGCCACCGCCGTTGTAGCCGATGGCATAGAAGCTGTGCGCGTCCAGTTGACCCGCATGGGGCAGGTAATCGAGGGTCATGGCCACCAGTCCGGACCAGCGAAACGCCACGGGCTGGTCGCGCAGGACCGGAAACACCACGCCCATGCTGCGTTGCAGGGTGGCGAAGGCGCTGTCCGAATCGTCCTTGCCGAACGCCCCGCGGCCGCCGAAGATCAGCCGGTCGCCGACCACCCGGAACCAGCGCAGCATGCGTTTGGTGTCGCCACAGACCTGACCGCCGGGCATGAGTTTGGCCAGTACATCGGCAGGCAGTGGCGCGGTGGCGATGATGGCGCTGCGAAAGGGAATCAGCCGCCGGTGCAGAGTATCGGTCGCGGCGCTCTGGTCGGAATAGCCGTTGGTGGCATACACCACCTGTTTGGCAGTGACCCGACCCTGAGGCGTTTGCACGATGACCCGGTCGCCTTCCCGGCGGACCTGCAACGCCGGGCTGTTGATGAACATCTTCACGCCGCGCTCGTTCAGGCTGTGAGCCATGCCCCGGGCATAGTTGAGCGGATGGATACCGCCCGCCTTCGGCGTCAGCAGGCCGCCATGAAAAAGGGTCGAGCCGGTCATTTCCCGCACCTGGCCCGCATCGATCATGCGCGACGACTCGCCGCCGGTTTCGCGCTTGATCCAGTCAGCGGTAGTGCGCAGCCCGGTCAGGGCAAGCTCGTTGTGGGCCGCCGCAATGTGCCCACCCATGTGCAACTGCGCGCCCTCGATGCCCAGGCTGTCGATCATTTCCACCAGGCTGTCCACGGCGGCATAACCGGTGCGGTACATGTGCAGAGCGGTGTCGCGATCGAAGCGCTGCATCAGCGCAGGAAAGCCGACGCGAAACTTGGGCGACACCACGCCGCCGTTACGGCCACTGGCGCCCCAGGCCAAGGTATTGGCTTCCAGAATCAACGGCTCGCGGCCGCTCAGGGCAATGTGGTGAGCCGCAGACAGCCCGGTGTAGCCGGCACCGACGATCACCACGTCGCACTGCCGCTCGCCCTGCAATGCTTGCAGTGCCGGGGCGGGTCGGGCGGTGGCCGCCCATAAACTCTTCGCAGTCATAGCCGGTTTCCACCAGAAGGCGGCGCTCGGAGCAAGCGCCGCTGTTGTCAGCCCAGTTCCTGTTCGACTGCGTCGGCCAGTTGCGCCAGCGAAGTGAAATGGTAGTGCGGCTTGGTGTGCTCGGATTCCAGGGTGCCGCCGCTGCCTTTCTGCGCATGGCGGCGTTCGATCCAGCAGGTCTGGTAGCCCAGGCGCATGGCTACACCAATGTCGTGGTACTGGCTCTGCGCAACGTGGAGAATCTCTTCGAAGACGATGCCCTGCGTGGCCAGCACCCCACGGGTGTAGGCGAAGAACTGCGGATCGGGCTTCTCGAAGCGCACGTCATCGACCGTCACGCGCACATCGAAGGGCTCGTCGAGGGTCTTGGCCATGTGCTTCAAGGCCCAGATCTGCGAGTTGGTGGTGGCCACCAGCTTGAAGTGCTTGTGCAGACGCTTGAGCGCCTCGACCGAGTCGGGGAAGGCCGGAAAGTTTTCCACCGCCAGGGCCAGGCCGCGAGCGTATTCGTCGCTGTCGGGCAAGCCGAGCTGGCGGGCGATCAAGTGATAGCAGCGCTCCAGGTCATCCGGCCACCAGCCCGAATCGGGCATCGCGCGGGCATCGCGGTAGGCCTTGAGGATGTCGTCGTCGCTGCACGCCTTGCCCGCTTCGCCAGCCACTTCGCGCACATGGTTGAGAATGCCGGCCTCGAAATCGATCAGGGTGCCGACGACATCGAACGTCAGGGCTTTGAACTGCTTGAATGACATAGGGCGCTCCGCATGATGAACCAGGGGAAGGTGCAAGGTGTGGTTCAATTATCAGCCGGGTGAATCGCCATATGTTCTGTTTTGTCCTTACCTCAGGGCATAACCTACCGTTTTTCCCGCGATGGCGGCATACCTGTGTTCACGACGCCTCCGCGATCTTCCGAGCCAGGCCTAACTGTGGGTAAAGCGCGTCGACGTGAGCGATGTCGGCCTGCATTTCTTTGATGATCCACTGGCGCACGCTCTCGACGATAGGACGGCTCGGGCGGTTGGCCGGTGTCACCAGGCAGCAGTGCCGGGCGCTGACCGTGACCTCGTCACCCACCGGCAGCAATTGCCCGTTGGCCAGGCAGTGCGAGACCACGTTGAGCCAGCCCAGAGCCATGCCCTGGCCAAGCAAGGCGGCCTGCACCACTACCGCATAATCGGAGAACACCAGGGCATTGTCTGCGCGTCCACCCTGGTCGAAAGGCGCCGCCCAGGTACGGTCCTGGTTGTCCATGTGGATCAGCGCAGGCATTGCATTCTTGCCCTTGCCGCTCGGCACGCCGGCGCGGTATTGCGGGCTGCACACAGGCAGGGTGATCTCCGGCAGAACCAGGCTGTCTGCGGCTTTGACGCTGCTGGCGTCGAGATAACGCATGCCCAGGTCGACATCCATCAACGGCCCGCCGATCCGCCCGGACATGAGCTGGTAACGCATGTCCACCGCGGGAAAGCGCTCGCTGAAACGGCTCATGCGCGGCATCAGCCAATGCGTGGTGAACGCGGTGGACACCGACAGGGTGATGGTTTCCATGCCGGTGGCGCGAGCCGAGATTTCGCCGATGGCCGATTCGATGGTGTCGAAGCCTTCCTGGACCCGGCGGTAAAGAAGGGTCCCGCTTTCGGTGAGCCGCGCACCACCGCGAACGCGTTCGAACAGCTGCACCCCGAGGTGTTCTTCCAGGCGCGAGAGCATGCGGCTCACGGCGGGCTGGCTGACGCAGAGTTCGTCGGCCGCACGGGTAAAACTGCCGCAACGGGCGGCTGCCTCGAAAACGAACAAGGAGCCGGAGCTGGGCAGTTTTCGGCGAAGGTTGGACATGACCTGAGTTTATGCCTGGGAAAACTATTAGTAAATTGCCCCGACAGGAAAACCGTTCCTATTCTGACAGCACGTAACCCTTTTCCCTGCGGCGCTGGCGGCAAACCCGGACGCGGCTTGCGCCGCTGCTACGGGTACGTGGGCGCATCGGCCTTTTTTATCACTGGTGGAGAGCGACTTTTGGACAATGCGTTGAAGTTCTATATAGACGGACGATGGGTCGAGCCGTCGGGCGTGCGCCGATTGGCCGTGATCAACCCGGCCAGCGAACAGGCCTTTGCCGAAATCGCCCTGGGTGAACAGGCCGACGTCGATGCGGCCGTCGCGGCGGCGCGGCGTGCCTTTGCCGACTTTGCGTTTACCACTGCGGCCGAACGCAAGGCGCTGCTCGAACGAATTCTCGAGTCCTTCATGGCCCGCTACGACGACATCGCCGCGGCCATCATGCAGGAAGTCGGCGCGCCCAAAGCTCTGGCCCACGACTGGCAGGCCGGCATCGGCAAGCGTCACCTGGAGCAGATGCTGCGCACCCTGGACAGCTTCGAGTTCCGCACCCGGCGCGGTACCACGCTGATCAATCAGGAGCCGGTCGGCGTGGTGGCGTTGATCACGCCCTGGAACTGGCCGATCAACCAGATCGCCTGCAAAGTGGCACCGGCGCTGGCGGCCGGTTGCACGCTGGTGCTCAAACCGAGCGAAATTGCGCCGATCAACGCCATCATTTTTGCCGAAGTGTTGCACAGCGCCGGGGTACCGGCGGGTGTGTTCAACCTGATCAATGGCGACGGGCCTGGCGTGGGCGCAGCGCTGGCCGGCCACCCCGACGTGGACATGGTGTCGTTCACCGGCTCCACCAGAGCCGGCGTGGAAGTGGCGCGGCTGGCCGCACCGACGGTCAAGCGGGTGCACCAGGAACTGGGCGGCAAGTCGGCCAATATCCTGCTCGACGATGTGGACCTGCACGCAGCGGTGACCGCAGGGGTCAACGGATGTTTCGGCAACAGCGGCCAGTCCTGCAACGCGCCCACGCGGATGCTGGTACCCGCCGCGCTGCACGATCAGGCAGTGGCGATCGCTCGCGCGGCGGCATCGGCCCATCGAGTCGGCGCACCCGACGATCCGTCCACCACCCTGGGCCCGGTGATCAGTGACCGGCAATACCAGGCAATCCAGCGGATGATCGCCATCGGCATCGAGGAAGGCGCACAGTTGGTGTGTGGCGGTCTGGGCCGACCGGCCGGGCTGGACTTCGGATATTACGTGCAGCCAACGATCTTCGCCGGGGTGGATGCGCAGATGACGATTGCCCGCGAGGAAATCTTCGGCCCGGTACTGGTGATCCAGCCCTATACCGATGAACAGCACGCGGTACGCATGGCCAACGACAGCGTGTTCGGGCTGGCCGCGTACGTGCAGTCGGCCAGCCTTGCACGGGCACGCCAAGTGGCCCTGCAGATGCGCGCCGGCAGCGTCTACATCAACTATCCCAACTGGGACCCGGCGGCGCCGTTCGGTGGCTACAAGCAATCAGGCAATGGCCGAGAATACGCCGAATGGGGGTTGGAAGCGTTTCTCGAGGTGAAAGGCATCGTAGGCTGGGGTACCTGACACACCGCAGCGCGCCCTTCGCGGCCAGGGACCGCTCCGACCGTTGACCGGCCACCCGTAGGAGCGGTCATCGGCCGCGAACCAGGCGCCGCGGTCTGCCTGGAGGAACGCGGCCTCACCCCGCCTTGATCAGATCGGCGATGCGCTCGGCCATCATGATGGTCGGCACATTGGTGTTGGCGCATGGAATCGACGGCATCAATGAGGCATCGCACACCCGCAATCCCGTTACGCCGATCACCCGCCCGTCACTCAAGGTCACCGCTTGGGGATCCTCCGCACGGCCCATGCGGCAGGTGCCTGACGGATGCCAGGTACCGCCCACATTGGCGCGCACGAAAGCAGTCAGCGCCTTGTCGTCGGCGAGCAATTTTTCCAGGGTTACCCCTTGGGTCACCAGGCCTCGCACCAACAGCCCGCGCAAGGGGCCGGCGATGTCCAGCAGCACGCTCAACAGCCCACGCTGCATGGCATTGAAACGGCCAGGCATCGCCACCTTGGCCACCCGTGGCGAGTAGCTGGATGGAAACACCACACTGCGCAGACCGTCCAGCCCCGGTGCCGACAACGCCTGCGCACCCATGCGCAAGGCCTGCTTCAACCGCTGCAGGTCGCGTGCTTCGGACAGCATCGAGAAACTGACCTCCGGCTCCTGCAACGGATCCAGCGACGTCACCTGCACACGCCCACGCGAGTAGGATTTATTGACCCAGAAGAACATCGTGCCCAGGCGATAACCCACCGAGTGCCAGCCGGAACGCGACAGGATCGCACCGTGCATGTCACCCGGCACCGTGCCCGGCAATCCGGACGAAAAGCGCACGATGGCCTGTTCGTGATGCTCGTCGACGTGGGGCGTTCGCCCCTGCGGCGTCAGCAACGCCGACACGGCAATCGACGGATGCTCCATGAGATTGCCACCCACGCCCGGCCGGTCGGCCACCAGCGGTACGCCCAGATCGAGCAATTGGTCAAGCGGGCCAACCCCACTGCGTATCAACAGCGCAGGGCTGTGGATCGCCCCGGCGCAGACGATCACCTCCCCGGCAAACACGTCCTCGGCCACGCCGGCCTGGTCCAGCAAACGCGCGCCCACCGCCTGGGTGCTGCGGAACAGCACGCGGTCCACCACACACTCGGTGCGCAGGGTCAGGTTGGGGCGGGCACGCACCTCGTCGGTGAGATAGCACACCGACACCGGAATCCGTTCACCCTGCTCGCTGACGCCGATGGCACCCACGTAGACGCCATCCTGCCACTCACCATTCTGGTCCGCACGGGTAGGCAGGCCACGAGACCCGAGCTCTCCCATCACCGCTTTCACGAAGGGCGACAGAAAAGCCGGTGCAGTACGCCGGATCCGTACCGGTCCGTCGCTACCGTGCAACGGCCCGCTGAAATCGCAGTCGGTTTCCAGCTTGCGAAAGTACGGCAGGCAGTTTTCCCAGCTCCAGCCTTCGGCGCCGAGCCGTCCCCACTCGTCGTAGTCATCCGGCGCCCCGCGGTTGGTCATCAGCGCATTGATCGCCGATCCGCCGCCAAGCAGGCGCGCCTGCTCGTAGCGACGACTGCCCTGAGCGGCCATGCGGGCGGTCAGGCGCTGCCAGATGTTGCGCCCATCCAGATAGGCGCGGCCGGGGTAGCGACTGGCAATGGCCGCGGGCATCTTGCCCGGCGCAATGTCACGCCCGGCTTCCACCAGGCACACGCGCTTGCTGGGGTCTTCGGACAGCCGGGCGGCCAGCACGCACCCCGCGCTGCCGCCGCCGAGAATCAGATAGTCGATCACGCTTGCGGCCGCCTTACTGGACGAATTTCAACCAGCGGTCCTTGGCGGCAATACCTTCGGCCGACGACCACCATTCCTCGGACATCAGCGCCTGCTTGGCGGCGTTCTCCGGCGAGCTGGGGAGTTCCTTGCCCCGTTCGGCGCTGAGCTTGCCAGTGGCGAACGCGGCGGGGTTGCCAGGGCCGTAATCGATGTACTTGGGCAGGTCGGCCTGCAGATCGGGCGACACTGCGGTGTCGACGAACTTGACCGCCTGGGCCAGGTTCGGCGCGTTCTTGAGAATGCACAGCTGGGTGTTCTGCAGGATGCCGTCGTTGTAGGTGAAGTCGACATCGGTGTTGTCTTTCTTCACCGCGCCCACGCGACCATTCCAGATCATCAGCATGTCCACTTCGCCGTCGTTGAGCAGCTGCGCCGACTGCCCGCCCGAACTCCACCACACGGCGATGTCCGGCTTGATCTGGGCCAGGCGCTTGTAGGCGCGGTCGACGTCCAGCGGGTAGAGTTTGTCGCGCGGCACGCCATCGGAAATCAGCGCCGCTTCCAGGGTACCCATGGGGTCGTTGCGCAATGCGCGGGTGCCCGGGAAGTCCTTGACGTTCCAGAAGTCGGCCCAGCTTTGCGGGACCTTCTTCAGGCTCTTGGTGTTGTAGCCCAGGACCGAGGAATAGAACTCGTAGGCCACCGAGTAAGGCGTGCGATAGGCCTCGGGCATGCCCTTGACGTTGGGCATTTTCGCCAGGTCCAGCGGTTCGATCAGGCCTTCGCGGCCACCACGGATACAGTTCGAAGGCGGGGTGTCGATGACGTCCCACACCGGCTTGCCGGTTTCACCCTGGGCTTTGACCATGGGCCAGGCGTCCGGAACGCTGTCCTGCTTGATGGTGATGCCGAGCAACTTGGCGGCAGGGTCGAGGATGGCCTTGGTCTGCGCCTCCTGATACACGCCACCTTGGGAGACGAAGGTAATCTGCTCGGCCTGGGCGCTGGTGGAACACGCCATGGCCACGTACAACAGGGATAGGACAGAACCGAAAGACAAGGTTTTCATGGCAAATCATCCTGGGGGTAGATTAATTCGGCAGCGACAAAAACCTCGACGGGTAGCCCATGTTTGCACCGGTTCTGTATTTTTGTTTGACCGAGCGGGACCGCTGGAAGGTACAAGAGGCGAAGCCTGCGCGACAATGCACCATTAGTCAGTACCACCATGATTTCAAGTTATCCATACCCACCCCGGCACGCCTACCCTGTAGCAGCGGCGCGAGCCGCGTCACCAACGCCGCGGTGCATCTGCCCCACCGCGTCGAGGCCGGACGCGGCTCGCGCCGCTGCTACAGGTCACCGACCGCAAACGGCAATCGTTGGCCCAGCGCCTCGCGCAGGTAATGCACGAATGCGGTGATGCGCTGGGGCGTATGGCGCCGTTGCTGGTACATCGCAAACACGTCGGCCTGCGGCGCCTGATGATCGGTCAGCAGCGCCTGCAGCCGGCCACTCTGCAAATGGGCCTGCACGTCCCAGCGCGACCTCAAAATCAAACCGTGGCCGTCCAGTGCCCATCCCAGCGCCACCTCGCCATCATTGCTCGACAGGGTCCCGGTTACCTTGTGCGCATAGTCCTGCCCATCCTTGCGAAAGCGCCAGATGGCGTAATCACTGCCGAACTGACGCAGCACGATACAGTTGTGGGCGGCCAGATCGGCCACCCGGATGGGTGCAGGCATGTCTTCAAGGTATCTCGGTGCTGCGCACAGCACGCGCGGATTTTCCAGCAGGCGCACGGCGATGAGCCGCGAATCGGGCGGCTCGCCCATGAACACACCGAGATCGAACTGATCATCGAGCAGGCTCATGGGCTGGCTGCTCAGTTCCAGGGATACTTCCAGCTCGGGATGCAGGCGCGCGAACGCCGAGACCACCTGAGCCAGATGCCGTCGGCCGAAGCCCAAGGTGGCATTGATCCGCAGTCGCCCGTGCAGGGTCGGTTGACGCGTGCCCAGCGCGCTTTCCAGTTCATCGAGCTGACGCAGGATCGGCCGCCCGCCTTCCAGGTACAGCATACCTTCGGGCGTCAGCGACAAGCGTCGCGTGGTCCGTTGCAGCAACTGCACACCCAGGCGCTGTTCCAGTTGGCTCAGCCGTTTGCTCACCGCTGGCAGCGACAGGCCAAGATGGCGGGCCACCTCGGTCAGGCTGGCGCGGGTGGCCACCTGCTGAAAGAAGCTCAGGTCGTCGATCATGCTCATGGATTGTTTACCTGAATCTAAGAATGGCTTAACCAACAGGCCAATTATTAATTCTCACGCCCTGATTACACTGAGTCGGCACGTTCATCAACCCGTGGAGTGGCACCATGAGCAAGTCCAATTACAAGATCGCAGTGATTCCCGGTGACGGCATCGGCAAGGAAGTCATGCCCGAAGGGGTCCGTGTGCTCGACGCCGTGGCGGCCCGCCACGACCTGAACTTGCAGTGGGACTGGTTCGACTTCGCCAGCGCCGATTACTACCTGGCTCACGGCAAGATGATGCCGGACGACTGGTTCGAAACGCTCAAGGGCTACGACGCGATCTACTTCGGCGCCGTGGGCTGGCCCGACGTGGTGCCCGACCATGTGTCGCTGTGGGATTCGCTGTTGCAGTTCCGCCGCGAGTTCGACCAGTACGTCAACCTGCGCCCTTGCCGGCTGATGCCGGGGGTGAAGGCGCCGCTTGCCAACCGCAAGCCTGGCGACATCGACTTCTGGGTCGTGCGCGAGAACACCGAAGGCGAATATTCCAGCGTGGGCGGCAAGATGTTTCCCGGCACTGACCGCGAGATCGTCCTGCAGGAAACGGTGATGACCCGTGTCGGCGTGGATCGCATTCTCAAGTTTGCCTACGAGCTGGCGCAGAGCCGACCCAAGAAGCACCTGACGTCGGCGACCAAGTCCAACGGCATTGCCATCACCATGCCGTACTGGGACGAACGCGTGGTCGAGATGGGCAAGAAGTACCCGGAAGTGAACGTCGACAAGTACCACATCGACATTCTCACGGCCAACTTCGTGCTGCATCCGGACTGGTTCGACGTGGTGGTAGCCAGCAATCTGTTCGGCGACATCCTCTCCGACCTTGGGCCGGCCTGCACCGGTACCATCGGCATCGCACCGTCGGCCAACATCAATCCGGAACGCAACTTCCCCAGCCTGTTCGAACCGGTGCACGGCTCGGCGCCGGACATCGCCGGCAAGGGCGTGGCCAATCCCATCGGGCAGATCTGGTGTGGGGCCATGATGCTCGAACACCTCGGCCATCCAGAGGCTGGCGCGGCGGTTCTGGCGGCGATCGAAAAGGTCTTGGCGATGGGCCCCGAACACGCGCCACTGACTGCCGACATCGGCGGCACCGGCACCACCCGTGCCTTAGGCGAAGCCATCGCCGCCGCCTGTTGAGGCTGCGGTACACCTGACATACCGCACCGGCCCCTTCGCGGGCAGAGCCCCGCTCCCACAGGGAATTGTGGTCCTGTGGGAGCGGGCTCTGCCCGCGAAATGAACACCGCGCTACCCCTGACACACCGCACCGGCCCCTCCGCGGGCAGAGCCCCGCTCCCACAGGGAATTGTGGTCCTGTGGGAGCGGGCTCTGCCCGCGAAATGAACACCGCGCTACCCCTGACACACCGCACCGCGCCCTTCGCGGCCACGGACCGCTCCTACAGGGAATTGTGGTTCTGTGGGAGCGGGCTCTGCCCGCGAAATGAACACCGCGCTACCCCTGACACACCGCACCGCCCCCTTCGCGGGCAGAGCCCCGCTCCCACACAGCACCGCTGCTACGGTCAACTTGTTCTGTTTCACCCGCTCGATTCGGGAGAATGTTGCGCGGCAATCTGGCATCGTCGGTGTTCATCCCGATCGTTCATGAGAACCTGCCTTATGACGCTGCTGTTCAAAGTCCCCGACGAGCGTGCATCGGCCTGGAAAGCCTTGTTCGCCGCACATGCACCGGATATCCCCGTGCGCTTCTGGCCGGACATCGGCGACCCGGCGCAGGTACGCTACTTCGCCGCCTGGCAGCCGCCAGCGGACCTGTATGACCGATTCCCCCAACTGCAGGTGGTCTTCGCCACATCCGCAGGGGTTGATCAGTTCGACCTTGCGCACGTTCCCGAGTCGGTCAGCGTAGTGCGCATGCTCGACCCTGGCATTGCCCAAGGCATCATCGAGTACACCGGCTTCGCCGTGCTCGCCCTGCATCGACAGATGCCGACCTATCTGCAGCAACAGCGCCAGAGCACGTGGAAAACTCACCCGCTGCTGGCTGCTGGCAAGCGCCGCGTGGGCGTCATGGGCCTGGGCAATCTGGGCCAGGCGGCACTGAATGCGCTGCGGCCGTTCGGCTTTGCCTTGAGTGGCTGGTCGCGCACGCTCAAAACCCTGCCCGGTGTACTGTGCCATGGCGGCCGTGAGCAGTTGCCGGACTTTCTCGGCAGCTGTGACATCCTGCTGTGCCTGTTGCCCTTGACCGCCGACACCGCCGGCATCCTCGATGCGCAGACTTTCGCCGCGCTGCCGGCCGGCGCCAGTCTGATCAATCTGGGCCGCGGTGGTCATCTGGTGGAAGCAGACTTGTTGGCGGCGCTGGATTCAGGCCATCTGGCCCATGCAATCGTCGATGTGCTGGAAGAGGAACCACCGCGCAGCGATCACCCCTTCCTCGACCATCCGAAAATCTGGCTGACGCCGCACATCGGCGCCATGACCGATCCGCACACGGCGTTCGAGGTGCTGCTGGAGAACATCCGCCGGCATCAGCGAGGGGAACCCATGGTAGGCCTGGTCGAGCCAGGCGCCGGGTATTAGCGGCGAGCGCAGGAGGACAGGATCAACTGTAGGAGCGGTCTTCGGCCGCGAAATGAGCACCGCAGTGTGCCCGTTGAGTCGCCGGAGGCCTTTCGCGGCCGCTGACCGCTCCCACGGATACAAGGTCACCTGTGAGAGCGGTTTCCGGCCGCTTGACCGCTCTGCTTTCAGAGTTCTCGAGGCGCGCCTCAGTGCTTCTTCGGCGTGCTCGGATTGATCATCCGCGACAGGCCCAGGTTCTTCAGGGCCAACTGCAGCGAGCTGTGGATAACTTGCGGGTTGTCGATCTTGCTCAACTGCGCCAGCAGCTCCTTGGCCTTGCTCAGGTTCACCTGGCGCAGCATCCACTTCACCTTCGGCAGGTTGGTGGCGTTCATCGACAGGCTGTCGAACCCCATGGCCATCAACAAGATCGCCGCCGCCGGATCGCCAGCCATCTCGCCACAGATACTCACCGGCTTGCCTTCGGCATGCGCCTCGGTGACCACATGCTGCAAGGCCTGCAACACGGCCGGGTGCAGGTAGTCGTAGAGATCGGCCACGCGCGGGTTGTTGCGGTCCACGGCCAGCAGGTACTGAGTCAGGTCGTTCGAGCCGACCGAGAGGAAATCGACCTGCCGCGCCAGTTCCTTGGTCAGGTACACCGCTGCGGGAATTTCGATCATCACCCCCACCGGCGGCATCGGCACGTCGGTGCCTTCGTCGCGCACCTCGCCCCAGGCCCGATGAATCAGGTGCAGGGCTTCTTCCAGCTCGTGGGTGCCGGAAATCATCGGCAGCAGAATGCGCAGGTTGTTCAGGCCCTCGCTGGCCTTGAGCATGGCGCGGGTCTGCACCAGAAAGATTTCCGGGTGGTCGAGGGTCACGCGGATCCCGCGCCAGCCCAGGAACGGGTTTTCTTCCTTGATGGGGAAGTACGACAGCGACTTGTCGCCACCGATGTCCAGGCTGCGCATGGTCACCGGCAGCGGGTGGAAGGCCGCCAACTGCTCACGGTAGATCGCCAGTTGTTCCTTCTCGCTGGGGAAGCGCTGGTTGATCATGAACGGCACTTCGGTGCGGTACAGCCCCACACCTTCGGCACCGCGTTGCTGCGCACGGGCCACATCGGCCAGCAGGCCGGTGTTGACCCACAACGGCATGCGGTGGCCATCCAGAGTAATGCAGGGCAGCTCGCGCAAGGCGTCGAGGCCCAGCGCCAGTTGCCGCTCTTCCTCGACCACATCGGCGAACTGCTTGCTGAGAATGTCGCTGGGGTTGGTGTAGACCTCACCGTGGTAGCCATCGACGATCATCTTGATGCCGTCGACCTTGGAATACGGCAGGTCGACCAGGCCCATCACCGTCGGGATGCCCATGGCGCGCGCCAGAATGGCGACGTGGGAGTTGCCCGAACCCAATACCGACACCAGGCCCACCAGCTTGCCTTCCGGCACTTCGCCGAGCATTGCCGGCGACAGTTCCTCGCTGATCAGGATGGTGTTGTCGGGGTAGACCAGGGTCTGCTGACGCGCCTCCTGCAGGTAGGCCAGCAGGCGCCGCCCCAGGTCCTTGACGTCGGAGGCGCGCTCGCGCAGATACGCGTCGTCCATCAATTCGAAGCGGTTGACGTGCTCGGTCACGACGTGGCGCAGCGCACCCTGGGCCCACTGCCCGGTCTTGATCACGTTGGTCACTTCGCTGCCCAGCGAAGCATCGTCGAGCATCATCAGGTAGACGTCGAACAGGGCCCGCTCTTCGGGGCGCAGCTGCGTGGCGAGTTTCGCCGACAGGGTGCGCATGTCGTTGCGCACGCCTTCGAGCGCGTTCTGGAACAACGCCAGCTCGGCATCGATGTCGCTGACGCTCTTGTCGGGCACCACGTCCAGATCGGCCGGCGGCAGCATCACCACCGCGGTGCCGACCGCCGCACCGGGCGAGCCTGGCACGCCGACGAAACGCGCTTCCTGGATGCCCTTGCCCTGACGCCCCAGGCCACGGATCGAACCCGTGGCTTCGGCATGGGCGATAACGCCCGCCAGTTGCGCGCTCATGGTGACCAGGAAGGCTTCTTCGCCCTCGTCGAACTGACGCCGCTCCTTTTGCTGGATCACCAGCACCCCCACCACACGCCGGTGGTGGATGATCGGCGTGCCGAGGAACGAGGCGTAGCGCTCTTCACCGGTTTCGGCGAAATAACGATAGCGCGGGTGACCGGCGGCATTTTCCAGGTTGAGCGGTTCTTCACGCGTGCCCACCAGGCCCACCAGGCCTTCGTTGGGGGCCATGCTGACCTTGCCGATGGAACGCTTGTTGAGGCCTTCGGTGGCCATGAGGACGAAACGGTTGGTTTCCAGATCCAGCAGGTACACCGAGCAGACCTGGCTGCCCATGGCTTCCTTGACGCGTTGCACGATGATCCCCAGCGCCGACTTGAGATCCTTAGCGGAGTTGACTTCCTGGACGATCTTGCGCAGCGTATTGAGCATGGCTCGGGGTCGAACTCCGTCGTCAGTCGCGCGAGAGAAGGCGCGGGGCTAGCTCTTTGAGCGCGCGTCTGTAGACCTCGCGCTTGAATGTCACCACCTGGCCCAGCGGATACCAATAGCTGACCCAGCGCCAGCCATCGAACTCGGGCTTGCCGGTCAGGTCCATGCGCACACGCTGCTCGTTGGACACCAGGCGCAGCAGGAACCACTTCTGTTTCTGGCCGATGCACAACGGTTGGCTGTGCGTACGCACCAGGCGTTGGGGTAGACGATAACGCAACCAGCCGCGGGTGCAGGCAAGTATTTCAACATCCTGGCGTTCCAGCCCGACTTCTTCATTCAGCTCGCGGTACAAGGCCTCTTCCGGCGTTTCCTGAGGGTTGATACCCCCTTGCGGGAATTGCCAGGCGTCCTGATTGATACGCCGAGCCCATAGCACCTGACCGGCGTCATTGGTGAGAATGATGCCAACGTTAGGGCGAAAACCATCGGGGTCGATCACGGCAACAACCTCGTAAACGCATGTTCTGGCATTGTTCCACAAAGCCTGTGAAGGCAGCAACGACGCCGCGTAGCTTATGTGCACGCATGTGAAAAGTCCGTATTCTGTGGGCCTTTTCCTTACTTCATGCGAGTCATTTCATGCGCCTGGCCCTCTTCGACCTCGACAACACGCTGCTCGGCGGCGACAGCGACCATGCCTGGGGGGACTATCTGTGCACGCGCGGCATTCTCGATGCCGACACGTACAAGGCACGCAACGATGAGTTCTACGAGGATTACCTGGCGGGCCGCCTGGACCTGAACGCGTACCTGGATTTCACCCTGGAAATCCTCGCGGCGACCGATGTGGCGCAGTTGGATGAATGGCACCGCGAATTCATGCGCGATTGCATCGAGCCCATCATGCTGCCCAAGGCCGCGGCCTTGCTGCAACAGCATCGCGATGCGGGTGACAAGCTGGTGATCATCACTGCTACCAACCGCTTCGTCACTGGCCCGATCGCCGCGCGGCTGGGTGTCGAAACCTTGCTGGCCACCGAAGTCGAAATGGTTGACGGCCGCTACACCGGGCACAGCTTCGACGTGCCCTGCTTCAAGGAAGGCAAGGTCACGCGTTTGAATCGCTGGATGGAAGAGAACGGCTACGACTTGCAGGACAGCTATTTCTACAGTGACTCGATGAACGACCTGCCCCTGCTGGAGCAGGTCGCCCATCCGGTGGCAGTAGACCCGGACCCACGCCTGCACGAAGAAGCCAAACGCCGCGGCTGGAAAGAAATCTCCCTGCGCTGATAGCTGCTAACTGTGGGAGCGGGCTCTGCCCGCGAAGAATGCGCTGCGGTTTGTCTGATACACCGCGGCGCTCTTTTCGCGGGCAGAGCCCGCTCCCACAGGGATCGGGACCAACCGCGGGAGCGGTCATCGGCCGAAGAATGCGCTGCGGTTCGTCTCAGGCGGGCTTGGTCACCATCAAGCCGATGATCGACAGCAACACCACTACGGCCACCGCCGCGATGATCAGCACATTGCGGCGCTTGGCCGCGATTACGCCTTCATTCAACCCAGTCGCGAAACGCAGGCGGTTAACCCGGTTGATCAGCAGCAACCAGACCCCACCGCCGATCACATACAGCACCGCGGCAGTGAGAATCCAGGTTTGCCCCAAAGGCCAGCCCACTCTGTGTACCAGCCACCATCCCGTGACGGGAAAGCTCACCAGGCTCAGGGCCATGACCAGCCAGGCATACACCCAGGGCCGTTGCAGGGTGCTGGCGAACGGTAGCCGGTCGCCGCCCTTCCAGCTGCGCCAGGCACGGTAGATGACGGCCGCCACGCTGCCCAGCAGCACAACGGTGGCGGCGACGTGGAATATTTTCAGAACCGCCAGGCTTTCCATGACGCGTGATCCCCGTGGGCCATTACGATGCATCATCGACAAGCGTAGCAGCCATCGAGTTCAGCGCAGCGAGACCTGACTCCGTAACAACTGATACACCCAGTTAGCTTATGAGAGCGGGCTCTGCCCGCGAATGGCACACCGCGGACTCAAGCCGGTGCACCGCATCACTACCCCAGGAACAACTGGCACACCCGGCCGCCGTTGTGGGAGCGGGCTCTGCC
>UVIF01000021.1 GCA_900596015.1 Pseudomonas viridiflava | reverse complement strand
GGTCTTGCATGGCCAGTGAAAGACACTGCCCTTGGGCCACCAGGTCTTGCATGGCCAGTGAAAGACACTGCCCCTGGGCCACCAGGTCTTGCATGGCCAGTGAAAGACACTGCCCCTGTGGGAGCGGGTTCTACCCGCGAAGGCCGCGCTGCGGTTCTGGATCAGAACGAAGCGTTGGCCAGACCGTCCAGGTAGCGCTCCACATCCAGTGCCGCCATGCAGCCGGCGCCGGCCGAGGTAATCGCCTGGCGGTACACATGGTCAGCCACGTCGCCGGCAGCGAATACGCCCTCGACGCTGGTCGCGGTGGCGTTGCCTTCACGCCCGCCCTGAACCACCATGTAGCCGTCTTTCAGAGCCAGTTGGCCGTCGAACAGCGAAGTGTTCGGTGTGTGACCGATCGCGATAAACACGCCATCGACCTTCAGCTCTTCGGCAATGCCATCGTTGTTGCGCAAGCGCGCACCGGTCACGCCCATATTGTCGCCGAGCACCTCTTCCAGCGTGGCATTGAGCTTGAGCTCGATCTTGCCTTCGGCCACGCGGGCGTGCAGCTTGTCGATCAGGATCTTTTCGGCGCGGAAGGTATCGCGACGGTGGACCAGGGTCACCTTGCTGGCGATGTTGGCCAGGTACAGCGCCTCTTCGACCGCGGTGTTGCCGCCACCCACCACCGCGACTTCGCGGTTGCGATAGAAAAAGCCGTCGCATGTCGCACAGGCCGAAACGCCCTTGCCCATGAACGCCTCTTCCGACGGCAGGCCCAGGTAGCGAGCACTGGCACCGGTGGCGATGATCAGCGCGTCGCAGGTGTAGGTTGCGCTGTCACCCGTCAGAGTAAACGGCTGGGCAGCGAGGTCCACGGCATTGATGTGGTCGAAAACGATTTCGGTTTCAAAGCGCTCGGCGTGCTCGCGCATGCGCTCCATCAAGGCCGGGCCGGTCAGGCCGTGGGGGTCGCCCGGCCAGTTGTCGACTTCGGTGGTGGTGGTCAGCTGACCGCCTGCCTGCATGCCGGTGATCAGCAGTGGCTTGAGGTTGGCACGCGCAGCATAGACGGCAGCGCTGTAACCGGCAGGGCCGGAACCCAGGATGATCACGCGGGAATGACGAGTTTGAGACATGACTAACTCCTGACTGCCGGACGTTGGCGCCGATCCGGTGCGGCTGGAATAAAAAGGACTGGCAAGGCACCTTGGGGAAGGTTCAACGCCGCCAGCCCAGAAACTTGCCCGTGTAATCCAGGCAGCGTTTGCGCTTACAGGCTCTTCGCATTCCCGGCCAGGTAGTCGGCGACACCCTGGGCATCGGCTTTCATGCCTTTCTGGCCCGGACGCCAGCCAGCCGGGCAGACCTCACCGTGCTGTTCGGTGAACTGCAGCGCTTCGACCAGACGCACCATGTCGTCGACATCGCGGCCCAGCGGCAGGTTGTTCACCACCTGGTGCTGCACGACGCCTTGCTGGTCGATCAGGAACGAGGCACGCAGGGCAACGCCGTCTTCGTGCTCGACGCCGTAGGCGCGGACGATCTCGTGTTTCACGTCGGCAACCATGGTGAATTCGACTTCACCGATGCCGCCCTTCTCCACCGGCGTGCTGCGCCAGGCGTGGTGAGTGAACTGCGAATCGATGGACACCCCGACCACTTCGACACCCAGCTCGCGGAACTTGGCGATGCGGTTGTTGTGGGCGATGATTTCCGATGGGCACACGAAGGTGAAGTCGAGCGGCCAGAAGAACAGCACCACATACTTGCCACGCAGGGAAGACAACTGGAAGCTGTCGACGATCGAGCCGTCGCCCAGTACGGCAGCGGCGTCGAAGTCAGGGGCTTGGCGGTTGACCAGAATGCTCATGAAGAACTCCTTGGAAGCGAAGATGGGAAAGGGTTGAAATTCGATGTGCCCAAGCTTAACGAGGTGGGCTCGATTAGGGAAATACCCTTTGGCAATCCAACCCATAGCCCTCGTCTATGCGCCAACGGATCATTCATACAGAGCACGCAAGGTTGTTACCGGCCATTGCCGTGGTTCCCGAGTGCCTGCAAAGCCGGTACTGTCAGCACGTTTTCCCTGTCTCGGAGTTATCCATGCCTGTCCCTGCACTGTCCGGCCCGCAATACTTGCGCGAGGGCCTGAAAATGGTCTTGTCCCCAGGGCTGCGCTTGTTCGTGCTGCTGCCATTGAGCATCAACCTGGTGCTGTTCGTGGGCCTGATCTACTTCGCCGGTCACCTGTTCAGCGGGTGGGTCGACCACCTCATCCAGAGCCTGCCCAACTGGCTGGGTTTCCTCAGCTTCATACTCTGGCCGCTGTTCGCCGTGCTCGTAGCGTTCATGGTGTTCTTCAGCTTCACCATGCTGGCCAACATCATCGCTGCCCCTTTCAACGGGTTTCTCTCCGAGAAGGTCGAGGTAGTTGCGCGGGGCAAGGACGATTTCCCCGCCTTCCGCTGGACCGAACTGTTCGAAATGATCCCGCGCACGCTGGCCCGCGAAGCGCGCAAGCTCGGCTATTTCCTGCCGCGCGCACTGGCGCTGTTCGTGCTGTCGTTCATCCCGATGCTCAATATCATCGCCGCCCCTCTGTGGTTACTGTTCGGGGTCTGGATGATGGCCATCCAGTACATCGACTACCCCGCCGACAACCACAAGATGAGTTGGCAGGACATGCTCGCCTGGCTGCGCCAGAAGCGCTGGCGCAGCCTCAGTTTCGGCGGCATCGTATACCTGGCACTGCTGATCCCGGGGGTCAACGTTTTGATGATGCCTGCAGCGGTGGCAGGCGCGACATTGTTCTGGGTGCGCGAGCGCGGGTGAGTCTCCGCGGTACGCGCCATTGCAGCCTGTACCGCGGATACTGACGTCACAAATCCCTCATGAAAGCGCCACACCCGCGCAATACAACACTTCGAAACTGAGCTGATGACAGCTCCCTTTTTGCATATCACCCTGGTTACCGAAACCTTCGCCCCCGAGATCAACGGGGTCGCCAGTACGCTCGAATATCTGTGCGAAGGGTTGCGCAGTCGCGGACATCGAGTGGATGTAGTGCGTCCGCGACAGGCGCAGGACACGGGCCTGGGTGACGATGTAATGCTGTGTCGCGGCTGGCCGATTCCCGGGTATCCGGGGCTGCAGTGGGGCGAGTCGTCCAGGCGGCGGTTGGTGCGGCACTGGCGCTCGAGGCGGCCCGATGTGGTGTATGTCGCCACGCCGGGGCCTTTGGGCTTGAGCGCACTGCGCGCGGCACGGCTGCTGGGTATCGCGGTGGTCAGCGGCTTTCATACCAACTTCCAGCAATACGCCGCACAAAGCGGGTTGGGGCTGTTGGCGCGTGTGGTGACGCATTATCTGCGCTGGTTCCACAACCGTACGCACATGACCCTGGTGCCCAGCCCCGGCCAACGCCTCGAGTTGCACCGACGCGGCTTCGAGCGATTGCAGCTGCTGGCGCGTGGCGTCGATGGTCGGCTGTTCCATCCTGCGCGGCGCAGCGCCGAGTTGCGCCAGCGTTGGGGGCTGGCGGAGGGTGACTTGGCGGTGATCCATGTCGGACGCCTGGCATGGGAAAAGAATCTGGATCTGCTTGCGCGTACCTTCAACCATCTGCAGGCGCAGCATCCACAGCGGGTGATGAAGTTGATCGTGGTAGGCGACGGAGGGCAGCGAAGCAACCTGCAGCAGAAGATGCCCGAGGCGATATTCTGCGGGGCATTGCGCGGCGAGTTGCTGGCTGAACACTATGCCAGCGGTGATATCTTCGTCTTTCCCAGCCTCACTGAAACCTTCGGCAATGTGGTTCTGGAAGCGCAGGCATCAGGGCTGGCCGTGGTGGCCTACGACGAGGCCGCCGCCGCGCAGCACATTCGCCATGGACACAGCGGCGCGCTGGCCATGCCGGGCGACGAGGCGGCGTTTCTCGACGCGGCGGGCTGGCTGCTGGAAAACCAGGAAAACTTGCGGCGGGTCCGCCTCAATGCGCGTCGACATGCCAACCGTCAGGGCTGGGAGGCCATTGTCGAGCAGTTCGAGAAGCAGCTGAGCGGTGCGTGCTACCTGACGTCTTCGGTGGCCTTGGCCAACACCGCAGCGCCCCTTCGCGGCCGCTGACCGCTCCTACAGGGGTAGCGATGTGGCGGGGCAAAAAAAAGGGGCACGTCGTTGACGTGCCCCTTTTTTGCATCTGCGCTTGGCCGCTCGCAAGAGCGCCGTGCCCAGATCAGTGGTGATGACCACCCTCGCCGTGCACGTGGCCGTGCGCGATTTCTTCCTGGCTGGCGTCGCGGATGTCGACGACCTTGACCTTGAAGTGCAGACGCTGACCGGCCAACGGGTGGTTGCCGTCGACGGTGACGTCGTCGCCATCCAGATCGCGGATGGTCACGATCTGCATCTGGCCATCTGGCGCGGACGCATGGAACTGCATGCCCACTTCCAGCTCGTCGACGCCTTCGAACATGCTGCGCGACAAGGTGCTGACCAGCTCGGCCGCGTACTCGCCATAGGCATCTTCAGGCTCGATGGCCACGTCCAGGTCGTCGCCGACCTGCTTGCCGTCCAGAGCCTTTTCCAGGCCGGGGATGATGTTACCAGCGCCCTGCAGATAGACCAGCGGCGCGCCGCCGGCGGAGCTGTCGATAACCTCACCGGCGTCGTTGGTCAGGGTGTATTCGATGGAGACAGCCTTGTTGGCGGCGATCAGCATGAGGTAAGACCTTTTGCATAAGAATGTAGAACGACCAAGTGTAACCAAGGGATGGCTTGAAAGCGAACCCACTCGGCCAGTGGTCGACCGGACACAATGCGTGCGCCCTTTGGGCCTTCTGCACGCATCTTGAGGTTATGACTGCCCACGGCGCGATTCGTTTCTACTTGCGGGCCGTGGCGTGATGCTTGTAGCGTGCAGCCCGAAGCTCACCCGAGAAGCTCGCATGCAAACATTTTTCATCGCGCCGACCGATTTTGGCGTCGGCCTGACCTCCATCAGCCTGGGGCTGGTACGGACCCTGGAACGCGCTGGCCTGAAGGTCGGCTTTCTCAAGCCCATTGCCCAGCCACACCCCGGCGATCAGGGCCCGGAACGCTCGACCGAACTGGTGGCCCGTACCCACGGCCTGCAACCACCCAAGCCCCTGGGCCTGGCCCACGTGGAACGCATGCTGGGCGATGGCCAGCTCGACGAGTTGCTTGAAGAGATCCTGACGCTGTACCAGCAGGCTTGCCTGGGCAACGATGTGGTCATCGTCGAAGGCATGGTGCCCACCCGCCACGCCAGCTATGCCGCCAGGGTCAACCAGCACCTGGCGAAAAGCCTGGATGCCGATGTGATTCTGGTGTCGAGCGCCGAGAACGAAGTGCTCGCCGAGCTTTCCGGACGGGTCGAGCTGCAGGCGCAGTTGTTCGGTGGCCCGCGTGATCCGAAGGTGCTGGGCGTCATTCTCAACAAGGTCCGCACCGATGAAGGCATGGACGTCTTCGCCGCCCGCCTCAAGGAACACTCGCCCCTGCTGCGTGGTGGCGATTTTCGCCTGCTCGGCTGTATTCCCTATCAGGCCGACCTGAACGCACCCCGCACGCGTGACGTGGCCGAACTGCTCGGCGCCCAGGTGATCAACGCCGGTGACTACGAGCAGCGGCGAATGAACAAGATCATCATCTGCGCGCGGACGGTGCTCAATACCGTGCAGCTGCTCAAGCCGGGCGTTCTGGTGGTCACCCCAGGCGACCGTGACGACATCATTCTGGCAGTGAGCCTGGCCGCCATGAACGGCATGCCGCTGGCCGGGCTGCTGCTGACCAGCGATACGCTGCCCGACCCGCGCATTCTCGAGCTGTGTCGGGGCGCCTTGCAGGCCGGCCTGCCGGTGCTGTCGGTGAGCACGGGTTCCTACGACACCGCCACACGCCTGAACCAGCTGAACAAGGAAATTCCGATTGATGACCGCGAGCGTGCGGAGATCATCACCGATTTCGTCGCCGGCCATCTGGATGCCCAGTGGTTGCACCAGCGCTGCGGCACCCCGCGCGAACTGCGGCTGTCACCGGCGGTGTTCCGCTATCAGTTGATCCAGCGCGCGCAACAGGCCGACAAGCGCATCGTGCTGCCCGAAGGTCACGACCCGCTGACCATTCAAGCGGCCGCCATTTGCCAGACACGCGGCATTGCACGCTGCGTGCTGCTGGCCAAGCCGGACGAGGTGCAGGCGGTTGCCAGCGCCCATGGCATCGCGCTGCCCGACGGGCTGGAGATCCTCGACCCCGACCTGATCCGCGGTCGGTACGTGGAGCCGATGGTTGCGCTGCGCAAGAGCAAAAGCCTGAACGCGCCCATGGCCGAGCAGCAGCTGGAAGACAACGTGGTGATCGGCACCATGATGCTGGCCCTGGATGAAGTGGATGGTCTGGTGTCAGGCATCATCCATTCCACCGCCAACACCATCCGCCCGGCCCTGCAGCTGATCAAGACCGCGCCTGGCTGCAGCCTGGTGTCCTCGGTGTTCTTCATGCTGTTCCCCGATCAGGTGCTGGTGTATGGCGACTGCGTGATGAACCCGCACCCCAGCGCTGCGGAACTGGCAGAGATCGCCCTGCAGAGCGCCGACTCCGCCGAAGCCTTCGGCATTGCCGCGCGGGTGGCGATGATCAGCTATTCGAGTGGCAACTCGGCCAGTGGCGAAGAAGTCGAGAAGGTGCGTGAGGCCACCCAGTTGGCCCAGGAGATCCAGCGCGACCTGCTGATCGACGGCCCGCTGCAGTACGATGCGGCCGCCAATGAAAACGTGGCGCGCCAGCTCGCCCCGGACAGCCGGGTCGCCGGCCGCGCGACGGTGTTCGTGTTTCCCGACCTGAACACCGGCAACACCACGTACAAGGCGGTCCAGCGCAGCGCCGATTGCGTGAGCCTGGGGCCGATGCTGCAAGGGCTGCGCAAACCGGTCAACGACCTGCCGCGTGGCGCTCAGGTCGACGACATCGTCTACACCATTGCCCTGACCGCCATCCAGGCCAACCGCACCATCGACCTTTAGGACCCTTTCCTTGAAAACGCTTACCGGCCTGTGCGCCGCACTGTTGCTGGCGCTGAACACCATCGTTTGCTGCACGCCGCTGTTCGTCGTCAGCCTGATCAAGCTGTGCCTGCCGTTCGCGGCGGCGCAGCGTGTGACCGACGAACTGATGCGCCACATCCACGAAGCCTGGATCAGCAACAACAAGGCCTGGATGAACCTGCTCGGCGGTATCCGCTGGAAAGTCGAGGGCTTGCAGGGCCTGGACTACCAGCACTCCTACCTGGTGACCAGCAACCACCAGAGCTGGGTCGATATCCTCGTGCTGCAATACGTGCTGAACCGGCGCATTCGTCCGCTGAAGTTTTTCCTCAAGCGCGAGCTCATCTGGGTGCCGGTCATTGGCCTGGCCTGGTGGGCGCTCGGCTTCCCCTTCATGAAGCGCTATTCCAAGGCCTATCTGGCCAGGCATCCGGAAAAGAAAGGCGAAGACCTGCTCACCACGCGCCGCGCCTGTGCCAAGTTTCGCGGCAAGCCGACCGCCATCTTCAACTTCGCCGAAGGCACTCGCTTCACCCCGGCCAAGCACGCGGCCCAGGCATCACCATTTCGCCATCTGCTCAAGCCCAAGGCCGGTGGCATTGCCTTCGTGCTCGATGCCATGGGCGAGCAACTGCAGTCGATGGTCAACGTGACGCTGTTCTACCCCAAGGGCGCTCCCGGCTTCTGGGATCTGCTGTGCGGCCGGGTAGGCGAGATCCAGGTGCTGTTCGAAGAACTGCCGATTCCCGCGCAGTTCATCGGCCACAGCTACGATCAGGACGAAGAGTACCGGGCTCGGTTCCAGGCCTGGGTCAACGCGCTGTGGACACAGAAGGACGCGACACTGGACCGACTCGAAACGGACTGATCGCCCACAAAAAATCCCGCTGCCAGAGCGGGATTTTTCATGGGCGAGGCAGAGGTTACTGCTGCGGGTACTGCTGGCCTGGAATCGGCTTGAGGTTGACTTCGACGCGACGGTTCTGGGCACGGCCATTGGCGTCGGCGTTGCTGGCGATCGGCTGGTCGGGACCTGCGCCGCGGACCGACAGGCGTGAGCCATCGACACCCTGGGAAGTCAGGTAATTGCTGACCGCCTGGGCACGTTGCAGCGACAGGTCCATGTTGTGCTGGCGGCTGCCGGTGCTGTCGGTGTAGCCGACGATCTCGATGTTGTTCTCGTTGAACTGCTTGAACGAATTGCCCAGGTTGTTCAACGGCGAGTAGAAGCTGCTGGAGATGTTCGACGAGTCGGTAGCGAAGGTGATGTTGCCCGGCATGATCAGCTTGATCTGATCGCCCTGGCGCTGCACTTCGACCCCGGTGTTGGCCATGCTTTCACGCAATGCGGCTTCCTGGCGGTCGGCGTAATAGCCATAGCCTGCCGAAGCGGCACCCGCCACGGCAGCGCCGATAAGGGCACCCTTGCCGCGGTTGTTGTGGTCGATGGCGGCACCGGCCACGGCACCGGCCAGTGCACCCAGCCCGCCATACTTGGCGGTCTTGCTGATGCCCGAAGAACCCTGGGCCTGGCCCTGGTTTTCATACGGATTCTGCGACGCGCACCCGGACAACAGGGCGATGGCAGCGGCGGCAGTGATCAAGCGACGCGAGGTAAACATGGGCAACTCCTACTACAAGAAGGCGGAAATCTGCAAAACACAACACGGCGGGTCATGGACCTCTGACTGCTTTGGACGGCAAACCCCGGGAAAGATTCCCCACACCGGGCCGACCAGGCTCGACGCCTGCAGCTTGCAAAGAGCCGCTTAAAAATGCACGCCGAAGCTGAGTTCGAGGAAGTCGCGGTCATCCACCGTGGTGTACTTGCCGTCGAAGAAGTTGGTGTACGACAGGCTCGCCGTGTAGGTGTTCTGGTACTCGGCGTCGAGCCCGAGGCTGACCGCCTTGCGACCTTCTTCGAAGTTGCCGCCGGGGCTCGGCGAATAGCCGGACACATCGTGCGACCATGCCACGCTGGGGTGCAGGTCGATCCCGGCGAGCACGCTGTTGTAGTCCCAGATGGCACGGGCGCGATAGCCCCATGCGGTGCTGGTGGTGAAACCGCCGTCGGTGCAGTTGCGCGAACGATTGCGGGTCGAGGCACCTGGACCTGCAGCGGTAAGGGTAGCGCTGTTGAGCAGGGTTGCGCAGGTGTCCAGGCCGTTGGTGGCGGGCAAAGCGCCAGGTCCATGCACCGCGTCGCGACCGTAGCGCATGCGCGAACTGCTCTCCAGGCCACCAACGTGGGTGACGCCCACCTCGCCCACCACCGTCAACCGGTCTGCGCCCATGACCCGATCGAAAAAATGCGTCAGGGTGGTCTGCAGCTGGGTGATTTCCTTGCGGTGGTAGCCCTTCAAGTCCTGGCCGGGCGTGCCGTCGAGCAGCGATGCATTGCTGTAGGTGCCGCCCAGCGGGCGCACACCGGCGTAAAGAATGTCGGTGGTGTTGAGCTGCACCGGTGCATTGGGCCGGTAGCTGAC
Source organism: Pseudomonas viridiflava (assembly GCA_900596015.1). Lineage (GTDB taxonomy): Bacteria > Pseudomonadota > Gammaproteobacteria > Pseudomonadales > Pseudomonadaceae > Aquipseudomonas. The sequence continues at coordinate 327,166 of UVIF01000021.1, read as the reverse complement.
TTCGCCACTCCAGGCGGTGCCGGTAGCCAGCGTGGTGGAAAAGCTCAGCCCGTACAGGCGAATGTCTTCGGGGTAGTCGTAGAAGTAGCCGGAATTGCCGGCCACCAGCAACGGCCCCAAAGCCCCGGCGCGCGACGCTGCCGCATAGGTCGTGGTCGATGCACCGGTTGCGTTGAACATCGGCGCGCGGCTGTGATAGTTCATGAAGTAGGCACCGAATTCGGTGTCCAGTGGGTCGTAGTTGTAGTGCAGCGCCACGCCGAACTGGCCACTGTCGCGTGCATCGCGGTCTGCACCACGGCGCACCAGCACCCCTTCCTCGTTGACGTCCACACCGGCAGCGGCAAGCGCTGGAAGAGCGGCAGCCGGCAACCCCGAGCGCTTGCCCAGCACACGCAGGTTATCGCTGCAGCCATCGGCGGTAACGTCTGCCTGGGCGAAGAACGTGCCGCAGTTGTCAGCCACCGTCTGGTCCCATTCGAGCTGGTAGAAGGCCTCGGCCGAGAGGTTGTCGGTCAGGCTCTGCGAGACGTAGAACAGATTGACCGGGACCAGCCCTTCCTTGATCTCGGCACCGGGTCGACGCAAGGCCGAGACGTCGATCGGGTTGAGGGCATTGATGCCATTCTGGATGAAGGTGCTCTCGCCCCAGTTGACCACCTGCTTGCCCAGGCGAACGGCGCCTGGCTGATCGCCGATGGCGTAGTTGTGGTAGACGAACGCGTCGAGAAGCTGCGCGCCGGAGGACTGCGCCGCCTCCTTGCGGTTGGCGTCGCTGATGTCCTTGAAGGGACGGCCTTCGTCCTTGAGTTCGAAGTCGTACCAGTACTTGCCGCGAATGAAGACGCCGCTGTCGCCGTATTTCAATTCCAAGTCGTGCAACCCCGTGAAGACCTTGGAAAAGGTTTCACCCTTTTTGAAGTTCAAGCGACCGTCGTCGGCGGTCTGCGACAGGCCCGCGCCACCATTGTTGACGCCGATCAGATTGCGGTTCGCTCCGGCCGTGGACCAACTGGCGCCGACCGACAGCGCGGTATCGAACTGCCCCTCGATTTCGCCGATGTTGAAGCTGACGGCAAGCGCCGGCCCGGCAAGCGTCGCCAGACCGACTGCCAGGGGTAATCTGGCCCGGCGACAGGGCAGGTGTACTGAATTCATCGACGCTGTTCCATTTTCGTGGTGGTGCTGGCAAGAGGCGCTGCGCGGCCATTATAGCCAGCCAGGAGCGATATCCGAGGCCAGCGCGCGGCAGGTTTCAGCGAATTTCGCTCAGGGCGATCTTCACGCCCAGCGCCACCAGGACCACGCCCATGGCACGGTCGAACCAATGCCCCATGCGCGCGAAGCCTTCGCGTATCCGGCGCTGACTGAACAGCATGGCCACCAGGCAGAACCACAGCGCCGTGGCCAGCGCCAGATACACGCCGTAACCGGCCTGGACCGGCAGCGGCGTGTGCGGACTGATCACCACGGTAAACAGGGAAAGAAAGAACAACGTGGCCTTGGGGTTCAGGCCGTTGGTCATGAAACCAGCCATGTAGGCGCCCTTTGGCGTGCGCTCAATCGGCGCGGCGCTGTCGGCCTGCACACTGACTTCGGCCGGCTTGGCGCGCAGGGCCTTGAAACCGATGTAGAGCAGGTACGCTGCAGCGGCCCATTTCAGGACATTGAACAGCACGATGGACTGGGACACGATCAGGCCAATCCCCAGCAGTGAATACCCCACGTGAACGAAGATCGCCGTGCCTACCCCCAGCGCGGTCCACAGGCCTGCCCGACGCCCGTGGCTGACGCTCTCGCGCACCACCACCGCGAAATCCGGACCCGGGCTGGCCACTGCCAGCAAGTGGATGAAGGCAACGGTGAGAAATTCGGTCCAGTACATGACGGCAGGCTCCAGGCGCGGCAAATGCAAACGCGGTGATTAAAAAAACAGCCCCGGACGCTACCTCACGGCAGCAGGCCAGGGCCACAAGATTTTCATCCAGCAGCTATGGTAGAACATCCACATCCACTTCAAGAGGTTCACCCATGCCCGCTACCCGTGCCGCCTTCCTCGACTACAGCTCCCTGGACCTGGGTGACCTGGACCCTGCCGCGCTCAAGGCCTGCTTCGAAGACCTGCAGCTCTACCCCAGCACGACGCCTGAGCAACTGCCCGAGCGCCTGCGCGGCCTGAACGTGGTCATCAGCAACAAGATCGCTCTGGATGCCGCGACCCTGCAGGCCTGCCCGGACCTCAAGCTGGTACTGGTGTCGGCCACGGGCACCAACAACGTCGACCTGGAAGCGGCGCGCAAGCTGGGCATCACCGTGTGCAATTGCCAAGGCTACGGCACCCCTTCGGTGGCCCAGCACACCTTGATGCTGTTGCTCGCCCTGGCCACCCGACTGCCTGATTATCAGCGCGCCATCGCGGCCGGCAAATGGCAGCAGGCCAAGCAGTTCTGCCTGCTGGATTTCCCCATCGTCGAACTGGAAGGCAAGACCCTCGGGCTGCTGGGCCACGGCGAACTCGGTGGTGCGGTTGCCAGGCTTGCCGAAGCTTTCGGCATGCGCGTGCTGTCCGGGCAGATTCCCGGCCGCCCGGCACGCGCCGATCGCCTGCCGCTGCATGAGCTGCTGCCGCAGATCGACGCGCTGACCCTGCACTGCCCGCTCAACGAACACACCCGACACATGATCGGCGCACCCGAGCTGGCGTTGCTCAAGCCCAGCGCCTTTGTGGTCAACACCGCGCGCGGCGGCATCATCGACGAGCAGGCCCTGGCCGATGCCTTGCGCCGCGGGCACCTGGGCGGTGCGGCCACCGACGTGCTCAGCGTCGAGCCACCGGTAGACGGCAACCCGCTGCTGGGCGACGACATCCCACGCCTGATCATCACCCCGCACAGTGCCTGGGGCAGTGTCGAGGCACGCCAGCGCATCATTGGCCAACTGGCGGAAAACGCCACGGCGTTCTTCGCCGGCCAGCCCATCCGCAGCGTCTGAAACCGGCCCTGGTCTGCTAGAATCCGCGCTTTTGCCAGGAGCCCTCCCATGGACCCGCGCAGTGAAGTGCTGCTTCGTCAGGCCAATTTGTTTCAAGGTCAGCTGTTGTTGGCCGGGCTGCCTGCCGACGACCTCTTCGGCCAGCTGCCGAACGCCGCCGGCTGGTGCTGGCATGCCGGCGACCAGGCAGCGCTAGAGGCACGCTTCGAAGGCCGCAGCCATTTCGGCGTGAATGTTCCCGAGACGGCGTTCGAGGGTGCAGTGCTGTTCCTGCCCAAATCCCGTGACCTCACCAGCTACCTGCTCAATGCCCTGGCGTCCCGCTTACAAGGGCGCGAGCTGTACCTGGTGGGCGAGAAGCGTGGCGGCATCGAGGGCGCGGCGAAGCTGCTGCATGCCTTCGGCAAGCCGCGCAAGCTGGACAGCGCACGGCATTGCCAGCTCTGGCAGGTGACGGTCGAACAGGCACCACCGGCCGTGGACCTGGAGAGCCTGGCGCAGCGCTATGAGCTGCAGATCGCCGGCGAGCCGTTGACCGTGGTCAGCCTGCCGGGTGTCTTCAGCCATGGTCGGCTGGACCGTGGCACCGAACTGCTGCTCGATCACATCGGCGGCCTCCCTCGCGGCCATCTGCTGGACTTCGGCTGCGGTGCCGGCGTGATCGGCGCCAGCCTCAAGCGGCGCTACCCGGACAACCAGTTGACCCTGCTCGATGTCGATGCCTTTGCCACGGCCAGCAGCCGTCTGACGCTGGCAGCCAACGGTCTGGATGCCGACGTCATCACCGGCGACGGTATCGACGCCGCGCCGCAGCATCTGGATGCCATCATCAGCAATCCGCCGTTCCATGCCGGAGTGCACACCAGCTACCACGCTGCGGAGAACCTGCTGGAAAAATCCAGCCAACATCTGAAAAAAGGCGGCGAACTTCGCCTGGTTGCCAACAGCTTCCTGCGCTATCAACCGCTGATCGAAGGCGCTTTCGGGCGCTGCCAGACGCTCTCCGAGGGACGCGGTTTCAAGATTTACAGGGCCGTCAAATAGCGAAATATTTTCTTGCCCTATCGTCATCGCCTAGGCAGAATCCGCACCGTCCTAGGGGAGTAGTCTCCCGCGAGCGCCAGCTCGCATGGCACACGTCAACATACTTGGCCCTCAGGCCATGGCGCGTGCGACCCAGCGGCCGCACAGACGGCCCGGGTTTGACAAGACCTATGACACGCACACCTTACCCGGGGCGGGGAGGCTGTTCGTGTCATAGCCGTGTCGACCCGCCCCCATAGGAACGCTCCTGATGTTGGAATCCCTGCTTGTCCCTACCGGGCTGGTGGCCTTGGCCGAAATTGGCGACAAGACCCAGTTGCTCGCGCTGATCCTTGCGGCACGCTTTCGCAAGCCCTGGCCGATCATCGCTGGCATCGTCGCCGCAACCCTGGCCAACCATGCGGCGGCAGGTGCAGTGGGCGCCTGGTTCAGCGGCTTCTTCTCCGACGCTGCCTTGCACTGGATCCTGGCGGCAAGCTTCGCCGCGACCGCCCTGTGGACCCTGATACCGGACAAGATCGACGACGACGAAGCCAACACCGCTCGGCGCTACGGGCCGTTCATGACCACGCTGATCGCGTTCTTCATCGCCGAGATCGGCGACAAGACCCAGGTCGCGACGGTGATGCTGGCGGCGCAGTACCCGCACCTGCTGATGGTCATCATCGGCACCACGCTGGGCATGTTGATTGCCAATGTACCGGTGGTATTGGCGGGCAATTTTGCCGCCGACAAGCTGCCCCTGACACTGATCCGCCGGCTGGCCTCGGGGGCGTTTTTCATTCTGGCGTTCGTTGCGGTGTATCAGGCGATGAAGGTCAGCGGCTGGGTATAGCTCAGCGGTGCGGCCTTCGCGGGCAGAGACCCGCTCCCACAGTAGATCTTCCGTGGGAGCGGGTCTCTGCCCGCGAATCAGACGCCGCGATACATCAGGACTTCTTCGCCTGTTCGTACAACGGCATGACTTTGGGAATGGCCGCCTGCAATGACGAAATCCGGCTGGCCGAAGCCGGGTGCGTGCTCATGAATTCCGGTGGCGAGTTGCTGCCCGCCGCTGCCGTCATCTTGTTCCACAAGGTGATGGCGGCATTGGGGTCGTACCCCGCGCGCGCTGCCAATTCCAGCCCGAACAGGTCGGCTTCGTTCTCGTTGCTGCGGCTGTTGGGCAAGGTCAGGCTGTAGTTGACCACGGTATCGGCCAGCTTCAGGCTGTCTTCGCCCAGCCCCAGCAGCGCCCCTGCCCCATTGCGTGCCATCTGGATGCCGTAGGCCTTGGACATCGACTCGCGGCCATGCTCGCGCAGGGCGTGGGCGATTTCATGGCCCATTACGGCGGCGATCTCGTCGTCGGTGAGCTTCAGTTTGTCGATCAGGCCGGTGTAGAAGATGATCTTGCCGCCGGGACCGCAGTTGGCGTTAAGCTCGTCGCTCTTGATCAGGTTCACTTCCCATTGCCACTGTGCCGAATCCGGACGCAGCTTGGGCGCCTGGGCGATCAGCCGATCGGCGATCGTCTGCACGCGCTTGGCTTCGGCGCTGGTCTTGTCGAGCACGCCCTTGCCGCTGGCCTCGGTCAAGGTCTGCTGGTAGGACTGGGCGTACATCTTGTTCACCTCGTCGGTGGACAACATGCTGAACATGTATTGCTTGCGCTCCACACCCACCGCGCCTGAGCTCGTGGTGTTGACGGCCTGACAACCGGCTAGCAGAAGGCTGACGGCCAAGGTGGCCGGAATGAAGAACTTGCCCATTTGGACTCTCCTGGGAAACCTGGCGGGTATCCTACACGGTGAGTATCGGACACGACACCTGCGCAAGCAGTCCGGCCGATGCACCGCGGTGCCTGTTTCGCGGCCACGGACCGCTCCTACAATTGCACCGCACACACCCGTGGGTGGGATCGGTCCGTGGCCGCGAACAGGCGACGCAGCCGGAACAGTTGCTCCGCGCACACCCGTAGGAGCGGTCCGTGGCCGCGAAACAGGCGACGCGGTCTGTGCAAAGGCTCACGCCGGGGTAAGACACTCCGGGGCGTTGAGCTTGGGGTCATTGACCAGATTGGCCAGCGGACGCTCGCGCAGGGCGGCCTGAGGTGCGGCGAGCAACGACTGCAGGGCAGCCAAAGGCGTTTCCGGGTCCAGCCAGGCCGCCTGCCCGGCGGCATCGAGGATCAACGGCCGGCGCTGGCTCATGGCCGGCTGGGTCACCACTGCCGTGCTCAACCAGACCTGCTCCTGCACCGGATAGGCTTCCCAGATACCCGCGAAAAACAGCGAAGAACCCTCGCCTGGCGTCAGCCAGAAAGGCCGCTTGCGCACATTGCCCCGCCACTCGTAGAAGCCGTTGGCCGGAATCAGGCAACGACGCAGGCGCAAGGCTTCGCGAAACATCGGCTGCTCGGCCACCGTCTCGGCCCGCGCATGGGCAGGGGTTCGCGACAGGTCGGTCAACCACGGCGGGGTCAGCCCCCAGCGCGCCTTGGCCAGGGTCGAGCGCTCCCCCTCGCGGCGCTGGATCAGCACCGAGTCACCCGGCGATATGTTCCACTGCGCCTGCTGGCCTTGGGGAAAGCCCTCCTGCGCGGCGAAACCGGGTGACCAGCGAAACAAGGCAAAACGTCCACACATCAGAAAAAACTCTTGAGGGGTCTAGCACAGCAAAACCCCGGGGAAACTGTCGGGCTCGTCGCCCGACATGGGCAGCGCGGCATTGTACTCACCGATCAACTGCCGTGCGTAATCGGCCTGCTCGTCGGCCACCAGCAAACCCAGCAGGCCCATGGCAGGCAGGTCGCCCATCCCGCCGACCAGATCTCGACCCGCCAGATGCGCACCCACACCTTCGTTTTCCAGCATGCCCAGAAGCATCTGCGCCTCCAGCAGACTGGCGGGCTCGTAGATGCGCTGCATCACTCGTTCTCGCTGCGCACGTGCAGCGACCAGCCCTGACCATCGGTCTGCAGGGCGAACACGATGGGTCGGCAGCACACCGGGCAGTCTTCTATATAGTCCTGATCGCCAGCGGACAGATCGAGCACCGCTTCGGCAGGCTCGCCGCAATAGGGGCAATCGTAATCTTGGGTTTCCAGCATCGCGGCCTCCACGGCTCACTTGTGCGTATAATCGCCACTCTGTTTGCAGGCCGTTGGCTACATGGGCCCCTACCCTTTGCCCACAACCTTGCGCCTGTACCTTTACCTTAGCCGTTTCCAACAAGAGAGCATGATGGGCGAATTCGATGCCATCCGACCGTACGACGACGCCGAAGTACCTGCCGTTCTGGCACGGTTGCTCAGCGACCCGGCATTTCTGGATATCCTCACCCACTTTCGCTTCCCGCGTCAGGCCAAGACCTTTGGCTGGCTGCTCAAGCCGTTGATCGCACGGCGTCTGCGCCGCGAGTTCAAGGATGTCACCAACGTCGCCACCCTGCAGGACAAGGTCGAGTTCTACGTCGACCACACCATCGACCGCGCCACCGACGGTGTGACCTACACCGGTGTCGAGCAGTTCAAGTCCGGCAGTGCGTACCTGTTCCTGGCCAACCACCGCGATATCGTCATGGACCCGGCGTTCGTCAACTACGCCGTGTACCACGCAGGCCTGCCGACGCCGCGCATCGCCATCGGCGACAATCTGCTGCAGAAGCCTTTCGTCAGCGACCTGATGCGCCTGAACAAGAGCTTCATCGTCCATCGCTCGCTGGTCGGGCGCCGTGAAAAGCTGGCGTCCTACCAGCTGCTGTCGGCCTACATCAACCACTCGATCCGCCACGACTGCGCCTCGATCTGGATCGCCCAGGCCGAAGGCCGCGCCAAGGACGGTGACGACCGCACCGACTCGGCGATCCTCAAGATGTTTCACATGAGCCGCAAGGACGAGCCTTTCGGCGAAACCATCAAGGCGCTGAACCTGACGCCGGTGTCGATCAGCTACGAGTACGACCCCTGCGATCAGGCCAAGGCGCGCGAGCTGTACATCCGTGCCACCAAGGGCGCCTACAACAAGGCACCCGGCGAAGACGACGTCAGCATTGCCCAGGGCATCACCGGCTACAAGGGCCGCGTGCACATCAACTTTGCCGCGCCCATCACCGAGTCGTTCGAAGACACCAAGCAGTTGGCCATGGAGATCGACCGGCAGATTCTCGGCGGTTATCGCCTGTTTCCCGTGCACTACCTGGCCTACGCGCAGTGGGCGGATGCCGATCCCGAGCTGCAGGTACCTGCAGCAGCCGATGTGTTTCCAGCCGCCGAGCTGGAAAAGGCCCGTGCCGAATGGCTGCGACGGTTGCGCGAGTGCCCGGTGGAACAACGACCGTTCCTGGTGGTGCAATACGCCACGCCAGTGCGCAACCAGTATCGCGTCAAGGCAGGACTGCCGCTCTAGGGTCAGCCAGTATGCAGGGTGCCATGTGGCCGTCATGGCGCCGTCATGCACCCTTCATACACCCTTCATACAAAACAGGCATCGTGTTGCACCCTCACCCAACACGCTTCGGATGCCCGTCATGCTGCACGCCCTTAACCAGGATCGCCTCTACCACATTACCGCCAGCGACGAGCAGGAAGCTCTGATCGACGCCCTGGCGTTCAATGTCCAGGACCGACAGTGGCTGGTGTATTGCGCCCTGGGCGGTCATCAGCACGGTGACTGGCCCGATCTGGACCTGGGCACCGGTATCAGCGTGCTCGACTTTCACATGCGCGCGGCCTGAAGCCTGCACGCAGTGAAATCCAGCCCATGAAAAAGCCCGCGAACATCGCGGGCTTTTTCATGACGGGCAGACGCTGTCAGAAATTACTCTGGGACAGGGTCTGGCCGATGGTGGCGTCCTTGAACACGCGCGTCAGCGCATCGCTCAGCACATCGCTGACCAACTTGGTGTTGGTTTCCTGGTTCGGCGCCATGCCGAAACGCTGGTTCAACGAAGCCCCGTAGCGGCCGCTGTAGTGACGGCCACCGTTGGTGACGTCGGCCTTGAACGTGGCGCCGATGTTGGCCTCGGTGACGTACATCTTGTCCTTGGGCGACTGGTACTTGAGTTCGGCCAGGGTGATGGTCAACGTAGGCGCGCTGCCATTGTTGCCGGTGGGCGTGAAGCCGAGCAGTCGTACGGCCGCTTCGGCCTGGGCCTGCAACTTGGGCAGCACATCGTTGGCAGCAACGCTCACTGCGCTGGTTTCCGGATAAAGGCCGCCACGGGTGCCCAGGGTCGGCGAAGGTCGACCGTCGACGACGCGCACGGCCACTGCCTGGCCCTGGCCGACGGCGGCGAACTGCGAAGTCAGGCGCGGCTGCGGGCTGAGTTGTTGCGGGCTGTTGGCACAACCGACCAACGTCAGACTGGTCACAGCGATCATAGCGAACAACAGGCGGTGCAACATGCGCATCTCTCCGGCAACGGGCAGTGAATAAGCCGGGAGTATAGCGGGGCCTGCGGGCAATGGACCAGCCATGAAACACGTGCAGGCGACCCAGCGTGATGCATGTCATCAGCCTGTCACCGTCTGCGGGCAGTATCGCGGCTACAGTCCACCGCACGCCATCGCACGGAGAATCGCTCATGGGTTTTCTCAAGTCTCTGTTCAGGGCCAGCCAGCCCTATCGTTGCTACGTCGCCCTCGACCAGCAGGGCCTGTGCCGCGCCTTCAAGCAATGCCAGCAGGCGCCCGTCGGCGAGGGTTGGGTCGAGGTTGGCGATATTCGCCCACAATGGCTGGGCCAGCCATTGCCTGTCCATGCCCGCGTCAGCTCCCGTGCCACGGGGGCTGGCGGGATTCGAGCGGTGCACGCCTGACCGACCGGTCACCAAAAGCCTGTAAATAACGATCAACTCGCCGCGTTTCATCGCTATAATCTTCCCCCGATTATAAGGACGTCTCCTGATCGGGCCTCGCAGCACCGCCAACACACTCGTCTTGGCCTCCGCACCGCCCACAGAGAGCCGCCCACGCAGGTCACGCGCTGGCGTTTCCATTCGCTCGTGCCACCCTGCCGCTGCCGATCCCCCAAGCAGCCTTCTTGAGGTTCACGACTCCAAAAGAGCGTGAAATAAACGGGTTTCACAACTTCACAAGAGTGTGGCGAGCAAATGAAAAGTCTTGGATCTGTACCAGCACTATCTGCGTCCCGAACAGCCCAACGAGGAAGGATCGAACGCTTCGCATGAAGGCTCCAGCTCGCTGAACGCACGTATCAACGATGGTCCTATGGCGTTGGCGGGCCGAACGTGAGTTCATGGGCAATGCCCGGCAGACTTGTCGGCACAAGCCATTTCAGCGATGCAGCTGCGAAGATTCGGACATGGCGACCCTGGCCTGCACAGACGTACCGGGGTCCCATGCTGTCAATGGGTGCTGAAGATTTTGGAGACGCGTTAAATGGCGCAAAACGAAGCAGTCGACGTGGTATTGGTAGGGGCCGGCATCATGAGTGCCACCTTGGCCGTACTGCTCAAGGAACTCGACCCGGCATTGAAGCTGGAAGTCGTCGAGCTCATGGACTCCGGTGCCGCGGAGAGCTCCAATCCGTGGAACAACGCCGGGACCGGCCATGCCGGCCTGTGTGAGCTCAACTACACGCCGCAGGCCGCCGATGGCTCCATCGACATCAAGAAAGCCGTGCAGATCAACACCCAGTTCGAGGTGTCGAAGCAGTTCTGGGCCTACCTGAGCAGAAAGAGCAGCTTCGGCTCGGCACGTTCGTTCATAAGCCCGGTGCCGCACCTGAGCTATGTCGAGGGTGACAAGGGCGTGGCCTTCCTCAGGAAGCGCTATGAAATGCTCAAGACCCACCACGCCTTCGCCGATATGGAATACACCGAAGACAAGGCGAAGATGGCCGAGTGGATGCCGCTGATGATGCCAGGGCGTCCGGCCGACCAGCACATCAGTGCCACCCGTGTGATGGGCGGTACCGACGTCAACTTCGGCGCCTTGACCAACAAGCTGCTGGCCCATCTGGCCAGCGCGCCCGGCGCGCAGGTCAAGTACTGCAAGAAGGTCACAGGTCTTGTGCGCAAGGGCAGTGGCTGGACGGTCAGCATCAAGGACGTCAACACCGGCAATACTCGCGAGATCGAGGCCAGGTTCGTATTTCTGGGCGCAGGCGGTGCTGCTTTGCCACTGCTGCAGATGTCCGGGATCGAAGAAGGCAAGGGCTTCGGTGGTTTCCCGGTCAGCGGCCAGTGGCTGCGCTGCGACAACCCCGAGGTGGTCAAGCAGCACCAGGCCAAGGTCTACAGCCAGGCTGCGGTCGGCTCACCGCCCATGTCCGTGCCGCACCTGGACACCCGCGTGGTCGATGGCAACAAGTCGCTGCTGTTTGGTCCTTACGCCGGCTTTACCACCAAGTTCCTCAAGCACGGCTCGTTCCTCGACCTGCCGCTTTCGGTGCGCGCGGCGAACATCGGCCCGATGCTGGCCGTGGCCCGCGACAACATGGACCTGACCAAGTACCTGATGAGCGAAGTACGCCAGTCCATGGAGCAGCGTCTGGATTCGTTGCGGCGCTTCTACCCGCAGGCCCGCGCAGAAGATTGGCGCCTGGAGGTGGCTGGCCAGCGCGTGCAGATCATCAAGAAAGATCCGAAGAAAGGCGGCGTGCTGCAATTCGGCACCGAGCTGGTGTCTGCCGCCGACGGCTCGCTGGCGGCCTTGCTCGGTGCGTCACCAGGTGCCTCGGTGACCGTGTCGATCATGCTCGACCTGCTGGAACGCTGCTTCCCCGAGCAGACCCGATCGCAGGCATGGGCGACCAAGCTGGCGGAGATCTTCCCTGCCCGCGAGCAGGTGCTGGCGAACGATGCCGAAACCTACCGTCGAGTCAGCCATGACAGCGACGTGGCGCTCGAGCTCGCAGAAAAAGCGGACGGCGTGCAGCATTACGCCTGATACACCGCACGTACCGCCGACGCGGCTCGCGCCGCTGCTACAGGGAATTGCATCGCTCCCGTAGCAGCGGTGCAAGCCGCCTCCGGTGGCACAGCCCTTGTAGCAGCGGTGCAAGCCGCGTCCGGGCCACCGCCCTTGTAGCAGCGGTGCAAGCCGCGTCCGGGCTTACCGCGTTTCTACTGACACACCGCGCGTGCCGCCGACGCGGCTTGCGCCGCTGCTACGGGGGGCGTGTCAGGCTCGCTGGATCAGGTCGATGTATTCCTGGGCGTTGCGCTGGTCGCGAATCAAGGTGATGAAATCGTTGCCGTGTTCGTCCTTGCCGTCGAGCTCGTAGCCCGCTTCCTTGAAGAACACCAGAAAGCGTGCGAAGTCATCGACGCGCAGGCCACGGTACGCCTTGATCAGCTTGTGCAGCGACGGCGAGGTGGCATCGACCGGCTCGAAATTCAGGAACAGCTTGATCTGCTCATCGCCGATCTCGTCGCCAATCAATTGCTTCTTGTCTTTACGCATTACCGACTCCAACTCGCTATCACGGTGATTCACGGGGCAGGCAGTTTACCCCCGGCTTGGCGATGGGCTCAACGCGCGCGTAGGCTACCGGTGTGCAGATCGGCCCAGACATGCCCATTGGGGTAGCTGAGGAACTGCACGTAGACGGTGTCGTTGCGCAGCAGGTCGAGCAGTATCCGATATTGGCTCAATGGATAGGTCAAGGCCAGGGTGCCACTGGCCGCATCGAAGGCGGGCCGCTTCAGGCTTTTGCTTTCGCCATCGAAGGTGATCAGCACTTCGGCCAGTTTCGCGTCCTTGCTCAACGCTTTGCCCTTCAAGCGCAGCAGCATGGGCGCCGTCACCGGTATGGGCTGCTGGTTGGAAAGACGCTGATTGCCCATGACCACCGAGTAGCTGGTCACCTGCAACAGTTGCTGCTGCGGATCACCTTCGCGCAGGGTCTGCTCATCGGGCGGCAGGAACTGTTCATGAACAACGCCATGCCCAGGCGCTGCAGCCAGCGGCAGACAGGTCAGCAAGGCAATGGCGGCAACGGTCAGGCGCATGGGCGGCTCCTTGTGGAAGAGCCGCGGACTTTAGCATGTTGCAGGGGGGCCAAGTCTGTGTCGAGCCCGGACGCGGCTCGCGCCGCTGCTACAAGAACAACGCAATCAGGTCTGGCGCTGAACAGGCCCTGTCACAGAAGCGCAAGCCGCGTCGGCGGCACACGCAACCCTGTAGCAGCGGCGCAAGCCGCGTCGGCGGCGCACGCAACCCCTGTAGCAGCGGCGCAAGCCGCGTCGGCGGCGCACGCAATCCCTGTAGTAGCGGCGCAAGCCGCGTCGGCGGCGCACGCCATGGATCTGGGGGAATGCGATGAACCCAGGTATCCGGAGAGAGGCTTACATGCCCTTGACGGCGAAGATGCCCGCAGCGTTGCGCCAGTAGCCCTTGTAATCCATGCCGTAGCCGAAGATATAACGGTCGATGCACGGCAGGCCCACGAAGTCGGCCTTGAGGTCGGGGCTGGCCTTGCGGTCGTGGTCCTTGTCGATCAGCACGGCGGTGTGCACGGCGCGGGCGCCGGCATGCTTGCAGAAATCGATGATGGCGCTGAGCGTGTGGCCCTCGTCCAAGATGTCGTCGATGATCAGCACGTCGCGGTCGATGAAGGAAATTTCCGGCTTGGCCTTCCAGAACAAGTCGCCGCCGCGGGTTTCGTTGCGATAGCGGGTAGCGTGCAGGTACGAAGCCTCCAGCGGGAAATCCAGATGGGTCAGCAGCTTGCCGGAGAAGATCAGCCCGCCGTTCATCACGCAGAACACCACGGGGTTGCGATCGGCCAGTTCAGCGTTGATCTGCGCGCCAACCTTGGCAATGGCGGCCTCGACCTGGGCTTCTGTGTACAGGCAGTCGGCCTCTCGCATGACTTGACGGATGTGCTCGAGATCAGCGGACATGACGCTCTCCAAGGGGGGCGGTGGAAGAAAAGCGGGCAAAGGTACGCACACACCTGACGTGAATCAAGCACAATCCAGGCTTTCATGCACTAACGTGCAGTATGTCTATAGGACAGCCCGATACAATAGATTAATCTACCGCCGTTTTTTTGCCCGTTCGGAGCCTTTCCCCATGCCTATCCGTGAGATCCGCCACCCGCTGATCCGCCACAAGCTCGGCCTCATGCGCCGTGCCGACATCAGCACCAAGAACTTTCGCGAGCTCGCCCAGGAAGTCGGAGCCCTGCTCACCTACGAGGCTACCAAGGATCTGCCCCTGGAAAACTATGAGATCGCAGGCTGGGCTGGCCCGGTGCTGGTCGAAAAGATCGCGGGCAAGAAAATCACCGTGGTGCCCATCCTGCGCGCCGGCATCGGCATGCTCGACGGCGTGCTCAGCCTGATTCCAGGCGCCAAGGTCAGCGCAGTGGGCGTTGCGCGCAACGAGGATACGTTGCAGGCGCACACCTACCTGGAAAAGCTGGTCGATGAAATCGACGAGCGCCTGGCGATGATCATCGACCCGATGCTGGCCACCGGCAGCTCCATGGTCGCTACCATCGACCTGCTGAAGAAGGCCGGCTGCAAGGAAATCCGCGCCATGGTGCTGGTGGCTGCTCCCGAGGGCATTGCCGCCGTGGAAAAGGCGCACCCCGACGTGCAGATCTACACCGCTTCGATCGACGAACGCCTGAACGAGCATGGCTACATCATCCCCGGGCTGGGCGATGCCGGCGACAAGATCTTCGGTACCAAGCAGAAGGACGCCTGACCCATGCAGGACGAGTTCAACGATCCGCTCTGGCGGCAGGTACTGTCAGGCGCGCAGATGCTCTTCGTGGCGTTCGGCGCGCTGGTACTCATGCCGCTGATCACCGGCCTGGACCCGAACGTGGCGCTGTTCACCGCGGGCCTGGGCACGCTGCTGTTCCAACTGGTGACGGGTCGTCAGGTGCCGGTATTCCTGGCATCGAGCTTTGCTTTCATCACGCCCATCATCCTTGCCAAGGGCCAGTTCGGCCTGGCCGAGACGATGGGCGGAATCATGGCGGCCGGATTCGTCTACACCTTCCTTGGGCTTGCGGTGAAGATCAAGGGCACCGGCTTCATCGACCGCCTGCTGCCACCCGTGGTTATCGGCCCGGTCGTGATCTCCATCGGCCTGGCGATGGCGCCGATCGCCGCCAACATGGCGATGGGCAAGGCCGGCGACGGCACCGAACTGATTCCCTACGCCACAGCCATGTGGATCTCCATGCCGGCGCTGCTCACCACCATCGTCGTCGCCGTGTTCGGCAAGGGCATCTTTCGCCTGGTGCCGATCATCGCCGGGGTGCTGGTGGGCTTCGGCATGGCATTCGTCTTCGGTGTGGTGGACACGGCCAAGATCGCTGCGGCCTCTTGGCTGGCAGTGCCACACTTCACGGCGCCGGCGTTCAACTGGCAGGCCATCCTGTTCATTGTGCCCGTGGCGTTGGCACCGGCCATCGAGCACATCGGTGGCGTGATCGCCGTGGGCAGCGTGACCGGCCGTGACTACCTGAAGAAACCCGGACTGCACCGCACCCTGCTGGGCGACGGCATTGCCACGACTGCCGCCGGCCTGTTCGGCGGACCGCCCAACACCACCTATGCGGAAGTGACCGGCGCGGTCATGCTGACCAAGAACTACAACCCCAAGATCATGACCTGGGCGTCGATCTTCGCGATCAGCCTGGCATTCGTGGGCAAGTTCGGCGCGCTGCTGCAAAGCATTCCAGTGCCAGTGATGGGCGGCATCCTGTGCCTGCTGTTCGGCTCCATCGCAGCGGTGGGCCTGAACACCATGATTCGCCACAAGGTCGACATGGCCGAGGCGCGTAACCTGGTCATCGTCTCGGTAACCCTGGTGTTCGGCATCGGCGGCGTGTTGGTCGGCACCGGTACCGGGCCCGATGACTTCGGCCTCAAGGGCATCGCCTTGTGCGCCGTGGTGGCGATCGCCTTGAACCTGCTGCTGCCGGGGCACGGCGACTGGAAAAAAGACTCGCAGGCCTGAAGTCGCCAGGGAGCGCCATGGCGGCGCTCCCTGCTGGCAGATTCAGCGTCACAGCATCAAGGGTGCCCGCTCGCACAGGGTATTCAACGCTTCACCCCATTGCGGGTGATCGTTCAGGCACGGCACCAGCACCAGCTCCTCGCCCCCTGCCTCGCAGAACTGCTCGCGCCCACGGTCGCCGATCTCCTCCAGGGTCTCGATGCAATCGGCGACGAACGCCGGGCACATCACCAGCAACTTCTTCACCCCTTGTTTGGCAAGTTCATCCAGGCGCGCCTCGGTGTAGGGCTCGATCCACTTGGCCCGGCCCAGTCGCGACTGGAAGGACACCGACCAGCTGCCCTCGGCTAGGCCCATGCGCTCGGCGAAGGCACTGGCCGTACGCAGACACTGAGCGCGATAGCAGACGGCGAGCACTTCAGGCGGTGCATTCTGGCAGCAGTCGGCCGTACGCAGGCAGTGGCCGCCGGTAGGGTCGATCTTGGTCAGGTGCCGTTCGGGCAATCCATGGAAACTCATCAACAGGTGGTCGTGGGGTTGCGCCAGGTAGGGCTTGGCACTGGCCACCAAGGCATCCACGTATTCCGGCTGGTCGTAGAACGGCTGCAGCACGCTGAATTGCATGGCCAGCTTGCGTTCGCGCACCACCTTGCGTGCCTGTTCGATCACCGTGGTCACGGTGCTCTGGGCGAACTGTGGATAAAGTGGCGCCAGGGTGACTTTGTGCACCCCCTGCTCGGCCAGGCGAGCGAGTGCCGTATCGAGCGACGGCTCGCCATAACGCATGGCGACTTCCACCGGACCATGGCGCCACTGCTCGGCCATGACCGCCTGCAGGCGCCGGGTCAGCACCACCAGCGGCGAGCCGTCCTCCCACCAGATCGAGGCATAGGCGTGTGCCGACTGCTCGGGGCGCTTGACCAGAATCAGCGACACGATCAGACGCCGCAGCGGCCACGGCACGTCGATGACATAAGGGTCCATCAGGAACTGGTTGAGATAGCTACGTACATCGGCCACCTGGGTCGATGCGGGCGACCCCAGGTTGACCAGCAGCAGGGCGTGATCGGTCATGCAGCGTCCTATTTCAGGTTCGTCGTTTAAAGCTCAGAGGCGCCGTGACAGTTCGGTCAGGGCGGCGGATAGTTCGCTGTAGCGGAAATTGAAACCGGCAGCCTGCAGCGCCACCGGGCGCGCACGCTGGCCACCGAGCAACAGCCCTGACAGCTCGCCGAGCCCCGCCTTGAGCAACAGCGAAGGCAGCGGCAGGAAAGCCGGGCGATGCAGGGCACGCCCCAGTTGTCGTGCGAATTCACGGTTGCGGACCGGCTCCGGCGCGCAGGCATTATAGGGACCACGGCACTGGGTCTGGTGCAAGAGAAAATCAATCAAGGCGATTTGATCGTCGATGTGAACCCACGGCATCCACTGCCGGCCACTGCCGATCGGGCCTCCCAGCCCCAGCTTGAACGGCAGCGCAAGGCGCTTGAGAAAGCCGCCCTGGCTCGCCAGCACCAGCCCGGTGCGTACCAGCACCACCCGCACGCCCAACGCTTCGGCACGCAGGGCCGTCTCTTCCCAGGCAATGCACAAGTGACTGGCGAAGTCCTCCTTGACCGGTTGCGAGGTCTCGTTCAATTCACGCTCGCCACCATCGCCATACCAGCCGACCGCCGAGCCGGAAATCAACACTTCGGGCCGCTGCGCACGGCTTTCCAGCCATGCCAGAAGGCGCTCGGTTAGCGTGATTCGGCTGCTCCACAGCAACGCCCGGCGTCGCGCCGTCCACGGGCGATCGGCAATCGGCGCGCCGGCCAGATTGACCACCGCGTCCACTGTTTCGTCGCCAATTTCCTCGAGCTGCGCCACGCCGCGCACGCTGGCCCCGCACAGCTGCTTGACCTGACCCGGTTGGCGACTGAGCACCGTCAGTCGATGCCCCTGCCCGACCCAGTGCTGGCAAAGCTTGCGGCCGATGAGCCCGGTGCCGCCGGTCAGCAATATGTGCATAAGGTTTCTCCAATGTGGCGTTGCGTCTGCAGCGCTAGTCTATTTTCATGAGACAGGCACTTTCCATCCGCGTGCCTCTCTCATGAACCATAGGACACCTGAGCAAAAAGGATCCCGTTAACTTATACTTATTAAGTCTTTTGTACAGGTTTGTTTTTTCGAACACACGTGTGCATAGCGCTTACGAAGCTGTTACGAGGGCACTATGACTTTACCTACGGCGACTTTACCTACGGCGACTTTACCTACGGCACCTGCGACGACTTCAACTGCGGCGACTGGACCTTCAGCGACCGTACCTATTGCAATCATCGGTACCGGCATGGCGGGGCTCTCCGCCGCCCAGGCGTTGCACAAGGCTGGCCACGCGGTGCAGCTTTTCGACAAGGCACGCGGTGTGGGTGGCCGCATGTCCAGCAAGCGCAGCGAGGTCGGCTCGATCGACCTCGGCGCGCAGTATTTCACTGCCCGCGACCGGCGCTTCGTGGCCCAGGTCCAGCAATGGCAGGCCGAAGGTTGCGTACAGCCGTGGTCGCCTTCGCTGTACAACGCCAAGCAAGGTCGGCTCAGCCCGTCGCCCGACGAGCAGGTACGCTGGGTTGGTGCGCCACGCATGAGTGCCATTGCCAAGGCGATGGCCGTCGACCTGCCCGCTGCCTTCTCCTGCCGGATCGCCGAAGTGTTCAAGGGCGAGGAGTTCTGGGAGCTGCTGGATGCCGAGGGCGTCAGCCATGGACCCTTCAGCCACGTCGTGCTCGCTGTGCCGGCGCCCCAGGCCACCGCGCTGCTGGCCAGTGCGCCCAAGCTCGCCACGCAAGTGGCCGGGGTCAAGATGGACCCCACTTGGTCAGTGGCATTGAGCTTCGACACGCCACTGGACACACCGATGCAGGGCTGCTTCGTGCAGGACAGTCCGCTGGACTGGCTGGCGCGAAGTGGCAGCAAGCCCGGTCGTGAAGACAGCTGCGACACCTGGGTGCTGCACGCCACCAGCGCGTGGAGCAAGCAGCACATCGACCTGTCCCGCGAGGCGGTGATCGAACAGCTGCATGGCGCCTTCGCCGAGCTGGTGAATTGCCCGATGCCTGCGCCAAGTTTCAGCATCGCTCATCGCTGGCTCTATGCGCGCCCGGCGCAACCCCATGAATGGGGTGCGCTGGCCGACCCCGACCTGGGTCTGTACGTGTGCGGCGACTGGTGCCTGTCAGGCCGCGTCGAAGGCGCCTGGCTCAGTGGCCAGGAAGCCGCGCGACGCCTGCTCGAGCACTTGCAATGAATGCCCGGCATCGGCTCAATCCGCGCAAGCTGTTGCTGTCGAAATGGACCGCCGTGCGCCCCGTGAACCGCGAGAAGCATTTTCTGGTCAGCGAAGTATTCTGCGATGACGAAGGCGTCGTGCTGGAGGTCGAGTTGCAGGCGGTTCTCACGCATCGCGCCGAGCGTCTGCCCTGGCAGGCACTGCAGGATATGCAGAACTGGAAGATGGGCTGGCAGTGACACCCTGCCAACGACTGTAATTCTGTACAAAGCATTTGACCTGTAAAAATACGGACCTAAGATGAAACTATGCTGTACAGCGTTGTCAGTATGTACAGGTTTCAGAAGAGGTCCGTCATGCAAGAGCCCAGCGTCAGCAAACCCAAGATCGGTATCAGCGCCTGCCTGCTCGGTGCACCCGTGCGCTACAACGCCGGGCACAAGGAATCGCGCTGGTGCAGCCGGATCCTGGTTGAGCATTTCGAGTTCGTCCCGGTCTGCCCGGAAGTCGCCATTGGCCTGGGCACACCCCGCGAACCGATTCGTCTGGTCGGCGACAAGGATCACACCCAGGCGGTGGGCACCGTGCATCCCGACATCAATGTCACCGCGCCTCTGGCGGCCTACGGCGAACGAATGGCTGGTGAGCTGACCGATCTCTGCGGCTACATCTTCATGCAGAAGTCGCCGTCCTGTGGCCTGGAGCGGGTGAAGATCTATCGCGACAACGGCGCTCCTCAGCGCGAAGGCGGCCGCGGCATCTATGCCCAGGCATTCTGCGCACGCCACCCGGATTTGCCGGTGGAGGAAGAAGGTCGTCTGTGCGATCCGGTGCTGCGGGAAAACTTCCTCGTGCGCGTCGGCGCCTATGCCCAGTGGCAAGCGCTGCTGGCGGAGGGCCTGACGCGCCGCGCCTTGACCGAATTCCACTCGCGTTTCAAATACCAGTTGATGGCCAACAATCCGCTGCAATACAAGGTCCTGGGCAAGCTGCTGGGCAGCATGGGCCGCGGCGATGCCGCGCAGATCGGCCCACGGTATTTCAGCGAACTGATGCAGGCGCTTAAACGCTGCGCCACCCGCGGCACCCACAGCAATGTGTTGCAGCACATCAGCGGCTACCTCAAGCGCGACATCGATGCGCAGGACAAGCAAGAGCTGCAACAACTGATCAATCAGTACCGCGAGGGCATCGTGCCGCTGGTAGTACCGATGACGCTGCTCAAACACCTGTTCCGCATCCATCCAGACCCCTACATTGCCCAGCAGACCTACCTGCAGCCGCACCCGGAAAACCTGAGCTTGCGCAATGCCATCTGACGCCAACGGCACCGACTGGCTGCCGATCCGCGAAGTCACTCGGCAAACCGGCGTGCACCCGGTCACCCTGCGCGCCTGGGAACGGCGCTATGGCCTGATCGTGCCTCACCGCACCGCCAAGGGCCATCGTTTGTACGACGCCGCACAGATTGCGCGGATCCAGCATGTGCTGACCTGGCTCAACCGAGGCGTGGCCGTCAGCCAGGTGAAACAACTGCTCGACGCACCACGCGATGTCCAGCCGCAGGTTCAGAACGATTGGCAGCAGCTGCGCCAGACATTGATCCAGGCCATCACCGATATGGCCGAGCGTCAACTGGATGATCTGTTCAACCAGGCGATGGCCCTGTATCCACCCGCCACCCTGTGCGAGCACTTGCTGCTGCCGCTGCTGACCGATCTGGAGCAGCGCTGGGCCGGCCAGTTCGGGGCGCAGATGCAACGTGTGTTCTTCCATGGCTGGCTGCGCAGCAAACTGGGTGCCCGCCTCTATCACAACAACCGCCAACTGAGCGGCGCACCCGTGGTGCTGGTCAATCAAGCCGACATCACTCCGGACCCATACCTATGGCTGGGCGCCTGGCTGATCAGCAGCAGCGATTGCCCGGTGCAGGTGTTCGACGCGCCGCTGCCGGCGGGTGAGCTGGCCCTGGCCTGCGACAAGCTTCAGGCACGCGCGCTGGTGCTGTACGCCGACAAGGCCCTCAACCTCGCGGCGCTGGGGCGGTTGCTGGTCGGTTGCACGTGCCCCAAATGGCTGGTGGGCTCGGCAGTGCTCATTCACCGTGCCGCTGCGGGCGACGGCCCTTTCCCCATTGCCGATCTGCATCTGGCGACCGATCCGTTGCACGCCCAGCAGATGCTGCAGGCGTCTGGCGTATTGGCCGACCGGCAACCCTGAATTCGAATGACGAGGCTTTCATGCAATTGATCTGGCTGCGCAGCGACCTGCGAGTGCACGACAACCCCGCCCTGGCAGCCGCCTGCGAGCAAGGCCCGACCCTGGCCGTGTTCCTGCTGAGCCCCAGGCAATGGCTGGAACACGACGACTCACCGAACAAGGTCGACTTCTGGCTGCGCAATCTCAAGGAACTGAGCGCGAGCCTCAAGGCCCTGCACATCCCCTTGTTGCTGCGTGAAGCCGACACCTGGGACAAGGCACCCAAGGTAATCAGCGCCCTGTGCGCCGAGCACAAGATCGAAGCGGTGCATTGCAACGACGAGTTCGGTGTCAATGAGAACCGCCGCGACGAGGCGGTAGAGGCGGCCCTGGCAAAGGTGGACATTCCCTTGCACCGCTATCTGGATCAGGCGCTGTTCAAACCCGGCAGCGTGTTGACCAAGGGCGGTACTTATTTCCAGGTCTTCAGCCAGTTCCGCAAGGTCTGCTACGAACGCCTGCACCAGTCCGTTCCCGCGCTGGTGAAAAAGCCCCGTGCGCAGAAACCGGTGCACATTGCCGCCGACAAAGTGCCCGATCAGGTCAAAGGCTTCGCTGTCCCCGACAAGTCGCTGATCAAGCTCTGGCCGGCCGGAGAAGAAGAAGCGCACAAGCGCCTGGACACCTTCACCGACCAACCGATCGAAGACTACAAGGTCGAGCGCGATCTACCCGCGCACCCTGGGACCAGCCAGATCTCGGCCTACCTGACTTCCGGCGTGGTTTCTCCGCGACAGTGCCTGCATGCGGCGCTCAACAGCAATCGTGGTGAGTTCGAGAGCGGCAACGTCGGCGCCGTGACCTGGATCGGCGAGTTGATCTGGCGCGAGTTCTACCGGCACATCATGGTTGGCTATCCGCGCGTATCGATGCATCGGCCGTTTCGCGAGGAGTACGCCGCCCTGCCCTGGCGCAAGGCGCCCAGCGAGCTGCAGGCATGGAAAGAGGGGCGCACCGGCATTCCCATTGTCGATGCGGCCATGCGTCAACTGGTGTCCACCGGTTGGATGCATAACCGCCTGCGCATGATTACCGCGATGTTCCTGAGCAAGAACCTGCTGATCGACTGGCGCGAAGGCGAACGTTTCTTCATGCAGCACCTGATCGACGGCGACTTGTGTTCCAACAACGGTGGCTGGCAGTGGAGCGCGTCCACGGGTACCGATTCGGTGCCGTACTTCCGGATTTTCAACCCGGTGAGCCAATCCCAGCGGTTCGACGAACAAGGCGTGTTTCTCAAGCAGTGGCTGCCCGAGCTTGAAGGGTTGGATCGCAAGCAAGTCCATGCGCCGTCAGGTGACGCACTCAAGCAGAGCGACTATCCCCGCCCCATCGTGGATCTGAAGGAAGGACGTGCACGCGCCCTGGCGGCATTCAAGAATCTGCCACGCAAAGCCAAATAGGGAAGAAGGATTGAAGCAATCGCGGGCAGAGGACCCTGCCCGCGCGACGGCCAATGCTGGCCGAGAAAAAACTTACAGCGGCATGCGATAGTTCAGGGTGTAGGCTTCGATACCATCGTTCGGCTCTTTGATGCCGGCGTTCGAGTAGTGGATCGCCCTCACACCCAGCTCGTGACCGCCACCGAAGCGCACGCCGAAGCCGATACGGTCTTCGAAGTTGAACGAGGAACCCAGCTTGTTGCCTTCGATCTGCGTGTGCGCGAAGGCGGCGACACCGATGCCGGCTTCGATGTAGGGCTTGATCGAACCGCCGCCGAATTCGTAGACGAATACCGGCGCGAACGACAGGCTGTGGTTGTCCTTGAAGTCCTTGCCATCCCAGTAGGTATAGCCAGCATCCCAGTAGCCGGTCAGGCGACCGACGTCGGTCTGGAACCAGCTCTTGTCCCAGTTGGATTGCAAGCCAATGCGGTAGACCTGGGACGATTCGCCCGTTTCGCCCGCAGAAAACGATAGGTCGGCCGCGTTCGCGGTCACCGATTGCCCCAACATCAAGGCTGCAAGCGCAGCCAAACTGAACAGTCTCTTCATGAGAAACATCCTACCGAATGCAGTTGTAAGAATTTTTGTCGAAAAAATGGACACTCTATGGAAGCGGAGTTGGAACGTAAGTTCAGTGTTACACCCCGTTTTTTTCACATTTTTTTTACAACGTGAATACTTGCACATTGTCAGAAAATTTCCACAGCTTCGGTAGGACATTTCTAAAAATATCTGCCGACCCGCTGGTCCAGAACTGCGCGGGCCGCGCCGGCCCCTCCGCCAGCTGGTTTCCCGCACTCAGTAATCGCTGTAGCTGACGCGCCACGGCGGCGCCGGTATCGACCAGCGCCACGTTGGCCGGGACCATGGTGGCCAACAGGGGCTTGAGGAACGGATAGTGCGTGCAGCCCAGAATCAGGGTGTCGCAGCCGGCGTCCAGCAGCGGTTGCACGTACCCCTGCAGCAGCAGGCGCAGCGCCGGACTGTCAAGGTCGCCGGTTTCGATCAGCTCGACCAGTCCGGGACATGGCTGGGTGATGACCTGCACTTCGTTGGCAAAGCGATCGAGCAGTGCCACGAATTTGGCGCTGCGCAGGGTACCGGTGGTGGCCAGCACACCGACGACACCACTGTGGGTCGCCGCGGCGGCAGGTTTGACCGCAGGCTCCATGCCAACGATGGGCCAGTCGGGATAACGTTGGCGCAGATCCGCCACCGCAGCCACCGTGGCCGTGTTGCAGGCCAGCACCAACGCTTTGGCACCTTGCCCGTGAAAGAACCGTGCAACCGTGGCACAACGCTCACGGATGAATTCGCTGGATTTTTCGCCATAGGGAATGTGGCCGGTGTCGGCCACGTACAGCAGGGACTCGCGAGGCAGCAGCCGTTCGATTTCGCCAAGCACCGACAAGCCGCCGACGCCGGAATCGAACACGCCGACGGGCGCTTCAGACATGCCGCGTGCTACAGACCGGGCACTTGGGATCGCGCTTGACCCGCATTTCGCGGAAATGAGTGCCCAGGGCGTCGATCAACAGCAACCGACCTACCAGCACATCACCGAACTGCGCCAACAGCTTCAGCGCTTCCAGTGCCTGCAGGCTGCCCACCACCCCGACCAGCGGGCCTACCACGCCGGCCTCGCTGCAGGTCAGCTCGGCATCGCTGCCTTCGCCGTACAGGCAATGGTAGCAGGGACTTTCCGGACGCCGTGGGTCGAACACCGACAATTGCCCTTCCAGGCGGATCGCCGCACCACTGACCAGCGGCTTGCCGGCAGCAAAGCAGGCGGCGTTCACTGCCTGGCGCGTGGCGAAGTTGTCGGAGCAATCGAGCACCAGGTCGACGGCAGCAATCGCTGCACTCAGCGAGTCTTCATCCAGCGCGGCGCGATGCGCCACCAGGGCGATCTCGGGGTTGATCGCACCCAGCCGGGTGATGGCCGAATCGACCTTGCTCACCCCGACCGAGGCGCTGTCGTGCAGGACCTGGCGTTGCAGGTTGGTCACATCGACCGTGTCGAAGTCTGCCAGATGCAGCTCGCCGACGCCCGCTGCAGCCAGGTACAGCGCCACCGGCGAGCCCAAGCCACCCAAGCCGACGATCAGTACGCGGCTGCCCTTGAGCCTCAGCTGGCCTTGGATGTCGACCTGCGACAGCAGCACCTGCCGGCTGTAGCGCAGCAGCTCCTGATCAGTCAGCACAGCAACCGCCCCAGCGTGATGCGCTCGTGGCCGCCGAGATCGATGCGGCTTTCGATCTGCTCGAAATCGTGTTGGGCCAGCAGTTCACGGACTGCCGGTGCCTGGTCGTAGCCGTGTTCGAGCAGCAGCCAGCCGCCCGGATGCAGGTGTGCAGGTGCCTGGCCGATGATCAGGCGCAGATCGTCGAGGCCGTCTTCGCCGGCCACCAGCGCACTGGCGGGCTCGAAGCGCACATCGCCGGCCCGCAGATGCGGGTCGGCACTGGCAATGTAGGGCGGGTTGCTGACGATCAGGTCGAAACGCTCACCTTGCAGGGCACTGAACCAGTGGCTCTCCAGCACCCGGGCATTGCCCAGGTTCAGGCGCACACGGTTGCGCTCGGCCAGGGCCACTGCTTCGGCAACACGGTCGACTGCGGTGACTTGCCAGGCACTGCATTCGCCGGCCAGAGCCAGGGCGATCGCACCCGTACCGGTGCCCAGATCGAGTACCCGCGCCGAGCGGGCCGGCAGCAATTGCAGCGCAGCCTCTACCAGCAGCTCGGTTTCGGGACGCGGGATCAGGGTGTGCGAGGCCACTTCCAGGTCGAGCTTCCAGAACCCCTGCTGACCCAGGATATAGGCAACCGGCTCGCCCGCCTGGCGACGCTTGATGAAGGCGGCGAAGGCGTTGGCGGCATCGCTGGGCACGATGCGCTCGGGCCAGGTGTGCAGGTAGCTGCGCGACTTGCCCAGCGCCGCCGCCAGCAGCAGCTCGATATCCAGGCGCGCGGTCGGGGAATCGGGCAGTTCGACGGCGCGCAACAGACTGGCAATGATGGTCATGTTCTATTCACCCAACGCGGCCAACTGATCGGCCTGGTATTCAGCCAGAAGCGGCTCTATCACTGCATCGACGCCGCCGGCCAGCACTTCGTCCAGACAGTACAAGGTCAGGTTGACACGATGGTCGGTTACCCGGCCCTGCGGAAAATTGTAGGTGCGGATGCGCTCGGAACGGTCGCCCGAACCGACCAGCAGCTTGCGCTCGCTGGCGATGGCATTGGCCGCGGCGCTGCTCTGCATATCGTTGAGCTTGGCCGACAGCCAGCTCATGGCGCGGGCGCGGTTCTTGTGCTGCGAGCGTTCTTCCTGGCATTCCACCACGATACCGGTCGGCAGGTGGGTGATGCGGATCGCCGAATCGGTCTTGTTGACGTGCTGGCCACCGGCACCAGAGGACCGGTAGGTATCCACCCGCAGATCGGCCGGGTTGATCTCGATGGCCACCTGCTCGTCCGGTTCCGGCAACACGGCGACCGTGCAGGCCGAGGTGTGGATACGGCCCTGGGATTCGGTTTCCGGTACGCGCTGGACACGGTGCGCGCCGGACTCGAACTTGAGCTTGCCGTAGACGCTGTCGCCTTCGACGCGGGCAATGACCTCCTTGTAGCCGCCATGCTCGCCTTCGTTTTCGGAAAGAATTTCCAGGCGCCAGCCACGGCGTTCCGCATAGCGCGAATACATGCGGAACAGATCGCCGGAAAAGATCGCCGCTTCATCGCCGCCGGTACCGGCGCGAATCTCGAGAAAAACGTTGCGACCGTCGTTGGGATCCTTGGGCAGCAGCATGCGCTGCAGCGCACTTTCCAGTTGCGCCAGCTGCTCGCGGGCTTCGCGCACTTCCTCGGCAGCCATCTCGCGCATGTCCGGGTCGTTGTCCTTGAGCAACGCCTGCGCGCCCTCCAGGTCAGCCAGCACCTTGGCCCATTGCTGGTAACCCAGCACCACGGGCTCGACCTCGGCGTATTCCCTGGAATAGGCACGGAAACGGGTTTGCTCGGAAATGACTTCAGCGTCGCCCAGCAAGGCGGTCAGTTCCTCGAATCGGTCCTGGAGCGTGTCCAGCTTGTTGAGCAGTGACGCTTTCATTGCGGCGACTTATCCGTTGAGCCCTCATGGAGGGCAAAGAGTTCCTGGGCCATGGCCAGCGCATCGACGCGGCCTTCGGCGGAGAGCTTTTTCATGTGCACGCTGGGTGCGTGCAGCAACTTGTTGGTCAGGCCTCGGGCCAGTTGCGCAAGTACCTCTTCGGCGTTGCTGCCGTTGGCCAGCAGGCGCATGGCCTTCTGCAACTCCTCGTCGCGCAGACGCTCGCCTTGCTGGCGGTAGGCCTTGAGCACGTCCACGGCCGCCAGTTCGCGCAGGCGCAGCATGAAATCGTCGGCACCCACGCTCACCAGTTCTTCGGCGGCCTGGGCGGCACCCTGGCGGGTTTTCAGGTTCTCGGCAACCACTTCGTGCAGGTCGTCGACGGTATAGAGGTAGACGTCGTCCAGCTCGCCGACTTCGGGTTCGATGTCGCGCGGCACGGCGATATCGACCATGAAGATGGGTTTGTGCTTGCGCAACTTGAGCGCGCTCTCGACCGCACCCTTGCCCAGGATCGGCAACTGGCTGGCAGTGGAGCTGATGACGATGTCGCTGTTGACCAGTTCCTGGGGAATATCGGAAAGCAGCACGGCATGGGCGCCGAACTGCGCAGCCAGGGTACTGGCGCGCTCCAGCGTGCGGTTGGCCACCACGATGCGCTTGACCCCCTGCTCGTGCAGGTGGCGTGCGACCAGGGTGATGGTTTCACCGGCGCCGATCAGCAATGCCTGGCTGCGCGCCAGGTCGCTGAAAATCTGCTTGGCCAGGCTGACGGCGGCAAACGCCACCGAGACCGGGTTTTCACCGATGGCGGTGTCGGTGCGCACCTGCTTGGCAGCGCTGAAGGTGGCCTGGAACAGACGCCCCAGCAGCGGCCCGATGGTGCCGGCCTCGCGGGCCACGGCGTAGGCGGATTTCATCTGCCCGAGAATCTGCGGTTCGCCCAGCACCAGCGAATCGAGCCCGGACGCCACGCGCATCATGTGACGAACAGCCGCATCTTCTTCGTGCACATAAGCGCTCGCGCGCAGCTCTTCGACACTCAAGCGGTGGTAATCGGCCAGCCAGCGCAGCACGGCATCGGCAGCCAGGTGATCCTGTTCGATGTACAGCTCGCTGCGATTGCAGGTCGAGAGGATCGCTGCCTCACGGCTGTCGGTCAGCCGGCAAAGCTGCTGCAGGGCCTCTACCAGCTGCTCCGGAGTAAACGCCACGCGCTCGCGCACGTCTACCGAAGCAGTCTTATGGTTGATACCGAGGGCGAGAAAGGCCATTCAAGGTCGCTGATGATGTCGAGAAGCCGGTAATTGTCCTACTTCGCCCGGCCCAGAACAACCACCGCTATCTATTGTCCTAATAGGCAACCTCGAGTTATGGGTTTGACCTGTGGCTTGTGTCATGATGATCCGACCGCAGGTAAGCCGCCAAAATCCCCTCTATGAATAGAACCTCCACGTTGCTCCTCGCCTTCGCTTTGCTGCAGGGCTGCCAGTCATGGCCAGCCAAAGAGCAGGCGACTCCGGTTCCTATGGCGCAGCCGGCGCCTGCGCCGGACGAGTCGCCCAAGGTCTACGGCTCGTTCAGCGAGGAAACCGTGTTCAGCCTGCTCAGCGCAGAGTTGGCCGGGCAGCGCGATCGCTTCGATCTTGCCCTGGGCAACTATGTCACCCAGGCTCGCAAGACCCAGGATCCGGGCATTGCCGAGCGCGCCTTCCGCATCGCCGAATACCTGGGCGCCGATCAGCCGGCGCTGGAGACCGCGCAGTTGTGGGCCAAAAACGCCCCCGCCGATCTCGACGCGCAGCGTGCCGCCGCCATTCAGCTGGCGCGCAATGGCAAGTACGACGAGTCGCTGGTGTACATGGAGAAGGTGCTGCAAGGTCAGGGCGACACTCACTTCGACTTTCTCGCGCTGTCGGCGGCCGACACCGACGAAAGCACCCGACGCGGCTTGCTGCAAAGTTTCGATCGCCTGCTGGGCAAGTACCCAGGCAACGGCCAACTGATCTTCGGCAAGGCCTTGCTGATGCAACAGGATGGCAATACCCAAGGCGCCTTGGCGTTGCTGGAAGACAATCCACCCCAGGAAGGTGAAATAGCCCCCATCCTGCTGCGCGCGCGCCTGCTCGCCGCGCTGGATCGCGGCAGCGAAGCCATGCCGTTGCTGGAAAAAAACCTCAAGAAGATTCCCGACGACAAGCGCCTGCGTCTCACCTACGCGCGCATGCTGGTCGAACAGAACCGCATGGACGACGCCAAGCTGCAGTTCGCGATGCTCGTTCAGCAATACCCGGACGACGACGAACTGCGCTATTCGCTGGCCCTGGTTTGCCTCGAAGGCAAGGCCTGGGACGAAGCCTACAACTACCTCCAGCAACTGGTGGAGCGCGGCAGCCATGTCGACTCGGCACACTTGAACCTGGGCCGGATCGCCGAAGAGCGCGGCGATCCACAGACTGCGCTCGATGAGTACGCCCAGGTGGATGTCGGTACCGACTACCTGCCCGCACAGCTGCGTCAAGCCGATATCCTGATCGCCAACGGCCGCGCCGACGAAGCTTCGCGGCGCTTGGCCGCGGCTCGCGATGCCCAGCCCGACTACGCGATCCAGCTGTACCTGATCGAAGCCGAAACCCTGGCTAACAACGACAAGACTCAAGCTGCCTGGCTGGTGCTGCAGAACGCCATCAAACAGAATCCGGACGACCTGAACCTGCTGTACACCCGGTCGATGCTGGCTGAAAAGCGTAACGACCTGGTACAGATGGAAAAGGACCTGCGGGCCATTCTGGCGCGCGAGCCGGACAATGCCATGGCGCTCAATGCCTTGGGCTACACGCTGTCCGACCGCACCACTCGCTTCGAGGAGGCCCGCACCCTGATCGAGCGGGCCCACCAGATCAACCCGGAGGATCCAGCCGTGCTGGACAGCCTGGGCTGGGTGAATTACCGACTGGGCAACCTCGACGCCGCCGAGCGCTATCTGCGCGACGCGCTCGAACGCTTTCCCGACCACGAAGTGGCCGCTCACCTGGGCGAAGTGCTGTGGGCCAGCGGCAAACAGCGCGAAGCGCGCAAAATCTGGGGCAAGGCCCTGCAAGAACAACCCGACAGCCCTGTCCTGCGCAGCACCATCCTGCGCCTGACCGGTTCAGAGAATCTTTAATCCATGTCTTTGCGTCCTACCTCCTACATGATGCGTCACCTGCTGGTCGCCACTTTCATCGCCGTGCTCACCGGCTGTGCCGGCATGGGCTCTCACGAAGCCCTACAAGGCCAAGGCAACCCACAACAGTGGCAGGTGCACAAACAACAACTCACCCAGCTCGACGGTTGGGAGATCAACGGCAAGATCGGCATTCGCGCACCCAAGGATTCCGGCTCCGGCACCCTGTACTGGCTGCAGCGCCAGGATTACTACGACATCCGCCTGTCCGGCCCATTGGGGCGCGGCGCAGCGCGCCTGACCGGGCGTCCCGGCGATGTCAGCCTGGAGGTGGCCAACCAGGGTCGCTACCAGGCTGCCACGCCCGAGGAGTTGCTCGAACAGCAACTGGGCTGGAAGCTGCCGGTCTCCCATCTGTCCTGGTGGGTGCGTGGTCTGCCCGCCCCCGACAGCAAGGGCCAGCTGACCCTCGACGGCGACAGTCGCCTTGCGGGACTTGCGCAGGACGGCTGGAAAGTCGAATACCTGAGCTACACCGAACAGAATGGCTACTGGCTGCCCGAGCGGATCAAGCTGCATGGCCAGGACCTGGACGTGACGCTGGTGGTCAAGGATTGGCAGCCGCGCCGGCTGGGGCAGTGACATGAGCGCAGGCACTTCCATGAACCCCGTACTGACCCTGCCGGCGCCTGCCAAGCTCAACCTGATGCTGCACATCCTCGGCCGGCGTGCGGATGGCTATCACGAGCTGCAGACTCTGTTCCAGTTTCTCGACCACGGCGATGAACTGGATTTCGCCCTGCGCGACGACGGCGTGGTGTGCCTGCACACCGAGATAGCCGACGTGCCCCACGACAGCAACCTTATCGTCAAGGCCGCGCGACAGCTGCAGGCACTGACCGGTACGTCGCTGGGCGCCGACATCTGGTTGCGCAAGGTGCTGCCTATGGGCGGTGGTATCGGCGGTGGCAGCTCCGATGCCGCCACCACCCTGCTCGCCCTGAACCACCTCTGGCAGACCGGCTGCAGTGAAGATCAGCTCGCGCAGCTGGGCCTTTCCCTGGGCGCCGATGTGCCGGTGTTCGTGCGCGGCCACGCGGCGTTCGCCGAAGGCGTGGGCGAGAAACTGACCCCGGTCGAGCTGCCACAGCCCTGGTATCTCGTGCTTGTACCGCAAGTCTCTGTAAGTACAGCGGAAATTTTTTCGGATCCGTTGTTGACACGTGACTCGGCGCCCATTAAAGTGCGCCCCGTTCTTGAGGGAAACAGTCGTAATGACTGCCAGCCAGTAGTAGAGCGTCGTTACCCGGATGTACGTAACGCACTGAATTTGCTTGGCAAATTCACTGAAGCTCGGCTAACAGGCACTGGAAGTTGTGTGTTTGGGGCCTTCCCAAGCAAAGCGGAAGCTGATAGAGTTTCGCACCTTCTTGCAGACACCCTTACAGGGTTCGTGGCCAAGGGAAGCAACGTTTCGATGTTGCATCGCAAGCTGCAGAGTCTGTAACCGAGAGTCTGTAACAGGAAACGAGTGCTGGGCACTCGGAAGTTTCAAGCTACAGGGGCGTCGCCAAGCGGTAAGGCAGCAGGTTTTGATCCTGCCATGCGTTGGTTCGAATCCAGCCGCCCCTGCCATTTTCCTATACTCATCCAGGTATACCCTCAGCCGGCAGGTACTGCGCGTGTCCAAGATGATGGTCTTTGCGGGGAATTCAAACCCCGATCTGGCTCGACGCGTTGTGCGTCAGCTGCATATCCCTCTCGGTGATGTCTCCGTCAGCAAGTTTTCCGATGGTGAAATCAGCACCGAGATCAATGAAAACGTTCGCGGTAAAGACGTCTTCATTATCCAGCCTACATGTGCGCCGACCAACGACAACCTGATGGAACTGGTGCTGATGGCTGATGCCTTCCGCCGCTCCTCGGCTTCGCGAATCACCGCCGTGATCCCCTACTTCGGTTACGCTCGTCAAGACCGCCGTCCGCGCTCTGCCCGTGTGGCAATCAGCGCCAAGGTCGTCGCCGACATGCTGACCGTCGTGGGCATCGACCGTGTACTCACCGTCGACCTTCACGCCGACCAGATTCAAGGCTTCTTCGATATCCCGGTCGATAACATCTACGGTTCTCCGGTTCTGGTGGACGATATCGAAGACCAGCGCTTCGAGAACCTGATGATCGTTTCCCCCGACATTGGTGGCGTGGTGCGTGCACGCGCCGTTGCCAAGTCGCTGGGCGTCGATCTGGGCATCATCGACAAGCGTCGCGAGAAGGCCAACCACTCCGAAGTGATGCACATCATCGGTGATGTCGAAGGCCGTACCTGCATCCTGGTCGACGACATGGTCGATACCGCCGGCACTCTGTGCCATGCGGCCAAGGCCCTGAAAGAACATGGCGCGGCCAAGGTGTTCGCCTATTGCACCCACCCGGTCCTGTCGGGTCGTGCGATCGAGAACATCGAAAAGTCCGTGCTGGACGAGCTGGTGGTGACCAACACCATCCCGCTCTCCGCAGCCGCACAAGCCTGTGGGCGTATCCGTCAACTGGATATCGCCCCGGTTGTTGCCGAAGCGATGCGTCGCATCAGCAACGAAGAATCGATCAGCGCGATGTTCCGCTGAGGGCCCTGCCCTTCGCGAATACCGTTCTGACGAAAAGCGCCCCGGCCCGACACTCTTGTCGGGCCGGGGCTTTTTTGCCCGTATCGCCTTGGCGCTGGTCGCAAACGCTGGGCGAACGTGGTTATTTTGGAGAAACACATGAACGATTTCACTTTGAATGCCGAAGCGCGTTCCGACCTGGGGAAAGGTGCGAGCCGCCGCCTGCGTCGTCTCGCCAGCCTGGTACCAGCTGTTGTCTACGGTGGCGAAAAAGCCCCTGAGTCGATCAGCATGCTGGCCAAGGAAGTTGCCAAGCTGCTCGAAAACGAGGCTGCCTTCAGCCACGTGATCGAACTGAACGTTGGTGGCACCAAGCAGAACGTCCTGATCAAGGCACTGCAGCGTCACCCAGCCAAGGGTCACGTCCTGCACGCTGACTTCGTACGCGTGATTGCCGGCCAGAAACTGACCGCCATCGTGCCTCTGCACTTCATGAACCAGGAACCGGCTGTCAAGAAAGGCGGCGAGATCTCGCACACCGAGACCGAGCTGGAAGTCACCTGCCTGCCGAAAGACCTGCCCGAGTTCATCGAAGTCGACATGGCTGACGCTGAAATCGGCACCATCATCCACCTGTCCGACCTCAAGGCTCCGCAAGGCGTCGAGTTCGT
Organism: Pseudomonas viridiflava; assembly: GCA_900596015.1. Taxonomy (GTDB): domain Bacteria; phylum Pseudomonadota; class Gammaproteobacteria; order Pseudomonadales; family Pseudomonadaceae; genus Aquipseudomonas. The sequence goes on along the minus strand of UVIF01000021.1, from coordinate 293,676 downwards.
GGCACTGGCTCATGGTACCGACCTGGCAGTTGCCAACGTTCACGCTCCGCGTATCGTTGCCGACGAAGAAACCGAAGAAGGCGCTGCCGAGTAATCCTACTCGCGCGCCGAGCTGTGGATGACACCCTTGGGTGCCATCCACGACTCGACAAGGAAGAGCCCCTGCCGTGACCGCCATACAACTGATCGTTGGCCTGGGTAACCCCGGCCCCGAATACGAACAGACCCGGCATAACGCAGGGGCTCTTTTCGTTGAGCGCATCGCCCAGGCACACCGTGTGAACCTGGTAGCCGATCGCAAGTATTTCGGCCTGACGGCGCGTTTCAGCCATCAGGGCCATGACGTTCGTCTGTTGATCCCCACCACCTACATGAACCGTAGCGGTCAATCCGTCGCAGCGATGGCGAATTTCTTTCGCATACCGCCGCAAGCGATCCTGGTGGCCCACGACGAACTCGACCTGCCCCCCGGCGTCGCCAAGCTCAAACTGGGCGGCGGGCACGGCGGGCACAACGGCCTGCGCGACATCATCGCGCAGCTCGGCAATGACAATGGCTTTCACCGTCTGCGGCTTGGCATCGGCCACCCGGGTGACAGCAAGTTGGTGTCCAATTTCGTTCTTGGCCGCGCCCCGCGCGCCGAACAGGAAAAGCTGGATGCCAGTATCGATTTTGCCCTCGGTGTGCTGCCGGATATCTTCGCCGGCGAGTGGAATCGCGCGATGAAAAACCTGCACAGCCAAAAGGCCTGACTCTTCGAAGAGGGATTCACCATGGGATTCAACTGCGGCATCGTCGGCCTGCCCAACGTCGGCAAGTCCACCCTGTTCAACGCCTTGACCAAATCCGGGATCGCGGCCGAGAACTTCCCTTTCTGCACCATCGAGCCCAACAGCGGTATCGTGCCGATGCCCGATGCGCGCCTGGAAGCACTGGCTGCCATCGTCAATCCCAAGCGCGTGCTGCCCACCACCATGGAGTTCGTCGACATCGCGGGCCTGGTGGCCGGCGCCTCGAAGGGTGAAGGGCTGGGCAACAAGTTCCTCGCCAACATCCGCGAGACCGATGCCATCGCCCACGTGGTGCGCTGCTTCGAAGACGAGAACGTGATCCACGTTTCCAACAGCGTCGACCCCAAGCGCGACATCGAGATCATCGACCTGGAGCTGATTTTCGCCGACCTCGACAGCTGCGAGAAGCAACTGCAGAAGGTTGCGCGCAACGCCAAGGGCGGCGACAAGGACGCGGTGGTGCAAAAGGGCCTGCTGGAGCAGTTGATTGCCCACTTCACCCTGGGCAAGCCGGCCCGCAGCCTGATGCGCACCATGGGCAATGACGAGAAGGCGGTCGTGCGCGGCTTCCATCTGTTGACCACCAAGCCGGTCATGTACATCGCCAACGTTGCCGAAGATGGCTTCGAGAACAACCCTTTGCTGGACGTGGTACGGGGGATTGCCGAAGAAGAAGGCGCGATCGTGGTGCCGGTGTGCAACAAGATCGAAGCCGAGATCGCCGAGCTCGACGACGGTGAAGAGAAGGACATGTTCCTCGAGGCCCTGGGCCTGGAAGAGCCCGGCCTGAACCGGGTGATCCGCGCCGGCTACGAACTGCTCAACCTGCAGACCTACTTCACCGCCGGCGTCGAGGAAGTCCGCGCCTGGACCGTGAAGATCGGCGCCACCGCACCACAGGCCGCTGGCGTGATCCACACCGACTTCGAAAAAGGCTTCATTCGCGCCGAAGTCATCGCCTACAACGACTTCATCCAGTACAACGGCGAAGCCGGTACCAAGGAAGCGGGCAAATGGCGCTTGGAAGGCAAGGAATACATCGTCAAGGACGGTGACGTGATGCACTTCCGCTTCAACGTCTGAGCCGCCCCGCCACACCGCTTCACGCACATCTCGAAAGCCCCGTCATCGCCCTGCGATGCGGGGCTTTTTGCGTTCAGGCTCCAAGGGCCGCCACGCGTTAAAGATAGCGCATGGCCAGCCGACAACCTATGGACCAGACACGTGCACGGCTTACCGCGCCCTGGTGACCACCCGCTGCCTTCAACCGCGCCGTAGTTCCCCCCCAGCAGACGCCCCCCCATGAACGAAAATTCCGATGTGATGTACAGGCTGCTCGTACAGGGCGTGGTGGATTATGCGATCTACATGCTCTCGCCGCAGGGCATCGTTTCGAATTGGAACGCCGGGGCGCAGCGGGCCAAGGGGTATCGCGCGGAGGAGATCGTCGGGCAGCATTTTTCGTGCTTCTACACCCCCGCGGACCGCGCTTGTGGCTTGCCGGCGCAGAGCCTGGAGACGGCGCGTGAAGCGGGCCGTTTCGAATGCGAAGGCCAGCGGGTGCGCAAGGACGGCACGCTGTTCTGGACCCACGTAGTGATCGAGCCCATCCATGACGACCGGGGCCAACTGCTCGGTTTCGCCAAGGTCACGCGCGACATCAGCGAGAAGCGTGCGCGGGACTTGAGCCTGCTGGAAGCCAAGCGCCTGGCGGAAAGTCACAGCGCCGAAATGGCCTCGTTGTCGATGTTTCTTGATTCGGTCATCGCCAATATTCCGTCCAGCGTTATCGTGCAGGACGCCGTCTCACGGCAGATCCTGTTGGTGAATCTGCAGGCCGAGCGGCTGTTCGGCAGTGCCCGCGAACAGATGATCGGTCGCCAGTTGGAAGAGTGCCTGGCGCCCGCGCTGAGCGGTTATCTGCGCAGGCTGACCGACCAGTGCGTGCGCACCGAGGGTTTGCACCATGCCCAAAGCCAGCAACATACCCTGCTGGGCCTGCGGACCCTGCGCAGCAAGACGGTGACCATACGCGGCAAGGAACTGGGCAGCAGTTACGTGCTGCTGATCGTTGAAGACATCACCGACGAAAACGCTGCCCAGGCGCGCATTCGCCACATGGCTCACCACGACAGCCTGACCGGGCTGCCCAATCGGGCGCTGTTCCGCCAACGTCTCGACGAGGCCTTGCGTGAAGACGCCAGCCGCGACCGCGTGACGGCGACCCTGTGCCTGGACCTGGACAACTTCAAGAACGTCAACGATGCCCTGGGCCATGAGTTCGGCGACCGTCTGCTGCGCGCCATCGCCACGCGGCTGCGCGACGTGCTGCGGGTCAAGGACACATTGGCGCGCCTGGGCGGTGACGAGTTCGCGGTGATCCTGCCCGAACTCAAGAACGGCGAAGACGCGCAGCTCACCGCGCAACGCCTGATCGACACCATCGAGCCGGCTTTCCTGATCGAGGGGCACAGCCTCTGCGTGGGCTTGAGCGTGGGCATTGCGCTGGCGCCCAGGGATCAGAACACGCCCGAAGAATTGCTGCGCTGCGCCGACATGGCCCTGTACGAGGCCAAGCGCAACGGCCGCCATCGCTACGAATACTTTCATCCACGGATGGATGCCTTGGCGCAGAAGCGCCGCACAGTGGAAAGCGATCTGCGTCAGGCCATCGTCGACAAACAGCTGCATCTGTATTACCAACCCATCATCGACAAGCGCGACACGCGAATCATTGGCTATGAGGCACTGATGCGTTGGCAGCATCCGCAACATGGCATGATCATGCCGCTGGATTTCATCGCCATCGCCGAAGAAACCGGGCTGATCCACGAGCTGGGTGCGCTGGCTTTGCGCGAAGCCTGCCACGAAGCTCAACGCTGGCCTGGCGAGCTGACCGTGGCGGTCAACCTGTCGCCGGTGCAGTTTCGCAACAATGGCCTGGTGGAGCTGGTGCAGGCAGCGTTGAGCGAGTCGGGCCTGGACGCCGCACGGCTGGAGCTGGAGATCACCGAATCGGTGCTGCTGGACAACAACCAGGCCAACATCAGTATCCTGCAGCGCTTGAAAGCCCTGGGTGTGCGCATCGCCCTGGACGATTTCGGCACCGGTTATTCGTCCCTCAGCTACCTGCGCGCATTTGCCTTCGACAAGATCAAGATCGACAAGTCATTCGTGCACGACATGGGCGACAGCAACGAAGCCATCGCCATCATCCGCGCGATCACCGGCATGGGCCGCAGCCTGCAGATGCAGGTCACGGCCGAGGGCGTGGAAAGCGACGAGCAGTTCATGCGGCTCAAGGCCGAAGGCTGCTCGCATTTCCAGGGCTACCTGTTCGGTCGCCCGCAGCCAGCCGAGCACCGCGCCCGCTAGCGCTGCCTCACACCGCCTTCTTGGTGCTCGGCAGCAGGATCGTCAGGATGCCGAACAAGGGCAGGAACGAGCACAGCCAGTACACGTACTCGATGCCGTGAATGTCCGCCAGATGGCCAAGCAGCGCTGCGCCAATGCCGCCGAAACCGAACATCAGGCCGAAAAACACCCCGGCGATCATGCCCACGTTGCCTGGCACCAGTTCCTGCGCATACACCACGATGGCGGAGAATGCCGACGCCAAAATGAAGCCGATGACCACGCTCAGCACACTCGTCCAGAACAGGTCGACGTAGGGCAGCATCAGGGTGAACGGCGCCGAGCCCAGAATGGAGAACCAGATCACCGCCTTGCGGCCGATCTTGTCGCCGATGGGCCCGCCGAAGAAGGTCCCGGCCGCCACCGCGCCGAGGAACAGGAACAGGTGCAACTGCGAACTGGCCACCGACAGGTCGAACTTCTCGATCAGGTAGAAGGTGAAGTAGCTGGTGAAGCTGGCCATGTAGAAATACTTGGAGAACACCAGCAGTGCCAGCACCACCAGCGCGGCCTTGACTCGCCCCTTGGACAGGCCGTGGCTGGCGCTCTGGCCGGCGCGCGCCTTGAACTGGTTGAGATGGCCACGGTACCAGCGGCTGATGGCATACAGCAGCGCCACGGCGAACACCGCGATCAGGCCGAACCAGGCCACATGCCCCTGCCCGAACGGAATGACGATGGCCGCTGCCAGCAGTGGGCCGAACGCCGACCCGGTATTGCCGCCCACTTGGAAGGTGGATTGCGCCAGGCCGAAGCGACCACCGGAGGCCAGCCGCGCCACCCGTGAGGTTTCCGGGTGAAAGGTCGAGGAGCCAATGCCGATCAGCGCCGACGCCAGCAGAATCATCGGGAAGCTGCCGACCATGGACAGCAGCATGATGCCAATCAATGTGCAGACCATGCCGGCAGGCAACAGCAGCGGCTTGGGATGGCGATCGGTATAGAAGCCGATCCAGGGCTGCAGCAATGACGCGGTGACCTGGAAGGTCAGGGTGATCAGGCCCACCTGGGTGAAGGTCAGCCCGTAGCTGGCCTTGAGCATGGGATAGATCGACGGCAGCACCGCCTGGATCAGGTCGTTGACCAGATGCGCGAGGGCGCAGGCACCCAGGATGCGCATCACCAGCGGACTGGTCTGTGCAGCGCCTGGCGCGTCGTGGGCGATTGTCGTTGGAGTGGCCATGGGAATTCCGTTTGCAGGCAGGCATGGCCGCACACTCTGCCATTTTGCGTGCGCCGTCGCCAGTTGCCGACGCAGGCGAATCGGGCACGGTGCAATGGCGTCAACGAATACAACTTCGCTCGTGCGGTGATAAACTGGCGCCAGTCACTAAAAACCCATGAAGAATCGATAAAGTTCCAGAAACCCTCCGCATGAGGCAACGGGGTTTCGCCAGAATCAGGAGCGATCATGCCCAAAGTTTCCCACACGGCCCTGCGTCGCCAGTTCCGTGAGCTGCTTGCTTCAAAACAGTGTTATCACACCGCTTCGGTGTTCGATCCGATGTCTGCCCGCATTGCCGCCGACCTGGGCTTCGAGGTCGGTATTCTCGGCGGTTCGGTGGCGTCGCTGCAGGTGCTGGCGGCCCCCGACTTCGCCCTGATCACCCTGTCCGAGTTCGCCGAGCAGGCCACGCGCATCGGTCGTGTGGCGCAGTTGCCGGTGATTGCCGACGCCGACCACGGCTATGGCAACGCGCTGAACGTCATGCGTACCGTGGTCGAACTGGAACGCGCCGGCATCGGTGCCCTGACCATCGAGGATACCCTGCTGCCGGCGCAGTTCGGCCGCCGCTCCACCGACCTCATCTCGGTGGCCGAAGGGGTCGGCAAGATCCGCGCGGCGCTGGAAGCGCGGGTCGATCCAGAGTTGACCATCGTCGCCCGGACCCACGCCGGGGTGCTCTCGACCCAGGAAGTGATCAGCCGCACCCAGGCTTACCAGGCCGCTGGCGCCGATGGCATCTGCATGGTCGGCGTGAAAGACTTCGAGCACCTGGAACAGATTGCCGAAAACCTCAGTGTGCCGTTGATGCTGGTGACCTACGGCAACCCTGCGCTGCACGACGACGCACGCCTGGCGGCACTGGGTGTGCGCGTGGTGGTGGACGGCCACGGCGCCTATTTTGCAGCGATCAAGGCGACCTACGACTCGCTGCGCGAACAGCGCCAGCAGTTCAGCAAGAGCACCGACCTGAGCGCCACCGAACTGACCCACACCTACACCCATCCGGAGAGTTACGTGAGTTGGGCCAAGGAATTCATGAACGTGAAGGAGTGACCGACGGGCCAGCCCCTCGGGAACATCATGCGGTCATGTGGGTCGGTTAAAAGGGAACCGCTGCAAGAGTGTGCAGCGGTTGCAGTGCCAGCAATCGAGCAACGTACGAAAACGCGACATTTTTAGTTGCTCTCAAGCCTTCCACGCCCTAAAGTTCGCGCCGACCGTCCATGCTGGAAACGATCCATCCGGCTCAAGTACTGACGACGAGACAACAGGCCACCGGAAAGCAGCTTTCCGTGGCCTTTTTGCTTTCGCCCGACATGCCTTGGGAAGTAGGCGAACCAAAGTGGGGATACGGAGGATGGTCATTTGAGCCCATTTATATTCACGACGTTTGCCACCAGGAGTCCCTAGCATGTCGATCAACGTCGAAGACTACTTCGCACCCGATACCTTCAACAAAATGAAGGCGTTCGCCGACAAGCAAGAAACCCCATTCGTAGTTATCGATACCGCCATGATCAGCAAGGCCTACGATGACCTGCGCGCCGGTTTCGAATTTGCCAAGGTGTATTACGCGGTCAAGGCCAACCCGGCCGTGGAAATCATCGACCTGCTGCGCGATAAAGGCTCGAGCTTCGACATTGCCTCGATCTACGAGCTGGACAAGGTCATGAACCAGGGCGTGGGGCCGGAGCGCATCAGCTACGGCAACACCATCAAGAAGTCCAAGGACATCCGCTACTTCTACGACAAAGGCGTGCGCCTGTACGCCACCGACTCCGAAGCCGACCTGCGCAACATCGCCAAGGCCGCGCCGGGCTCGAAGGTCTACGTACGGATCCTTACCGAAGGCTCGACCACGGCCGACTGGCCGCTGTCGCGCAAGTTCGGCTGCCAGACCGACATGGCCATGGACCTGTTGATCCTGGCGCGCGACCTGGGCCTGGTGCCGTACGGCATCTCCTTCCACGTGGGCTCGCAGCAGCGTGACATCAGCGTATGGGACGCGGCGATCGCCAAGGTCAAGGTGATCTTCGAACGCCTCAAGGAAGAAGACGGCATCGTGCTCAAGCTGATCAACATGGGCGGTGGCTTCCCGGCCAACTACATCACCCGCACCAACAGCCTGGAAACCTATGCCGAGGAAATCATCCGTTTCCTCAAGGAAGACTTCGGTGACGAGCTGCCGGAAATCATCCTCGAGCCGGGCCGTTCGCTGATCGCCAACGCTGGCATTCTGGTCAGTGAAGTGGTGCTGGTGGCGCGTAAGTCGCGTACCGCGGTAGAGCGCTGGGTGTACACCGACGTGGGCAAGTTCAGCGGCCTGATCGAAACCATGGACGAGTCCATCAAGTTCCCGATCTGGACCGAGAAGAAGGGCGAGATGGAAGAGGTGGTGATCGCCGGGCCGACCTGCGACAGCGCCGACATCATGTACGAGCACTACAAGTACGGCCTGCCGTTGAACCTGGCCATTGGCGACCGCTTGTACTGGCTGTCCACCGGTGCCTACACCACCAGCTACAGCGCGGTGGAATTCAACGGCTTCCCGCCTTTGAAATCGTTCTACGTCTGAATGCACCTGAGGCCTGCGGGTAGCCTTCGGGCTGCCCGTGGCTCTACTGCTCCAGCGCTTGCAAGCGCTGCGCGTAGAGGCTGGCCATCGCCCTGATGGCCGGCTGCCTGGCCTGCTCCAGCACCTTCATGCTGCTGCGCAGAAAGTTTGCATTGCCTGCGTCAAGCGCCCGCTGCAGCCAGATCAGTGCGGTATCGACATCGCCCTCTTCTGCCAGCATCGCGGCATGGCTGAACTGCCCGCGGAAGTCCCCCGCCTGCGCTGAACGCATGTACCAGACCTGCGGCCTGGGCAGATCGGCGCCCGCCACCAGCCCCTGTTCCAGGTAACGCCCTACCAGATTCATGGATTTGGCATGGCCCATGGTGGCCGCCTGCAGATAGCAGGCGAACGCTCTTGAGTGATCGAGTGCCACGCCGCGTCCGGTACCCAACAGATTGGCCAGGTTGTACAAACCCCAATCGAGCCCGGACCGTGCGGCGTGCAGGTAATGGCCGGCGGCACGTTCGGCACTGGCCTCGCAGCCCCAACCGTGTTCGTGGCAGCGACCGAGCATGTTGTGCGCCATGGCATGGCCCCGGCTGGCCGCGATGGCAAACCATTTCAGTGCAAGCACCGCATCGCGTTCGATACCGCGGCCGTCGAGCAGAATCTGCCCAAGCAGCGCCTGGGCATCGACCACGCCCTGCCCTGCGGCGATCACCAGCGCCTGCGCAGCCTTGCGCGGTTCGGCAGCGAGCATCGCCTGCAGCTGCTCATTGTCCAGCACCTCCAGGCGGCGCAGGCTGAAGTCGGCACTCATACATCCACCCAGCGCCGCAGCAGGTTGTGGTAGGTGCCGGTGAGTTGGATCAGCGAAGGGTGCTCGGGGACGTCGCGGCTCAACTGCTGGATTGCCCCGTCCATCTCGAACAGCAGCGCCCGCTGGCTGTCTTCGCGCACCAGGCTTTGCGTCCAGAAGAACGACGCGAAGCGCGCGCCGCGGCTGACCGCACGCACCTTGTGCAGGCTGGTGGCCGGGTACAGCAGCAGGTCGCCGGCCGGCAGCTTGACTTCGCGAGTGCCGAAGGTGTCCTGGATGACCAGTTCGCCGCCGTCGTAGTCCTGCGGATCGCTGAAGAACAACGTCGAGGACAGGTCGGTGCGTACGCGCTCGATACTGCCCTTGGCCTGGCGTACCGCATTGTCTATGTGGAAGTCGAAGCTTCCGCCTGCGGTGTAGCAGTTGATCAGTGGCGGGAACACCTTGTTCGGCAACGCTGCCGACATGAACAACGGGTTGGCCCAAAGACGTTCGAGCAGCGCCGCGCCGATCTCCATGGCCAGCGGATGGCCTTCGGGCAGTTGCAGGTTGTGCTTGGCCTTGGCCGACTGATGGCCTGCCGTTATCCGCCCATCCGCCCAATCGGCCTGCTCCAGGGCCTGGCGAATGCGCAGCACTTCGTCAGGCGCGAACAATCCGGGAATGTGTAGGAGCATGGAAAGTCACCGCAAGCCAAGGGGCAGCAATGGTATTGATTCCCATTGCCGGAACACAAGCGCGCATGTCCAGGAATGCAGACAAACAGCCGACGAAATTGTAAAGAATGTAAACGGCTCTCGAATAGCAATATTTCGCAATTGATACAAATATGCAGTTACATTATGCTTCGCGGCCTCATAACCTTGGGGAAGGTTTCCACCATGACGCGCCAACACCACATCATTCCGGTCTCATCGCCACGGCTGCTGGCCTCTGCCATCGGCATGGCCCTGGGCGCTACCTGCGCCGCGCCAACGGCACAGGCCGCGCCGGCCAGTGAGGCCAAGGGCGCCTCGGTATCGCTCGGCGCCACCAGCATCACCGGCGACGCTCAGGAGCCGACCTCCTACCAGGTCGAGCGCGCCTCGTCCGCCAAGTACACCGCGCCGCTGGTCGATACGCCGCGCTCGGTGACCGTGGTGCCGCAACAGGTGATCAAGGACACCGGCGCGCTCAACCTGCAGGACGCCTTGCGCACGGTACCGGGCATCACCTTCGGCGCCGGCGAAGGCGGTAACCCGCAGGGCGACCGACCCTTCATCCGCGGTTTCGACGCACAGGGCGACACCTACCTGGACGGCGTACGCGACGCCGGCGCGCAAAGCCGGGAAATCTTCGCCGTGGAATCCATCGAGGTCAGCAAAGGCCCCAACTCGGCCATCGGCGGCCGTGGCGCTGCGGGCGGCACCATCAACCTGGTAAGCAAGAAAGCGCATCTGGGCGACTCACTGGATGGCGGTTTCACCTGGGGCTCGGACCAGACCCAGCGCTATACCCTGGATGGCAACTACCAGTTCAGCGACAGCGCCGCCGGGCGACTCAACCTGATGAGCCACCAAAGCAACGTGGCCGGCCGCGACCAGGTCGACTACGACCGCTGGGGCATTGCGCCGTCGCTGGCCTTCGGCCTGGGCACCGAGACGCGGGTCTTCCTCGACTATTACCACTTGGAGAGCGACGACCTGCCCGACTCGGGCATTCCCTACAGCATTCCGGCGGCGGGCAGCGCCGGCCGCACCTCGGCCAATCCGGACAAGCCTGAGGACGGCGGCAGGAGCAGCAACTTCTATGGCCTGAGCGACCGTGACTTCCGCAAGACGCGCAGCGACATCGCCACCTTCGCCATCGAGCACGACCTCACCGACGCGTTGACCGTGAAGAACACCCTGCGCCATGGCAACACCATGCAGGACTACATCCTCACCCAGCCCGACGACAGCCAGCGCAACGTCAACAACGGCAGTGTCTGGCGCCGCGCCAACAGCCGCGTCGGCAACACCGCGACCACCACCAACCAGACCGATCTGTTCGGTGATTTCTACCTCGGCGGGTTGAAGAACAGCTTCTCCACCGGCATCGAATTCAGCCGCGAAGACAGTGACCGCAGTTCCTACACCGTCAACACCGACACCACGCCACGCACCGCCGGCGCGAGCACCAACTGCACACCGGGCAGCATCGTTTCCAGCGGCTACAACTGCACGTCGCTGGCCAACCCCAATCCGGACGACCCGTGGAGCGGCGCCATTGCGCGCAACTACGCCGGTACCGACACCTCGAGCAAGACGCGGGCGATCTACGTGTTCGACACGCTCGAACTGAGCCCGCAATGGCAGGTGAACGCCGGCCTGCGCTACGACCACTTCAAAACCAACTACCGCACCTTCACCGCCGCCGGTGCCACCACGGCCAAGAGCAAGGACACCAGCGAATTCGTCACTGGCCAACTGGGGCTGGTGTGGAAACCCGCCGAGAACGGCAGCGTGTACGTGTCCTACGCCACCTCCGCCACCCCACCCGGTTCGCTGGTGGGCGAAGGCATGGAAGGCAACCCGCTGGGCGGCGCACCGGATCGCACAGGCAACCTGCTGAGCAGTGACCTGGAGCCCGAAGAAACCACCAACTACGAAGTCGGCACCAAATGGGATCTGCTCGACCAGCGCCTGTCGCTGACCGCCGCGCTGTTTCGCACCGAGAAAGAAAACACTCGCGTGCAGACCAGCACGTTCGCCTATGAGAACGCCGGTAAGACTCGAGTCGATGGCCTGGAGCTATCGGCGTCCGGCAAGCTTACCGAGCAATGGCAGGTGTTCGCCGGCTACAGCTACCTGCAGGCGCGCGTGGTCGACAATGGCCCGCTGGGCGCGGCCAACGACGGCAACCAGATGCCCAATACGCCGAACAACAGCGCCAGCCTGTGGACCACCTATAACCTGACGCCCAAGCTGACCATCGGCGGCGGCGCCTTCTATGTCGACGACGTGTTCGGCAATGTCGCCAACACCACCATGGTCGACAGCTACGTGCGCCTGGACGCCATGGCCAGCTACAAGATCAACAAGCATTTCGACGTGCAGTTGAACGTGCAGAACCTGGCCGACAAGACTTACTACGACAAGGCTTTCAGCACCCATTTCGCCAATCAGGCGGCGGGACGGACGGCGCTGCTGAGCACCAACTTCCACTTCTAGCGATTGCGCATCGGTCGCTGCGCCCCGCTCGTTTCGACGACGCGGGGCGTTTCCCGTCGTAACGGCAACGAATGGAATCGGTGCGCCTGAGACTGATTCTCAGCCAGTGCTGCATAATGCCGTCTGCCCTCCTTTCGATCGGCCCGCTCAAGGTGATTCGTGTTCAAGAACGTCCTCTTCCAGTTGCACTGGTTTTTCGGCATCACCGGCGGCCTGGTGCTGGCCCTGATGGGTATCACCGGAGCCAGCTATTCGTTCGAGGATGAAATCCTGCGCGCGCTCAATCCGCAGACCCTGAACGTGCAGATCCGCGAGGCCGGCATTCTGCCTGCTGCGCAGTTGGTGGAAATTCTCGAGCAGCGGCAAGGCAGCAAGGTTGCTGCACTGCGTGTGGATCTGGTCGACGGCAGCGCAGCACGGGTGTCGTTCACCCCGCCGCCAGGGCAACGTCGAGGGCCCTCGGCCTATTTCGATCCGTACACCGGGGAGTTGCAGGGCGAAGTGGTCGGCGAAGGTTTCTTCGACTTGATGCTGGATCTGCATCGCTTCCTGGCCATGGGCGCGACGGGCCGGCAGATCACCGCCGCCTGTACCTTGATGCTGGTGTTCTTCTGTCTTTCCGGCCTGTATCTGCGCTGGCCGCGCAAGGCGCTGCAATGGCGCACCTGGCTGACCCTAGACTGGGCCAAGAAGGGCCGCGCCTTCAATTGGGACCTGCATGCGGTGTTCGGCACCTGGTGCCTGCTGTTCTACCTGCTGGCGGCCCTGACCGGCCTGACCTGGTCTTACCAGTGGTTCGGCAACGCGGTGAACAGGATGCTCTCCGACAACCCCGCCGCCCAGCGCATGGAGCGGCGTACCGCGTCTTCTGCCGATGTGGCGCCCAAGGTCGATTACGACGCCCTGTGGGCCAGCATCCAGGGCGCGGTCGGCCCCCGGTTGAGCGTGGTCAACATGCGTATTCCGGGCAATGTCGGGCTGCCGGCCACGGTGTTCTACCTGCGCACGGATTCGCCCCATGATCGTGCCTTCGGCCTGCTCAGCCTCGACCCCGCTACCGGTCAGGTCAAGGACATCCAGCGCTATGAGGACAAGTCGCTGAAGGCGCAATTGCTGACCAGCATCTACGCCCTGCACGTGGGCAGTTATTTCGGCCTGGTCGGTCGTATCCTGATGATGCTGGCGAGCCTGACGATGCCGTTGTTCCTCATTACAGGCTGGCTGCTGTACCTGGATCGACGTCGCAAGAAGCGCCAGGTGCGGCTGGCTCGCGGCGCCTTGCATGAGCAGGACGAGGCGTCGGCCGGCTGGTTGATCGGGTTCGCCAGCCAGAGCGGTTTCGCCGAGCAACTGGCGTGGCAAACCGCCGGGCAACTGCAGTCGGCTGGGCAAAACGTGCGTGTCCGCGCCTTGGGCGAGGTGGATGAAACACAGCTGCGGCAGGCCGACAGGGCGTTGTTCGTGGTCAGCACGTTCGGCGACGGCGAGGCACCCGACACCGCGCGCGGCTTCGAGCGCAAGGTGCTCGGCAGTGCTTGTGCCCTGCCCGGCTTACGCTACGCCGTGCTGGCCCTGGGTGACCGGCAATACCAGCAGTTCTGCGGCTTCGCTCATCGTCTGGACCAATGGCTCGATGCCCGTGGCGCCCAGCCACTGTTTGCCTCGATCGAGGTCGACAACGCCGACCCGGCAGCCTTGCAGCACTGGCAGCAGCAATTGAGCGGGCTGACCGGGGGCGTCGCCCAGGCCGTGTGGCAGGCACCGGTGTTCAGCCCGTGGACCTTGATCGAACGCCAGCTGCTGAATCCGGGGAGTGAAGGCGCGACGGTCTATCGCATTGCCTTGCACAATGATGGCGACGCCCAATGGCAGGCTGGCGATCTGGTCGACGTGCTGCCGCGCAACAGCTGTGCGGCCATCGAACAGTGTTTGTCGGGGCTGGGGCTGCAGGCGTCTGCGCTGGTTGAGGTCGATGGCTTGCAGGAGCCGCTTGGTCAGGCGCTGGCCAGTCGGCAACTGCCGGCCAGTCGCGGGCACCTGGTCGGTCTGCATGCACAGGCGCTGGTGGATGCGCTGATTCCTCTTGCCGCACGTGAGTATTCCATCGCTTCGCTACCCAGCGATGGCCGGCTGGAGTTGATCGTGCGCCAGGAGCGCCACGTCGACGGCAGCCTGGGGCTGGGGTCGGGATGGCTGACCGAACACGCGCAGCTGCACGGGGCGGTCAGCTTGCGTTTGCGGCGCAACGCCGGCTTTCATCTGCCGCAGGAACCGGTACCGGTGATTCTGCTGGGCAACGGCACGGGCCTGGCTGGCTTGCGCAGCTTGCTCAAGGCGCGCATCGAACAGGGTCAGCGGCGCAATTGGTTACTGTTCGGCGAACGTAATCGGAACCATGATTTCCTCTGCGCGGATGAGTTGCTGGGGTGGCTGGCAAGCGGTGAGCTGGCGCGACTGGATCTGGCGTTTTCGCGCGATCAGGCGCACAAGGTGTACGTGCAGGATCGTTTGCGCGAGGCCGGTGAGGTGTTGCTGCAGTGGGTGGAGGATGGCGCGGTGATCTATGTGTGCGGCAGCTTGCAGGGGATGGCCAGCGGCGTGGATGAAGTGCTGACGCAGGTGCTGGGCCGCGAACGTCTGAACGACCTGATCGAAACCGGCCGCTACCGCCGCGACGTCTACTGAACCATCGCGTGTACCGCCGACGCGGCTCGCGCCGCTGCTACAGGGGTGCGGTGTGTCAATCGGCGGGCGCAAGCCGCGTCGGCGATGCATGCGGTGTATCAACCTCACCGCGATGAAACCGCACACCGCGTGCGGTGTGCCCGCCCCATCCAGGCTGATCGCGCCCCTTGTAGCAGCGGCGCAAGCCGCGTCGGCGGTGCATGCGGTGTGTCAACCTCACCGCGATGAAACCGCACACCGCGTGCGGTGTGCCCGCCCCATCCAGGCTGATCGCGCCCCTTGTAGCAGCGGCGCGAGCCGCGTCGGCGGTGCATGCGGTGTATCTGGTTCACCACGGTGAGGCCGGACGCGGCTTGCGCCGCTGCTACGGGATCAGGCCTTGACCGGTTCTACGGCAATTTCCTGCACTTCCGGCTTCTTGATTACGGCATACACCACCGCCGTCAGCAAGGCACCGGCAACGATGGCCAGCAGATACAGCAAGGCATGGTTGATCGCGTTGGGAATCAGCAACACGAACAGCCCACCGTGCGGCGCCATCAGCTTGCAGCCGAAGTACATCGACAATGCGCCGGTCAACGCGCCACCGACCAGGCTCGCCGGGATCACCCGCAGCGGATCCTTGGCAGCGAACGGTATGGCGCCTTCGGAAATGAAGCACAGCCCCAGCACCAACGCCGCTTTGCCGGCCTCACGCTCGGTCTGGGCAAACTTGCGCCGGGCCAGGAACGTGGCCAGGCCCAAGCCAATCGGCGGCACCATGCCTGCAGCCATGGTCGCGGCCATCGGTGCGTAGCTCTGCGAGGCCAGCAGCCCCACCGAAAACGCGTACGCGGCCTTGTTGATCGGTCCGCCCAGGTCGACGCACATCATCGCCCCCAGCAGCACACCCAGCAGCAACGCATTGGTCGTGCCCATGCTGTCGAGGAAGGTGGTCAGCCCAGCGAGCATGCCGGCCACCGGTTTGCCCACCACGTAGATCATCACCAGGCCGGTGAACAGGCTGGCCAGCAGCGGAATGATCAGGATCGGCTTGAGCGCCTCCAGACTGGCTGGCAGGCGCGCATAGCGGTTGATCGCCTTGGCCGCGTAACCGGCGATGAAACCGGCCGCGATACCGCCAATGAAGCCCGCACCCAGAGTGCTCGCCAGCAAACCACCAATCATGCCCGGCGCAAGTCCCGGACGGTCAGCGATGGAATAAGCGATGTAGCCCGCGAGCAGCGGCACCATCAGCTTGAACGCCGCTTCGCCACCGATCTGCATCAACGCCGCCGGCAAGGTGCCGGGTTCCTTGAAGGCCTCGATACCGAACACGAACGACAGCGCGATCAGCAAACCGCCCGCCACCACCATCGGCAGCATGAACGACACACCGGTCAACAGGTGCTTGTAGACGCCGGTCTTTTCCTGCTTCTTGGGCGCACCGGCAGCGCTGCCGGTGGACTCCACTTCACCTTCGGCCAACGCCTTGTTCAGCGTGGCCTGGGCCTGCTTCAAAGCGATACCGGTGCCGCAGCGATAGATCTTCTTGCCGGCAAAGCGCTCGGTGGCCACTTCGATGTCGGCGGCCAACAGCACCACGTCGGCTTCGTCGATGGCCTGCACGCTCAACGGATTGCGCGCACCCACCGAACCCTGGGTTTCCACCTGCAGTTCATAACCCAACTGCTTGGCGCCTTGCTGCAAGGCCTCGGCCGCCATGAACGTGTGCGCCACCCCGGTCGGGCAAGCGGTGACCGCCACCAGCCGTGGCGCGCGCGAAGCGGCCGCGGCGGCTGCCGGTGCCGCGGCATAGGGCTTGGCCTGATCGGCGGCCTGGCGCAGGAAGCCGTCGACGTCCTGCAGGGCGTGGGCCGGGCTGCTCTGGAACAGTCGCTTGCCGACGAAGCGGCTCAGGTCCATGGCGCCGGTGTTGACCACCAGCACCCAATCCGCGTTCTCGATATCGGCTGCGCTCAGGCGCAGTTCCGGGTGTTGCGGGTCGAACACTTCAACGAAGGTGGTCCAGCCCTGGCGACGGGCCGCAGCGTCGAGCAGACGTGCGCTCAAGACGCTGGACACCCGCCCGCTGGGGCACGCGGTGACAATAGCTAGTTTCATCTTCAACCCTCTTATTGTTCTGTCAGCGGACGTACGCTGACGCCGCTTTCAAGCCGCGCCAGGTGCGCGGCATCACTGATTCCGAAGCCGATCTGCGTCACCGCCATGGCGGCGATCGCCGTGGCCGTGCGCAGGCTGTGTTCCGGCGCCTGCTCGCTGAGCAGACCGTGCACCAACCCGGCCAGCAGCGAGTCTCCGGCACCGACGGTGCTGGCGACCTCGACGGTGGGTGGCAAGGCCTGCAATGCCAGGCCGGCGGCGAACCAATTGACGCCGCGTTCGCCCTGCGAGATCACCACATTGGCGACGCCGTCAGCCAACAGGCGCTGCGCCGCAGCCGCCTGCTCGGCCGGCGTTTCCACGGAACTCCCAAGCACCTCGGTAAGCTCGTGGGTATTGGGCTTGATCAGCCATGGACGCGTCTTCAAGCCCGCGCGCAAGGCAGCCCCGCTGGTATCGAGTGCCACCTTCAAGCCCATGTGCGCAAGCTGTTCGAGCAGCGCCTGAAACCATTCAGGGCTCACCCCACGCGGCAGGCTGCCGGCGACTACGACGGCGTCGTGGCCCGCTGCAATGTCGTGCAGGCGTGCCAGCAGAGCGGCCTGGGCCTGGTCGTCGACCACGGGCCCTGGACCATTGAGGTCGGTGACCCGGCCACTGCGTTCGGCCAGCTTGATGTTGCTGCGCGTCTCACCCGGTACGCGAATGAACGCATCGGTGAAACCGCGTTGGGCGAACAAGGCCTCGAACGGTTGCGGGTTGGCCTCGCCCAAAAAGCCGCTCACCGTCACTCGATGGCCGAGGTCGGCCAACACCTGGGCAACGTTGAGGCCCTTGCCGGCGGCGTGCCGGTGCAAGGCAGTGCTGCGATTGACTTCGCCCAGTTCCAGTCCGTCGATTTCCACGGTCAGGTCCAACGCCGGATTGAGCGTCAGGGTCAGGATGCGTGCCATCAAGATTTCTCCACCAGGGCACGTACCTGCGCAGCGGTGCCCAGCCCGAGCGCATGCCGGGCCAATTGTTGCGCGTGGCTGAGCGTCAGCTCGCGCACCCCCGCCTTGACCTCGGCGATGCTGCGCGCCGAGACACTCAATTCATCCACACCCAGGCCGACCAGCAACGGCACCGCCAGCGGATCGGCCGCCAGTTCGCCGCACACGCCGACCCACTTGCCGTAGTCGTGCGCCGCACGCACGGTGATGTCGATCAGTTGCAGCACCGCGGGGTGCAGGCCATCGGCCTGGGCCGAGAGGGTCGGGTGACCACGGTCGATGGCCAGCGTGTACTGGGTCAGGTCGTTGGTGCCGATGCTGAAGAAGTCGACCTCGCGGGCCAACACCGGTGCTAGCAATGCCGCCGACGGCACCTCGATCATGATGCCCAGCTGCAGGTCCTTGACCGGGATCTCGCGGCGCACGCGCTCGGTCATGTCCTTGGCCTGGCGCCACTCTTCGAGGCTGCCGACCATGGGGAACATGATCCGCAACGGACGGTTGTCGGCAGCGCGCAGCAGTGCGCGCAGCTGGCCTTCCATCACGTCGGGACGCTGCAGGGTCAGGCGAATGCCGCGCACCCCCAGAAACGGGTTCTCTTCCTTGTCGATCGGCCAGTACGGCAAGGGCTTGTCGCCGCCCACATCGAGCGTGCGCACCACCAACGGCCGACCTTGCAGGCCATCGAGCACGCGGCGGTACTCGGCTTCCTGCACCGCCTCGTCCGGGGCTTGCGAATGGGCCATGAAAATCAGCTCGGTGCGCAGCAGGCCAACGCCTTCGGCGCCCTGCTCCACGGCCTTGGCGACACCGGCGCTTTCGCCGATGTTGGCGAACACTTCCACTGCGTGCCCGTCGAGGGTCACGGCGCTCTCCATGCGTCGCTCGGCAGCCGCCTGCAGGCGCTGCTCGCGACGGTCACGATCGGCCAGCGCTTGTTCCAGCACCTCGGGCGCCGGGGCCACGGTCAGCAGGCCGCGCTGGCCGTCGATCAACAGCGCAGTGCCGGCGGCAATCTGCAACACCGCCTCGCCTGCACCCACCACGGCAGGAATGCCGAGAGCACGCGCGACGATGGCGCTGTGCGCAGTGGCGCCGCCACGGGCGGTGAGAATCCCGGCCACGCGCGCCGGGTCCAGACGGGCAACGTCGGATGGACCCACCTCGTCCATTACCAGGATGTAGGCTTGCTTGGGTTCTTCCAGAGTGGGCACGCCACACAGCTGCGCCAGCACGCGGCGGCCGATGTCGCGCAGATCGGCTGCGCGCTCCGCCAGCAGGGCATCCTGCAACGATTCCTGCTGCACAGCGGCCGCTTCGATCACCGTGTTCCAGGCCGCGGCAGCGCTTTCGCCCTGCTGCAAACGGGCAGCGACTTCATCGGTCAGGGCCGGGTCGTCGAGCATTTCCTGGTGAGTGACGAAAATCTCGCGGATGGCTTGCGCCTGGGCGCGCTGGATCAGCCCGTCGATGTCCTGACGGACCTGGCCGAGGGCGGCTTGCAAGCGCTCACGCTCAAGCGCCACGGACTCGCCGCGCTGGGGAAATTCGAAATCGTGCAGCACCTGGATGTGCGCCGGGCCCATGGCGATCCCGGGGGCAGCGGCAACACCCTGCACCTGCGCGCCCGTGCGTGGCGCCTGTGGCTTGACCTTGGCCGCCTTGGTCACAGTGGGCTGCACAGGAGCAGCCTCGGTCACGCTTGGCAGTGGTTCCACTTCCTCGCCCAGGCCCTCCTCGATAGCCGCCAGCAACGCCGGCAAGGCATCGCCGGCAATGCTCGGCTCGGCGACCAGTTCCAGGGTCTGACCGCGCTGCGCACCCAGGCTGAGCAGCTTGCTCAGGCTCTTGGCAGAAACAGCGAGGCCACCGGACTCGACCACCCGCAAGCGGATCTCGCCTTCGAAGCTCTTGGCCAACTGCGCCAGGATCTTCGCCGGCCGCGCGTGCAGGCCATGTGCGTTGGCCAGCACGATGCGTGCGCTGGGCCAATCGGCAGGCAGCTCGCCGCCCAGCGCTTCGAGCACGGCGCGGGTGCTGGTGGCAGCGCCCAGTTCGTTGCCGCGGCCTTCGATGAGCAGCGCGCACAGGCGTTCGAGCAAGGCCTGGTGAGCTTCGCCCAGGCTGGCCAGACAGAACAGCCCGGTCAGCGGCTGACCCAGGTAGCGCAGGGGTTTGTCAGGGGTGACGAAGGCCAGGCCCGGACGCTTCACGGTCTGTTCGCTGTGCAGCCACCACAAGCCATCGCCCAGCGGCAAGGCTTCGACCTGCTGAAGCAGCGCGGCAAAACCATTGCTCACGCAGTCGGCCTGGCGCAGCAAACGCGCACCACGCCAGACCAGTTCCTCGAAATCTTCGGCCATCACGCTCAGGCCGATCATCTGCGCATCCAGCGCCAATTCCTGCGGCGCTCCTTGCAGTAGCTTCAGCAGCGCGGGTGCATCGGCGGCCTGGCGCAGCGCTTCACCCAGATCGGTTTCACCCAGCGCGCGGGTCAGCAGTTGCAGCAGGCGCAGGTGTTCGTCGGACTTGGCGGCGATGCCGATGGCCAGGTAGACCTTCTGGCCGTCACCCCAATCCACGCCTTCGGGAAATTGCAGCAGGCGCACGCCGGTAGTGAACACCAGGTCACGGGTATCGGGCGTACCGTGGGGAATGGCGATGCCTTGGCCCAGAAAGGTCGAGCCTTGAGCTTCACGCGCTTGCAGGCCAGCCAGATAACCTTCGGCCACCAAACCATCGGCAACCAGTTTGTCGGCGAGCAATTGCAGGGCGGCGGGTTTATCCACGGCGCTCTGGCCCATGGATATCTGCTCTATAGTGAGCTCCAGCATTGCCTCTCTCCTTTACAGCGGCGGCAGCGCGCTGAGGTATTGTTGTGAAGTGTGAGCATAGAGCATCGAGGTGCGCGCTCTGTACTCTCGATGGGTCCGGCCTGCGTTGCCGAGGGTAAGGATGAGACCTCGACAAGAGATGTTTTACGGCAGGAAACACGCAGGCTGAAACGTTTAATCTAGAATGCAGCGCACGTTACTCGATAATCTTCGATGATTGAAGTCCAACCTGTCGGTTACGTTGCCTGAACTTGGCCTGGCGCCACCCGACAAACGATGAATGAGCGCGCTCCAATGCCTCGGCACCGGCGCGACGACACTAAGGAATCAACGGTTGAAACTCAGCGATATTGCTCGCCTGGCTGGCGTCTCGGTCACCACTGCCAGTTACGTCATCAATGGCAAGGCCGCTCAACAGCGCATCAGCAAGGCGACGGTGGCGCGCGTCGAAGCCATCGTCCAGGAACAGGGCTTCACCCCCAACCCCCAGGCAGCCGGGCTGCGCAGTCGGCACACGCGTACCTTGGGCTTCATCCTGCCGGACCTGGAAAACCCCAGCTACGCGCGCATAGCCAAGCTACTCGAACAAGGTGCCCGCGCCCATGGTTACCAGTTGCTGATCGCCAGCTCCGACGACGATGCCGCCAGCGAGCTGCAGCTGCTGCAACTGTTTCGCGCCCGACGTTGCGACGCGCTGTTCGTTGCCAGCTGCCTGCCGGCCAGCGACGATAGTTACCGTGAATTGCAGGCCAAGGGCACACCGGTGATCGCCATCGACCGGATGATGGACCCGGCGCAGTTCTGCTCGGTGATCAGCGATGACCGCAACGCCAGCCTGCAATTGACGCAAAGCCTGCTGTTGCCCAAGCCTCGCCACATCGCCTTGATCGGCGCACGGCCTGAACTGAGCATCAGCCAGGCGCGAACCGAAGGCTTCAATACTGCGCTGGCCGATTTCGATGGCACGGTGCTGGTCGAGCACAGCGAATACTTCAGTCGCGAAGGGGGCCAGCATTCCATGCAGGCCTTGCTCGACAAGCTCGGCCACCTTCCCGATGCGCTGGTGACCACCTCCTACGTGCTGCTGCAGGGCGTGTTCGATGTGCTGCAGGAGCGGCCGCTGGATTCCCAGGCAGTGCACCTGGGCACGTTCGGCGACACCCAACTGCTGGACTTCCTGCCGCTGCCGGTCAACGCCATGGCCCAGCAACACAACATGATCGCCAGTAAGGCATTGGAACTGGCACTCGCCGCTGTGGAACAAAAGCAGTACGAGCCCGGCGTGAATGCCTTGGCCCGGACCTTCAAACAGAGGATTCACGAGGCCTGATGGTGCGCTTGATCGACACCCATACTCACCTGGATTTTCCCGACTTCGATGCCGATCGCGCCCGCGTGCTGGACACCGCCGCAGCGCGTGGTGTGGAGCGGGTGGTAGTGCTGGGTGTGCATCGAGCCAACTGGCAGCGGGTGTGGGATCTGGCGTTGGCGGATGAACGGGTGTATGCGGCCTTGGGCCTGCACCCGGTGTTTCTCGAAGAGCACCGGCCCGAGCATGTGAATGCCCTGCGCGACTGGCTTGAGCGTTTGCACGGACACCCGAAACTGTGTGCCATCGGCGAGTTCGGCCTGGATTATTACCTCAAGGATCTGGATCGCGATCGGCAGCAGGCGTTGTTCGAAGCGCAGCTGCAACTGGCCGTGGATGTGCAACTGCCGGTGTTACTGCATGTGCGCCACAGCCATGCGGCCGTGATCGCGACCTTGAAGCGCTTCAAGCTGAAACGCGCCGGTGTGATTCATGCATTCGCTGGAAGCTGGGAGGAGGCACGGGAGTATCTGAAACTGGGCTTCAAGCTGGGCTTGGGCGGCGCGCCGACCTGGCCGCAGGCGCTGCGCATGCACAAGGTACTGCCGCGTTTACCGCTGGAGGCCATCGTTCTGGAAACCGATTCGCCGGACATGGCGCCTGCCATGCATCCGGGTGTACGCAACAGTCCGGAGCATTTGCCGGACATTGCCGAAGCGTTGGCGCACATCATGGGCACCGACGCAGCGACCCTGGCAGCGGCCAGCACCCGGAACGCCAATGCGGTGTTTGGTTGGCCGGATACGCAGTAAACCCGGACGCGGCTCGCGCCGCTGCTACACAGGGGGAGAAGCGCCAGTGCTCCCTGTAGCAGCGGCGCAAGCCGCGTCAGCGGTCGACACAATCAAGCCTGCAGAATCACGCCAACACCGAACACACCGCCAGAACCGCATACCACAACACCCCTGCGCGCACGACCATCTGCCACAGGCTGTCCAGCGTCTCCACTCCCACCTGCCCTACCACCGGTGCCGGAACATCACCGGCCACTCGGCCGACGCGATCGATCAGCGCCGCAGCGCTGATTTCCCAGCTGAGCACCTCATGCAGCATCACCCGGCTGACCGCCACGAAGTTACCGACCAGGGCAAAACTGGCCGCCAGCAGGCGCACCGGCAACCAGTCCAGTGCATGACGCAGCCGCTGCGCCCGCACGGCTACCGCAGGATGCCGAGACTGCTCGGCCACCAGGGCCACCAGCCGATAGACCAGCGCTGCCACCGGACCCAAGGCGGCGTACCAGAAAATCACCGCGAAAAAGCTTTGATAGGCCTCCCACAACAGATGCCCCTGCACCCTTTGCAGCAGGCTGGCGCCGGTGTCGGCAGTGACGCCCATGTCGCGTTCGGCCACATGCACCGCCGCCTGGGTGTCTTCACGGCGCCAGGCATCGCGGAACGGCCCCAGGCCAACGGTGATGTCACCGCGGCCCAAGCTGTAGATCAGCACCAGCAGATGCACCGGCAGCGCCAGCAAGCCATACGCCACCGGCTGCAGCGCATACAGCACGAACGCCAGCAGCAGCGCAGGCAGCGCCACGCCGATCCCCAGCACCAGCCACGGCTCGCGCGCCAGCCCCGGCCGCGCTTCGAGCCGATGCAGTTCACCCAGGAAAAAACCGTCACGTTGCACGCGCTGGCGCAGCCCGGAAAACTTCTCGGCCAGCAGGACCAGCAGCAGCACCAGAAAAATCATCGTGCATCCTCTTCATTCAGCAATGCGGCACGGTAGCGTACCCAGTCGAAACAGGGGCCGGGGTCGGTCTTGCGGCCCGGAGCAATGTCGCTGTGGCCGCAGATGCGCTCCACGCTCAAGGTCGCAAAACGCTCGAGCAACAGCCGGGTCAAGGTGACAAGCGCTGCATACTGGGCATCGGCGAAGGGTTGATCATCAGTACCTTCCAGTTCGATGCCTACAGAAAAATCATTACAGTTTTCGCGGCCATCGAACAACGATACGCCAGCGTGCCAGGCGCGATCCAGACAGGAGACGAATTGCGTTACCGCACCGTCACGCTCGATCAGAAAGTGCGCGGACACACGCAGATGGGAGATCCCTTCGAAATAGGGGTGCTCGGTGTAATCCAGGCAGTTCTGGAAAAACTCATGCACCTTGCCCGTGGCAAACTGCGCGGGCGGCAAGCTGATGTTATGGATGACCAACAGCGAGACTTCGCCGTCGGGGCGCTCATTGAAATTGGGCGAAGGGCAATGGCGAACGCCGTCGCACCACCCTGTGAGGCCGTTCAAGCGCATAAGATCAACCGCATCTGGAGTCCTGCCGGAAATCGAGGCGCTCCAGTATGAACCCTCACGCGCCGGAAGGCAGCCTGCACATTGCTCGGCCGATCAGTGTGCCTTGAGCTTGCGCAGGTTGGTGACCACCGAATCCAGTGCACGATCGAACAGCAGAGTGTCATCGAGCACCCGCACGGTGCCGCGGCGGAACTCGATCGCCAGGCCCATGCGGGTCTTCTCCAGCACCTTCATGCCAGTGCGGTTGACGAACACGTACTTGCCCGAGGTCTCGATGATCGCGGTCAGCTTGCAGCGCAACTTGAACTCGTCGTTTTCCTGCAGTTCCACCCAGCTGCCGACACGCAGCTTGTCGACCTGCAGCAAACCTGGATCATCATCGGGCAAGCGCACCTGGGCCTCGCTGTCGGCGGATTCGCCCGGAGACGCAAGTACGATCTCTTCGACCACCTGCACCAGCGATTCCTCACCGGCCGTGACGCCTTCGACATTCGCCAGATCACGCTGGAACGCCTGCACATGCAGCACTTCCAGCTGACTGAAGAATTCACTGGTGGCGAACGGATCGAATGCGGTGCTGGTAAGACCGTCGCGAAGGGACTTGAGCAAGCCCGGCACCAGCTCCAGCAGACGCATGCGCATGTCCGGGTCGTCGTGGGGCTCGACGCTCCAGATCAAGTCATCGACCGTGGACAGGGCCGCCTGCCACTCGGACGAATTGGCCCCGTGTTTCAGGCACACCAGCAGCAACACGCGGCTCCAGGCGTCCTGCAGCACATTGACCACCACCTGCGGCAGCGTGCGCCCCAGCAGACGACTGTTGAGTTCCTTCTCGACCAGATGCCGCGCCAGATCCGCACGAGCACGGCCCTCCTCGGCATCGCGGGTACGCTGTTCGAGCAACTCGCTGCGGCGACGTTCGTCGTTGCTGAAGGCCAGGAAATCGACCAGCAGCTCGGAAAACAGCGACGTGTCGTCGACGAAATCGTTGAGCAGGCGCTGCACGATCTGATCGATGCGAAGGTACAGCGCGTCGCGCTGGTAATCGTCGCGGCTGCCCCAGCCCATTGCCGCCGAGGCGATTTCGTTGAGCAGCCGCCGCGCCGGGTGCGCACCACGGCTGAAAAAGCTCTTGTCCAGCACCGCGACCTTGAGCATGGGAATCTGCAGGCGTGCGATCAGGGCCTTGAGCGAGTCGGGCAGATTGCGATCATCGAGGATGAATTCGAACAGCATGGCAATGAGGTTGATGACGTCTTCGTCCATCACCCCCACTACCCGAAACTTGCCGCTCTTGACGCTGACGCGGGTCAGCAGCTGTTCCAGTTGCTGGCGCAGGTCGTAGTCGTTCTGTGGCGGCTGCTGGGGCACGTATTGCTGCAAGTGGGACAGCAGGCGCAGCAGATCGCTGGTCGAGATCGGCATGGCCTCGCTCGGCGGCTCCATCTTCGGCGCCATGCTGCCGCGCAGGTCGTGCAGCAAGTCCTGCAGGGCGCCGAACGCTTCCTGCACATTCTCATCGCGCTGAGCGGACTTGCTCGGCGCCTCGGCGCGTGTTTCCGGCTCGGCAGCAGCGGGACGCGGGCGGTCGCTGGAACGATCGGCGGCGCGACGCGCAGGCGCAGCCTTAAGCTCGGGCAGGATGCCGGCCGCGATGAGCAGTTGATTGGCCTCGGCGTACAGCTGATCGGTATCGGTAAGAACGTATTTCTCGAACAGCTTGAGGATGATCAGCTTGACCTTGATCTCCACACCCAGGCTGCGCCCGGCCTGGAGAAAATAGTCACACAACATGACCGGCCCGAGCGGGTTGGTGGAATCGTCCAGGCGGCGGGTCAGCAGTACATTCAAGCGGGTGGTCAGTTGGCCCAGGGCAAAACTGTCACGGCTGAGGACCTTGGCCACCATGGCATCCAGTGCCACCGTGCGCTCCAACTCGTCGTTGGGCACCAGCGCCAGTTTGTCGTAGCTCAGCGGCGGCGGCGCGCTGGCCTCGACCGTGTCGTACTGACCCACGCGCACGAAGCTTTCGTAGAATTTCTCGAGGAAACCGCGCTCGATGCTCTTGCGCTTGAGGCGCAGGTCGCGCATGGCTTCGAAGAAGGTATTCTGATCGACGTTGTTCAACGCCCGGTCGGCCATTTCGAACAGGGTATCGTCGGCGTTATCGAACAACACCTGCAGGGCCTGCTTGAGCTGCAGCGCGGCTTTGTCGCGCACCTGCAACAGGACGACAGGCAGGCGCACACTGGCAGGCTGGCTCGCATGATCGGCGGCAGCCTTGTTCAGTGAAACCACTTTCCCATCGTTCGCCATCAAGACC
Source organism: Pseudomonas viridiflava (assembly GCA_900596015.1). Classification (GTDB taxonomy): domain Bacteria; phylum Pseudomonadota; class Gammaproteobacteria; order Pseudomonadales; family Pseudomonadaceae; genus Aquipseudomonas. The sequence continues at coordinate 267,114 of UVIF01000021.1, read as the reverse complement.
CCCACCAAGAGAATTAGAGCGTCGACATCCCTGTCAACCACGTGACGTCATTTACCTGACCTCACCGACAGTGATCTCTGACTACCAAGGTGGCAAGCAGTTCAGCGAACACGGGGCTAAGTAAGAGATTGACCTTAAATATGTACGAAAGCTCACGGCAGCCGACCAAATGCACAGCTTTTTACACCGTGTGAAGGCGCGGACTACAGGGCTTCGCTCCAAGCGGTGCAGTATCCTATAATCCGGCCACTTTGCCGATGGAGCGTGTCATGTCCAATCTTCGTCTTGCCGATCTGACCGCTGAAATCGAAGCCAACGTGCGCCGTGCGTTGTCCGAAGACGTGGGCAGCGGCGATATCACTGCACAATTGATCCCGGCCGAACGCCTGGCCAAGGCCAGCATCATCACCCGCGATGCCTGTACCGTTGCCGGCAGCGCCTGGGTCGATGCCGTGTTTCGCCAACTCGATCCACGCGTGGCGGTGCATTGGCAGGTGGTGGACGGGCAGCAGGCTCAGCCCAACCAGGCCCTGTTTCACCTCGAAGGCCCGGCGCGGTCACTGCTGACCGGCGAGCGCAGTGCGCTGAATTTTCTGCAACTGCTGTCGGCCGTCGCCACCCGCGCACGGTATTTCGCCGAGCGTGTCGCCCATACCCAGGTCAAGCTGCTGGATACGCGCAAGACCGTGCCGGGCTTGCGCCTGGCGCAAAAGTACGCGGTGACCTGCGGTGGCTGCCATAACCACCGCATCGGCCTGTACGATGCCTTCCTGATCAAAGAGAACCACATCGCCGCGTGCGGTGGCGTGGCTCAGGCGGTGGCTGCGGCCCAGCGCATCGCGCCGGGCAAGCCGGTGGAAATTGAAGTCGAAAGCCTGGACGAGTTGCGCGAAGCCCTGGCAGCGGGTGCCGACATCGTCATGCTCGACGAGCTCAGCCTCGCCGACATGCGCGAAGCAGTGAGCATCAATGCTGGCCAGGCCAAACTCGAAGCCAGTGGCGGCATCAACGATTCGACCCTGGTCAGCATTGCCGAGACGGGGGTGGACTACATCTCGATCGGCAGCCTGACCAAGGATGTAAAAGCGGTAGACCTGTCCATGCGTCTGAGCCTGTGACAGCCCACATAGATATCGACCAGCAAAGGTATGGAGTTTTCGCAGTGACCAGCACATCCACCCAAGGCGCTCACCAGGTCTACATCATTCGCATCGACGGCACCCGCTTCGGCCCCTTCGACTCGTCCCTGGAGCCCAACAAGGCGTTGATCTACGAGGTAACGCTCAATGCCGGCGCAGGCGACCGGATCGAGTTGCATGACGCCGCCGGAGAGGTACAGACCCACGTGATTTCCAACACCCACTTCCAGCCACAGATGAGCGACGTGCCCGCCCACTACACCGTTCGCTGGCGCTGACACCCCGCAGGCCTCTGTGAGAGCGGAGCTCTGTGGCAGCGGCCTCTGTGGGAGCGGAGCTCTGTGGCAGCGGGCTCTGTGGGAGCGGAGCTCTGTGGCAGCGGCCTCTGTGGGAGCGGGCTCTGCCCGCGAAGAGGCCAGCAGCCCAACAACCCCCTCCGAGCCCCCCCCACATACCCCCCAAACAGTAAATTACCTTGACTCCCCCCCACTAATCGCCCAATGGTGCTCAAACAAAACCCGTGTAAGGAAGCAGCCTTGAGCATCGTCGAACAGTTCCACTCAGGCCTCAAAGCCGCCCTGCCCGCCGCCAGCCTTGACGAACTCGCGTTCGCCACCGGCGCCTCGCCCACCCAACTGGACGCCCTCAAAGAGGTCTACCCGGACTGCCCGGACAGCCTGCTGCAACTACTCGCCAAGGTGAACGGTACGCACTGGCAGAAGTACGAAAAAGGTGAAGTCTCGGTGCTCATCCTGGGCTCGGACATCGCTGAATACCCGTACTACCTGCGCTCGGTCGAGCAGATCCTCGAAGATCGCGCCGCCAACGACAAAAGCATCGCCGACATCTACGACGACTTCTTCCTGGAAAACCCGGAAATGGTCGATCGACGCATCGATGCCGAAGTTGTTCTGGGCGAACGCCTGTGTTTCTCGCACTGCATGAACAACGGCGGCACGTCCACGCTGTTCATCGACTTCAACCCGACCGGCAAAGGCACCAAAGGCCAGGTCATCCGCTTCGTCCACGACCCGGACGAATACGTGGTCATCGCCGACAGCTTCGACGACTACCTGAAGATGCTGATCGACGACAAGTTCGCGTTCATTCTCGAAGATTGATGCAACACAGGGGCAAGTTGAACACTTGCCCTGACCTTCGCTAGTTACGATTTCAGTCGCAAGTCAATCTGCCTGGCAAACGTCTCAACGCTTGAGCGGCAACTCGCCGATGGCGGGCCGGGCGAACAGGTAGCCTTGCTGCAAGTCGATACCCAATGCCTGCAAGGCCGCGCTTTCACCGACGGTTTCGACGCCTTCGGCCACCACCGTGATGTTCAGCTTGCCGGCCACCAGCACGATCCCCGCCACGATGGCTTGCCGTACAGCGTCCTGATCCAGCGCGCGAGTCAGTGCCATGTCGATTTTCAACACATTGGGCTGGAACGTCGCCAGCATGTTCAAACCCGAATACCCCGAGCCGAAATCGTCGATTGCCGTGGTGAAGCCCTGCTTTTCGTACTCGGCGAAAATCGACTGCAGATGCACCGGGTCGTCCACACGCTCACCTTCGGTGACCTCGAACATCAGCCGATTCAACGGAAAACCGAATTGGCGGGCAGCCTCGAGCGTTGCGCGAATGCACGTCTCGGCGCGGTAGACGGCCTTGGGCAGGAAATTGATGCTCAGCAGGCAGTCGGGCAAGTCGAGCAAACCCCAGCGGGTGGCCAGTTCGATGGCCTTGACCCGGCAGGCCTGATCGAAGCGATAGCGATTGCCATCGTTCACCATGCTCAGGATGCTGAACGCAGACTCGCCGTTGATACCACGCACCAGTGCTTCATACGCCCAGGGCTGGCCACTGCGCACGTCGAGAATCGGCTGGAACGCCATGGTGAAGTCGAAACCCAGTGCATCCAGGTTTCGACAATCGGAACAACCCACTGCCTTGAACGGCTGGGGAAAAATGATCGGGCTCATAGCGAGGCTCCGTGGGCAAAGAACGAATGGTAGCGCATTGCCACTTCGACAGCTCATAGCCTCGCTAGATCCGTCTGATTGGCCGAACGGTCAGCCCAGTACGACCAACCGATCCGGTAACTCGTTGCGAGGATGGGTGACCGGTACGTGCTCTCGCAACACCTCACCACACGCCTGGATACAGCCGACGAAGCCTTCCATCGTTTCACCGCGCTTGACCCGCGCGGTGAACGCTTCGACGATCGCGTTCCAGGTGTCATCCCCGACGCGACTGGAAATCCCCTCGTCCACCAGAATTTCCACGTACCGTTCTGCCTCCGAAACGAAGATCAACATCCCCGTTGCGCCCTGAGTGTGATGCAATTTTCGCTCCAGAAACTGCCGACGCGCCATGTTCGCTGCCCGCCAGTGCCGCACCCGGCGCGGTACCAACACCGTGGTCAGGGCTGGAATGCGAAACAACAGCCCCAGCACGATGAAGGTTGCCCACTGCGCCAGCAGCAACTGATGAGCGTTCAGCCAACCGGGGTAATAGTTGATCAGACCCGGCACCAGCAGTGCGATCAACCCCGCCCACAACAACGGGATGTAGGTGTAGTCGTCGGATTGCGGTGCAAGCACCGTGACCAGCTCGGCGTCGGTGTGCAGTTCTGCCTCGGCAATCGCCGTGGCCACGCGCTTCTGCGCGCTTTCGTCCAGTAATGTCATGCTGCGTACCTGCTCGATTTACCAGCCACCCGATGCACCCCCGCCGCCGAAGCCGCCGCCACCGCCACCAAAACCGCCACCGCCGCCGCCGAAACCACCGCCGCCACGACCGCCACCCAGCAGGCCGCCGAGCACCGCACCCGTGAGTACCGAGCGACCACCGCCGCCTCGGCCACCGCGCCCGCCTCCGCCACCACCGCGAATCATCACGATCACGATGATGATCAGAATCAGGAACGCCGGCCATGGCAGACGCTGCTGGTCCTGGCCCTGGTCCTGCGCGTTGCTGCGCTGCGGCTCGGCCAGAGGGTCGCCCCCCAGCACCTGCAACATGGCCGCTGCGCCCGCACGAATGCCGCCAGCGAAATCGCCCTGGCGGAACGACGGCACGATCACGTTATTGATGATGATGGAGGACTGCGCATCGGTCAGTTGCCCTTCCAGGCCATAACCGACCTCGATGCGCACCTTGCGCTCGGCCTTGGCGACGATCAGCAAGGCGCCATTGTCCTTGCCTTTCTGACCAATGCCCCAGGCACGCCCGAGTTGATAGCCGTAATCGGCAATGTCCGTGCCTTGCAGGTCCGGCACGGTGACCACCACGACCTGCTCGGAGGTCGCCTGCTCGTGTGCCTCGAGCATCTGGCTGAGCTGGCTGCGGGTCTGCTCGTCGAGCAGGCCCGCCTGGTCCACTACCCTACCGCTGAGCGCTGGAAACTCCAGCGCTCCGGCAGTGGCGGCCCACAGCAGCATCAACAGCGGCAGGCACCGCCATGGCTTCATTGGAACTTCACGCTCGGCGCTTGCTCGGCATTGGGTGCCGTGGCCTTGAAGTTCTCGCGAACCTTCTGATCACGGTACATGGTCATCTGCCACAGCTTACCGGGGAAGGTACGGATCTCGGTGTTGTACTTCTCGACCGAGGCAATGAAGTCGCGACGTGCTACCGCAATACGGTTCTCGGTGCCTTCAAGCTGCGACTGCAGCGCCAGGAAGTTCTGGTTCGACTTCAGGTCAGGATAACGCTCGACCGTCACCATCAAACGGCTCAAGGCACCGCTGAGTTGCTGCTGGGCCTGATCGAATTGCTGCAGCTTGGCCGGATCGTCCAGCGTGTTGGCATCGACCTGGATCGACGTCGCCTTGGCGCGCGCCTCGATCACTCGAGTCAGGGTGTCCTGCTCCTGCTTGGCGTAGCCCTTCACCGTTTCCACCAGATTGGGGATTAGGTCGGCACGACGCTGGTACTGGTTCTCCACCTGAGCCCAGGCCGATTTCACCTGTTCGTCATATTGCGGAATGTTATTGACGCCGCAGCCACTGAGCAGCGTGGCGAACATCAGCACGGTCAACAACCGTGTGCGCAGGGAAATGGTCATGGTGGGGTCAAGCTCCTTGGAAGGCAGTGGTCATGGCCACTGCAACGCGCCGAGCCCTGGTTCGGGTCGACGCTTGAATAGGTGAGGTTAGCAGGCCTGGCTTGGCGAAACGCCAAATCGCAGACAAAGAAAAGCCCGCCGACGGGGAGGAAAGCGGGCTTGAAGAAGGAGCAAGGTCAACATTACGCCCGAGAATGTGAATGCCGCGTGAAACGGATGTGAACGGACGGTTAGCTGCACTTTTCTCCTTTTTCACGACATCAACGACCGTCGGCGATCTTGCGTTCGATCTCGGCGGTCTTGCGCTGCAAGGTCTCGGCGTCCTGCTCTTTCTCCTTGATGGAGGTGGGCGTGATGACCTTGTCGACGCCTTCGGTGGCCGGCGTTTCATTCTCGATGTCGCGCTCAACCACGTTCACCGGCTTGCCGCTGGCATCAAGGGTCGGGGCTTTTGGCTGGATTTCATCGCGTGTGGTCATGGTAGGAAGCCTCTGATGGTAAGTAGAGATTCGAGGCATTGCAGGCAAGGTAAGTTCCTGTGCAACGCTTCGGACTGCACCTTGGCCGAGGGCGCCGGTCACAGCTTCTTTGGGAGGAAAAACCATGGCCATCTCAGTCAAGAAACTCGAAGGCAATGACATCCCCGAGCAGTACCGGACACACGACATGAGCCCGGTGTTTCAGGTTCAGGACAGCGAAGGACAGTTGCACATACGCACCAGTGACGTGGAAGCCGCTGCCCTGGCAGTGGAATTCAGCGAACAGGACAAGCAGCCCGAGTGACCGAGCAAGGGGTGCAGGACGTTGCCGACCTGCACCCCTCGTTCAACGGCCCCGCCTAATCGCCCAGCAACCACACTCCGGCGCTGACCAATGCCGCAATCAGCGTGCCGCCGAACAGGGCGTACTCGAGCTTGCTGCGATTCAGCGCCTGGATCACGTGTTCGATATAGGCCTCGATATCCGCCGCCCGGCGGCGCATCTCAAGGCCTTCGATGACGTCCTGCACCCGCGCATCGAGCAAAGGCGACACACACAGATAGACCGAAGCGTAGCTGGCCAGAATGATGAAGAAGTATTTCACGGTTGGCATCCTTGCCCAGAGTCAGGGGCGGGCTTATAAGCTGTCGGCATACAGGACGAAAACGATACAGGTCGAGGCAAACAATCGCCATTCCCGGTGCCGATTGAATAAAAGCCCAACGTCGAATCATGTACAACGTATGGACTAAAAACAAAGACGCACGTACATGACTGTTTTCTACCTCAAGCTGCTCATCACGCCGCTGCTCATGTTGTTCATCTCCATCGCTGCCAAACGCTGGGGCACACACGTTGGCGGGCTGCTGTCCGGGCTTCCGGTGACCTCCGCCGTGGTAATGCTGTTTCTCAGCCTCGAACAAGGCCCGGGGTTCGTGGCGATGGCAGTGCCCGGTGCATTGGCGGGCGTGGCGGCTATTCAGGCGACCTACCTGTTCTATCTTGCGGTGACTCGCCGCATTTCAGTGGTGCTCGGATGCCTGGCCGCCGTGGTGTTCTACGTTGCCACAGCGCTGCTGATGAACCGGCTGGAATCACCCCTTGCGGCCATCGCCATTACCCTGTGCCTGGTGGTCGTGCTGATTCGGGTGACGTCGAACGATGGCAAGTCCCTGGCGCGCCCGGTTGCGTTACCCAGCTGGATCATTCCCATGCGGATGTTGACCGCTACCCTGCTGCTGCTACTGATCACCGCAGGGGCGCAGTGGTTGGGCCCCGTGGTCAGCGGCTACCTGGCGCCCATTCCGATCATCGCCTGGCCGCTGGCGGTTTTTGCGCATGTGCAAGGCGGACGCCAGGAACTCGCGGCGATTGTCAGAGGCAACGCGATTGGCGCCATCGGCGTAATCGGCTTCTACCTCAGCTTGCAGGAGATGGTAGTGCAACTGGGCATACTGCCCGCCGTGGCGACAGGCGTGGTGCTGGCGGTGCTGCTGACGGCCGGGGTCGCGCGCCTGGCCAACTCGCGTCGGACTTAAGCTGAACTGGCCATATCCGATGCGTGAACGAAACATAACTTGTTGCCTTCAGGGTCCCGGCAATAGGCGCCGTAGTAGTCCTCTGAATACTGCGGCCGCAAACCCGGCGCCCCCTCGTCGCTGCCGCCGTTGTCCAACGCTGCCCGCCATGCGTCCCGCACCTGCTGCTGCGACTGCGCCACAAAGCTGACCTGCATGCCGTTGCCCCAAGTGGCCGGGAGGCCATTGAAAGGGAGTTGGACGTAGACCTGGGGCCAGGGCTTATCGGGCCGCTGCCAACCAGCGCCGGCTGGGCCGCCGTCGTTTTCTTCCCGGATGCGGATGAGGCCTAGGGCTTGGAATACTTGGTCGTAGAAGGCGACCATTTTTGGCAGGTCGCGGGCGCCGATTTGGATGTGGCTGAACATGGGGGGCTCCTGGAGTCAATGTAGGACTAGTCACTGCAGGATCAGGGCTCCAAGGGCGAGTCGATAAGTCCAGTTGAATTTGCCCGTTCTGACCTACTGCGCCATGATCGCTTGATATCTCTTTTGATACTCGTCGTAGGGCAAGTTCTGCCGCATCAGCAAATCGATCTGCCGATCTTTGTACTCAGCGGACGACAGTGGAGCGGGCGTTGCCGCCGGCGCTGTCTGGGAAGGTGCCTCTGCCTGGCGAGCAGGCACATGAACTGGAGGCTGCGCGGAGCCTAGGTAATTGAGTGGAGCGGATACGCTGCCAAGATTACCCAAGCACTGATATTTTTTTGAGACCCGCCACGCCGAACAATCACCAAAACCGCGTCTGGCAGTGCATTCCTGGGTGGCTCCGCCAAAAGGCTCTGCGTCTACGTAGCCCCACAGAGAGCATTTGGACCGGGCGATGGTGTACGCCTGCTTCAGATCGACAACCGGCGTTTCCAGATAATTGAAATCATAGGCAACGTCGATAACGCCATCCGCGCGGCTGCCTCCGGTGGCGTAGAAATCCTTGTGAGTGGAGCAGGCGGGCAGTGACGCCAGAAACACAAAAGCCGCTGCGAGGCGGCTGAATCCTGTGAGAACCATGGTGATTTCCGTATTCTGAGTTGCGGCATCATCACTTCCAGAACTGAAATTGACGATGTTTAGAGGATGCTGCTGGGTTGGGATGGTGCCGGAGATAGGAATCGAACCTACGACCTTCGCGTTACGAGTGCGCTGCTCTACCGACTGAGCTACACCGGCTAGGATATCTTCAATAACGTGAGCCCAGAGCAATATTGCTCCGGGCTCACCCAGCTATTAGCCTTTAACGTAGTTACTTGTCACACAGCCACCGCTGTAGGTCCAAGTCAAAACTCCGCTTTCAGCTTTGGGTGTCAGGACACAGGTCTCAGTATCCAAAATACCTTTGAATTTATTTGGAGTCGCGGTCATGACACCAGTATCTGCGACTTCAATCTTGTTAAGCGCGCCTGTTGTTTTACCGGTCGGGATAGTGATGCCCAGCTTAGCAGAGGTATCACAAGATGCAAAAGCAGACGTCTCATTGTAGCAAGCGGCTATCGCACCCTTCACTGCATCCATATTTGTAATGATTTCGGAGTACGCAGCCCGCTTGGTGTAGTTTTGATATGCTGGTAATGCTATAGCTGCAAGAATGCCGATGATCGCCACGACGATCATAAGCTCGATCAAAGTAAAACCTTTCTGCGCGTTATTCATGTTCAACCCCTTCAATTATCGTGAATACCACGGCGAACAATCTGCCAAGCGAGTCATGATGAGCTCAACGCTGCTGCCTATCTTGCTTAAAGCATTGTCCGTGCCAACATTGTACTTCCGGAGCTGCGCCCAACAATGCGCCAAAAACAGGTGGCACAGGCATATTAATGCGCACAATCTGTCATTTTTTGTCACTCGGATGCCGCCCGACTACTAACGCTTTATGTAGCCGTTGCTCACGCATGGTCCACTAAACGTCCAGCCTAACCCCCCTTCTTCCGCCACTGGCTCAAGAGTACAGGTGTCGGTCGCGGAAACACCTCTATATGCGTTAGGCGTAGCTGCGATCACAGCCGTTTTTGGGGTAATGGTTATGGAAGCCAATGCTCCCGTAGTTTTGCTAGGCGCTTGCATTCCTATCTTCGCCATCGAATCGCAATCTGACAACGCCCCAGTTGTCTGATAGCAAACGCTGATCGCCGTCTTCATCGGATCCATCGCGTTCACAATTTCCGAATAAGCGGCGCGTTTGATGTAGGCTTGATAGGCGGGTAAGGCGATGCTCGCAAGGATACCGACGATTGCCACAACGATCATCAGTTCCAGCAAAGTGAAACCCCGCTGACGTAGGTTCATTTACGCTTCCAAAGTAAACTAGATTTGTTGTTCCCAGAATTCGGGGTATGAGTGCATATTGTAGGCACTTTTGACGACAGCATGACCTATGCCACGCTGGAAATCGACTGCACAAGTCGCTGCTGATATACCTCGTACATACAGCCCCTAGCCTGCAAATCACATGTGTTGATCCATTTGGCACCACCCCTCGACTACGCTATAAAACACGGACTGTCCGTACTCGGTGCCCACATGAATGATATCGCCCTTACCGGCCTGGCCAAGCAATTGGTCGTCGCTGAACTCCTGACCGACAAGGCTGCTCAGCAGGCCTATCAGCAGGCTCAACGCAGCCGTGTCCCGCTTGTTCACTACCTGGTGCAGAATAAGCTCGCAAAAAGCCGCGATATTGCCGAAATTGCTGCTGATCAATTCGGCATCTCGTTTCTGGATTTGGCAGCGGTTGACCGGGAAGGTCACCCTCGCGGTCTAGTTAGCGAGAAGCTGGTTCGACAACACCATGCCCTCCCTCTCTGGCGACGCGGCAACAAATTATTCGTAGGCATTTCGGATCCGACTAACCATCAAGCCATCACTGATATCCAATTCAACACTGGCCTGACGACCGAGGCTATTCTTGTTGAAGATGACAAGCTGACCGAGGCCATCGAGAAATTTTTCGAGAGCGGCACCACTGGTCTTGAGGAACTGAGCGATGTAGACCTGGACGGCCTTGACGTTGAAACCGTCGATGACAACAGGAACGACTCCATTGCAGGCCAAGACGCCGACGACGCTCCCGTCGTCCGCTTCGTCAACAAAATGCTGCTCGATGCCATCCGCGGCGGCTCATCCGACCTGCACTTCGAACCCTATGAAAAAGCCTATCGCGTTCGATTCAGGACCGATGGCATGTTGCGCGAAATTGCTCGTCCGCCGATCAATCTGGCAGGGCGGATTGCAGCGCGTCTCAAGGTCATGGCCAGTCTCGATATCTCCGAGCGGCGCAAGCCGCAGGACGGCCGGATCAAGATGCGCATCTCGAAAAACAAGGCCATCGACTTCCGGGTAAACACCCTTCCCACGCTGTGGGGCGAGAAGATCGTCATGCGTATTCTCGACCCGTCGAGTGCCCAGATGGGTATCGATGCACTGGGTTATGAACCGCATCAGAAGGAGCTCTATCTCCAGGCTTTGAAGCAGCCACAGGGGATGATTCTGGTCACCGGCCCCACAGGTTCGGGTAAGACCGTGTCGCTCTACACCGGTATCAACATCCTGAATACGGTGGACATCAACATCTCCACGGCTGAGGACCCTGTGGAAATCAACATGGAAGGTATCAATCAGGTCAACGTCAACAACAGGCAAGGGCTCGACTTCGCCCAGGCCCTGCGTTCCTTCCTGCGTCAGGATCCTGACGTGATCATGGTCGGTGAGATCCGCGACCTGGAAACCGCCGAGATCGCCATCAAAGCCGCGCAGACCGGTCACCTGGTGCTTTCCACGCTGCACACCAACAGCGCCGCTGAAACGCTGACTCGTTTGCAGAACATGGGCGTGGCTGGCTTCAATATTGCAACGTCTGTGAGCCTGATCATTGCGCAGCGGCTGGCAAGAAAGCTGTGCCCGCATTGCCGCAAAGAGGCGGACATTCCCCGTGACGTGCAGATTGAGGAAGGTTTCGCGCCTGAGCTGGTGGGGACCTTCAAGATCTACGAGCCTGTGGGGTGCGAACAGTGCAACGGCGGCTATCGTGGTCGGCAGGGCATCTATGAGGTTGTGAAAGTCACCAAGGAGTTGCAGCGCATGATCATGGAAGCCAACAACGCTATCGAAATTGCGGCACAGATGCGCAAGGAAGGTTTCAGCGATTTGCGAGCGTCAGGTCTGGTCAAGGTTATGCAAGGGGTCACCAGCCTTGCCGAAGTCAACCGAGTCACCAAGGATTAAGCAATGGCGGTCAAAGCAAAGGTCAACGTCTATGCCTGGGAAGGGATAGACCGCAAAGGCACCAAGATGTCTGGGGAGCTGAGCGGCCACAATCCGGCGTTGATCAAGGCGCAGTTGCGCAAGCAGGGAATTAACCCAGGCAAGGTCAAGAAAAAGGGCACGTCGCTGTTCGGCAAAGGCAAGCGTATCAAGCCTATGGACATTGCCCTGTTCACTCGGCAGATGTCGACCATGATGCGTGCCGGGGTGCCCTTGCTACAGTCGTTCGACATCATTTCCGAAGGCGTAGACAACCCCAACATGCGCAAGCTGGTGGACGAGGTCAAACAGGAAGTTGCTGCAGGCAACAGCTTTGCTTCGTCGCTGCGCAAGAAGCCGGAATACTTCGACGATCTCTACTGCAACCTGGTGGATGCGGGTGAGCAAGCAGGTGCTTTGGAAACCTTGCTTGACCGCGTAGCCACCTACAAAGAAAAAACTGAGCAGTTGAAAGCCAAGATCAAGAAGGCGATGACCTACCCCATAGCGGTGGTCGTTGTTGCCATCATTGTTTCCGGGATTCTGTTGATCAAAGTTGTACCGCAGTTCAAGTCCATCTTCGAAGGCTTCGGTGCGGAGCTGCCAGCGTTCACCCTGATGGTCATGGGATTGTCTGACGTAGTACAGGAGTGGTATTTGCTGCTCCTCGCAGGTTTCGTGGGTTTGTTCTTTGGTTTCAAGCACGCAATGAAGCGCAGCCAGAAGCTGCGCGATACGGTGGATCGCTGGTTGCTAAAAGTGCCTATCGTGGGCGCTATTCTGTACAAGTCAGCGGTGGCGCGTTACGCGCGCACACTTTCCACGACGTTCGCTGCAGGCGTGCCGCTGGTCGATGCATTGGATTCTGTTTCAGGCGCCACCGGCAACGCTGTGTTCAAGAACGCCGTAAATCGCATCAAAGCTGATGTTTCTACCGGTATGCAGCTGAATTTTTCCATGCGCTCGACCGGTGTATTCCCTACCCTCGCCATCCAAATGACCGCCATCGGCGAAGAATCCGGCGCTTTAGACGACATGCTCGACCGCGTAGCAACCATCTACGAAGCCGAGGTCGACAACATGGTCGACAGCCTCACCAGCCTCATGGAGCCGATGATCATGGCGGTACTGGGCGTGGTGGTCGGTGGCCTGGTTATTGCGATGTACCTTCCCATCTTCCAACTCGGCTCCGTCGTCTAACATGCTCCTACTCGAATTCCTGGCCAGCCCGCTGGCCCTGATGTTCTGCGCCCTCCTCTTGGGCCTCATCATCGGCAGCTTCCTCAACGTCCTCATCCATCGCCTGCCCATCATGCTCGACCGAGACTGGACCACGCAGTCCCGGGAAATGCTTGGCCTGCCGCCAGAACCAAAAGGCGCGGCGTACAACCTGCTGCTGCCCCACTCCGAATGCCCGCACTGTGCCCACAAGATCCGAGCGTGGGAGAACATCCCGGTGGTGAGCTACCTGATGCTGCGGGGCAAGTGTGCCAGTTGTCGGGCGAAGATCAGCCTGCGTTATCCGCTGGTGGAACTGGCCACGGGCATCTTGAGTGCCTTTGTGGTGTATCACTTCGGGTTGAGCTGGCAGGCCGGTGCGTTTCTGCTGCTGACCTGGGGCTTGCTGGCGATGAGTCTGATCGATGCTGATCACCAGTTGCTGCCGGATGTGCTGGTGCTGCCGTTGCTGTGGCTGGGGCTGATCGTCAATGGCCAGGGGTTGTTTACCAATCTCTACGATGCCCTGTGGGGCGCGGTGGCGGGTTATCTGAGCTTGTGGCTGGTGTATTGGGTGTTCAAATTGGTCACCGGCAAGGAAGGCATGGGCTATGGCGATTTCAAGTTGCTGGCCATGCTGGGGGCCTGGGGTGGCTGGCAGATTCTGCCGCTGACCATTCTGTTGTCGTCGCTGGTGGGGGCGGTGCTGGGGGTGTTGATGCTGCGGATGCGCAACGCGCAAACCAGTACGCCGATCCCGTTCGGGCCTTATCTGGCCATCGCGGGGTGGATTGCATTGCTGTGGGGTGATCAAATAACCACTTCATACATGCAGTTTGCCGGGTTCCGATGACAACAGCTGTGGATAAACCTTGGGTGCTGGGCCTCACCGGTGGCATTGCCAGTGGCAAGAGCGCTGCGGCGCAGCGCTTTGCCGAGTTTGGCGTGCACGTGGTGGACGCCGACCAGGCCTCGCGCTGGGTGGTGGAGCCGGGGCGGCCAGCGCTGGCGGCGCTGGTGCAGCGCTATGGTGCGGCGCTGTTGCAGGCCGATGGCAGCCTCGACCGTGGAGCGTTGCGCAAGGTGATCTTCGAGGATGCGCAGGAGCGGCGCTGGGTCGAGGCTTTGTTGCATCCGTTGATTGCCGAGGAAATCGCTCGGTCGCTGGCTTCGGCAACGTCGCCCTATGCGGTGTTCGTGTCGCCGCTGATGGTCGAGTCGGGGCAGTACCGGACTACCCAGCGCTTGCTGGTGGTGGATGCGCCGGAGGCGGTGCGGGTTGCGCGGACCTTGCTGCGCGATCACACCACGCCCGAGCAGGTCCAGGCGATTCTGAAAGCCCAGGCGAGCCGCGAGCAGCGGCTGGCGCTGGCGGACGATGTGCTGGTCAACGACCGCGACTTGGCCTGGCTGCACTCGGAAGTCGAGCGGCTGCATGCTTTTTATCTGACTTTGCGTGGAGGCCGAGAATGAGCCAACCCTTGACCGTTGATTGCCCGACTTGCGGGGCGCCGGTGGAATGGACGGCAGCGAATGCGAACAGGCCGTTCTGTTCCGATCGTTGCAAATTGATTGACCTGGGGGCCTGGGCGTCCGAGGAGCACAAGATTCCGGTGAGCCCGGATGCCGAGGACGACCTGTTCAGCGAGGACCTGCCACCGCGCGGGCATTGAGGCAATCGGGCATTGAGGCACCAGGCAATAGTGCTTGCACCTGTGCCTGGTTCGCGGCCACGGACCGCTCCTACAGTGGATAGCGGGTATCCGTGGGAGCGGTCATCGGCTGCGAAGAGGGCTCTGAGGATTGTCTGGCACAACGCGGTGCCTGTTTCGCGGCCACGGACCGCTCCTACAGTGGATATCGGGTATACGTAGGAGCGGTCATCGGCCGCGAAGAGGGCTCCGCGGATTGTCTGGCACAACGCGGTGCCTGATTCGCGGCCACGGACCGCTCCTACAGGGTATCTACAGGGCGATCACGCCAATTCGAACACCACTTCTTGCGCACCTTCCCACAAGGTCTTCACGCCCAGGGCGCGGAGGTTTTCCTTGCCCTGCACCACGGTAAGAAAGTGATTGCCGGCCAACTGCCCCATCTTGCTGGCGAAGCAGCACGACCCGTAGGCCAGCAGGATCTCCGTCTCGCTGTACGGCCCGGGATAGAACAATACGTCCCCCACCGACGGGTGGCTGGTGTGGTTCTCGAACCCGACCGGCTCGTCACCGCGCAGCAACTGGAATTCACCCAGCGGCACCCAGCACGCCTCACCACTCCAGCGCACATGGATGATTTTCTGCCGATACGGCAGCAGCTTGAGAAACGCATCCACCGTCTGCGGTGCATCGGGATGGGTTTCGGCCAAGAATTCGTAGCCGCCGGAGGTGATCTTGATGCTGGGCATGGTGCAGCTCCTGGGAAAATCCCATCCTTACCCATCGCCGAGCGATTTTGAAGCGTCGAGCGTTATTCTTTTCGTCGCACAGGCGGGCTAAGCTAGGGCCATGGATGACTCCGACTACCTGCGTTTGCTCACCAGCCAGGCCGAACAGGCCAATGCCTTCCTCTCCAATGCGCGCAAGTGGGAGCGCGAGCGTTGGGTGTGCGAGCGCCTGTTGCAGGGCCTGAACATCGCCTACCGTGACGATGAATTCACCCCCGCCGGCCAGGAGCCGCCGGACGTGCTGTTTCGTGAGGCCAGTTTCGAAGTGTTCTTCGTGCTCGACGAAGGGCGCCGGCTCAACGATGAATGGCGCGAAGAGTTGCAGCGCCGGCGCAGCGCTTTCTCCCTCAGCCAACTGGTCCGGCGCGAGGCACGCCCCAAACGCATCCGCGCACCCGAGCTGCTGCAGCGGCTAGCGCCTACCTTGCGCAAGAAAGCCCACAACTACCGCGAACGCGGGCTGGACCTCGGTGAGCTGGACATCATTGCGTTCGCCAGCCTCAAGCGCGAAACCCTGGACCTGAACAGCCATTTTCCACCGCCTACCGAGTTTCTTCGCCAAGGCTGGCGCTCGTTGTCGCTGGTCGGGCCCACCTTCGCCCGGGTCTTGTTCGCGCATCCGGATGCGCCGGACTTCCTGCGCAACAACCTGGGCCGCAGCATCGTTTTCGATGTGGGCATCAGTTTGTGAACCCAGCCCTTCACCAGTCATGGCGCAGGGGCCGTGCGGATGATACAAAGCGCTCTCACCCGCACCGCCTGTCAGGAACCCTGTAGCCTTGCCAGCGTCTGAAACGTCTACCTGTTCAGGGTCGCCTGCCCTGCCACGTGACACTCGCCAATTGATCGGCGGTCACTCGTGCGCGCCTCGGTTGCAAGTCGAGCACCTGCTCCTTGCCCTGGGGGCAGCCGTAGCAGGCCTTGTCGATCCATCTGTTCGAAGGTGTGGAGCTATGAGCTGCCTTGCGCTCGCCCCCCTCGCAGACACCCGAATTCGTTAACCTTATGAGAGCTTTCCATGACACATCGCATCGTTATTGTCGGCGGCGGCGCCGGCGGCCTGGAACTGGCCACCAGCCTGGGCAAGACCTTGGGCAAGCGCGGTACGGCCAGCGTCACGCTGGTGGACGCCAACCTGACCCATATCTGGAAACCGCTGCTGCATGAGGTGGCTGCCGGCTCCTTGAATTCGTCCGAAGACGAACTCAACTATGTGGCGCAGGCCAAGTGGAATCATTTCGAGTTTCAGCTTGGCCGCATGAGCGGTCTGGACCGCGCGGCCAAGCAGATCCAATTGAGCGCCACCCTCGATCCGGAAACTGGCCTTGAGCTGGTTCCGGCGCGCGGCATCGGCTATGACACGCTGGTGATTGCGGTAGGCAGCACCACCAACGACTTCGGCACCCAGGGGGCGGCGGAGCACTGCCTGTTCCTCGACACTCGCAAGCAGGCCGAGCGCTTCCACCAGCAACTGCTCAATCACTACCTGCGCGCCCATGCCGGGCACGACGAGAGTCGCGCGCAGATCAGCGTCGCCATCGTTGGCGCCGGTGCTACCGGTGTCGAGCTGGCGGCCGAGCTGCACAACGCGGCAAAAGAACTGGCGGCTTATGGCTTGGGCCGCATCGCGCCGGAGAACATGCGCATCACCTTGATCGAAGCCGGCCCACGGGTGTTGCCAGCGTTGCCCGAGCGCATCGGTCAGCCGGTGCACCAGACCTTGGAAAAGCTGGGCGTGACGATCTTGACCAATGCCGCAGTGAGCGAGGTGACTGCCGAAAGCCTGCTGACCAGCAGCGGCCAGGTGATCCCGGCCAGTTTGAAGGTGTGGGCAGCCGGTATTCGTGCGCCCGGCTTCCTCAAGGAGATCGATGGTCTGGAAACCAACCGCATCAATCAGTTGGTGGTACGCCCTACCCTGCAGTCCACCCGTGACGATGACATCTTTGCCTTCGGTGACTGCGCGGCGTGCCCGCAGCCGGGCACCGACCGCAACGTGCCACCGCGCGCGCAGGCGGCCCATCAGCAGGCCTCGTTGCTGGCCAAGTCGCTGAAGCTGCGCATCGAAGGCAAAGCGCTGCCGGAGTACACCTACAAGGATTACGGCTCGCTGATTTCCCTCTCGCACTTTTCGGCGGTGGGCAACCTGATGGGCAACCTGACCGGCAGCGTCATGCTGGAAGGTTGGCTGGCGCGCATGTTCTACGTGTCGCTGTACCGGATGCACCAGGCGGCGCTGTATGGCCTGTTCCGCACCGGCATGCTGATGCTGGGCAGCCGTATCGGACGCGGCACGGAGCCGCGATTGAAGCTGCATTGATCCATCGTTGCCTGCAATCCCCGTAGCAGCGGCGCGAGCCGCGTTACCGGCTACGCGGTGTACCTGATACAACGCGGTGCGGCCGGACGCGGCTTGCGCCGCTGCTACAGGTGGCTTCGTAGGAGCGGTCCGTGGCCGCGAAACAGACACCTCGGTGCAGCAGACAATACGCAGAGCTGCTTTCGCGGCCAATGACCGCTCCTACGGGGTACCCGTAGAGACTGGGGTGGAATGGCAAGAAATCGAGAGCAAAAAAAGGCGCCCATGACAGGCGCCTTTTTTCATGAATATGGTCGGGGTAAGGGGATTCGAACTCCTGACATCCTGCTCCCAAAGCAGGCGCGCTACCGGACTGCGCTATACCCCGATATGAAATTTGGCTCCGTGACCAGGACTCGAACCTGGGACCCAATGATTAACAGTCATTTGCTCTACCGACTGAGCTATCACGGAACTATCAATTTCAGTACATCTACAACTGCTGCAGCTTCAAGCCTGTATCACTACCGCCTTGAACTCTTCGACCCGTTCGCATCGCTGCGTTCATGTCTCTGAGGCGCGCTATTCTACAATCTTCAAAACCTCTGTCAACCCTTTAAATTGCTTTCAAGACACTGATTTGCAACTTTTTTTCAGAACCGGGTGAAGCCAGTGGTTCTGCGGGATGACTTACAGCGGGGCGCACTTTACAAGCCTTGAAACGAAAATGCAACGGTAAATCAATGGGGTGGGTCGGTGGGGGCCTCTTCGCGGGCAGCGCCCGCTCCCACAATGACTTGAGCGCCTGTGGGAGCGGGGCGGCGACGAGCCCTCTGATCGCGAAAAGGCGTTCACTGACCGCCCATCACTCAAGCAAACACAATCTCGTCATCGACCACCGACGCCTGCACCGGAGTCCCTGGCAGGAATTTGCCCGAGAGAATCAGCTGCGCCAGCGGGTTCTCGATCCAGCGCTGGATCGCACGCTTCAACGGACGCGCGCCATACACCGGGTCGTAGCCCACCGCGATCAGCTTATCCAGCGCCTCATCGCTCAGCTCCAGGCTCAAATCGCGCTCGGCTAGACGGCTGCGCAGCCGTGCCAACTGGATCTGCGTGATCCCGGCGATCTGGTCGCGTGCCAGCGGCTCGAAAATCACCACCTCATCGATCCGGTTGACGAACTCGGGCCGGAAATGGCTGGTGACCGCATCCATGACCGCCGCGCGCTGCGCCTCGCGGTCGCCGACCAACTCTTGGATACGCGCCGACCCCAGGTTCGAGGTCATCACGATCACGGTGTTGCGGAAGTCCACGGTACGTCCGTGGCTGTCGGTCAGACGGCCATCTTCCAGCACCTGCAACAGCACGTTGAACACGTCCGGGTGGGCCTTTTCGACTTCATCGAGCAGCAACACCGAGTACGGCTTGCGACGCACCGCTTCGGTCAGGTAGCCGCCTTCTTCATAGCCAACGTAGCCGGGTGGTGCACCGATCAGGCGAGCGACCGAATGCTTTTCCATGAACTCGGACATATCGATACGCACCATTGCCTCTTCGGTATCGAAGAGAAACTCGGCCAGCGCCTTGCACAGCTCGGTCTTGCCCACCCCGGTCGGGCCGAGGAACATGAACGAGCCGCTGGGCCGGTTGGGATCGGACAATCCGGCACGCGAGCGCCGCACTGCGTTGGACACCGCAACCACTGCCTCTTCCTGGCCAATCACGCGCTGGTGCAGCAGGCTTTCCATCTTCAGCAGCTTGTCGCGCTCGCCTTCGAGCATCTTCGACACGGGAATCCCCGTCCACTTGGAAACCACCTCGGCGATTTCTTCCTCGGTCACCTTGCTGCGCAGCAACTGGTTCTCGCTCTTGCCGTGCTGGTCGACCATCTGCAGGCTGCGTTCCAGGTCGGGGATCACCCCGTACTGCAACTCGGCCATACGGCTCAAGTCGCCGCGCCGACGCGCTGCTTCCAGCTCTTGACGCGATTGTTCGATCTTCTGCTGAATCTGCGCCGAACCCTGCACCTCGGCTTTTTCCGAGGTCCAGATCTCTTCCAGATCGGCGTATTCGCGCTCCAGTCGGTTGATTTCCTCGGTCAGTTTTTCCAGACGCTTGATCGCGGCTTCGTCATCCTCTTTCTTCAGGGCCTGGGACTCGACCTTGAGCTGGATCAGACGGCGCTCCAGGCGGTCGAGCACTTCGGGCTTGGAGTCGATCTCCATGCGGATGCGGCTGGCCGCCTCGTCGATCAGGTCGATGGCCTTGTCGGGCAACTGGCGGTCAGTGATATAGCGATGGCTGAGTTTGGCTGCCGCGATGATCGCGCCGTCAGTGATGGCCACCTTGTGGTGAACCTCGTAACGCTCTTTGAGGCCACGCAGGATGGCGATGGTGTCTTCCTCGCTCGGCTCCTCGACCAGCACCTTCTGGAAGCGCCGCTCCAGGGCGGCGTCCTTCTCGATGTACTGGCGGTATTCGTTGAGCGTGGTGGCACCTACACAGTGCAACTCGCCACGGGCCAGTGCCGGCTTGAGCATGTTGCCCGCATCCATCGAGCCTTCGCCCTTGCCGGCGCCGACCATGGTGTGCAGTTCGTCGATGAACAGAATGATCTGCCCTTCCTGCTTGGACAGCTCATTGAGCAGCGACTTCAGGCGTTCCTCGAATTCGCCGCGAAACTTGGCGCCGGCGATCAGCGCGCCCATGTCCAGGCTGAGCAGGCGTTTGCCGCGCAAGCCATCGGGGACTTCGCCATTGATGATGCGCTGGGCCAGGCCTTCGGCAATGGCAGTCTTGCCTACACCGGGCTCGCCGATCAGTACCGGGTTGTTCTTGGTCCGGCGCTGCAGCACCTGGATGGTCCGACGGATCTCGTCGTCACGACCGATCACCGGGTCGAGCTTGCCTTCCTCGGCGCGCTTGGTCAGGTCGACGGTGTATTTTTCCAGGGCCTTGCGCGACTCCTCGGCGTTGGGGTCATTGACCGCCTCGCCACCGCGCAGGTTGCTGATGGCATTTTCCAAGGCTTTCTTGCTGACGCCCTGGCCCAACAGCAGCTTGCCCAGCTTGCTGTTGTCGTCCATGGCGGCCAGCAGCACCAGTTCGCTGGAGATGAACTGATCGCCCTTCTGCTGCGCCAGCCGGTCGGCCTGGTTGAGCAGGCGCGCGAGGTCCTGGGACATGTTGACGTCGCCGGTCGGGTTCTGGATTTTCGGCAGCTGGTCGAGCTCTTTGCTCAGTGCCTTGCGCAGGCTGTTGACGTCGAAGCCCACCTGCATCAGCAACGGACGGATCGAACCGCCCTGCTGGTCGAGCTGCGCCTGCATCAAATGCGCCGGTTCAATGGCCGGATGGTCCATGCCAACGGCCAAAGATTGTGCGTCGGATAACGCGAGTTGAAGCTTGCTGGTCAAACGGTCTATACGCATGAGTCACCTTCCTGAAAAAGGGCAGGCCGGAGCGATGGATACACCTGATGAAGAAAACCTGCCGGGGATGACAGTTAGATGGGGGGTGTTGGTGAAGATTCAAGGTTGGGGGTTGCAGATCTAGATAGGTTGTGTCAGTGCCGGCCTCTTCGCGGGCAGAGCCCCGCTCCCACAAATGCAGATTGATGGCCTCTCAGCGAGCCCAGTGTGGGAGCCGGGCTCCGCCCGCGAAGGGGCCATCGGCTGCGAAGCTACGACTCCAGCCATACCAACGAAGCAAACCGCCCCGTGACCGACGCGCGGCGATAGGAAAAGAACCGCTCATCTTCCACGGTACACATTCCCCCGCCATATACCGCCGTCACCCCTACCGCCGCCAGGCGAATCCGCGCCAAGGCGTAGATATCAGCCAGGAACTTCCCAGGTGCGGCACCCGGCACGAACGCCTCACTAGCTTGCGGATGAGTCGCGATGAATGCGTCACGCACCTCGGCGCCGACCTCGAACCGACGCGGACCGATCGCCGGCCCCAGCCAGGCCATCAGCTGCTCGGGCGGTTCCTGGAAACCATCGACGGTGGCTTCCAGCACCCCGGCCGCCAACCCGCGCCACCCGGCGTGGGCCGCCGCCACACGGGTACCTGCCCGGTTGCAGAACAACGCAGGCAGGCAATCGGCAGTCATGGCGGTACAGGCAATGCCGGGGGTGGTGGTCCAGCTCGCATCCGCTTCGAGCACGCGGCTCGGGTCGGCCTCGACCACACGAATACCATGCACCTGGTTCAGCCAGGCCGGCAGGATGCCGAAGTGGGCGGTCAAACGCAGGCGGTTCTGGACCACGCACTGTGGATCGTCGCCCACATGCGCGCCCAGGTTCAGACTGGCGTACGGCGCCGGGCTGACGCCGCCGGCACGGGTGGTCACGCAGGCCCTCACCGACGCCGGAGCCGGCCAGTCGGGAAACAGCAGGCCCTGCGCGAACGTGGTCACCCGATGAAGGCCTCGCGATCCTGCTTGAGCAGCGACAGCAGCCAGACGAAGTCGTCGGGCAGAGGGGATTCCCACCCCATGCGCTCACCGGTCGTCGGATGATCCAGCTCGAGGAAGCGCGCATGCAGGGCCTGGCGCGGGAAGGTTTTCAGCGCGTCGACCATGGTGGCGCTTGCCGCAGGTGGAATGCGGAAGCGGCCGCCGTAGGCCGGATCCCCCACCAACGGGAAGTTGATGTGCGACATGTGCACGCGGATCTGGTGGGTCCGACCGGTTTCCAGCTTGACCCGCACATGGGTGTGGGAGCGGAAACGCTCGAGCACGCGATAGTGGCTGACGGCTTGCTTGCCGCCTTCCATCACCGCCATGCGCTGGCGCTGCTGGCCGTGCCGACCGATCGGCGCGTTGATCTTGCCGCCTGCGGTAACTACGCCGATCACGATGCATTCATAGATGCGGCTGACCGAGCGACTCTGCAACTGTGTCACCAGCTGCGTCTGCGCCTGAATGGTCTTGGCCACTACCATCAGGCCGGTGGTGTCCTTGTCCAGGCGGTGGACGATGCCGGCACGCGGCACGTTGATGATGTCCGGCACATGGTGCAGCAATGCATTGAGCAGCGTGCCGTCGGCGTGGCCAGCGGCCGGATGGACCACCAGGCCGGCCGGTTTGTTGATGACAAGGATCTGGTCGTCTTCGTAGACGATGTCCAGGTCGATGTCCTGGGCCACCCATTCACCTTGGGCTTCCTGTTCGGCATTGAGCTCGAGCAGGGCACCGCCATGCACGGTATCGCGCGGGCGCAGAACGCCCCCGTCCACGGTCAGGCGGCCCTCTTTTATCCAGGCGGAAAGGCGCGAGCGCGAGTGCTCAGCGAATAATTGGGCGGCGACTTGGTCGAGGCGTTGTCCGCCCAAATCGGACGGTACCTCTGCGCGAAGTTGTATGATCTCGGACATGCTCGGACTAGGCGGCGGCACAGCCTTTGGTTTCGGCTGCACGCTTGTGGTTAAATACGGCGTCTTTTGCCCCGGTGGTTCCACGGGGTGCTCATCATAACAGGACGGCCACGCCCGAGACAGCGGCCGTTTATAGGGACGCTAGCCGCCATGCAAGTGAAACACCTGCTGCTGATCGCCATCCTCGGATTCACCGCGGCCTGTTCTTCGACCAAGGAAGTGGTCGATGAAAACCTCAGCGAAGTCGAGCTGTACCAGCAGGCGCAGGCCGACCTGGACAACAATAGCTACACCAGTGCCACGGCCAAGCTCAAGGCGCTGGAGTCGCGTTATCCGTTCGGCCGCTATGCCGACCAGGCGCAGCTCGAGCTGATCTACGCCAACTACAAGAACTCCGAGCCGGAAGCGGCGAAGTCGGCTGCCGAGCGTTTCATTCGCCTGCACCCGCAGCACCCGAACGTCGACTATGCCTATTACCTCAAGGGCCTGACCTCATTCGACCAGGACCGTGGCCTGGTGGCGCGCTTCCTGCCGCTGGACATGACCAAGCGTGACCCGGGTGCTGCCCGCGACTCCTACAACGAGTTCGCCCAGCTCACCAGCCGCTTCCCCAACAGCCGCTACGCGCCCGATGCCAAGCAGCGCATGATCTACCTGCGCAACCTGCTGGCGTCCTACGAGATCCACGTGGCCGACTACTACCTGACCCGTCAGGCCTACGTCGCTGCTGCCAACCGTGGCCGTTACGTGGTGGAGAACTTCCAGGAAACGCCGTCCGTCGGCGACGGCCTGGCGGTGATGACCGAAGCGTACATGCGTCTGCACCTGGACGACCTGGCCGCGACCAGCCTGGACACCTTGAAAACCAACTACCCGGATCACCCGAGCCTGGAAGACGGCAAGTTCGTGCCCCAGCAGGACGAAGCGGACAACCGCTCGTGGATTTCAAAGGCCACCTTGGGCTGGATCGGCAACAACACCGACCCGCTGCCGCCGGGCGAAACCCGCGCCAACCAGGATGTGCAGCGTCAGTATCAGGAAGCGCGCGACGCCATTCCGAAAGAACTGCTGCCGCCTGAAGACGGCGGCACCGCCGACCAGCAGCAGCCAAACGCCGAAGAAGGCAAGAGCCGTTCGTGGTTCAGCTACGCCACCTTCGGTCTGTTCGACTGAAGCTGGTTGCATTGGAAAAAAGGGGCCTGATGGCCCCTTTTTTTTGCTGCACGCAAACCTTGTAGGAGCGGTCCGTGGCCGCGAACGGCGCACCGCGGCATACCTGATGCACCCCAGCGCCCTTTTCGCGGCCGATGACCGCTCCTACGGGCGTAACAGCGCTCACCGCCGCTTGCTCCGCATCGGGCGCGCTCCTACACTGCGCCATCTCCCCTGGCAAAGCTGACCATCCCATGATTCGCCTGATTTTCTGGATCGCCGTCGTGTTCGCCGCCATTTGGCTGTGGCGCAAATTCAAGAACCCGGCGCGCGCGCCTCGCCAGGATGACAAGCCGGCATCGCTGAGCATGGTGCGATGCGCCCAGTGCGGCGTGCATCTGCCGGAAGACAGCGCACTGCGCCGCGACAGCCACTGGTATTGCAGCAAGCCGCACCTGGAGCAAGGGCCCGGCAACGGTGCCCGCTGAAGCGCAGTTTCTCGGCGGCGCCCAGGCGCAGCGGATGCTGCGCCTGTACCACCTCTACCGCTTGACCATCGGCCTGTCGCTGGTCCTGCTGATTTCCAGCAACATGGACAACCGCCTGCTGGAAGTGGCCGATGGCGAACTGTTTCGCGCCGGCAGCTGGCTGTACCTGATCCTGAACATCCTCGTCGTAGTGCTGATGGGCAACCCGCGCCGGGTCTTGCCGGTGTTCAGCCTGGCCACCGCCGATGTGATCATGCTCGCGGGCCTGTTCTACGCCGGCGGCGGCACCCCCAGTGGCATCGGCAACCTGATGATCGCCTCGGTGGCCATGGGCAATCTGCTGCTGCGCGGCCGCCTCGGCCTGTTGATCGCCGCGCTGGCCACCATCGGCATCATCTACCTGACCTTCTACCTGAGCATCTCGCGGCCCACCGCCGCCAACGACTACCTGCAGGCCAGCACCCTGGGTGTCCTCTGCTTCGCCGTGTGGTTCGTGGTTCAAGGGCTCAGTCGACTGCTGCGCACCAGCGAAAACCTGGCCGAGCAGCGCGCCAGTGACGTGACCAGCCTTGAAGCCCTGAACGCGCTGATTCTGCAGCGCATGCGCACCGGCATCCTGGTGCTGGACACCGAGCTACGGGTGCAACTGGCCAACCAGGGCGCCTTGGGCCTTTTCGGCCGCATGACACTCAATGGCGAGCTGATCGCCAACCACTCACCCGACCTGATCGAACGGTTGCTGCAGTGGCAGACCAACCCCGCCCTGCGCGTGAAAAGCCTCAAGTTCTCCCCTACCGGACCTTCCATCCAGGCCAGCTTCATTGCCCTGCGTCGCGGTGGTGAACAGCAGCAGACCCTGGTGTTTCTCGAGGACCTGTCGCAGATCGCGCAGCAGGCCCAGCAACTCAAGCTGGCCGCGCTCGGCCGCCTTACGGCCAGCATCGCCCATGAAATCCGCAACCCGTTGGGCGCCATCAGTCATGCCGGACAACTGCTGCAGGAGTCCGAAGACCTGCCCGCTGCCGACCGGCGTCTGACGCAGATCATTCAGGATCAATGCAAGCGCATGAACCTGATCATCGAGAACGTGCTGCAGCTGTCGCGCCGGCGCCCCAGCGCACCGCACCCGCTGGACCTCAAGGCGTGGCTGGAAAACTTCGTCAGTGACTTTCGCACCACCGCGCGCCCGGGCCAGCAACTGCACATGTACGTCAGCGACGGCACCCTGGAAACCCGCATGGATGCCAACCAACTGACTCAGGTGCTGAACAATCTGGTGGAAAACGGTCTGCGCTACAGCGCCCAGCAACAGGGTCGCGCGCAGGTCTGGTTGAATCTTTTCGTGGAGCCGACCGACGGCCTGCCGATCCTCGAGGTGCTGGACGATGGTCCGGGCTTTGCCGCCGATCAGTTGCAGCACATGTTCGAGCCTTTCTTCACCACCGAAAGCAACGGCACCGGGCTGGGCCTGTATATTTCCCGCGAGCTGTGCGAAAGCAATCAGGCCCACCTAGACTACAGAGCACGTGAAAAAGGGGGCAGCTGCATGCGCATCACCTTCGCCCACCCGCGCAAACAGGGATGACTATGAGCGCCAGGCAAAAAATTCTGATCGTGGACGACGAGCCGGACATCCGCGAACTGTTGGAGATCACCCTCGGCCGCATGAAACTGGAAACCCGCAGCGCGCGCGACGTCAACGAGGCCCGCGAATGGCTGGGCCGCGAATCGTTCGACTTGTGCCTGACCGACATGCGCCTGCCCGACGGCACCGGTCTTGAGCTGGTGCAGTTCATCCAGCAACGCTATCCGCACGTGCCCGTGGCGATGATCACTGCGTTCGGCAGCCTGGACACCGCCATCAATGCGCTCAAGGCCGGCGCCTTCGATTTTCTTACCAAACCGGTCGATCTGCCGCGCCTGCGCGAGCTGGTTGGCACCGCGCTGCGCATGCCGGCGCCCGCCCCTGTTGGCAAGGAACCGAGCATCGACCAGCGCCTGCTCGGCGATTCGCCACCCATGCTGGCGCTGCGCAAGCAGATCGGCCGCCTGGCACGCAGCCAGGCGCCGGTCTACATCAGCGGTGAGTCGGGCAGCGGCAAGGAGCTGGTCGCCCGATTGATTCACGAGCAGGGCCCGCGCGCGGATCGGCCATTCATTCCGGTCAACTGTGGAGCCATCCCCGCCGAGCTGATGGAGAGCGAATTCTTCGGCCATCGCAAGGGCAGCTTCACCGGTGCCACCGAAGACAAGCCGGGGCTGTTCCAGGCGGCCAACGGCGGCACGCTGTTCCTCGACGAAGTGGCCGACCTGCCGCTGACCATGCAGGTGAAGCTGCTGCGCGCCATCCAGGAAAAGGCCGTGCGCGCCGTGGGCGGGCAGACCGAAAACGTGGTCGATGTGCGTATTCTCAGCGCGACCCACAAGGACCTCGCAGCCGAAGTGGCGGCGCAGCGCTTTCGCCAGGACCTTTACTACCGACTCAACGTGATCGAGCTTCGCGTGCCTTGCCTGCGCGAGCGCCGTGAAGACATTCCGCTGCTGGCCGCCAGCGTGCTGGCGCGCCTGGCCCAAGGCAGCGGCCTGCCTCCCGCACAGTTGACGCCCGCCGCCCTGGAAACCCTCAAGGGCTACCGCTTTCCCGGCAATGTGCGGGAGCTGGAGAACATGCTCGAGCGGGCCTACACCTTGTGCGAAGACGATCGCATCGAGGCAAGCGACCTGCGCCTGAGCGAAACGGCAGTCAATGCCGAGGCCGGCGAGCCTAGCCTGGCCCAGGTCGACAACCTGGAAGACTACCTGGAAAGCGTGGAGCGCAAGCTCATCCTGCAAGCACTGGAAGAAACCCGGTGGAATCGCACGGCAGCGGCGCAGCGGCTGAACATGTCGTTCCGCTCAATGCGTTACCGCCTGAAAAAGCTGGGCCTGGATTGATTCTCTGCCACCGCGTCAAACCCTGACGCGGCTTGCGCCGCTGCTACAGGGTTTGCGTGGTGTGCGTGATTGAACACGTTCACGTTGCACGCGGTGTGCCTGAATGAACGCGGTGCGGCCGGACGCGGCTTGCGCCGCTGCTACAGGACGACGTGATCCCCGTAGCAGCGGCGCAAGCCGCGTCGGCGGTGTATGCGGTGTGCTTGAATGACCGCGGCCGGGCCGGACGCGGCTTGCGCCGCTGCTACAGGGGGATTCGGTTTTGCGGGGCGTAGGGGGCTGGATCGATCACGGGTTCGCGAGCCAGCAGCAGGTCGGCCAGCAGGCGGCACGACGCTGGCGCCAGCACCAGCCCGTTGCGGTAATGCCCGCAGTTCAGCCACAAACCCGGATGCCGCGGCAGCGGACCAATGAACGGTACCCCCTCCGGGGACCCCGGACGCAACCCGGCCCACTGTTGCATCGGCGTGGCCTCGGCCAGGGCCGGCAGCAGATCGACCGCCGAGGCCTGCAAGCTGTTCAGCGCCTCTGCCGTTGGCGTCTTGTCGAAGCCCGCATGCTCCAGCGTGCTGCCAATCAAGATGTGCCCATCGCGGCGGGGAATCGCATAGCGACCCTTGGCCAGCACCATGCTCGGCAGAAAGTCGTCAGCGCATTTGTACAGAATCATCTGGCCCTTGACCGGCTCCACCGGCAAACCGATGCCCAGGGTCTGCAACAACTCACCGCTCCAAGCGCCGGCGGTCAACACCACTTCATCGGCCAGCAGTTCGCCTTGCGCCGAGTGCACACCGATCACACGCGGGCCATCCAACACGAAACCCTGCACTTCACACTGCTCTCGCACCGTCACGTTGGGCATCACCGACAAGGCCGCTTTCAAAGCCTTGACCAAGCGCGGGTTGCGCACATTGGCGACATCGGCCATATGGATCGCGCGCCCGAACCCGGGCCCCAGCACCGGCACCGCCTCGTAGGTGGCTGAAATATTTACTGCCGCCAGCGGCCGACGATTGGCCCGTGCCCAGGAAAGCGCCTCGGCTTCATCGTCCAGGTCCAGCCAGTACAAACCGGTGGTGTACACCTGCGGGTCGATGCCCGTATCGACGGCCAGGCGCTGCCCCAGGCGCGGATAGAAATCCTGCGACCAATGCGCCAACGCCGTAACCGCCGGGCTGTAGCGCCAGGGATACAGCGGCGAAACGATGCCGCCGCCGGCCCAGGAAGACTCCTGGCCGACCGCGCTGCGGTCGATCAGGGTAATGCGACCCACATGGGCAGCAAGGTTGTAGACCGTCAGCAGGCCCATCACGCCGCCGCCGACAACCAACACATGGTCAGACATGAAACGATTCCAAAGAAGGCTCAACGGCCCCAGCAGGTGGCAGAGGTGTTGCCGGCGGCCATGCCAGTGTTGGTCCGCGCGCCGGTTTGATTGATGACGAAACTGCCGCACTTGTCACCGACCATCATGCTGCCGGGCTTCGGCGCGGCCGTCAGGCTGAACGTGGTGGCGTCCTTTGCCGTCACGATGTTGTACCAAGCGTTGCCCGCCACGTCGGGCACGTTGGCGTAGCTGCCGGTCCGTGTGAACCCCCTCTCGAAATTCTGCGCACCTTCGGCCAGCACCTGGCCGATCTCCACCCGATGCGTGCGCTTCACGTACTCGGTGTAGCTGGGATAGGCAATGGCCGCCAGGATACCGACGATGGCGACCACGATCATCAACTCAATAAGGGTGAAGCCTTGTTGCCTGCGCATACGGACACTCATTGTCGTTGTTGCCACATGATACGGCGATTCGGGGAAACCACCTGTTGTTTAGGAGATCCGCCGCCACTGCCTGTCGTAGAGTCCCCCGTGCTAGGTAGTTGGATGGCGACCATGTCGTTCCCATTGGAATCAACATAAGAGATCATTGATGCAGTGTTGATCAAACCTCCTGATACGATCATTCCCGCAGTCGCCTCCGTACCGTTGAGGATATTGAAGTTCGTGATCATCTTGCCATTTTCGGCGTTCACTTCCATCAGCTTACTCGACCCAGCGCTCGAACATGGGTCTGAGACGTCAAGAATGGCGGTAGTGAAAAAGACGTTACCGTCGATCAACAACGGGGGATAAAGCACCCGCTCCCCTGTCGATGTGGTGCCGTAGGTCAGCGGCATGTACCAACCCTTGCGGGTGTTGTAGTCCACATCATTCTGGCTGGTGTAGACCTTGGTGCCGGTGATATTGGTAATGGTCTGGCGTTGCAGCAACGACTCGGTGTAGTTCGCGGTCGAGCCATTGGCGTCGACGATGGCGTAGAAAGACTGGGTCGTAGTTGTAGTTTTGTCCGCTACCTCGTTGAGCTTGCCGGTACCAAAGAAGATGATCTGCCGGCCCTGAGTGTAATTGCCTATGGTGGGTTGTGCGGTGATGGCTTGGGTCGCGCCACCCGAAGCCGTGAACAGTGGCGTATTGGCGAACCCGACCACGCCGTTCGTGGTACTGGTGAAATCAAACTTCCACATGCGCCCTTTCAGATCGCCACCATAGGCGTACTGAATAACGCCCTGGCTGTTGATGTCCAGCGCTACCGAGGACAGACCGTTGTCGGTTTCGCCTGTTGTCACGATCGGGGTCTGGATCTCCTTGATCAACGCCCCGGTAGCCAGATTGACCACAAACAGCGACGCGCGCCCCGTCGTACTGCCGTAGCCGTTCGAGATGAAGGCTGCCCAGGTACCGTCTTTCAATCGGGCCACTTCCGGCTTGCCATAGGCATAGCCCATGCTGCTGTAGCCGGTGGTGTTATTGTTGATTTCCCACAGTGCACGAGTGGTGTTGCTGCCACCGGCTTCAAACAACTGCAACGCGTAGTAGGCTCGACCGCCGGCGCCTACCCCTCCCAGTGCCAGGGTTTTCCAGCCGTTGTTGACTTGAGCGTCTGCGACAGTCAACTGACCGTCATTCAAGAACTTATGGCCAACGCCATTGATATAGTTGGGGTTGGCTACTGCGTTCAAATTGGCCAACGTGGTAGATGGCAGATAGGCATAACGCCTTGTGCCATCGGTATTCAAAACGTTGGTCATCCCGTCATTGCTGTTGACGACCAACGCGGGGTTCATGCTCGCAGCCTTGGTCCCAAGGTACGTGGTATAGCTGAAATCGCCGGTAGTATCGGTAGTGGTAATGGCAGTGGGCGAGGCATACACCAAGGGTGAGTTGATGATGTCGCCCAGCAATACCGAACGTGTCTTCAGCCCGGCCTTGTTTGTGCCTTTCGTCCACTCGATCAGATCATTGGCGGTAACTGGATTGATGAGAGTGTTGAGGCTCGATGCACCGACGGCCAAGGTGGCGATCTGGGCGGGAGAGAAATTCAGCAATGAAAGTGCGATGGGCTGGCTGGTGAGTATGTTCCACGACTGAAAAATCGTAGTCCCGGCCGACTTAACCTTGTCATCCGTGCTCCATACCGCCGTGGCGCTGGGATTGCCTGAACTGTCCAGATTGTAGGCGCGTACCGTACCGCGCCAGTCGGTCGGGTCGTAGAATGTTTGATAGTACTGCGAAGACGCTGTGAGATTGACCGAGTTCACCGAACCGCCCCCGCCTGAACCCGCCTTGGAAGCAATGTCGTTAAGCGCAGCGGTCAAGGCAGCGCTCAAGCCGGCGGCATCGGTGGCTTGATAGTATTTGCCCTGGCCATAACCGGTCTTTTCAGCCGCATCTTTGAGCATCTGATTGTCAGCAGCAAAGCCTACTGTGTAAGTGGACATGTTCTGCTTGGGAAAATCCGCAGCATCCCAGCTCTTGCCGGCGGTATCTGTCCCGCCGGACCGCATGTCAATATCATTGGCAAACTTGGCGATGTCATCCAGGTACAACGTGTCACCCTCACCGTCACCAGTCAGGTTATCGCCATCATTGCTGCTGTCACCGTCCCAGTTTGGCAGCCTTGATCCGCCGAGTGGGTCATTGGTTGGAAAAGTGCGGTCATAGGTAGGCAGGCCGTCGGTGATCACTACCCCGTAGTTCTTTTGGCAGCGGTACTGGATAGGGCTGGTGTAGGTATTGGGCGTACTGTTGTAGTAAGGCGCCATCCCCCTGAAATAACGCGTCACCTCGTAGTAGGCTTCCGCCAACGGTGTGTTGGCGATCGCGCCCAGGTCGCCGATGGCATTGATCAATGCGTTATAGTTGCTGTTCGCTTGGGCTGTAGTGGTAGAACTGTTGGCGCTCAAGTCGGCAATCACGCGGGGGATATTGCCACCCGGGCCTGGGTTGCCGGGAGCCGGCGGGTTAAAGGTGGCCAGACCTATGCGCAGGTTGCGATTGGCGTTGACCAGCGCGGTAGCGGCGTCTCGCGCGACGTTGATCCGGTAGTCTCCGGGCACCGTAGTGTCGGCGACATAGTCTCGGCTGGTGCTGCCGCTCGGCAGCCGGTCAATTAGGTAAGAGATGTACCGTGAAGAATAGCGGGTGTTGCCGTTGCCCACCGGATCCGGGAGGCGCAGGCAATACACCGTATTGGTGCCTCGCGTGAATCCCGAATAACCGAATGAGCATCCACCCCGGTTGAAACTGCTGTAAAACAGATTTTCGCTGTCCATGTCGATGTTAGTGACACTGAATCGGTCGCAGAACGTGGCGTAGTAGCAGTTATAAATCGTTGTGCGATTGGTTGCCTGATTGAAATCGGCTGTGCGGATCAGGTTATTCATGCTACCGGAGTCATCCACCAGCAACATTACATTGGGCGTAACCGACCCCGAGCTGAGCAACGGAGAGTCCGCTGGTGCAAAGGCATACAGCGGAGCACTGACGTACAATCCAGCAAGTATCCCGGCACAGTATTTGATCACGCCGCGCATTCTACTGCTTGGCATAGACACTCTCCAGCACCGTTCGCGAAGTACCCTGGATGCCTACCCCGGTAATGCGATACAGCTCATAGAATTTTTTAGTGGTGTTGATTGGCGAACCACTTGAAAGAATCGACGGGTTGTTGGTGGCACCCACTTTCTGAATGGCGTAATAGCCAGACCCGGACTGCACCCAGACCACCCCATTGGCGGCAATATAGTTGCTGGTGCCAATGGTATTGGCGGTAGTCGGCGGGGCGCAGGTGGCTGGGGTATTACAGAAGGCCAGGGTGTAGGCCGTCGGCTTTACGGTATTTTCGCCAATGCGCAGCATGGCTTCGGCTATCTGGAACGAGCCGTTGCGCAGGGTCACGCTGCCTGCCATCTTTTCCTGCAATGTTGCGTTCTGCATCGATGACACGCCGATCAACGTCAGCAAAAGCAGAAAGACCAGACACACTATCAAGGTCATCCCACGTTGGGCACTTGTTGCTCTGTAATGGGTGTGCATACTCATTGAAGCCTCATTACAGCAGCCGATTGCGCAAGGCAATCACCGTGTTGAAGGTCCGGGTCTGCGCTCGGGTATTGGGTGCAGCCGCTTGATCGGCCAGCTGCAAACTTATACGCACACTGCGGATCAATTCGAAGTTGGTAGGCGTGGCAACGTAGCTGGTGGCATCAATGTTAGCCACGGATGAGGCCACGCCGAACGTCACGTCAAAAGCCAGCACGTTGCTGATCAACGGGCTTTGGCTGTTGGGTAAACTACCCGCCAACACTTGATTGTTGGCAAAGGTATAGACGACTCGACGTATCGGAATGACCTGCTGACCAGCCAGTGCGGCGGGCATGGCTGCCGGTAAGTAGGCTGTTGAAAAACTGCGGCAGTCAGTAAGAATGTTCCAGTCGGCATTGGCGCCGTTATTGCCCACGTCGGCAGTGATCAACGTGAGAATCACGCTGTTGTTGGTGCCGCGGGTAATCGTGATCGGCGCGGCGTACGCGGTGGTGAAGTCCTTGGTCAGCGTGCTGTCGAGCGGATTCGCTTGGCAGCCAAAAAACCCTGTCATGCGAATTTCCTGGGCCATCTTGCTCATCAGAAAGCGTCCATCTTCCTGAATGCCCGCCGCGGCGTTCTGGCTCTGGTAAGTATTCTTCGCAGTGAGAAATATCTGCGTGACACCCAACACGATGATCAGCCCCAGGGTCATGGCGACCATCAGTTCGATCAGGCCGATACCTCGCGATGAGCGTCTCATTTGATCCCCTTGTCGATGGCCACGCGACTGGTCAGCGTGAAGCTCTGCAGGCCATCGCCGACGCTCTGCACATTGGAAACGTTCGCTGCGTTGGTCGCACGCGCGTCACTCCACTGCAGGGTGATGGTAACGACGCGGTTGTTCACGGCGATGCTGCTGCCCGCGCTGACGCCGCCGATGGCTTTGGCATTGGCGGCGAAGTCGGCGAGATCCTGCGCCCGCGTATCGCTCGCGTTGCCTACGGGGGCTGCATCGAGGTTGGCCAGCACGTAGTTGGCGTCGGGGTTGGCGCGGATGCGGTCCATCATGTCATAGGCAATGAAACTGGCCTGGCTGGTGAGCGCCGAGCTGTCGGTAAACTTCAGAGCGTTGAGCTGCAACGCTGCTGCCCCGAGCAGGCCAATCCCCATGATCAGCAGCGAAACCAGGACCTCGATCAGGCTGACCCCGGTTTGTCCCTCGCGCATGCTCATGGACACGTCCCCCCCAATATCACGCGCCCGTTGAGGCACACGCCGATGGCCTTGGTGTAGGTGCCCTGCGTGTAGGAGAACGCGACTGCCGTGACGGGATTGGCCAGTGCGCCCAAATTGTTGTACTCGATGTTGGCAATATTGTTAGGTTTCACTACCGCTGACGCAGACATGTCTGCAATCACGCGTAACACCGGGTTGGTCACGACGCCAGCATTGACGACTTGAATATCGAGGCGGCTGGTCCAGTCGTTCGCGACGGACGGCGTGACACGTACGCTCGCCCCCCGGTTTATCGCCTCAAGGCGCGCATAGTTGAGGGCGCGGTACAAATCCGTCGACTCGGTGTCGGCCTTGGTGTTGTTGATCAGGCCGACGAACGACGGAATTCCTATGGTCACCAGTATGGCCAGCACTGCGATGGTCACCATCAGCTCGACCAGCGTAAACCCCTTGTAACCATGCCGCATTGGACGCCTCCCCCAGGAGCACTGACTATAAACCAGCGCTCGCGCGGTTCGGTGCGGGCACAGGATATACGGTTGTTCTAGAGGGATCAGCGCCTATTGCAGGGAAACCCAGGGAGGGTTGGCATGAACAGCAAGGGAGTTACATTGGTGGAGCTGGTGGTGGTGCTGGCGGTGGTCGCGATACTGGCTGCGATTGCCATGCCAGCCTTGCATGGATTTCTGCAGGAGCAGCGGCGAAAAGTGGTGGCGCAGGAACTTGCTTTCACATTGCGCATGGCCCGTTCGGAAGCGATCCTGCGGCAGACGCCTGTGGTGGTAAGGGGGTTTCACCGGGGCTGGGGTTGGGGCTGGGTCACGCTGCTGGATATTCGAGGTCTGAGCACCGCCAGAGGTACGCACCTCAATACCCATATCCTCGATGGCAAGGTGCCTGTCATCGGCAATAAATGGGTACGCCACGAGGTGCGCTTCGACAGCTTCGGTGCACCTGCCGGCGTCAAAGGGGAATCAAATGCCGGGTCTCTGTTTTTCTGCGATCCGAATCGCGCACGGTTACGCTGGCGCGTCGTGATCGACTGGGTCGGCAGGGTCCGAATCACTGATCTTCCAGATCCGCAGTCTGCCGACTGGTGCGGCAAACCGCACTAACCGATCGTCTTCACCCGCAATTCCTTGGGCATCGAGAACGTGATGTTCTCCGGCCGGCCGATCAACTCGTCGGCACCGGTCGCACCCCAGGCGTGCAGTTGCTCGATGACACCGCGCACCAGCACCTCGGGCGCCGAGGCACCAGCGGTAATGCCGATACGCTGCACGCCGTCGAACCAGCCCTGCTGCATGTCCTGCGCGCCGTCGATCAGGTACGCCGGGGTGGCCATGCGTTCGGCCAGCTCGCGCAGCCGGTTGGAGTTGGAGCTGTTCGGGCTGCCGACCACCAGTACCACGTCGCACTCGTCGGCCAGGATCTTGACGGCGTCCTGGCGGTTTTGCGTGGCGTAGCAGATGTCGTCCTTGCGCGGCCCGCCAATGGCCGGGAAGCGCGCGCGCAACGCGTCGATGACCCGGCTGGTGTCGTCCATCGACAAGGTCGTCTGGGTCACGAAGGCAAGGTTTTCAGGGTTGACCACATTCAGGTTGGCAACGTCTTTCTCGTCTTCGACGAGGTAGATGGCGCCACCGTTGCTGGCATCGTACTGACCCATGGTGCCTTCGACTTCCGGATGCCCGGCGTGGCCGATGAGAATGCACTCACGGCCATCGCGGCTGTAGCGGGCCACCTCGATGTGCACCTTGGTGACCAGCGGGCAGGTTGCATCGAACACCTTCAGGCCGCGCCCGGCCGCTTCCTGGCGCACGGCCTGGGAAACACCGTGGGCACTGAAGATGACGATGACGTCGTCAGGCACCTGGTCGAGTTCGTCGACGAAGATGGCGCCGCGATTGCGCAGGTCTTCGACCACGAACTTGTTGTGCACCACTTCGTGGCGGACATAGATCGGTGCGCCGAAGACTTCCAGGGCGCGGTTGACGATCTCGATCGCTCGGTCCACACCCGCGCAGAAGCCACGGGGATTGGCGAGTTTGATTTGCATGCTTGCCTCGGTGCCCTTAAAGGGCCGTGACCGAAAGAATTTCCACCTCGAAGGTCAGGGTCTTGCCTGCCAACGGGTGGTTGAAGTCTACCGTCACTTCATTGTCGTCGAATGCTTTCACCACGCCCGGAAGCTCGGTGTTGGCCGCGTCGTTGAAGATCACCAGCAACCCTTCGGACAGCTCCATGTTCTCGAACTGCGAGGCCGGCATGATTTGCACGTTCTGCGGATTGGGCTGGCCGAAAGCGTTTTCCGGCAGCACCTTGACGGTACGTCGGTCGCCGGCTTTGAAGCCGAACAAGGCGGCTTCGAAACCCGGCAACAGGTTGCCATCGCCAACCTTGAAGGTCGCCGGCGACTTG
Organism: Pseudomonas viridiflava; assembly: GCA_900596015.1. Taxonomy (GTDB): domain Bacteria; phylum Pseudomonadota; class Gammaproteobacteria; order Pseudomonadales; family Pseudomonadaceae; genus Aquipseudomonas. Next base: position 230,689 of record UVIF01000021.1, on the reverse strand, counting down.
TCGAACGTGCTGTCGACGGTGTCGCCGTTTTCCAGGTGCAGGGCGAAGTGCAAGGTCACTTCAGTGTTTTCCCTGATGCGCTGCTCAGTCATTCACCGCTTCTCCGGTTTTCTTGCTCTTGAACATATCCAACGCCAGCATGATCGCACCGACGGTGATGGCGCTGTCGGCCAGGTTGAACGCCGGGAACCGCCAGCGATCCTGCCAATGCACCAGAATGAAGTCGACCACATGGCCGAGCACGACACGGTCGAACAGGTTGCCGACCGCGCCGCCCAGCACCAGGGCCAGCGCTATCGCCAGCCAGGTATCGCTGCGCCCCAGGCGCTTGAGCCAGACCACCAGCACCACGCTGACCACCACGGCGATCAGGGTGAACAGCCAGCGCTGCCAGCCGCCACTGTCGGCCAGGAAGCTGAAGGCGGCGCCGGTGTTGTAGGCCAGGGTCCAGCTAAGCAGGTCTGGGATGACCACGATCTGCTCGTACATCTGCAACGTGCCGTCGAAATAGAACTTGGTGGCCTGGTCCAGCACCATCACCAGCACGCTGAGCCACAGCCACTTCAAATGGCCGTAGCGACCGAAGGACGCTGACGAATCAGGCATAGTGGCGCACCTCGCCTTCACCGCTGATGTTGTCGACACAGCGCCCACAGATTTCCGGATGCTCGGGGTCCACGCCCACGTCGTCACGGAAGTGCCAGCAACGCGCGCACTTCACGCCACTCGACTTGACTACCTTGAGCTTCAGGCCGGCGACCTCGGTGACCACCGCATCGGCCGGAGCCTGGGTGAACGGTGCCAAGGTGGCACCCGAGGTGATCAGCACGAAGCGCAGCTCGTTGCCCAGCTTGGACAGGTCGGTGTTCAGCGCGTCTTCGCTGTACAGGGTCACTTCGGCCTGCAGGTTGCCGCCGATGGCCTTGGCCGCGCGCAGGTTTTCCATTTCCTTGTTGACTGCGGTCTTCACCGCCATCACGCGTTCCCAGTAGGCGCGATCCAGCTCGAAGCCCTCGGGCAACTCGCTCAGACCCTGGTACCAGGTATTGAGCATCACCGATTCGTTGCGCTCGCCTGGCAGGTACTGCCACAGCTCGTCGGCGGTGAACGCCAGGATCGGCGCGATCCAACGCACCAGCGCCTCGCTGATGTGGTACAGCGCGGTCTGGCAGGAGCGCCGGGCAACGCTGTTGGCCCCGGTGGTGTACTGGCGATCCTTGATGATGTCCAGATAGAAGCCGCCCAGCTCCTGCACGCAGAAGTTGTGCACCTTGGAGTAGACGTTCCAGAAGCGGTATTCGCCGTAGTGCTCTTCCAGCTCGCGTTGCAGCAGCAGCGCACGGTCGACGGCCCAGCGGTCCAGGGCGATCATCTGATCGGCCGGCAGCAGGTCGGTGGCCGGGTTGAAGCCGCTGAGGTTGGAGAGCAGGAAGCGCGCCGTGTTGCGGATGCGACGGTAGGCGTCGGCACTGCGTTGCAGGATGGTGTCCGACACGGCCATTTCGCCCGAATAGTCGGTGGCCGAAACCCACAGCCGCATGATGTCGGCACCCAGGGTGTCGTTGACCTTCTGCGGGGCGATGACGTTGCCCAGCGACTTGGACATCTTGCGGCCGTTCTCGTCCACGGTGAAGCCGTGGGTCAGCAGCTCGCGATACGGCGCGTGGTTGTCGATGGCGCAGCCGGTCAGCAGCGAAGAGTGGAACCAGCCGCGGTGCTGGTCCGAACCTTCCAGGTACAGGTCGGCGCGCGGGCCGCTTTCGTGGCCCATCGGGTGCGAGCCGCGCAGCACGTGCCAGTGGGTGGTGCCCGAGTCGAACCAGACGTCCAGCGTGTCGCTGATCTTGTCGTAGTTGGCGGCGTCATCGCCCAGCAGCTCGGCGGCGTCCATCTTGAACCAGGCTTCGATGCCCTCGACTTCAACGCGCTTGGCTACTTCTTCCATCAGCTCGACGGTGCGTGGGTGCAGCTCACCGGTGGCCTTGTCGAGGAAGAACGGAATCGGCACGCCCCAGTTGCGCTGGCGCGAGATGCACCAGTCGGGACGGTTGGCGATCATCGAGTGCAGGCGTGCCTGGCCCCAGGCTGGGACGAACTTGGTGTCTTCGATAGCTTTCACCGCGCGCTCGCGCAGGGTGTCGCCTTCGACGGGTGGCTTGTCCATGCCGACGAACCACTGCGCGGTAGCGCGGTAGATCAGCGGGGTCTTGTGCCGCCAGCAGTGCATGTAGCTGTGACTGACCACTTCGGTGTGCATCAACGCACCGACTTCGGTGAGCTTGTCGACGATGTTCGAGTTGGCCTTGAAGATGAACTGACCGCCGAAGAACGGCAGCGATTCGACATACACGCCATTGCTCTGCACCGGACCGATGATGTCATCGTTGGTCAGGCCATACTGCTTGCAGATGTTGAAGTCGTCCACGCCATAGGCAGGCGAGCAGTGAACCACACCGGTGCCCGCGCCCAATTCGACGTAGTCGGCCAGGTACACCGGCGACAGGCGGTCATAGAACGGATGTCGGAAGTTGATCAACTCGAGCTTGGCGCCCACGGTAGTGGCGAGCACCGTACCTTGCAGGCTGTAGCGCGCCAGGCAGCTCTCGACCAGTTCTTCGGCGAGCACCAGCAGGCGATCGCCGACATCGACCAGGGCGTAGGTGAATTCGGGATGGACGTTGAGCGCCTGGTTGGCCGGGATGGTCCACGGGGTGGTGGTCCAGATCACGATGGCGGCCGGTTTCTCCAGACCTGGCAGGCCGAAGGCGTCGGCCAGCGCTTGCTGGTCGGCGATCGGGAAAGCGACGTCGATGGTCGGCGACTTCTTGTCGGCGTACTCGACCTCCGCCTCGGCCAGGGCCGAGCCGCAATCGAAGCACCAGTTCACCGGCTTGAGGCCCTTGAACACGAAGCCGTTGCGGACCATTTCGGCCAGGGCACGGATCTCGCCGGCCTCGTTGGGGAAGCTCATGGTCTTGTACGGGTTGGCCCAATCGCCCAGCACACCCAGGCGGATGAACTCGGCCTTCTGCCCTTCGATCTGCTCGCTGGCATAGGCGCGGCACAGTTCGCGGGTCTTGTCGCCGCCCAGGTTCTTGCCGTGGGTGACTTCGACCTTGTGCTCGATCGGCAGGCCATGGCAGTCCCAGCCCGGCACGTACGGCGCATCGAAGCCGGCCAGGGTCTTGGAACGGATGATCATGTCCTTGAGGATCTTGTTGACCGCATGACCGATGTGGATATTGCCGTTGGCATAGGGCGGGCCGTCGTGCAGGACGAACTTGGGACGGTCCTTGCCAATCTCGCGAAGCTTCTGGTACAGGCCAATGCTGTCCCAGCGCTGCAGAGTTTGCGGCTCGCGCTGGGGCAGGCCGGCCTTCATTGGGAAGGCGGTGTCCGGAAGGTTTAGCGTGGCTTTGTAGTCGGTCATTTCAGGCTCTTCAATTTAAGCGGTTGGCTTGGCCCAGTGGGCACGCGCGGCGGCGACATCCGCATCGATCGCCGACTTCAGCGCCTCAAGCGAGGCGAAACGCTGCTCATCACGCAGCTTGTGGTGGAACGCCACCGTTAAATGCCGGCCATAGAGGTCACCGGCAAAGTTCAGCAAATGCACTTCCAGGTGGGCACTGCCATCACCTGCAACGGTTGGCCGCACGCCTATGTTGGCGACTCCTGGCCAGGTCTTGCCGTCGATGTCGACACTGACCAGGTATACACCGGTGAGCGGCGCGCGACGGCGCTTGAGTTGCACATTGGCAGTGGGCCAGCCCAGTTGGCGGGCCAGCTTCTGCCCATGCAGGACCCTTCCTTCGATGCAGAAGGGCCGACCGAGCAACTGTCCGGCACGTTCGAAATCGGCCGCAGCCAATGCCTTGCGGACCTGGGTGCTGCTGACGCGGACACCGTCCATTTCGACGGTCTGCGCCGACTCGACGGTAAAACCCTGAAGGCTGCCGGCCTGGGTCAGGAAGTCGAAGTCCCCTACCCGGTCGCAGCCGAAGCGGAAGTCGTCGCCGACCTCCAGGTGTTTCACGCCCAGGCCGTCGATCAGGATGGTGTCGACGAACTCGGAGGCACTGAGCTGGCTCAGGCGTTTGTTGAAGGCCAGGCACAGCACCAGATCGACCTGTTCCGCAGCCAGCAGCTGCACTTTGTCGCGCAGCCGGGCCAGACGTGCCGGCGCGGTCTGCGGGCTGAAGTATTCACGCGGCTGGGGCTCGAAGATGACCACACAACTGGGCACGCCCAACTCGCGGGCACGCTCGCGCAGCCGGGCCAGAATAGCCTGGTGGCCACGATGGACACCGTCGAAATTGCCAATGGTGGCGGCGCAGCCCCGATGCTGGGGCCGCAGATTGTGAAGGCCTCGAACCAGCTGCATAACGCGCTTCTTGCTCATAAAGTGGTCGATTATAACCATACCGACGCGCCGACGACAGGCAACAGCGTGCATGGATGTTCGCTAAAGCATAAAACCGCTGGCGGCCAAGGGCAGCCAGTGCGCTCGAGGATCACGCCAGCCCGCGGCGAGCGAAGTCCTTGAGGCGGAAGCCCATGGCCAACAACATTCCGAAATACACTAGCACGCCTGTCAACACCAACAGCCCCAGGCGCAGGAAACGCTCGAGCATCTGCCCGTCGGCCCATGCCGGCATGTACTGCAGCAGCACCAGCAAGGCAGCGGCCATGGCCAGTACAGCCACGCCCAGCTTGCACAAAAAGGCGGTCCAGCCCGGCTGCGGCTGGAACAGGTCCTGCTGACGCAGCTTCCAATACAGCAACCCGGCGTTCAGGCAGGCGCCCAGGCTGATGGCCAGCGCCAGGCCCGCGTGCTGCAGATGGCTGATGAACATCAGGTTGAAGACCTGTGTTGCCACCAGGGTGAAGATGGCGATCTTCACCGGCGTGCGAATGTTCTGCTGGGCGTAGAACCCAGGTGCCAGCACCTTGATCAGGATGATGCCCAGCAGGCCGATGGAATAGGCGATCAGCGCGCGCTGGGTCATGGCTGCATCCAGCGCGGTAAACTTGCCATACTGGAACAAGGCCACGGTCAAGGGCTCGGCGAGCAACGCCAGGGCCACCGCGCACGGCAGCACCAGCACGAAACACAGGCGCAGCCCCCAGTCGAGGATGCGCGAGTATTCATGGCGGTCCTTGTTGGCGTAGGTCTTGGCCAGGGTCGGCAGGAGAATCGTGCCCAAGGCTACGCCCAGCACCCCCGACGGCAGCTCCATCAGGCGGTCGGCGTAGTACATCCAGGACACCGAGCCGGCCACCAGAAACGAGGCGAACACGGTATTGATGATCAGCGAAATCTGGCTCACCGATACGCCGAGGATTGCCGGCAGCATCTGCTTCATCACACGCAGCGCGCCGGTGTCACGCAGGCTCAGCCGTGGCAAAACCAGCAGGCCGAGCTTTTTCAGATGCGGCAGTTGATAGAGCAATTGCGCCAACCCGCCCGCCAGCACGGCCCAGCCGAGCGCCATCACCGGCGGATCGAAATAGGGCGTGAGGAACAGGGCAAACAGGATCATCGACACGTTCAGCAGCGTGGGCGTGAAGGCCGGCACCGAGAAGCGATTGTAGGTATTGAGGATGGCACCGACGAAGGACGACAGCGATATCAGCAATATATAAGGAAAGGTCACCCGCAACAGATCGCTGGTGAGCGCAAATTTTTCCGGGGTATCGGCAAAGCCTGGAGCGGTTGCCCAGATCACCCAGGGCGCAGCGAGGATCCCGGCCACCGTGACCAGCGCCAGTGCCAGGGTCAGCAGGCCGGCGACGTAGGCAATGAAGGTGCGCGTGGCCTCCTCGCCCTGCTGGCTCTTGTACTCGGCGAGAATGGGCACGAACGCCTGGGAGAAGGCACCCTCGGCGAAGATCCGGCGCAGCAGGTTGGGCAGCTTGAACGCGATGAAGAAGGCATCGGTGGCCATGCCCGCGCCGAAGATGCGCGCAATGATGGTGTCGCGGACGAAGCCCAGCACCCGCGAAATCATGGTGATGGAGCTGACCGCGGCCAGGGATTTAAGTAGGTTCATCGAAAGTTTTTCATGCCCATGGACGAAGAGCAGGCCCATATCCGGCCCAGGTGTGCGATACTCCGCGCCGCATCAGCAGGCAGAGCCAGAACTTCGCGAGTGTACAGGTCGCGGGCCAGAAGTGAATCACTTCGACACCCGGCCAACCACTTAGCGGATCGTCTCACGTACCCTTGACAACCAACTCGTTGATGGGCATGATTCGCGGCCTTATTTGTTTGCTATTTCAAAAAGTCTTTCGAGGAGCTCGACGGTGGCCAACTCACCTTCCGCCAAAAAACGTGCAAAACAGGCTGAGAAGCGTCGCAGCCACAACGCCAGCCTGCGTTCCATGGTTCGCACCTACATCAAGAATGTAGTCAAAGCCATCGACGCAAAAGACGCAGAAAAAGCACAAGCTGCTTACGTTCTGGCCGTGCCAGTTATCGACCGTATGGCCGATAAAGGCATCATCCACAAGAACAAAGCTGCTCGTCACAAGGGCCGTCTGAATGGCCACATCAAAGCACTGAACCAGGCTGCTGCTGCCTGATCAGCTGTACGATGTAGAAAAAGCCGACCTCAGGGTCGGCTTTTTTGTGCCTGTGTGAATCCGCCGGTATCGCGGTGCCCTTTTCGCGGCCGATGACCGCTCCTACGGTGAGCTATGCATGTCTTGCGTAGGAGCGGTCCGTGGCCGCGAAGGGTGCGACGCGGCTTGCCTGACACACCGCGGTGCCCTTTTCGCGGCCGATGACCGCTCCTACGGTGGGCTATGCATGTCTTGCGTAGGAGCGGTCCGTGGCCGCGGAGGGTGCGACGCGGCTTGCCTGACACACCTCGGCGCCCTTTTCGCGGCCGATGACCGCTCCTACGGTGGGCTATGCATGCCTTGCGTAGGAGCGGTCCGTGGTCGTGCGGTTATTCGGTCCAGGGGCGGATGGGGATGGCGGTCACGGCGTTTTGCGGGCTGCCTTCGATCATGCGGTCGCTGTAGACCAGATACACCAGGGCGTTGCGCTTCTTGTCGTGGAAACGGACCACTTGCATGGTCTTGAACACCAGCGAGGTGCGCTCCTTGAACACCTCCTCGCCTTCCTTCAAATTGCCCGGCAGCTGGATCGGCCCGACCTGGCGGCAGGCGATGGATGCCTCCGCGCGGTCTTCAGCCAGACCCAGACCACCCTTCACTCCGCCCGTCTTGGCGCGCGACAGATAACAGGTCACCCCTGGCACCTTGGGATCATCGAACGCCTCGACGACGATGCGATCGTTGGGACCGACAACCTTGAACACCGTGGACACCTGGCCGATTTCCTCGGCACTGGCCAGCATCGGCAGGCACAACATGGCAGCCGCGAGGGCCTTGAGCACTTTCATCGAAACGTTCCTGTAGGGATCAAACGAGAATCAGATTGTCGCGGTGCACCAGCTCGGGCTCGGCCATATAACCCAGCAGGCGCTCGATAACGTCCGACGACTGACCAATGATTTTCTGGGCTTCCAGGGCACTGTAGTTGGCCAGGCCGCGCGCTATCTCGCGGCCATCGGGCGCCACGCACACCACCATTTCACCCCGCCGAAAACTGCCCTGAACCACTTTCACGCCCACCGGCAGCAGGCTTTTGTGGCCACCAGTCAGGGCCTGCACGGCTCCTTCGTCGAGTACCAGGGTGCCGCGAGTCTGCAAGTGCCCGGCCAGCCATTGCTTGCGTGCAGCGAGCATTTCACGCTCGGGCGACAGCAGCGTCCCCAGGCGCTCGCCAGCCTTGAGCCGATCGAGCACGCGCTCGATACGACCACCCACGATCACCGTATGTGCCCCGGAGCGAGCCGCCAGGCGTGCAGCGCGCAGTTTGGTCTGCATGCCGCCACGCCCCAGCGCGCCGCCGGTGCCACCGGCAACGGCATCGAGTGACGGGTCGTCGGCGCGCGCCTCGAAGATCAACTTTGCATCGGGGTTGGTGCGCGGATCGGCATCGAACATGCCGTCGCGATCGGTGAGGATGACCAGCAGGTCCGCCTCGACCAGATTGGCCACCAGTGCCGCCAGGGTGTCGTTGTCGCCGAAGCGGATTTCGTCGGTGACCACGGTATCGTTTTCGTTGATGACCGGCACCACGCCCAGCTCGACCAGGGTCCGCAGCGTGCTGCGCGCATTGAGGTAGCGCTTGCGATCGGAGAGGTCGTCGTGGGTCAGCAGGATCTGCGCGGTATGCCGGCCATGCTCGGCGAAGCTCGACTCCCAGGCCTGCACCAGACCCATCTGGCCGATGGCGGCGGCGGCCTGCAGCTCGTGCATGCCACTGGGGCGCTTGACCCAGCCAAGACGACTCATGCCGGCCGCTACAGCCCCCGAAGAGACCAGCACCAGCTCGACCCCGGCATTGTGCAAAGCAACCATCTGCTCGACCCACACACCCATCGCCGCGCGATCCAGACCCTTGCCGTCCGCGGTCAGCAGCGCACTGCCGATCTTCACGACCCAACGCTGCGCACCCGTCACCTTGCTCCGCATCATCTGCCAACCTTTGCCCGGTAGAAAAACAAAAACGCCGCTCATGGTGAGCGGCGCTTAGTTTAACACTGGAGATCACTGTGGGAGCGGTCATCGGCCGCGAAGAAGACACCGTGGAGTGCCAGGCACACCTCGATGCGCCCTTCGCGGCCGCGGACCGCTCCTACAGGAGCGGGACCTGCACCCATACGCACTAGTCGCGGACGTAGATGATTTCCGGACCGTCTTCGGCGTCTTCTTCTTCCCAGTCATCGTCATCGCCGATGTCGTGGACGCTTTTCACGCCGCTGCGGCGCAGCGCACGCTGATCGTCCAGCGCCTGCAGTTGCGCGCGAGCCTCGTCTTCGATGCGCTGGTCGAGCTCAGCCAGCTCATCGGCGTAGGCCGGGTCGCGGGCCAGACGGTCGGCACGGTCTTCGAGATAGCGCATGATGTCGCGGCTCAGGCGCTCGGTCCCTTCCTTGGCGATGGCCGAGATCACGTAGACCGGACCTTCCCACTCCAGGCGGTCGACGATTTCCTTGACCCGCTCTTCGTGCTCTTCTTCCAGAATCTGGTCGCACTTGTTGAGCACCAGCCAGCGCTCGCGCTCGGCCAGCGACGGACTGAACTTGACCAGTTCGTTGACGATGACTTCGGCCGCATCGGCAGCACTGGTTTCATCCAGCGGCGCCATGTCGACCAGGTGCAGCAGCACGCGCGTACGCGCCAGGTGCTTGAGGAAACGAATGCCCAGGCCGGCGCCATGGGAAGCGCCTTCGATCAGACCGGGAATGTCGGCTACCACGAAGCTCTTCCAGCGATCGACACTGACCACACCCAGGTTCGGCACCAGCGTGGTGAACGGGTAGTCCGCCACTTTGGGCTTGGCCGCGGAGACCGAGCGGATGAAAGTGCTTTTGCCAGCATTGGGCAGGCCCAGCAAGCCGACGTCGGCCAGCACTTTCATTTCCAGCTTGAGGTCACGCTGCTCACCCGGCTTGCCCGGACTGGTCTGGCGCGGTGCGCGGTTGGTACTGGACTTGAAGCGGGTGTTGCCCAGACCGTGCCAGCCGCCGTGTGCCACGAGCAGGCGCTGACCGGCCTTGACCAGGTCACCGATCACTTCCTGGGTGGAAGCGTCGATCACCGTGGTACCTACCGGTACGCGCAGCTCCATGTCTTCACCCTTCTTGCCGGTGCAATCGGTGCTGCCACCGTTGGCGCCGCGCTCGGCATCGAAGTGGCGGGTATAGCGATAGTCGACCAGGGTGTTGAGGTTTTCGTCGGCGATCATGTAGATCGAGCCGCCATCGCCACCGTCGCCGCCGTTGGGGCCGCCATTCTCAATGAATTTTTCGCGGCGAAAGCTCATGCAGCCGTTGCCACCGTCACCCGCTTTCACGCGGATGGATACTTCATCTACAAACTTCATGAAAAATACGCCTCTCGCCGCAGGGACGAGCTAATGAAACTGAAACGTAAGGCTCTTGCGAAAATGAGCGCGGCAAACCCGTCAATGACTCTCGTACCGACAGCCCATGCAAACCTTTGCAAGAGACTCACTCCAAAAACGAAAAAGCCCCGTCGCAAGACAGGGCTTCTCCAGCGGCGTCGCGATTAAGCTGCGACAACGCTCACGTAACGACGACCGAAGGCGCCCTTTACTTCGAACTTGATCACGCCTGCGACTTTCGCGAACAGGGTGTGATCCTTGCCCATGCCAACGCCGTAGCCAGCGTGAAACTGGGTGCCGCGCTGACGCACGATGATGTTGCCTGGGATGATAGCCTGGCCGCCATACATCTTCACGCCAAGGCGTTTGGCTTCTGAGTCGCGACCGTTACGGGTACTACCACCAGCTTTTTTGTGTGCCATGAGTCAATTCTCCTAGTGAGGAATTAGGCTGAAATTAAGCCTGAATACCGGTGATTTTGATCTCGGTGTACCACTGGCGGTGGCCCATGCGCTTCATGTGGTGCTTACGACGACGGAACTTGATGATGCGGACTTTATCGTGACGACCTTGGGAAATCACTTCAGCCACAACGGTAGCGCCGGCAACCACTGGAGCGCCGATGTTCACGTCGTCGCCATTGGCGACCAACAGAACGCGATCAAAGGTAACGGATTCGCCGGTGGCGATTTCCAGTTTCTCGATCTTCAGGTATTCACCTGGGGCGACCTTGTATTGCTTGCCACCGGTAACGATTACTGCGTACGACATGGTATTTCTCCGATAATCCTGCTCACCCAGCTCTTTATAAGTAGAGTGTCGGCTGGCATGGCTGCATGGGTTGGAACGCCCCAAATGCAATTGCGTAAGGCAGGTGCTGCCCAGGAAGTTCAGGGTGCGCGATTGTACGCAAGCGGCGAACCTCTGACAAGAGGCCGCCAGTCGCCTCATTGGCTTGGCGGACCTGGCAGAACGCCTTTCACTGACCATACCGGGCCGTGCCGGCCCTGCACACGGGCGCGCAGGGCCATGGACGCGCCTTGACACACCCCGACCCGCGTCCTAGCATGCCGCGCAACCCTTCTGGAGCGACTCTCGCTGATGCAACCCCAAGCTTTCTACCGCGCGGTGGCGGACGATTTCAGCGCCGTCGACGGGATCATCAAGCAGCAGCTGACCTCGCGCGTGCCGTTGGTATCGACGATCAGCGACTACATCACCTCCTCTGGGGGCAAGCGCCTGCGGCCGCTGCTGGTGCTCCTCGCCGGCAAAGCATTGGGCCATCAAAGCGACGACCTGCGTCTGCTGGCAGCCACCATCGAGCTGTTGCACACCTCGACCCTGCTGCATGACGACGTGGTCGACATGTCCGGCATGCGCCGTGGCCGATCCACTGCCAATGCCAAGTGGGGCAACGCGCCGAGCGTGCTGGTGGGCGATTTCCTCTATTCGCGCTCGTTCGAAATGATGGTCGAGCTGGGTTCGATGTCAGTGATGAAGATCCTGTCGCACGCCACGCGCATCATTGCCGAAGGCGAAGTGCTGCAGTTGTCCAAGGTGCGGGACGCCAGCACCACCGAAGAAATCTACATGGAAGTGATCCGCGGCAAGACCGCGATGCTCTTCGAGGCCTCGGCACACAGCGCCGCGGCGCTCACCGGTGCCAGCCCCGAACAGTGTGAAGCACTGCGCACGTTCGGCGATCATTTGGGCGTCGCTTTCCAGCTGGTCGACGATCTGCTCGATTATCGCGGCGACGCCGAGACCCTGGGCAAGAACGTGGGTGACGACCTGGCCGAGGGCAAGCCGACCTTGCCACTGATCTACACCATGCGTGAAGGCACCGCCGAGCAGGCAGCGCTGGTTCGCCAGGCGATCCAGAAAGGCGGGATCGAGGATCTGGAACGTATCCGTGTTGCGGTCGAGGATTGCGGCGCGCTGGATTACACCGCGCAGCTGGCACGCGATTATGTGGCCAAGGCCATTGCTCAGCTGGAGGCACTGCCTGCCAGCCAGTACCGGGATGCCCTGGTCGAGCTGAGTGAATTTGCGGTAGCGCGTACGCACTGATTCGGTGGTGGGCCATTCGCGGGCAGAGCCCGCTCCCACAAGGGTCTGATTCTACGGTGGGTTAGCGGTGGGCTCTTGCGGACAGAGCCTGCTCCCACAGGGGTCTGATTCTACGGTGGGTTGGTGGTGGGCCATTCGCGGGCAGAGCCCGCTCCCACAAGGGTCTGGTTCTACGGTGGGTTGGCGGTGCGCCCACTCCCACAGCAGCCCTGCTCCCACACAAGAACCATACTCCCGATGAAGGCGCGGCTCGCATGGCAGCTGGCGCTGATGGGCTCTTGCTGCAAAAACCCTATATACTGCGCGCCTTTATTCACTACCCGCTAGGAATCTCGTGAGCACGCTGCCGCCCTGCCCCAAATGCAACAGCGAATACACCTACGAAGACGGCACTCAGCTGATCTGTCCCGAATGCAGCCATGAATGGTCGGCCACGAGCGACGAAAGTGCCGACGGCGATGCTTTGACGATCAAGGATTCGGTGGGCAATGCCTTGGCCGACGGCGATACCGTTACTGTAATCAAGGACCTCAAGGTCAAAGGCTCTTCGCTGGTGGTCAAGGTCGGCACCAAGGTCAAGAACATCCGCCTGTGCGATGGCGACCATGACATCGACTGCAAGATCGACGGCATCGGCGCCATGAAGCTCAAGTCCGAGTTCGTGCGCAAGGTCTGAGGCATCGCCCGACCAGCGGTCCGGGCCCTCGCGAGGCGCCCGGCCTGACTTCCACAGGTGCAATGCCTGCGGAAGGCAAATAGTCGCTTGCTATTATATGAATAAGAATTATTCTCATTGAATGCCCTCAAGGAGAATTGCCATGACCTATCTGATCGACGCCTGGCTCGACCGCCCACATCCCTATCTGCGCATCCTGCATCGCGAGACAGGCGAAGTCTGTGCGGTGCTTGGCGAGGATGCTCTGGATGAGCTGCGCGACCAGGGCGACCTCGACCTGCATGGCCTGAGTTCGAGCGAACCTGGAGTGCTCAAGGAGGTGGTGCGCAACCTCTTCCTGTTCTGCTACGCAAGGGCGCTGCGGCCCATGGGGGAGTTGCACTGATACACCGCGCTGAAGCCGGACGCGGCTCGCGCCGCTGCTACAGGATTGCGGCGTCCGTAGCAGCGGCGCAAACCGCGCCAGCGATGGGTGCCGGACACCTGTAGCAGCGGCGCGAGCCGCGTCGGCGGTGGATGCCGGGCACCTGTAGCAGCGGCGCAAGCCGCGTCGGCGGTACATGCGATGCACCTGTAGCAGCGGCGCAAGCCGCGTCGGCGGTAGATACAGTGCACCTGTAGCAGCGGCGCAAGCCGCGTCGGCGGTAGATGCGGTGCACCTGCAGCAGCGGCGCAAGCCGCGTCGGCAGTGGATGCCGGGCACCTGTAGCAGCGGCGCAAGCCGCGTCGGCGGTAGATGCAGGGCACCTGTAGCAGCGGCGCGAGCCGCGTCGGCGGTGGGTGCGGTGTATCTGGAAATACGCGGATAGGCCGGACGCGGCTGGCGCCGCTGCTACAGGAACCGCGTTTCCAATGGCGAGTTACAGGACCTCGAGCAGTTCCACGTCGAACACCAGCACGCTGTGCGGTGGAATGCTGCCGACGCCTTGGGCGCCGTAGGCCAGTTCGCTCGGTACGTGTACACGCCACTTGCTGCCGGCAGGCATCAGTTGCAGGGCTTCGGTCCAGCCAGCGATCACGCCGTTGACCGGGAATTCAGCCGGCTCGCCACGGTTGTAGGAGCTGTCGAACACGGTGCCATCGGTCAGGGTGCCGTGGTAGTGAACACGCACGGTGCTGTCACCGGCCGGCTTGCTGCCTTCGCCTGTGCTCAACACTTCGTACTGCAGGCCGCTGGCGGTGGTGGTGATTTCGGCACGCTTGGCATTTTCAGCCAGGTACGCCTTGCCTTCGCCGGCCGCAGCTTCGGCCTTGGCCTGCTGCTCGGCCTGCATGATGTCGCGGATCACCTTGAAGCTGGCGTTCAGCTCTTCTTCGCTCACACGGCTTTCATGGCCACGGAATGCATCGGTCAGGCCAACCAGGATGGCTTCCAGGCTGACGCCAGGTGGTGGGTTGTCGCGCAGTTGGCCGCCCAGTTGACGGCCAATGCCATAGCTGACGCGGGTTTCGTCGGTCGACAATTGTACTTCGGACATAACACTGCTCCGCTGCGGGGCCGCGCCGCAATCTTCATGCGGGGATGAAGGGCGCGCCCGGATAAAAGGGCCAGCAGACTAGCACACTGCAGGCCCGCACTTCAGCAGGCCGGGCCGTGTGCGCCCACGCTACAGGTGCAATCAGTGCTTGGTCAGCTTGTCCAGGTAGCCCATGGCGAACGCCGAAATGACGAAGGTCATGTGGATGATCACGTACCACATGAGGTACTGCGGCTCGATGTTCTTGGCATCCATGAACACACGCAGCAAATGGATGGACGAAATGGCCACGATCGACGCGGCGACTTTCATCTTCAGGGAAGAGGAGTCCATCTTGCCCAGCCAGCTGAGTTTCTCGACGCCTTCTTCGATGTCCAGTTGCGACACGAAGTTTTCATAGCCGGAAATCATCACCATCACCAGGAGGCCGCCAACCAGCGCCATGTCGATGAGCGAAAGCAGCACCAGAATCACTTCCGACTCGGCCATGGCGAAGATGTTGGGCAGGACGTGAAAGATTTCCTGGAAGAATTTCAGCGCCAGCGCCAGCAGACCCAAGGACAGGCCAACGTAGATCGGCGCCAGCAACCAGCGCGAGGCGTACATGGTTTTTTCGATGAAGCGTTCCATTGAGGCTCACAGGGTGGTGGAAATTGGCGACGATTATAGCCACGGCCATGGCAAAGCACGACGTGCGACGGTGTGTCGCAGCCGCATGCCGCTCGCAGAGGTCAGTTTCCCACAATGGACGGCGCACCCTGGCCGGGTGACACCTGCACGACGCCGCAGAGGGGCCGACCCGCGCTGGGTGGCCCCGCGAGCACCTACACCGTTGGCCGGACCTCGACCAGTTCTTCCAGCGCGTGCTCTTTCTCGGCTTCCTTGAGGTCATCCTCGCTGATCATTTCAGCGATCACCCGCAGTCGCTCCACGACGCGGGCATTGATGCTGCCCTCGGGAAACGCGCCGTTCTCGTCGGGCTCGCCGGCTGGCTCACCGGCAAGCAGGCTCAGCGCCTCGTCGGCCTGGCGCACGGCATAGACATGGAACTTGCCCTCACGGACCGCCTGCAAGACCTTTTCGTCGAGCATCAAGGTGGCCACGTTAGCCTGCGGAATGATCGCGCCCTGCTCGCCAGTCAGGCCGCGGGCCTCGCACAGGCGGAAGAAACCCTCGATCTTCTCGTTGACTCCGCCCACCGCCTGGACTTCACCGAACTGGTTGATGGAACCGGTGATCGCGAAGCATTGCTTGAGCGGCATTTTCGAGAGCGCCGAGATCAAGGTGCAGGCCTCGCCCAGCGACGCACTGTCGCCATCCACGTATCCGTAGGATTGCTCCAGGGCGATGCTGGCGGAAATGGCCAGGGGAAATTCCTGTGCGTAGCGACTGCCCAGGTAACCGGTGAGAATCATCACCCCCTTGGAGTGGATCGGCTGACCCAGGTTGACCTCGCGCTCAATGTCGACGATGCCGCTGCCGCCCGGATACACCGTGGCCGAGATGCGCGCCGGCACGCCGAACGCCGAGTCGCCCACTTCCAGCACCGTCAAGCCGTTGCACTTGCCGACCGCGGCGCCGCTGGTGTCGATCAGGATGATGCCCGCCAGCATGTCGTCGAGGATGCGCGCCGAGACCCGGCCGGTGCGCGTGGCCTTGGCTTTGAGCGCACGCTCGATGTGGCCGGCGTCGGTGCGCTCTTCGTTGGCCAGGTGGCGGATGAAGTCCGCCTCGCTGACCAGCTGGAACAGATCACCGATGCGTGCCGACAGCCGCCCCTGGTTTTCCGCCAGGCGAGCGCTGTAGGTGGCCAGGCGCGCGACGGCGTCACCGGTCAACGGCGCCATGCCCTCCTCCGAGGTGCGCGTCTTCAGCAGTTGGGCGAACTGCTCCAGGCTCTCGTCGACCATGGGGATGTCTTCGTCGAAGTCCACCAGTACGCGGAACATCTCCTGGAAGTCGGGATCGTGATCCTGCAGCGCGTAGTACAACTGGCGAGCACCGATGATGATGACTTTGACTTGCAGGGGAATCATCTGCGGCGTGAGCGTGACGGTGGCCAACCGGCCGAACTCGCCCAATGGCGATTCCATCTTCAGCTTGCGCGACTGCAAGGCGCGCTTGAGCGCGTCCCAGACGAAGGGCTCGCCAAGCATCTTTTCGGCTTCCAGGATCAGGAAACCACCGTTGGCCCGGTGCAGGGCGCCGGGTCGCAACTGTTTGTAGGTGGTGTAGAGCGCGCCCTGATCGGTGCTGTACTCGATGCGGCCGAACAGGTTGTCGTAGGTCGGGTGTGGTTCGAACACCACCGGCGCGCCACCGCTCTGGTGATGACCCACCACCAGGCTTGGGCTGTACTGCTCTTCCAGCAGCTTGCGGGCCTGGGCATCGGCCTTGCTGTCATCGACCAGTTGTTCGACCACGGTCTTGAGCAGATTGATCTGAATGGCCTGCAGGTAGCCGCACACTGCAGCGTTCTCGGCGTATTTTTCCGAGAGCGGCGCCAGCAACGGCTGCAGGGCCAGGGTGATGGTTTCTTCGTTGAGGTGACGCAACTGGTTGCTCGACTCGCGTTTCCACTGCGGCAAGCTGGCCAGCTCCTCGTTGAGGCGCTCCTCCAGATTGGAGATGTCGGTGTGGAAGCGCTCGCGGTCGGCCTCGGGCAACTGGGCGAATTCGGCTTCATCCAGGGCCTTGCCGTCGAGCATCGGGGTGAAGGCGATGTTGCTGCTGTCGCGGTACAACGCGATGTCTTTTTCCAGCGAAAGTTTTTCGATCACATCCAGCGCGCGGTCGTAGCGCTGGTTGAAGGCGCGGTCGATGGCGCTCTTGCGCTGCTGGTAGGACGGATGCTCGAACACCGCCGGAAACGTCGCCAGCAGGTTGTCGATGAGTACTCCGATGTCGCCGATGAAGGCCCCTGCACTGCCGGGCGGCAGTTCGAGGGCGCGCGGTTCGCGCGGCTCATCGAAGTTGTTCACATAGACCCAGTCGGCCGGGGTCTGCAGGCGCTTGCCCTCGGCCTTCAGGTAGCGTTTGACGAACGAGAAGCGGCCGGTGCCAGGCTCGCCCATGACGAATACGTTGTAACCGGGGCGTGGCATGGCAACGCCGAACTGCAAGGCCTCGACGGCGCGTTCCTGGCCCAGGACGCCGCGGAAGGGTTCCAGGTCATTGGTGGTAGTGAAGTTGAACTGTTCAGCGGAAAACGGGCGGGTCAGTGCCTCGGGTGCAAGACGCAGGCTGGCAGCTACGGAATCGGGCATCGGGCATCCTTACTTCGGTGGGGCAGATGCGGTCATTCTGGGCGCTTCTGTGGCGACGGTGCAAGCTGCAGCGGGGCTGGACGCTCAAGGCTGCAAGTTACTCATTTCGTGCGGAACTGCAACGCTTGCCTAAACTCCAAGTTACGCGGCTGGCCAAATAACCGGCCCGTCCTGGATCCCCAGGCACTTAGACCCTTGGTAAGCACATCAAAAAAGAGAACAACGCTATGAAACGGATTCTGCTGGGTACTCTGTTCGCCGCCGTCTCGATCAACGCCATGGCGCAAGCGCCCGGCGGTCCGGATTGCGGTTGGGGCAACATGTTGTTCGAAGGCCAGCGCGGCACTCCGGCGCACTTCCTGGCTTCCACCACCAACGGCACTTCGGGCAACGCCACCTTCGGCATGACCTCGGGCACCAACGGCTGCTCCACCAACGCTGCACTGACCTATGGCGGTAAATCCTGGATTGCCATGAATGGCATGATGGACGAACTGTCCGAAGACATGGCCAAGGGCCAAGGCGAAGCACTGACCACCTACGCCGTGGTTCTGGGCGTCGCTCCCGAAGACCGTGCCTACTTCCAGTCGGTTACCCACGAGCACTTCCAGCAGATCTTCAGCAGCGCCGACAGCACCGCTGAAGACGTACACAGCAACACCATCGCGGTCCTGAAAAACGATCCACGTCTGGCCAAATACGCTACCCAGGCTTAAGCTCGACCCGCCCGCTCCTTTCGGAGCGGGCATCCCCCCCTTCCGATTTCGCCGAACTAGTTGCCGACAATGCTCAAACGCCTTGCCTTCCTGGCGCTCTGTGTGTGCGCCCCGCTGCATGCCGCTCCGCACCTAGACGCTCAGCGTCTGCAACAGTTGGCCAACGATCCTTACTGGATTTCCGTCGGCCACTACGAGCGCGGCAAGCTCGGCGGCTGGCGCAGCTATGTCGATGACCGCAAATTCTTCCTCGCCGACGACGGCGCGCACCATCCGGACGCCGAACTGCAGGCTACGTTGCAGGCGATCTATGCACCTGCGGCCACCGGCGACAAGCATGCGCAGTGTGTGTTTCCTGCGCGCACCCGCTGGTTGCGGCAGCAGCTGGGTCTGAATGACCTGCCGAACGTGGAGTGTGCCGAATTCACCAAGTGGTTCTCGGACGTTGCGCCCCACAGTGCGGTGTTGATCTTCCCGGCGGCGTATTTGAACAGTCCTTCTTCGATGTTCGGGCACACCCTGTTGCGCATCGATCAGGCCGACGTGCAAAGCAACAACACTGCGTTGCTCAGCTATGCAATCAACTTCGGCGCCTATGTCGAAGGCGGTGACAACAGCATTCTCTATGCCTGGAAGGGCCTGGCCGGCGGCTATCCCGGCCTGTTCGCCCTGGTGCCCTACCAGGAGAAGCTTTCCGAATACCGCAGCCTGGAAAACCGCGACCTGTGGGAGTACCGGCTCAACCTCACGCCGGAAGAAACCGGGCGCATGGTCGAGCACGTGTGGGAACTCAAGCAGGTGCAGTTCGACTATTTCTTCTTCGATGAAAACTGCTCGTACCGTCTGCTCGAACTGCTCCAGGTGGCCAGGCCAGGCCTGGACCTGACCTCGCAATTCCCCCTGACGGCCATTCCCACCGACACGGTGAAGGCGGTGAAGGCTGCCGGGCTGGTCGAGAAGATCGACTATCGCGCATCTCGCGAGCGCGAGCTGCTCGAACGCGCCAAGCCGCTGGACAGCAGCGAGCAGCAGTGGGTACAGCGGATCGCTGCCGACACGGCGCAGATCGACAGTGAAGGTTTTCAGGCGCTGGGCAAGGAACGGCAGGCGCTGATCCAGGATGCCGCGTTTCGCCTCGAGCGCTATCGGGCCACAGGCCAAGAGCGCGATCCGGCAAGAACCCAGCGCAGTTTCCAGTTGCTGCGCGCGATCAACCGCAACCCCCCGCCCCCGCTGGACATCGACCGACCGGGTTTACCCGAAGATGGCCATCAGTCACGCACCTGGAGTGCGGGCGTAGGTACGCGCGGCGATACCGCATTCGCCGAGTACGGGCTGCGCATGGCCTACCACGACCTCAACGACAACGCCGAGGGCTTTCCGCTGGGCGCGCAGATCGAGATCCTGGGCTTGAAAGTGCGTCAATACGAAGGCAATGACTGGCAACTGCAGCAGTTGGACCTGGCGACGATCCGTTCGCTGACGCCGCGCAACGAGCTGTTGCAACCCCTGTCCTGGCAGGTGACCGGCGGCCTGGAACGTGTGCTGGGCAAGCATGGCGACGAGAATCTGGTGTCCCATGTGAACGGCGGTGCCGGCGGTACGTGGCAGCTGAGCGAGCACCTGCTGGGCTTTGCCCTGGGTACGGCACGGGTGGAACACAACAATGACTTTGCCCAGTTCGTGACGCCGGCGGCGGGTTTCAACAGCGGTGTGCTGTGGAAGAACGCCCTGGGTAATTTCAGCCTGGAAGGCAAGGGTGACTATTTCACCAATGGCGAAGTACGCCGCAGCCTGAGTCTGAATCAGCAGTGGGAAGTTTCCCGCAACTTGGGACTGCGCCTGAGCGCCCAGCGCGAGTTCAGCCATTTGAGCTCACCGCGCAACGAAGTCATGCTCGAGGTGAAGTGGTACCACTACTGATCGGTTACTGATCGGTCAATGAACGCAGCTGCAACGGCTGCGTTTCTTTTAGCAACAAATGACAGGTATCTGCCATCGTTGACACAGTGACAGAAAAAGATCAGATTCATTTTTACGCGCTACCTACCCCAAGGCATCCTCATGAGCCAGTCCCTCAAGCAGCGTCTCGAAGCCATCTTGCCAACAGCCTCATCGTCCGCGCGCATGATTGCCAGCTACATGCTGGCCAATACCACGGAATTGCCGTTCCTCACCGCTGCTTCCCTGGCCGCCACACTGGGTGTCAGCGAATCCAGTGTCGGCCGCTTCTGCCGAGCCATTGGTTACCCGCACCTCAAGGCCCTCAAGGCAGATCTCAAAGAAGACCTAGGACAGGGACCGTGGCTGATGGGCGACCGTTTGCGCGAATTTCGCCAACAGTCCGGCCCTTCTCGCGGCCTCGATCTGGAGGTGGCCGCACTGATGCGTGTTCATGAATACAGCCAGGGTGAAGCCTGGCAGCAGGTCGCCGAGCGTCTGGCCAGTCGGCCTCGAGTGTTCGTAGCCGGGTTCCAGACCGAACGTGGCATTGCCTGTTCGATGGTTCACCTGATGCACTACCTGCGCGACGGCGTGCACGGGGTCGATGGCGCCAGCGGGCACTATGCCGAGGTGCTGCTGAGCCCCCCGCAGCAGACGGCCCTGGTGGTGTTCGAAGCACGACGCTACTCGCGCCACGCGCTGATGCTGTGTCGCAAGGCACGTGAGGCGGGCATTCCGGTCACGCTGGTGACCGACACCTTCTGCGACTGGGCCGAGCAGAACGCCGATGAGGTGTTTCGCGTGCCTACCGAGTTCAACCTGTTCTGGGAGTCCACCTCGGCCATGCTGTCGCTGGTGAATCTTCTGGTCAACGAAGTGTGCAAGCGGCTCGGACCGGACGTCGAAAAGCGCCTGGAAGCCACCGCCGCACTTCACCACGAGTTCGTGGGTTACACGTCACTGACCACGGGCGGACAACACTAGCTGACCCAACACCACCACCGAGGTGCAACATGAAACGGAGCATTCGTTTTGCAGGGGTACTGGCAGTTCTGTTGGCAGGCGTGAACAACGCCACTGCCCAAGACCTGAAAATCGCCACGGAAGGCGCCTATCCACCCTTCAACTATGTGGATTCCAACAACAAGCCCCAGGGCTTCGACGTCGATATCGCGATGGCGCTGTGCGACAAGATGCAAGCGCGCTGCACGATCGTGGCCCAGGACTGGGACGGCATCATTCCTGCGCTGCTGGCGCGCAAGTACGATGCCGTCGTGGCGTCGATGATCGATACCGAAGAGCGACGCAAGAAAATCAGCTTCACCAATCACTACTACAAGACCCCCTTGTCGGTAGCCGTGGGCAAGCAATCGAAGCTCGATGACGCGCAGTCCACGTTCAAGGGCCTGGTGGTGGGCGCGCAGTCCTCCTCCACCCAGTCGATTCATGCCGAAGACGTCTACGGCAAGGCTGGCGCCGAGGTAAAACTCTACCCTACCGCCGATGCGGCCAATGCCGACCTCGCAGCCGGGCGCCTGGATGTGGTGATCGGCGACAAGTTTCCCCTGCAGGAATGGCTCAAGAAATCGGGCGCGGCGTGCTGCCGCATGCTCGGTGACGTCGACGGCACCACGGCCGATGCGGCGATAGCCGTACGCCAGGACGACGACGCGTTACGCCTGCGCCTGAACAAGGCGCTGGATGAGATCGTCGCCGACGGTACCTACCAGAAGATCGCCAGCCGGTATTTCGACTTCGATATCTACAACTGATCGACCGGGCGTGGCGGCGCCTCTGATCGGGCGTCGCTGGAGATAAAAGCATGCTCGAAAACTTTGCCTTGTTGTCCCTGGCCGAGGGCGGCTGGGGCCTTGCTTTGCTGGCAGGCGCCCTGATGACCCTGGCCTTGGCGCTTGCCTGCCTACCGATCGGCGTGCCGCTGGGGCTGGCCCTGGCTCTCGCCGAGCGCTCGCGATATCGGTTCCTGCGCAGCTTTGCAACGCTGTTCGGCACGGTGTTCCGCGGCCTTCCAGAACTGCTGACGCTGCTGATCATCTACTACGGTTGCCAGATCGCCATGCAGAAGCTGCTGAGCGCGGCTGGCCACCCTCAAGCCGTCTCGATCAACGCCTTTGCGGCAGCCATGGTCGCGTTCGGCCTGGTGTTCGCAGCATTCTCGGCGCAGGTCTGGCTGGCGGCGTTCAAGACCATCGGCAAAGGCCAGTACGAAGGCGCTGCCGCGCTGGGGCTGAGCCGTCGGATAACGTTCATGCGGGTGCTCCTGCCGCAACTGACCCGGGTGGCCCTGCCCGGGCTTTCCAACAATTGGCTGTCGCTGCTCAAGGATACTTCGCTGGTGTCCACGATTTCCCTGGTCGATCTGATGCGCCAGACCAACCTGGCGGTCAGTGCTACCAAGGAGCCGCTGTTCTTCTATGGCGTAGCCTGCCTGGTCTACCTTCTGTTCAGTGCGCTGAGCGGCAGAGCGCTGGCGTTTCTGGAGCGCTACTACAGCCGCCATCTGCGGAGTGTGCGCTGATGATTCTCCAAGACATTGCCTACTTCTTCGTCGACCCCGACCTGCTTCAGCGCTATGGCTGGCGCATGCTGGCGGGGCTGTGGGTGACCGCCAAGCTGGTCGCCATTGCCTTTACCCTGGGGATGCTGCTCGCCACGGTGCTGGCCCTTGGCAGACTGTCGAGCAACCCGCTGCTGCGCCATGCCAGTGGTTTCTACATCTATTGCCTGCGCGGCTCGCCGTTGCTGGCGCAGTTGTTCCTGCTGTATTACGGCCTGGGTTCGTTTCGCGAGTTCTGGCAGGACGTCGGCTTGTGGTGGCTGTTTCGCGATGCCTGGTATTGCACCTTGCTGGCCTTCACCCTCAATACGGCCGCCTACCAGGCGGAAATCCTGCGCGGCAGCTTCATAGCCATCGGCCAGGGCCAGCGTGAAGCTGCTCGGGCGCTGGGGCTCAGGCCTTGGGTAACGTTCGTGAAGATCATCATGCCGCAGTCGCTGATGGTCGCCATCGGGCCATTGGGCAATGAACTGATCCTGATGATCAAGGCCAGTGCCATTGCCTCGTTGGTCACCCTGTATGACTTGATGGGAGTGACCAAACTGGGTTTCTCGCGAAGTTTCGATTTCCAGATCTACCTCTGGGCCGCGGTGCTTTACCTGCTGATCGTCGAAACGCTGCGCCGCGTATTGCAGCGCCTCGACGCTCGGCTCAGTCGCCATCTGCACGACCACTGAGGAGCGCAGTCATGCAATGTGAAACGCTGGTACTGGGTGCCGGCATCGTTGGTGTTTGCAGTGCACTGCACTTGCAGGCTCTGGGCCGGGAGGTGGTGCTGGTCGACCGTGCAGCGCCTGGCAGCGGCACCAGCTACGGCAATGCTGGCCTGATCGAGCGCTCCAGCATCGTGCCCTACGCGTTTCCGCGTGATCTGCGGCGATTGATGCTCTACGCCCTCAATCAGCAACCCGACGTACGCTACGACTGGCGCTACCTGCCGCGTGTTGCGCCTTGGTTGTGGAAGTACTGGCGGGCATCTTCCAAACGCAACCTACAGCGTGCAGCCGAAGCGATGTTGCCACTGGTGCAACGCTGCGTGCAGGAACACTGCGCACTGGCTGAAGCATCCGGCCAGCAGGGATTGATTCGCGATACTGGCTGGATCGAGATCTACCGCAGCCACAAGGCCTTCGCCAGAGCCCAGGCGGATGCCGCACAGCTGCACGCTCATCATTTGCGCTACAGCTTGCTCGACGCTGCACAGCTACGCGCCGTCGAGCCCAGTCTCGGCCAGGGCGCTGCAGGTGCCGTGCACTGGCATGACCCCATGACCGTGCAGGACCCGGGCGCCCTGGCCTTGGGCTACACCGCGCTGTTCATGCAGCGCGGCGGGCGCTTCGTGGGTGCCGATGCATTGACGCTACGTCAGCAGGGCAATCAGTGGCAGCTCGAGACCGCGGCGGGCACGCTACACACGCGCGAAGTCGTGGTGGCTCTGGGACCACAGAGCAATCGGTTGCTGTCACCCCTTGGCTATCGCATTCCCCTGCAGAGCAAGCGCGGCTACCACATGCATTACCAGACCACTGCGGGCGCAACCCTCAACCACCCCGTCTGCGACCCGCTGGGAGGGTTCGTGCTGGCGCCGATGAACCAGGGCTTGCGTCTGACGACCGGGATCGAGTTTGCCGCCGAAGATGCCCCCGCCAATGATATCCAACTGCTGCGCTGCGAGGCGCTGGCCAGGCGCTTCTACCCACTGGGCGAACGCCTCGATGTCAAGCCCTGGCTGGGCTGCCGTCCGTGCCTGCCGGACATGCGCCCGGTGATAGGTCCGGCAGGTCTACACCCGGGGTTGTGGCTCAACTTTGGCCATGCCCACCATGGTTTGACGCTGGGGCCTGTCTGTGGCCGGCTGTTGGCGCAGATGATGACTGGCGCGGCGACCTTCACCGATCCTGCGCCGTACAGCCCGGCTCGATTCAGTTAAGCGGTCGAAAGCAGCTTATGCAACTCTGATGCGGTTTTGCGGCCCAATCTTCTACAAGCATCCGTTCTTGTAGGAGTAGGGCTTGACCGCGATCCACGTACAGCCTCCAGGTTGATACATCTCGGCTCCCCTACAGCAAGCTGGGCGAGTTGTACCGCCCCTCAAGGGAGGAAGACCATGAGCCGTGCATTCGTGAATGAAGACCAAGCCGCTGATCAGGCGAGCCAACCTGTAGAGCGACTGATCAGTACGCAGCCCAACTACGTGACCGCCAGTGGCCTGGCCCAGTTGCAGGCGCGCGTCGCTGAAGTGCAGATCCTGCAGGCCGAGCAAATGGCGATGGGTGAGCGCGCCGACCGTCAGCGTGTGGCCGACCTGAGCCGGGACATGCGCTACTACCAGCACCGCCTGCAACATGCCCAGGTGGTGGCACCGGTTACCTCGACCGCCAAGGTACAGATCGGCAGCTGGGTGACCTTTGCCGATGACCAGGGTGCCGAGCAGCGCGTGTGTCTGGTTGGCGAAGACCAGGCAGACGCCGGCGTTGGCTTGATCAACTGGGCTTCGCCGCTGGGTCGCGCGCTGCTGGGCGCGCAAGTGGGTGAAGAGCGTGTATGGCGTCGGCCTGCGGGCGATCTCACTGTGGAAGTCACGGGCATCCAGACGGGCCCTTGAGCGACATACCGGCGCCGCTCTCCAGCCACCCCCTCCTGCACCGCACAAAAAAATGGGGCCCTGCAAAGAGGGCCCCATTTTTCATTCATGCCAGCTTCTTGTGACGAACCCGGTGCGGCTGGGCAGCCGCTTCACCCAGGCGCTTTTTGCGATCGGCTTCATACTCGGTGTAGTTGCCTTCAAAGAACACGGCCTGGGAGTCGTCCTCGTAGGCCAGGATGTGCGTGGCCACGCGGTCGAGGAACCAGCGATCGTGAGAGATCACGATGGCCGCGCCGGGGAAGTCCAGCAGGGCTTCTTCGAGCGAACGCAGGGTTTCCACGTCGAGGTCGTTGGACGGTTCGTCGAGCAGCAGGACGTTACCGCCCTCCTTCAGCGTCAGCGCCAGGTGCAGGCGACCGCGTTCACCGCCGGAGAGGTCTTTGACGAACTTCTGCTGGTCGCCGCCCTTGAAGTTGAAGCGGCCCACGTAGGTGCGTGACGGAATTTCATAGTTGCCGATGCGGATATTGTCCGAACCGTCGGAGATCTGCTGGAATACGGTCTTGCTGCCGTCCAGGTCGTCGCGGCTTTGATCGACGCACGCCAGCTGCACGGTTTCACCGACTTCGATGCTGCCCGAATCCGGCTGTTCCTTGCCCATGAGCATGCGGAACAGGGTGGATTTACCGGCACCGTTACCGCCGATCACGCCGACGATGGCGCCTTTGGGCATGGCGAACGACAGGTTGTCGATCAGCACGCGGTCACCGTAGCCCTTGGTAACGTTCTTGAATTCGATGACCTTGTCACCCAGGCGCGGACCGGCCGGGATGTAGATCTCGTTGGTTTCCGAACGCTTCTGGAATTCCTGCGACTGCATTTCTTCGAAACGCTGCAGGCGCGCCTTGGATTTCGACTGACGGGCCTTGGCGCCTTTGCGCACCCATTCCAGTTCTTCTTTCATGGCTTTTTCGTGAGCCGACTGTTGCTTGGATTCGGCAGCCAGGCGATCGGATTTGGCTTCGAGCCAGCCCGAGTAGTTGCCTTCGTAAGGAATACCGGCGCCGCGGTCGAGCTCCAGGATCCAACCGGCGACGTTGTCGAGGAAGTAACGGTCGTGGGTGATGGCGACCACGGTGCCGGGGAAGTCGTGCAGGAAGTGCTCCAGCCAGGCGACGGAATCGGCATCCAGGTGGTTGGTCGGTTCGTCGAGCAGCAGCATGTCAGGGGCCGAGAGCAGCAGGCGGCACAGGGCCACGCGGCGTTTCTCACCACCGGACAGGTGCTCGATCCTGGCATCCCAGGCCGGCAGGCGCAGAGCGTCGGCAGCGACCTCCAGTTGCCGTTCCAGGTTGTGGCCGTCGCTGGCCTGGAGGATGGACTCGAGCTTGGCCTGTTCGGCGGCCAGCTTGTCGAAGTCGGCGTCCGGTTCGGCGTAGGCGGCGTAGACCTCGTCCAGGCGGGCCTGGGCGTCCTTGATCACACTGACCGCTTCCTCGACCACTTCGCGTACGGTCTTGGTCGGATCGAGCTGTGGTTCCTGAGGCAGGTAGCCAACGTTGAGCTCGGGCATCGGGCGGGCTTCGCCGTCGAATTCCTTGTCGACACCGGCCATGATCTTCAACAACGTGGATTTGCCCGAGCCGTTCAGGCCGAGCACGCCGATCTTGGCGCCGGGGAAAAAGGACAGCGAGATGTTCTTGAGGATTTCCCGCTTCGGCGGAACGACTTTGCTCAGCCGATGCATGGTGTAGACGTATTGAGCCATGGAATGAACCTGGATAAAGAAGGTGCGAGATAGAGGATGGAAGCTTGGGCCCCCGCAAGGTGTTCAAAGCTACCGGAATGCGGGAGTCAGGGCAAACCAGCGCACGCCCGATGATGCGGTGTGCCAGGCGGATCGCGGTGGGGCCGGACGCGGCTTGCACCGCTGCTACGCGATTGCGGTGTCTGTAGCAGCGGCGCAAGCCGCGTCGGCGGTAAACGCGGTGTGCCAGGCGGATCGTGGTGGGAACGAACGTCCGGAAGCGCCGCGAGCGCTGTAGCAGCGGCGCAAGCCGCGTCGGCGGTGGGTGCGGTGTGTGAGGCGCAGCACGGTGGCTTTACGCTGCGCTAGCCGGCCTTGGGCGCTAGCGCTTATAGTGCGAGGTGTAACACGCATGATTCACGTGCCCCCTGGCGGGGCCCGCGCCTATGCCTGCCCCCGACTGTCATATCGCAGGATTTCAGTTTGACCAATTTCAATCAGCCGTCCTCCTTGCGCCCGCCTGTCCAAGGGTCAGGTACGCCGCTGCACGGTTCGTTGAAAGGCGCGCTGGCATTCGTGGTTTTGATGCTGCTGGCGCTGCTGTTCTGGCAACTGCTCGACCAGTTCCAGCGTACCCAGGCCGACCAGCGCCAGCACAGCATCGATTACAGCGCGGACCTGGCCGATCACGTCAACCTGAACATGGCGCTCAATGCACAGATCGCGCTGAACCAGCTGCTTACGACTCAGCCCTTCCCCAGCGCGCGGGAACGGGCCGAAACGCTCGCTCGGGTCCGCCGCTCGGTGCCCGAACTGCAAAGCCTGGCCTGGCTCAGCGGTGATGCGCGGGTCATTGCCGACACCCTGCCGGACGCGAGCGACGCGCCGTTCATTGCGCTATTGGCAGGTCGCCTGGATGGTAATAGCCACTACTACACCAACAACACAGCCGCAGACCTGGTCTATCTGCTGATCCGTCAGCCGGGCGAAAACACCAATGGCTATTGGCTGCTGCGCATGAGCCCGATCGTCATCAGCCGCCTCATCCACCAGGTCGAGCGCGAGGAGAACCCCAGCTGGGTCCTGGAAAATCATGCTGACAAGCACATCATTGGCCGCGCCGGCCCTGCCCCGTTCGCCGCCTCCGAACTGAGCGCCACCGAGCTTGAGCAGAGTGTGCTGGTGACCCCCCTGAGCCATAGCGACTGGCAATTGCGCAGCCTGTTCGATGCCAGGCAGGCGCGTCTGGCGCTCTTGCCGCCCTTGGCAGGCAAATGCCTGTTGGGCCTTCTGGTGTCATTGATACCCTTGCTTGCGCTGTTGGGCATGCGCCGCCGCCAGCGCGAACTCAACGAAGAACGTCGCCGCTATCAGGACATCTTCGAAGGCGCCGGAGTGGCGCTGTGCGTGCTCGATCTGTCGGGCGTACTGGCGCTCTTCGAGCGTGTCGGTCTGAGCAGGCACGCCGATTCCGCGCGGAGGCTGCAGGATAACCCGGCCATGCGCCACGATCTGCTGCAGGCACTGCGCGTCACTGAAGTGAACCAGGTTGCATTGCGGGTACTGCAGGTGGATACCGGCGAACAGGCGTGGCGCAAGCTCATCGAAGGCGGCTCTGCCACAGGCATCGGGCACCGTTTGATCGCTGCGCTGCTGGAGCGCCAACAGCAACTGGAGCTGGAGATCCGCTTGATCGACCAGCATGGCCACGACCAGTACCTGTGGCTGACCGTGCGCTTTCCCGAGCACGCCGAGGACTACCGTGCAGTCATTCTCAGCATCACCGACATCACCAGCCACAGAACGGCGAGCGAATCGCTGCGCCAGAGCGAAAAGCGCCACCGCATGCTCGCCGAGAGCATCAGCGACGTGATCTTCTCGACCAACAACCGTTTGGAACTCAACTACGTCAGCCCTTCGGTGCAGAGCGTGCTGGGCTACGAGGCAGATTGGGTGCTGGAGCACGGTTGGCAGGGCATGCTGGCCAACCCTGCACAGATGACGGGGATCAATGCGCTGCTGGCGCAGGTTCGTCGGGCGTTGCACGTGCCGGACGAACTGGCTGCCCTGCGCAGCGATCTCAAGACCCAGGTCTTCATGTTCGACTGCATGCGCAACGATGGCCGCAAGATTCCCATCGAACTGCGCCTGGTGCTGATCTGGGATGCTCAAGGGGCTCTGGAAGGCATGCTGGGCGTGGGCCGCGACGTCAGCCAGCAGCGCCGCGCGGAGAAGGACCTGCGCATGGCTGCCACGGTGTTCGAGCACTCGACGTCGGCGATTCTCATCACCGATCCGGCGGGCTACATCGTGCAGGCCAACGAAGCCTTCAGCCGGGTCAGCGGTTATGCCGTGGCCCAGGTGCTGGACCAACTGCCGAACATGCTGACCGTGGATGACCAGCAGGAAGCCCACCTGCGCTACGTGCTCAAGCAACTGCAGCTGCGTGGCACCTGGGAAGGCGAAGTCTGGCTCAAGCGGCGCAATGGCGAGCACTACCCGGCCTGGGTCGGCATCACTGCGGTGCTCGATGACGAAGGCGATCTGGCCAGCTACGTGTGCTTCTTCAGCGACATCAGCGAGCGCAAGGCCAGCGAACAACGTATTCACCGCCTGGCCTACTACGATGCGCTGACCCACCTGCCCAACCGCACGCTGTTTCAGGACCGGCTGTACAACGCCCTGCAGCAGGCCGAGCGCCAGCAGTCGTGGGTGGTGCTGATGTTCCTCGACCTCGACCGCTTCAAGCCGATCAACGATTCGCTCGGCCATGCCGCCGGCGACCGCATGCTCAAGGACATGGCCACCCGCCTGCTGGGTTGCGTCGACGACGACGACACCGTGGCGCGCATGGGCGGCGACGAATTCACCCTGCTGTTGCAACCCCGCGCCACCCGTGAGCTGGCCTTGAACCAGGCCATCCATGTGGCAGAGCAGATTCTCGGCAGCCTGGTCAAACCGTTCGTGCTGGAAGGCCGTGAGTTCTTCGTCACGGCGAGTGTGGGCATTGCCTTGAGCCCTCAGGATGGCGGCGAGCTCAGCCAACTGATGAAGAACGCCGACACTGCGATGTACCACGCCAAGGAGCGCGGCAAGAACAATTTCCAGTTCTATCAGGCCGACATGAACGCCACGGCGCTGGAGCGCCTGGAGCTGGAAAGCGACTTGCGCCATGCCCTGGAGCAAGAGGAATTCGTGCTGTACTACCAGCCGCAGTTCAGCGGCGACGGCAAGCGCCTGACCGGTGCCGAAGCTCTGTTGCGCTGGAACCATCCACGGCGCGGCCTGGTGCCGCCGGGCGAGTTCATTCCGGTGCTCGAAGAGCTTGGCCTGGTGGTGGACGTGGGCGACTGGGTGCTGGCCGAGGCGTGCCGTCAGCTCAAGGCTTGGCACTTGGCCAAGGTACGGGTGCCCAAGGTGTCGGTGAACATCTCCGCGCGGCAGTTCGCCGACGGCCAGTTGGGCAAGCGGATTGCCCGCATGCTGGAAAACATCGGTTTGCCACCGGCGTGCCTGGAACTCGAGCTGACCGAGAGCATCCTGATGCGCGAGGTCAACGAGGCCATGGTGATTCTCGACATATTGAAGAACCTCGGCCTGAGTATCGCCATCGACGATTTCGGCACTGGCTATTCGTCGCTCAACTACCTCAAGCAATTCCCCATCGACGTACTGAAGATCGACCGTACCTTCGTCGACGGCCTGCCCTCCGGCGAGCAGGATGCGCAGATAGCCCGGGCCATCATTGCCATGGCGCACAGCCTCAATCTGTCGGTGATCGCCGAAGGCGTGGAAACTCACGAGCAGTTGGAGTTCCTGCGCGAGCATGGCTGTGACGAGGTTCAGGGCTACCTGTTCGGCCGACCGATGCAGGCCCACCGCTTCGAGTCGCAGTTCAGTAACGACGCGCTGTTCCTGTTTCAGTGATTCTCCCCGCCTGTGGGACGCCATCTTGTGGGAGCGGTCAGTAGCTGCGAACGGCGCCCTGCGGTAGATCAGTGGAACCGCGGCGTGGCTTTCGCGGCCACTGACCGCTCCTACGGGGTGCCGAGGTGCCGAGGTGCCGGTGGACATGAGGCCCGCTTGTTCACGCAGTGACTGCCTTTCATATGCCAGATAAAAGCCGATGGGGTAGAATGCTCGCCTTTCCCAACATCCCGATCCTCGAGGACCGCCATGTTCAGCCGTAGCCAGACACTCGCCAAGTACGATGCCGATCTCTTTGCCGCCATGGAGCAAGAAGCCCTGCGTCAGGAAGAGCACATCGAGCTGATCGCCTCGGAAAACTACACCAGCCCCGCTGTCATGGAAGCTCAGGGCTCGGTACTGACCAACAAGTACGCCGAAGGCTATCCAGGCAAGCGTTACTACGGTGGCTGCGAGTACGTCGACGTGGTCGAGCAGCTGGCCATTGATCGCGCCAAGGAACTGTTCGGCGCCGACTATGCCAACGTCCAGCCGCACGCCGGCTCGCAAGCCAACAGCGCGGTCTACCTGGCCCTGCTGCAAGCAGGCGATACCATCCTGGGCATGAGCCTGGCCCACGGCGGTCACCTGACCCACGGCGCCAGCGTTTCGTCGTCGGGCAAGCTGTACAACGCCGTTCAGTACGGTATCGATGCCCAAGGCCTGATCGACTACGACGAAGTCGAGCGCCTGGCCGTCGAGCACAAGCCGAAGATGATCGTGGCCGGTTTCTCCGCCTACTCGCAGATCCTCGACTTCCCACGCTTCCGTGAGATCGCCGACAAGGTCGGTGCCTATCTGTTCGTCGATATGGCTCACGTGGCAGGCCTGGTTGCCGCTGGCGTGTACCCGAATCCGGTGCCGTTCGCCGATGTGGTCACCACTACTACCCACAAGACCCTGCGCGGTCCACGTGGTGGTTTGATCCTGGCGCGTGCCAACGCCGAGATCGAGAAGAAGCTCAACTCGGCAGTCTTCCCGGGCGCCCAGGGTGGCCCGCTGGAGCACGTCATCGCTGCCAAGGCCGTGTGTTTCAAGGAAGCGCTGCAGCCTGAATTCAAGACCTACCAGCAGCAGGTCGTGAAGAACGCCAAGGCAATGGCCAAGGTGTTCATCGACCGTGGTTTCGACGTGGTGTCCGGTGGTACCGAGAACCATCTGTTCCTGCTGTCGCTGATCAAGCAGGACATTTCCGGCAAAGACGCCGATGCCGCGCTGGGCAAGGCATTCATCACCGTCAACAAGAACTCGGTGCCGAATGACCCACGCTCGCCGTTCGTCACATCGGGCCTGCGCTTCGGTACGCCGGCAGTGACCACCCGTGGTTTCAAGGAAGCCGAGTGCCAGGAGCTGGCCGGCTGGATCTGCGACATTCTGGCGGACCTGAACAACGACACGGTGATCGAAGCCGTGCGCGAGAAGGTCAAGGCAATCTGCGCGAAGCTGCCGGTGTATGCCGACTGATAGCTGCGCTTTGATGTGAAAAAGCCCGGCTCATTGAGTCGGGCTTTTTTATGTGTCAGGGGCGGCCCTATCGCGGGCAGAGCCCGCTCCCACAGGGATCGTTGTCGTGCTGGAGATCCCTGTGGGAGCGGGCTCTGCCCGCGATAAGGCCGGCACAGGCTTTAGAGGGTTTCGAATCCGGCGCGGATCTTGGCTTCGGGTAGGTCATCGGCGATGAACACCATCACGCTTTCGCGCACCTCCCCCTCGGCCCATTCGGTGTCCCAGTCGAACCCGTAGAGTTTCAGCACGCCTTGGAATACCAGGCGTCGATCTTCCCCTGCGATATTCAAAACGCCCTTGTAGCGCAGAAGTTGTTTGCCGTGCTCTTCCAGCAGTTCATTCATGAAGGTGCTGAGCCGGTCGATGTCCAGCGGCTTGTCGGTGCGCAGCACCAGGCTGGCGATGCGGTCGACGCTGGGACCCTGGTTGACCGGGCGCAACGCCAGGCCTGCATTGAGATTGAAGCCCCGCACATCGAGCAGTTCCGCCAAATCGATACGGCCGTGTTCGACCACTCGGATCGGTGCCCGACGGTTGATGCGGGTCAGGCGCTCGCTCAGCTCTTCCAGCACCGTTGCTGGCACCAGATCGGTCTTGCTGATCAACAGGCGATCGGCGAACCCGACCTGCGCCTGGGCGATGGTCTGGGCCAGATGAATGCCGGCATGGGCAGCGTCCACCAAGGTCAGGATGCCGTCCAGGATGTAGCGCTCGCGCAGCTCCTCATCAATGAAAAAAGTCTGGGCGACAGGTGCCGGGTCGGCCAGGCCCGTGCACTCGATCACCAGTCGGTCGAAGGCGATCTCGCCACTGTCCAGGCGTTCGAGCAACAGGTACAGCGCCTTGGTCAGGTCGGTGTGGATGGTGCAGCAGACGCAGCCGTTGGCCAGCGTCATGATTTGCACCGGCTCGTCGCCCAGCAGCTGGGTGTCGATGCCGGCGTCGCTGAATTCGTTCTCGATCACGGCGATTTTCAGGCCGTGTTCGGCTTTGAGCATGTGGCGCAGCAAGGTGGTCTTGCCGGCGCCGAGAAAGCCGCTGAGGATGGTGACGGGAATCGGGGGTGCGGCTTCGGACAAGTTCATGAACTCCAGGAGTTTCTAAATGCAAATGGCCTCTTCGCGGCCACTGGCCGCTCCTACAGGGATAATCGATCACTTGTAGGAGCGGCCAGTGGCCGCGAAAGAGCCATCACTCACGACACATCTCTACGGGATGGCATGCCTCAACAACACTTGGGCCCACCCTTGCCACCGTATCTGGCCTCCTGGCGTTCACGGAAGAACGCCTCGTAGTCCATCATCGGCTTGTCCGGGTGCTTGGTCTGCATGTGTTCGACGTAGTTGTCGTAGTCCGGCATGCCCACCATCAGGCGTGCCGCCTGTCCCAGGTATTTTCCCAACTTGCTCAAGTCATTGAACATGGCGGCAGCCCTCGATCATCACGCATTGGGGAACGGCTGGAACGGTGCTTCCTTGTCGGTACGCTCCTTTTTGCCCCAGGCGGCGACGCCGACCTTCAAGGCGAAGAACAGGATGCTGAAGACCACCAGCAGGAACAGTACGGTCAGGGTTGCGTTGGTGTAGGCATTGAAGATCACGTGCTGCATCTGCTCGACGCTCTTGGCCGGTGCAATGACCTGGCCCTGGGCCAACGCGTCACTGTACTTCTTGGCCAGCGCGAGGAAGCCGACTGCGGGGTTGGCGTCGAACAGCTTGATGAAGCCTGCGGTCGTGGTGCAGATCAGCAACCATACGGCGGGCAGCATGGTGACCCAGATATAGCGTTGACGCTTCATCTTGATCAGCACGACGGTGGCGAGCATCAGGGCAATACCGGCCAGCATCTGGTTGGAGATGCCGAACAGCGGCCACAGGGTATTGATGCCACCCAGCGGATCGATCACGCCCTGGTACAGCAACCAGCCCCACAGGGCCACGCAACCGGCAGTGGCGATGACGTTGGCGGTCCACGACTCGGTGCGTTTGAGCGCCGGGACGAACGAGCCGAGCAGGTCCTGCAGCATGAAACGCCCGGCACGGGTGCCGGCATCCACGGCGGTCAGGATGAACAACGCCTCGAACAGGATTGCGAAGTGGTACCAGAAAGCCATGGTGTTTTCGCCCGGCAGCACCGAGTGCAGGATCTGCGCGATACCCACGGCCAGGGTCGGTGCACCGCCGGCACGCGCCAGGATGGTGGTTTCGCCAATGTCATGGGCCACCGCCTGCAACGCTTCCGGGGTAATGGCAAAGCCCCAACTGCTGACCGCCGTTGCCACTGCGACCACGTCGGTACCGACCACTGCGGCCGGGCTGTTCATGGCGAAGTAGACGCCCGGTTCGATGACCGAAGCGGCAACCATGGCCATGATCGCCACGAACGATTCCATCAACATGGCACCGTAGCCGATGTAGCGGGCGTTGGTTTCGTTGTCCAGCAGCTTGGGCGTGGTGCCCGAGGAAATCAGCGCATGGAAACCGGACACCGCGCCGCAGGCGATGGTGATGAACAGGAACGGGAACAGACCGCCCTTCCATACCGGGCCGGTGCCGTCGGTGAACTGGGTCAGCGCGGGCATCTTCAGTTCAGGCATGGTCACCAGGATGCCGATGGCCAGGGCGATGATGGTACCGATCTTGAGGAAGGTGGAGAGGTAGTCGCGCGGTGCCAGGATCAGCCACACAGGCAGCACGGCAGCGACGAAGCCATAGCCCACCAACATCCAGGTGATCTGAATGCCGGTGAAGGTGAAGGCCTTGGCCCAGACCGGGTCGGCCGCCACCTGGCCACCCAGCCAGATCGAGAGCAACAGCAGGAACACGCCGATGATGGAGATTTCACCGATGCGGCCCGGGCGGATGTAGCGCATGTACACGCCCATGAACATCGCGATGGGGATGGTCGCCATGACCGTGAAGATGCCCCACGGGCTTTCGGCGAGTGCCTTGACCACGATCAGTGCCAGCACCGCGAGGATGATGATCATGATCAGGAAGCAACCGAACAGGGCAATGGTGCCGGGAATGCGGCCCATTTCCTCGCGCACCATGTCGCCCAGCGAGCGGCCGTTGCGGCGAGTGGACAGGAACAGCACCATGAAGTCCTGCACGGCGCCGGCCAGGACCACGCCAGCAATCAGCCACAGCGTGCCGGGCAAATAGCCCATCTGCGCAGCGAGCACCGGCCCGACCAGAGGGCCGGCACCGGCAATGGCTGCGAAGTGGTGACCGAAAAGAATGTGCTTGTTGGTCGGTACGTAGTCCAGACCGTCGTTGTTGAGCACTGCGGGTGTGGCCCGGCGCGGGTCGAGCTGCATGACGTGGTTGGCGATGAACAGGCTGTAGTAGCGGTAGGCAACCAGATAGATAGCTACCGCTGCGACGACGATCCATAACGCGTTGATTGCTTCACCGCGGCGAAGTGCTACGACGCCCAGTGCACAGGCACCAATGATCGCCACGATCAGCCACGGAACGTGGCGGAACGCACTGCTATTGTTTTTCATATTATTGTTTCCAGCTCAGTGGATGAGTGTCAGCCTTACCGAGTCTAGCGATTTTTTGCCCGATGGCCATCCCCACGTTGGTCTAGAGCGGCGCGAGGCGCAAGGTCGGGGCGCGGCGGAACACTCACCCCCTGCACGGGTCGCAATAAAGGTGTCCCAAGCGAGTCGACCCATGCCCAAGCCACCTGTCCAAGCCGCCCTGCCCCCACCATTGCTGTATCTGGCGTTCATCGCCGTGGCCATGGCCCTGAGCTATGCACTACCTGTTGGGCTGCCGGTCAACAGTTGGACCGCCGCCACGGCGGCGGCGTTGATCATCCTCGGCCAGAGCCTTTCCTTCTGGGCCATGCTGCGTTTCAAACGACAGCACACGGCGACCAGCAATTTCGACGCACCCCACGAATTGCTGCGCGACGGGCCGTTCGCGCTGTCGCGCAACCCGATCAATCTGGGTGACACCCTGGCCTATGTCGCGCTGTCGTTGCTGATGGGCAGCCTGTGGCCGTGGCTGTTGCTTCCGGTGTTGCTGTACCTGATGAACTGGCTGGTGATCCGGCCTGACGAAATCCAGCTGGAAGGGCTGTTTGGGGAAACTTATCGCCAGTATTGTCGACGGGTTCGCCGCTGGCTTTGAGTCTCTGCGCTATAGTCCAGCAAAACTCGAGGACCCGATCATGACGCAAACCCATACCGAACGCCGGCGCTTCAAGCGCATCGCCTTCGATGCCAAGACCGAGCTGCGCCAAGGCACCGAGCGCTGGCCGGTGAAGCTGCTCGATCTGTCGTTGAAGGGGCTGCTGATCGAAAAGCCGTCGCCCTGGCTGGGCGATGCTGGCAAACCCTTCAATGTGGATGTGAAGCTGGGGCCGCAGGAAGATGTGGTGATGGAGGTCAAGCTGGCCCATGACGATCATGGTCAACTGGGTTTCGTGTGCACCCATATCGGTCTGGAGTCGATCAGCCATCTGCGTCGTCTGATCGAGCTCAACCTGGGTGACCCCGAGGAGCTGGAGCGGGAGTTGGGGGCTTTGCTGGACGTTTGAGGACGGCAGCGGGGTCTTCGCGGGCAGAGCCCGCTCCCACAGGGGTGAAGTGCACTGTGGGAGCGGGCTCTGCCCGCGAAAAGGGCGATGCGGGGTGTTTGATTGCCCCGCTCCTGCGCAAGGCTAGACCAGGTGGGCGGGCAGACCCCATTGGGCGGGGTCGAAGCCCAGCAGGCTTTGCAGACGATCGTCGGCGTGGTGATAGCGTTCTGGCGCCATGGCGGCATCCGGTACGGCCACCGCGAACATCCCGGCGGCTTTGGCAGCGGTGACGCCGAAGGGCGAATCCTCGAACACCAGGCAATCCTTGGGCTCTACCCCCAGACGCTTGGCCGCGACCAGGAAAATATCCGGCGCAGGCTTGGCCGCACCCACCTCTGGGTCATCGGCGGTGACAACCGTGTCGAACAGCGCAAACCACTCCTGATGCAGGGTAGTTTTCATCGCAAAGTGCCCACGAGACGAGCTGGTGCCCACGGCGATCGGAATGTTGTGCGCCTTCAGATGCCGCACCAGCGCCTCGGCGCCGGCCATCGCCTGCGCATGGGGAAAACGCTCGGCCATCAGCGGCGCACGCGCTTCGATGAATTCGGCGGGCGTCAGCGGCAAGCCCAATGTCTCGACGATATAGGTCGACAGGTCATTGGCGCCCAGGCCGATGGTGTTCTGCTTGACGCTCCAGTCGAAGACCTTTCCGTAACGCTCGGCAATCATCTGCGTGACTTCGGTGTAGATGCCCTCGGTGTTC
This sequence comes from Pseudomonas viridiflava, assembly GCA_900596015.1. Classification (GTDB taxonomy): domain Bacteria; phylum Pseudomonadota; class Gammaproteobacteria; order Pseudomonadales; family Pseudomonadaceae; genus Aquipseudomonas. The sequence goes on along the minus strand of UVIF01000021.1, from coordinate 192,874 downwards.
AGCAACAAGCCATCCATGTCGAAGATGACGGCCTTGACGGGGCCCATGCCCGGCACTGCAGTGTTCATAGGGCGCGCTCCATGGTCGGTGAGAGGACCTCAGAGTACGGGGCGTGCCGGGGGTTGAGCAAGTTGGCGTGGCAGTGCCGGCGCCTATGCCGGGCGCCGGCACTGCGCCGGATCAAGGTACCGACAGCGTGCGGATCATCGATAAGGTCAGATACAGCCGCGGCGCGATGCTGCCCAGTTCGATGTATTCGTCGTCGGCATGCAACCCCGCCCCTACCACGCCCATGGTTTCCAGCACCGCAGGTTTGTCGCTGCCGGGCACGTAGGCATAGCCGGCGTCGGTACCGAAGCGCATGGCGATCGGTTCGATGGATTTGTCGATTGCTGCATAGGCTTTCTGCGCCACGCCGGCCAGTTGCTCTGACCCGCTGTTCTTGGCCAGCGGCGGCCGACCTTTCTCCAGTCGCAGGCTGACCTGGGTGTCGTCGATCAATTGCTTGCGGATCAGGCGCTGGCCTTGCGCAAGCACGCGGTCGGTTTCTTCGATGTCCGAATAGCGCATGTCCGCTTCGGCCGTCGCGAGGGCCGGAATGATGTTGCGCTTCTCGCCCGCCTTGGCCATGGTCCAGTTTACGGTGGTGCCCTTGTCGGGGTCGCCCAGGTCTTTGAGCTGGACCAACTGGTGGGCCAGTTCGGTGAGCGCATTGCGACCTTCTTCAGGCGCTGAGCCGGCGTGCGACGAGCGCCCTTTGACTTCCAGGATCAGGCCGTTGATGCCGTTGGTGGCAGTGGTCACTGCGTCCTTGTTCGGCGGCTCGTAGGAAAAGACGTAATCGTTCTGGGCAGCCAGTTCGGCGATGATTTTCTTCGAGCCGGCCGAGCCCATTTCCTCGTCCGGGTTGAACAGCACGGTGAGCGTGCCGTAGCTGTCGAACCCTTGGGCCTTGAGTAGTTTCAACGCGTGCAGGATCATCGCCACGCCGCCCTTGGCATCGGCCACGCCGGGGCCATAGGCACGCGCCTCGTCGGTGCGGAATGGACGCTTGGCGGCGGTGCCCGGCAGGAACACCGTGTCGTAGTGGACCATGAGCAAAAAATTCTTGCTGCCGCTGCCCTTGAAGGTGCCGACGATGTTGTCGCCCACCGACGGCGTGGCCGGGGTGGTCTGGACCGTGGCGCCCAACTCCTTGAGGCGCTTGACCAGCAGCGCGCTGATCGTGGCCAGGCCTTTTTCCTGGCCGGTGCCGGTGTCTACCGAGACCAGTTCCTTGACCGTTTCCAGATAGCTGGATTGTTCGGCCTGGGCCTGTTTGTAGAGATCGGCGGCAGGCAGTTCGGCGGCCTGCGTCGACAGCGAGAACAGGCAGGCTGCAGCGATTGCGGTGACGCGTGAAGGTCTAACGGGCATAAGTCGGAAGCCTCGGGCGGGTGCGGTTTTTGTAGGCAGGATTGGCCTCTTCGCGGGCAGAGACCCGCTCCCACAATGGAACAGCGGGAGCGTCTACGCCGATAGGGCAAGTCCTGACACCCAACAACCTTAGCCTACTGCGGCGATCGTGCTACTCGAACAAGGCATCCAGCGCTTGTTCCAGACGCGTCACGGCAATGACCTGCAGGCCTGGCGGCGCCTCCTTGGGCGCATTGGCCTTGGGCACGATGGCGCGCTTGAAGCCATGCTTGGCCGCTTCCTTGAGCCGTTCCTGGCCACTGGGAACCGGGCGCACTTCGCCGGACAAGCCGACTTCGCCGAACACCAAAAGGTCGTGCGGCAGCGGACGGTTGCGCAGGCTGGACATGATCGCCGCGAGCAACGCCAGGTCGGAAGCGGTTTCGAGCACTTTCACGCCGCCGACCACGTTGAGGAACACGTCTTGGTCATGGGTGGGGATGCCGCCGTGCCGATGCAGTACTGCCAACAGCATGGCCAGGCGATTCTGGTCCAGGCCCAGGGTGACCCGGCGCGGGTTGGACAGGTGGCTGTCGTCTACCAGCGCCTGCACTTCAACCAGCATGGGCCGGGTACCTTCCCACGTGGCCATGACCACACTGCCGGGGACTTCTTCCTGGGCACGGGTCAGAAAGATCGCCGACGGGTTGGAGACTTCTTTCAGGCCCTTGTCGGTCATGCCGAACACGCCCAGCTCGTTGATCGCGCCGAAGCGGTTCTTCACGGCCCGCAACAAGCGCAGGCGGCCATCGGATTCGCCTTCGAAGTACAGCACGGTATCGACCATGTGCTCGAGCACGCGGGGGCCGGCCAGGGCGCCTTCCTTGGTCACGTGGCCGACCAGGAAGATGGCCGTGCCGCTCTGTTTGGCATAACGCACCAGCAGCGCGGCGCTTTCGCGCACCTGCGACACACCGCCGGGCGCGGACTGCAGGTTTTCGGTGAAGATAGTCTGGATCGAGTCGATCACCATGACCTTGGGCTGCTCGACCTTGGCGGTGGCGATGATGGTTTCGATGCAGGTCTCGGTCATGACCTTGAGTTTGTCCTGGGGCAGGCCCAGGCGTCGCGCGCGCATGGCCACCTGTTGCTGCGATTCTTCGCCGGTGACGTACAGCGCGGGCATGCGCATGGCGATGTTGCACAGGGTCTGCAGCAGGATGGTGGATTTGCCGATACCGGGGTCGCCGCCGATCAGCACCACCGAGCCGTCGACCAGGCCGCCGCCCAGCACGCGGTCCAGTTCGGCGGATGCAGTCGAGAAGCGCGGGATCTCTTCGATGCTGACTTCGGCCAGGGTCTTGAGTTGCGCCTGCTGCCCTGTCCAGCCGGTGCGGCCACTGGGTGGTGCGGCAGCGCCGCTTTCGATGACGGTCTCCACCAGGGTGTTCCAGGCACCGCACTCGCCGCACTGGCCTGCCCATTTGGAAAACGTGGCACCGCACTCGGTGCAGCCGTACATGCGCTTTGCCTTGGCCATGAAAATTCCTGTTCGAAAAGTGCGTTCATGATAATCGAGCGCGCTGGAATAGTGGGCAAATCAAGCCCTTGCAGCGCTGAAAAGCGTCTAGTCTGTACTTTGACAAAACTTCTAGGGCGCAGTTGGGTCCCTTGCAGCAGGCATGGAAAATGAAGCATCTCGCTGATTTGGAATGCGTTGACCAACCTCATCTGTAATAAGGAATAACCTCATGAGCGTGCTAAGTGAATTCAAGGCCTTTGCGGTCAAAGGCAATGTAGTCGACATGGCCGTTGGTATCATCATCGGTGCAGCGTTCGGCAAGATCGTTTCATCCTTCGTTGGCGATGTGATCATGCCGCCGCTCGGACTGTTGATCGGTGGTGTGGATTTCAGCGACCTGGCCATTACCCTGCGCGCCGCGGTTGGCGATGCGCCAGCGGTGGTGCTGGCCTATGGCAAGTTCATCCAGACGGTCATCGACTTCATCATTGTGGCGTTCGCCATCTTCATGGGCGTGAAGGCCATCAACCGCCTGCGCCACCAGGAAGAAAAGAAGCCTGCGGCGCCGGCTGCGCCAACCAAGGAAGAACTGCTGCTGGGCGAAATCCGTGACCTGCTCAAAGAGCAGAACGGCAAAGGCACCGTGGTCACCACTGCACCAACGCCTGGGCCGCAGATCTGATACCGCGGTGCGCCGTTCGCGGCCGATGACCGCTCCTACGGGTGGGCCGGGGTGGGCACTGATCCACTGTAGGAGCGGTCCGTGGCCGCGAAAGGTTGATGCGGTGGATCAGGTGGTGGAGCGATTGCTACCAGTAGTTCTCGACGGCGACCTGGCCGGGGCGGCGGCTCAGGCTGAGGTTCATGGCGCGGCCTTTGAGCAGTTGGCGGGTGTCGTCGATCATTTGTGGGTTGCCACAAATCATCACGCGTGAATGCTCCGGGGTCAGTTCCAGCCCTGCGGCCTTCTCCAGTTCGCCGCTTTGGATCAGGTCGGTGATGCGCCCGTGCAGAGCGCCGGGCAGCGTTTCTCGGGTCACGATCGGGATGAATTGCAGCTTGCCGGCGAACTCGGCCAAATAATCGCGCTGCTCAAGCCCAGCGATCAGCTCGCGATAGGCCAACTCCTGGCCTTGTCTGGCGCTGTACACCAGTTTGATCCGTTCGAATTTTTCCCACACGGGAAAATCCTGCAGGATCGAAACGAAGGGCGCCACGCCAGTGCCGGTTGCCAGCATCCACAGATCGCGACCATCGACGAAGCGGTCCAGGGTGAGGAATCCGGTGGCCATTTTCTCCACCAGCAGCTCGTCTCCCGGGCGTAGTCGGCTCAACTCGCTGGTGAACTCGCCACCTGGTACGACGATGGAGAAGAACTCAAGAAACTCGTCGTGGGGCGATGACACCATCGAATAGGCACGCCACACCACAGTGCCGTCGGCCTTGGTCACACCCAGACGAGCGAACTGGCCGGCGACGAAGCGGAAGCCAGCATCGCGGGTGGTGCGCAGGGTGAACAGGCTGGGGGTCAGCGGCTGGACCTCGATGATGGTCTGGCGAGTGAATTTTTCTGCGCTGGCGGTCATGAGGCGCTCCGTTGTTCAAGTGCCGGCATTTTCCCGCAAACCGCCGAAGATAAACACCGTTGGTTTGTGTGGCCACCGGTGAGCCATCTGCCTGCGGGGGTCGCACTGCAGTGAGTCTGATGTTACGCGGTGAGCCCGTCGCGGGTAGAACCCGCTCCCACAGGATACGGCTGCGGTGAGCCCTTCGCGGGTAGAACCCGCTCCCACAGGATACGGCTGCGGTAAGCCCTTCGCGGGTAGAACCCGCTCCCACAGGATACGGCTGCGGTGAGCCCTTCGCGGGTAGAACCCGCTCCCACAGGATACGGCTGCGGTGAGCCCTTCGCGGGTAGAACCCGCTCCCACAGGACACGGCTGCAGTGAGCCCTTCGCGGGTAGAACCCGCTCCCACAGGATACGGCTGCGGTGCGGCTTTCGCGGCCGATGACCGCGCCTACAGGCACGCGTGCGATCGGGTAGAATCGCGGCTTTATTGCCGCCTCCGTGCCCTTTGCCATGCCTGTACTGACCTCGCCCTTTGCTGAACTCGATCTGATCCGCCAGCCCGATCAACCCAACGAACCGCTGCAGGCGTTCGATGCGGCGGACGAGTACCTGCTGGCCTACATGGCCGAGCACCCGCTGCCAGCCCAAGCTCGCGTGCTGATTCTCAACGACAGCTTCGGCGCCCTGGCCATCAGTCTGCAGAGCGTCGTACAGGTGGTCAGCAGCGGCGATTCGTTCCTCGGCGCGCTGGGGCTGGAAAAGAACCTCACGCGCAACGGCCAGCCATTCGACAGCGTCGAGTTCATCCCTGCCAGCACCAATGTGCAAGGTCGGTTCGACCGCGTGCTGGTGCGTGTACCCAAGACCCTCGCCCTGCTCGAAGAACAACTCATCCGCCTGCACGGCCATCTGGCACCCGGCGCCGAGGTGGTGGCCGCCGGCATGGTCAAGCACCTGCCTCACGCCGCCGGCGACCTGCTGGAAAAATACATCGGCACGATGCGACCTTCATTGGCCGTCAAGAAGGCCAGGCTGTTGATCGCTACCCATGAAGAAAAACCCGTACAGGTATCGCCCTACCCTACCCGCTATGCGCTGGACGAACCTGCACTGACGCTGCTCAACCACGCCAACGTGTTCTGCCGCGAGGGCCTGGACATCGGCACTCGCGCATTCCTCCCCCACCTGCCGCGCAACCTGGGCTCGGCGCGCGTGGCCGACCTGGGCTGCGGCAACGGCGTGCTGGCCATCGCCAGCGCCTTGGCCAACCCGGACGCGCACTACACGCTGGTCGATGAATCGTTCATGGCCGTGCAATCGGCGCGAGAGAACTGGCAAGCAGCCCTGGGTGCCCGGGAGGTCGAGGTGCGTGCCGGTGATGGCCTGGCGGGCCAGGCACCGCAGTCGCTGGACGTGGTGTTGTGCAACCCGCCGTTCCATCAGCAGCAAGTGGTGGGCGATTTCCTGGCGTGGCGGATGTTCCAGCAAGCGCGCGAGGCCCTGGTTGCCGGCGGCGACCTGTACATTGTCGGCAATCGTCATCTGGGCTATCACAGCAAACTGGCGCGCCTGTTCCGGGCCGTCGAACAGGTCGCGTCCACGCCCAAGTTCGTGGTGCTGCGCGCACGCAAGTAGGCGCACTGCACAGGCATTAAGTTGCCCTCAGGCAAAAAAAAGCCCTCCGCAAGGAGGGCTGTAAAATGAGCACTGCCAAAGCAGCACTGATGGGATTCAATGGGATTTCATCCCCGCCGCCGTCATGAACAGGCGGATCAACATGGCAAACAAGCCCAGCGCGACGACGCTGCCGGCATAGATCACCACCAGCCAGCCCAGGCGTTTCCACAAGGGCTTTTTCTCTTCGCTGTGCGTAACGATCGGTTTCTCGCTCATGCTTCTACTCCTGCCCGACCCAGGCCTTGCGGCTTGGGCAGCGGCGGTTGGACTAGTGGTAGCCGTCTTCGTGGGTAACCTTGCCGCGGAACACGTAGTAGCTCCAGAAGGTGTACACCAGGATGATCGGAATGATGAACAGCGTGCCCACCAGGATGAACCCTTGGCTCTGCGGCGGCGACGACGCGTCCCAGATCGAGATCGACGGCGGGATGATGTTCGGCCACAGGCTGATGCCCAGCCCGCTGTAGCCCAGGAACACCAGCAGCAGGGTCAGCAGGAACGGCGTGTAGTGGGCGTTGCGTTTCACCGAGCGCAGCAGGCCGACGACCGTGGCCAGCACCAGGATCGGCACGGGCAGGAAGTAGAACAGGTTCGGCGTGCTGAACCAGCGCGTGGCGATGTCGTCATGGGCCAGCGGCGTCCAGATGCTGACGATACCGGTCACGATCAGCAGCCCGTAGGTCAGCGGCGGCGCCAGCTTGTGCATGGCCTGCTGCAGGCTGCCTTCGGTTTTCATGATCAGCCAGGTGCAACCGAGCAACGCGTAGGCAACGATCAGTGCCAACCCGCAGAACAGGCTGAACGGCGTCAACCAGTCGAAGCCACCACCGGCATAGTTGCGGTCGACCACTGCAATGCCGTCGATGTACGCACCCAGTGCCACGCCTTGGAAGAACGTGGCCGCCAGCGAGCCGCCAATGAACGCCTTGTCCCAGACATGGCGCTTGGCCGCAGTGGCCTTGAAGCGGAACTCGAACGCCACGCCACGAAAGATCAGGCCCATCAGCATCAGGATCAGCGGCAGGTACAGCGCCGACAACACCACCGAGTAGGCCAGCGGGAAGGCGCCGAACAACGCCGCACCGCCCAGGACCAGCCAGGTTTCGTTGCCGTCCCAGACCGGCGCCACGGTATTCATCATGACATCGCGGTCACCTTCGTCCTGCATGAAGGGGAACAGGATGCCGATGCCCAGATCGAAGCCGTCCATGATCACGTACATCATGATGCCGAAGACGATGATCACGGCCCAGATGAACGGAAGGTCGATACCCATGCTTAGTGCCCCTTGCTCAAGGTGTCGGTGTGGCCTTCTTCGGTGCCTTCATGGGCAGCCGAAAGAGGACGTGCAGGCGTGCGCTGGGTACCAGGGCCACCGGAGTTGATCTTGTCTTCGTGCGCCTTGGGACCCTTGCGTACCAGGCGCATCATGTAGCCCAGGCCCACGCCGAACAGCGCGAAATACACCACGACGAACATCACCAGAGTGAAGGTCATCTGGCCGATGCTGTGGTTGGAGGAGGCGTCAGCGGTGCGCATCAGGCCGTAGACCACCCACGGTTGACGGCCGATCTCGGTGGTGAACCAGCCCGCCAGTATCGCGATCAGGCCCGATGGCCCCATCCACAGGGTCAGGTAGAGGAACGGACGGCAGGTGAACAGCGCATCTTTCTTGCGCAGCCATACGCTCCACAGACCGACGAAGATCATCAACATGCCCAGTCCGGCCATGACGCGGAACGACCAGAAAATGATGGTCGAGTTGGGACGGTCTTCCTTGGCAAACGACTTGAGCGCGGGTACCTGCTTGTCCAGGCTGTGGGTCAGAATCAGGCTGCCCAGGTAGGGAATCTCGACGGCGAAACGGGTCTTCTCCGCTTCCATGTCGGGCCAGCCGAACAGGATCAGCGGCGTTGCCTCGTCACCCTCGTTTTCCCAGTGGCCTTCGATCGCGGCGATCTTGGCCGGTTGGTGCTCGAGCGTGTTCAAGCCGTGCATGTCACCCACGAAGGCCTGCACGGGCGCCACGATCAGTGCCATCCACATGGCCATGGAGAACATCCGGCGGATGGCCGGGGTGTTGCGACCGCGCAGCAGGTGCCAGGCCGCCGAGGCGCCGACGAAGAACGCCGTGGCCACGAACGCGGCAATGGACATGTGCACGAGGCGATACGGGAACGAGGGGTTGAAGATGACCGCGAACCAGTCGACCGGAATCACCCGGCCGTCGATGATCGCATGGCCCTGGGGGGTCTGCATCCAGCTGTTGGACGCAAGAATCCAGAACGTGGAAATCAGCGTGCCGATTGCCACCATTATCGTCGAGAAGAAGTGCAGGCCACGGCCCACGCGGTTCCAGCCGAACAGCATGACACCCAGGAAGCCCGCTTCCAGGAAGAACGCAGTGAGCACTTCGTAGGTCAGCAAAGGCCCGGTGACGGCACCGGCGAAGTCGGAGAAGCGGCTCCAGTTGGTGCCGAACTGGTACGCCATCACCAGACCGGACACGACGCCCATGCCGAAGTTGACTGCGAATATCTTCGACCAGAAGTGATACAGATCGCGGTAGGTGTCGTCACGGGTTTTCAGCCACATGCCTTCGAGCACAGCCAGGTAGCTGGCCAGACCGATGGTGATGGCGGGAAACAGAATGTGGAACGAGACCGTAAACGCAAACTGCATTCGGGCGAGATCGATTGCCTCTAAACCGAACATGGGGCTTCCTCTATCAGGTGAACCGGCGCAGGCGGGCGGCCCATGCCAGCGGCCCCTGCGAGGGGAGCGCGGTCTGATGACTTCGTTCTAGTGGAGTCCACGTCGCAGGGATTGTGGCCGTTTGGCCGCCATGCCGCGCCAGACGAGGCGTTGACATGGATGAAGACACCTTCAAAGAGTAGCCTTGTTTGCAGCCTTGGCCTGTGTGGTTTAGTGCCGCACGACCAGATGTCGCACCCGGTTTACTTTCCTCTGGTATGGGGTTTGGAGAGGCTATCTGTTACCCGAAAAGGCCCGACAGGTACCGCGCAGGCACCTGTCGGGCCAGGCTCCTCAGAGCACCTTGTCCAGCGTGATGGGAAACTCGCGGACCCGCTTGCCGGTGGCGTGGTAGATGGCGTTGGCCACAGCAGCGGCAACCCCGACGATACCGATTTCACCGACGCCCTTGGAGCCCAGGGCGTTGACGATGTCGTCGGGCTCGTCGACGAAGATCACTTCGATGTCGTTAATGTCCGCGTTCACTGGAATGTGATACTCGGCCAGGCTGTGGTTCATGAACCGGCCCAGATTATGGTCGGTCTGGGTTTCTTCCTGCAGCGCCATGCCCAGGCCCCAGACCACGCCACCGAGAATCTGGCTGCGGGCCATTTTCGGATTGACCACGCGACCGGCGGCCACGGCGCTGACCACACGGGTCACGCGGATGGTGCCCAGGTCTTCGTCGACCTCCACTTCAACGAACACCGCCGAATGCGTGGCCGTGGCATAGCCTTCGCGCTTCTTGTCCGGCTTGGCGTCGACCTGCGCTTCGAAAGTGTCCGAGCCGTCGATGCTGGCCAGGTTCGCCAGCGACAAATGGTGGCCAGGGCAACGCAGTTCGCCGTTCTCGACGAACACCTGGGCAGGATCAACGTCGGCAAATGCCGGCTGAACCTGGCTGGCCGCGTGAATCAACTTGGCCTTGAGTGCCTCGCAGGCCTGCTGCACCGCCGTACCCACCGAAGACACGGTGAACGAGCCACCCTGCAGCGGAGCCGTAGGCAGCGACGAGTCGCCCAGTTTGAATTCCACGTCCTGCGCAGCGACGCCGGCCGCCGCAGCGGCAATCTGGGTCATCACGGTGTAGGTACCGGTGCCGATGTCGGTGGTCGCACTGCTCACCACCAGCTTGCCCTGCTTGTCCAGCCTGGCCTTGGCGCTGGCCGGCATCTGCATGGCTTCCCAGACCCCACCCGCCATGCCCATGCCTACCAGTTGGTTATCGCGGCGCATGCTGCGCGGCTCGACCTTGCGCTGGCTCCAGCCGAAGCGTTCGGCACCCTGCTGATAGCAGGCCTTGAGCTCTTTGCTGGAATACGGCTTGCCTTCATTCTGATTGGTGTCGGAGAAGTTGACCAAGCGCAGCTGGACCGGGTCGATCCTGGCCGCCACGGCCAACTCGTCCATCGCGCACTCCAGGCCGATCATGCCCAGGGCTGCACCCGGTGCCCGCATGTCCAGCGGCGTGAACACGTCCAGCGGCACCAGGTTGTAGGTCAGCTTGACGTTGTCACAGTGGTAGAGCATGCCGCTCCATTCCACGACGTGCTCGGAGAAGTCTTCGAAGCGCGAGGTCTGCCCGGTCGCGGTGTGGCCGACCGCCTGCAGCTTGCCATCGGCACTGCAGGCCAGCTGCAGTTGCTGCACGGTACGTGGGCGGTAGCCAAAAGTGAACATCTGCTGACGGGTCAAGGTGACGCGCACCGAGCGCTTGAGGTGCAGTGCCGCCATGACGGCCAAAGGCAGCTGATACTGCGGACGCAGGCCGGAACCGAAGGCTCCGCCGACAAAGGCGGCCATGACACGGATGCGCTCCTTGTCCATGCCGAACACGTTGGACAGGTAGGTCTGACAGTTCTGCGTGCTCTGGGTCTTGTCGTGGATGACCAGGCTGCCATCGGCCTGGTAGAGCGCGGTGCTGGCGTGGGGCTCCATCGGGTTGTGGTGCTCGACCGGTGTGTCGTAGGTCGCGTCGACTGTGATCGGCGCAGCTGCGAATTGCCCGGCGAAATCGCCACGTGGCTCAGGCAGCTCGGCGGGTGCCGGCTTGGCGGCGGACAGCTGGGCGCGCAGGTCGGTCTGGTGGGATTCCTGGGCGTATTCGATGTGCACCAGAGCGCCTGCATGGCGGGCCAGTTCCAGGTTTTCCGCGACGACCAAGGCCAGGGGCTGACCGCTGTAAAGCACGTTGTCGTTGTACAGTGGACGAAACGGCGAGCCGTCGGCGGAGTCGTCGTCTTCGTATTTTTCGTCGTAGCTGGCCAGTTTCGGCCGGTTGGTGTGGTCGATCACGGCCACCACACCGGGCAGCGCCAGCGCCTTGGAAGCGTCGATGGAAACCACTCGACCGTTGGCGATGGTGCTGGAGACAACGCTGCCGAACAACAGGCCGTCTTCCGGGAACTCGCCGGCGTAGCGCGCTTGACCCGTCACTTTCAGCAGACCGTCGACGCGGTCCATGGGTTGGCCGAGTGTGCTCATGGCTGCATCTCCCCTTTTGCGGCATCGCTCAGGGCACGGACTATCGCGCGGCGGGCCAGCTTGATCTTGAAGGTGTTGTGTTGCAGGCCGCGAGCGTCCTGCAGCAACAGGTCGGCGGCTTTGCCAAAGGTTTCGGCAGTGGCGGGCTGGCCGATCAGCAGGCGTTCCACCGCCTCGTCGCGCCATGGCTTGTGAGCCACCCCGCCCAGCGCCAGGCGGGCGTCGCGGATGGTCTCGCCGTCGAGTTCCAGAGCGGCCGCAACCGAGACCAGTGCGAACGCATAGGACGCCCGATCGCGAATCTTCAGGTACTGGCTGTGGGCGGTGAAGCCGGCGGCAGGCAATTCCACTGCGGTGATCAGCTCGTCATCGGCCAATTGGTTGTCGCGCTCGGGGGCGTCAGCAGGCAGGCGATGAAAATCGGCGAACTCGATGGTGCGCGCGCCGTTCGGGCCTTGTACATGAACCACGGCAGCCAGGGCTGCCAAGGCCACACACATATCCGAAGGATGGGTGGCCACGCATTGCTCGCTGGCCCCAAGAATAGCGTGAATGCGATTCAGGCCGTCCTTGGCCGGGCAGCCGGTGCCAGGTTCGCGCTTGTTGCACGGCATCTTCGAATCATAGAAGTAGTAGCAACGCGTGCGTTGCAGCAGGTTGCCACCGGTGCTGGCCATGTTGCGCAGCTGCGGCGATGCGCCCGCCAGAATCGCCTGGCTGAGCAATGGGTAACGCTGTTCGATCAACGGATGCCAGGCCAGGTCGGCATTGCTCACCAATGCGCCGATGCGCACGCCGCCGTTGGCGGTCTCCTCGACTTCGCGCAGAGGCAGACCGGTGATGTCGATGAGCTGCTCGGGCTGCAGGACGTTTTCTTTCATCAGGTCGAGCAGGTTGGTGCCACCGGCGATGAAACGCGAGTGCGGGCCGGCCAGGCGTACGGCTTCATCGACGCCTGCAGGCTTGGCGTAGGTAAACGGATTCATGAGCGCTCACCCCCCTGCACTTCGACCACTTCTTCGATGGCCGCGCGAATGTTGCTGTAGGCGCCGCAGCGGCACAGGTTGCCACTCATCAATTCCTTGATGTCGGCGCTGGATTCGGCACGGCCTTCGTTGATCAGGCCAACGGCGGAGCAGATCTGCCCCGGCGTGCAGTAACCGCACTGGAAAGCGTCGTGCTTGATGAACGCCGCCTGGACCGGATGCAGTTGGTCACCCTGCGCCAACCCTTCGATGGTGGTCAGTTCTGCGCCATCGCACATCACGGCCAGGGTCAGGCAGGCATTGACCCGCTTGCCATTGAGCAGCACGGTGCAGGCACCGCACTGGCCGTGGTCGCAGCCTTTCTTGCTGCCGACCAGGTCGAGTTGCTCGCGCAACAGGTCCAGCAGCGTGGTCCAGGGCAGCACGTCGAGTTGACGTGACTGGCCATTGAGTTGCAGGGAAATGCTGTGGCTGGCGTACGGCTGCGTACCAGCGCTGGGAGAAAGCGTGCTCATCGGGTCGACCTCACGGTAATTCAGCTTGCTGCGCGACATTTTTCTTGTCGCGTCGTTTGCAGGTACGACTTTGAGCGGTCGCCATTCGTTCAGACGAGCTGATGAGTGTTTCCATGCGGTGCTGCTGGTATGATGCGCGGCTTTTTTTACCGCCCGGATGTGCTTTGCTATCAGGGTCGACACGACAACACTCGACAACAACGGCAACGGCGCAAAAAGCGCCACAGGGAGCAGGCATGCTGGAAAGGCTGTTTCAACTCAAGGCGCACAACACCAACGTGCGCACGGAAATACTCGCCGGGGTGACGACCTTCCTGGCGATGGCCTACATCCTGTTCGTCAACCCCAGCATCCTGGGTGAAACCGGCATGGACAAGGGCGCGGTCTTCGTCGCGACCTGCCTGGCTGCCGCCATCGGCTCGACGATCATGGGCCTGATCGCCAACTACCCGATCGCCCTGGCGCCCGGCATGGGCCTGAACGCCTTCTTCACCTACACCGTGGTCCTGCACATGGGCCACACCTGGCAAGTGGCGCTGGGTGCGGTGTTCATCTCGGCCGTGTGCTTTTTCCTGCTGTCGATCTTTCGCATCCGCGAATGGATCGTCAACAGCATTCCCCTGCCGCTGCGCTCGGCCATCGCCGCCGGCATCGGCCTGTTCCTGGCGCTGATCGCCCTGCAGGGCGCTGGCATCGTGGTCGGCAATCCGGCCACGGTGGTGGGCATGGGCGACCTGACCAAGCCCAGCGCGGTGCTGGCGATCCTCGGCTTCTTCCTGATCGTCGCCCTGGAGGCGCGCAAGGTTCGCGGAGCGGTGCTGATCGGCATTCTGGTGGTGACCACTGCCTCGATCCTGCTGGGCTTCAGCCCCTTCAACGGCCTGGTGTCGATGCCGCCTTCGCTGGCGCCGACGTTCATGCAGCTGGACATCGCCGGGGCCCTGGACATCGGCCTGCTGAGCGTGATCTTCGCTTTCCTTTTCGTGGACCTGTTCGACAACTCCGGGACCTTGATCGGCGTTGCCAAGCGCGCCGGCCTGATGGGCAAGGACGGCCACATGCCGAAGATGGGCCGCGCGTTGATTGCCGACAGCACGGCGGCCATGGCCGGCTCGCTGCTGGGCACCTCCACCACGACCAGCTACATCGAGTCCGCCGCCGGTGTGAGTGCCGGTGGCCGTACCGGGCTGACCGCCATCGTGGTTGCGGTGCTGTTTCTGCTGGCGCTGTTCTTCGCTCCGCTGGCTGGCAGCGTACCTGCCTACGCCACGGCGCCGGCGCTGTTCTTCGTGTCGGTATTGATGGCCTCGGGGCTGGCTGAGATCGACTGGGACGACATCACCGAAGCCGCACCGGTGGTGGTCACTGCCCTGGCCATGCCTTTGACCTATTCGATCGCCAACGGCATCGCCTTCGGCTTCATCGCCTGGACCTTGATCAAGCTGCTGGCGGGCCGCACCCGCGACTTGAATTCGGCGCTGGTGATCCTTTCCATTCTGTTCGTTGTGAAACTGGGCTGGTATCCATGAGTGCTGTTCTCGACCCCTCCTCCTACACCCGGCAACTGGACGAAAAGGTAGCGCGCCTGCGCACGCTGCTGGCGCCGTTCGACGCACCGCAACCCGCTGTCTTCGATTCGCCGCGCGAGCACTACCGGCTGCGTGCGGAATTTCGCCTGTGGCGCGAGGAAGGCCAGCGTCACTATGCGATGTTCGCTCCCGGCGAGAAGCATGTACCGATCCTGATCGACAGCTTTCCCATTGCCAGCACCCGCATCAACGAGCTGATGCCGCGCCTCAAAGCCGCCTGGCAGAACGATGCAGCGCTGAGCAACAAGCTGTTCCAGGTGGAGTTCCTGACCACGCTGGACGGCGACGCCATGGTGACCCTGTGCTACCACCGACCGCTGGACGAGCACTGGCAGCGCGCGGCCGAGCAGTTGGCGAGCGATCTGGGCGTGAGCCTCATCGGTCGTTCCAAGGGCAAGCGTGTGGTCATCGGCCGCGACTATGCAGTCGAGGCGCTCGAAGTCGCTGGCCGTACCTTCCGCTATCGCCAGCCCGAGGGTGCGTTCACCCAGCCCAACGGCACGGTCAACCAGAAGATGCTCAACTGGGCGTACGAGGCCCTGGGCCCGCGTGACGATGATCTGCTGGAGTTGTACTGCGGCAACGGTAATTTCACCCTGCCGCTGGCCACCCGAGTGCGCAAGGTCCTGGCCACGGAGATCAGCAAGACGTCGGTTGCCGCCGCCCTGCACAACCTCGACGACAACGGGGTCGATAACGTGACGCTGGTGCGTCTGTCGGCCGAAGAGCTGACCGAAGCGCTGAACGAGGTGCGTCCTTTCCGCCGCTTGCAGGGCATCGATCTCAAGGCCTATGACTTCGGTAGCGTATTCGTCGATCCGCCGCGGGCCGGCATGGATGCAGACACCTGCGAGCTGACCCGGCGCTTCGACAACATCCTGTACATCTCCTGCAATCCGGAAACCCTGGCGGCCAACATCCAGCAGCTGCATGACACCCACAAAGTGGCCAAGTGCGCGCTGTTCGACCAGTTTCCGTATACCCACCACATGGAATCGGGGGTCCTGCTGGTGCGCCGTTGAGGCGCGCCATGCGCCATCGTCGAAAACCATTTGACGTAAGTAACTAGTTCGTACAATTTATCTCCATTGCACAAACAATAACAATGGAGTCACCCGATGAGCGGCAATAACGTCCTGGCAGGCCTGATCGGCGCCGGTATCCAGCAGTCCCGTACCCCGGCCATGCACGAGCGCGAAGGCGCCGCGCAAGGCGTGGGTTACGTCTACCGGTTGATCGATCTGGATGCGCTGAAGCTCGACAACGGCGCTCTCGAAGAGCTGCTCACTGCCGCTCAGCGCATGAGCTTCACCGGCTTGAACATCACCTTCCCCGCCAAGCAGGCGATCATTCCCCTGCTCGATGAGCTGTCGCCGGAAGCGGCAGGGATCGGCGCGGTGAATACCGTGGTGCTCAAGGACGGCAAACGGGTGGGCCACAACACCGACTGCCTGGGTTTCGCCGAAGGTTTTCGCCGCGGCATGCAGGGTGCCAAGCGCGACCGTGTGGTGCAGATGGGCGCCGGTGGCGCCGGTGCGGCAGTGGCCCATGCGTTGCTGCTCGAGGGTGTGGGGCAACTGAGCATTTTCGATGTCGAGCCGGCACGGGCGCAGGCCTTGGCGGACAACCTCAACCAGCATTTCCCGGGGCAGCCGGCGCGCGTGGGCAGTGACCTGCTGGCGGCCTTGTCCGAGGCCGACGGTCTGGTCAATACCACGCCGATGGGCATGGCCAAGCTGCCAGGCATGCCCGTGCCCAAGGCGGCATTGCACCCGGCGTTGTGGGTGGCCGAAATCGTCTATTTTCCGCTCGAGACCGAACTGCTGCGTGAAGCCCGCGCCTTGGGTTGCCGCACGCTGGACGGTGGCACCATGGCGGTGTTCCAGGCGGTGAAGGCCTTCGAGCTGTTCAGCGGCCGGCAAGCCGATGCCGAACGCATGATGGCGCATTTCGCTGAAATGAACGGATAAGTCAAAACCCACTACGCGGTGCGGCCGGACGCGGCTTGCGCCGCTGCTACGGGGCCTTGATGAAGCGCAGGAGCGATTCGCAGAGCATTTCGCGGTGGTGCAGCTTCAACGTGGCTTCGTTGAAATCGACCTGGAACAACTCGCCGAAGGTGTGCTTGTTGGACACTCGGTAGAAGCAGAACGAGCTGATCAGCAAATGCACGTCCATGGCATCCAGGCCCGGACGAAACACGCCCTGCTCGGTACCACGCCGCAGCAGGTCGGCCAACGCCAGCAGCACGGTCTTGTTCAACTCGCGAATGCTCGTGGACTTCTTGACGTACTCGCCCTTGTGCATGTTTTCGTTGCACACGATACGCACGAAATCCTCGTTGCGATCATGGTGATCGAAGCTGAACTCCACCAACCGCCGGATGCCTTCCACCGGCGTCAGCTCGTCCAGATGCAACTTCGCTTCGGTGCCGCGAATATCACCATAGAGTTTTTCCAGCACCTCCAGGTAAAGCTGCTCCTTGCTGCTGAAATAGTAATAGATCATGCGCTTGGAGGTGTGCGTACGCTCGGCAATGGCATCCACGCGCGCGCCCGCCAGACCCTGCTCGACGAACTCGGTGATGGCGGCCTGCAGGATGTTCTCGCGGGTCTTCTCGGGGTTGTTCTTGCGGGGCTTGCGAGGAACGTCGGTCGATTGCGCGTCCGCCTCTGAGATCGTAGTCATGCTGGGCTCACGGCCGTCGTTGGTCAGCGGCCATTATGCGGCGCGCCGCGCGCCCATGGAAAGCCCGCAGCACACCTGCGCTGCGGGCACGCCTTCACAGCTTGGCGTGACGGATGCCACCGGCGCGCGCCTTGGCCATGGCCGACAGCCGCACGGCGACGTTGGCCGCGCCATAGCCGGCATAGCCACCACGACGCTGCAGCACCTCGAAGAAGAAACGCTCCTCGAACGGCTCCGTGTACACGTGGAACAGCTCGCCACCGTTGGCGTCACGGTCGTACAGCACGTTGTAGTACGCCAGCTCGCTGAGGAATTCGTCGTCGAAATCGAACCGCGCGCCCAGGTCGTCGTAATAGTTGAGCGGGATGTCCAGCAGTGCCACCCCAGCCTCCTTGGCTTTGCTCACGGCCGCGAAAATGTCGTCGCAGTCGAAGGCGATGTGATGCACGCCCGAGCCGCGGTAAGTCGACAGCGCATGGGAGATCGCTGTGTTGCGGTTCTCCGAGATGTTCAGCGGCAGGCGGATCGAGCTGCACTGGCTGCGCACCGCACGGCTTTTCACCAGGCCATAAGGGTCGGGCAGTACCACCTCGTCGTCGGCCTTGAAGTCCAGCACGGTCTTGTAGAACAGCACCCAGCTGTCGAGGGTGTCCGGCGGTATGGCCATGGCCATGTGGTCGATGGACTTGAGCATGCCGGGTGTCGCCGCGGGCGCACTGAGGCTGAAATCGGACTCGTAGATGGTCGGCCCATCGCTGGCGTCGTCCACCAGGTAGATCAGGCTGCCATCCAGGGCCCGCACGGCGGCCAGCTGGCGCTCGTTGGGGCCGACCAGACCGCGGAAAGGCTGGGCCTTGTAGGCCACGGCGCGCTCCAGTGCCTTGGCGCTGTCCTTGACCCGCAACGCCGTGGCGCACAGTGACGGGCCGTGGGATTCGAAGAAGTTGTGGGCAAAAGAATAGGGTTCGGCGTTGAGAATCAGATTGATATCGCCCTGACGCAGCAGGCTGACGTTTTTGGAACGGTGCTGGCCGGCCTTGGCAAAACCCAGTTGCTGCAGCCAATGGCTGAGCTTGGCGCCCAGGCTTTCGTCCACGGCGAACTCGAGAAACTCGATGCCCTGGTATTCATCCACAGCCGGGGGCGCGAAGAGAATGTCCAGATTGGGCACCGCCGTGGCCTCCTGCTCCAGCAGCTTGCGGGTTTTTTCCTCGAGGTACAGCAGCGAGCGCAAGCCGTCGGCCGCGTTGGCCCGAGGCGGTGCGGCCCGGAAACCGTCGTTGAAGATTTCCAGAGACAACGGCCCGGTGTAGCCGGTCTTGATGATCGGCGCGAGAAAGCCCGGCAGGTCGAACTCGCCCTGCCCGGGGAAGCAGCGGAAATGTCGGCTCCACTCCAGCACGTCCATGGCCAGAATGGGCGCGTCGGCCATCTGCACGAAGAAGATCTTCTCACCGGGAATGTCGGCGATCGCACGCGGATCGCCCTTGAGCGACAGGGTGTGAAAGCTGTCGAGCAGCACGCCCAGGGCCTTGTGGTCGGCCTGGCGAACGATGTCCCAGACCTGCTGGTAGGTGTTGACGTGGCGGCCCCAGGCCAGGGCTTCGTAGCCGATGCGCAGGCCACGCTTGTCGGCGCGCTCGGCCAATTGGCGCAGGTCGTCGACGAGAATCTGCTGTTCGCCCAGGGAGTCGGCAGCGGTATTGCTGCACACCAGCACCAGATCGGTGCCCAGTTCCTGCATCAAATCGAACTTGTGCTCGGCGCGGTCGAAGTTGCGCGCCATGCGCGAACGGTTGCCGCCTTCGAAGTCACGGAACGGCTGGAACAGGGTGATGGCGATGCCCAGGTCGGCGCACATCTGCCGAACTTCCCGGGGGCTGCCGTCGTAGTACAGCAGGTCGTTTTCGAAGATTTCCACGCCATCGAAACCGGCGGCGGCAATGGCTTCGAGTTTTTCCGGCAGGGTACCGCTCAGGGACACGGTGGCGATCGAACGCTGCATGGCACGCTCCAATGGCTGCTCGAGGGCTTACGGGGAGGCCTCGAAACGAGCCTTTTTCTGCAGTTCTGCCGTGCCCTTGCAAGCAGGCAAAACCGTGATGAAAGAAGTGGTTGTATCAGCTTGCTACTCTACCCGAGCACGTACCAACCAGTTAGTTTTGCGTGCGATTATCGACCAATTACCGCATGAGTCGATTGATTCGCTGGGGCCGTGTGCCCACCATCGTTCCCGACAGTGAAGCTGGTCGATGCACATTTTGCCAATCGACCGAGCGCGGACCGTCAGCACCGCCGGTCAACACCCCATAAGAATTTCAAGAACCCAGGTAATCGCTCATGCACACCCCTATCCGCTTCTGCGCCGTGTCCGTACCCGTCCCCGATTGCGTCGAAGACTACCAAGACGCACCTGTCTGACCCCACCGAGCGCACCCCTGACGGCGACGTCTCTGATACCGTGCACGCCGCTGTATCGGACTGCGCCGCGCTCAGTCGAAGTTCGGCGGTGGCTCCTGCCCACCGCGCCTGTACGGAAGGCCCCAACCATGACACAACCCCACAGCTCCGCCCTGCCCCGCGCCCAACAGGCGCCTGATGCCAAAGTCGGTTTCCGGGACATGGTCAAAGCCGGCGCCGCGGTCGGCAAGACTCGCTGGGGCATGCTCGCCCTGGTGTTCTTCGCGACCACCCTGAACTACATCGACCGCGCCGCGCTGGGCGTGATGCAGCCGATTCTGGCCAAGGAAATGAACTGGACGGCGATGGACTACGCCAACATCAATTTCTGGTTTCAGGTGGGCTACGCGATCGGCTTCCTGCTGCAGGGCCGCTTGATCGACAGGATCGGCGTCAAGCGCGTGTTCTTCTGCGCGGTGCTGCTCTGGAGCCTGGCCACCGGCGCCCATGGCCTGGCGACTTCGGCGGTGGGCTTCATGGTCTGCCGGTTCATTCTCGGGCTCACCGAGGCGGCCAACTACCCGGCCTGCGTGAAGACCACCCGGCTGTGGTTCCCGGCCAGGGAGCGCGCGGTGGCCACTGGCATCTTCAATGCCGGGACCAACGTGGGCGCCCTGCTGACGCCGATGATGCTGCCACTGATCCTCAGCGTCTGGGGCTGGCAGGCGGTGTTTCTCACCATCGCCCTGCTGGGTCTGGCCTGGGCGGTGTTCTGGGGCCTGAAGTACTTCGACCCGGACCAGCACCCCCGGGTCAAGGCCAGCGAACTGGAATACATCCAGGATCAGGAAGCACCCGAACAAGCGGGCGTGCCGTTCTGGAAGATCATGACCATGCGCGGCACCTGGGCCTTCGCCGGGGCGTTCATGATGACGGCCCCGGTGTTCTGGTTCTACCTGTACTGGCTGCCGCCGTTCCTCAATCAGCAATACCAGTTGGGCATCGACGTCACCCAGATGGGCATTCCGCTGATCATCATCTACCTGAGTGCCGACGTCGGCAGCGTGGGCGGCGGCGTGCTGTCGTCGTTCCTGATCGGACGCGGCATGCAGCCGGTCAAGGCGCGGCTGTTGTCGATGCTGGTGTTTGCTCTAGCGATCATCAGTGTGGTGTTCGCCGCTGGCGCGGCCAACCTGTGGGTAGCCGTGGCGGCGATTTCGCTGGCCATTGCCGCGCACCAGGCGTGGACGGCGAATATCTGGAGCGTGGTGATGGACTACACGCCCAAGCACATGATGAGCACGGTGTTCGGCTTCGGCGGCATGTGCGCAGCGGTGGGCGGGATGTTCATGACGCAGGTGGTGGGGTACATCCTGACGGTGACCAACAACGACTACACGGTGCTGTTCACGATCATTCCGGCGATGTATTTCATTGCCCTGGTGTGGTTGTACCTGATGGCACCGCGCATGGTGCCGCAGGGGGTTTGAGCCAGGCAGGGGTTCGCGGTGCGGCTATTCGCGGGCAGAGCCCGCTCCCACAGGAGCCGGTGACCCCACCCTAGATCCCAGCCAATAACACCTGGGTTTTCTCGAGGGCCATCCGCGCTCTTTCATAAGCGCTCACACCCTCTTCCAGCAGGCGTGCCGTGGGTATCTCCAGGCTCAGCGGGATATCCGCCGGCAGTGCCCGCAGCAGGCCGACCAGGTCGCAATCACCGTCTCCGGGAAAACGTCGTTCCTGGCGCGCCTGGCGCAGTATCTCGGCCATGTCAGCGGGACGCGGTCCGGCCACGTCGCACAGCTGGGCATAACGCAAGCGGTGCGCCGGCAGGGTGCGCAGCTCTTCGAGTCGCGAGTTGGAGCGGTCGAAATGAAAGGCATCGACCAGGACGCAGGCATTGTCGCGACCGGCCTTGTCGAGCATGACCATCGCACTGGCAAGGTCCGGGCAGTCGGTCCACGGCATGAATTCCAGGTGCGGATGAATGCCATAGGGCCGCGCCAGGTCGCACAGCTCGGCCAGGTTGTCGCTGGCTCTTTGCACGTCTGGATCATTACCCGCCACCAGCAATTCGCTCGCACCGAACTCGGCGCCCAAGGCCAGGTGAGCTTCGAACTCCGCCACGCGGGTAAACGGCTTGAGCCGCAGGATTTCGATGTCCAGCACCTTGATGCCGGTGTCACGCAACCGTGCGGCGGTCTGGCGTTGCAATGCCTTGTCGCGCAGCAGCGGATAGTGGTGCTCCTCGGCAGTAGCCGGCTCGGTACGCAGGCCGACGTGGCTATAGCCGGCGCGGGCAGCGACTTCGACCATCTCGGGAGGCGACAGCTCGAGCACCGTCAATGCGGCCAGGGACAGGATACGGTGGGTCATGGACGGTTCCTTGGAGCGTGAAAGGGACGACGGTGGCCAGGGCACGAGGATGTCAGCCAACCCACCGGGCTAGCCCAAGGCGCGTGGCGCACAGGCGCATCCGCTGCGTATCGCTTCGCCGATGGCGTCGACCAACGCCAGGGTGCGCGCGGCATCCGCTGCGCTCACCAGTGGCTCGGCGCGCCCACGCGCGACCTCGACGAAATGCTCCAGCTGCACGCGCAACGCCTCTGCAGAGTCAAAGGTTTCCTGCACCTGCAGCAAGGGCTCATGCCAACCTGCGCCCGGTTCGGCGTAATGCCAGCGCTTGAGTTGCGGCACGCTCAGCGCACCGGCAGTGCCAGCCAGCAGGTAGCACGGCTGATCGGCCTGGCGTGGATAAACCGGGTTCTCGCCCGAGCCGAGTTCCCAACTCCAGGGCGCAGCCACACCGTCGGAACCGGTCAAGGTGCCCAGCGCGCCGTTTTCGAACTGCAGCAACACCGCCAGACTGTCGTGGTTGCCGAAGCCGCGAATGCCATTGCTGCCGAAAGCCTGCACCTGGCGGACTTCGCCGCACAGGTAGCGCAGCAGATCGAGGTCATGAATCAGGTTGGTCAGCAGCATTCCTGCCCCTGGTTCGCGACGCCAGGCGATGTCGAAGTAACTGTCGGGCTTCTGCAGCTGCCACAGCGCCGTCACCGTGGTCAGACGGCCGAGCACGCCGCTTTGCACGACTTGCCGGGCCCGGCTGATCATCGGGTTGTGCCGCCGGTGATGACCGACCAGGACCGGTACGCCGCTGGCGGCGCTGGCAGCCACCAGCGCGGCCACTTCGTCCAGATCGACCCCCACCGGTTTTTCCAGCAGCACGGGCACACCGGCTGCCAGGCAATCGAGTGCCGTGCGCACATGCTGAGCATTCGGGTTGGCAACGATGACAGCTGCAGGCGCTACCTGCGCCAGCATCTGCCGATGATCGGTGAAATGCGGCACCGCACATTCAGCGGCGAACGCGGCTGCCTGAGGACCGGGGTCGGCGATGGCGCAGAGTTGGGCTGCATCCACCTCTCGCAGGTGCTGGTAATGCTGTCGGCCCATGGTGCCGGCACCGATCAGGGCAATTCGCAGAGGGACGGTCACGATGAAATCCTTTGTTTTTATTCTCTCCACTTATTTAGAACCGAGTTCCGGAATATTTCAAGTCATGGATAACGGATTGGCGACGAATCGACGGACCCAGACGGCATCGCTGTTCCAACGCTCAGCTGAACAGCTCCGACGCCAGGCTGACCTGAGACAGCTCCTGTGCCGCAGCCAACAGCCCATTCGCCAATTCATGCAGGCGTGCCTCTGACAATCGCGCGCTGGGCCCGGCAACGCTCAGCACACCGACCACGTGAGCGTCCCGTGGATGCCGGATGACCGCAGCCAGGGCCGAAGTGCCCAGCGCGGAGCTCTCGACCACCCAGGCATAGCCGGCTTCGCGGGCCAGGCGCAGACGCTCGAGCAGATCGGCATTGGAACGCGGGGCGTTGGGCCCGAAGTCGTCACGGCTGGCAATACCTTGCTGCTCCACCAGGGCCAGCGCCTTGGCATCGCTCAACGTGGCCAGCCAGGCGTGGCCGGAAGCGGTGTAGAACAAGGGCGCATCGCGCCCCATTTCCGGGTCATAGCGCAGGCCGGAGCGAGCGCCCTGGGATTTGGCGATCCAGGTTTGTCGGTCACCCTCGATCACTCCAAGACGCACCAGTTCGCCTGTGTCCTGAGCCAGGCGATCGAGAATCGGCTGGACGATATCGGCGCCACTGCCCGAGAGGTACTGGAAGCCCAGCGCAACCAGCTTGGTCGACAGGTGGTAGCGCAAGGTTTCGGTGTTCTGCCGCACATACCCCAACCGGCTCAGTTCGGACAGCATGCGATGGGCCGCGCTCTTGGGCATGCCCAATTGCTCGGCAAGGGCCTGCAGGGCTTGGCCGCGGGGTTCGTTGGTGAGGCGCTCAAGCAGGCTGAGCGCCCGTTCGATCTGACTGCCGGCCATGATAGGGCTCTCGGAAAGTTGGAACGGGTAGAAAAATTCTGCCGATTCTACACTTGGCGATTCGGCCAGCAATCCATAGAATGTGGAACCAGGTTCTATAAAATATAAGTCGACCCACCTGCCGCTCTGGAGATTCGCCCCATGCCTGCGTCCGATTGCGTAACGCCCCCTGTGGAGTGCGATGTACTGGTGATCGGCTCGGGGGCCGCAGGCCTGGCCACGGCCGTCACCGCCGCCTACCACGGACTGAGCGTGATCGTGGTCGAAAAGGACAGCACCTTTGGCGGCGCAACCGCCTGGTCCGGTGGCTGGATGTGGGTGCCGCGCAATCCGTTGGCCCGGCGCGCCGGCATCGATGAGGATCCGGCCCTGCCTCGCACCTACCTGCAACATGAACTGGGCGTGCACTTCGATCCGACGCGGGTTGATGCCTTTCTAGAAGCCGCCCCGAAGATGGTCGCGTTCTTCGAGAAACACACCCGTCTGCAATTCGCCGACGGCAATGCCATCGCCGATATCCATGGCGATACCCCGGGCGCAGGCACCGGTGGCCGCTCGGTCATCGCGGCCCCCTACGACGCACGCCAACTGGACAAGCAGTTGCTCAAGCGATTGCGCAGAACGATGCGCGAAACCTCCTTCCTGGGCATGCCCATCATGGCGGGGGCGGACCTGAGCGCCTTTCTTACGCTGACTCGATCTTGGCGTTCGCTACTGCACGTCAGCCAGCGCGTGGGCCGACATCTGTTCGACCTCGCCTGGCACGGACGCGCCATGCAACTGCGCAACGGTGTAGCGCTGGTGGCGCGGCTGGTGAAGTCGGCCGATGATCTGGGCGTTCTGCTGTGGGAGTCGGCGCCGGTCCGGCGGTTGTCGATGCAGGGCTCGCGGGTGTGCGGTGCCGTGGTCGAGACGGCCAGGGGTGAGGTCACGATCAGCGCGCGCAAGGCCGTGATGCTGGCCACTGGCGGTTTCGCCAACGATATCGAGCGGCGTCGCAGCCTGTTCCCGCGCACGCCCACTGGCCGTGAGCACCTGGCCCTGCCACCGCTGGGCGTCGAAGGCGACGGGCTGCGCCTGGGCGAGGCGGCCGGCGGCGAAGTGGCCACCGAACTGGCTTCGGCCGCAGCCTGGTGCCCGGTCTCGCGAGTGCCCTACGCCGACGGCAGCGTCGGCCACTTTCCGCACATTATCGAACGGGCCAAGCCCGGCATCATCGGCGTCCTGGCCAACGGCAAGCGCTTCGTCAACGAAGCCGACGGCTACCATGACTACGTGAAAGCCATGGTGGCCCATGCTCCCGGCGAGGAAGTTGCCTCATGGCTGATCTGCAGTCACACCTTCCAGCGCCGCTACGGGCTGGGCATCTCACGGCCCTTTCCGCTACCGCTCAAGCCGCACATCGACAGCGGCTATCTCAAGGTGAGCGACACGCTGGAGGCATTGGCCAGCGCCTGCGGCATCGACCCGGCGGGGCTGCGCCGTACGGTGGACGACTTCAACCGGCACGCGCGCCAGGGGCAGGACCCGGCATTCGGCCGCGGCGGCAGCGCCTACAACCGCAAGCAGGGCGATGCGCTGCACCGGCCCAACCCGTGCGTGGCACCGATCGAACAGGGGCCGTTCTATGCGGTCAAGGTTGAAGCGGGCAGCTTCGGCACCTTCGCCGGGCTCAAGACCAATGAGCACGCACAGGTGCTCGATCGTCAGGGCCTGCCCATTGCCGGGCTGTACGCCGCCGGCAGCGACATGGCCAGCATCATGGGCGGCCATTACCCGGCCGGGGGCATCAACCTGGGCCCTGCCGCCACCTTCGGCTACGTCGCCGCTCGGCATATTGCCGGGGCGACGCGGGACGAATAAACGCCAGTAGAGAAGGAGATCGACATGCAACTCATCACCAACGCGCAGCACCTGAAGATGCCGAAACTGGGCCTTGGCACCTGGCCGATGCTCGGCGAGGAATGCACCTTAGCCGTGATTCAGGCACTGGAACTGGGCTACCGGCACATCGATACCGCCGCCGGCTACAACAACGAGGCCGCCGTGGGTCGTGGCCTGACCGAGTCCGGGGTGCCGCGCGGCGACATTCATGTCACCAGCAAGGTCTGGTGGGACAAGCTGGCGCCCGACGCGATGCGCGAATCGTTCCAGAACACCCTGAACGCGCTGCAAAGCGACTACATCGACCTGTTCCTGATCCACTGGCCCGGCCAGGAGGGCTGGGATGTGAAAGCAGCCATCGACACCCTGGTGTCGTTCAAGCAGGACGGCCGCGCGCTGAACATCGGCGTGGCGAACTTTCCCCTGCCGCTGCTGCGCCATGTCATGGAGGAGTTGAACGCCCCGTTGGCGGCGATCCAGGTTGAATACCATGTCACCCTGGGCCAGAACGCCCTGCTCGACTATGCCCGCAAACATGACATGGCGCTGACCGCCTACAGCCCGTTGGTGCGCAACAAGGTGTCGCAGATTCCCGAGCTGCAGGCGATTGCCGAAAAGCATGGCGTGCTACCGACCCAGGTGGCACTCAAGTGGCTGCTGGATCAGGAGAACGTGGCGGCAATTCCGAAGGCGGCGAGCAAAGCCAACCAGCAGAGCAACCTGGATGCGCTGAAGGTGCAGTTGGACGATGAAGATCGTCGGATCATTGCGGCGCTGCCCAAGGATCAAAGATTGGTGAGCCCGGATTTTGCGCCCAAGTGGGATTGAGGTAGGGCCTTGAATCGCGGTGCTTCCATTCGCGGGCAGAGCCCGCTCCCACAGATTGCCCAGAGCGGGCTTTGAATCGCGGTGCTCCCATTCGCGGGCAGAGCCCGCTCCCACAGATTGCCCAGAGGTCACATGGGAGACCTGTGGGAGCGGGCTCTGCCCGCGAATGAAGGCACCGCAATCTCCAATCAGAAATCGAAAAACACCGTCTCCCCTTCCCCTTGGATACGCATATCGAAACGGTAGGCCAGCTTGCCGTCCACCTCGCAGCGCGTTGCAATCAGGGTTTCCCGGCGCGCGGGTTGTTCGATCAGATTCAGCACCGGATCCTTGCCGTTGGCTTCCGCCTCGTCACTGAAATACAGCCGCGTATGCAGGTGAATGTTCACCCCGCGGGCGAACAGACTGATGTTGATGTGCGGCGCCATCG
This sequence comes from Pseudomonas viridiflava, assembly GCA_900596015.1. Lineage (GTDB taxonomy): Bacteria > Pseudomonadota > Gammaproteobacteria > Pseudomonadales > Pseudomonadaceae > Aquipseudomonas. Next base: position 165,755 of record UVIF01000021.1, on the reverse strand, counting down.
GTACGCCAGCGGCGTTGTTCACCACGCCTGGCTTGATCGTCTGCACGGTCCACTCGCCGGCATCGAACGTCGTGGCGGTACGGCCAAAGCTGTTGAAGGGTTGGTCCTGGTCGAAATCGATATGGTAGTGGCCCTGATCATCGGCCTGCCACAGTTCCAGGAACGAGTCGCGCACCAGATGGCCATTGCCGTCGTAGACATTGCCCAACAGCAGGATGTGCTCGCCCGGCGCTTCGGACTTGGCCATCTGGTTCCAGATTTCATGCTCGCGCGGCTCGATGCCGGCCGCCGCCAGGGCCAGGCCGATGTGAACGTAGGGGCCAGCCGTTTGTGACGGGGTTTCTTTAAGCAGTTCGATAGGCATGTCGATTCCCCTCAACGGTTTTCGAAGTGAGTCTTGCGCTGACCGCGCAGCACGATGTCGAAACGGTAGGCCAGGCAATCCATCGGATTGGCGTTGGCCATGTCCAGCCTGGCGATCAGGCTCTGCACCGCCTCGGGGTCGTTGATCGACTTGACGATGGGGCACATCGGGATCAGCGGGTCGCCTTCGAAATAAAGCTGGGTGATCAACTTGGTGGCGATCGACGGGCCGCTCACCGAGAAATGCACGTGGGCCGGGCGCCAGTCGTTCGGCCCGTTGCGCCAAGGGTACGGGCCCGGCTTGATGGTACGGAAACTGTAGTAGCCCTCGCTGTCGGTCAGCGTGCGGCCGACACCGCCGAAGTTGGGGTCCAGGGGCGCCAGGTAGCGGTCGTTCTTGTGCCGATAGCGGCCACCGGCGTTCGCCTGCCACATTTCCACCAGGGTATTGGCAATCGGCTTGCCGAATTGGTCGCAGACGCGCCCGGCCAGAATGATCCGCTCGCCGATCGGCAAGCCGCCATGGTTGTAGTTGAGCAGCAGGTCGTTGTCGAACTCGCCGAACTTGAGGTGGGCGAAGTTGGGGCCGGTGCTTTCACTGGCCGACTGCGGAATGCTCACCAAGGCCTGGCGCGGCGAGCGCATGGTCGAGGTCTTGTAGTCGGGCGTCAGCGCCTTGGGGTGCCAGTTGCGATCACGGATGATGAAGCGACTGCTGTCTTGGGAAGACATGCCGTTCTCCTGTTATTCGATTTATAGAGGACCTGTTTTCAGGCTTCGGACTAGTCTCAAGGAAATGACCGACAACGAATATTGAAAAACACGGTCACAGGCATACCCGAATGGTTATGCATGAATCGAGTGAGGATTTGCCATGTTATGGAAGAAAGGCCGACGCAGCGATAACGTCGTGGATGCCCGCGGTGATGGTGGCGGCAGTGGCGGCGGCGGGATGCGCATGGGCGGCAAGGGCCTGAGCCTGACCGCCGTGGTGCTGATCGTCGGCTTCGGCCTGCTGACCGGGCAGGACCCCATGCAGATTCTCGGTGAACTGACCGGCCAGGGCCAGCAGGCCGCGCCGGTCGACACCAGCCAGCGCAAGGCGCCACCGGCCAACGATGAGCAGGCCGAATTCGTCAGCACGGTACTGGGCGATACCGAAGACACCTGGAAGCAGATCTTCCAGCAAGGTGGCCAGACCTACAAGGAACCCAAGCTCATCCTGTTCAGCGGCCAGGTGCAGTCGGCCTGTGGCTACGCGACGGCGGCCAGCGGACCGTTCTATTGCCCGGCCGACCAGCAGGTGTATCTGGACATGGCGTTCTTCCGCGAAATGTCCCAGCGTTTCGGCGCCGCCGGCGATTTCGCCCAGGCCTACGTGATCGCTCACGAGGTGGGTCATCACGTACAGACCTTGCTGGGCGTGTCGGATCAGGTGCAGAAAGCTCGTCAGGGTGGCCAGCGCATGGAAGGTGCCAATGGCTTGCTGGTGCGTCAGGAACTGCAGGCCGATTGCTTCGCCGGGGTCTGGGCGTTCAATGGGCAGAAGCGCTTGAACTGGCTGGAGCCGGGTGACATCGAAGAAGCCTTGAACGCCGCCAATGCCATCGGCGACGACCGTCTGCAACAGCAGGGCCAGGGGCGTGTAGTGCCCGATTCGTTCACCCACGGCACCTCGGCGCAGCGCGTGCGCTGGTTCAAGGCCGGCTTCGCCCAGGGCCAGATCGCCCAGTGCGATACGTTCGCGGCCAAGAGCCTCTGAATGGTTTGCCCACCACCACCTGCCCAGCAGGTGGTGGCGGGTTCAGATCAGTTCGCGCAGGTGCGCGCAGTCCAGCGCATGCCAGTCCGCCAGCTCCGGCCAGAGGTTCTCCGGCTGGTTGACCAGCACCGTGGCGGTGCCAGCCGCTCGGCCGGCCTGCAGGTCCATCCGATGATCCCCCACCATGACCATGTCCGGCTGGCGCACGCGCCAGGCGCTGGCCAAGTGCAATAGCCCGGCCGGGTCTGGCTTGTGCGCAGCTTCGTCGCGGCCCAGCACATCGCCGGCTTGAAAACAGCCGGCGATGCCGATCGCCTGCAGGCTGATGTGCGCCAGTTCGCGCGCGTTGCGCGTAAGAATCCCCAGGCGGTGGCCCCGATCGGCCAGTTCACGCACCAGTTGCACAGCCCCGGGCGCCGCCGTCGAGCCCACCGCCAGAGCACGCTCGTGCTCCAGCAACCAGGCATGCTTGGCTTTCGACTCATCGGCTGGCAATGCGGCCAGATGACCGAGGATATCGGCCTCCGGCGGAATCTCAAGATGACGGCGAATGGCGGCAAAGTCATGCACGGCCACGGTCAGCGTGCCGTCCAGGTCGAACACCCAATGGCGAACCCGCGCCAGGCTCATGACCAGTCCTGCCGATGGCGGATCAGACCTTCCTGGGCCGATGACGCCACCAACTGGCCGGCGCGGTTGTACACACTGCCGCGGGCGAAGCCGCGTGCGTTGCCCGCCCAGGGGCTGTCCAGGGCATACAACAGCCAGTCGTCGGCGACCAGATTGCCGTGGAACCACAGTGAGTGATCGAGGCTGGCGATCTGCATGTCGCGGTGCCACACCGACTTGCCGTGGGGCAGCAACGAGGTGGTCAGCAGGTTGAAGTCCGAGGCATAGGCCATGACGTACTTGTGCAAGGCCGGGGTCTGGGCGAGTGCGCCGTCGGCGCGAAACCAGATGTATTTGATCGGATCGGTCGGCGTGGGGTTGTACGGGTCGCGCTCGGCCACGGGGCGCATCTCGATGGGTTTGCCGCACAGCAATTTGTCACGCATGTGCGCAGGGATCAGATGGGCCACCTGCTGCATCAGCTCGAGTTCGGTGGGCAGGTTTTCCGGCCCGACTACTTCGGGCATCACACTTTGATGGGCAAAGCCTTCCTCGTCGTACTGAAACGAGGTGGTACCGGTAAAGATCGGCTGGCCCTTCTGCACGGCGGTCACCCGGCGCGTGCTGAAACTGCCGCCGTCACGCACTCGGTCGACCATGTACACCACCGGCAGCTGGGCATCGCCGGGGCGCAGGAAGTAGCCATGCAGCGAATGCACGTGGCGATCGGGCTCGACCGTCTGGCTGGCAGCCGACAACGACTGGCCCAGCACCTGGCCACCGAACAGCTGGCGAAAGCCCAGGTCCTGACTGCGGCCGCGGAACAGGTTTTCTTCTATGGGTTCCAGGCTCAGCAGCTCGACCAGATCGTCCAACACATGGCTCATTCAAAACTCCTCGGCATAGGCATTACCCACATAGGCAGAACCAAATGGGCGCAATGATAGCGGACACCTGCGTCGCGAACACCTGTGGGAGCGCTAGCGAGTGTGCTGCCACTGATCCTGGGTGATGCGGTACAGCATGTGCCGCTGCAATTCATGCCCGGGCAGGTTCGGATGGTCGAAGTCGCCCTCTGGGTCGCGCAGCATGCCGATCGACTGCATCACTTTCTCTGACGACACATTGGCCACCGCCGTGAACGCCACCACCTCGTCCAGAGCCAGGCGGCCGAAAGCGCAATCCAAACAGGTCCAGGCCGCCTCGCTGGCGAAACCCAGGCCCCAGTGCTCATAGGCCAGGCGCCAGCCAATCTCGGTAGCCGGGGCAAAAGGCGCATCGAAACCCACCTGGCCCAATCCGGCGAAGCCGATGAACTGCCCACTGTCCTTGCGCTCGAGCGCCCACAGGCCGTAACCCAATTCGGCAAAATGGCCACGCACGCGGCCGATCACGGCGGCGCTCTGCAGCCGTCCCAGGGTTTCGGGAAAATAACGCATGACCCGCGGATCGGCGCACATGTCCGCAAACGCCGGCAAATCGCTGTCTCGCCACTGACGCAAGATCAGTCGCGCACTTTCAAGTTGGAGGATCCCGCTCATTGCTGATTCCTTGTCGATACCCGCTCGCCCCGGCCTGATTCGGCGTGGCAAACACCGTCCCGCTCCTTTCGAACGCGAGGTGTCAGGGGAGTTTTCACGGCAAGACCAACGGCGCATACCAGCAGGTCGAGCAGGCCTTTCGACACAAGGCGTTGCGCTCGGCCAAGCGCGCTATCGCCGGGTACTGCGCTCGTAGGCCGCCAGCACAGTGCGCTCCGAACGCACCAGATAGGCCTCGAGCAACTGCGTGGCCTCCTGCGCACGTCCTTCTTCCAGGCACTGCAGAATGGAGCCGTTCATGTCCAGGTAGGGCATGTGCAGGAAGCGCGGATCGTCGAGCAGGCCGAAGGCCAGGCGCAACTCGGCCGAAATCTGCGCATAGAACGACTCCAGGCGCGGGCTGTCGGCCAATTCGACGACCGCCTTGTGGAACATCATGTTGGCGGTGCCCACCGCCTTCCAGTCCTTGGCCTCGCCAGCCTGCTTGCCCATGGCAACCGCTTCGCGCATGTGCACGGTGCCAGGGTGCAGTGGATAGCCCTGGGCAAGAGCCTGGCACTCGATGAAGCGGCGCACCCGGTAGATGTCGATGATCGACGCCATGTCCGGCACCGCCACGGTCACGCCGCGATTCGGCTCGTGCTTGAGCAGGCCTTCACGGGTCAGGCCCCTGAAGGCCTCGCGCAGGGTGTTGCGCGAGATCTGCAGGGTTTCCGCCAGGGCGGCCTCGGACAGGCGCTGGCCGGGGACCAGCTCACCTTCCACCAGCATCCGGCGAATCTCCTGGGTGATGGATTCGCCCAACGAACGAGGCAGGGGAAGCGCAATGTCATTCATGTACGGTCCAGGCGCGAAAAAGTCGGTTCGATGTTCACTCACTGCCCGATCACAGGCAAGGCGAATGCCACCGCCGTGCATCATTAAGTAACGACGACAACCGCAAGCGTTACAAAATGGTGCAAATTGTGGGTCAAGGTTAAAAGTATTGTTGAACAATGCAGAGCACGCACATCAACACTCTCGGTCAGATTATCAGGCTCTGGCATGCTCATTGCTCTGTCCCTGTCATCTCCCATCGCAGGAACGATGCCGTGACACAGACAGCCGCGACACAGACCGCCAAGGATTTCACCAAGGCGCGTCGCTCTTCCCTGATCGCCGCGATCTTCATGATGGCGACGTCGGCCATCGGCCCGGGCTTCATTACCCAGACCGCCACGTTCACGGCCAAGATGGGCGCGGCGTTCGCGTTCGGCATCCTGGCGTCGATCCTCATCGACTTCGTGGTCCAGCTGAACGTGTGGCGCATCGTCGCCCTGACCCGGATGCGCGCGGCCGATATCGCCAACAAGGCCATCCCCGGCAGCGGCTACGTATTGGCCGTACTGGTCATCTTCGGTGGCTTCGTGTTCAACGTCGGTAACATCGCCGGCGCCGGCCTGGGGCTGAATGCGTTGATGGGCCTGGACCCCAAATGGGGCGGCGCATTGAGTGCGCTGGTGGCCATCGGCATCTTCATGTCGCGCCGCGCCGGCGTGGCCGTGGATCGATTGATGGTGGTGCTGGGCCTGGTGATGATCGGCATGACCCTGTTCGTCGCGTTCGTTTCCAACCCGCCGCTGGGTCAGGCGCTGTACCAGACCATCCTGCCCGAAACCGTGGACTTCGCCATCATCACCACCATCGTCGGCGGCACCGTGGGCGGCTACATCACCTACGCCGGCGCGCACCGCCTGCTCGACCGCGGCACCACCGGGATCGAGAACCTGGACGCCGTGAACAAGGCGGCCCTGAGCGGCATCCTGGTCACAGGCATCATGCGCTACGTGCTCTTTCTGGCCATCCTCGGGGTGGTCGCCAGCGGCGTGATCATCGACATCTCCGGCCAGGGCGCCAACCCTGCGGCACAAGCCTTCGAAGCGGCTGCCGGACAGTTCGGCCTGCGCATCTTCGGTCTGATCCTGTGGACCGCCGGCATCACCAGCGTGATCGGCGCCGCCTATACCTCGATTTCCTTCATCACGGTGTTTGCACCCAACATCAGCGAGCAGGCGCGTAACCGCGCGACAACGGTGTTCATCGCCGTGTCGCTGCTGATCTTCGTGCTGCTGGGCACCGCGCCCGCCGCTCTGCTGCTGTTCGCCGGTGGTTTCAACGGGCTGATTTTGCCCATTGGCCTGAGCATTTTCACCTATGTTGGCTGGCGCCGTTCCGACCTGATGGGCGGCTACCATTACCCTCGCTGGCTGCTGGTGCTGGGCCTGCTGACGTGCCTGCTGACCTGGTACATGGCGATCAAGTCGGTCGGGCCGATCTTCGCCTTCCTCACGGTCGTCTAAACCAGACCAAGAACAAGGAATCTCTTCAATGCCAAGCATAGATATCAACAGCGACCTGGGCGAAAGCTTCGGCGCCTGGAGCATGGGCGACGACGATGCCATGCTCGACATCGTGACCAGCGCCAACGTTGCCTGCGGCTTCCACGCCGGCGATCCGGCCGGCATCCTGCGCACTCTCAGGGCTGCTGCGGCCCGGCAGGTCAGCATTGGCGCCCATGTGTCCTACCCGGACAAGGTCGGCTTCGGCCGCCGCAACATGGATGTGGCCAGCGACGAGCTGACCGCCGACGTGATCTACCAGATCGGCGCGCTGCAGGGCCTGGCCAGAGCAGCCGGAACCTGCGTGACCTACGTCAAACCCCATGGCGCCCTGTACAACACCATCGCCCATGATCGCCGTCAGGCATTGGCCGTGATCGCTGCAATCCGCGCAGTCGATCCCAGCCTGGTACTCGTGGCTCTGGCCGGCTCGAGCCTGATCGAACTGGCACGTGAGCAAGGCCTGACGTGCATTGCCGAGGCCTTCGCCGACCGCGCTTACACGCCAGAAGGCACTTTGGTTTCACGCCGCGAGCCCGGCGCGGTCCTGCACGATCCGCAACTCATCGCCCAGCGCATGCTGCGCCTGGTCGAAGACGGCACGCTGGAGGCGATCGACGGCAGCATCACGCGCATCCAGGCCGACTCGATCTGCGTGCACGGCGACAGCCCGGCCGCCGTGGCCATGGCCCGCGAGCTGCGCCGCGTGCTGGAGCAGGCGAACATGCACCTGCAGGCGTTTGCCGCAGCGCCCGTCAGCGATGTGCCGAACGGCGCGTCCCACCCCTAGGAGATTGCCGTGCGTTTTCTACCGGTCAACCTGGACACCGTGCTGGTCGAGCTGAACGACCTGGAGCAGACCCTGGCCCTGTTCGACGCCTTGAGCGCCGAGCCGCTGGCGGGGGTGGAAGAAATCATCCCGGCCGCGCGGACACTGCTGATCCAGTTCCGCCCCAGCGCCATTACCCGCCAGGCGCTGGTCGACCACGTCGCCTGTCAGGACCTGGGCCAACGCCGGGCCGCCGAGCAGCGCCGGGTGGACATTCCCGTGCACTACAACGGCGAAGACCTCGACGAGGTCGCCGCGCTGCTGCAGATCAGCCGCGCCGAAGTGATCCGCCGCCATACCGCCGAGGATTACAGCGTGGCGTTCTGCGGTTTCGCGCCGGGCTTCGGCTACCTGACCGGCGGCGCCGGATTCCAGGTACCGCGCCGGCAGACGCCGCGCACGCGCATACCGGCGGGTGCCGTAGCGCTGGCCGGCGAGTTCAGCGGCATCTATCCCAAGGCCAGCCCCGGTGGCTGGCAGATCATCGGCGTCACGCCCTTGCAGATGTGGGACCTGGAGCGCGCCGAACCGGCCCTGCTACGCCCCGGCTACAAGGTGCGCTTCATCGATGCCGGGCCGCTGCCTGCAGGTGGCTTGCCCGTGCCCAGCCAGCCCGCTGCGGCCCTGCCGCCGAGCGGCGCGTACCTGCAGATTCTCAGCCCCGGCCTGCACAGCGTGCTGCAGGACACCGGTCGCATTGGCCAGACCGGCCAGGGCGTGTCCCGCTCCGGCGCGCTGGACCTGAGCGCCTTGCGGGCCGCCAACCGTGCGGTCGGCAACCCCTCGAACACGGCCTGCGTGGAAACCGTGCTCGGCGGGCTGAGCTTCGTCTGCCACGGCCACGCCGTGATCGCCCTCACCGGCGCACAAACGCCAGTCACCCTCACCAGCGCCAGTGGCCTGCAATGGCCTGTGGACAACTATCGACCCATCGAACTGGTACCGGGGGACACGGTCACCCTCGGCACGCCCAGCGCCGGGCTGCGCAGCTACCTGGCCATCCGCGGCGGCTTCGACGTGGCGCCGGTGCTCGGCAGCCTGTCGACCGACACCCTGGCCCAGGTCGGCCCGCCCGCCCTGGCTGCGGGAGACCAACTGGGGTTCACCCCGCCAACGGGCGGCACCAGCGTGTCGCTGAGCGAAGCCCCGGCGTTCGCCCTGCCCAAAACAGCCGACATCGTCACCCTGGATGTGCTGATGGGGCCGCGCAGCGACTGGTTCACCACCGACGCCATCGAGCGCTTGAGCAGCCAGCTCTGGCAGGTCACGGCGCAATCCAACCGCGTCGGCATTCGTCTGGCCGGTGAAACGCCGCTTACCCGCAGCAACCCGCACGAGCTGCCCAGCGAAGGCACCGCCGTGGGCGCGATCCAGGTGCCGGCCAGCGGCCAGCCCGTATTGTTCCTGGCCGACCACCCGCTGACCGGCGGCTACCCGGTCATCGCTGTGGTCGCCAGTTACCACCTCGACCTGGCAGGGCAGATACCGGTCAATGCACGGATTCGTTTCAACCCGGTGGCCGCCTTCGAAGAAATCCAGCCCACCGCGCCCGCCCCTTCTTCCTCTGCCGATGTGGAAAGACTTCCATGAAAAAGCTCTTGATTGCCAACCGCGGCGAGATCGCCGTGCGCATCGCCCGTGCCTGCCGCGACCATGGCGTGCAATGCGTGGCGGTGTATGCCGATGCCGACATCGACGCGCTGCACGTGCGCCACGCCGATGAAGCCTACGGGCTCGATGGCCAGCGGCCCGCCGAGACCTACCTGAACATCGAGAAACTCCTGGACGTGGCCCGGCGCAGTGGCGCCGACGCCGTGCATCCGGGCTATGGCTTTCTCTCGGAACGGGCCGATTTCGCCCGCGCGGTCATCGACGCGGGGCTGATCTGGGTCGGCCCCAATCCCGAGACCATCGACGTGCTCGGCGACAAGGTCGAAGCGCGCAAGATCGCCCAGGCCGTCGGCGCGCCCCTGGTTGCCGGTACACCGGGCCCGGTGGCAAGCGCCGATGAGGTGCTGGCTTTCGCCGAACAGCACGGCTTGCCGATCGCCATCAAGGCCGCGTTCGGGGGGGGTGGGCGCGGCATGAAAGTCGCCTGGCGCCTGGACGAAGTGGCTGAGCTGTTCGCCTCGGCGGTGCGTGAGGCAGAGACCGCCTTCGGCCGTGGCGAATGCTACGTGGAACAGTTTCTCGACCGGCCCCGGCACATCGAAGCGCAGATACTGGCCGACAAGCATGGCCAGGTCGTGGTCGTCGGTACGCGCGACTGCTCCCTGCAGCGCCGCAACCAGAAGCTGGTGGAAGAAGCGCCCGCGCCGTTCATCACTGAACAGCAGCGCGAGCGCATTCACCAATCGGCCCGCGACATCTGCGCCAAGGCCGGTTATGTCGGCGCCGGCACGGTCGAATTCCTGCTCAGCCAGGACGGCACCTTGTCATTCCTGGAGGTCAACACGCGCCTGCAGGTCGAACACCCGGTCACCGAAGAGACCACCGGCGTGGACCTGGTGATCGAGCAACTGCGCATCGCCGACGGCTTGCCGCTGTCGTTCGCTGAAACCCCGGCGCCGCGCGGTCACAGTTTCGAATTTCGCATCAATGCCGAAGACCCGGGCAAGGGCTTTTTGCCCACTCCCGGGCACATCGACGAGTTCCTGCCACCGTTCGGCCCAGGCGTGCGCCTGGACAGCGGCGTGACCAGCGGTTCGAGCGTGCCCAGTCACTTCGACTCGATGATGGCCAAACTGATCGTCACCGGTGCCACCCGCGAGCAGGCCATTGCCCGCGCCCGGCGCGCCCTGGCCGAGTTCCGCATCGAGGGGATCGCCTCGGTGCTGCCGTTCCACCGAGCCGTCATGGATCACCCGGACTTCACCGGCAGCGATGGCTTCGCCGTGCACACGCGCTGGATCGAAACCGACTTCGCCGAGGCCATCACCCTTGCGCCGCGCGCCGCACCCGTGGCCGACACGGACATTCTGCGCACCTTCGTCGAGATCGATGGCAAGCGCCACGCGCTTGGCCTGCCAACCGCACTGCTGCGTGGCATGAGCCTGGATGCGCCAGCCGCTGCCCCACCGCACGCAACGGCCGCTGCAGACGTCGATCCGCAGGCGTTGCTCACGCCGGTGGCGGGCAACCTGCACACCTGGGTCGTGGAAGACGGCGCGACGGTGTCCAGTGGCCAGGCGGTGGCAGTGGTCGAAGCGATGAAGATGGAAAGCTCGGTGCTTGCCCCGTGTGCTGGCCGCGTACACATCAGCCAGCAGGCTGGTGACTACTTCGAGGCCGGCGCCGTGATCGGCCGTATCCAGATCGACGACTGACCCAGGGCAGCAGGCGGCACCGGCTTTTGGCTCGGGTGCCGCCAACTGGAAAAAGCCCAGCCATACGCACTGCGCATCTGAAATAATGCCGGCCTTCGTTACGCGCAACACTCCATGGATTTTGCACAAGGCCTGCAACAATGCTTTCGATCGTCGCTTCACTCCTGCCCATCCTGCTGGCGCTGGCCGGCGGCTGGCTGCTGGCAATCTTCATCAGCCCTGCCCTGCGCCAGCGACTGGTGAAGCTGATCACCCCGTTCATCTGGCTGCTGCTGTTTTCCATCGGCTACGAATTCGGCAACGTCTTGGGCGCCTTGAACTCGGCGCGCGAATCGGCGTTCACCGCGCTGGTCTTCGCCCTGCTCACTACTGCCGTGCCGTGGTTGTTGCTGTCGTGGGGCACCACCGCTGCCGTGGTTCGCCCGGCGTCGACTCGCCAAGGGCTGGCGGCCATTATCCCACCGCTCAAGGAGTGTCTGATCGCCCTGCTGGCACTGGCACTGGGGGTCGGCATGTATCACCTGTGGGGCGCTGCCGACGGCTCGGGGTTCGCCTGGCCCTCCACCAGCTACTTCCTCTATGTACTGATCGTGCTGGTCGGGCTGGACCTCTACGGGGTCCGGCCCGACCCGTCGTGGTACTCGCTGCGCACGCTGAAGATTCCTGCCATGGTGGTGATCGGTTCACTGCTGGGCGGCCTGCTCGCCGCCTGGGCCACCGGCCAGCCGCTGGCCATTGCCATGGCACTGTCCAGCGGCTTCGGCTGGTTTACCTTGTCCGGCGTGCTGGTCGGCCACCATGCTGGTGAAGCCTTTGGCGCCATGGCGCTGCTGACCGATCTGTTCCGCGAGATCCTCGCCATCGGTTTGCTTTATGCCCTGGGTGCCCGACGGCCCTTGCAGTGCATCGCTGCAGGCGGTGCCACGTCGCTGGATTCGACCTTGCCGATCGTCAAGCAGAAGTGCCCGGCCGAATTGCTCCCAGTGGCCCTGGTCAGCGGTTTTCTGCTGACCTTGATCGGCCCTTTGCTGATGGTGTTTTTCCTGACCGTATGAGTTATGCACAGTGTTGCGGCGGTGGATAAGTTACGCACAGTGGCTGTGCAACCGCCTGTGGATAATCTGCGCATAAGCGGCTGACGTCGCGCACAGCCGGGGGCTTGGGGGATGTGATCATTTTTTGATCAAAAGCGGTGAGCGGTTTTGCACACGCCACAGCAGTTACCCACATCCGCTGTGCAACCGCATGTGGATAACCTGCGCAAAACAGGCTGCAGGCCACGCGCTGCGGGGCTTTCAGGAAGCCGATCAAATATTGATCAACGTCGCCTGTGGATACAGGACCGGAACGAGCCGTGTAGAATTCTCGTTCTTTCCCCTGTCGATCCGTTTCCATGCCCTCTTCTTCCCCTCGCGTTGCCGTGATCGGCGGCGGCCCGGCAGGCCTGATGGCCGCCGAAGTGCTGAGCCTGGCCGGCGTGACCGTCGAGGTCTACGACGGCATGCCGTCGGTGGGCCGCAAATTCCTCCTGGCTGGCGTTGGTGGCATGAACATCACCCATTCCGAGCCCTACCCTGCCTTCGTGTCTCGCTATGCGGAACGTGCGCAGGACGTTCGGGAGTGGCTGGACCCCTTCGATGGGCCACGGCTGCGCGAATGGATTCACGGGCTGGGCATCCAGACCTTCGTCGGCACCTCCGGACGGGTATTCCCTACCGACATGAAGGCCGCACCGCTGCTGCGTGCCTGGCTCAAGCGTCTGCGCGAGGCTGGGGTGGTTATCCACACCCGCCACCGCTGGCTGGGATGGAACGCCGACGGCAGCTTGCGCATTGCCAATCCGCAAGGCGAATTGGCCGTACGTGCAGATGCCACGGTGTTGGCATTGGGTGGCGCCAGTTGGGCGCGGCTGGGTTCCGACGGCGCCTGGGTGCCGTGGTTGCATGATCGCGGTGTACCGATCAAGCCGCTGCAACCGTCCAACTGCGGCTTCGACGTGCCTGGCTGGAGCGCGCTGCTGCGGGAGAAGTTCGCCGGCGCACCGCTGAAGAACGTCGCCCTGGGGTTGGCTGGCGAGCCTGCGCGCAAGGGTGAGTTCGTGCTGACCCAGACAGGTGTCGAAGGCAGTCTGGTCTACGCGCTGTCAGCGCGGATTCGCGAGGCGATCAACCAGGCGGGAAGCGCCAACCTGCACCTCGACCTGCTGCCGGATCACCCTGTGGATAAAGTCCGGAGCGCCTTGCACAAGCCGCGCGGCTCGAAATCCATGGCGCGCCACCTGCAAGGGCAACTGGGTCTGGAGGGTTTGAAGGCCGGGCTTCTGCGGGAATTGTCCGACGCGCAGACCTTCACCGATCTCGATGCGCTGGCCTTGGCGATCAAGGCCCTGCCGCTGACACTGGTGCGCGCGCGCCCACTGGACGAGGCCATCAGCACGGCGGGCGGTGTGGACTTGCGAGGGCTGGACAAGCGCCTGATGCTCGGCGCCGTGCCAGGCACGTTCTGTGCCGGCGAGATGCTGGACTGGGAGGCGCCTACCGGGGGCTATCTGCTGACAGCCTGTTTCGCCAGCGGGCGGCGCGCGGCGGATGGCGTGCTGGAGTGGCTGGCGCGGGGGTGATGTTTGCCTCTAGGGCCTCTTCGCGGGCAGAGGGCTCGCCGCCCGCCCCGCTCCCACAGGGTCAGCATTCTCTTTAACTTGTGGGAGCGGGCTCTGCCCGCGAAGAGGCCCTAGAGGCCCCACACATCTCAAGGCTTGCGCTTGCGCGGCCCGGTATTGAACACCGGGACCTTGCGCACCGGCTTGACCACCGGCAGCACATCCACCGGTGAATCGCCGCTGTCGACCCACTTGCCCAGGTTCTTCTTGCTGCCACTGACCTTGGGCTTCTTCGGTTTTTTCGGTTTCTTCACCACCTGGCCACTGGCATCGGTGTCCGGCACGCGGTGGTCGGGCACGAAGTCAGGCTCGTCGACACGCTTGAGCGTCTGTCGGGTGAGCGTTTCGATGGCCGACAGCAGCTGCACCTCATCGGCGCAGACCAGCGAAATCGCCTCGCCCGTGGCTCCGGCCCGACCGGTGCGACCGATGCGGTGAATGTAGTCTTCGGCGACGATGGGCAGGTCGAAGTTGACCACCAACGGCAGGTCTTCGATGTCCAGGCCGCGCGCAGCGACATCAGTGGCCACCAGGATCTGCACCTCCGAGGCCTTGAAGCGATCCAGCGCACGCTGGCGCGTGGCCTGGGGCTTGTCGCCGTGAATGCCGTCGGCGTTGATGCCCAGCCCCTGCAGCTTCTCGACCAGCGCGTCGACGCCGTTGCGGGTCTTGGCGAACACCAGCACCTGCTTCCAGCGCTGTTTTTTCAGCAGATGGCAGAACAGTTCGGCCTTGCGTTTCTTGTCCACCGGCACGATCCACTGCTGCACCGAGCTAGCCGCCACGTTGCGCGGGCTGACTTCGATGCTCAGCGGGTCGTTGAGCATCTGCCCGGCGAGCAAGCGAATGGCATCGGAGAAGGTCGCCGAGAACAGCAAGGTCTGACGCTTCTTCGGCAAAGCCGCGTAGATGTCCCGCAGTTCCTCGGAGAAGCCCAGGTCGAGCATGCGGTCCGCTTCATCGAGCACCAGGGTCTGCAGTTGGGAAAACTTGACCGCGTTCTGCCGATACAGATCGAGCAGGCGCCCAGGCGTCGCCACCAGCAGGTCGACGCCCTTGCGCAGTTTCATCATCTGCGGATTGATGCTGACCCCGCCGTACACGGCATAGGTGCTCAACGGCAGATGCTCGCCGTACTCGACGATATTGGCGTGAACCTGCTCGGCCAGCTCGCGCGTGGGGCACAGCACCAGCGCGCGCACCGAATTGCTCGCCACCTTGGGCCCTTCCATGGCCAGCAACTGCAGCAATGGCAGGGCGAAACCGGCGGTCTTGCCGGTGCCGGTCTGGGCCGCGGCCATCAGGTCGCGGCCGGCCAGCACTGCGGGAATGGCTTGGGCCTGCACCGGAGTCGGCGTCTGGTAGCCAAGCGTTTCAAGGGCGCGCTGCAGGGGTTCGATCAGGCCAAGGGTGGCGAATGTCATGGGTCTACCGTCAGAAGATGTTTCGCAATGGCCGGCAGTTTACCCTGTCGGCAGCGCTTTCGCCTTGCGCCATTGCGGCACCCCGATCAACACCACCGCGCCGATGATCACCGCCATCGCCACGCATTCCTCGACGCCGATGTGTTCGCCGGCGAACAGAATGCCCAGCAGCACGGCCACTGCCGGGTTGACGTAGGCATAACTGGTGGCGGCCGCTGGGCGCACGTGCTTGAGCAGGTACATGTAAGCACTGAAGGCCAGGATCGAGCCAAAGAACACCAGGTAGGCCAGCGCGCCCCAGCCAGCGGCGGTCGGCCATTGCTGCAGGCGCTCGCCGTAAATCAGGCTGCCGAGCAGCAGCACCGCGCCGCCGATGAGCATCTCCGCCGCAGCCGCCATGGCGCCCTGGGGCAAGGGCAGGCTGCGGCTCCACACCGAACCGAAGGCCCACGCGGCCGCCGCGAAAATCAGCAAGGCGGCGCCCAGCGGACTGGCCTGCAGGTTGGAACCCAGGTTGAGCAGGCCGATGCCGATCAGCCCGAGAACGATACCGGCCCACTCCAGACGGGTGTTGCGCTGGCCGCGAAACAGGCCGAAGAACAAGGTGAACAGCGGCACCGTGGCCACGGCCAGCGCCGCTACCCCGGACGACACGCCCGCGTGTTCGGCAACCGTCACGCCGCCGTTGCCGCAACTGAGCAGCAGGATGCCCACGCACCCGGCCGCGCGCCATTGCGGCCAGCTGGGGTTGGGCGCCCCGCGCAGGCGCAGGAAGGTGTAGAGAAGGGTTCCGGCAATGAGAAAGCGCACCCCGGCCATCAGCAACGGTGGCCAGGACTCGACGCCGATACGGATGAACAGGTACGTCGAGCCCCAGACGAAATACAGAGCAAGAAAGGCGCCGATGAGCAACAACGGAAAGCGGGATTGAGCAGGCATTTCAAAGGTCGTCCATGGTGTGTTTTTATTCTTTCCTGGTGGGAACCGGGCGGCGAGCCCTCTGCCCGCGAAGAGGCCCTCCAGCCCTACGCCAATCGATGCTTCTGCAACACCTCGCGCATCTTCGCCATCGGCACTTTCTGCAGCTTGCAGAACAACCCGTGGGACACCTCGGCCAGCCCATGCCGTTCACGCAGCTCGCGCGCCAGGTGCTGGGCCAGGTTCGCGGCCATCTCGGCGTCGGCCATGGCTCGGTGAGCCTGGCCGGTGTGCGGCAGTTTCGCCCATTGGGTCAAGGTGCCCAGCTTGTGGTTCGGCGCGCCGGGGAACAGGCGCCTGGCCATCAGCATCGAGCAGGCAAAGCTCTGCACCCGCTGGCGACGCAGCAGGCTCAGCTCGTGGTCCCAGAACTTCTGGTCGAAGGAGGCATTGTGCGCCAGCAACGGCGTGCTGCCGACGAACTCGGCGACTTCGGCCATGACCTCGGCGGCCGGTGGTGCCTTGCGCACCATGGCCGTGGTGATGCCGGTCAGGCTGGCGACGAAGCCGGGCACGGGCAAGCCAGCGTTCATCAGGCTCTGGTAGCGCCCGACGATTTCGCCGCGCTCGAGCATGACCACGGCAATTTCCGTGGCGCGGCAGCCCATGTTCGGCGAGATGCCAGTGGTTTCGAAGTCGATGACAGCAATGCGTTCCAAAGCGGTGAAACCTCAGTTCTTCAACAGTAACGCACCTTCGATGGGCACGTAGCGGGTGGCGGCGCGGATCAGTGAGTTGGCGGTCAGGCCCGGCACCCCATAGGCGACGGCCTCGACGCCATGCTTGCCGATGATGCGATCGAGCAGCAGGTCGAAGTCGCCGTCGCCCGAGGCGAGCACGATTTCGTCGACATGATCGGCGGCGTCCATGATATCGATGGTGATGCCCACATCCCAGTCGCCCTTGGCCGAGCCATCGCTGCGCTGGATGTAGGGCTTGAGTTTGACCGTGAAGCCGAGGTTGCGCAGGATCTGCTGAAACTGCTGCTGCTTGCTGTCGCCCCGGTCGATGGCGTAGGCATAGGCTTCGACGATCTGCCCACGCTGGCCAATGTCGGCCCACAGCGCGGCATAGTTGAAATGGCAGCCGTAGGCCTGGCGCACGGTGTAGTAAAGGTTCTGTACATCGGCGAACACCGCGATCTTCTTCACCGCACTTCCTCGTCGCGCTGGGCGCCTGAGCTTCTGGATAGCCAGTATGCCAGTGTTGGGGTGAGGATGGGGTGTCAGTGCCGGCCTCTTCGCGGGCAGAGGGCTCGCCGCCCGCCCCGCTCCCACAAAGTTGTGCGCGATCCTGTGGGAGCGGGCTCTGCCCGCGAAGAGGCCATGAGCTCCACCGAACAATGTAAAGGCAGGTCGACGAGCCCTCTGCCCGCGAAGAGGCTCTCAGGCCTTACACAAAATCATCATCGTCGGAAAAGAAGCCACTGTCGCCGCTGCTGTCGTAACCGGCATCGGCCAGCCCGCCCTGGTCGTTCCAGCTGTCATTGCTCACCTGCTGGGCGTCACCGCTGTCGTTCCAGCCGCCGCTGTCGCTTGCCTGGGCTGGTTCTTCCTTGATCACCTCGACGATCTCTTGCGGGTTGTCATGGTGAAACAGACTGCTGATACCCTGCGCCAGCATCACACCCCCGGCAACACCCGCGGCCGTCTGCAAGGCGCCGCGCATGAAACCGCCACCTGCGGCCGGCGCCTGGGCACCTGGGGCGGCGTAGTTCTGCTGTGGCGGCGGCTGGTAAGCCGGCGCCTGGCGGGCCGGCTCGCGCCAGCCATTGCCCTGCGGCTGCACTGCCCGCGCAGGCTGCTGCGCATCACGCGTGCCGCCGCCGAAAATGCTCGACAGGAAACCACCACCGCCCTGCTGCGCCGGCGCAGCCGATTGGCTGCGCGCCTGTTGCAGTTCGCTCTGCAACTGCTGGTTCTGCTCGCTCAAACGCTTGATCGCAGCCTCCTGGACCAGGATCGCCTGGGCCATGTAATAAGGCGCGGCCGGCTGGGTGGCGACGTGCCCCTTGATGCGCTCGTCGGCCTGCGCATCGCGCGCACTGCCTTCCTTTTCGGCCTGCTGAAGGCGGGTAAACAGACCGTCGATCAAGCTTTGTTCATCAGTGTTCATGGCGACCTCGCTCGATTGCTCACAAAATGGGTACAGCCGGCGCACAGTGCGTCGGTTCTGCTGCAATGATGGGGCTCGCGCCCCGCCTTTCAATGACCGGCCGCGATTAAACTTTGTTCACCCTCCCGCATTGCCGCCGTTCGCAGCCTGCGGGCCGGGTGTTGAAAAGCGCCACCATCGGCTAAAGTGTCGGCCTGCTTTTTGACCTGTGACCCGGCCCCATGAACCCGCTGATCGTATTGCGCGACTCGTTCTATTTCTTCCGCATCAACCTGTGGGCGATCCTGCGCCTGTGCCTGCCGCTGGTGGTCTGCGAGGCCCTGGCGCGCGAACTGGTGGCACGCGCCAGTGGCCCCGACGCCACGGTCATGTACGACGTGGCGGTGGGCTTGCTGTTCTACCCGCTGTACACCGCCGCGCTGATCCTGTTTCTCGATGCCCGCACCGACGGCTACGAGCCGCAGGGTCGGCACCTGCTGGGCAAGGCCCTGCACCTGTGGCCGCGCTTCGCCTTGATGGCTGCCCTCAGCACCCTGCTGATCATGTTCGGCATGTGGCTGTTCGTGCTGCCGGGCCTGTACCTGATGATCAAGCTGTCGTTCTCGGAATACCTGCTGGTGCTGCGCAACATCACCCCCTTGCAGGCCATGCGCGAAAGCTTCGACATGACCAAGGGCAAGTTCTGGCCGATCCTGTTCACCCTGCTGGCGATCATGATCCCGCTGTGGCTGCTCGACGGCCTGAGCGCCATGGCCTGGACCGACACCCAGCCCACGCTGGTGCGGCTGCTGGTGGACAGCGTCAACAGCTTCCTGCAACTGCTGCCCAGCGTCGTGTTGTTTCGCCTGTTCATGTTGATGAGCAAGGCTGACTGACCACTGCGTTCAGGCGCTGGCCTGGGTGCCGGCCAGCTCGTGGTAACGGCGAGCGAAGTAGACCAGTACATCGGCTTCGTTTTGCTGGCGAATATCCAGCACTTCGCACACCAGAATGTCGTGGGTACCGACGCTGGTACTGCTGGTGATCTTGCAGTCGAAAGACAGCTTGGCCCCTTCCAGTATCGGCGCACCGGTGACCCCCTGGCTCCAGCAGCCACCCTCGAAGCGCTGCGCCTGGGGCGTCTTGCCGCCAAAGGCGTTGGACAGCGCCTGCTGGCCATTTCCCAACGTATTGACACACACCGTGCCGTTGCCCGTGAACGACTCGTACACCGATGCAGTGCGATTAATGCACACCAGCAGCGTCGGTGGCTGGTCGGTCACGCTGCACACCGCCGTGGCAGTGAAGCCCGCGCGCCCATGGGGGCCGTCGGTGGTGATGACGTTGACGGCGGCGGCCAGGCCGGCCATGGCGTCACGGAAGGCTTGACGCTCGACGGGAAGCGAATGAGGCGCGGTCATAGTGAGAGTCCTTGAAAGTAGTCCAGCACAGCATGATGGAAGGGTTGCGGATCGCTGACGCTTGACGCGTGCCCGCCATATTCGAGTACCACCAGCGTGGCGTTGGGCAGTTGATCGGCCAGGTGCCGGGAACGCTGCCACGGCACCAGCATGTCGTCGCGGTTGGCGATCAGCAGCGTGGGCGTATGAATGCCCTGCAGCCGCGATTCGATGTCGAAGGTTTCCAGCGCGTTGATCCGCCGCAGCAGGTTGTCATGGCTGGGAAAATTGGCCAGAGCATGGGCCTCGTCTTCGGCCAGACGCGCGCCATTGCTGGCGATCCAGTCGGCGGGATACAGGAACAGCGCCTGCGCCTGTACGTAAGCCTGCGAGCCGCAGTGGCGCAGCAGGTTCTTGCGTACCGCAAAGCAACGGGCGCTGTGTGGATTGGGGCTGCTCCAGGCGTTGATCAGCACCAGGCTGCTCAACCGCTCCGGGCACATCGCTGCCAGTTCCAGCCCAACCAGTCCACCCAGGGCATGGCCCATGAAATGGCACTGTTCGATGTCGAGTTCATCGAGCAGTGCCAGCAGCTCTTCGGCCATGTGCGCGATTCGGTAGCCTTCCGGCAGTTGCGCAGGGCTGCGCCCGGTGCCGGCATGATCGTAAGTCACGACGCGAAAATGCTCGCCGAGCAGCGCCAGGTCACCAGCCCAGAACCCGGCCGAACCGCCGAGCCCCGAACTCAGTACCAGGGTGGGTGCGTCGGCATCCTGCCGACCGTGTATGGCGTGGTACATGCAAACCTCCGCAGTGAGTGTCAGCCGATGTGCGCGATGCTGGCGATTTCGATCAGCGCATCGGGCTTGACCAGACCGCACTGGATGCAATAGCGCGCAGGCTTCTCGCCGGCAAAGTACTCGGCGTACACCTCGTTGACCTTGGGGTAGTCGGCCCAGTCGCGGATCATGATCATGTTGAAGGTCACGTCATCCAGGTTACCGCCGGCCGTTTCCACCACACCCTTGATGGTCTCCAGCACGTGACGGGTCTGCGCTGCCGCGTCACCGACGTGCACCACGTTGTTGTCCTTGTCGAACGGCAGGGTGCCGGACACGTACAGCACGCCATCGGCCAGGGAGCCTGGAACGAACGGCGCCAGGGGCTTGCCGGTGCCTGCAGGGATAATCGATTGCTTGGTCATCTGTGCGTCCTCAGGAGGGTTGCCCGACAGGGGCGAAGGTGGTGCAGAAGTCATCGACGCTGGAGACCCAGCCAAAGAAGGTTTCGATGTTGAACAACGCTGCCTGCTGCGCGAATGCCGGCCCGGCCTGGTGGGTGGCATCGGCCAGCACCACACCGAAATACTCCAGATGGAAGCCGTCGCGCAGGGTCGACTCGACGCATACGTTGGTGGCAATACCGGTGAACACCAGATTGCGGATACCGCGCGCGCGCAGCGTGCTGTCGAACGTGGAGTTGAAGAAGCCGCTGTAACGGGTCTTCGCAACCACGATATCGCCCGGCTGGGGCTTGAGCTCGTCGACCAGGGCATAGTCCCAACCGCCCTTGGCCAGCAGCTGGCCTTGCAGCTCGGGGCGCTTGCGCATGGTTTTCAGCGCATTGGACTTGTGCCAGTTGGGCGAGCCGGGCCCGCCGGCCTCGACGTAGGCCGGGTCCCAGCCGTTCTGGAAGAAAATCACCGGGATGCCAGCGGCGCGGGCCGCTGAAATGGATC
Organism: Pseudomonas viridiflava; assembly: GCA_900596015.1. Lineage (GTDB taxonomy): Bacteria > Pseudomonadota > Gammaproteobacteria > Pseudomonadales > Pseudomonadaceae > Aquipseudomonas. The sequence goes on along the minus strand of UVIF01000021.1, from coordinate 144,654 downwards.
GCTGAATGGCGGCGATCACCGGCCCCGTGCTCGACACATCGAAGCCGGCCAGGTCCAGGTAGCCACCCAGCGTGGCGTAGGCGTTCTGCATGTCGACCACCACCAGCGCGGTTTCACTGGCTCTCATGCGCAGCGCTTCGGGGCGTGCAGGCAGTTCACGGGCAGGGTGCGGGTCCAGCGGCAGGGACACGCCGGAAACGTTCACGGGCGTATTCATCACACGGCCTCCAGGGTGCGCAGCACATGGCGACGGCTGCTCATCAGCGGCTGTATCTTTTGCCCGAAGTCTTCGATGCCTTGCACGAAATCGTCGAACGTCAGCATCACGCCCTGGGTGCCCGGCACACTGGCGACTTCGTCGAGCATGCGCGCCACATTGGCCCACGAGCCGACCAGGGTGCCCATGTTGATGTTGACCGCCGAGGTGGGGTCGGCCATCTGCCGCAGGTTGGAGCTGGCACTTTTGTCTGCCGAGCCCTTCTCGCCCAGCCAGGCAATGGCCTCCTGGTCGGCGCCGGCCTTGATGTGCTCCCAGCGCGCGCGGGCCGCCTCGTCGCTGTCGGCGGCGATGATCATGAACAGCACGCAGGAGGTCACGTGGCGCCCGGTCTTCTTGTTGGCCTCGACCAGCGCCTGGGCAGTGGGGGCGAACGCGGTCGGGGTATTCACGCCCTTGCCGAAGCAGAAGTTGTAATCGGCGTATTGCGCCGAGAAGGCCATGCCCGCGTCGCTCTGGCCGGCGCAGATCAGCTTCATGTCGGCCTGCGGACGCGGGCTGACGCGGCAGTCCTGCATGGTGAAATGCTCACCCTTGAAGTCGCTGCGCCCGGTACTCCACAGATCGCGCAGTACCTGCGCGTATTCGCCCAGGTACTGGTAACGGGTGCCGAAGAACTCGTCACCGGGCCACAGGCCCATCTGCTCGTACTCCGGCTTCTGCCAGCCGGTGACCAGATTGACGCCGAAGCGGCCATTGGAAATCGAGTCGATGGTTGCCGCCATGCGTGCGGTGATGGCCGGCGGAATGGTCAAGGTGGCGACGGTGGCGAACAACTGGATCTTGCTGGTCACGGCAGCCAGGCCCGCCATCAGCGTGAACGACTCCATGTTGTGTTCCCAGAACTCGGTCTTGCCGCCGAAGCCGCGCAGTTTGATCATCGACAGCGCAAAGTCGAAGCCATAGTGCTCGGCTTTCTGCACGATCTGCTTGTTCAATTCGAAGGTAGGCAAGTACTGCGGCGCGTTTTCGGAAATCAGCCAGCCGTTGTTGCCAATAGGAGTGAAAACACCGATATCCATGTGGGCCCCTCTCAGAGTGATGAACGTTGCGCACCGGACAGGTTGCGCATGAAAGGGTACTTAGCAGGGATCGGGCCATGTTTGATTAAGTTATATCTTTCATGAAGTTATGAATAAAATTGGCAGTCTTGTGGACCAATTGGTCCGAAGTAGAGCACTTGGTTTGTGCGTTTCTCCGGCTGCCGGTGCAAAACGATGCACGCTGCTCCCCTGCCTGTATCGTCGGCAGACATTCGCCCGTTATCATGGCCGTCTACATCCAGCTGCAGGTTCCAGTCGCGTGAAAGAACAGCCACCCGTCAATGAGCCCCGTGCCAAGCGCGCGCGCAACGTCAAGCCCAAGCCTGTGGTCAAGGCGACCCGAGAGCCCAGCGCCGCGGCACTCAAGCGCCGGCTGCAACTGATGGAAAGCAAGCGCACCGCGATACTGGGCGCCGCACTGGATGTGTTCTCGCGCTATGGCCTGCACGGCAGCAGTCTCGATCAGGTGGCCACCCGGGCCGATGTGTCCAAGACCAATCTGCTGTACTACTTTTCCAGCAAGGACGACCTTTACCTGAGCGTGCTCAGGCAGTTGCTGGAGGTCTGGCTGAGCCCCCTGCAGTACTTCACTGCCGACAAGAACCCGGTAGAAGCCATCGGTGCCTATATAAAAGCCAAGCTCGAACTTTCCCGTGACCACGCGGCGGAATCGCGTTTGTTCTGCATGGAGATCATGCAGGGCGCCCCGCTGATGCTCAGTGAACTGCAGCAGCCCCTGCGCGAAACCGTCGACACCAAGGTCGCGGTGATCGAGCACTGGATCGCAACGGGCCAACTGGCGCCGGTCAACCCGCACCACTTCATCTTTTCGCTGTGGGCGACCACCCAGCATTACGCCGACTTCCGCACCCAGGTGGAGGCCGTGACCGGCAAGACCCTGCACGATCCGGTGTTCTTCGAAGAGGTCCTGGTGGGGTTGCGCGGGTTGATACTCGATGGCGTGCGACCCAGAGCGAACTGAACGCCCTGTAATCGTGCCGGGCGCACAAACCAAGTGCTCTACTTCGGACCAGATGATCTGAATTAAGCCTTAGCAATAACTCAAATCACTGTTTCAAAAGCGTTTTTCTGATATGGCACGGATGCTGCTTTCGAGCTTCGGGCGGCCAAGCGCAGATTTCTGGCCATGGCAGCGCCCTGCTGCCCCACGCTCATATTTCAGGAAGGCGCCTCATGCTCAAGACACTGCTGCCAGGAATGTTGCTCGCCGCTTCGGCCTACGGGACAGGGAGTGCCGCATACGCCGAGGGCCTCACCCTCAAGGGCCCGGCCAAGATCGCCATGGTCTACATCAGCCCGCGCAACGACGGTGGCTGGACCCAGGCCTTCGACGAAGCCCGCATCAAGCTCGAAAAAAGCCTGGATCAGAAAATCCAGTACGTCGAAAGCGTCCCCGAAAACGCTGCGGCGGTCACCCCGGTGGTCGACCGCCTGATCGCTCGCGGCGCCAACATCATCATCGGCACCGCATTCGGTTACTCCGACACCTTCCTGGCGCTGGCGAAGAAGTACCCCGAGGTAGCCTTCCTCAATGGTTCGGGCACCACCAACGCCGCCAATCTCGAATCCTTCTACGGCCGCACCTACGAAAGCCAGTACCTGTGCGGCATGGCGGCTGGGGCAGCGTCGAAATCAGGCAAGCTGGGCTTCGTTGCCGCCAACCCCTTCGGCCAGGTCAACTGGACCATCAACGCGTACGAACTGGGCGCTCAGCAAATCAATCCCGCTGCCACGGTTACCGTCCTCTACACCGGTGCGTGGAACGACCCGGTGAAAGAGCGCGCCGCGACCATGGCGCTGATCGACAACGGCATCGACGTGATCGGCCAGCATGTCGACAGCCCTACTCCGCAGATCGTGGCGCAAGAGCGCGGTATTCATGGCACCGGTCATCATCGAGACCTGAGCGAGTTCGCGCCCAAAGCCACGGTGTGCTCGTCGATGTGGGTGTGGGATCGCTTCCTGACGCCTGAAATCAAGAAAATCATGGCGGGCAACTGGGTACCCGAGGCCAACGGCGCGTTGCTGTCGATGCAGCAGGGCGGCACCGATATCAGCCTGACCAAGGACGCCGCGATCAGCCCCGAGAATCGGGCGAAGATCGAAGCGGCCCGGGCTGAACTGCTGGCAGGCACAAAAACCCTCTACAAAGGCCCGATGTCCGACCGCGATGGCCAACAGCGGCTTGCTGCGGACCAGGTCATGAGCGATCCGGACCTGTGGAAAATGGACTGGTTCGTCAAAGGCGTGATGACCCAGAAATGAGCCAGGCCAACGCGCTACAACTCACTGGTATCAGCAAATCGTTCGACGGTTTCAAGGCGCTCAGCGAAGCCGACTTCAGCGCACGCTGGGGCGAGGTGCATGCCCTGCTCGGCGAGAACGGCGCAGGCAAGTCGTCCCTGATGAACATTGCCGCAGGCCTGTACGCACCGGAAACCGGCAGCGTGCTGATCGACGATAACAGCGTGCGGCTGAACAGCCCGAAGGATGCCAGCCGGCACCGCATCGGCATGGTTCACCAGCACTTCAAACTGGTGCGCCCCTTCACCGTGGCGCAGAACATCCTGCTGGCCCTGCCCGAGCAACCGGGCGAAGGCAGCTATCGCAAGCGGCTTGCAGCGCTTGAGCAGACCATCGCCAGCAAGGCCGAGGAACTGGGCTTCGTCCTCGATCCGCGCCAAGTGGTAGACACCCTGTCGGTGGCCGAGCAGCAACGCGTGGAAATCCTCAAGGTGCTGCTGGCCGGCGCGCGCATCCTGATTCTCGATGAGCCGACCGCCGTGCTCACCGACCAGGAAGCAGAGCGCTTGTTGAGCACCGTGCAGTCCTTTGCCCGCCAGGGCGCCGCCGTGGTGCTGGTCACGCACAAAATGGCCGATGTGAAACGCTATGCCGACCGGGTTACGGTCATGCGCGGCGGTCGCACGATAAAAACCCTGGACCCACAGGGCGTCAGCATCGAAGAACTGGTGCGCTTGACGGTGGGCGAGTCGACTCCCCAAGGCGCGGCCCTGCCGGCAACGCCTGGCGAGCCGCTGCTGCGGGTCAGGAACCTCACCAGCGTGGCGGGCACCGGCGCGCTGCGAGGCGTCGACCTGACACTCTGTGCCGGGCAGATCTACGGCATTGCCGGCGTCGGTGGCAATGGCCAGGGCGAGTTGGCCAATGCCCTGATGGGCCTTGAACAGCCCACCGAAGGGGATATCCATCTGCAGCCCTTCGGCGACCTGCGCAACGCCAGCGCCGCACAGCGTCGGGCCCTGCGCATCGCCGCCATCCCTGCCGATCGATACGGCGCCGCGCTGGCCGGCTCGCTCTCGGTAGCGGAAAACTTCGCCATCGGCCAATTGCACGATGGGCGCTACGGCTCCTTCCTGCGCTTGCGCGGTCAACGCCTGCTGGAAGATGCCGCCCAGGCCGTGGCCGATTTCGATGTGCAGGGTGTGCGCTCACTGCAGCAGAAAGCGGCGCTGCTGTCGGGCGGCAATGCCCAGAAGTTGGTGATCGCGCGCGAGTTCAGCCGTGATCCGCGACTGATCCTGGTGCACAGCCCCAGCCGTGGCCTGGACGTGCGCGCGAGCCAGGCGGTGCATGCACGCCTGCGCGCCGCGCGTGACGCCGGGGCAGCCGTGCTGGTGATCAGCGAAGACCTTGACGAGGTCATGGCCTTGGCCGATCGCATCGGTGTGATGAATGGCGGCCGCATCGTCGCCGAATTCGACTGCCCGGCAGACCGCCAGGCCATTGGCAAAGCGATGGTAAGCCATGACTGAACTCTCCCAACCCCTGATCAAGGCGCAACGCCAACCCCTGCTCGGCAGACGCTACACCCTGGAGCTGCGTCAGCAGATGGGCTGGAGCGGCCAGGCCCTGGTGATCGGCCTCGCGGTGATCGTCGGCCTGGCCTTGAGCACGGCCATTCTGGTGGCAGCAGGCGTGCCGGCCGATCAACTGCTGGAAGAGTTCGTCGGCCAGACGCTGCTCGATGCCGGCAACTTCAAGGCCGTGCTGTTCCAGGCGGCGCCGATGATTCTGGTCGGCATGGCCGGTTGTCTGGCGTTTCGCGCGCGCTTCTGGAACCTGGGCCTGGAAGGCCAGATGATCTGGGGTGGCATTGGCGCCGCGGCCGTCACGATCTTCCAGGTCGGCCCCGAAGCGTTGCGCCTGCCCTTGATGATGGCAGCGGCCATCGCCTGCGCGATGCTCTGGACCCTGGCCCCGGTTCTGCTGAAGTTGCGCCTGAAGGTCAACGAAGTGATCTCGACCCTGATGCTCAACTACATCGCCGCCAACTTTCTGCTGCACCTGCTCTACGGCAGTTGGAAAGATCCACGCGACAACTTTCCCTACTCACCGGCCTTCCAGCCGTTCGAACGCCTGCCGGACCTGTTCGCCGGCTACAACGTGGCGATCGTCATCGCCCTGGTCATCATGGCCCTGGCCGTGTGGTTCATCAGCGTATCGCGCGCCGGACTGTACCTGCGCTTCGTCGATGCCAACCCCAAGGTCGCCAGCGCGGTCGGCGTCCCCGTGCGGCGAATGATCCTCAGCACCGTGTTGCTCTCCGGCGCTCTGGCCGGGGTGGCAGGCTTCATCGTCAGCGCAGGCCAGGAAGGTCGGTTGACCCAGTCGTTCTATCAGGGCTATGGCTTCTCCGGAATCCTCATCGCGTTTCTGGCCCGCAACAACCCGTTCGCGGCCGCCGTGGTCGCGCTCGTGGTGGCGATGCTGTTCGTCGCCGGGCGCAACCTGCAGGTGTTCTACCAGATCCCCTTTTCGATGGTGCAGTTGATCCAGGCCATCCTGGTGATCTGCGTGGCCTCGTCGGACTTCTTCATACGCCACCGTTTGCGGCGCATCCAGACAGGAGAACAGTGATGGATCTGGTGACTTACTGGCTGAGCAGCGTTCCCGAATTCGCCCTGCCCTTCGCCCTGGCCGCGCTGGGTCTGATCATCATCGAACGCGCAGGCGTGCTGGCCCTGGGCGCCGAAGGCATGATGCTGGTCGGCGCCCTCGCAGGCATCGGCATGCAACTGGCCCTTGGCCTGCCTGGGCTGTCGATGTTGGCGGCCATGGCGGCGGCCAGCGCGGTCTCGTTGCTGTTCGCGCTGATGGTGCTGGTACTGCGCATCAACCAGGTCATCGCCGGCCTGGCCCTGGTGTTTTTCTGCCAGGGCCTGACCGGGTTGCTCGGCACCTTGCTGGGCTGGACCAATCGTCCGGTCAGCGGTTTGCAGGCCGCGGAGCTCTGGCCATTGAGCGAGCTACCCGTGGTCGGCGGCCTGTTCAGGCAGAACCCGATGGTGTTCCTCACCGTGCTGATCTTTGTCGCGGTGGTCTGGTTTCTCAACCGAACGCGCACGGGACTCAAGCTGCGCGCCGTTGGCGAAAACCCCCAAGCCGCCGATGCCGCGGGTCTGCCGGTGCTGCGCTATCGACTGGCGGCAATTCTGGCCGGCAGCGCATTGATGGGCCTGGCGGGCGGCTTCATCGCCGTGCTCAGCACCAAGATGTGGATCGCCGACATGACCGGCGGCCGTGGCTGGATCGCCATCGCGCTGGTGATTTTCGCCCGCTGGTCGCCTTGGCGCGCCTTTGCTGGTGCCCTGCTGTTCGGCGGCATCGAGGCGTTGATTCCGCAACTGGCCGCCGCCGGGGTGCAACTGCCGCAATATTTCATGCTGATGACCCCCTATGCCGTGACCCTGGCGGTGATGATCTGGGTCGCTGCCAGCAAGCGCGCAGGCGCCAGCCAGCCTGGTGCATTGGGCGAACCCTACGTTCGCGAAGAGCGCCGTTGACCGATTTTTGAGCTATCGAGGTTTCCACATGAGCGGTACTGTTTTCATCACCGGCGCAACGTCCGGTTTCGGCCGGGCAACGGCCCGTCGTTTTGCGCAGGCAGGCTGGTCGTTGATTCTCACCGGGCGGCGCCTGGAGCGCTTGCATGCCCTGCAGGATGAACTGGGTGCGCGCGTGCCCGTGCATGTCGCCGCCATGGATGTGCGCGATGCCGCGGCCGTCGCCGCAGTGGTCGCCGGCTTGCCCGAGGCTTTCCAGGGCGTGACGGCACTGATCAACAATGCCGGCCTGGCCCTGGCGCCCGTGCCGGCGCAGCAGGCCAGCCTCGACGACTGGCACACCATGATCGACACCAACGTCACCGGCCTGGTCAACGTTACCCACGCGGTTCTGCCGGCGCTGCTGGAAACCGGCGCCGGCGCGAGCATCATCAACATCGGCTCGATCGCCGGTGCATGCCCCTATCCCGGCAGCCACGTGTATGGCGCGAGCAAGGCCTTCGTCAAACAGTTTTCCTATAACCTGCGCTGCGATTTGCTGAGCACGGGCGTACGCGTCACCGACGTGGCCCCCGGTATCGCCGAAACCGAGTTCACGCTGGTGCGCACCCAGGGCGACGAGAAGGCTGCAGGCCAGGTGTATCAAGGCACGACCCCACTGACGGCAGACGATATCGCCGAGCAGATTTTCCACGTCGCCACACTGCCCGCCCACATCAATATCAACCGCCTGGAAATGGTCCCCGTGCGCCAGGCCTGGGGACCGTTCGCGATTGACCGCGATTGAACAAGAAGCGTCGTACAACCGGTTTCGGTTTTCAAGACGCCATTGCGCTACACCCCTGCGCGTTGTGCAGGTTCAGCTATCGAACTGCGTGGTCTGCCCACCAATACGGCGCCCGGTCCTGGACATTTGTCGGACGAATACCGGTGCGCTCCAAATAAAACATTGATTGATGGGTAAAACATGAAGAACGCTTGGGGAGCATCACTGTGCATGTTGGGTCTGCTGGGGGCAGGTGCCGCACATGCGCAAGGACCATTGTTGTGGCATGGCGAAAGTGTGTCGTATCTGTACGGCAAGAATTACAATGTCGATCCGGCCATCCAGCAAACCATCACGCTGGAACATGCCAGCGCATGGACGTGGGGCGATCTGTTCGCCTTCGTCGATAACAGTTGGTATAACGGCGCCCGGTCCGGCAACGGCAATTACAGTTTGTATGGCGAGTTCAGCCCGCGCTTCAGCGCCGGCAAGCTGCTGGGCCAGGACCTCTCGTTCGGGCCGGTGAAAGACATATTGCTCGCCACCACCTACGAGTTCGGCGATGACGACGTCGACGCCTACCTGATAGGTCCGGGCTTCGATCTGGCCATTCCCGGCTTCGACTATTTCCAGCTGAATTTCTACTACCGCAAACCCGACGGCAACCGCGTGCCTTCCGGTGCCTGGCAGATTACTCCTGCCTGGTCCTACACCCTGCCGCTGGGCAACTCGAACCTGCTGATCGACGGTTTCATCGACTGGGTGGTGAACAACAAGAGCGGCCACGGCAGCAACCAGTCCGACTACCACGCCAACCTGCACTTCAACCCGCAGATCAAGTATGACCTGGGCAAAAGCCTGGGCTATGAAGCCAAGCATCTGTATGTGGGTGTGGAATACGATTACTGGTCAGACAAATATGGCATCAAGGATGACGGCTCTTTTACCACCGACCAGAACACGGCGAGTTTGTTGGTGAAGTACCAGTTCTAGGCGACGGGCCGCAGCTCATCTCTAACCCTGTCCGATGTATTGGCACAACGCACGATCAGCCTGAGCCCGCCCATCGAGGACCATATTACGGGACTGGAAACCGCACTCGCCGTCATTCAGAAACCAAGCCTGCGTCCGCGTTTCGATGCACCGTTTGCGGCCGGGGCCTGGGCCAGGCGACACACCTTCAACGCTTTTTGAATGATCGACTGGATTACACTTTCGTGGAAGGAGGTAAGTTGATGGATAGTACGCAGACCACCGGGGCTGCTAAAAGAGTGAACGCAAACCGAAGCAGGCCTGTACCTGCAATCAGGACGGCGATCCACCCGATTTCTTCCACTCGGGCCACCACTGCCACGAGGAGAACAATCATGAATCCACCCAGTAATATCTCAAGCGATGTAGCGTACAGTGCACGCACCAGACCAAAATGCTTTGTAAATTTAGGAGTTCGCTTCCATGACAATCGAACTCTTAGCAAGGCCGCTACCGTCGCAATCATTCGCGTGTGAGTGAGAGCTGCGCTGGCCAACATCGACCCGAGCATGATCCTGAAGGATCTGCATCCGGCCAGCCAATAGCCCGCTGCCGTCATCAAAAACGCACTGAACGACAAACCGAAAGCAATAAATATTGCCACTGGCGGCAACTGCGCGGAGGTGTCCAACACTGCATCTTCTGGAAGAATCAACATCCCCACCGCCACGGTGACAGACACCAGTAAGGTCATTATCCCAAATATTATTTGAATATTTCGCACACTCTCGAACAATTTCGACCAGTTCGACAAATGGGGCGACCCCCCCAGACAGTTAGGCAAGAACAGTCGCCAATGCACCATCAACTGCTGAACGGGACCTGCGGTCCACCGGAATCTTTGCTGCTTAAGATCCTCGAAGGTATCAGGGATCGTACCGCGTCCAAAGCTGTCTCTGAAATAGCGACCCTTACCACCGTTCGCCCTAAGCCGGATAGCAATCTCTGAATCCTCGGTAAGGCACCAAAGGGCCCAGCGACCAGCCTCTTCTACCGCTTGGCGCCTGAGAACACACATGGTACCAATAGTGAAAGCGGCGTGAAGCTCGTTCAACCCAGCCATTGAAAACTTTGTCCCCAACATGTATTCCCAATAGCAGAATTTATTGTACAAGCTCTTTGCATGATCATAATAATCATGTGACGTCTGCACGAAGTCGACGTCAGGGTCTTCAAAATGAGGTGTCAGCGCCCTCAAGAAGTCTGGCTGCGCAATGTAGTCGGCATCCACAACCGCGATCAACACACTCATTGGATGGGTACGATCAAGGCAGTAGTTTAATGCACCGGCCTTGGCGCCCTTGATGCCATCCACATGGAAGAATCGAAACCTATTCGCTCCGAATTCCACATTGAGCTTATCGCAATGAATCCCCACCGGACGCCATAGATCGACATCAACAGTATTATTGTCACAGACAACCACCTCATAATTCTTATAATCCAGTTGCGCCAGCGCGTTCAAAGTACTCACCACAAGCTCTGGGGGTTCTGCATGACAAGGCACATGAATTGAAACAAATGGCTCGTAATTATCCATCCCAAGTGAGAAGGGACTATTGGGCTCATGCCAGATCTTTCGCACCAATAAGCTGTAAGTTCCAATGTAAAGGAGATAGTCCAGTAAGGCTTCTGCCGCATTCATCAGCGGTAACGCAACAAACAGGGTGAAATACCAGCCAGACAGTCCCATACCAGAAAGCCATTGCCAGTACCATACACCACCGGCGACAAGTATGAGTGGCGTACCCAGGCTAAAACAGACACCCGCAACACTGAAGTTCGGCGCCAACCACCTTACTCCCGCATAGATCAGGACAGTAATCGCTGCAACGAAAACTATTTCCATCGGCGGAGCAAATGGTAGCGCCATGCACGTACTCAGCGATACGACAACGAGCATCTGCCACTTTTCACCTTTATCAGCCCACCGTGCCTGATAGGCACCCAACATTGTGACAAGCACAAGTATTGATGTATTCAATGCAAAGCCAGCCGCGAAAGCAGCGACCGTATCAGAGCTCGGCATAATCGATGACAATAATTCACGCATGGCCCGCGCCCCTATTTAAATTTATCGTATCGCCAGCCTAAGCCAGCAAAGAGCTGGCCAATTTACTGAATATTCAAACCGGAGGTGTACGCACTTCTCAAACGTCACTCTAGTTAAACCCTTGGCAAATGGCAATACCGCTCCCATCCACCAACTCGATTGAGACTTAAGCAGCAACCTAATGATTTTATTACTTTTATGCAGACATCAATGCGCTTTAGGGGAACAGCACTCGTCAAGTATTTTAATTTACATCAATAACCCATTCGAAAACACTTATACATAACTCCATCATTGAGGCATGCTAAGACTTAATCAGTTAAGGATATTCCGATCAACTCGCCGCGCGTCAGCGGCAAGTCGAAAAATTTTCCCGGCAAATAACGTTATTTGCTGAAAGTCGAATGATGCATTGTGCGTTAAGGGCGTTTTTCACCCGGTTTTCCGTTGATGACGGCGACGATCGCGGGGGCCAGTTGGTGCTTTTCCAACAGGTTCCGAAAGTTCATGATCGTGGTGTCTTTAGGTATCGAGGTGCTCAGGGTCAGGCGTGCAAACTGACGCATGGGCGTGATTTCGTAGAGCACTTTTTCCATGGCCAGGTCGCTCAGGGAGAACCAGTTTTGCAGCAGATGAATGCGCAGCATGGTTTCCAAAGGATAGGGTTTTCTGCCCCCGCCAGCTTTTGGGTGGAACGGTTCGATCAGGCCCAGCAGAGCTGCCCAGGGCGAGATCTGATTCATCTCGGCGAGGAAGCGTTCGCGGCTTGTCTGCTTGCGCTTGCCGGCATATTAGAAATCGGAAAAGCCCATCTGGCTCATGGGTGGCTCGGATCAAGTGGTCATGCGTATTTCATCAAATTTGGGGACTTGTTCGGAGATTCCCTAGGATTCACACCAAAATCCGCCCCGGCGAACGAGCCTGTAACACTGGACTCTTTTGCCGGTAGCGACTATTGCGGCCACTGCTCCAGCAAGATCGCAACGAACTTCTCGGCGGCGGGCGACAGCGAGCTGCCCCGTCGCGTGACCAGGCCCAGGGTTCGGTCCACGACCGGTTCGATCAGCGGTACGCTCACCAGGGTGGGATGCTCCCCGGCCGGCATGGCCAGGCTGGGCATCACTGAAATACCCAAGCCGGCCTCCACCAAGCCCAGCGACGTGGACAGATGCTGCACCTCGTAGAACCATTTCAAGCGCCAGGGCAAGCCTGCCAGGGCGTTGTCGAGCAGCATGCGATTGCCGCTCAGCCTGCCGACCCCGATCAGTTGATGGCCCGCCAGCTCGGTCCACTTCACCGACTTGCGACTCGCCAGCTCATGATCGCGCCGGCAGGCCAGCACGAACGGCTCCTTGACCAAGGCATGGAACTCGATGTCCGGATGCTGGCCGCTCATCATGTTGATACCGAAATCCGCCTCGCCACGCAGAACGGCCTCCAGCCCCTCGTTGGCACTGAGGTCCAGAAGCCTGATGCGAATCTGCGGGTATTGCTGGTTGTAGATACGAATGACCGACGGCAGGAAATAGAACGCCGCCGTGGGAATGCACGCCAACGTCACCTGCCCTACCTGCCGCTCGGCCAACTCCTTGATGTTGAGGATGGAGTCTTCGAAATCGTCGAGCAGGCGCCGTGCCTTGGGCAGGAAGTCGCGCCCGACGCTGGTCAGGCTGACTCGGCGAGTGGTCCGGTCGAGCAGTGATGTGCCCAGACCTTCTTCAAGCTTCTTGATACGCCGGGTCAGTGCCGGCTGAGAAATGTGCAGCTGATCCGCCGCCTCGTGAAAGCTGCCCACTTCGGCGATTTTCACGAATGATCGTATGTCGACCAGCTCATATTGCATGAATTTCGCTCTCCCCTGCCGGAACGCTCCAGCCACTTCTTTATTTCGTTTGATGGAATAATCACTACGATCTTTGCATTGGATCTAGCAATTCAAGCTGTGTAAATCTTCACTCCAATACATCAATGACGTCCATTGATTACCAGAGTCGTGACTTATGCAACTGATTCCTTGCGTACTGATGCGTGGCGGGACCTCCAAAGGACCAGTGTTTCTGGCCTCCGATTTACCGGCAAGATCGGCCGAGCGCGATGAGATGCTGCTGGATGCAATGGGCTCCGGGCACGAGCTGGAGATCGATGGCATTGGCGGCGGCAGCCCACAGACCAGCAAGGTGGCCATCGTCTCTCGCTCCGATCACCCGGACGCGGACGTGGACTACCTGTTCGTCCAGGTGATGGTTTCGCAACGACGTGTGGACACCGCGCCCAACTGCGGCAACATGCTCTGCGCAGTCGGCCCGTTCGCCATCGATCAGGGCCTTGTCCAGGCACAGTCGGGGGTGACTCAGGTGCGCATCCGCAACCTCAATACCGGCACGTTCATCTGCGCCGATGTGTGCACGCCCGACGGCAAGGTCACCTACGAAGGCGATACCGCGATCGACGGCGTACCCGGCACTGCCGCCCCGGTGGGGCTGACCTTTCTCGACGCAGCGGGCAGCAAGACTGGCAAGCTGTTTCCCACCGGTGCCACCGTGGACTGGCTGGGCGATGTCCCCGTGACCTGCATCGACATGGCCATGCCGATGATGCTCGTCGAAGCGACACAGCTGGGCAAGACCGGCAATGAAAGCCCGGCCGAACTCGACGCCGACCCCAGATTCCTTCGCACCCTGGAAGCGTTGCGCCTGCGTGCCGGCCTGTTGATGGGCCTGGGCGATGTAACCGACAAGGTCATCCCCAAGCCTGTGCTGGTAGCCCCGCCCCAGGCCGGCGGCACGCTGCAAGTGCGCTACTTCATGCCGCATAATTGCCACACGGCACTGGCCATTACCGGCTCGATCGGACTGGCAACCGCCTGTGTCACCGACGGGACCGTGCTGGAGCGGATGCTGGGCCAGCGCCACCAGAAGCGCCTGAACACGGTGAAGATCGAACACCCCAGCGGCGCCATCGAAGTCAGCCTGTCCTACGTCGGCCACGACGCCGGTACCGTTCGAGCCTCGGTCGTGAGAACGGCCCGTCGATTGTTCTCAGGCAATGTCCACGTGCCAACGACACACCGATTGGCCGGTTGAGGCCACATCCGCTCTAACCTGTGTGACCCGCTTTCGCATCAGCGCAACTCCCCAAATAACTACAAGAGATAACTCATATGCTGGCGCTGTTAGGCTTAGCCATGGTGGTCGTGTTCACCTACCTGATCATGTCCAAACGCTTGTCCCCCATCGTCGCACTGACCGTGGTGCCGATCGTGTTCGCCATCATTGGCGGATTCGGCGGCACCACCGGCAAGATGATCCTCGATGGCCTGAAAGTGGTCGCCCCGTCCGCTGCACTGCTGTTGTTCGCCATCCTGTTCTTCGGTCTGATAATCGACTCCGGCCTGTTCGACCCCTTGATCCGCAAGATCCTCAAGAAGGTCAACGGCGATCCGGTGAAGATCGCCATCGGCACCGCGCTGTTGTCGCTGACCGTGGCACTGGACGGCGACGGCACCACCACCTACATGATCACCTGCGCAGCCATGCTGCCGCTGTACAAGCGCATCGGCATGAACCCGATGGTCCTGGCCACCGTGGCCATGCTGGCGCTGGGCATCATGAGCGGCATGTCGCCCTGGGGCGGCCCCGCCACCCGTGCCATTGCCGTATTGGGCATCGACGCGAGCGAGTATTTCATTCCGCTGTTGCCGACGATGGCGGGCGGCGCCGCCTGGGTGGTGTTCACCGCGTACCTGCTGGGCAGGGCCGAACGCAAACGCATTGGCAGCGTGCACCTGCAGAGTGGTGGCGGCGAGTGCTACATCGAGGCCATTCTGGGCGATACACCGTACAAGCGGCCGAAATTGGTCTGGGTCAACCTGCTGCTGGTGATCGGCGTGATGGTGGCGCTGGTCATGGGCCTGGCGCACTCGGCGGTGCTGTTCCTGATCGGCTTCGTGCTGGCGCTGATGATCAACTACCCGCAGCTGGACATCCAGAAGGAGCGCATTCTCGCCCACTCCGGCAACGCCATGACGGTGGTGCTGCTGGTCTTCGCGGCGGGCGTATTCGCTGGCATCTTCAGCGGCACCAAGATGGTCGACGCCTTGGCACAGTCGCTGGTCGACATGATTCCGCCTTCCTGGGGCCACCTGTTCCCCCTGGTGGTTGCGGTGACCAGCATGCCGTTGACCTTCGTGCTGTCCAACGACGCCTATTACTTCGGTGTGGTGCCGATTTTGGCCAATGCCGCGGCAGCCTATGGCATCTCCCCCGTGGAAATCGCCCGCGCCTCTATCCTCGGCCAGCCCGTGCACTTGATGAGCCCGCTGGTGGCGTCGACGTTATTGCTGGTCGGCATGGTCGACCGCGACATCGGCGACTTTCAGAAGGCAACCGTCAAATGGGCGGTACTGACCTCCCTGGTGGTGACCGCCCTGGCCCTGCTGACCGGTGCAATCAGCCTGTTCGCATAACCCCCCGCTACCCATAACAAGAAGAGAGTTCACCCATGCGTACAACCCTGATCGGCGGGTTCGCTTTGCCGTGCCTGAGCGTTTTGTTGCAAGGCTCGGCGACCGCCCAAGGTTTTATCGATGACAGCACGCTGAAGCTGCAACTTCGCAACGTGTACTTCAACGAAAACTTCCGTGATGAAAACGGCCTGAGCCCGCGCGCCGCCGCCACTGCCAAAAGCGAGCGCACCGAGTGGGCACAGGGCGCGCTGCTGGACTTCCAGTCCGGCTACACGCAAGGAGCGTTCGGCCTGGGGTTCGATGCCCTCGGCCTGTTGGGCGTGAAGCTCGACTCTGGCCGTGGCCGCAGCGGTACCGGGCTGCTGCCCGTGCACGGTGACGGTCGCGCAGCCGATGAGTCGACCAGCCTGGGCGTCACTGCCAAGGCGCGCTTCGCGCACACCGTGGTCAAGCATGGCACCCTGCTGCCCAAGACACCGGTGCTGGTCTACAACGACGCACGCCTGGTGCCGCAGACCTACCAAGGCACCCAGCTCGTCAGCAAAGACTTCGATGACTGGCTGCTCACCGCCGGCCAACTCGATCAGTTCAAGCTGCGTGACTCCACCGACAGCCGCTCGATCATCCCCGACGGCTATTCCGGCAGGGAGGGTGGCGACTTCACCTATGCCGGCGCCGACTACACCGTGAACAAGCAGCTGCGACTCAGCTACTTTCGCGGCCAGCTCGATGACTTCTACAACCAGGACTTCTTCGGCCTGCTGCATACCCTGCCGCTGGGCGCCGGCGTACTGACCAGCGACCTGCGCTATTTTTTCAGCCGGGATGAGGGCAACCACTATTCCGGAAAGATCGACAATGGCATGTTCAGCGGTCAGTTGAGCTTCGCGATTGCAGGCCACACCGTTGCCGCCGGCTACCAGCAGCTCCACGGCGACGGCGGCCTGCCCTACATCAACGGCGCTACCGTGTACTCGTTCAGCAACGTCGGCATCGGCAAATTCATCGAGGAAGATGAAAAGACCTGGCTCGCCAGTTACGGCTACGACTTCAAGAACCTGGGTTTCCCCGGCCTGAGTTTCATGACCCGCTACATCAGCGGCTCGGACGGCAAGTCGGGCCCTGCCGGCGTGAACGAGTGGGAGCGCGACATCGAACTGGCCTACGTGGTACCGACAGGCACCTTGAAAGGCCTGGGGGTTAAGCTGCGCAACTATGTCTATCGCTCCGACACCGCGCGCGGGCGCGACAGCAATCGGCTGTACCTGACGTATGACATTGCGGTGTGGTAGGTGGGGTTTACTTGCGGGGTTTGATGCGCGCAGTCGGTTCGGCCACCAACGGATCCTCCGGCCAATAATGCTTTGGATACCGCCCCTTCAAATCCTTCTTCACTTCCTCGTAGGTGTTGGCCCAGAAACTCGCCAGATCCTGGGTCACCTGCACCGGTCGCCGCGCCGGCGAAAGCAGGTGCAGTTTCACCGCCTGCCGCCCACCGGCTATGCGCGGTGTTTCCGCCAGGCCGAACAGCTCCTGCAGGCGCACCGCGAGGATCGGCGGTTGCTCGCTGTAGTCCAGGCGTACCGACGACCCTGACGGCACGGCGATGTGGGTTGGCGCCAGCTCGTCGAGTTTCTGTGGCAGCGGCCAGGGCAAGCTGTTGCGCAGGATGGAGGACAGGTCGAGCTGGCCGAAATGGCTCAGGCGTGTGACCTTGCCCAGGTACGGCTGCAGCCAGTGTTCCAGCTGCTTCAGCAACGCCGCGTCGCTGACGTCCGGCCAGGGGTTCTGGGTGTCCAGCGCGCGCAGCAGCGCGACCCGCGCCTGCCACTGGCGCAGTTCTGGGGTCCAGGGCAGCAGCTCCAGGCCCTTGCGCCGCACCAGGCCGAGCAGGGCCGTGGCGCGGGCGTCGGTGTCCAACCCTGGCAGCGGTTCGCGGCTGAGGATCAGCTCACCGATCTTGCGCTGGCGTTCGGCGCGCAGGACGCCCTCGCGCTCGTCCCAGTCCAGGTGATCGACGCGGCTGACCTGTTCGGCCAGCACCGTATCGAACAACCCGGGATCGAACTCGGCGGCCAGGTAGATGCGTTCCTCACGCTGCCCCTGACGACTGCCCAGGTCGGCGATGACGATCCAGGCCTGTTTCATCAAGCCGTCCACCTCGCCGAACAAGGCAGCGCGGCCGTTGGCAAGGCGGTACTCGGCGCCGCCTTCGCGACGCTGCTGCGCCACGCGATCCGGGTAGGCCAGGGCCAGCAGGCAGCCCAGCCAGCGCGGGTGCGCAGGGTTCTCGACAGGCGTCGCCGGCCTGCCACGCAAATAGCCGCGGTACTGCCGGGACAACTGCCGTATGCGTTGCACGGCGCCGTGGCTCTGGCGCTGGGCCTTCTGCTCGCCGGACAGCAACACGAGGCGGCTGTGCAGGTCGGCACCGGCACCGCGCAAAATGTCGCGTTCACCTAACAATGCTGCCACATCGCAGGCCATGTCGCCGAGGCCCAAGGCATGTCCGCGCAACAACAGATGAGCGATGCGCGGGTGCGCCGGCAGCTGCGCCATGGCTTGGCCATGGGGGCTGAGACGGCCGTCGGGCAGGCGTGCGCCGAGGCGCAGCAACAGGTCCTGGGCTTGGGCATACGCCGCGCCGGGCGGCTGGTCCAGCCAGGTCAATTGAGCCGGCTCGACACCCCAGCGTGACAATTGCAGGGCCAGGCCGGCGAGGTCGGCCTGGAGGATTTCCGGGCTGCCGTAGGCCGCCAACTGGGCGTGCTGGTCTTCGGACCACAACCGATAACACACGCCCGGCTCCAGGCGCCCTGCCCGTCCGGCCCGCTGGGTGGCGCTGGCGCGGGAGATGCGCTGGGTGTCCAGGCGGGTCATGCCGCTGCCGGGGTCGAAACGCGGTACGCGGGCCAGGCCGGCGTCGATGACCACGCGCACGCCGTCGATGGTCAGACTGGTTTCGGCAATGTTGGTCGCCAGCACGACCTTGCGCTTGCCACCGGGCGCAGGCTCGATGGCGGCGCGCTGGGCATTGAGATCCAGCTCCCCATGCAGCGGGCACAGCAGCACATTCACATTGCCAGCCAGGGCTTCGGCCAACTGCTGATGCACGCGGCGGATCTCGGCCTGGCCTGGCAGGAATACCAGCAGGCTGCCGGTCTGCTCATCGAGGGCGTCGAGGCAGGCCTGCACCACTCTTGGCTCGATGAACTCACCCGGCTGCCACGGCCGCCCCCAGCGCACATCCACCGGGTACATGCGGCCCTCGCTGCGCAATACCGGAGCCTCGTCGAGCAACGCCGACAGGCGCTCGCCTTCCAGGGTGGCGGACATCAGCAGGATCTTCAGCGGCGGCTCGTCGCGCAGCAGCTCCCGGCCGTTGAGGCTCAAGGCCAGCGCGAGGTCGGCATCCAGACTGCGTTCGTGATACTCATCGAAGATCACCAGCCCCACCCCGTCCAGGGCCGGATCATCCTGCAGGCGCCGGGTAAGAATACCCTCGGTCACGACCTCGATACGGGTGTTCGGACCTACCTTGCTGTCCAATCGGATGCGGTAGCCGATCGTCTCGCCGACCTGCTCGCCCAACTCGCTGGCCAGCCGCTCGGCCGCCGCCCGCGCGGCCAGGCGCCGCGGTTCGAGCATGAGAATGGTCTGCCCGCCCAGCCAAGGCTCGTGCAGCAGCGCCAAAGGCACGCGAGTGGTCTTGCCCGCGCCGGGCGGGGCTTCGAGCACCGCTTCATGGCGCTCGGCCAGGGCTTGGCGCAGGGCAGGCAGGACGGCGTCGATGGGTAGCGAGATCATGAAGGCTCCAGGTCGGGCGCGAAGTATAACGCCGGTCCGAGGTGCAGGCGCCGAGTACGTATGGATAGCACGCCAAGGTCAGCGAACCGACCCTCAGGTAACACGGTCCATCTACTCGGCTTGACCATTTGCTTGTATCGTTGCGGCCTATTTTGCGGAGATTGCCATGCGTATTCCTTCACGTTTGATCGGCGGCGCCGTTGTCGCTGCCTTGGTAACCCAACTGACCGGCTGCGGCACCCTGTTCTGGCCGGATCGGCGCGGGCAGATCGAAGGGCGTATCGACCCGGTCGTAGCGGCGCTGGACGCCATCGGTATCCTCTTTTATGTGCTACCGGGGCTGATTGCCTTCGGTGTGGACTTCGCCACCGGCGCGATCTACCTCAACGACGGCAAGACCGCGCAGGTAGCGCCGGAAAAGCTGCAGCAGGCGATTGGTCGCGACGGCAAGGTCGATAACCTGAAGCTGCAGGCCATTCTGGAAACCGAGCTGGGCCGCAGCCTGCCGCTCGACGATCCGCGCCTGATCCAGCACACCGGCAGCGTCGAACAGCTGGCCATGTATGGCTTGAAGCCGGTTATCTAGGGATTTGTAATGGCAACCAGCAAGGAACACGCACGTCTGCTGCGGCTGGCGACAAGGGCGTCGCTGGCGGTCGCCAGCATTCTCATCGTGGCCAAGGCCGTTGCCTGGTGGCTCAGTGGCTCGGTGAGTCTGCTGGCGGGGCTCACCGATTCGGTGCTCGATGGCGCGGCATCGTTTCTCAACCTGCTGGCGGTGCACTACGCGCTGCGTCCGGCCGATGACGATCATCGGTATGGACACGGCAAGGCCGAGGCTCTGGCGGGGATGGCCCAGGCGTTGTTCATCGGTTCGAGCGCGGTGCTGATCGGTTACCAGGCTTGGAAGCAGGTGCAGGACCCGCAGCCGCTGGGCGCGGCTGGGGTGGGCATCGCGGTGATGATTCTTTCTTTGGCGTTGACCGTGGCGCTGCTGACCCTGCAATACAAGGTCATCCGCGAAACCGGTTCGACAGCCGTGCGGGCGGACTCGCTGCACTACCGCTCTGACCTGCTGCTCAATGGCAGCATTTTGGTAGCGCTGGTTTTGGCCAGTTATGGCTGGCCGCAGCTGGATGCCTTCTTTGGCTTAGGCATTGCGCTGTACATTCTGTGGAGCGCGGTGCAGATCGCTCGCGAAAGCACGGCAATCCTGATGGACAAGGAGTTGCCAGTGGATGTCAGTGAACAAATGCTGGCGCTGGCGTGCAATGTGCCGGGTGTGCTCGGAGCCCATGATTTGCGCACGCGCATGTCGGGCAATCATTGGTTCGTGCAGTTGCACCTGGAGTTGCCAGGGCAGCTGTCGCTGGCCGAGGCCCATGGCATTTGCGAGGACGTGGAAACAGCCATCGAAAGCCAGTATCCACGCGCCGAAGTCCTGGTTCACGCCGACCCCATTTGAAACAAGCGCGGTCAGCCTGCAAAACCGCAGTGTCCCCGGACGCGGCTCGCGCCGCTGCTACACGGGATCTCGGCACCACGTAAACGCATGCCGCGCGCCGACAGAACGCGCTCCCCATGCAGCAGCGGCGCAAGCCGCGTCTCAGGCAAAACGCCGCACCTGTAGCAGCGGCGCAAGCCGCGTCGGCAGCGAATGCGGTATGTCAGCCAAAACGCGGTCCCCGTAGCAGCGGCGCAAGGCCGATCAGTTCACCGTATACCCACGCGATGCGAAGCAATTGGCCAGATTCTGCCGGTACACGCTGACCACTTCCGGCGACGGCGCATAGGTCGCACTGGCCGGGTCGAAGCGGCTTTGTTCCACGGCCCAGCGCTTGCACTCGTATTGATCCTGGGCGATCTGCTGCGGACTCTGGCCCTGGGCGGGATAGGCGGCGACGTCATAGTTGGTCAAGGTTGGCGCTGGCTGCGGGATACTGGCATTCACTGGCGGATTCACCACCACATATTCCTGGGTATTGTCGGCCCATTGATAGTAAGTGCCGGCCGCGACGAAGAACACCGAACTGCCGATCCACATGCGCTGGGCGTAGTCGGGCAGCACGCGCACCCGAACGCCGCGCGGTGGCTCGATCACCACGTACCGCGGACCCTGCGGTCGATACCAGTACCCACCCGAGTAGTAATAATCCTGCCCCCGATAAGGCACGCGATAATTCTGGCCGGGGAAGCGATCGATCACCTGCCCCGGACGGTACTGCGGGCCGGGGCCCCAGCCGCCACCGTGCTCGCCGGGCCAGCGGTCTCGACCGCCCTCCCAGCGCCGATCGTTGTCGCGACGCAGGTCCGGATAACTGCCTCGCAGCGGCGCCTGGGTCTGGCGCACTGCGTCGGGCTTGCCGATGATCGGCGGCCGATTGTCCTGCTGGCCACCTTCGGGACGACCCTGATCCGGGCGACCCTGTTCCGGGCGACCGTGTTCTGGGCGACCCTGCTCCGGCCGGTTGCCTTGCCACTGGTTCTGGCTGCCGCCGCCCGGCCGACCCTGCCACTGCCCCTGATTGCCACCCGGCGGCGGACGATACTGGCCACCGCCTTGCGGCTGCCCAGGCCCGGCATTGCCCCCTCCCTGCCCACGCTGGCCGCCATTGGAACTGCCGCGCAACTGGTCTTGCGGGCCTTCCGCATAGGCCGGTGCGCCCACGGCCAGGCAGAGCGCAGCGACACCGGCCAGACGCCAGAGGGGCGATTTCATGGTGTTCCTCGCAAGAATAGGGGGGAGCTGTCCATCATCAGACTGAAAAATCCGAACGCGGTTCTGTGAAGATCCTGTCAGGCACCTGCAAAGGTTATCGGCACTCGTGGCCTATTCATGATCGGTCCCTGGCCTTGCGTACATACATTTCACAGGCGAAAAAAAAGGAGACCCGTCGGCCTCCCCTCTCGAACTCTGTCCTTGCTCGACGCTTGTGACGTCGGCTCACCTCACGCTGCCTTCTGGGCTGCATGCAGCCCGGGGGCCAGCGCGACCCCGGTGGGGGCGGTGGCCGCAATTCGCTTGATTCAGCGGATCGCAGTGGACGTGTGTCCGGGCAGTGATTCTGTGAATAACAATAGCGCCACGGACGCAGCAGCCGATTGCGAACATTGCTGATTTACACAGCACTTGCGCAATTTTTGCCTTCGGATAGATAATTTGCCGCAACGCAAAACACGAAGGCAGATTTGATGAGCAAGCTTGATCGCTATGACCTGAGCATTCTGGCGGAACTGCAGCGTGACGCGCGCATTTCCAACCAGGAACTGGCCGAACGCATTGGTCTCTCGCCGTCGCCCTGCTCACGGCGCGTCAAGCAGCTCGAAGACGACGGCTACATTTCCCGCCAGGTCGCCCTGCTGGACCGCAAGAAGCTGGGGTTGAGCCTGACCGCCTACGTGCTGATCGGCATGGACCGGCACACGCCGGAACGCTTCGAAACCTTCGAAGCGGCGATTCGCGGACTGCCTCAGGTTCTCGAATGCAGCCTAGTGACCGGAATGGATGCCGACTATCAGCTCAAGGTGGTGGTGCCGGACATGGACCACTACCAGAAGCTGCTGCTGGGCCACCTGACGCGGATCGAGGGCGTCACCAGCGTGCGTTCCAGCTTCGTCCTCAATCAGGTCATGGCCAGCACTGAATTGCCGTTGACCCATCTGCGCTGAGCTTCAGGCCTGAGACAGACTTGCAGCACCTTCGCGGGTAGAACCCGCTCCCACAATGGGGCAGGCCGGCCACAGGCCTGAAGCACCTTCGCGGGTAGAACCCGCTCCCACAATGGGGCAGGCCGGCCACAGGCCTGAAGCACCTTCGCGGGTAGAACCCGCTCCCACAGCGTGCCAGGCCGGCTACAGGCCTGAAGCACCTTCGCGGGTAGAACCCGCTCCCACAGTAGGGCAGGTCGGCTACAGACTGGCCGGCACCTCGCGCCACTCGCCCTGCCCCAGGCCCTCGAGGCTCCAGTCACCGATGCGCACCCGCACCAGGCGCAAGGTCGGCAGGCCCACTGCCGCCGTCATGCGCCGCACCTGACGGTTGCGCCCCTCCTTGATCACCAGCTCCAGCCAATGGGTCGGCACGCTCTTGCGAAAGCGCACCGGCGGATCGCGCGGCCACAGGTCCGGCTCGTCCAGCAGCCGCGCTTGCGCCGGCAGGGTCATGCCATCGTTGAGCTCGACCCCGGTGCGCAAACGCTGCAACTGGTCTTCGTCGGGTACGCCTTCCACCTGCACCCAATAGGTCTTGGCCAGCTTGTGCTTTGGGTCGGCGATGCGCGCCTGCAACTGGCCGTCGTTGGTCAGCAACAGCAGCCCCTCGCTGTCACGGTCCAGGCGACCGGCCGGATAGACCCCGGCAATCTCGATGAAATCCTTCAGCGTCGCGCGCCCTTCACCGTCGCTGAACTGGGTCAGCACATCGAACGGTTTGTTGAACAGCAGCAGCCGCGGCTGGGCCGGCGGGGCCTTGGCCACACGGCGGCCGCTGGCGGGTGGACGTTTGTTGGAGCGAAGAGGAAGAGGCATGACGAAGCGGCTTTCGGGCTGGCAAGGGCGCTCATGCTAGAGGCCCTTGCCAGCCACGGCAAACCTGTCAGCGGAACGGCGGCTCGTCGAAGCTGCGCAGCTTGCGCGAGTGCAGCGAGTTGAGCTGGTTGCGCAGCAAGTTCAAGGCCGTGATGCCGATGTTCAGATGCTGGCTGACCGCGCGGTTGTAGAACGCGTTGGCCGAGCCCGGCAGCTTGATCTCACTGTGCAAGGGCTTGTCCGACACGCACAGCAGAGTGCCGTACGGCACCCGCAGGCGATAACCCTGGGCGGCAATGGTGCCGCTCTCCATGTCCACCGCAACGGCGCGCGACAGGTTGATCAGCGGTCGCTCCTGGGCCCAGCGCAGTTCCCAGTTGCGATCATCGTAGGTCAGCACGGTGCCGGTGCGCAGGCGCTTCTTGAGGTCGTCGCCGCGCTCGCCGGTGACCTGCGCCGCCGCTTCCTGCAACGCCAGCTGCACTTCGGCCAGGGCCGGAATGGGAATGTTCGGTGGCAGGACCCGATCGAGAATACCGTCCTGGCGCATGTAGGCGTGGGCCAGCACATAGTCGCCGATGGTCTGCGACTGTCGCAGGCCACCGCAGTGGCCGATCATCAGCCAGCAATGCGGACGCAGCACGGCCAGGTGGTCGGTGATGTTCTTGGCGTTCGAAGGGCCGACGCCGATGTTCACCAGCGTCACGCCGTCGCCATCCTCGGCAATCAGGTGATACGCCGGCATCTGATAGCGGTGCCACACCACGCTGGCCACCAGCGCCTGGGCCTCGCCGTTGTCCATACTCTTTTCGATGATCACGTTGCCCGGCATCACCAGGCGCACGAAGCGCGGATCGTTGCGCAGCTGTTCCAGGCCGTGGGTAACGAACTGGTCGACGTAGCGGTGGTAGTTGGTCAGCAGGATCCACGGCTGCACGTGCTTCCAGTCGCTGCCGGTGTAGTGGATCAGGCGACGCAGGGAGAAATCCACCCGCGCGGCGTCGAACAGCGCCAGCGGCAGCGGATCGGCCGTGGCCCAGTCGTACAGGCCGTCGGCGATGCCGTCCGTGGCCGCAGACAGGTCGGTACTGGGGAACACCCGCGCCAGGGCGGCCGCGGTCACACCGCTGCCGGCCAGCTCGTCGCCCTGGTCGACGACATAGGGATAGGGAATGTTCTGCTCGCTGACACCGACTTCGATGGTGACCGCGAAGTCGCGCATCAGCGGCCGCAACTGGTCCAGCAGATAACCGCGGAAGGCGGCCGGTTGGGTCACGGTCACCGAATACACGCCAGGCAGGTTGACCTTGGCGTAGGCTCGGGTGATGGCAGGCAGTTCGCCGCCGTAGGCGTAGGTCAGGCGCAGTTCAGGGTAGCGAAACAGATCGCGCTCGGCCGCATCCGGCTCGCTGCGATCCTTGAGGTAGCGCTTGAGCGCCTGGCTCAGGGCGCGAGTGGCCCGTTCGTGCAGTTCTGCCAACCGATCCACGGCTTGTTCGGCAGTTTCCACAACTACGAAGTCTGGAGCATTACTCATGGGGCATGTCCTGGCTGATCTGGCAGGCTTGCATCTTGCCTGCAATGCCGACGAAAGGCACCCCCGGTGCGACGGCGTTGGTTACGCCGGGGCAGCGCCGGGGGGCGCATCCGCAATCGGTGGCGACACCGGCTTGGGATGGCTGAGGATGCAGCCGTGCAAAACCGCCTGAAGCTCTTCGAAGCGCACCGGGCGCGCCAGGCAGACCGATACTCCGGCAGCCAGGCACGCCTCGCGCGGGGTCTGGCCGGGCTCGGTGAGCGCCAGCACCGGCAATCGCTCGCACCCCGGCAGGCTGCGCAGCTGGCGGGTGGTGTGCAGAGCGCTCTGTGCGGGCAGGCTGTGCTCCATGAGCACGGCATCGAAACGCTCGCGAGTCAGCAGGGCCAGCGCACCGGCGCCGTCCTCGGCCGTGCGCACGCGGTAGCCGAGCTTGAGCAGCATGGCCCGCACGACCAACTGGTCGACGCTGTTGGCGTCCACCAGCAATACGGTGCATTCATGGGCTGCGCGCTGGGTGCCAAAGGCACCGGCGCTGGTGCTCAAGGCACGACCCGGATGCGCTTCGACAACACCCAGGCGCACGCTCAGTTCGAAACAGCTGCCGCGTCCGGGCTCGGACTGATGATGAAGCTGCCCGCCTACCAGTTCGGCCAGCTGCCGACAGATCGCCAGGCCGATACCCAATCCGCCGTACTCGCGGGTCACCGAGCCATCGAGCTGGTAGAAGCGTTGGTAGAGGGTTTCTTCGTCGCGATGACTGAAACCGATGCCGCTGTCGCTGACCGTGAAGGTTATCTGCAGCTGATCACTCACTGGCTCGCCGCCACTGACGCGCACATTGACACTGCCTTCGCGGGTGAACTTGATGCCGTTGTCGATCAGGCAGCCCAGGCACAGGGCAAGCTTCTGCGAATCGCCCTGCAGGCGGTCGGGCAGACCGGCTGCGCGCTCCACGGTGAACGCCAGACACTTGCTCTGGGCCTGACGGCTGAATTGCATCTGCACGCTGTCCAGCAGCGCCTGCAGGCTGAACGGTTCGTTGCGCGGATAGAGCCGCCCGGCTTGCAGCTCGGTCAGGATCAGGATGTCGTCGACCATGCGCATCATGTGCCGCGCCGAACCTGCCGCAGTGTGCTGGTACTGCGCCAGCTCCGGCCCCATGGGCACGGTCTGCATCAGTTCCAGCGAGCCGATCACGCCATTCATCGGGGTGCGCAGCTCATGGGTGACAGTGGCAAGGAATTCGTCCTTGAGCCGGTTGCTGGCAGCCAGTTCCTGATTCGCCTGCTCAAGCTTCAGCCCGGCTTGCTTCAGGGTCTGCGCCTGCTGGTCGCGCAGCACGTTGATCCGGTCGGCCAGGGCCAGCGACAGCAGGCCGACCTCCAGCGCCGAACCGATCTGGCTGGCGTACATGGTGATGAACACATTGGGCAGATAGCCCAGCACCATCAGGGTATTGACGATGCCGCCCAGCAGGAACGCGCTCCAGGCAATGATGAAGTAACGCGCCAGGCGCATGCCACGCAGCCAGGCGAGGATGCCGGCGGAGAAGATCACCACGGTGAAACACAGCGCCAGCAACGTGGCCAGGCGCAATGCCAGGGCATAGCTGGTCGACAGCGACAGCACCATGACCACGGCGCCGTAGACCATCAGGCCGAGCAGCAGCCGATCCATCCAGCGACTGTGCCGCGCCGTCTGCAGGAAGCTGCGCGAGAACTGGCAACCGAAGAAGCCGGCTGCGCCGATGAAGAATGGCGTGGCGGCGTTGGCCCACCACGGATTGTCGGGCCAGAAATACTCGACCCCGGCACCGTTCACCGATACCTGGTACAGGCCGAACGACGCGATATAGACGATGTAGTACAGGTAGCTGCGATCGCGCACGCTGAGGAAGATGAACAGGTTGTACACCAGCATGCCCAGCAGCACGCCGTAGATCAGGCCGAGTACGTACAGCCTCGAGGGTTGCGCCTCGAGGTAGGCGTTGGCCGACCACAGGCTGACCGGCGCCTGCACCGAGCCTTGGCTGTGCAGGCGCAGATACACGGTCTTCGCTTCGCCTGGCTGAAATGGCAGTTCGAACAAGTAGTTGTTCTGCTTGATCTGGCGGCTGGCATACGGCAAGGCATCGCCGGTTCGCTGCACCGAGTGGTACTGCCCGGCGGCATCGGGCAAGAACAGTTCCAGGTGGTCCATGGGCGGATAGGCCAGCTCCAGCAGCCAGCTGTGCGTCGATCCGTCGGCGCGCGGTACATAGCGCAGATCGATGCGCAGCCAATACACGGACTGTGAGTAGCCGGCATTGAGCACGTCGCTGTGGTGCTGATGAAAAGCGGAGGCCAGGCCGGTGGTGATCTGCTCGATGGTGGCGTCGCCCGACACATCTTCGTAGACCTGCATCGTGCGTCCCAGCGCGAGGCTGCGCGTGGTCTCGTCGAAGTCGACCGCACCTGCCAGCATGGGCAGCCAGGCCATTATCAGGATAAGCAAATAGCGCATGTTGCCTTCGGGATGTGCTGCAGCGTAGTGTCAATATGATACATAGGCACCCTGCAAAGCGCGAACGCCGTTCACCTATCGCAGCGCTGCAGGCGCGCTTGCCGCCGCTCGCGGCGCTGCTACAACGCCGTGCGCCGTGATAAGCTCGCGCACCATGAATATCTATAGCTCCCGCCCCGTTGTCCTCTGTCTCTCCGGCCACGACCCCAGTGGCGGCGCCGGCCTGCAGGCAGATATCGAAGCCCTGCTCGCGCAGGGCTGCCATGCCGCGCCGACGGTTACCGCGCTGACCGTGCAGAACACCGTCAATGTAAGCGATTTCCGCGTACTCGACCGCGAGTGGATCCTGGCGCAGGCCAATGCCGTGCTCAGCGACTCGCCGGTGGCAGCGGTCAAGCTGGGCATGCTCGGCTCGGTAGACATGGTCGCAACCGTGGTCGAGCTGTTGTCCGCCCACCCCCATCTGCCGATGGTCTGTGACCCGGTGTTGCGTGCCGGCGGTGGTGGCAGCCTGGGCAAGGACGAGGTCGGCTACGCAATGCGCGAACAGCTGCTGCCACTGGCCACCATCGCGACGCCGAACCTGCCCGAGGCGCGCATTCTCGCCGACCTGCCCGACGGCAGCGCCGATGAATGCGCACAGAAGCTGCTGCCGTTCTGCAAGCACCTGTTGATCACTGGCGGCCATGGCGACGAGCACGAAGTGCACAACCGCCTGTACAGCCGCGACGGCAGTCGTCGAACGTTCACCTGCCAGCGTCTGCCCGGCAGTTACCACGGCTCCGGATGCACCCTGGCCAGCGCCCTGGCCGGCCGTCTGGCGTTGGGCGAAGGCTTGGAAAGCGCGGTGCAGTCGGCGCTCGACTACACCTGGCGCACCTTGCGTGACGCCGAGCAATTGGGCCACGGGCAATTCGTGCCGCGCCGCCTGCCCCTGGATTTCTGCTCTTGAGCCGAACCCCTGCCCCCTGCCTCAGGACCGAGCGATGAACCTACGTGGCGTCTACGCCATCACCGACAGCCAACTGTTGGCCGGCAAGTTCCTCAAGTACGTCGAGGCTGCACTGGACGGCGGCATTACCCTGCTGCAATACCGTGACAAGAGCAACGACGACGCCCGGCGCCTGCGCGAAGCCGACAAACTGCGCCAGCTGTGCGAACGCTACAAAGCGCACCTGATCATCAACGACGATGCCGAACTGGCCGCGCGGCTCAACGTCGGCGTGCACCTGGGGCAGACCGATGGCCCGCTGACGCCTGCCCGCGCCTTGCTGGGCCGCAAGGCGATCATCGGCAGCACGTGCCACAACCGTCTCGACCTGGCCCACCAGGCCGCCCGCGAAGGAGCCAGCTACGTCGCCTTCGGGCGCTTCTTCGCCTCCCAGACCAAGCCCGACGCATCGCCTGCCAGCCTGGAACTGTTGGCGCAGGCGCGTGCCGAACTGAAATTGCCGATCGCCGTCATTGGCGGCATCACCCTGGACAACGCCGCCCCGCTGGTGGCCCAGGGTGCCAACCTGCTGGCCGTGGTGCATGCGCTGTTCGGCGCCGACACGGCCCAGGAAGTCACCCGTCGCGCCCGTGCGCTGAACGCGTTGTTCGAAACTGCCTGATGCAAGAGAGCTTATCTATGTCCCGTTCCGAAACCCTGTTCGCCAACGCCCAGAAGCACATCCCCGGTGGCGTCAACTCGCCCGTGCGCGCTTTCAAGAGCGTGGGCGGCACGCCGCTGTTCTTCAAGCATGCTGCCGGCGCCTATGTCACCGATGAAGACGACAAGCGCTACGTCGACTACGTGGGTTCCTGGGGTCCGATGATCCTGGGCCACAGCCATCCGGACGTGCTCGACGCTGTGCGCAAGCAGCTTGAACATGGTTTGTCGTACGGCGCGCCGACCGAAATGGAAACGCAGATGGCAGACCTGGTCTGCGCGATCGTGCCGTCCATGGAAATGGTGCGCATGGTCAGCTCGGGGACCGAGGCGACCATGAGCGCCATTCGCCTGGCCCGCGGTTTCACCGGGCGCGACAGCATCATCAAGTTCGAAGGCTGCTACCACGGCCATTCCGACAGCCTGCTGGTCAAGGCCGGTTCCGGCGCCCTGACCCTTGGCGTGCCCAGCTCGCCCGGCGTGCCGGCGGCGTTCGCCAAACACACCCTGACGCTGCCGTTCAACGACATCGCTGCGGTGGAGCAGATGCTGGCCGAGGTCGCCGACGAAGTGGCCTGCATCATCGTCGAGCCGGTGGCGGGCAACATGAACTGTGTACCGCCTGCGCCGGGCTTTCTGGAAGGCCTGCGTCGCCTTTGCGACCAGTACGGCGTGGTACTGATCTTCGACGAGGTCATGACCGGTTTCCGCGTGGCCCTCGGTGGTGCCCAGGCCTACTACGGCGTGACCCCGGACCTGAGCACGTTCGGCAAGATCATCGGTGGTGGCATGCCCGTGGGCTGCTTCGGCGGCAAGCGCGAGATCATGTCGCACATTGCGCCGCTGGGTCCGGTCTATCAGGCCGGCACATTGTCGGGCAACCCACTGGCCATGGCCGCTGGCCTGACCACCCTGAAGCTGATCAGCCGCCCCGGTTTCCATGACGAGCTGAGCGACTACACCGCACGCCTGCTCGATGGCCTGCAGCAGCGTGCCGATGCCGCGGGCATTCCGTTCGTCACCACTCAGGCCGGAGGCATGTTCGGCCTGTACTTCAGCGGCGCCGATGACATCGTCACCTTCGAAGACGTCATGACCAGCGACGCCGATCGTTTCAAGCGTTTCTTCCACCTGATGCTCGACGGCGGCGTGTACCTGGCGCCGAGCGCGTTCGAGGCAGGCTTCACCTCCATCGCCCACGGCGATGCCGAGCTGGCGATCACCCTGGATGCTGCCGAAAAAGCGTTCGCCGCGCTGAAGTAACCACCTTCGCTCCCGTAGGAGCGGTCAGCGACCGCGAAAAGGACGCTGCGGTATGCCTGGCCCACCGCAGCGCACCGTTCGCGGCCACGGACCGCTCCTACGCAGAAGGTTGCATCCAAATCCGTAGGAGCGGTCAGCGACCGCGAAGAAGGCAACACGGTGCGCCTGACACAGCGTGCTGGATTGTCTACGACCACGGACCGCTGCCGCGGCTGGCACCCCGTGAAACAGTGCCATCTGAGCGATATCGCAGAAAAACGAGTAAAGACTTTGTAACAGCCCCCCCGCTTATTTCATAATGCAGCACCCGCCACGTTTCTACGTCGGGTCCGCCCGCATTCCGCAGAGGTAAGTCGATCCCCATGAACCGCACCGGCCGCGCCCTTGCATTGGGCTGCCTGTTGCTTCTTCAGCCGCTAATGGCTACCGCAGGCGGCAATTCGTTGTTGATTCCGGCGGTGGGTCGCTGCACCCTCAATACCTCTGCCCAGGCATTGCCCGCAGCGCTGGCTGCCTGTCAGCAGGCCGCCAAGGACGGCGACGCCCAGGCGCAATTCGAGCTTGGTCAGTTCTATTACGACGGTACTCGAACCGAACGCGACTTGAACCAGGCCCTCAGCTACTTCGAACAAGCGTCCCTGCAAGGGCATGCCGAGGCCCAGTATCATCTGGGCACCATGTTCTTCAAGGGCGAAGGCGTGGCGGCCAACAATGTCCAGGCCTATATCGTGCTGAAGATGGCGGCGGTCAACGGCGCCGAGGATGCGCTTGACGCGGCCGACGAGGTGTCCGGGCAAATGCGCCGCGAAGACCTCGAAGTGGCCACTCAGGTGCTGGGGCAGATTTTCCGCAAATACCTGCTCGAGTTGCAGACGGCCGACGGCGGCAGCCGGTCGCCTTTCGCCCCGCTGCCCTGAGCCTTGCAGCAGTCCGACAGATGACTATTTGTCGGGCATCGGCATCGGGAATGGCATGACATTGCCAGTCATGCGTGCCTCGCTGATCTTCGGCGTGCCCAGGCGCTCCACCTCATCGATCCGCACGATCGAGTGCATGGGCACGAAGCTGCGCGTCACACCTTCGAACTGAGCCTTGAGCTTTTCTTCGCTGGGGTCGACGACCATGGTGGTGCGCTCGCCAAAGACGAATTCCTCGACCTCCAGAAACCCCCACAGATCACTCTGGTAGATCTGCTTGGCGTACATCTCGAATACCTGGCCCTGGTTGAGGAAAATCACTTTGTAGATTGGAGCTTCGCGTTTGGTCATCGTCGGCAGATATAAGGTCGTGAGCTTGGAAGAGGGCGAAAACTATAGCATAGCCGCCCGACAGGCAATGCTAGGAACCACTGACCACGGGCACTATAATGCGCGGTTCTTTGAACCACTTGATGATCACCCCATGGCCAAGAAGCTTTATATCGAAACCCACGGTTGCCAGATGAACGAGTACGACAGCTCGCGCATGGTCGACCTGCTGGGTGAACATCAAGCCCTGGAAGTCACTGCTCGCGCAGAAGACGCCGACGTGATCCTGCTCAATACCTGCTCGATCCGCGAGCGTGCCCAGGACCGCGTCTATTCGCAACTGGGCCGCTGGCGCGAACTGAAGCTGGCCAAGCCAGACATGGTCATTGCGGTCGGCGGCTGCGTGGCCAGCCAGGAAGGCGCAGCCATCCGCGATCGCGCGCCCTACGTCGACGTGGTGTTCGGCCCGCAGACCCTGCATCGCCTGCCCGAGATGATCGACGCGGCGCGCATCACCCGCCTGCCGCAGGTGGACATCTCCTTCCCCGAGATCGAGAAGTTCGACCACCTTCCCGAACCGCGCATCGACGGGCCGACCGCCTACGTCTCGGTGATGGAAGGCTGCAGCAAATACTGCACGTTCTGCGTGGTGCCCTACACCCGCGGCGAAGAAGTCAGCCGACCGTTCGACGATGTCCTGGCCGAGGTCATGCACCTGGCCGACAACGGCGTGCGCGAAGTCACCCTGCTGGGGCAGAACGTCAATGGCTACCGCGGCCAGACCCACGACGGTCGCCTGGCCGACCTGGCCGAGCTGATCCGTATGGTGGCCCAGATCGACGGGATCGAGCGCATCCGCTACACCACCTCGCACCCACTGGAATTCTCCGACAGCCTGATTCTGGCCCACGCCGAAGTACCGCAACTGGTCAAGCACCTGCATCTGCCCGTGCAGTCAGGCTCGGATCGCGTGCTGGCGGCCATGAAACGCGGCCACACGGTGCTGGAATACAAATCCAAGCTGCGCAAGCTCAAGGCGGCGGTACCGGACATCTGCATCAGCTCGGACTTCATCATCGGTTTCCCCGGCGAAACCGAGAAAGACTTCGAGCAGACCCTGAAACTGGTGACCGATGTGGGCATGGATTTCTCGTATTCCTTCATCTATAGCCAGCGGCCTGGTACGCCCGCGGCGGATCTGGCCGACGACACGCCCGAGACGGTGAAGAAACAGCGCCTGGATGCGCTGCAGCATCGGCTGAACCAGCAGGGTTTCGAGATCAGTCGTCAGATGGTGGGCACTACCCAGCGCATTCTGGTCACCGATTATTCGCGCAAGGACCCTGGCCAGTTGCAGGGGCGTACCGAGAACAACCGCATCGTCAACTTCACCTGCTCGGATGCACGGCTGATTGGCCAGTTCGTCGACATCCACATCGCTGAAGCCCGCCCGCACTCGCTGCGCGGCGAACTGCTGGCCTGACAGATCCACACCGCGGCGCGACGTTCGCGGCCGATGACCGCTCCTACAGGGTGACCGCGATCCCCGTAGGAGCGGTCCGTGGCCGCGAAAGCCGCACCGCCGACAGCCAGCCAGGCGCCGGCCAAGGCCATTCGCCGCCCACCCCTTTCGCCCCGCCCCTGACAGGGGTTATCCTTGGACTCATTTCAATTGCCGTCGGGCGGCCGAATACGACCTTGAACGCACCTATCGAACCACATCGCTTCCTGCTCGAGCCTTTCGAGGCTCGCCGCTTCGCCAACCTGTGCGGGCAATTCGACGAGCATCTGCGCTTGATCGAACAGCGCCTGGAAATCGAAATCCGCAACCGTGGCAATCAGTTCGAACTGATCGGCGACGCCCGACACACGCGCTCGGCGGAAAACCTGCTGCGCCGTCTGTACCGGGAAACCAAGGCTACCGAACTGTCCCCCGATACGGTCCACCTGTTTCTGCAGGAGTCGGCCGTCGAGGAGCTCGACGATCCGGCCTCCGGCGAAGTCCCGGTCGCACTGCGTACCCGCAAGGGCATGATCAAGCCCCGGGGCTTGAACCAGCAGCGCTACGTCAAGGAAATCCTGAGCAACGACATCAACTTCGGGATCGGCCCGGCAGGTACCGGCAAGACGTACCTGGCCGTAGCCGCCGCCGTCGATGCGCTGGAGCGCGAGCAGGTGCGACGCATTCTTCTGGTGCGCCCTGCCGTGGAAGCGGGCGAAAAGCTCGGCTTCCTGCCCGGTGACCTGGCGCAGAAGATCGACCCTTACCTGCGCCCGCTCTACGATGCGCTCTACGAAATGCTGGGGTTCGAACACGTCGCCAAGCTGATCGAGAAACAGGTCATCGAGATCGCGCCGCTGGCCTACATGCGCGGACGCACCTTGAACAACAGCTTCATCATCCTCGATGAAAGCCAGAACACCACCGTGGAACAGATGAAAATGTTCCTGACCCGGATCGGCTTCGGCTCGACGGCGGTGATCACCGGTGACATCACCCAGGTCGACCTGCCCAAGGGCACCAAGTCGGGCCTGAGCCAGGTCATCGAAGTGCTCAAGGACGTACCGGGCATCAGCTTCACCCACTTCAAGCCCAAGGACGTCGTCCGTCACCCGCTGGTGCAGCGCATCGTCGAGGCCTACGAGCGCTTCGAAGCCCAGCCCGCCGCTGTCAACGAGGCCGGGGACAAACGCCGCGATGCTTGAGCTTGACCTGCAACGGGCCAGCACCGCGTCTGGCCCAAGCGACGCCGAGTTCCGCCGCTGGTGCGAGCTGGCGTTGCGCCAGCGCAGCGCCGATTCGGAAATGACCATTCGCTTGGTCGATGAAACCGAAGGCCGCGAGCTGAATCTGACCTATCGTCACAAAGATTACGCAACCAACGTGCTTTCATTCCCTGCGGACGTGCCGGACGAGATGCTCGACATCCCGTTGCTGGGCGACCTGGTCATCTGTGTGCCGGTGGTGGAACGCGAGGCCGCCGAACAGGGCAAGGCCCTGGACGCCCACTGGGCGCATCTGGTGATGCACGGCTGCCTGCACCTGCTGGGCTACGACCACATCGACGACGATGAGGCCGAGGAAATGGAAGCGCTGGAACGAGAGTTGCTTGCACAATTGGGTCATCCGGACCCCTATGCCGCCGACGAACACGTCGACGACACCCCCACCAAAGCAATTGGCAAGGATCACGAGTAAAGGGCTATGAGCGAAGATCGATCGAGCAACGGGCAGAAGTCATGGTTGGGTAAACTGACCCAGGCTTTTGCCCATGAGCCCAAGAACCGCCAGGAACTGCTGGAACTGCTGCGCGAAGCGCACCAGAACAAGCTCCTGGACAGCGAAGCATTGACCATCGTGGAAGGCGCCATTCAGGTCGCCGACCTGCAAGTGCGCGACATCATGGTGCCGCGCTCGCAGCTGATCAGCATCAAGTCCACCCAGACGTTGCAGGAATTCCTGCCGGCGGTCATCGACGCTGCGCACTCGCGCTACCCGGTGGTCGGCGAGAATCACGACGACGTGATCGGCGTGCTGCTGGCCAAGGACTTGCTGCCGCTGATCCTGCAGAACGACCACGCGAACTTCAACATCAAGGACCTGCTGCGTCCGGCCACCTTCGTGCCCGAGTCCAAGCGCCTGAACGTGCTGCTGCGTGAGTTCCGTGCCAACCACAATCACATGGCCATCGTCATCGACGAATACGGCGGTGTGGCGGGCCTGGTGACCATCGAAGACGTGCTCGAACAGATCGTCGGCGACATCGAGGACGAGCACGACGTCGAGGAAGACAGCTACATCAAGCCGCTGCCCAGTGGTGACTTCCTGATCAAGGCGCTGACGCCGATCGAGAACTTCAACGAGTTCTTCGAAAGCCAGTTCTCGGACGACGAGTTCGACACCGTCGGCGGCCTGGTGATGAGTGCCTTCGGCCATCTGCCCAAGCGCAACGAGACGACCGAGATCGGTGCCTATCGCTTTCGCATTCTCAATGCAGACAGCCGCCGCATCCATTTGCTGCGCCTCACGCCAATCGCTCGCTGAGGCCTCTGCCCAGACTCCTCGTTAAGGAAAATAATGCGCTGGATCACCCGCCCCGGCTGGCCCGGTAACCTGCTGGCCATGGCGGCCGGCGGGTTGACCCCGCTGTTCCTGGCCCCATTCGATATCTGGCCGCTGGCCCTGCTTTCGCTGGCCCTGTTCTACCTTGGTCTGCGCGAGTTGAAACCACGCCAGGCGCTGGGCCGTGGCTGGTGCTATGGCTTCGGCCTGTTCGGTGCCGGCACCAGCTGGATCTACGTCAGTATCCATACCTACGGCGGCGCGTCGGTGGTGTTGGCGGCGCTGCTGATGCTCGGCTTCGTCGCCGCCGTGGCACTGTTCTTCGCCCTGCCCGCCTGGGCCTGGGCGCGCTGGTTTCGCCGCACCGATGCGCCATTGGCCGACGCCCTTGCCTTCGCTGCCCTGTGGCTGGGCCAGGAAGCGTTCCGCGGCTGGTTCCTGACCGGCTTCCCGTGGCTCTACAGCGGCTACAGCCAACTGCATGGCCCACTCGCCGGACTCGCACCGGTGGGCGGCATGTGGCTGGTGTCCTTTGCCCTGGCCCTCAGTGCAGCGCTGTTGTGCAATCTGTCGAGCCTGCGCGAGCGCAAGCCATTGCTGGCCGCAGGCGTGATCCTGCTGCTGGCGCCCTGGCTACTGGGCATGGTGCTCAAGGGATACGCCTGGACCACGTCCGCAGGCGAGCCGCTCTCGGTTGCCGCCGTACAGGGCAACATTGCCCAGAGCATCAAATGGAACCCCGAAGCGGTCGACCATCAGCTGCAGCTGTACCGTGACAAGACCTTCGTCTCCAAGCCGGTGGATATCATCGTCTGGCCGGAAACGGCGGTGCCGGTGCTCATGGACTCGGCGCAAGGCTATCTGGCCGTGATGGGGCGGTTTGCCAGCGACCGTCATTCGGCGCTGATCACCGGCGTCCCCATTCGCCAGATGGAGGACGGGCAGCGCCGGTTCTACAATGGCATCACCGTGGTGGGTGAAGGCGAAGGCTTGTATCGCAAGCAGAAGCTGGTGCCCTTCGGCGAGTACGTGCCCTTGCAGGATCTGTTGCGCGGCCTGATCGCATTTTTCGACCTGCCCATGTCCGACTTCGCCCGCGGCCCGGCCGACCAGCCGCTGCTGCAGGCAAAGGGGTATCGGATCGCGCCGTTCATCTGCTACGAAGTGGTGTACCCGGAGCTGGCCGCGAGCATGGCTGCGCGCAGCGACCTGCTGCTGACGATCAGCAACGACACCTGGTTCGGCACCTCTATAGGCCCGCTGCAACACCTGCAGATGGCACAGATGCGCGCGCTGGAGGCCGGCCGTTGGATGATTCGCGCTACCAACAATGGGGTCACGGCGCTGATCGATCCGTTCGGCGACATCACTACTCAGGTGCCGCAGTTCGAAGAGGCCGTGATGTATGGCGAAGTGACTCCGATGCAGGGCTTGACGCCGTATCTGCAACTGCGGTCATGGCCGATGACGGTGGTGTGCGTGTTGCTGCTGGGTTGGGCGTTGCTAAGTAGAAGGGCTGGCAGCAGGGCTTGATGTTGCCTGTACTGGCCTCTTCGCGGGCAGAGCCCGCTCCCACCGGTTCGTGTTGTAGCCCGTTCTTTGTGGGAGCGGGGCGGGCGGCGAGCCCTCTGCCCGCGAAGAGCCCCTCAAGATCATCTATAAAACATCTTGTACCCCACCAACCCCACCGCTTCATTGAGCAGCTGGCCGTTCTGCCAGATCGCCTTGCTTTCTGGCAGCCAGCCACCCAGCGGCCTTGCATTGTCGGTGCCCAGGAACCCCACCGGTGCCGGCACCACCTCCAACCCGCTCTGCTCGAAGCTCCAACGCGCGCGCTGCATGTGCCAGGCCTGGGTCACCACGACCACACGCTTGATGCCATGCTCGGCGAGCAGTTCGGCGCTGAACCGGGCGTTCTCCCAGGTCGTGCGGCTGCGCTCTTCCATCCAGCGCGCGGAAGTGCCGAAGTCATCGCGCAACGACTGCGCCATGATCCACGCTTCGCTGGGTGGCGAGCCAAAGTGCAATCCACCGGACGTCAGCACCGGCAACCCGGATGCCTTCGCCAGCCGCGCTGCATAGCGAACCCGCTCGAGCGCGACGCCGGTGGGCTGATCGATACCATCCCAGGCCGGATCGCCACGCTCGCGACCGGCGCCCAGAATGACGATGGCATCGGCGCGCTGTGCCAGGCTGCTCCAATCCTGCACAGGCAGCGCCGGCTGGTTTTCCAGCCAGCCGGCCGCACCCTGCACCACCACCGGCAGGCTCATCAGCCACAGCCCGCCCAGCCCAATGACGAAGCAGGCCCCCGCCAGACGCGGCCAGCGACGGCGCAGCCACCAGCTCGCCAGCAACAGGACGAGAAAGATGCCGGGAGGCAACAACAGCTGTTTGAGCACAAAACGTGAAAACATCGGGCATCTCCAGAAGATGCCCGAAGCCTAAGGGTTGCCACGATGACGAACAACTGCCGTCACGACTTTCCCGAATACCCGTGGCCGTGCTTGCCGATTGGCGAACGGCGCCGGTCGTGTTCGTGCAGCCAGTACACTTTCGCCGACGCCTTCAGCGCAGGCGCGACCGGGACCGGGACCGGCGGCTCGACGCAGGCGCGTTCGCCACAGGCGTGCAGGTAAGCATCGATCAATTCGTATTCGGCCCGGCTCAAACCGCGCAACTCCAGTTCCGCAGGTTTTTCATCGCGCAGGCGCACCGCAGTGCGGGCCACATCCAGGGCCAGCCCCAAGCGGTCGATGAGTCGCTCGTAGACATCGGGTTGCATGACTTTGCTAGGCGGCTCCAGCATTCGCTCACCTCACTTGAGAGAAAACGTTCTTTGCTTCATAAGCTTAGCGCCGGCTGGAAAATCAGCCGGTTGCAGCGACCAACGGAATGCATCAAGTGCCTGCCACGATCCGCGCTGCTGCAATCAAGGTTTCCCTCGATAGAGGGGGGTCATGTATGCTACGGCGTTT
This sequence comes from Pseudomonas viridiflava, assembly GCA_900596015.1. Lineage (GTDB taxonomy): Bacteria > Pseudomonadota > Gammaproteobacteria > Pseudomonadales > Pseudomonadaceae > Aquipseudomonas. The sequence continues at coordinate 105,612 of UVIF01000021.1, read as the reverse complement.
AATATCATCGAACCTTGCCAACAGGCTCAGCCTATTTAGCAGCTGCCGGATAAGGTCACCCATTTCTCAGCGCAAAGTAGCCATGCACGAACTCTATCAGCCCCGCGAAATCGAAGCCGCCGCCCAGTCTTTCTGGGATGCGAAGAAGTCTTTTGAAGTGAGTGAACAGCCAGGCAAGGACACGTACTACTGCCTGTCGATGTTCCCCTACCCCAGCGGCAAACTGCACATGGGGCACGTGCGCAACTACACCATCGGCGACGTGATAGCGCGCTACCAGCGCATGCAGGGCAAGAACGTCCTGCAACCGATGGGCTGGGATGCGTTCGGCATGCCGGCGGAAAACGCCGCCATGAAGAACAACGTCGCGCCGGCCAAGTGGACCTACGAAAACATCGCCTACATGAAGACCCAGCTCAAGAGCCTGGGCCTGGCCATCGATTGGTCGCGTGAAGTCACCACCTGCAAGCCCGACTACTATCGCTGGGAGCAGTGGTTGTTCACCCGCCTGTTCGAAAAAGGCGTGATCTACCGCAAGAACGGCACCGTGAACTGGGACCCGGTCGACCAGACGGTACTGGCCAACGAGCAGGTCATCGACGGCCGTGGCTGGCGTTCGGGCGCGCTGATCGAGAAGCGCGAAATCCCGATGTACTACTTCAAGATCACTGCGTACGCCGATGAGCTGCTGGAGAGCCTCGACGAACTGCCGGGCTGGCCGGAACAGGTCAAGACCATGCAGCGCAACTGGATCGGCAAGTCCAAGGGCATGGAAGTGCAGTTCCCGTACCACCAGGCCTCCATTGGCGAAGCCGGCACGCTGAAGGTCTTCACCACGCGTCCCGACACGCTGATGGGTGCGACCTACGTGGCCGTCGCCGCGGAACACCCCTTGGCCAGCCTGGCCGCGCGCTCCGATTCTGCGCTACAGGCGTTCATCGACGAGTGCAAGAGCGGCAGCGTCGCCGAGGCCGACGTGGCCACCCAGGAAAAACGCGGCATGCCGACGGCGCTGTTCGTCGAGCACCCGCTCACCGGCGAGAAGCTGCCGGTCTGGGTCGCCAACTACGTACTGATGCACTACGGCGACGGCGCGGTCATGGCCGTGCCGGCCCACGACGAGCGCGACTTCGAATTCGCCTTGAAGTACGACCTGCCGATCAAGCCGGTGGTGCGCACCAGCGCGGGCGACCTGACGCCTGCACCCTGGGTCGCGGCCTACAACGAGCACGGCCCGCTGATCAACTCCGGCGAATTCGACGGGCTCGATTTCGAGGGCGCATTCGACGCCATCGAAGTGGCCTTGATCAAGAAAGACCTGGGCAAGTCGCGTACTCAGTTCCGCCTGCGCGACTGGGGCATCAGCCGCCAGCGCTACTGGGGCTGCCCGATTCCGATCGTGCACTGCGACGCCTGCGGCGACGTGCCGGTCCCGGAAGATCAACTGCCGGTCGTGTTGCCCGAAGACGTCGTTCCCGACGGTGCCGGCTCGCCATTGGCGCGCATGCCGCAATTCTACGAGTGCAGCTGTCCGAAATGCGGCGCGCCGGCCAAGCGCGAAACCGACACCATGGACACCTTCGTGGAATCGTCCTGGTACTTCGCCCGCTACGCATCGCCGCATTATGAAGGCGGCATGGTCGACCCGGCGGCGGCCAACCATTGGCTGCCCGTGGACCAGTACATCGGCGGCATCGAACACGCGATCCTGCACCTGCTGTACGCGCGTTTCTTCCACAAGCTGATGCGCGACGAAGGCCTGGTCAGCTCCAACGAGCCGTTCAAGAACCTGCTCACCCAGGGCATGGTCATCGCCGAAACCTACTACCGTCTCGAAGCCAACGGCAGCAAGACCTGGTTCAACCCGGCCGACGTCGAGCTGGTCCGTGATGCCAAGGCCAAGATCGTATCGGCCAAGCTCATCAGCGACGGCCTGCCGGTGGAAATCGGCGGTACCGAGAAGATGGCCAAGTCGAAGAACAACGGCGTCGATCCGCAATCGATGATCGACCAGTACGGTGCCGACACCTGCCGTCTGTTCATGATGTTCGCCTCGCCGCCCGACATGAGCCTGGAATGGTCCGACTCCGGCGTGGAAGGCTCGCACCGCTTCCTCAAGCGCGTCTGGCGTCTGGCCCAGGCCCATGTTGGCCAGGGTTCGCACGCGCCACTGGACGTCGCCACGCTCGACGACGAGCAGAAGGCCATTCGCCGCGCCATTCACCTGGCAATCAAGCAGGCCAGCCAGGACGTGGGCCAGAATCACAAGTTCAATACGGCCATCGCCCAGGTGATGACCTTGATGAACGTGCTGGAGAAAGCGCCGCAGGCCACTGACCGGGACCGTGCCTTGCTGCACGAAGGCCTGGAAGCCGTGACCCTGCTGCTGGCGCCGATCACCCCGCACATCAGCCATGAGCTGTGGCAGCAACTGGGCCACACCGACGCCGTGATCGACGCCAGCTGGCCGACGCTGGATGAATCGGCGCTGGTACAGGACAGCCTGCAGTTGGTCATCCAGGTCAACGGCAAGCTGCGCGGGCAGATCGACATGCCTGCCAGCGCCAGCCGCGAAGAGATCGAAGCCGCCGCACGGGTCAATGAGAACGTGCTGCGTTTCACCGACGGCCTGACCATCCGCAAGGTCATCGTCGTACCGGGTAAACTGGTCAACATCGTCGCCAGCTGATCGACCGGCGCCCGTTTCATCGGGCGCCCGTCAAGCACGCCACAGCCAACAAGGTTTCAAGGGAGCAACAAGATGATCAAACGCAATCTGCTGGTTATGGGCCTGGCTGTCCTGCTGAGCGCCTGTGGTTTCCAGCTCCGGGGTACCGGCACCAACCAGCTGGCCATCAAGGAACTCAACCTCACTGCCCGCGACGCCTACGGCCAGACCGTGGTGCAATTGCGCAAGGCGCTGCAGGGCAGTGGCGTCAACGTGGCCAGCGGCGCTCCGTACACCCTGGACCTGGTGGACGAGCGTGGCGACCAGCGCACCGCCAGCTACAGCGGCTCGGCGCGCTCGTCCGAGTACGAGCTGAGCAACACGCTGCAATACGAGATCCGCGGGCAGAACAACCTGACGCTGCTCAACGACAAGATCCAGGTGCAGAAGGTTTACGTTCACGACGGCAACAACCTGACCGGCTCCGATCAAGAGGCGAGCCAGGTGCGCCGTGAAATGCGCAGCGAACTGGTGCAGCGCATGATGCTGCGCCTGCAGCAGATCACCCCTGCGCAGCTGGAGAAGCTACAGGTAGACGCCAACGCACGCGCCAAGGCGGAAGCCGACGCCGCTGCCGAAGCTCAGCGCGTGATGGATTCGACGCCACAGCAGTCGCCGATCCAGATTCCCAACCAGTAAGGCAGACAAGGGCGCTCAGGCGCCCTTTTCGCTGTCATTGCCTCCGAAGATTTGAATCCTGTCGATGCGTCCATGAAGATCAGCCCCGCCCAACTCGGCAAGCACCTGCAAGGACCGCTTGCGCCCGTCTACGTGGTGAGTGGCGACGATCCGCTGCTCTGCCAGGAAGCGGCCGACGCCATTCGTGCCGCGGCGCGCCAGCAAGGCTTCGACGAGCGCCAGGTGTTCAGCGCCGACAACAATTTCGATTGGGGGACGCTGCTGCAGGCCGGCGCCAGCCTGTCGCTGTTCGCCGAGCGACGCCTGCTGGAACTGCGCCTGCCTTCGGGCAAGCCGGGCGACAAGGGCGCTGCAGCGCTGATCGAGTATTGCTCGCGGCCTGCCGAAGATACCGTGCTGTTGATCAGCCTGCCCAAACTGGACGGCAGTGCGCAGAAAACCAAGTGGGGCAAGGCGCTGGTCGATGGCGCGCAGACCCAGTTCGTGCAGATCTGGCCGGTCGATGCGCAACAGTTGCCGCAATGGATCCGCCAGCGTCTGGCCCAGGCTGGGCTGGCTGCGCAACCGGACGCGGTCGAGCTGATCGCCGCTCGGGTGGAAGGCAACCTGTTGGCGGCAGCGCAAGAAATCGAAAAGCTCAAGCTGCTCGCCGAGGGTAATCAGGTGACGCTGGAGACGGTGCAATCGGCAGTCGCCGACAGTGCCCGATTCGACGTGTTCGGGCTGATCGACGCGATCCTCAACGGCCAGGCCGAACATGCCCTGCGCATGCTCGAAGGGCTGCGCGGCGAGGGTGTCGAGCCGCCGGTCATTCTCTGGGCGCTGGCTCGCGAGCTGCGCCTGCTGGCCAACCTGTCGCAGCAGTACAGCCAGGGCGTGCCATTGGACAAAGCCTTCAGCCAAGCCCGTCCGCCTGTCTGGGACAAGCGCAAGCCACTGATGAGCAAGGCCCTGCAGCGACATTCGGCGCTGCGCTGGGCACAGCTGCTGCAGGATGCCCAGCGCATCGACGCGCAGATCAAGGGCCAGGCACCTGGGTCGGTATGGACAGGCCTGTCGCGTCTGTCACTGTTGATGGCCGGCCAGAGGCTCACGCTGCCCGCAGAATAGCGGCGTCCTCTTCGCGGGCAGAGCCCGCTCCCACAGGTGACCTGCAGTGTGTCTGTAGGAGCGGTCCGTGGCCGAGAACGGGGCGCTGCGGTACATCTGACACACCACGGCGTCCTCTTCGCGGGCAGAGCCCGCTCCCACAGGTGACCTGCAATGTGTCTGTGGGAGCGGTCCGTGGCCGCGAAAGAGGCGCTGCGGTACATCTGACACACCACGGCGTCCTCTTCGCGGGCAGAGCCCGCTCCCACAGGTGACCTGCAGTGTGTCTGTAGGAGCGGTCCGTGGCCGCGAAAGGAGCGCTGCGGTACATCTGACAGACTGCGGCGCCCTCTTCGCGGGCAGAGCCCACTCCCACAGGTGACCTGCAGTGTGTCTGTAGGAGCGGTCCGTGGCCGCGAAAGGAGCGCTGCGGTCTGTCGGGGTGATCGCTGACAAGGCTAAACCGATGCTACAGGTTCGGCTGGCATGTTAAGGTTTGCCTCTGCCCCGAAAGCCCTGGACTTGTGAATGTCTTCTCGTCGTACCTCAGGCTGGCCCATGCGCCAGTTCGCCGTGACTACCTGCCTGGCCTTGCTGGTTGCCTGCGCGGAAAAACCCACCGTCGCCGATACCCTGCCCGCCCCAATCGTCCAGCCGGCGTTGCCGGTGCCCATGGCGCCCGCGCCAAGCAGCGTCGACACCCCCGTGCTGCCCACCCAGACATTCGCCGAGTGGCAGCAGGGCTTTCGTCAGCAAGCCTTGCGCAGCGGCGTCGACGCGCAGCTGTTCGACCGCGCCTTCCAGGGCGTCACACCCGACATGAGCGTGATCAAGGCTGACCGCAGCCAACCCGAATTCAGCCGCCCGGTGTGGGAATACCTCGACGGCGCCATCTCCCCGACCCGCCTGCGCCGTGGCCAGGCCATGCTCGACCAGTACGCCGACGTGCTGGCGAGCATCGAACAACGCTACGGCGTCGAGCGCCAGGTACTGGTTGCCGTATGGGGCATGGAAAGCAGCTTCGGCCAGATCCAGGGCGACAAATCGGTGATCCGCTCCCTGGCGACCCTGGCCTACGAAGGCCGTCGCCCCGAATTCGCGCAAAGCCAGCTGCTGGCGGCATTGCAGATTCTGCAGAACGGCGACATCCAGCCCGACCGCATGCTGGGCTCGTGGGCCGGTGCCATGGGCCAGACCCAGTTCATTCCCACCACCTACAATTCCCACGCCGTGGACTTCGACGGTGATGGCCGGCGCGATATCTGGAACAGCGCCGCCGATGCCCTCGCCTCCACCGCACACTACCTGCAGAGTTCGGGCTGGCAGAGCGGCCAGACGTGGGGGCTTGAAGTGCGTCTGCCCGAGGGCTTCGACTACGCCCTGGCCGACGGCAACAGCCGCAAGCCAGTCAGCGAATGGCAGCGCCTGGGCGTTGCGGCGATGCCAGGCGGCGCCGTCCCGGCGGGCAGCGAAAATGCCGCAGCAGCGCTGCTCTTGCCAGCCGGCTACCGGGGCCCGGCCTTCCTGGTCTTCGACAATTTCCGCGCGATCCTCAAGTACAACAATTCTTCGTCTTACGCGTTGGGTGTCAGCCTCTTGGCGCAGCGCCTGCAAGGTTCGGGCTACATTCAGGGCACCTGGCCCAAGGATGACATGCCGCTCACGCGCACCGAGCGCATCGAATTGCAGAGTCTGTTGAGCGCACGCAATTACGATGCCGGCGCTCCTGACGGCATCATCGGCGCCAACACCCGCAAGGCCATCCGCAGCGCCCAGCAAGCCATGGGCTGGCCAGCCGACGGGTATCCGACGCACAAGCTGCTCGAGGCACTGCGTACGCAACAGTGAGCGCGCTGACCTTCAAGAATGGCCCAGGTTTCGCCTAGGCCACTACATCCTGCTCCAGCCAGACCTGCTGTGCAGTGGCATCGAGCCTGACCTGAACGCCCAATGGCAGTGTCAGGTTTGGATCGCAATGGCCACTGCGCCAGCCGGCCAATACCGGGATGCCCTCAGCCTGGAATGTCTCGAGCAGCAACGGGGTCATCTGCTCGACGGCGATTCCGGCGAAGTCGCCCACGATCACGCCCTGTACGCCCTTCAGTTTGCCTGCCAGACGCAAGTGAGTCAGAAAGCGGTCCACGCGGTACAGGGGCTCGTTGACGTCTTCGATGAACAACACGATGCCATCGCCGAAAATCTCGTATGGCGTGCCGAGCGTGGCACTGATCATCGCCAGGTTACCGCCCATCAAGCGACCCTGGGCCTGCCCCGGCACTACCGTGGTCAACGGCCACTCGGGTGGATGACGCAGCATGTCCCCGGCACCAATCTCACCGCGCAGCGCCTGCCATAGCGACGACTCGGTGGGCGCCTGCTTCTGCGTCAGCAGATCGGCCTTGAACAGCGGCCCATGGAAGGTCACGAACCTTGCGTGGCGGGCGATGGCCAGATGCAGTGCAGTGATGTCGCTGTAGCCCACGAAAGGCTTGGGGTGTCGCTCCAGCAACGCGAAGTCGATCTTGTCCAGCAGACGGGGCGTGCCGTAGCCGCCGCGCAGACATAGGATGGCGTCTACCTCAGGGTCGGCGAAAGCGTCGTGGAGGTCTTGCAGGCGGGCCTGATCGCTGCCGGCCAGGTAACCCTGGGCGAGCGCGACACCAGGGTAGATGCGCAGCGTGTAGCCGCGCTCGCGGAACCAGCCGCAGGCGGCCTCGGCGTCCAGCTCGATGGGACCGGCTGGCGCGATCAAGGCGATCGTGCCGTGGTCGGGCAGGCGTGGAGGTAATCGCATGGTTGAAACTCTCGATCCCGGGAGGAAGGAGTGCCAACCCCTACCCTCGGCTTATGCGGCGCGTATGCGCACTTCGCGGGCAGCGCCCGCGCCGCCCGAAGGGCAAGCGGGCGTGTTCGGTTCGATCAGAGCTTGATCTTGGCTTCGTGCGCCTGCTGATCGGCGTGGTACGAGGAACGCACCAACGGCCCGGAGGCGACGTTCTTGAAGCCCATCTTGTGGCCCTCTTCGGCGAACCAGGCAAAGATGTCCGGATGCACGAAGCGCTGTACCGGCAGGTGACTGCGCGAAGGCTGCAGGTACTGGCCCAGGGTCAGCATGTCGATGTTGTGCTCGCGCATGCGCTGCATGACCTCGATCACTTCCTCGTCGGTCTCGCCCAGACCCAGCATCAGGCCCGACTTGGTCGGCACGTGGGGCACCAGCTCCTTGAACTTTTGCAGCAGGGTCAGCGACCACTGGTAGTCCGAACCGGGACGCGCGGCCTTGTACAGGCGCGGGACGGTTTCCAGGTTGTGGTTGAACACATCCGGCGGCTCCTGCGCGGTGATGGCCAGGGCCACGTCCATGCGTCCGCGGTAATCGGGCACCAGGGTTTCCAGCTGCACGCCCGGCGACAGCTTGCGGATCTCGCGCAGGCAGTCGGCGAAATGCTGGGCGCCACCGTCGCGCAGGTCGTCGCGGTCTACCGAAGTGATCACCACGTACTTGAGACGCAGATCGGCGATGGCCACCGCCAGGTTCATCGGCTCGTCGGCATCCAGCGCCTTGGGGCGACCGTGGCCGACGTCGCAGAACGGGCACCGGCGGGTGCAGATGTCACCCATGATCATGAAGGTTGCGGTACCGCCGGAGAAGCATTCACCCAGGTTGGGGCAGGACGCCTCTTCGCAGACACTGTGCAGCTTGTGCTTGCGCAGCAGTTGCTTGATGCGGTCGACCTCGGGAGACACCGGGATGCGTACGCGGATCCAGTCGGGCTTTTTCGGCAGTTCTTCGGTGGGGATGATCTTTACCGGGATGCGCGCGACCTTTTCGGCACCGCGCAGCTTGACGCCCGCCTCGACCCTGGGCCGTGGCGCATTGGCCTTGGGCGCACCCTCGGCGAGGTTCTGCAGGGGGATCAGCGTTTGCACAGCTTCTGTCGCGGTAGTCATATCAGTCGATTCCGCCCGTAAGGGTCGTCTGCTCAACATAGTCGAGGTGCTTGACCAGCTGCGCTCGCAGCCTCGCACTGACCTCGGCAAATTCAAGGGGTGCGACATGATCGCACATCTGCGTCATCGGCAGGCCGGCATATCCACATGGATTTATCCGCCGGAACGGCGCGATGTCCATGTCGACGTTCAAGGCCAGGCCATGGAACGAGCAACCGCGGCGGATGCGCAAGCCCAGCGAGGCGATCTTCGCTCCGTCCACGTAAACCCCGGGCGCATCCGCACGGGCGGCGGCCTGCACGCCGTAGGAGGCCAACAGATCGATCAGGGTGTGCTCCATGCGGGTGACCAGCTCTCGCACCCCGTAACCCAGCCGGCGCACATCCAGCAACAAGTACACCACCAATTGCCCAGGGCCATGGTAGGTCACTTGGCCGCCACGGTCGACCTGCACCACCGGGATCTCGCCGGGCACCAGCAGATGCTCGGCCTTGCCCGCCTGGCCCTGGGTAAACACGGCCGGGTGCTGGACCAGCCAGACTTCATCGGCAGCCTCAGCGTCGCGCTGATCGGTGAACCGCTGCATTGCGTGCCATACCGGCTCGTAAGGCAACAGGCCGAGTTCGCGAAACCCCAGGCATTGCGGCATCACAGCACCATTTTGACGATGCCGGTGGCGCGCAGCTCACTGTTGATGTTGTAGAGCTGCTCCTGCCCGGTGGCCAGGATATGCAGCTGCAACGTGGTGTAGTTGCCGTTGCTGCTCTGACGCTCGGCATTCTTGTCGTGATTAACGGCTGCGTGCTTTTCGACGATCTGCACCACCGTGTCGCGAAAGCCCACACCGGTATCGCCGATGATCTTGATCGGGTAGTCGGCGCAGGGAAATTCGATTTTCGGCTCTTTTACTTCGGTATCGGTCATGGCGATGACGGCCTCGGGTAAACCGTGAAAACGACAACGCCCCCGCCTGTTGCAAAGGCGAGGGCGCGCGGTCGCGATATCAGTTGAACAAGCCGTAGAAGAATAGACGAACGCTATCCCATACGCGGCGGAAAATACCACCTTCCTGCACATCGTCCAGCGCAATCAGGTCGGTGGTCTGAACGATCTTGTCACCGTTCTTCACTTCGACCTTGCCGATCACGTCGCCCTTGGCGATAGGCGCGGTCAGCTGTGGGTTCATGGTCATGCTTGCAGCCAGGTTCTTCAACTGGCCCTTGGGCAGGGTCATGGTCAGGTCTTCGGCCAGGCCGGCCTTGATTTCGCGGATGTCGCCCTTCCACACCGGTGCCTTGGCCAACTCGGTGCCCTTCTGGTAGAAGGTCTGGGTTTCATAGAAGCGGAAGCCGTAGGTCAGCAGCTTCTGGGTTTCGGCGGCGCGGGCCTGCTCGCTGTTGGTGCCGAAGACCACGGCGATCAGGCGCATGCCGTCACGTACGGCCGAGGACACCATGCAGTAGCCGGCTTCTTCGGTATGGCCGGTCTTCAGGCCGTCGACGGTCTTGTCGCGCCACAGCAGCAAGTTGCGGTTGGGCTGCTTGATGTTGTTCCAGAAGAACTCCTTCTGCGAGTAGATCGCATAGTGAGCCGGGTCTTCGTGAATGATGGCCCGGGCCAGTACCGCCATGTCGTGGGCAGTGGAGTAATGCTCGGGGTTCGGCAGGCCGGTCGGGTTCATGAAGTGGCTGTTGGTCATGCCCAGCTTGCCAGCCGTGGTGTTCATCATGTCGGCGAAGGCGTCTTCGCTGCCGGCGATGTGCTCGGCGAGCGCCACCGAGGCGTCGTTGCCCGACTGGATGATGATGCCGTGCAGCAGGTCGCTGACCGACACCTGGGTGCCTACCTTGATGAACATCCGCGAGCCGCCGGTGCGCCAGGCGTTTTCGCTGACGGTGACCGGGTCGTTCTCGCCGATCTGGCCGCGACGAATTTCCAGGGTCGCGATGTACGCGGTCATCAGTTTGGTCAGGCTGGCTGGCGGCAGACGCTGGTCGCCGTTGTTTTCAACCAGCACGTTACCGCTGGAAGCTTCCATCAGCACGTAGGATTTGGCAGCCAGTTGCGGCGGCGCTGGCATCATCTGATCTGCCGCCCAAGCGGCAGGGGCGATGATCAGCGGTACAAGCAGGCACAGGCGTTTGGCAAGTGTGGTGATGTTCATCCGTCTCTCGAAATTGCTGATGGGCACATGCCCTTGCGGGCAGTCTTGTTGTGGGCGGGCGGCCCGGTGTCGCACGCCCGTTGCCGGGCGCTCATTGCAGCGCCGCCCGCAGGCGGCGCGGTTCAATCCAGTGTCACCAACTTGGGCACGCCAAGATTGGCCATGCGCACGTTGTCCTGTATCTGCTGGGCTTCACCCTGGGAATTGATCGGTCCCAGGCGTACCCGATAGAACGTCTGCTGGTTGACCGCGATCTGGCTGGTGAAGGCCGGCGCGCTGACCATCGAGCTCAGCTTGGAACGCAGCAGTTCCGCAGCGTCGGGGTTGGCGAACGCTCCCACCTGGAGATACAGGCCAGACGCTTGTGCAGAACCGTTTTTTTTTGCGTCCATCTGCACCGGCAGCGTAGCGACCGCGTGTTGCTGCGGCGGTGGCGTGTATTGCTCGACCGTACCGGCCGACGGCGTGATGTTGGGCCGGGCCTGCGCTACCACTGGTCCCTGGTTGAGCACCAGTGGCGCCGGACGGCCGCGTTGTGCCCACCACTCCTGCGGGTCGATACCTTCGACACGCACCCGCGCCGTACCCGTTTCGGCGTAGCCCAGTTTCTTCGCCGCAGCGTAGGACAGGTCGATGATGCGGTCGGAATAGAATGGTCCGCGGTCATTGACCCGCAGGACCACGCTGCGGCTGTTGTCCAGGTTGGTCACCCGTACATAGCTGGGCAGCGGCAGGGTCTTGTGCGCCGCGCTCATGCCATACAGATCGTAGACCTCACCGTTGGCGGTGTTCTGACCATGAAATTTGGTGCCGTACCACGACGCCGTGCCGGTCGCCAGATACTGACGCGATTCGGCAATCGGGAAATAGGTCTTGCCCAGTACCGTATAGGGGTTGGCCTTGTACGGTCCGGTGTGCAGGGTTGGCACGGCATCGGGAATCTTCGACACGTCGACGTCCCACCACGGCGCGCCGTCCTTGTGCGCCCGGTTGATGTTCAGGCCGGGCATGGCTTTGACGGTCGGGCCGGACGACTTCACGGTACGCGACGGCGGCGGCGTCGAAGAGCAGCTGGCGAGCAGCAGGCCCAGGGCCGCGCAGGCCGCGATGGCGGAGGATGTATGTATCGGCATTGCCCGCATTACTTGACGCCCCGTGCTTGAACCAGCGATTCCGACAGTTGGTGCACAGCCATGGCGTACATCACACTGCGGTTGTAGCGAGTGATTGCATAGAAATTCTTCAGGCCCAGCCAATATTCCGGGCCCTCGGCGCCCTGCAGGCGAAAGGCGGTCACCGGCAGGTCATCGCGTAGCGCATCATGACTCGACCAGCCCAGCGCCCGCAACTGCGCGACATTCTTGACCGGGTCGATGCCCGGGCTCAAGCCGTCGTCGACCTGCGGCCCGGAAACGTTGGCACGGCTGACCACCGGTTGACCGGCCACCCAGCCATGCTCCTTGAAATAGCTGGCAACACTGCCGATAGCGTCGTCGGGGTTGGTCCAGATATTGATGTGACCGTCGCCGTCGAAATCCACCGCGTAGGCGCGAAAGCTGCTGGGCATGAACTGCGGCAGGCCCATGGCGCCGGCGTACGAACCCTTGAGGGTCAGAGGATCGAGTTGCTCGTCGCGTGCCAGCAGGAGAAACTCGCGCAGCTCCTTGCGGAAGAATGGCGCGCGTGGCGGGTAATCGAAGCCCAGGGTGGACAGCGCGTCGATCACCCGAAAATTGCCGGTGTTGCGACCAAAGAAGGTTTCGACACCGATGATCGCGACGATGACCTGCGCCGGTACGCCGTATTCGCGTTCCGCACGGGCCAGCACCGCTTCGTGCTGGCGCCAGAAATCCACACCGCGGGCAATGCGTGCATCGGTGATGAACATCGGCCGATACTCACTCCACGGTTTGACCCGCTCGGCGGGACGCGAGATCGCGTCCAGAATCGACTGTTTGCGCTCCACTTCCCTGAACACTTCGTTCAACTGCTCGCTGGCGAAGCCGTAGTCGCGGGTCATTTCACCAATGAACTGGGTCACCTGCGGTGAGCCACCGTAGTCGCCAGCGCTGGCTTGCTGTGCCGACCCCAACAGGCCCATCAGGCCGATCCAGGGAACGTTCCGAGCTGCCCAGCTACGCATTACTTGCATGCAATTGCTCACCTTATTCAAACCTGCGCGATCCACTTGCGATGAGTGTGGATCGACATCAAAACGCCAAACGCTGACAGCAGGGTCACCAGCGAAGTTCCGCCGTAGCTAATGAAAGGCAACGGCACCCCCACCACCGGCAGCAGGCCACTGACCATACCGATATTGACGAAAACGTAAACAAAAAAAGTCATGGTCAAGCTGCCGGCGAGCAACTTTCCGTACAGGGTCTGGGCCTGCGCGGTGATCACCAGCCCACGGCCGATCAACAACAGATAGATCAACAGCAGCGCGCAGATACCGACCAGGCCGAACTCCTCGCCGAGCACCGCGATGATGAAGTCGGTATGGCTTTCGGGAAGAAAATCCAGGTGCGACTGGGTGCCCAGCAGCCAGCCCTTGCCGAACACGCCACCTGAACCGATGGCCGCCTTGGACTGGATGATGTTCCAGCCGGTGCCCAGCGGATCGCTCTCCGGGTCGAGAAAGGTCAGGATTCGCTGCTTCTGGTAGTCGTGCATGATGAAGAACCACATGCCGACCGCCACCGGTACCGCCGCCGCCAGCACGCTGGCGATCCAGCGCCAGCGCAGCCCGGCCATGAACAATACGAAGGAGCCGGAAGCCAGGATCAGCAGTGATGTACCCAGGTCTGGCTGGCGCACGATCAGCGCAAAGGGAATGCCGATCAGGGCCAGGCTCAACGCCACGTGCTTGAGCGTCGGCGGCAAGGTCCGTTTGGCCAGGTACCAGGCGATGGTGGCGGGCATGATGATCTTCATGAACTCCGAGGGCTGGAAGCGAATGACCCCCGGAATGTTGATCCAGCGCGTGGCGCCCATGGCGTTGTGGCCCATCACGTCCACCACTACCAGCAGTATCACCCCGGTCACATAGGCCAGGGGCACCCAGCGCGCCATGAAACGCGGTTCCAGCTGGGCGATGATGAACATCGACACCAGGCCCAGGCCGAAGGACGTGGCCTGCTTGATCAGCAGGTCCCAGTTCTTGCCGCTGGCCGAATACAGCACGAACAGACTGCCGGCTGCCAGGGTCAGCAGCAGGATCAGCAACGGGCCGTCGATGTGGATGCGCTGCAGGAATGTCGCGCGGCGACGCATCACATCCTCGCTGGAGAGGATGCGGTCGAAATTACTCTTCAAGGGCGGTGATCTCCGCGCCCGTGGCGCTGGCGTATTCGGGTTTCAACTGGCCGTCGGGGCCGAGCAGCCAGGCGTCCATGATCTGGCGCACCACCGGCGCCGCCACGCCCGAGCCGGACTCGCCGTTCTCGACCATGACCGAGACCACGATGCGCGGGTTATCGGCGGGCGCGAAGCCGACGAACAGGGCATGGTCGCGATGGCGCTCCTGGACCTTGCTGCGGTCGTACTTCTCGCCTTGGCGAATGGCGACGACCTGGGCCGTGCCGGACTTGCCGGCGATTCGGTACTTGGCGCCGATGGCAGCCTTGCGCGCGGTACCGCGCGCGCCCTGCATGACCTGCTCCATGCCGTGGGTGACCTTGGCCCAGTCGGACGGATTGCGCAGCACGATATCGGGCACCGGGTTCTCGTCCACCGGCGGCACGCCTTCAATAGTGCGCGCCAGTCGCGGGCGGTTCCATTTGCCCTTGTTGGCAACCAGGGCAGTGGCCTGGGCCAGTTGCAGCGGCGTGGCCTGCATGTAGCCCTGGCCAATGCCCAGAATGAGCGTTTCGCCCGGGAACCAGGCTTGCCTGCGGGTCTTGCGTTTCCACTCGCGCGAGGGCATCAGGCCCGGCGACTCTTCGAACATGTCCAGCGAGACCTTCTGGCCGATGCCGAACTGGCCCATGTAGTTGTCGAGCTTGTCGATGCCTAGCTTGTGCGCCAGGTCATAGAAATAGGTGTCGTTGGAACGCATGATGGCGGTGTCCAGGTCTACCCAGCCATCGCCGGTGCGGTTCCAGTTGCGGTATTTATGGTCATAGTTGGGTAGCTGATAAAAGCCTGGGTCGAACACCCGCGATCCGGCATTGATCACGCCTGAATCCAGCCCGGCGATCGCCACCGCAGGTTTGATCGTCGAACCGGGTGGATACAGGCCGCGCAACACGCGGTTGAACAGCGGTCGGTCGATGGAATCGCGCAGGTCGGCATAGGCCTGGAAACCGATGCCGGTGACGAACAGGTTGGGATCGAAGCTGGGCTGGCTGACCATCGCCAGCACCTCTCCGGTGCGCGGGTCCATGGCCACGATCGCGCCGCGGCGGCCGCCCAGCGCTTCTTCGGCGGCTTCCTGCAGCTTGATGTCCAGGCTCAGGACGATGTCCTTGCCCGGCTTTGGATCGGTACGCTTGAGCACCCGCAGAACACGGCCGCGTGCATTGGTCTCGACTTCCTCGTAGCCCACCGTACCGTGCAGTTCAGGCTCGTAGAAACGTTCGATGCCGGTCTTGCCGATATGGTGCGTGCCGCTGTAGTCCACCGGATCCAGGGTCTTGAGTTCCTTCTCGTTGATGCGCCCGACATAGCCCACCGAGTGCGCGAAATGCGTCCCCTGCGGGTAGTGCCGCACCAACTGCGCGACCACTTCCACTCCCGGCAGGCGAAACTGGTTCACCGCGACCCGGGCGATCTGCTCTTCGTTGAGTTCGAACAGGATCGGTACCGGCTCGAACGGTCGACGCCCCTGCTTCATGCGACGTTCGAACAGTTGCCGGTCTTCGTCGCTGAGCTCAAGCACTTCGACGATGGTATCGAGCACCTGGCGCCAGTCACCGGAGCGTTCGCGGGTCATGCTCAGGCTGAAGCTGGGGCGGTTGTCGGCCACGACCACGCCGTTGCGGTCGAAGATCAGCCCACGCGTGGGGGGTATCGGCTGCACGTGCACCCGATTGTTCTCCGAAAGCGTGGAGTGATATTCGTACTGGATCACCTGCAGGAAATACAGGCGCGCGATCAGCACGCAGATCAGCACCAGGATCGCCGCCGCACCGACCACGACGCGGCTGCGCACGGTGCGCGCGTCTTTCTCGTGGTCCTTGAGGCGAATCGGCTGGGACATCGGCTGGTTTACGGCCTATTTGTGATAAGGGTGCCCGGACAGCACGGTCCAGGCGCGATACAGCTGTTCACCGATGAGTATCCGTACCAGCGGGTGAGGCAAGGTCAGCGGCGACAGCGACCAGCGCTGCTCGGCGCGGGCGCAGACTTCCGGCGCCAGCCCCTCGGGGCCACCGACCATGAAGTTCACCGTGCGCGAGTCCAGGCGCCAGCGATCCAGTTCCACCGCCAACTGCTCGGTGCTCCATGGCTTGCCGTGCACTTCCAGGGTAACGATGCGCTCCCCCGGACCGACCTTGGCCAGCATCGCTTCGCCTTCCTGGCGGATGAAGCGCGCGACGTCGGCGTTCTTGCCACGGGTATTGAGCGGGATTTCGACCAGATCCAGCGCCAGCTCGGCGGGCAGACGCTTGGCATATTCATGCCAGCCGTCTTCCACCCACCGAGGCATGCGCGAACCCACCGCGATCAGACGCAGACGCATTGCCCAGGCTACTCTTGGTCGTTTAGAGCCTGGTGGCCAGGAGTGTGGTGCGCAGCGCTGGCGGCACGGCTCTGCTCGGCGCCCTGCCACAGGCGTTCCAGGTCGTAGAACTGGCGCGCGGCGGCGGTCATCATGTGCACGATGACGGTGTCCAGGTCCAGCAGCACCCAGTCGCTGTCGCCCGCGCCCTCTTCGCCCAGTGGCTTGACGCCCTTGGCCTTGGCCAGCTCGCGCACCTTTTCGCGCATGGCGCTGATCTGGCGGTTGGAGGTACCGGTGGCGATCACCATGAAGTCGGTGATGCTGTTCTTGTCACGTACGTCGATGACCAGGATGTCCTGAGCCTTGACGTCTTCGAGAGCGAGCTGGGTCAGCTCGACGATTTCTTCAGCGGGGATTGCTTGCTTATTGCTCATAAAAAAACTCGTTCAGTTCAATTGGACGCACGGTAAAGCCCGTGCGCCTCGATGTAGGCCAATACTGCGTCGGGCACCAGGAAACGTACCGACTTGCCGCTGGCCAGCAGTTGACGGATCTGGGTGGCCGACACCGCGAGCGGTGCCTGCCAGACGAAAGTAATCTGCCCGCAGGCCCCCTTGAGGGCTTGCGGGTCGCTGATGGAACGCGCCGCCACCAGGTTGCGCAAGGCATCCGGCAGCTCGGTGTCCGCATCAGGTCGCTGCAACACGACGATGTGGCAGTGTTGCAGCAGTTCTTCCCAGCGGTACCAGGAGGGCAAGCCACAAAAGGCATCCCACCCCAGCAGCAGGAGCAACTGGTCCTGCGGGTCAAGCTCGGCACGCATCGAAACCAGCGTGTCGAGGGTATACGACGGTTTGTCGCGCGCCAGTTCACGGTCATCCACGGTCAGGGGCGCCAGCCCCTCTACCGCGGCACGCACCATGGCCAGGCGCTGCTCGGCCGACACCTGCGGCCGGTCGCGATGCGGCGGCCGGGCGCTGGGCACCAACCGCAGATCGTCCAGCCCCAGGGCCTCGACCACTTCCACGGCGCCGCGCAGATGACCGATGTGCACCGGGTCGAAGGTACCGCCCAGCACGCCGATTCGACGTGCAGTGCGCGATTGTACAGCGTAGGGACCGGGCCGGTTCGGTGCGGTCAACTCAGACCGGCTCCTGACCGCGCAACTGACCATCGCCGATCACCACGTATTTCTCGCAGGTCAGGCCTTCGAGGCCCACCGGGCCGCGGGCGTGGATCTTGTCGGTGGAAATGCCGATCTCCGCGCCCAGGCCATATTCGAAGCCGTCGGCGAAACAGGTCGGCGCGTTGACCATCACGGACGCGGAGTCGACTTCGGCAACGAATCGACGGGCATGGCCCTGCTGCTCGGTGACGATCGCGTCGGTGTGATGGGAGCCATGCTGGTTGATGTGCTCGATGGCCTGGTCCAGGCCGTCGACCACCCGAATGGACAGGATGGCCGCCAGGTACTCGGTGTTCCAGTCTTCTTCGCTGGCCGGTACGGCCTCGATCAGGTCGCGGGTGCGCGGGCAACCGCGCAGCTCGACGCCCTTGTCGCGGAACTGCGCCGCCATCGGCGGGAGGAAACTCGCCGCCACCGATTGGTCGACCAGCAGGGTTTCCATGGCGCCGCAGATGCCGTAGCGGTAGGTCTTGGCGTTGAAAGCGATGCGTTGCGCCTTGGCCAGGTCGGCGCCGGCGTCGACGAACACGTGGCAGATCCCGTCCAGGTGCTTGATCACCGGCACCTTGGCATCGCGACTGACACGCTCGATCAGCCCTCGCCCGCCACGCGGCACGATGATATCGACGTACTCGGGCATGCTGATCAGCGCGCCGACCGCGGCGCGGTCGGTGGTGTCCACGACCTGTACCACGGCGGCGGGCAGACCGGCTTCGGCCAGGCCGCGCTGGATGCAGGTGGCGATGGCACGATTGGAGTGGATGGCCTCGGAGCCGCCGCGCAGGATGGTGGCGTTGCCCGACTTCAGGCACAGGCTCGCCGCGTCGATGGTCACGTTGGGCCGCGACTCGTAGATGATACCGACCACGCCCAGTGGCACGCGCATCTTGCCGACCTGGATACCCGAAGGCCGGTAGCTCATGTCGCGGATCGCCCCGACCGGATCCGGCAGGCTGGCCACCTGGCGCAGGCCGACGATCATGCCGTCGATGCGCGCAGGGGTCAGCGCCAGGCGCTCGAGCATGGCCGCGTCCAGGCCATTGGCGCGACCGGCCGCCAAATCCTGCTCGTTGGCGGCAACCAGTTCGGCACGGGCGCTGTCCAAGGCACTGGCCGCCGCCTGCAGGGCGCGATTCTTCTGCGCGGTGCTGGCACGGCCAATGACCCGCGAGGCTTCACGGGCAGCGCGACCCAGGCGGGTCATGTAGTCAAGAACGGACTCGGTCATGGTCTCTGTGGTCTTGGCAAAGAGGAAAGCGGCTGATTATAGCTGTCACGTACGCCCACTAACAGCGATGACGGGCGGATGGTCGAAAACACCTCTTTAAACATATGTCCACGGGCCTCACCGATGTGCAATTGCTATCATCCACCGCGACACCGAATGGACCCCGTTATGTTCAACCCGTTGCCCGATGCCTTTTTCGACACCGACGCGCAATCCCTGGCCCGTGCGTTACTGGGCAAGGTCATCCGCCACCGCCAGGGTCCGTACTGGCTGTCGGCGCGCATCATCGAAACCGAGGCGTACTACGTCACGGATCGCGGCAGTCACGCATCGCTGGGCTACACCCACAAACGCCGCGCGCTGTTCCTCGAAGGCGGCCACATCTATATGTATTACGCCCGCGGCGGCGACTCGCTGAACTTCAGCGCGCAGGGGCCGGGCAACGCGGTCCTGATCAAGTCTGCCTACCCCTGGCTCGACGCCCACACCGACGGCAACGCCTTTGCCCAGATGCAGCTGAACAACCCCGATGCGGCGGGCCAACCACGTCCGGCCGAGCGCCTGTGCGCCGGGCAGACCCTGCTGTGCAAAGCCCTGGGCTTGAAGGTACCGGTGTGGGACGCCCAGCGTTTCGACACCGAGCAGCTCTTCGTCGACGATGTCGGCGCCCGTGTCCCCCATATTCTGCAGACCACGCGCCTGGGTATTCCCCTGGGCCGCGACGAACACCTGCCGTACCGCTTCGTGGATGCCGGCTATGCCCGGTTCTGCACGCGCAACCCCCTGCGTCGCGGCCAGACAGACGGCCGCGATTACTTCTCGATCTTTCAAGGAACCTGACTCATGGGCGAATGGCTGGACAGTCTGACAGGCTGGCTGACGTTGCATCCACAGTGGCTGGGGGTGGCGATCTTCGCCATTGCCTGCATCGAATGCCTGGCAATCGCCGGCATCGTCGTACCCGGCACCGTGGTGCTGTTCGCTGTGGCCGTACTGGCCGGCAACGGCGCGTTGTCGCTCAGTGAAACACTGATGCTGGGCTATGCCGGCGGCCTTCTCGGCGACGCCATCTCGTACGCCCTGGGTCGACGTTTTCAACAGAGCATCCGCGGCCTGCCGCTGCTGCGCACGAACCCGCAATGGCTGGAAACTGCAGAAGGCTACTTCCATCGCTATGGCGTGGCGAGCCTTTTGGTCGGACGTTTCATCGGCCCGCTGCGGCCAATGCTGCCCATGGTCGCCGGCATGCTGGAAATGCCATTGCCACGCTTCATTCTGGTCAGCCTGGTGGCTGCCGCCGGCTGGTCGGTGGCCTATCTGCTGCCGGGCTGGGCGACGGGCGCCGCTTTCCGCTTGCCGCTGCCCGAGGACTTCTGGCCCCAGGCCGGTATCGTTGCGGCCTGCATCGCCCTGTTGATGGGGCTCAGCCTGCATGCCACCTGGCGCGACCGCAAGCGCGGGACGTTGCTGATCGCCCTCGCCTCGCTGATCATGCTGATCGCCCTGTTTTTTGGCTTCCCGCACCTGAGTGCACTGGATAACGGCCTCAAGGCGCTGGTTCAGGAACATCGCAGCGAAGCGGCGGAAACCTTCGTGGTGCTGGTCACGCGCATCGGTGATTTCCGCACCCAGTTCATGGTGGCCGGACTGCTCACCGCGCTGCTGCTGATCACCCGCCAATGGCGTCCGGCGCTGTTCGCCTGCGCGACCATGCTGATCACGGCGCTGCTCAACGGCTCGTTGAAACACCTGGTCGCCCGCCAACGGCCCGACGTGCTGCTCGAACCGCTGACCACGTTCAGCATGCCCAGCGGGCACAGCTCGGCGGCCTTCGCGTTCTTTCTGAGCCTGGCGATACTGGCCGGGCGTCGACAGACACCGCGCATGCGCCTGGTGTGGGTCATTCTGGCGAGCATTCCGGCGCTGTCGATCGCACTGTCGCGGGTGTACCTCGGTGCTCACTGGCCGACCGACATCATTGCCGGCAGCATGCTGGCCTGTTTTGTCTGTGCCTCGTGCCTGGCCGCAGTGGAATACCGTCGGCCACTGCCCGCGATGCCGTTGCATGTGTGGTGGCTGATCGTGCCAGCGTGCACGTTGCTGCTGGGCTTCTTTGCCGTGCACGGGCTGCCGTCGGCGCTGGAAGGCTATCGCTACATGGAATGAGAGCGCACCAAGCGCCCTTGGCTTGCTTGCATCAGGCCAGGGCGTCGCCCTGCAGGCTGTCGAGCAGAGCCTGGATCGCCACCAGGCGCAGGCCTGGGTCGCTTTCGGCGAGCAGCTGTTCTTTCTCCTGCTCGGTGAACGGCAGCAGATAGGCCAATTGGTTGCCCAGCGACTGCTGGCCCTGAGCACCGGCGGTCATGCCCAGTGCAGCCACCATCGGGTGCTCGGCCAAGGCCAGCAGCAGGGCCTGCAGGTCGGCGTGGGTATCGACCAGCGGCTGGTCCGCCTGATCTTCCAGCCAATGCACGTCTGCCGTCAGCAATTGATCGCGCTGCAGGTGGGTGGTCTCGATGCGGAAACGCCGAGCGCCCTGCACGCGGATACCCAACAGTCCGTTGTCTTGCTGCTGGAAATCGGTGATCAACGCTTCGCAGCCGACCGTGGCATGCGCGCTGGGCGCCTGACCCACTTCGCGCCCTGCCGTAATGCCGACCACGCCAAAGCCGGCGCCCTGCTTCATGCAGCGGCCGATCATGTCCAGGTAGCGCGCTTCGAAAATCTGCAGATCCAGCACGCAACCGGGGAACAGCACGGTATTGAGGGGAAAGAGTGGCAATGTCATGGCTTGTGTCCTCACGCGAATACGCTGATGGCCAACGGCAGGAATACAGCCGTACCGACCCCCATCAGACTCATGGCCAGCGCCGCGAAGGCACCGGTTTCCTCACTTTCCTGCAACGCCTGCGATGTACCCACGGCATGCGCGTTCAGGCCCAATGCCATACCGCGCGCCGCCGGGTGGTCGATGCCCAGCAGAGACAGCAGGCCGGGACCGAAGATTCCGCCGATGACGCCGGTGATCAGCACGAACACAGCCGCCAGCGCGGCGACACCACCGATCTGTTCTGCCACCAGCATGGCGATCGGCGAGGTGACCGACTTGGGCGCCATGGTCATCAGAATCATGTGGTCGGCGCCCAAACC
Organism: Pseudomonas viridiflava; assembly: GCA_900596015.1. Lineage (GTDB taxonomy): Bacteria > Pseudomonadota > Gammaproteobacteria > Pseudomonadales > Pseudomonadaceae > Aquipseudomonas. The sequence continues at coordinate 83,812 of UVIF01000021.1, read as the reverse complement.
CCAACCCAGCAACAGGCACAGCACCGTCGCGAACAGCCCGCCCAGGCCCAAGGTGATCAGGGTGGGCCAAAGCAGTTGGCGAATGCGCCGCAGGTTGAGAAACAGCGGCACTGCCAGGGCCACGGTCGCCGGGCCGAGCAGGATGCCGAGAATCTCGGTGCTCTTGCGGTACTCGGCATAGCTGATCCCGCAGCCTACCAGCACCGCGACCAACAGCAGCATGGACAACAGCACCGGTTGCAGGAAGACCCAGCGGGTCTTTTCGTAGCCGGCGAGCACCAACTGGTAGGCGCCCAGGGTGATGCCGATGCCGAACAGCGGGTGGTGAATGACGGCCTGCAGCGTGCCTTGCCAGTCCAGCATCATGGTTGCACCGGGGTATCGCGCCGACGCCTGCGAATCAACCGCTGCATCAACCAACCGACGAACACGGTGGAAACCGTGACGGAAATCACCAGCGAGCCGACGATCGCCCAGAAGTCATCGGCGATCTGCTGGGCATACACCATCACACCCACGGCAGGCGGCACCAGCAGCAGTGGCAGATAACGCAGCAGGCTGTTGGCCGCCAGGCTCAGCGGCTCGCCGACCTCGCCACGTACCATGAGGTAGCCGAGCAGCAGCACCAGGCCGATGATCGGCCCGGGCAGCACGGGCAGCAGCAGGTGATTGAGGGCAGTGCCCAGCAGCTGGAACAGCACCAGCCAGGTCAAACCGCGTAGCAACATTGCAGGTCTCCTTCGCAAGCCAGGCATTATAAGCACCCATGGCATGCCCTAGGGTGATGCAAGATGGCGCACCCCCTGATCGGGCCCGGCAGCGGCACACCCATCCGGCAGTCATCCGGCTCTGGCCTTAAAAGCGCCCGGCATCTGTTGTCCACCCCGGCATCTGCGGCATACTCGGCGCCTCAATCGCCCGGACCCCCTCATGCGCCTTCTTGCTCCCCTCGCCCTTTCGTTGTTGATCGCCGCTTGCGGGGATGGCGAGCCACTGTCGCCGCCCGACGCGCGACTGCCCGATGGCGGCCGCTATCGCGGAGAGGTGGTCAATGGGCTGCTGCAGGGCCAGGGTCGGGTTGACTACCCCAACGGCAGCGGCTACGCCGGGCAGTTCAAGGACGGCCAGTGGCAGGGTCAGGGCCAGTGGCATGGGCGCAACGGCGAGGTCTACACCGGTGGCTTCGACCACGGCCTGTTTCATGGTCAAGGCACCCTGATCGCTCGCGGCACCACCTACACCGGCGGTTTCGTCAAGGGTCGACGCCAGGGCGAAGGGGCCTTCAAGGAAGCCGGCGTGTCCTACCGTGGCGGTTTCAAGGAAGACCAGTACTCGGGCGCCGGCCACATCGAACTCGACGACGGTAGCCAGTACCAGGGCTGGTTCGCCCACGGCAAGCCCAATGGCGAAGGCACGCGCAGCGACGCGGCAGGCAACCAGTTCAGCGGCACTTTCGTCAATGGCTTGCTCGAAGGCCACGGCACGTTCAGCAACGCCGACGGCGATCAGTACATCGGCAACTTCCACCTCAACCAGCTGCATGGTCGCGGCCGCTACGAAAACGCCGCAGGCGATGTGTGGATCGGTACGTTCAAGGAAGGCGTGCTCAGCGGCAAGGGCGAGATGTTCGCCAGCGACGGCAGCCACTACAAGGGCGAGTTCGCCGATTGGCGCTTCAGTGGCAAGGGTTGGCTGGCGCTGGCCGACGGCAGCGTCTACAGCGGCACCTTCGAGAACGACACCTACCAGGGCCAGGGCAGCCTGACCCTGAAAGACGGCAGCAGCCAGGTCGGCTACTGGCTCAATGGCCAGCGTATCCGTGATGCACAAGGCCACCTGTTGCCCGATCCATTGGAGCTGGGGCTGCTCAACCAAGGGCAATTGCTTGAGCAGTCGCTCGCGGCAATCCCGCAGTCCACTGCAGCGATCGAACTGTACAGCCTGGCGTTGGCCGGCGACGGCAAGCAAAGCGTGTTCATGCGCGAAGCCGACTACGTCACCGGCATGCTGGCCAGTCGTTTTGGCGCGGTCGGACAGATCACCCTGGCCAACCACCGCGACCACTTGGCCGATCGGCTGATGGCCAGCCGCGAGACCTTGAGCCGCAGCGTGCAGACGCTGGCCGCGCGCAGCGGCCCGGAAGACCTGGTGTTCATCTACCTGACCAGCCATGGCACCAGCGAGCACGAGCTGGTGCTCGACCAACCCCGCTTGCAGCTGGGCGACCTGCCGGCCGATGAACTCGCCGCGGTGCTGGCGCCGCTCAAGGGCCGCGACAAGGTGGTGGTCATTTCGGCCTGCTATTCGGGCGGGTTCATTCCCGCGCTCAGGGACGAGAAAACCCTGATCATGACCGCCTCGCGAGCCGACCGCGTGTCTTTCGGCTGCTCCGAAGAGGCCGACTTCACCTATTTCGGCGACGCTCTGTTTGCCCAGGCCTTGAACCAGACGGACGACCTGCAGCAGGCATTCGAACTTGCCAGCCGGCACGTTGCCGAACGGGAGATCGCCGATAATTACGAAGCCTCGCAGCCACAGATCTGGGCGCCCAAAGGGGTCCTGGCGCATTGGCAGCGATTGCGCCAACAGCAGGCCAAGCGCGCGTTGCTCGACGCCGCCGCACCTAACAACAAGCAGTAGGGCATCTGCTTCACGCTGCCTGTATCAAGGGAGACATTGCATGTACTTGACCCCGCAGCACATCCTACTGGCGGGCGCCACCGGCCTGACCGGCGAGCACCTGCTCGATCGCCTGCTGGCCGAGCCGACCGTGCAACGAGTCCTGGCCCCCACCCGCCGCCCACTGGCCGAGCACGCGCACCTGGACAACCCGGTGGGGCCACTGCTGCCGTTGCTGGCGGATCTGCAGGGGCCGGTGGACATCGCTTTTTCGTGCCTGGGCACGACCATCAAGCAGGCCGGTTCGCAGGAGGCGTTTCGCGAAGTCGACCACCAGCTCATCGTCGCCTATGCCCAGCGCGCCCGCGAGCTGGGAGCACGCCACTTCCTGCTGATCAGCGCCATCGATGCCGACCCGCAATCCTCGGTGTTCTACAACCGTGTCAAGGGTGAAACCGAGCAGGCGCTGCGTGCCCAGGGCTGGCCGCAACTGACCATCGCCCGGCCGTCGGTGCTGATCGGCGACCGCGTCGAAGCACGCCTGGCCGAGCGCATTGCCGGGCCGCTGTCGAAGCTGATTCCGGGCAAGTACCACGGCATCGAAGCGCTGCAACTGGCGCGCGCCCTGTGGCGCCTGGCGCTCGAGGAGCAGGACGGCGTGCGCGTGGTGGAATCGGACGAGCTGCGGCGCCTGGGCAAATAACCTGCCGCCAGCGCCTCAGTCGTCGCTGCCGTGGTGGTGCTCACCCCAGCGCGGCAGCATGTCCTGAGGAATATCCAGCAGGTTGAGCACCCGCGCGACGACGAAGTCGATCAGGTCGTCGATGGTCTGCGGCTGGTGATAGAAGCCGGGCGCGGCCGGCAGGATCACCGCACCCATCTGCGACAGCTTGAGCATGTTCTCCAGATGAATGGTCGAGAACGGCGCTTCGCGCGGCACCAGGATCAACTGCCGACGTTCCTTGAGCGTTACATCGGCAGCGCGCTCGATGAGGTTGTTGCAGGCGCCGCTGGCGATGGCCGACAGGGTTCCGGTCGAGCACGGCACCACCACCATGGCGCTGGGCGCGCCGGAGCCTGAGGCCACCGGCGACATCCAGTCTTCCTTGCCATACACGCGGATCTGCCCGGCGGACGCCCCGGTGTACTCATTGAGAAAGGCCTGCATGGCCTGGGGCTTGGCCGGCAGGGTAACGTCGGTCTCGGTGGCCAGCACCAGCTGCGCGGCTTTGGAGATGAGGAAATGCACCTCGCGATCCTCGCGCACCAGGCAGTCGAGCAGGCGCAAACCATACTGCGCGCCCGAGGCGCCGGTCATGGCCAGGGTGATGCGCTGCGGGCCACTCATTTGAGGGCCTGCGCCAGTTTCAGATGCAGGCCGCCGAAGCCGCCATTGCTCATGATCACCACGTGGGTGCCCGGCCGTGCCTGGCTCTTGACCCGCTCGATGATGGCTTCCAGCGAATCGGCAACGACCGCCGGGACCGGGCACTGGGCAGCCGTGGCGGCCAGGTCCCAGCCCAGGTTGGGCGGCGCATACCAGATGACCTGATCGGCATCGCGGACACTCTCGGGCAGACCGTCGCGGTGCGCGCCCAGCTTCATGGAGTTGGAGCGCGGCTCGATCACGGCGATCAACGCTGCATCGCCAATGCGCTTGCGCAAGCCGTCCAGGGTAGTGGCGATGGCCGTGGGGTGGTGGGCAAAGTCGTCATAGAGGGTAACGCCCTGCACTTCAGCGACCCATTCCATGCGCCGCTTGACGCTCTTGAACGCGCACAGTGCCTCGATACCCAGCGGCGCGACCACGCCCACGTGGCGGGCGGCAGCCAGCGTCGCCAAGGCGTTGGCCACGTTGTGCTGGCCGGTCATTGGCCACTCCACCGTGCCCTGCACGACACCTTCGAAGGAAACCTCGAAGCGCGATCCATCCGCACTCAGCAGGTTTGCCTGCCACTGGCCGTTCTCGCCGGTGGTCTGCACTGGTGTCCAGCAACCCATCTCGATCACTCGGCCCAGGGCCGGCTCGGTAGTGGGGTGGATCACCAGGCCCTCACTGGGCACGGTTCGAATCAGGTGGTGGAACTGGCGTTCGATGGCGGCCAGGTCGGGGAAGATGTCGGCGTGGTCGAACTCCAGATTGTTGAGAATCGCCGTGCGCGGACGGTAGTGGACGAACTTGGAACGCTTGTCGAAGAACGCACTGTCGTACTCGTCTGCCTCGACCACGAAGAACGGCGTCTGCCCCAGGCGCGCCGAAACCGCGAAATTCTGCGGCACACCGCCGATCAGGAAGCCGGGCGCCATACCCGCATGCTCCAGCACCCAGGCCAGCATGCTGCTGGTGGTGGTCTTGCCGTGGGTACCGGCCACGGCCAGCACCCAGCGCCCCTGCAGCACATGATCGGCGAGCCATTGCGGGCCGGACACGTAGGGCAAACCCTTGTTCAGGACATGCTCGACCGCCGGGTTGCCGCGCGACAGGGCATTGCCGATCACCACCAGGTCGGGCGCAGGTTCCAGTTGGGCGGCGTCATAGCCCTGGGTCAGCTCGATGCCTTGAGCCTGCAACTGGGTGCTCATGGGCGGATAGACATTGGCGTCCGAGCCTGTGACACGGTGGCCCAGCTCCTTGGCGAGCACCGCCAGAGAGCCCATGAAGGTGCCGCAGATACCGAGAATGTGAATGTGCATGATTGGCCTCGTAAAACGTCGAGGCAGGGTAGCGTAGGGTAGGAAAAATCTCATCCTTTGATTGGCGATCGCCCCTCTCCGACCGGTCGGCAGGGTTACACGTGTTTCAAGGCGCCGTGCTCGCCTTTGTTCTACGCTTACTGGGCGCCACGGCGCGTCCTCCACAGAACCACAACAGCAGGAGACACCCCATGCGTTACGCACACCCGGGCACCGAAGGCGCCAAGGTCGAATTCAAGGCCAAATACGGCAACTATATCGGCGGTGAGTTCGTCGCGCCGGTGGACGGCAATTACTTCACCACCACCTCGCCAGTCAACGGCCAGCCCATTGCCGAATTTCCCCGTTCCAACGCCAAGGATATCGACAAGGCGCTGGACGCCGCCCACGCTGCCGCCGACGCCTGGGGCGCGACCTCGGTGCAGGCCCGCTCGCTGATCCTGCTGAAGATCGCCGACCGCATCGAACAAAACCTGGAAACCCTGGCCATCACCGAAACCTGGGACAACGGCAAGGCTATCCGCGAAACCCTGAACGCCGACATTCCGCTGGCGGCCGATCATTTCCGCTACTTCGCCGGCTGTCTGCGTGCGCAGGAAGGCAGCGCTGCCGAGATCGACGGCAACACTGTCGCCTACCACATCCATGAACCGCTGGGCGTGGTCGGGCAGATCATCCCGTGGAACTTCCCGATCCTGATGGCGGCGTGGAAGCTCGCCCCGGCACTGGCCGCCGGCAACTGCGTGGTGCTCAAGCCGGCCGAACAGACGCCGCTGGGCATCACCGTGCTGATGGAACTGATCGGTGACCTGCTGCCACCGGGCGTGCTCAACGTGGTCCAGGGTTTCGGCAAGGAAGCAGGCGAAGCCCTGGCCACCAGCAAGCGCATCGCCAAGATCGCCTTCACCGGTTCGACGCCGGTGGGCTCGCACATCATGAAGTGCGCCGCCGAGAACATCATTCCCTCGACCGTGGAACTGGGCGGCAAATCGCCGAACATCTTCTTCGAAGACATCATGCAGGCCGAGCAGACCTTCATCGAGAAGGCCGCCGAAGGGCTGGTGCTGGCCTTTTTCAACCAGGGCGAGGTGTGCACCTGCCCTTCCCGCGCGCTGGTGCAGGAATCCATCTACCCGGCCTTCATGAAGGAAGTCATGAAGAAGGTCGAGCAGATCAAACGCGGCGATCCGCTGGACACCGACACCATGGTCGGCGCCCAGGCGTCGGAGCAACAGTTCGACAAGATTCTGTCCTACCTGGAAATCGCCAAGAGCGAAGGCGCCGAGCTGCTGACCGGTGGCCAGGTGCAGAAACTCGAAGGTGCCCTGTCGACCGGCTATTACATCCAGCCGACCCTGCTCAAGGGCACCAACAAGATGCGTGTCTTCCAGGAAGAAATCTTCGGCCCGGTGGTCAGCATCACTACCTTCAAGGACGAAGCCGAAGCCCTGGCCATCGCCAACGACACCGAGTTCGGCCTGGGCGCCGGGGTCTGGACCCGCGACATCAATCGCGCGTGGCGCATGGGTCGCGGGATCAAGGCCGGACGGGTCTGGACCAACTGCTACCACCTGTACCCGGCGCACGCCGCGTTCGGCGGTTACAAGAAATCCGGCGTGGGCCGCGAGACGCACAAGATGATGCTCGACCACTACCAGCAGACCAAAAACCTGCTGGTCAGCTACGACATCAACCCGCTGGGCTTCTTCTGATCCAATGGCAACGGGGCGCGTCTTGATGCGCCTCGCTTGCCGTTGCGAGCACACAGTGTCTTGCTGCCCTGCATGGTGACCGTTCGTCGGTTGCGCAGGCCTTGCGCACCGACCCAACAAACCTGCCTCACCCATCGGTATACTGCGCGGATTCTTCACGTTCGGATCCGCACAGGTACCTCCCATGGAATTCAGCTTCATCGACCTCATCCTGCACCTGGATGTGTACCTCAACATGCTGGTGACCCAGTACGGCACCTGGGTCTACGCGATCCTGTTCCTGGTGATCTTCTGCGAAACCGGCCTGGTGGTGATGCCTTTCCTGCCTGGTGACTCGCTGCTGTTCATCGCCGGCGCGGTGGCCGCAGGTGGCGGTATGGACCCGTTCCTGCTCGCTGGCCTGTTGATGACCGCCGCCATCCTCGGCGACAGCACCAACTACATCGTCGGGCGTACCGTGGGCGACAAGCTGTTCAGCAACCCGGACTCGAAGATCTTCCGCCGCGATTACCTGGACCAGACTCACGCCTTCTATGCCCGCCACGGCGGCAAGACGGTAACGCTGGCGCGGTTCCTGCCGATCCTGCGCACCTTCGCCCCGTTCGTGGCCGGTGTCGGCAAGATGCACTACCCGCGCTTCTTGGGCTTCAGTGTGCTGGGCACGGTGTTGTGGGTCGGTGGTCTGGTGACCCTGGGCTACTTCTTCGGCAACATGCCGTTCATCAAGCAGAACCTGACCCTGTTGATCGTCGCGATCATTCTGATTTCGCTGCTGCCAATGATCGTCGGCCTGCTGCGCAGTCGCACGGCCCGCACCGCACCGACGCGCTGATCCCGTGTGGTCGTTCAAGGCCTGGCGGCGACGGCGAACCCTGAACCGCCACCGTATCGCTGAATCGCTGTGGCAGACGGTGCGTGCCGAGCTGCCGATCCTCGACGGCCTCGATGCCCGGCAGGAACTGCAACTGCGCGAGGCCTGCGTGCTGTTCCTGCAGGCCAAGACCTTGACCTGCCTGCCCGGCGTCGAACTCGACGACCGGGCGCGCCTGCACCTGGCAGCACAGGCGCAACTGCCGCTGCTGCAGCTGGGCGACCTGGACTGGTACCAGGGCTTCCACGAAATAGTCCTGTACGCCGACGATTTCGTCAGCCCGCAGCGCTACCGCGACCCCAGCGGCGTGGAGCATCAATGGGACGGCGAGCACAGTGGCGAGGCCTGGCAGCAGGGGCCGGTGATTCTCGCCTGGTCGGGTGTGGCAGCCAGCGGCGGTTGGGATGGCTACAACCTGGTCATCCACGAACTGGCGCACAAGCTCGACATGCTCAATGGCGACGCCAATGGGCTGCCGCCACTGCATGGCGACATGCGCGTGAGCGATTGGGCCCGCGCCATGCAGGACGCCTACGACGACCTCGATCGCCAGCTCGATGCCAATCCTGAGGCGGAAACGGCCATCGACCCCTATGCCGCAGAAAACCCGGCGGAATTCTTCGCCGTCACCAGCGAGTATTTCTTCGCCGCGCCGGATTTGCTGCACCAGGCCTACCCACAGGTCTACGAGCAGTTGCGCCTGTTCTACCGCCAGGATCCGCTTGAGCGGCTCTCGGCCCTCCCCCGACCTGCGTAACGCCGTGACGCGGCTTGCGCCGCTGCTACAGGGACCGGGTTCATCCACGCCGCGTCGGCCGTTGACATCCAATCCCATTCCCCAACGCCGTGCTTGATGGCAAAACCATTCCCTGTAGCAGCGGCGCAAGCCGCGTCGGCGGGCGCCGCATGATGTCACGTGGCCCACGGCGCGTATGGCATGCGCTCCTGCAATGTGCCTATAATCGCGCCCACATTTTCGGCCTGCACGGCCTTCAGACTGGCCCAAACCACGGGGGCAACGCCCAATGAGCTACAGCAAGATTCCGGCTGGCAAAGACCTGCCGAACGACATCTACGTCGCCATCGAGATTCCGGCCAACCACGCGCCGATCAAATACGAAATCGACAAGGACAGCGATACCCTGTTCGTCGATCGTTTCATGGCCACGCCCATGTTCTACCCGGCCAACTATGGCTTCATCCCCAACACCCTGGCCGACGACGGCGACCCCCTCGACGTGCTGGTCGTGACGCCTTACCCGGTCACGCCCGGTGCGGTCATCCGCGCCCGTCCGGTCGGCATCCTGCACATGACCGACGACGGCGGCGGCGACGCCAAGGTCATCGCCGTACCGCACGACAAGCTGTCGCAACTGTATGTCGACGTCAAGGAATACACCGATCTGCCTCCGCTGCTGCTGGAACAGATCAAGCACTTCTTCGAGAACTACAAGGATCTCGAAAAAGGCAAATGGGTGAAGATCGAAGGCTGGGGCAACGCAGACGCCGCCCGCGCCGAAATCACCAAGTCGGTCGCCGCGTTCAAGGGCTGAGCCGTCGCTGTACGAAAAACCCCGGCCCCGGCCGGGGTTTTTCATGGCCGCTGCAAAGGTATCGGGTGAAAAGAGATTTGCACACGCAAGCGGCCCTGCGTATTCTTTGGCCCTCACCAGCCCAGGCTGGTCATCAGTTGCAGGCGGTTGCGGCTTACCAAAAGTAAGGCAAGATCGTCGACGAGAAGCCGGCCATAAGCCGGCTTTTTAATGCCCCGAAAAAAGTCCGCAGCGCCTGCTTCGCGGCCACGGACCGCTCCTACCCAACAGCAGCGGCCACACGCCCCCTGTGAAAGCGGTCATCGGCCGCCCCGACCCTGCCCCTCACCCCTCGCAGAACCGAATCCGGTTACCGAACGGGTCATACACCTCCAATAGCCGCCCCCACCCTTGCTCGACAATTTGCGGACGGCCATAGCCATACCGCTTGGCCAGCAGCTCATCGCGCAACGCCTCGACACCGTGCATCGGCACGAACACGGTCGAGCCCGGTGAGCAATCGCCGTGGTGTTCGGACAGATGCAGTTGCAGGCCCGCGCGCTCGATACCCAGGTACAGGGGCAGGCCGGCCTCGAAGCGATGCTCGAACTCGACCGTGAAACCGAGGAAGTCCAGATAGAACTCGCGGGCCTTGGCTTCGTCGAAAATCCGCAGGATGGGGATGGCCTTGTCGAAACCGATCACCGTTGAGACTGTCGGCGCCAGGCTGGCCGAAGCGGTGTTCCAGTCCTTGTGCCCCATCTGCCGGGCAACCATTTCCAGAGCGGTGGAATGCGATACGTCGTGACCTTGCGCCTGCAGTGCGACGCGCAGCGTCTTGGCCATCTGCTTGGCGTGCTCGATTGAAAACATGACAGCTCCCGAGTCGATGCATGCTGGTGCTCGCGTTGCCAGGCCTCGACCATCAAGAGAGGGATGAAGGCGTGATGATGCAAAAATGCTTTCACCTTTCCTTGCGGAGCGAGCGGCGGGCAGCATGGGCCGCCGCCGATGTTAGCGCAAAGCGTGGAAGGGGTCACCACGGGACCCTCTCGCAGCTGGAAAATCCCGTTTGCCAGACACGATTAAAAGGTCGGCATGGCCATCGAAAATATCGTGGCCAGGATGTGTACAACGGGCACGGGAAAACGTCTGTACAGGAGTTTTCAGGCCTGCCAAGCCGCATTTATCGGGCGCTTGTCGCTAGTGATCGGCAAGGCCTCCGAGCGCAAGCCGATGAGTGCGAACGTTGCATGCTCGAGTGTAAAAATCCTTTCAACCCCAGCCTGTTCCGCCTCGATTGACCATGCCCCGGTGCGCTGCTAACTCTTAGGACTGCGACACCGACCGTCAGTTTCCCTTCGAGGCGCTATCCATGAATACAGCCACGACCGCCCTACCTCCGGCCTTGCCGCCTGAGGCCCAGAGCACCCGCTCGATCGCCGCTGCGCTGTCGCACCAGAGCGTTCACAACCTGGAGCGCTATTACGATCACTGGGCTCGCCACTACGACGCCGACGTCGAGGCCGAGGCCTATTGCGGACCAACCATGGTGGTCGACCTGCTCGATACCGTGGGGCAGTCAGGCAACATACACCACGACAGCCGCGTTCTGGATGCGTGCTGCGGAACCGGTCTGGTCGGGCGCGCCCTGCATCACCGCGGCTATCGGCAGATCAGCGGTTGCGACCTGTCGCAACCCATGCTCGACCAGGCCCATGCTTCCCAGGCCTATGAGCATCTGCACGGTCAGCTAGACCTGACCCAGCCGCTACCACGAACTCTGCTCCGGTATTTCGATGCCGTGGTCTGCTGCGGCGCCTTCATTCCCGGGCACCTGCCCGCGTCCGCGTTGCGCGGGCTGATTGCCATGACCCGGCCCGGCGGCGTGGTGGTGATCAGTGTTCGCGAGGCCTACTTCGACACCGCCGGCTTCGAGCCCTTGGTGCAGAGCCTGACCCGCGAACAAGGTCATTGCGTACTGAAAACATGGATGTCGGCCCGCTACCTGCAAAATGCGCGCGCCCACTATCTGGCGTTGCGCGTAGCATGAACGGGGCCCACGACATGCCGGTTCTTCCTGTCATCTCCCTGGCACAACTGGCGGCAGGTGAGCCTGGAGCGCTTGCGCAACTGAGCGCAGCGTGCAAGGACGACGGCTTCTTCTATCTGGTGGATCACGGGCTTGCGGCTGCCCTGATCCAGCGCTACCTGAATGCCGCCCAGGCGTTCTTCGCGCTGCCGGAACCGGTCAAGCAGCGCTTCGGCCATGATCACCAGCCCGGTTACCCGCACACCGCGCGGGGTTACGTCGGTGCCTATGGCGAAACGCTGCATCCCGAGGCGGGCCCGGACAACAAGCAGCATCTGGACTGGGGCATTGACCGGCCAGGTGGCGCGCCGTTCAGCGGCCCGAGCCTGCTTCCTGGCGAAGACCTCGCACCTGGCCTCGATGCCTGCGCCTATGCCCTGCAGGGCAACGTCATGGAACAGGTGTTCCCGCAGCTGCGCCGGGCCATCGCCAGGGCCTTGCACCTGCCACCGCAGGCGTTCGATGCGCACTTCCGCCAGCCAACCCTGATCCAGCGCGCTTCATACTATCCAGCCGCAGCGGGAACGGCCGGCAAACATACCGACAATGGCTTTCTCACCCTGCTGATCCAGCAATCCCTGCCGCAGCCTTCACTGCGCATCTACAGCCGTGGCCAGTGGCTCGACGTGCCGTGCCTGGAGGGCAGCGTACTGGTCAATCTGGGCGACATGCTGCAGCGCTGGACCAACGAGCGCCTGGTCAGCACCGCCCATCAGGTCTTGCATCGTCAGCCGAGCGCACGGGTGTCACTGGCGTTTTTCATCTACCCGGATATCGACGCGATCATCGTACCCATCGGCGGCGGGCCGAGCTTCTCCACGGCCGAGGTGATGCTGGAGAACTTCGATTCGATCTGGGTACGCAAGCAGGGCGCTGGAAGGGCCCGCCAACTGGTTTGAACACACAAGGATTGGTTCGATGACCCCCTCTATCGGTTTTATCGGCGCGGGCAACATGGGCCGCCCATTCGTTCGTGCATTGCTGGACAACGGCTTCGCGGTGACCGTCCACGACCATGACCCAGGTTGCGAGCGCTGGGTCCGCAGCCAAGGCGCGCACTGGGCAGCGACCCCCGCCGCTGGGGCCGAAGGCGCCGCCCTGCTGATCACCTGCCTGCCGCTGCCCAGGCACGTACGCGAAACGATGCTCGGTCATGACGGCGCCCTGGCAGCTCTGGGCAGTGGCGCGGTATGGATCGACACCTCGACCACCGACTACCACAACACGCTGGATATCGCTCGATTTGCAGCGCAGCGCGGGGTCATGAGCCTGGAAGCACCGGTCAGCAACCTCTCGCACATGGGCGTGGACTTCAACAACGTCTGCTTCTATGTCGGTGGCGAGAAAGCGGCCTGCGACATCGCGCGCCCGGTGCTGGACGCGATGGGCCAACACACGCTTCATGTCGGCGCCATCGGTCACGGCCAGTCGGTCAAACTCCTGACCAACCTGTTGTTCTACGGCGCCACGCTGGCGTGGGGCGAGCTGTTGCTGGTGGCACAGCACCAGGGCCTGGACCTGCGCTGGCTGTGGGACGTGGCGAAGGAGTCGCGAGCCAATTGCTTCGTGGTCGACCAGGTCACCCCGATGCTCCTCGACGGCAGCTATGACCACTCCTGCACGCTTGAGATTACCGTCAAGGACATGGCCCTGACCGTGGCCCTGGCCGATGAACTCGATGTCGAGCTGAGGCTGGGTCGCCAAATCGAGGCGCGTTATCGCCAGGCCGGCAAGCGTTATCCGGGCCAGGCCAACCACCTCCAGGTGGTGGCGCTGATGGAAACGGAAAACCAGCGCCGCCTGCTGATCGACGGTTTCACCGCGCCCTCCCCCTATGGCGCCGATCGCACCTATCGCCATCCCGGCACCTTCGTCATCGACGCGCGCGGGCGGCGCAAGCCCAGCTTGCCGGAACGCTTTCGCTACCCGCTCAGCCATCCTGCCTGCGGCCGCTATGCCCACTGCCTGCTGGAGGTCATGGCCTGGATCAACCACATCCTGCGGCAGGAGGCATTGCAACTGGGACGCGCCATGGGCCTGGAGCCGTCACTGCTCGAACAAGTGGTCAGCCGCAGTTGCGGCGCCAGCTGGGTGGATGATCACCACGACCACTACACGCCGAACCTTGCGCTGCTGCGCGACCTCCCCGAACTGATGGGTTCGCTGCACCTGCCCATGCTGCATCGGCTGAACCTGGCCACCGCCATCGACCCCATGAGGCATGCATCATGAAGATCACCCGCCTGCGTATCTACCAGGTCGACTTGCCGCTGGACAAGCCCTACGCGCTGTCTGGCGGGCGCCTGCACTACAGCGCGCTGGACAGCACCATCGTGGTGATCGAGACCGACCAGGGGGTGTCCGGGATCGGCGAAAGCTGCCCGTGGGGCGCCTCGTACCTGCCGGCGTTCGCCCTCGGCGTGCGCGCCGGGCTGGCCGAACTGGCGCCTCACCTGCTGGGCTGCAACCCGCTCAACCTGAATGCGATCAACCAGGTCATGGACCAGGCACTGCCCGGCCACCCCTACGTCAAGACAGCGATAGACATGGCCTGCTGGGACATTCTCGGGCGCCACTGCAACCTGCCGGTGCACGCCCTGCTGGGGGGGCGCCTGAATGCCGAGCTGACCCTGCAGAGCAGCATCCCCACGGCCACGCCACGGCAAATGGTCGCCGACATGCACCTGGCGCATGCCGAAGGTTATCGGACCCATTCGTGCAAGGTCGGATCGGGCGTGGCGGCGGATCTCGCGCGTATCCAGAGCCTGCTCGCCGAGCGCATGAACGGCGACCAACTGACCTTCGATGCCAATCGCGCCTGGCTGCCGGCACAGGCGGTGGCCGTGATGAACGCGGTCAGGGACTGCGAAATTCATTTCGAGCAGCCCTGCGAAACCCTGGAACAGTGCCAGCATGTCCGCAGCCTGACGCGGCACCCGCTGATCCTGGACGAGTGCATTCACAGCGCCAGCGACCTGTACCGCGCCAGTACTTCGAATACGGCCCAGGCCATCGGCCTGAAGATCGCCCGTGTCGGCGGGCTGAGCAAGGCCCGGCAGCTGCGCGACTACTGCATCCAGCAGGGTATCCAGATGAACATCGAAGACGTCGGCGGCAGCCAGATCGCCGACACCGCGGCCATGCACCTGGCCTTGGCCACCCCCAACCAATACCTGCGCGCCAGTTGGAATGCCTGCCGCCATCACAGCATCGTCACGGCCCTGGGCGGCGTGCACGTGAGCCGTGGCATCGCCCGCCTGGACGACACGCCGGGGCTTGGATTGACCCTGTGCCCGAACGCCTTGGGCGAGGCGGTGGCCATTCATGAATGAGTCATTGGCAAGGACCGCTAACGTGCCCCTGAACACCGGCGATTTCCACCCCGATGCAGAACGCTCGCACAACCTGCCGGGGGCTTTCTACTTCGACCCGGATCACTACGGGCAGGAACTGCAGCATATTTTCTACCGCACCTGGCAGTACGCCTGTCATGTCTCCAGGCTGGCCGTGGAAGGTGCCTATCTGGTGTGCGAGATCGGCGAGCAAAGCGTGCTGGTGCTGCACGGCCAGGACGGCCAGCTCAGGGCGTTCCACAATGTCTGCCAGCACCGTGCGCATCGCCTGCTCGAAGGCTGCGGGCAGCTGCGTGGCGCAATCACCTGCCCCTACCATGCATGGCGCTACGATCACGCAGGCAGATTGCAGAGCGCCCGGCACAGTTGTGACGTGACAGGCTTCGAACCTGCCCGCGCGCACCTCGCCGGCGTGCGGCTGGAAGTGATGTGTGGCCTGATCTTCGTCAATCTGGACCAGCACGCCCCACCCCTGGCCAGCCAGCTCGCCGGGCTCGAAGCGCAGCTGCGCAGTTTCGCGCCCGCGCCCGAGTCGCTCCACCACAGCTACAGCCATACCTATGCGCTGAGGACGAACTGGAAAGTCTCGGTGGAAAACTATTCGGAGTGCTATCACTGCCCCGGCTGCCACCCCAGCCTGTCGCACCAGACCCTGGATCTGAGCAGCTACCGAATCGACATCCACCCAGGCTTTCATGCCCACCTGAGCAACGATCAGGGTGCACGGCAAGGCTACGCAACCAATCCTGACGCACCCCGCAGCGGTGAATTCGGTGCTTGGTACGTCTGGCCGAACCTGTGCATCGAGGTCTATCCGGGCGGCTACATGAACCTGTTGCACCACGTACCAACGGGCGCGCAGCGTTGTGAGCAGCGTGTGCAGTGGTTCACCCAAGGCCTGCACCCCGACGCCCAGGAGCAGGCTGTGATCGATTTCGTGGCGGTGGTGCGTGAAGAAGACTTGCCCTTGTGCGAAAGTGTCCAGAAAGGCCTGCACAGCCACGGCTACAGCGGTGGCCGGTTGGTGGTGGACACGGCTCGCAGCGGCTTCAGCGAACATGCCGTGCATGATATTCAGAAGCGGGTGCTGGAAGCATTCGCCGGTCATGGAGCACGCGATGGATAGCCCTTCTTCCGATATTTCCCGACCGCCAACCTGGCGGCGCCTGAGCACCCGGCCCACGGTCTTGTGGCTGACGGGCCTGCCCGCTGCCGGCAAGACCACCATCGCCAAGGCTACCGAGGCGGCACTTGCCGCCCTCGGCTATCACTGCGTGGTGCTCGATGGCGACGAACTGCGCCGCGGACTCTGCCGGGACCTGAGCCTGAGCGACGACGACCGGCTGGAACACGTGCGCCGCACCGCCGAGGTTGCGCGCCTGCTGTGTGCCGGCGGCGGCCTGGTGCTGGTTGCGCTGATTTCACCGCGTATCGCGCACCGGGCCCTGGCGCGGCAGATCGTCGGCGATGCAGCCTTCGTCGAGGTGTTCGTCGATACACCGCTGGCGCTTGCCGAAGCACGCGACCCCAAGGGGCTGTATCGGCAGGCACGCGCGGGCGCGCTGAGCGGTTTTACCGGGCTCGATGCCGCCTACGAAGCGCCGCCGGCGCCCCACGTCAGGCTGGCCACCGCGAGCATGAGTTGCGCATGCTCGGTGCAGACCCTGCTCGACTGCCTGCAGCAGCGCGCCGCCGTAGACTGAAGATCAGGCCAGCACGGGCTGAGGATAGAGCAACAGCTCCTGCAGCCATTGCACCAGCAGGCGGGCAGCCGGCGACAGCGGGTTGGCATGCCACTTGTAGACCCCCAGCGCGTCGCCCATGGACCACTGCTTGTCGAACAGGCGCACCAGCCTGCCATCGGCCAGCATCTGGCGCGTGGTCATTCCCCACCCCAAGGCCACGCCGTGGCCTTCCAGAGCTGCCTGCATCATGACCGGGAAGCTGTTGAAGCCCATGCCCTGACTGCCAACGCGAAACGACGCACCGACACTTTCCAGCCACTGATCCCAGATCACGAAGTCCTGTGCACGGGGCTCGTAATGCAACAGTCGGCACTTGGGCAGAGTGTCCAGAGTCAGCCACGGGGCGATGCCTTTGAAGTAGTCGGGGCTGCAGACCGGAAACACTTCATCGGGCGCGCTGAACAGCAGCACGTGATCGGCACTGGCTCGGCCGAGGGTCTGCACCGCCACGTCGAAGCGCTCGCGCTCCTCGCCTATGGCCGCCAGCGTGGAATGCAGCTTGAGCTCGATATGCGGATGTTTCTGGTGAAAGCCGGCCAGCGCCGGCATGAACAGGTAGAACGCTTCCACCAACTGCGACGACAGCACCACGGTACCGGCCGACGACTGCTGCTGACGCAGCTTTTCGGTCTGCCGAGCGATATCGAACAGGGCGGCCGCGACCGTTTGGCGATAGCTTTCGCCTGCATCGGTGAGGAAAACCCCGCGGCTTTTGCGATCGAACAGTTGCACGCCCAGGCTTTCTTCAAGCGAGCGAACCTGGCGACTGATCGCGGTCTGGGTCAGGTGGAGCTCTTCTGCCGCTCGGGAAAAACTCTGCAGCCGGGCGGCGGCTTCGAAGGGAATCAACGTTGATAGAGGCGGCAGCTTGCGCCGAAGGTTTTCCATAACCTGAAGTTGCTCTGGGCGACGAAATGGTCGTTTCAAACGATGTCATCTTTTGACGCATCATGCAAAGACTGACCGCCTGGGTTCTGCGCATGGAACAGCGACCGCTTCTCCGCGACACACGCTCAAGCGTATCGCTGATCACCGCTTCGGTATTTCTGGTGTCCGCCTCCGATGCGCTGATCAAACTGGGCAGTGCCGATTTCACGGTATGGCAGCTGTACGTCGTTCGCTCCTCGATCGCCATTGCCCTGCTCCTGCTGTGGCTAGGTTTTTCACGAAGTGCCGGCCTGTGGCGCAACCTGATCTGCGACCGCTGGATACTCCTGCGCAGCGCCGCCTTGACCCTGATGTGGATCGCCTTCTATGCGGCCCTGCCGCACATGAGCCTGAGCCTGGCCGCACTGGCGCTCTACACCGCACCGCTGTTCATTGCCCTGCTGTCGGCGCTGGTGCTGCGCGAAACGGTAAGCCCAAACCGCTGGCTGGCCATCGCCTTGGGCTTCGTCGGTGTGCTGATCATTCTGCGCCCAACGGCTGCCGATTTTTCCGGCATGACCCTGCTGCCGGTGCTGGCAGCCCTGCTCTATGCCGTGGCCGCCGTACTGACCCGTGCCCGCTGCAGCGATCGCTCGGCGCTGGTGCTGGCGCTGAACCTGAACCTGTGTCTGTGCCTGGTCGGCGCGACGATGCTGCTGGGCCACCAACTGCTCGGTACGCCCCAACCATCACTGCCGAGCGACTTCCTGGCGCCGCACTGGGTAGTGCTGGGGCCTGTGCAGTGGTTACTGATGGGCGTGCTCGCGATCCTCATGGTGCTGATGAGCGCCGGCGTGGCAAAGGCCTACCAGATCGGTCCGAGCGCAGTCGTGGGCGCCTTCGATTACAGCTATCTGCTGTTCGCGATGTTCTGGGGCTTTGTTCTTTTCAAGGAAATACCCGATACAGGCATGGTTTTGGGCATGGGCCTGATTGCTGCATCCGGAGTCTGGGTGCTGCGTAGCTGACCAAGGAGCTGGACATGTTGATGCGACCGCTGCGAGTGATCATCTGGGCCGTATCCAGAAGCCGCTCTACTGCACTCGAACGCTGCGTGATGGAACACCCTGCCGTGCACGTGCTTCACGAACGGCTGAGCGAACCGTTCCTGATGCAGCACTGGCCCGACAAGTACCGCAGCGTGCTCGACACCCGCCGCAGGACCGGCAACCGGGAGCCTGTCCCGACCTACGGCCAGGCCTTGGAGGCACTCGCCCGCGGCCCGCTGCCTGCGGGCAAGTCCGTGTTGCTGAGCAAGGAAATCGCCTGGTTCTGCGACTTCGCCCAGATCGACGATGGCTGGCTGCAGCAGTTCAAGCACGTGTTTCTGGTGCGCGAGCCACTGGCGGTCATGCGCTCGCTGTATCGCGTCGGCACTCAGGGCGAAAGTACCTGGTTCGATCCCGACGAGTCAGGGTTCGAGGAGCTGCTGGCACTGTACTGGCGCGTGCAGCGGGCGTGTCCGGCCCAGAGTCTGCTGGCCCTGGAAAGCGATCACGACCTGATGCAGGACAGCACAGGCGGCTTGAGCTCGCTGTGCGATTTCATGAGCGTGCCGTTCAATGCAGCCATGCTGCAATGGCAAGCGCAAGAGGTGCCCGCCTGGCAGTTTTTCAAGGGCTGGCACGAAGAAGCACAGCGTTCGACCGGTTTCGCAGCGGTGCACCATCCCGAACAGCCCTATCCTGCGGTGGTCGGCGAACGCGCAACCACTGCCCAACCCACCTGGCGATTCTTCGCCCTGCTGGCTGGCCGGCATCGGCCGGGCAGTCCAACCGGCATGCTGCGCAGTCTGCATCGCACGCCGTCGGCGCAGCTGGATATCGTCCTGTTGCACCGTGGCGAGGAAGACCTCAGCCATCTGCTCTGGAGCATTGCTCAATTTCCCGAAGCTAACTGCCATGCCCTCGACACATCGTCACTGATGTCCACGGACGCGGGGAAACTGCCCGAGCTGCATGACCTGGTCGGCCAGCCATTGCTGCTGGCCTGCAGCGAAGCGGGCGCCGCCGGGCAGCAGCAGCTGCTCGACCGGCTGGCGGCACAGACGTGCGTGATCGGCCTGCTGACCGAAACCGGCTTCCATCTGCTCGATGCCCAAGGCCGGACCGGCCCCTCGCCATTGCCCGCGCCCCAAGCCTGTGCCTTGCACCTGCAGCGCTTGCGCGAACGCAGCCTCGATGACTGGGTGACGTTCAACCATTACAACCAAAGCACGGCAGCCGTTCCCGATTGGCTGGACACGTTCAACGCCGCCGTGGCTGCCGACCCGGATCACATTGCCGTCAGCGATGGACGCGACAGCCTGACCCTACGGCAGTTGCACGACCGCGCACAGCAACTGGCCAGGGTTCTGCAAGCCCGCCTGGTGCCTGATGCATGGGCGGTGCTGTTCAAGCGCAAGAATATTCACACCGCCGTTGCCATGACTGCCTGTGCCCTGGCAGGCCGGCCGTATCTCGAGGTACCTGCCTGGTACAGCGCTCACCATTGCCAGCAGTTGCTGGAGCACCTGGGCGAGTGCCTGGTGCTGTGCGACGCCGATAGCGCACGGCAACTGCCGGCTGCACAACCCCATCTGCTGGAAGGCCAGTTTGCCCGCCAGGCACCTGCGGACTGCCCGCCGTGGGCTCGCACGCGTGCGCCAGTCGCCTACGGCTTGTTGACCTCGGGCACCAGCGGCCCGGCCAAGGTGGCGCTCATGCCAGCGCCTGCCGTGCTCGATTCCCTGAGCCTGTGGCAGACCTACCTGCAACCGGGGCAACGCATAGGCCTGAATGCCTGGCTGACCGGCTACCTGTATTACCCGCTGCTCAGTCGATGCACCACGGTGATCATCGCCGATGAGGTGGTGCACGATCCGCTGCGTCTGATGGACTTCATCGCCGACAACCATTTGCAGCAGATCATGATCACCCCCTCGCTGTTGCAGGGGCTGGCCCGTGAAGAGATTCGCTTCGTGTCCTGCTGTACCGGCCTGCGGGTACTCTGGAGCAGCGGCGAGAGCCTGTCGGCGGCCCTGCGTTCACAGGTACAGGCCTTGCTGCCCGACTGCTGCCTGATCGACCTGTACGGCTCCAACGAAGCCGGCGACGTTGCGCTCAGGCACGAAGACGGCACCTTGCAGTTGATCAAGGGAGTGGAAGCGCGCGTGCTCGACCGGCAAGGCCAGGCCGTGCCCCGCGGCGCCGCAGGCCACCTGCATCTGCGCACGCCGGGGCTGTTGCGCGGCTATCTTGGCCAGCCGAGCGACGTCCCGCTACCCAACGGCGGGCTGTTCGACACCGGCGACCGTGTGGTCTGGCTGGGCAACGGCCGCCTGCAGCTGCTCGGGCGCGACAGTGCTCACCTCAAGATACGTGGCTACAAGGTGCATCCGGAACACGTCGAGCAGGTCTTGAACAGCCACCCGCTGGTGGTGCAGAGCTACATCGGCAGCAGGCACGAGGGCGCCGCTCGCCAGTTGCTGGCCTACGTCGTCCCCGCAAGCCCGGAGCATCTGCCCACGGCCACGGCCCTGCGCGCCTGGGCCAGCCTGCACCTGCCGTTCTTCGCCGTGCCCAGCGCCTACTATGCCGTGGCCAGCCTGGGTGCCGGTCACAATCAGAAGCGCGAGCCGCTGAGCGACGCGCACTCGAGCCAGGCCGTGCCACTGCCCGAGGATGAGGTGTCGCTGACCGCCACCCAGGCACAGATTTCCACGGTGTGGCAGGCAGTGTTGGGCAACGATATTCCCGCATTGCACCCGGACGATGATTTCTTCGACCGCGGCGGCAGCTTGCAACTCAGCGAATTGCTGCTCGAACTCAACCACAGCTTCGACGTGCAGCTTTCCTTGGCCACGCTGCTCGAAGACACCCGCCTGCAAGGCATGGCATTGGCCATTGACCGCACCCAGGCCGGGTTGCCGGCTGCCGCGATCCTGCGCGAGGTCGCTGTGGAGGCGGCGCGCTACGCATTCACTCCCGGACCGCAGCGCGGGGAAGACATTCTTCACGCCTATCGGAGCAAACCAGGCAAGCGCATCCTGCTGACCGGCGCCACGGGCTTTTTCGGCGCCTTCCTGCTCGCCACCCTGGCCCGCCAGCCCGAGGTCGAGCAGGTCATTTGCCTGGTGCGCGCCCAGAACCTGGCGGACGCGCGTCGGCGCTGCCTGGGCAACCTGCAGCGTCATGGTCTGGTACCGCCCGGCGTGCCCCTGGACTGGCTCGGCAAACTGCAGATGGAATGCGCCGACCTGGCGGCCGAGCACTTGGGCCTGTCGCCCGTCGCCTACCAGCGCCTCACGCAGACCGCGGATTGCGTGGTGCACGCCGGGGCCGAGGTCAATTGGGTCAAGCCCTACGCCAACCTGGTGCGGTGCAATGTCGAAGGCACCGCCCAGATCGTCCAACTGGCCCTCAACGGTGCGATGCCGCTGCTCATGGTCTCGACCCTGGCCGCAGGCAGCAGCGCGCGGACCGGGTACGAGGAAAGCAAGCATGTGGCCGAGGCCTTGGCACTGAACGCTGCACGCGAGCATGGCCTGCCGGTCATCATCGCCCGCTGTGGCGACCTGGCCGCGCCGCTCGAGGTCGAGCACAGTACGATCAATGACAACGACTACGTATGCCTGCTGCTGGGCGCCTGCCTGTTGCTGGGATGCTGGCCGGCCGACCTGGAAGGAGGCGTCAATCTGACGCCTGTCGACGTAGCCGCGCAGATCATGGCAAGCCTGGCCATCCAGGCACCCGCCGGCAAACTGGGGCGGGCCTCGAACCTGTGTCACCCACACGGCGCGCTGTCCTGGCGGATCCTGTGCGGCTGGGTGGCCGACAACCTCGCACCGGGCAGTTTCGCACCGCTGCCTCTGGCACGCTGGCGGCTGCGTCTGGACAACGACCCGCGTCAACACCCGATCATTGCCAAGACCCGCCTGATTCTGCCGATGATTCTCGACGACCTGGCCGCCGCACCGCCGCACAACGATTTCGAGTTTCCCGCCACTTCTCCGATTCGCCTCAGCGCGCAATGGGCCGCCCGGCTGACTCGGCAATTGCTGCAGACCCTCGGGCAGGCCAGTCGATGAATGGGCGAATGGTCACCGCCTGGGCGGCCGCGCAACGCCAGCGTGAACTGATGACGCTCAGCTACCGCAGCCCGCCGCTGCGTCCAATGGACGTGGAGATTCAGGTCACCCATTGCGGTCTGTGCAGCAGCGATCTGCACCTGATAGATGGCCACTGGGGCGATGCCAGTGTCTACCCCCAGGTGTGCGGGCATGAAGTGATCGGCCGCGTCAGCGCCGTGGGTGAAAACGTAGCCGGGGTGCGCGTGGGCCAACGCGTCGGCGTCGGCTGGTACCGCAGCGCCTGCCTGGGCTGTGAATTCTGTCTGCGTGGCGAGGAGCAGCACTGCCCTTGCCTGATCGCCACCTGCACTCACGGAGAACGCGGCGGGCTTGCCGACTACCTGTACTGCGACAGCCGTTTCGTGTTCTCCATCCCCGACGAGTTGAGCAGCGAGCACGCCGCACCCTTGCTGTGCGCTGGCGTCACCGTGCACACGGCGCTCAAGCGCGCCACCTGGCCCGGCATGGCCGTCGGCATCGTCGGCATCGGTGGCTTGGGCCATCTTGCCATCCAGTTCGCGGCCAAGCGCGGCTGCCGCGTCACAGCGCTCTCGAGCAGTCCGCACAAGCAGCGCGATGCCCTGACCCTGGGCGCCAACCGTTTCGTCGACCTGAGTAAATCGGTGGACTGCAAGCAAGTGCGCAATGCTTTCGACTACATTCTGGTGACCAGCGCGGTCGCCTGCGACTGGTCGGCCATCGTCGACATGCTGCGGCCCTTTGGCGTGCTGTGTTTCGCCGGCATGCCACCGCCGGTGACATTCGATGTCGCGGCCATGATGTACAAGACGTTGAGCATCACCACCGCCAACGTCGGTGGGCGTCAGGATATCCAAGACACCCTGGCTTTCGCGGCGGCGCGCCAAGTGCGGCCCTGGGTGCAGTCGTGGCCGCTGGAAGATGTCAACCACGCCATACGGCAATTGCGCAAAGGACGAGTCCACTATCGAGCGGTGATGCAGGTCGGCGAGGAGCCGGTCCAGGGGCTTTAGGCGCGGCTTGGGGGCGGCACTCCATTTGCCCCGCAGCCGCCCGTCTGCTAACGTCGCCCGGTTTCAATCCTTCTCGCCGAGACCGCTGCCATGGCCCGCAAAAAAGCATCCCTGGATTTCGAACAATCCCTGGCCGACCTGCAGACGCTGGTCGAACGCCTGGAGAACGGCGAGCTGTCGCTGGAAGACTCGCTGAGCGCTTTCGAGAACGGCATCCGCCTTACCCGTGACTGCCAGAGCGCGCTGGCCCAGGCCGAGCAGAAAGTGCAGGTCCTGCTGGAAAAGGACGGCGAACTCACCGAAGAACCCTTCGATACGGAACAGCCTGAATGATCGCCGCCTACCAGGCTCTCTGCCAACAGCGCGTGGACGGCGCCCTGCAAGACCTGTTCGTGCCGCCCTCGGCCGAGCTGACCCGGTTGTACCAGGCCATGCGCTACAGCGTCATGAACGGCGGCAAGCGGGTTCGTCCGCTGCTCGCCTACGCCGCCTGCGAGGCATTGGGCGCAGATGCCACCCAAGCCAATGGCGCCGCCTGTG
Organism: Pseudomonas viridiflava; assembly: GCA_900596015.1. Taxonomy (GTDB): domain Bacteria; phylum Pseudomonadota; class Gammaproteobacteria; order Pseudomonadales; family Pseudomonadaceae; genus Aquipseudomonas. Next base: position 59,625 of record UVIF01000021.1, on the reverse strand, counting down.
CGGTGGAGCTGATCCACGCCTACTCGCTGGTGCACGACGATCTTCCGGCCATGGACGACGACGATCTGCGCCGTGGCCAGCCCACTACGCACAAGGCGTTCGATGAAGCCTGCGCCATCCTGGCCGGCGATGGCCTGCAAAGCCTGGCTTTTACCGCGCTGCTCGACCCGACCCTGAGCCCGCAAAGCGATGCCATACGACTGAGCATGGTCCAGGTGCTGGCACAGGCTGCTGGCCCGGCCGGCATGGTCGGCGGCCAGGCCATCGACCTGGGCTCGGTGGGCCTGCAGCTGAACCAGCAGGCGCTCGAGTTCATGCACCGGCACAAGACCGGCGCCCTGATCGAGGCCAGCGTACGCCTCGGCGCGCTCGCAAGCGCGCGGGCACAGCCGTCACAGCTCGAGTGCCTGCAGACTTATGCGCGAGCGGTTGGGTTGGCTTTCCAGGTGCAGGACGACATCCTCGACGTCGAAAGCGATACCGCCACCCTGGGCAAACGCCAAGGTGCCGATATCGCCCTGAACAAACCGACCTACCCGGCGCTGCTCGGGCTCGATGCGGCCAAGGCCTACGCGCTGGATCTGCGCGATCAGGCGCTGCATGCATTGCGTTCATTCGATGCCGCCGCCGAGCCGTTGCGCGAACTGGCGCACTACATTGTGGCGCGACGCAACTGACGAGCGCGTGCGCACCCGACGCCGCATCAGGTAAACTGATCCATTCCTAGAACTCATAACGATTCGCCTGATGCCCACGACGTTTCAAGAGATCCCCCGCGAACGCCCGGCGACGCCTCTGCTCGACCGTGCTGACACTCCTGCCGGCCTGCGCCGTCTGGGCGAAGCCGAGCTCGAAACACTGGCAGACGAACTGCGCCAGGAGCTGCTCTATACGGTCGGCCAGACCGGTGGGCATTTCGGTGCCGGCCTGGGCGTCATAGAGCTGACCATCGCCCTGCACTACGTTTTCGACACGCCCGACGATCGTCTGGTGTGGGACGTCGGCCACCAGGCCTACCCTCACAAGATCCTCACCGGCCGCCGCGAGCGCATGGCCAGCCTGCGCCAGAAGGATGGCATCGCTGCCTTTCCGCGGCGCAGCGAAAGTGAATACGACACCTTCGGGGTCGGTCACTCCAGCACCTCCATCAGCGCCGCCCTGGGCATGGCCATCGGCGCGCGCCTGCAGAACAGCGGACGCAAGGCCATTGCCGTGATCGGTGATGGCGCGCTGACTGCCGGCATGGCCTTCGAAGCGCTCAACCACGCGCCCGAAGTCAATGCCGACATGCTGGTGATCCTCAACGACAACGACATGTCGATCTCGCGCAACGTCGGTGGGTTGTCCAACTACCTGGCCAAGATTCTCTCCAGCCGCACCTACACCAGCATGCGCGAGGGCAGCAAGAAGGTGCTATCGCGGCTGCCCGGTGCCTGGGAAATCGCCCGTCGCACCGAGGAATACGCCAAGGGCATGCTGGTCCCCGGCACCCTGTTCGAAGAACTGGGCTGGAACTACATCGGCCCGATCGACGGCCATGACCTGCCGACCCTGGTGGCCACCCTGCGCAACATGCGCGACCTCAAGGGTCCGCAGTTTCTGCACGTGGTCACCAAGAAGGGCAAGGGCTTCGCCCCGGCCGAGGTCGACCCGATTGGCTACCACGCCATCACCAAGCTCGACCCGCTGGACGCTCCGGTCGTGGCTCCAGCCAAGGCCAGCGGGCCGAAGTATTCGGGCGTGTTCGGGCAGTGGCTGTGCGACATGGCGGAAGCCGACCAACGCCTGGTCGGTATCACCCCGGCCATGAAGGAAGGCTCCGATCTGGTCGCCTTCAGCGAACGTTTCCCCGAGCGTTACTTCGACGTTGCCATTGCCGAACAGCATGCGGTAACCCTGGCGGCCGGCATGGCCTGCGAAGGCGCCAAGCCAGTGGTGGCGATCTATTCGACGTTCCTGCAGCGCGGCTACGATCAGCTGATCCACGATGTGGCGGTGCAGAACCTCGACGTCCTGTTCGCCATCGACCGCGCCGGCCTGGTCGGCGAGGACGGTCCGACCCACGCCGGCAGCTACGACCTGTCGTACCTGCGCTGCATCCCCGGCATGCTGGTGATGACGCCCAGCGACGAAAACGAGCTGCGCCTGATGCTCAGCACCGGTCACCATCATCCAGGTCCGGCCGCCGTCCGCTATCCACGCGGCAACGGTCCGGGCGCGGCGATCCACCAGGGTCTGGACAGCATCGAGATCGGCAAGGGCGTAGTACGTCGGCAGGGTCGCGGAGTCGCCATTCTGGTGTTCGGCGTGCAGTTGGCGGAGGCGCTGACAGTGGCGCAAAAGCTGGACGCCACCGTCGCCGACATGCGCTTCGTCAAGCCACTGGACGAGCAACTGGTCCGTGAACTGGCCGAGAGCCACGATCTGCTGGTCACCCTCGAAGAGAATGCCATCATGGGTGGTGCAGGTTCGGCGGTCAGTGAATTCCTGGCCCGCGAAGGCGTGCTCAAGCCCGTGCTGCACCTGGGCTTGCCAGATGCCTATGTGGAACACGCGAAGCCGGCGCAGATGCTGGCCGAATGTGGTTTGGATGCGGTGGGTATCGAAGCTGCCATTACCCTGCGCCAGCGCCTGCTGCAACGCTGACGTCACTTCGGTGCAGGGCTGACATGGTCAGCCCTGCACCGCGCTACACCCCTTCGCTACCCTTGCGGATCGTGCCGACCACTTCACCCTGATGCTCGCTGCCCATCATGTGGCCAAGCTTGCCGGCCTTGGTGGCCAGGTAGTATTTGTTGTGTGGGTTGTGCCCGGTGTGCAGCGGTACGCGCTCGGCAACGTTGATGCCCATATCGGTCAATGCCTTGACCTTGCGCGGATTATTGGTCATGAGGCGCAGGGCCTTGACACCCAGGTGCTCGAGCATCGGTTCGCACATGCCGTAGTCGCGCTGGTCGGCAGCGAAGCCCAGGCGCTCATTGGCCTCGACCGTATCGGCGCCGCCGTCCTGCAGTTCATAGGCACGGATCTTGTTCAGCAAGCCAATCCCCCGACCTTCCTGCCGCAGGTACAGCAAGACGCCGCGCCCTTCCCGGGCAATGGCCTGCAACGCGGCTTCGAGTTGCGATCCGCAGTCGCAGCGCTGGCTGAACAGCGCGTCCCCCGTCAGGCATTCCGAATGCAGGCGCCCCAGTACGGGTGCGCCGTCCGCCACATCGCCGAGGCTGAGCACGACATGCTCGCGGCCCGTGGCCTCATCGAGAAAACCATGCATGGTGAACAAAGCGAAAGGCGTGGGAAGCTGAGAAGCAGCGACAAAAACGACGGGCACCGGGTGCTCCTGATTCTTGATGAACTTGACAAGGGCAGTATTGTAACAGCAGCTCTACGCACCTGCTCAGTGGATGATGGTGGCGCCTGTGCAGCGGCTCGATCAAGGGGCTGGCAACGGGGGGTCGAACGGATAGGGTTGGCCCCAGCGCTGGTAGATCGCGCGCAGCTGGCCGGTCTTGACCAACTGTTCCATGCGCTGATCGTAGACGGCGAGCAATGCCCGGCCACGCGCACTGTCGCTGAACCCCAGGTACAGCGGCAACTCGGCCACGTGCACGCGCTTGAAACGCTCGGGCTCGGCAGCCTGGCGCAGGATCACTTCGATTTCGGTCAGGGCATCGACGTAATAGTCGGCACGATCGTGTTCGAGCATGGACAAGATGCCGGTGCGACGCTGGACCTCATTGTAGGTTCGCACGTTAGGCAGGTATTTCTGGAATTGGTAGCCGCGCACCCAGGCCAGGCGATAGCCACCCAGGCTGGCGAAATCGACCTGAGGCTTGTCGGCTAGGCTCAAGGCAAAGATATGATCGGTATCGTAATGCCAGCGCGGGTACAGGGCATGCGCCTCGTTCTGGTAGGAACCGACCCAGGCATCGGCCTGACCCTGCTGAACCAGCCCGACCGAACGGATATAGGGCTCGGTACGTGTGACCACCGTGATACCTCCCGGTTGGAACACCTCGCGCAGGACGTCCCAGGCCAATCCCGTGCCGTCGGCGTTGGTGTAGTCTTCCCACGCTTCACTGACCAGATCGATGCGCGCAGGCTGCAGCGCTACCCCTGCGCTGGCTGCCCAGCACACCAACAGCATCGCTGCACCCAGCAACCCCCGCCATCCAGCCATCCGTTGCGCCCTCAAGGCCGACCTGCACAGGGCCGATTCAAACGAAGCTCCAGCCCCACACCAGCAGCTGCATGGCGAGCCAGGCAAAGACCCCGGCCAGCACATCATCGAACATGATACCCACACCCCCATGGACATGGCGATCTATCCAGCGAATCGGCCACGGCTTGAGAATGTCGAAGAAGCGGAACACCAGAAAACCCACCAGCAGCCAGACCCAACCTTCGGGCACCAGCCACAGGGTGATCCACATGCCGACCATCTCGTCCCAGACGATGCCTTCGTGGTCATGCACGCGCAGGTCGTCGGCGACCTTGCCGCACAGCCAGATGCCGAACAGCATGCTCACGCCCAGCATCAGCCAGTAGCCCCAGTCCGGCAACATCTGCCACAGCGGAATGAATGGTACGGCGACCATGGATCCCCAAGTGCCCGGCGCCTTGGGCAAGGTTCCGGAGCCAAAACCGAAGGCCAGGAAATGCCATGGATTACGCCACACCGAAGGGGGCACGAACTCCGCTGGAACCTGGTTGGGATGGTCTGTCACGGTGTCTCCGCAAAATGTTGGTAGCCCCGAATGGTCGGGGTGATGTCCTGGCCGTGACGGTCGACCAGCGTGACGCCTTCGCCAACACTCGCTTGGCCGATGACGAAAAACACCGCGCCCTGAGCGCGCAGGGTGGTTTCTTCTTCAGGAGGCAGGGTGAAGGCCAGTACATAGTCGTCCCCCCCGCTCAGCGCCGCTGACCAGGCCTGTTCCAGGCCGAGCAACGACTGCAGGGCATTGGACACCGGCAGTCGCTCGCGTTCCACCCGCAAGGAGACTTTCGACGCCCTGGCAATGTGGCCGCAGTCGGCCAACAGGCCGTCGGAGATATCCAGCGCCGCGCTGGCCCTGCCCCGCAAGGCCTGGCCCAGCGCGAATTGCGGCAACGGTGACCAGTAGTGAGCCAGCAAGGGCCCGGCCACCGCAGGCTCGGCATGTCGCTGGCCAAGCACCAGCGGCAGCGCACCCGCAGCGTCGCCGAGACTGCCGCCGACGCACAGCAGATCACCCGGCCGGGCACCGCTACGCGTCAGCGCCATGCCTTGGGGCAGACGGCCGAATACGGTCAGGGTCAGGCTCAAAGGGCCTCGGGTGGTGTCACCTCCGACCAGGCGCAGGCCGCAGCGCTCGGCCATGGCATCCAGGCCGGTGGCGAACCCTTGCAGCCACTGCGCCGAAAAGCTGGGCAGGGTCAGCGCCAAGGTGAAACCCAGGGGGCTGGCGCCCATGGCAGCCAGGTCGCTGGCCGCGACGGCCAGGGCGCGCTGGCCCAGCAGGAGAGGGTCGGCGCCCTGGGGAAAATGCACGCCGGCAACCAGCGTGTCGGTGGAAACCGCCATCTGCTCGCCCGGCGCCAACGCCAGCAGGGCGCAATCGTCGCCGATGCCCAAGGCCACACCATCGCCGGCGCGCGCGCAGGACGCGGCGGCGAAATAGTGTCGGATCAGCTCGAATTCGCCCATGGGCTGCATGTCCGGGATCAGCGCTTGTGCGCTGCCACTTCCGGGCCACGCAGGCTCGGCGCCAGCTTGTCGAGCACGCCGTTGACGAACTTGTGGCCGTCGGTGGAACCGAATACTTTGGCCAGCTCGATGCCTTCGTTGATCACCACACGGTAAGGCACGTCGACCCGCTTGAGCAGTTCCCAGGTAGACAAGCGCAGCACGGCCAACTCGACCGGATCGAGCTCGTCGATGGTGATGTCCAGGCATGGCGCCAGGGCGCTGTCGATTTCATCGCGGCTGGCCGGCACACCGTGCAGGATTTCGCGGAAATAGGCGCCGTCGACGTCACCGAAATCGTTGTCGACGCGGAACTGCGCCTCAATCTCGTTCAGCGAGTGCTTGGCCATGTGCCATTGGTAGAGGGCCTGGGTTGCCAACTGACGCGCCTCACGGCGCTTGGCGCTGCGTGAAGGCTTGCCGGCATCCGCAGGCTTGGGATCGCGTGGATTGAAGCGATCGCTTTCGTCGTTGATCACTTGGCCTCCAACTGCGCCAGCAGGCTGACCATTTCCAGGGCAGAAAGCGCAGCTTCCGCACCCTTGTTGCCAGCCTTGGTGCCGGAACGCTCGATGGCCTGCTCGATGGTGTCTACGGTCAGTACGCCGAAGGCGACCGGCACGCCGAACTCCATCGACACCTGGGACAGACCCTTGGTGCATTCGCCGGCAACGTATTCGAAGTGCGGCGTGCCGCCCCGAATGACCGCGCCCAGCGCGATGATCGCGGCGTATTCGCTTTGCTGCGCAACTTTCTGCGCGACCAGCGGGATCTCGAACGCACCCGGGGCGCGAATCAGGGTGATGTCGCTTTCGCTGACGCCGTGGCGAACCAGGGCATCGACGGCGCCGCCTACCAGGCTTTCGACGACGAAGCTGTTGAAGCGGCCAACCACCAGGGCGTAGCGGCCTTTGGGGGCGATGAAGTTACCTTCGATGGTCTTCAGGGTCATTCGGGTCTGTCTCATCTTAAAGAGCCAGGCCGCCTGCAAGCGGCCTCTGCGGATAATGGATCACGAACATCGAGACTGCAGGTCACGGGCGGGCCGGTGCATCGGCACCGCCGCAACCCTTGCAGCCGGTCTTTATTCGGAGGGCACGTATTCTACAACTTCCAGATCGAATCCGGATATCGCATTGAACTTCATCGGCGAACTGAGCAGGCGCATCTTGCGCACGCCCAGGTCGCGCAGGATCTGCGAACCGGCGCCGACGATACTGTAGGTGGTCGGGGTTTTCACCGCAGCCTGCCCGGCACTTTCCCGCAGGTGCGCCAGTAGCACGTCGCCGTCCTGCTGGTGGCCGAGCAACAGCACCACGCCGCTGCCGGCCTCGGCAACCGCGCTCATCGCCGCGCGCAGGCTCCAGCGGCCCGGTTGCTTGACCATCAGCAGGTCGCGCAGCGGGTCCATGTTGTGCACCCGTACCAGGGTCGGCTGGTCGGGCACCACTGTGCCCAGGGTCAGCGCCATGTGCACGTCGCCTTCCACCGAATCGCGATAGGTCACCAGGTTGAACTGGCCCAGTTCGCTGTCCAGCGGCTGCTCGGCAATCCGCTGAACGGTACGTTCATGGATCATCCGATAGTGGATCAGATCGGCAATGGTGCCGATCTTGATGTCATGCTGGGCTGCGAATACCTCCAGCTCGGCACGGCGCGACATGGTGCCGTCGTCGTTCATCACCTCGCAGATCACCCCGCTAGGCTCGAAGCCGGCCATGCGCGCCAGGTCGCACGCAGCCTCGGTGTGGCCCGCGCGGGCCAGCGTGCCGCCCGCCTGGGCCATCAACGGGAAGATGTGCCCGGGGCTGACGATGTCCTCGGCGCGCGCATCGGCCGCAGCTGCGGCCTGCACCGTGCGGGCGCGGTCGGCGGCGGAGATGCCGGTGGTCACACCGATGGCCGCTTCGATGGACACGGTGAACTTGGTACCGAAGCCCGACCCGTTGCGCGGCGCCATCAACGGCAGCTTGAGGGTCTCGCAGCGCTCGCGGGTCATCGGCATGCAGATCAGGCCACGCGCGTGGCGGGCCATGAAGTTGATGTGCTCGGCCTTGCAGCATTCGGCGGCCATGATCAGGTCGCCTTCGTTCTCGCGGTCTTCGTCATCCATCAGGATGACCATCTTGCCCTGGCGGATGTCTTCCACCAGCTCTTCGATCGTGTTGAGCGCCACGCGGCACCCCCTTGTGTTCAGAACAGCACGCTGCTCAGGATTTCAGGTAGCCGTTGGCCGCCAGGAAGCTTTCGCTGATCGCGCCGTGGCTCGATTCGCTGGCCTTGTCGCCCAGCAGCAGACGCTCCAGATAGCGCGCCAGCAGATCGACCTCGAGGTTGACCAGGCGACCGGGACGGTAGTCGTCCATGATGGTTTCGCTCAGCGTGTGCGGGATGATCGTCAGTGCGAACTCGGCGCCATCCACGGCGTTCACCGTCAGGCTGGTGCCGTCGACGGTGATCGAGCCCTTGTGGGCGATGTACTTGGCGAGCTCCTTCGGCGCGCGGATACGGAATTCCACGGCACGGGCGTTTTCCTGGCGTGACACCACCTCGCCAACGCCATCGACATGGCCGCTGACCAGGTGCCCACCCAGACGCGTGGTGGGCGTCAGGGCCTTTTCCAGGTTGACCCGGCTGCCGTTCTTGAGCTGGTGGAAGGCGGTGCAGTCCAGGGTTTCGCGGCTGACGTCGGCGACGAAGCCGCTGCCCGGCAGCTCGACGGCCGTGAGGCACACGCCATTGATGGCAATGCTGTCGCCGAGCTTGACGTCGCTCAGGTCGAGCTTGCCGGTGTCGACGTGTACGCGCACGTCACCGCCCTTGGGGGTCAACGCACGGATGCTGCCGATGGATTCGATGATGCCGGTGAACATGAGTCCTCCTCGAGAACAAGGCTGGCGCCAGGCGCAAGCCGGAAATTATACGCGCTTTGCCGGGGCCGTAGCGGGCTGTGGCGCAGGGGTCGGGACGGCGATCACGCGCCAGTCGTCGCCCACTGCCGTCATGTCGGTGATCTGCAACTGCGGCGACTCGCTCATGTGCGCCAGTGGCCAGTCGAGCAACGGCCGCGCCGTGGAGCCCATGAACTTGGCGGCAATGAATATCTGGTACTCGTCCACCAGGCCTTGGCGGGCGAAGGCCCCTGCCAGGCTCGCTCCGGCTTCCACCAGGACTTCGTTGAGGCCTCGGCGCGCCAGCTCGCCGCACAGAGCCGGCAGATCGACCCGCCCCTCCCTGCCCGGCAAGCTCAGCAGCTCGTGACCTTCCTGAACGTATTCGGGGTGATCCGTTGGGTTTGCGCAGGTGACGACCAGCGCGGGGCCGGCCTGGAAGAACGGTGCATCCAGCGGCACCCGCAAGCGGCCGTCGATCAGAATGCGCAGCGGTAGCCGGCGAGTCGCCAGCTCGGTAGCCTCGGCATCCAGCCCCAGCTCGACGGCGCGCACGGTCATCCGTGCGCCATCGGCAATCACGCTGTCGGCGCCGGTCAATACGGCGCTGGATTGCGCCCGCAGACGCTGCACCGCCGAACGCGCGGCAGCCCCGGTGATCCACTGGCTCTCGCCGCTGGCCATGGCCGTGCGCCCATCCAGGCTCATGGCCAGTTTCACCCGAACGTAGGGCTGGCCGTGCTCCATGCGCTTGAGGAATCCGGGGTTCAGCGCCCGGGCCTCGGCGGCGAGCAGCGGACAGGTGACGGCAATACCTGCTTGCCGCAGGCGCTCCAGACCCTGCCCGGCCACCTGCGGATTGGGGTCCTGCATGGCCACCACCACCCGCGCCACGCCGGCTTCGACCAACGCCTCGGCGCATGGCGGCGTACGTCCGTAGTGGCTGCACGGTTCGAGCGTCACATAGGCCGTGGCGCCTTGCGCGCGGGTGCCGGCCTGGCGTAGTGCATGCACCTCGGCATGGGGGCCGCCGGCCTGCACGTGCCAACCTTCGCCGACCGTTTCACCGTCACGCACGATCACGCAACCCACGCGCGGATTGGGATGAGTGGAATACACGCCCTTGCGCGCCAACTCCAAGGCACGGGCCATGTGCCGGGCATCGCTGGCCGTCGGGTCGGGCATGCTCATCATTCCTTGGCCGGCTCGCGCGCCAGGCGGTCGATTTCTTCGCGAAACTCGTCCAGGTCCTGGAAGCGTCGGTACACCGAAGCGAAACGGATGTAGGCCACTTCATCGAGCTTTTGCAGCTCGGTCATGACCCATTCGCCGACGACCAGCGACTTGACCTCGCGTTCGCCCGTGGCGCGCAACTGATGCTTGATGTGCACCAGTGCCGCTTCGAGGCGCTCGACACTGACAGGGCGCTTTTCCAGCGCTCGCTGCATGCCCGCACGCAGTTTTTCTTCGTCGAAAGGCTGGCGGCTGCCGTCTTGCTTGATCAGTCGCGGGAGCACCAGTTCGGCGGTTTCGAAGGTGGTGAAACGCTCACCGCAAGCCAGGCACTCACGGCGCCGGCGTACTTGCTCGCCCTCGGCGACCAATCGTGAGTCGATGACCTTGGTGTCGTTGGCACCGCAGAAGGGACAGTGCATGGTGGCAGGCAACAAAAAAAGGGAGGGCCATGGTAGCGCATCCCACTGGCAAGACAAGCCCGGGGCTTTGCGGTATACAGACGGTTCTACTTTCGTTGGGTTTCGAAATGCCGTCCAAGTCGCTCGTTCTGCTCGCTTTCTTCAGCCTGCTCGCTGCCTGCAGCAGTGATGCGCCCAAGCCGGTGGCCACCGTGGCCCCGCCCGCAGCGGCACCTGTCATCAAGGCGCCCGTGGAACTTGGGCCATTGCCCGCCTACCAGCGCCAGCTCAGCGGCAACCTGATCGGCGTACCCGCCGGCGCCGAAGTCGAGATGGCCCTGTTGGTGATCGATTCGCGCGGTCGCCCGCAGAAACTGCTGGCCAGCGCCAAGCAGCGGGGCACTGGCCAAGCCCTGCCCTTCCAGCTGCGCTTTGCCGCCGAAGCCTTCCCGGCCGGGTCGCGGGTCGAGCTGCGCGCCCGCGCCAGCCAGTCGGGGCAGTTGATCCTGCACCTGCCTGCCGTGCAGATCAACCAGCCCACCACCCAGCTGCTGGGCAACCTGGAAATGATCAAAGCCCCCTGACACGGCCTGCCAACGCCCACCACCGGGCCAAACGAGCGGCGGTGGTGGGCCCGATTCGAATCCCTTATAGTCCACCGAAACGCTGATCCTCGAGATTCACATGAGTCAAGAAACCCCGTACATCATCGACGTTACTACGGCCAACTTCGACCAGGCCGTCATCGACGAATCCTTTACCCGGCCCGTGCTGGTGGATTTCTGGGCCGAGTGGTGCGCCCCCTGCAAAGTGCTCATGCCTTTGCTGCAACAGATTGCCGAGAGCTACGCAGGCGAGCTGGTTCTGGCCAAGGTCGACTGCGACGCCGAACCCGACATCGTCGGCCGCTTCGGCATTCGCAGCCTGCCTACCGTGGTGTTGTTCAAGGATGGTCAGCCGGTGGATGGCTTCGCTGGCGCACAACCTGAGTCGGCCATCCGCGCCTTGCTCGAACCGCATGTACAGATGCCACCGCCAGCGGCGGCCGATCCACTGGAGCTGGCGCAGGCCCTGTTCAGCGAGAGCCGCTTCGGCGAAGCCGAGCAGACCTTGAAAGGGCTGCTGGCCGAGGACAATGCCAACCCTGGCGCGTTGATCCTGTTCGCTCGCTGCCTGGCCGAACGCGGCGAGCTGGACGAAGCGCAACAGGTGCTCGATGCCGTCGGTGGTGACGAGCACAAGGCTGCGCTGGCCGGCGCCAAGGCGCAGCTGACATTCCTGCGTCAGGCCAGGGCCCTGCCCGATGTGGCCGATCTCAAGGCGCGCCTGGCCCGTGACCCTGGCGACGACGAAGCAGCGTACCAGCTGTGCGTCCAGCAGCTGTCGCGCCAGCATTACGAAGCAGCGCTCGACGGCCTGCTACAACTGTTCATGCGCAATCGCAGTTACAGCGAAGGGCTGCCGCATAAGACGTTGCTGCAGGTGTTCGAACTGCTCGGCAACGATCACCCGCTGGTGACCACTTACCGCCGCAAGCTGTTCGCCGCGCTGTACTGACGGACTGCGGCAGGCCACGGCGCAAGACGTGGCCTGCGGCACAGCTAGCCGACCCAGCAATACACCGGTGCGTCCGCCCCGGCTTCCACCTTGACCTGCGGGCAGTGGCGCAAACGCACCAGCATCCGCTTGCCAGCCGCCACGTCCCCCACCAGCCCCTGAACCTGATCCAGCAATGCCGGGCCCTCTATCCTTCCTGCCTGTTCCAGCAGCAACAGCACGCTGCGCCATACGCCGTCGTCTTCGGTCCTGGCCTTGCTCTGCGCAGGCGGCGTTGCCGCCGTTGTCGCGCTTTGGGATGCTGTTGCGAAGGGGCCGGTCAGGTGCGCCCAGTCCTGAGCGTCCATTTCTATGGCCAGGTCTACCGGCAGGTTGCCTACTGTGCCCTTGATTCTGATCATGCGGATGCCCTTTCATAACGAGGCATCGTTGTAGCAGCGCCCCACCGGTGACGCAATCCCGCCTTTGACTTCACAACACCTGCGCGCATTTGCTGAAGCGAACATGAATCTTTACGGACGCATGGTAACCGGCTGTAAATTTGTTATAACATTGCGTTTTACCCAGACCACGAGATTCCCCAATGCGCCGTCTCATGCTTGCCCTACCCTTTGCCCTGCTGCCCTTCGCGGTTCATGCCCACGAAGAAGGCCATGACCATGAGCATGAACATGAGCATGAACATGAGCACGGCAGCCTCGGCGCCCACGAACATGGTGTGGCCCGCCTGGACGCCGCACTGGATGGTCAGTCACTTGAACTGGAGCTGCAAAGCCCGGCCATGAACCTGGTGGGCTTCGAGCATGCTGCCAGCAGCGATGCCGACAAGGCCAAGGTCGCCGCGGCACGCAAGACTTTGGAGCAACCGCTGGTGCTGTTCGGCCTGCCCGCCGCAGCCAACTGCACGGTCACCGAGCAGAAGCTGGAAAGCCCGTTGTTCGGCGGCAAGGCTGACCACGAACACGACGCCGCAGACGCCAAGCAAGGTGACGAGCATCACCACGAGCACAGCGAGATTCATGCGCACTACCACTTCACCTGCGCGTCGCCAAAGGCCCTGGAACACCTGGACCTGGCGCGCTTGTTCAGCACCTTCCCCGCCACCCAGAAAATTCAGGTACAACTGATCGGCCCGTCCGGCCAGCAGGGTACGGACCTCACCCCCAAGCAAAGCAGCCTGAAATTCTGACCCATGAGCGATGCATTGATCGAGCTGGCCGAACTGGGCTTCGCCTGGCCTGGCCAAGCAACGTTGCTGGACATCCCCGCGTTCCGCCTGGAGCGTGGGGAAACCCTGTTCCTGAAGGGCCCCAGCGGCAGTGGCAAGACCACCCTGCTCGGCCTGCTCGGCGGCGTGCACACGCCGCAGCGCGGCAGCGTCCACCTGCTCGGGCAAAACCTGAGCGAGTTGAGCTTCGCTGCCCGTGACCGGTTTCGCGTCGAGCACACCGGCTACATCTTCCAGCAGTTCAACCTGCTGCCGTTCCTGTCGGTGCGCGCGAACGTGGAGTTGCCCTGCCGCTTCTCTCGCCGCCGCACCGCGCGTGCCGAGCAGCGTCATGGCAGTGTTGCCCAGGCTGCCACGCAACTGCTGGCACACCTTGGCCTGACCGATCCGGCGCTGCTCCAACGCCGTGCCGACACCCTCTCCATCGGTCAGCAGCAACGCGTGGCGGCTGCGCGTGCGCTGATCGGCCAACCCGAACTGGTGATCGCCGACGAGCCGACCTCGGCGCTGGACAGCGACGCCCGCGAAGCCTTCATCCAACTGCTGTTCGCCGAATGTCGCGCCGCCGGCTCGAGCCTGCTGTTCGTCAGTCACGATCAAAGCCTGGCACCCTTGTTCGACCGCCACCTGTCCCTGGCCGAGCTCAACCACGCAGCACGCCCTGCCTCACCCGAGGTGCCCTGATGTACCTGCTTCGTCTTGCCCTGGCCAGTCTGGCCAACCGCCGTTTCACCGCATTCCTGACCGCCTTCGCCATTGCCCTGTCGGTGTGCCTGCTGCTGGCCGTGGAGCGTGTGCGCCACGAAGCCCGTGCCAGCTTCGCGAGCACAGTCAGCGGTACCGACCTGATCGTCGGCGCGCGCTCCGGCTCGGTCAACCTGCTGCTTTACTCGGTGTTCCGCATCGGCAACGCCACCAACAACATCCGCTGGGACAGTTTCGAGCATTACGCCAACAACCCGCAGGTCAAATGGGCCATTCCTATCTCGCTGGGTGACTCGCACCGCGGCTACCGGGTCATGGGCACCAACCAGAGCTATTTCGAACACTATCAGTACGGCCGCCGGCAGTCGCTGCAGGTGGTCCAGGGTCGAGCCTTCCAGACCGATCCCTTCGAGGTAGTACTTGGCGCGCAGGTAGCCGATGCCCTGCACTACAAGTTGGGCGACAAACTGGTACTGGCCCACGGCGTGGCAGCGATCAGCCTGGTCAAGCACGACGACAAGCCGTTCACCGTCGTCGGCATCCTCGCCCGCACCGGTACGCCGGTCGATCGCACGCTGCACATCAGCCTGGGCGGCATGGAAGCCATCCATGTCGACTGGAAGAATGGCGTTCCGGCCCGCGGCGCCGGACGCATCAGCGCCGACCAGGCGCGCAACATGGATCTCACACCCAGCGCTATCACTGCGTTCATGGTCGGCCTGAACAGCAAGATCGCCACCTTCGCCCTGCAGCGCGACATCAATGACTTTCGCGGCGAACCGTTGATGGCAATCCTGCCGGGCGTGGCCCTGCAGGAGCTATGGAGCCTGATGGGCACCGCAGAACAGGCATTGTTCGTGATCTCCGTATTCGTCGTCCTGACCGGCCTGATCGGCATGCTCACGGCCATCGTCACCAGCCTCAACGAACGCCGCCGCGAGATGGCCATCCTGCGCTCGGTCGGCGCCCGCCCCTGGCACATCGCCGGCCTGCTGATTCTCGAAGCCTTCGCCCTGGCACTGGTCGGAATCCTCGCGGGCATGGCATTGTTGTACCTGGGCATTGCCTGCGCGCAGGGCTACGTGCAGTCCAACTACGGCCTGTTCCTGCCGCTGAGCCTGCCCAGCGCCTATGAATGGTCGCTGTTGGGGATCATTCTCGCGGCCGCGGTGGTGATGGGCGCAATACCGGCCTGGCGCGCCTACCGGCAATCCCTGGCCGACGGCCTGTCGATCCACCTGTGAGGATTTCACCTATGTTGCGCGCGGTAATGGCCCTGTTGCTGCTGACCAGCGTGTCGCTGTCCGCAGCCGAGCTCAAGGAAGTCAGCTGGGAGGCGCTGATCCCGCCAGATGCGCCCAGGCTGGCCCCGCAGATGACGCCCATGCACGACCTGGCGCAAATGGGCACCGCGCTGGCCGAAGCCGGCCCTGCAGCCCACCAGCAAGCGCCCGATGCGCCGGTGGTCCAGGCACTGGACGGCCAGCAACTGCGCATCCCCGGCTACATCGTACCGCTGGAGGTCAACGAAGCCGGCCGGACCACCGAGTTTCTCCTGGTGCCCTATTTCGGCGCCTGCATCCATGTACCGCCGCCGCCGTCCAATCAGATCGTGCACGTCACCAGCGCTGTCGGGGTCAAGGTCGAAGAGCTCTACCAGCCCTACTGGATCGAGGGCCCCATGCAGGTCAAGGCCAGCACCAGCGACCTGGCGCAGGCCGGTTACCAGATGGCCGCGGCAAAAATCTACGCCTACGAGCTGCCGGACTGAGTCATTGGACTTTCATTGAGCCAGATCAAAAAACCGCAGCGCCGCACTGACTACCATTGGGCGAATGTCCTTCGCATTCCCCAATGGAGCCCCCATGAACAAGTCCTTGCTCGGCGCCTCACTGATTGCCCTGGCGCTGGCAACCACGCAGGCCCAGGCACACCAGGCCGGCGATATGATCATTCGCGCCGGCGCCGCGACCACCGCACCCAATGAAGACAGTGGCCAGCTCAAACTGGACGGCGTCAAGGTCGCAGGCACCAAGGCCACCCTCGACAGCGACACGCAGCTGGGCCTGGCCTTCGCCTACATGCTCACCGACCACGTCGGCATCGAGCTGCTGGCGGCCACGCCGTTCCAGCACACCGTGGGCGTGCGCGGGGTCAGTGCCGCCACCGGTATCGGCGGGCTCGATGGCAAACTGGCGGACGTCAAGCAACTGCCTCCCACCCTGTCATTGCAGTACTACCCATTGGCGCCAACGTCGCGCTTCCAGCCGTACGCCGGCGTCGGCATCAACTACACCCTGTTCTACGACGAAGACCTGAGTGGCGCGCGCAAGCAACAGGGCTTCAACAACCTCAAGATCCAGGACTCGGTGGGCATTGCCGGGCAATTGGGTTTCGACTACATGTTGGGCGAGCACATGATGCTCAACGCGTCGGTCTGGTACGTCGACATCGACACCAAGGCCACCGTCGACGGCCCCACGGCGCTGGGCGTCGGCCGCACCAAGGTCGACCTGGAAGTCGATCCGTGGGTGTACATGGTGGGTGTGGGCTACAAGTTCTAGGCAACGATCCTGCCGCCAGCCCTGCCCCATCGGTGCGGGGCCTGGCTGGCGACAGTGGAGCGGCCTACAGCGCCAGGAGGCGCCGCAACCCTTCTTCCAGCGGCGTCACCGGGCCCAGTTCGAAGCGTTCCAGCAGCAAGGCGTTGTCGGCGCGCGAGTGGCGGATATCACCCGCACGGGCCGGGCCATGACTCACCGTCGGCAAGCCGCCGAGCACCGCGCCCAGCCCGGCCAACAACTGATTCAGCGAAGTTGCCTGGTTCAGCCCGACATTCACCGGCCCCGGCTGCACGGTGGCCTGCTGCAACCCTTGCATCAGCAAGGTCACCAGATCACCGACATAGAAGAAGTCGCGGGTCTGTTCGCCATCGCCGAACAGGCTGATCGGCTGCCCGCGCTGGGCGCGCTCGCTGAAAATACTGATGACGCCCGAATACGGCGAGGAAGGATCCTGCCTCGGCCCGTAGATATTGAAGAAGCGAAACACCACCGGCTCCAGCCCATGTTCGCGGCGGTAGAAGTCCAGATAGTGCTCACTGGCCAGCTTGTCCGATGCATAGGGCGTCAAGGGTGCCTTGGGCGTGCTCTCGCCGACCGCTTCACCTTCGCCATTGTTGCCATACACCGCGGCGCTGGAAGCGAACAGCACACGCTTGACCCCCGCCAGACGCATCGCTTCGCAGAGGTTCAAGGTGCCAATGAAGTTGCTCTGATGAGTCTTCACCGGATCGTCGACCGAAGCCTGCACCGAAGCGACCGCGGCCAGGTGCACCACCGCCTTGCAGCCGCTTACCACCCTTGCCAACAGGGTTGCGTCGGCGACATCGCCTTCGATCAGCTCCAGCCTGGCGTTTTCCATCGGCAGGTTGCTGCGCTTGCCTGTGGACAAGTCATCGAGGACCCGCACCGAGTGACCTTCGGCCAGCAACGCATCGACCAGGTGCGAGCCAATGAAACCGGCACCGCCGGTGATCAGAATGGGTGTATCAGCCATGTCGGTAGTATCTGTCCAGAAGGCTCGGCAGCCCCGAACGCCAGGCGCGCGGCTTGATACCGAAGGTGTGCAGGATTTTCTTGCAGGCCAGCACGGCGTGCTGCGGTTCTTCCCCGGCATCGGGCCGCGCGGCGTGGGCCTGCGCGGTGGGCGCATCGATCGCCAGCGCATGCATCGTCTTGGCTTCGCTGATGATAGCCTGGCCAAGGGCCAGCGCCGTGGTCGCCTCGTTGCCGGCGTAATGATAAGTGCCCCACAGCGGGGCTTCGCAGTCCAGCTGCTTGAGCACCGAGAGGATCACCCGCGCGGCGTCGTCCACCGGCGTCGGATTGCCGCGTCGGTCATCGGCCAGTGGCAACGGTTGCGGCAGCTCGGCACGCTGCAGATAGCGACCCAGTACGCCGTCGGCGCTGTCGTCCAGCAGCCAGCCGAAACGCAACAGCACGTGCCGCGGGCACGCCGCTCGCACGCTCTGCTCGATGCGCCACAACGCCTGGCCTCGAAGCCCGAGGGGAACCGGCTCGTCTTTTTCGCTGTAGGCAGTGGCCCGCGAGCCATCGAACACACGATAGCTGGACGGCTGCAACAGCACGATCTGGTGCTGCTGGCAGCGTTCGGCCAAACGCTCCACCGCGATTTCTTGTTGGTCCAGGCGCGCTTGGCTCACTGCATCGGCCTGAAACCAGTCGAAGTAGTACGCCAGGTTGATCAGCGCATCGGGGCGGGTTTCATCGAGCAGGTCGGTGAGGCTCGCCCCATCCCAACCGTTTTCCGGCGGACGCGGGGCCAGGAAGCCGATGCCCTCTTCCGCTCCGAGGCGAATCAGCGCTTGTCCTAGGGCATTCCCACCGCCCAACAGCATAAGGCGCATTCGCATAGAGTCAGCAGGTCCGTTCAAATTGGCAGTTCAGATTAACCGCAGGCGCGTGGTCGACGACAAAACCTTCGCCCGCACTCGAATCGAACAGCCATTTTGCGTTTTTCTGACGCCGACGTCACGCGCTATCAAAAAGAGGGGTTAGTTGCAGCCCCGCAGCCTCAGCCCGGCACAGCCTGCGCAGGCAATCGATGCCCCAGTAAACGACGCCCCAACTTCTGCCCGTTGATCTCGATCAGGTGGTAGGTGATGAAAGAAACCCCGATCACGGCAAGCAATACCAGGCCCACGAGCAGATTGTTGAGCCACGGATAACCGCTGTCCAGATAGCGGAAATCTCCGAACACCGGCGCCAGCGGCAAGCCGGTTTTCTTCTCCAACACCATGAACAGCAGGATCAACACACTCAAAATGATCACATGGGTCAGGTAGATCGAGTAGGACAGTCGCCCCAGCAGCTCGAACACACGCGTCTTCAGCACGCTGGAAACGACCCCGGCATCGAACGCATACAAAGTCACCGTCAGGCAGAACAGAGCGCTGGCCAGCATGGCCTTGTTCGGCTCGTCACTGCTGAGCAGCCAAACAATAGATCCGCCCGCCACGACTTCGAGCAGCGAAGCCATTGCGAACCCCGGCTGCACCCGTCGGCGTAGTGCCTCGAAGGCTTTGTAGCACAGCGCCCCGGCGAAGAAGCACGCCAGCCCCTTGTAGGCCAGCGCGGTGAACGGCCCTGCCCCGCTGTACAGCATCGCCATGGAAACGATGACGATCCCGGCCCAGACCGGCACCCGACGCGCCGACGTGCACAGCACCACCGCGGCGAAAATCAAATACATGTAGTACTCGATGCTGATGCTCCAGGACGGATAGTTGAACGACATGTTTTCCGTCCACGGCGTCCACGCCTGGATCAACAGCAAGTTGGGCACGATCTGCGAAGGCGCATACATACCGGTGAACGGCTCCTTGTTGAAGTTGACCCCTTGCTGCGCGGCGCCCCACTTCACGAACTCGAAGACGATGAACACGCCCAGCAAACAGACATGCAAGGGCGCCAGACGAAAGGTGCGCAGAACGAAGAACCGCCGCAGGTCCAGATCGTGCCGCGCGCCGTAGGCATGAGTGATCACGAACCCGCTGAGCACGAAGAAGAAGTCCACGAACAAATCGGCACTGCGAAAGAACGCCAGCTCCGTCACACTGCCGACCACGTGCAGGTGATACAGCACAACGGCCAACGCGCAGATACCGCGAAGACTGTCGAGCGCGTGAAAGCGTTGACCTGAAGCCATGACGTGATTCCGTTCGAAGGGTGTATCGGCGGCAGGCAGTGCGCTTCAGGTAACGAAGCGTGGGCAACAGGGCCGCGAAGTTGGAAAAATCTTAGTGAAGCGGCGGGGCCAGGGCAAGGTAATACGCGATGCATATATTTATATTTTGCCGCTGTGAAAACAGCTGAAAAACTGGCGTCAAAGCGGCTTTACAAGGCCTGTTCGAAGCAGTGCACTCGCCTGCTTTTTGGCGAGCGGCAAAAAGCCCCGGTGCTGGGTGGCAGCGGGGCTTTTTCAGGTCATACGGGCGGTGTAGCTATACCCTAGAACGGAATATCATCATCAAAGCTGTCAAAATCCGGAGCCGGCTGCTGCGCTGGCTGCTGCTGCGCCGGCGGAGCCGAACGCTGCTGAGGTGCCGACTGCTGTGGACGCGGCGCCTGCTGACGCGGAGCCGGTGCCGACTGTTGGTAGTTGTTGCCACCGCCGCCCTGCTGGTCGTTGTTCTGCGGACGGCCGCCCAACAGCTGCATGGTTCCCTGCATGTCGACGATGATCTCGGTGGTGTAACGCTTGATACCGTCCTTTTCCCACTCGCGGGTCTGCAGCTTGCCTTCGATGTACACCTGTGAGCCCTTGCGCAGGTACTCACCGGCGATCTCCGCAACCTTGCCGAACATCGACACACGGTGCCACTCGGTACGCTCGACCTTCTGGCCGCTCTGCTTGTCGGTCCACTGCTCGCTGGTGGCCAGGCTCAGGTTGGTGACCGCATTGCCGTTGGGCAGGAAACGGACTTCGGGATCCTGACCGCAAGTACCCACCAGAATGACTTTGTTAACCCCACGGGCCATAACGTTCTCCTAGGCTTCGCACGCTTCCGGCGCTGGGTTGACCAGGCGCTCGAGGGCGGTGCGATCCAAAATTTCTTTGTCCAATTTGATATAGATGGCGGCCTCTTCTGCCACCACCACCGCATCTGTTACACCGGGCACGGCTTTCAACCGCTCGGCCAATCCCGTCTCGCGCATCGCTTGGGGCGAAAGCGGCAAGCGCAGACTGGTCACGTAGGGTGGTTCGCGCATAGTAACAGCTATGGCCAGCCACAGGGCGCACAGCGCTGCGCATCCGATGAAGACCACACCCAGCCCACCCTGCTGAAACAACCAACCGCCAAGGATGCCACCCATGGCCGACCCCAGGAACTGGCTGGTGGAATACACCCCCATGGCCGTGCCCTTGCCGCCGGCCGGTGAAACCTTGCTGATCAGCGAAGGCAGCGACGCCTCCAGCAGGTTGAACGCCGTGAAGAACACCACCGTGCCAATGACCAGCGCCTTCAGGCTGTCGCCGAACCCCCAGAAGAACACCTCCACCAGCATCAAGGTCGCCACCGCGCCCAGCAGAACACGCTTCATCTTGCGCTTCTTTTCGCCGTAGATGATGAACGGAATCATTGCGAAAAAAGATACGACCAGGGCGGTCAGGTACACCCACCAATGCTGCTCCTTGGGCAACCCGGCACGCTCCACCAGCGCCAGAGGCAAGGCGACGAAGCTTGCCATCAGGATCGAGTGAAGCACGAAAATGCCCAGGTCCAGGCGCAGCAGATCGGGATGCTTGAGGGTGGCCAGCATCTCGCTGCGGGTTACGCCCGACTCGCGATGAAGTGTATGCGCCGTGGCCTTGGGCACCGTGAAGGCCACCAGCAGGATGCCGACCAAGGCCAGCGCACCGGTCGCCAGGAACAGGCCATGCAGGCCAAAGGCTCGGGTCAGCAGCGGCCCGACCACCATCGCCACCGCGAACGACACACCAATGCTCATGCCGATCATGGCCATCGCCTTGGTGCGGTTCTGTTCGCGGGTCAGGTCCGATAGCAGGGCCATGACCGCCGCCGATATCGCCCCGGCGCCCTGCAGAACGCGTCCAGCGATCACGCCCCAGATGGAATCGGACTGGGCCGCGACCACGCTGCCGATGGCGAAGATCACCAGGCCGCCGTAGATCACCGGACGACGGCCGATGCGGTCGGAGATGACCCCGAAAGGGATCTGCAGAAATGCCTGGGTCAGGCCATAGGCGCCGATCGCCAGACCGATCAGGGCCGGGGTGGCGCCCGCCAGGTCCATGCCATAGGTCGCCAGCACCGGCAGGACCATGAACATGCCTAGCAT
Organism: Pseudomonas viridiflava; assembly: GCA_900596015.1. Taxonomy (GTDB): domain Bacteria; phylum Pseudomonadota; class Gammaproteobacteria; order Pseudomonadales; family Pseudomonadaceae; genus Aquipseudomonas. Next base: position 37,996 of record UVIF01000021.1, on the reverse strand, counting down.
GCGGAAAGCGAACACCAGGGCCAACCCGCTGGCTGCGCGGGTTTCACCGCTGCTCATGCGTTCGCTGTGGGGATCGTGCATGGATAAACCTCGTGTGAACCGGTGACGATTCTACCAGTCCCACCCAGTAACGGCACAGACGGCGACGCTATGACGCGCCTTCTTCATCTTTGCGCGCACTCACCGTGCCGTGCCATTGACAAGCCCCGTATACTCACCTGTTTACGCCCGCCGCGCGAGGCCGCCTTGGACAAGATTCTGGTACGTGGGGCTCGAACCCACAATTTGAAAAACATCGACTTGACCCTGCCCCGTGACAAACTGATCGTGATCACCGGGCTGTCGGGTTCAGGCAAATCCTCCCTGGCTTTCGATACCCTCTACGCCGAAGGCCAACGCCGCTACGTCGAATCGCTGTCGGCCTACGCCCGGCAATTCCTGTCGATGATGGAAAAGCCCGACGTCGACACCATCGAAGGCCTGTCGCCGGCCATATCCATCGAGCAGAAGTCGACATCGCACAACCCGCGCTCCACCGTCGGCACCATCACCGAGATCTACGACTACCTGCGCCTGCTCTACGCCCGCGTGGGCACACCGCGCTGCCCGGATCACGACATTCCGCTGGAAGCCCAGACCGTCAGCCAGATGGTCGACCTCGTGCTGGCGCAGCCCGAAGGCGCCCGGCTCATGCTGCTGGCCCCGGTCATCCGCGAACGCAAAGGCGAGCACCTGGCCATTTTCGAAGAGCTGCGCGCGCAGGGTTTCGTCCGCGCGCGCATCAACGGCAAGCTCTATGAAATGGACGAGCTGCCCAAGCTCGACAAGCAGAAGAAGCACACCATCGAAGTGGTGGTGGATCGCTTCAAGGTCCGTGCCGATCTGCAGCAGCGTCTGGCCGAATCGTTCGAGACGGCGTTGAAGCTGGCCGATGGCATCGCCCTCGTGGCGTCGATGGATGACGAACCGTTCGAAGAGATCATCTTCTCCGCACGCTTTGCCTGCCCGATCTGCGGACACGCGATCAGCGAACTGGAACCCAAGCTTTTCTCCTTCAACAACCCGGCCGGCGCCTGCCCGACCTGCGACGGCCTGGGCGTGAAACAGTTTTTCGACAACAAGCGCTTGGTGAATGGTGAACTGACCCTGGCCGAGGGCGCGATCCGCGGCTGGGACCGGCGCAACGTCTACTATTTCCAGATGCTCGGTTCGCTCGCCAGCCATTATCAGTTCAGCCTCGACGTGCCGTTCAACGAGCTGCCGGCCGACCAGCAGAAAGTCATCCTCACCGGCAGCGGCACCCACAACGTCGACTTCCGTTACCTGAATGACCGGGGCGATATCGTCAAACGTTCGCACCCGTTCGAAGGCATCGTGCCCAACCTCGAACGCCGCTACCGCGAAACCGAATCGGCCAGTGTTCGTGAAGAGCTCGCCAAGTTTCTCAGCACCCAGCCCTGCCCGGACTGCCGCGGCACGCGTCTGCGCCGCGAGGCTCGGCATGTATGGGTAGGCGAGAAAACCCTGCCCGCCGTCACCGGCTTGCCGATCGGCGACGCCACCGAGTACTTCGGCACGCTCGCCCTGACTGGACGCAAGGGCGAAATTGCCGACAAGATCCTCAAGGAAATCCGCGAGCGCCTGCAGTTTCTGGTCAACGTCGGCCTGGACTACCTGACCCTGGACCGCAGTGCCGACACCCTTTCCGGCGGCGAAGCCCAGCGCATCCGCTTGGCCAGCCAGATCGGCGCGGGCCTGGTTGGCGTCATGTACATCCTCGACGAGCCCTCCATCGGCCTGCACCAGCGGGACAATGATCGGTTGCTGGGCACCCTTAAGCACCTGCGCGACATCGGCAATACCGTCATCGTCGTCGAGCATGACGAAGATGCCATCCGCCTTGCCGACTACGTGGTGGACATCGGCCCAGGCGCCGGCGTGCATGGCGGCCATATCGTCGCCCAGGGCACCGCGCAGGAGGTCATGGACCATCCCGACTCGCTGACCGGCAAGTACCTCTCCGGCCGCGTGAAGATCGCCGTGCCAGCCAAGCGCACGCCGCGCAACAAGAAGCTTTCCCTGACGCTCAAGGGCGCTCGCGGCAACAATCTGCGCAATGTCGATCTGGAGATCCCGATCGGCTTGCTGACCTGCGTCACCGGCGTTTCCGGCTCGGGCAAGTCGACCCTGATCAACAATACCCTGTTCCCGCTCAGCGCCACCGCCCTCAATGGTGCGACCACGCTGGAAGCCTCGGCGCATGACAGCATCAATGGCTTGCAGCACCTGGACAAAGTCGTCGACATCGACCAAAGCCCGATCGGACGCACGCCGCGCTCGAACCCTGCCACCTATACCGGACTGTTCACGCCGATCCGCGAACTGTTTGCTGGGGTGCCGGAATCGCGCTCACGTGGTTATGGGCCGGGCCGTTTCTCGTTCAACGTCAAGGGCGGTCGCTGCGAGGCCTGCCAGGGTGACGGCTTGATCAAGGTGGAGATGCACTTTCTGCCCGACATCTATGTGCCCTGCGACGTCTGCAAGAGCAAGCGCTACAACCGCGAGACCCTGGAGATCAAGTACAAGGGCAAGAACATCCACGAGACCCTCGAGATGACCATCGAGGAGGCTCGCGATTTCTTCGATGCGGTGCCGGCACTGGCGCGCAAGCTGCAGACCCTCATGGATGTAGGCCTGTCCTACATCAAGCTGGGGCAGTCGGCGACCACCTTGTCCGGTGGTGAAGCACAGCGGGTCAAGCTGTCACGCGAGCTGTCCAAGCGCGACACCGGCAAGACCCTCTACATCCTCGACGAACCCACCACTGGTTTGCACTTCGCCGATATCCAGCAGTTGCTCGACGTACTCCATCGGCTGCGCGACCACGGCAACACCGTGGTGGTGATCGAGCACAACCTCGATGTCATCAAGACTGCAGACTGGCTGGTCGACCTGGGTCCGGAAGGTGGCTCGAAAGGCGGCCAGATCATCGCCGTCGGCACACCGGAGCAGGTTGCCGAAATGAAGCAGTCCTACACCGGCCACTACCTCAAACCGTTGCTCGAACGCGACAAAATCTGAAACCAAAAAGCCCCGCACAAGCGGGGCTTTTCATTGCAAACACAACTCTGTAGCAGCGGCGCAAGCCGCGTCAGCGGTCAGCACCGTAACCCTGCAGAATCACCGTGCATCCTGCCGGGCCTTCAACCACTGCTACGGTGAGATCAAAACTGCGACTGCAGGTAATTCTCCAAGCCAATGGACTTGATCAGCCCCTGCTGCTTCTCCAGCCAGTACGTGTGGTCTTCTTCGGTATCCGCCAACTGCACCCGCAGTATGTCGCGAGTCACGAAATCGCTGTGTCGTTCGCACAACTCGATGCCCTTGCACAAGGCCGCACGCACCTTGTATTCCAGACGCAGATCGGCGGCGATCATGCTCGGTACATCCGTACCGACTTCAAGGTCGTCCGGACGCATGCGCGGCGTACCTTCGAGCATCAGGATGCGACGCATCAAGGCGTCGGCATGACCTGCTTCTTCTTCCATCTCATGATTGATGCGCTCGAAGAGCTTGGCGAAGCCCCAGTCCTCGTACATCCGCGAGTGGATGAAATACTGATCACGGGCAGCCAGCTCGCCTGTGAGCAAAGTATTGAGGTAATCAATTACGTCCGGGTGGCCTAGCATCGCCGTATATCTCCTAGCAGAAAGGCATAGTTTGAACCAAGGTCGCGGTTACGTCACGGCCTGCGGTGCATAAATACGCTAAAAAGCAGAGAAAAAGCGACGAAATAAAGCGAAAAACCGCCCAGATGAGGGCGGTTCTTCTTATCACTTAGGTTCAGCCCAACTGGATGCCCAGTGCCCTGGCGATCCCGTTACCGTAGGCTTCGTCGGCACGGTAGAAGTGCTGCAACTGACGCTCCACCACATCTGCGCTGACACCCATCATCGCACCCGCAATGTTGTCGATCAGCAACGCCTGCTGCTCTGCGCTCATCAAGCGGAACAGCGCACCGGCCTGGCTGTAGTAATCGGCGTCCACGCGATGATCGAAGCGATCCGCGTCACCGTGCAGAGCCAGGGCGGGCTCGCGATACTGAGGCGCCTGCTTGGGCGCATCGGCGTAGCTGTTGGGCTCGTAGTTAGGCGCGGCACCGCCATTGCTGCCAAAGGCCATCGAACCGTCACGCTGGTACGAATAAACCGCACTGCGTGGTGCGTTCACCGGCAACTGCTGATGATTGGTCCCGACGCGATAGCGGTGAGCATCGGCATACGCGAACACACGGCCTTGCAGCATACGGTCGGGCGACAGCCCTACGCCAGGCACCATGTTGCTCGGGCCAAACGTAGCTTGCTCTACTTCGGCAAAATAGTTCAGCGGATTACGATTCAGTTCCAACATACCCACTTCGATCAACGGAAACTCTTTCTGCGACCAGGTCTTGGTTACGTCGAACGGGTTTTCGTGGTGACGGTTCGCCTGATCCTCACTCATGATCTGCATGCATACACGCCACTTGGGGAAATCCCCACGCTCGATTGCATCGAACAGGTCGCGCTGTGCGTAATCCGGGTCGGTGCCTGCGATACGCGCCGCGTCGGCCGGCGCCAGATTCTTGATGCCCTGAGCCGTCTTGTAGTGCCACTTGACCCAGTGCCGCTCTCCCTTGGCATTTATCAGGCTGTAGGTATGACTCCCAAAGCCGTGCATGTGGCGATAGCCATCGGGAATGCCGCGATCGGAGAACAGAATGGTCACCTGGTGCAATGCTTCAGGTGAATGGGACCAGAAGTCCCACATCATCTGCGCGCTCTTCAGGTTGCTTTGAGGCAAGCGCTTCTGGGTATGGATGAAATCGGGAAACTTCATCGGGTCGCGAATGAAGAACACAGGCGTGTTGTTGCCGACGATGTCCCAGTTGCCTTCCTCTGTGTAGAACTTGAGGGCGAAACCGCGCGGGTCGCGCTCGGTATCAGCCGAACCGCGCTCGCCGCCCACCGTGGAAAACCGCAGGAAGGTTTCGGTCTGCTTGCCCACCGCACTGAACAGCTTGGCACTGGAATATTGAGAGATATCTCGGGTTACCGTGAAGGTACCGTATGCGCCTGAACCCTTGGCGTGCACACGGCGCTCAGGAATATTCTCGCGATTAAAATGCGCAAGCTTCTCGATCAGATGGAAATCGTCCAGAAGCAAGGGACCACGCGGGCCTGCAGAACGGGAATTCTGATTGTCGGCGACCGGCGCGCCGCTAGCGGTGGTGAGGATCTTGCTCTGGCTCATAGACGATGTTCCTTGGTAAGGCTTGCTGTGTAGGCGCCGACTTCAGCGGCTTGGAGCAAGTATCCAAAAAACACCCTCATTCGACTAATGGGCAAATCTTCTCTGCCTGATAGATTTTGACTAATCAGCAGACATAAAAAAACCGGACCTAAGCCCGGTTTTTCCAGAACAGACTGTTCGTCTTATTCAGCAGCTTCAACCGAGCCACCAACAGGACGATCAACCAGCTCGACGTACGCCATAGGTGCGTTATCGCCAGTACGGAAGCCGCACTTGAGGATACGCAGGTAACCGCCCTGACGGGTGGCATAGCGCTTGCCCAGATCGTTGAACAGCTTACCAACCATTTCTTTCGAGCGAGTACGGTCGAAAGCAAGACGGCGGTTTGCAACGCTGTCTACCTTGGCCAGGGTGATCAGCGGCTCGGCAACGCGGCGCAGTTCCTTGGCTTTTGGCAGGGTAGTCTTGATCAGCTCGTGCTCGAACAGCGACACCGCCATGTTCTGAAACATGGCCTTGCGGTGCGAGCTGGTACGGCTCAGGTGACGTCCACTTTTACGATGACGCATGGTTCATTCCTTACCAAACACTACGTTCGGTGATTACGACGATCAGGCAGTCGCCTTGTCGTCCTTCTTAAGACTTGCAGGCGGCCAGTTGTCGAGGCGCATGCCGAGGGACAGACCGCGGGAGGCCAGAACGTCCTTGATTTCAGTCAAGGATTTCTTGCCCAGGTTCGGAGTCTTCAACAGTTCTACTTCGGTACGCTGAATCAGGTCGCCGATGTAGTAAATGTTTTCCGCCTTAAGGCAGTTAGCCGAACGTACAGTCAGTTCCAGATCGTCAACCGGGCGAAGCAGGATCGGATCGATCTCGTCTTCCTGCTCGATTACCACAGGCTCACTGTCACCTTTGAGGTCGACGAACGCAGCCAACTGCTGTTGCAGAATGGTTGCAGCGCGACGGATAGCCTCTTCAGGATCCAGGGTACCGTTGGTTTCCAGATCAATAACCAGCTTGTCCAGGTTAGTGCGCTGCTCGACACGGGCGTTTTCCACCACGTATGCGATACGACGTACCGGGCTGAACGAAGAGTCAAGCTGCAAGCGACCAATGCTGCGGCTTTCGTCTTCATCGCTTTGACGCGAGTCGGCCGGTTCATAACCACGACCACGAGCTACAACGAGCTTCATGTTCAGGGCGCCGTTAGACGCCAGGTTAGCGATTACGTGATCGGGATTAACGATCTCGACATCATGATCCAGCTGAATATCGGCAGCGGTAACCACCCCCGAACCCTTTTTCGACAAGGTCAGCGTAACTTCGTCACGACCGTGCAGCTTGATAGCCAGGCCTTTCAGGTTCAACAGGATTTCAATGACGTCTTCCTGTACACCTTCGATGGCGCTGTACTCATGGAGTACACCGTCAATCTCGGCCTCGACTACTGCGCAGCCGGGCATTGAGGACAACAGGATGCGTCGCAGCGCGTTGCCCAGGGTATGGCCGAAACCACGCTCGAGAGGCTCGAGGGTGATTTTGGCGCGGGTTGGACTGACGACCTGCACATCAATGTGGCGGGGCGTCAGGAACTCATTTACCGAAATCTGCATGGATGCACCTATTTTCTAGCCCTTACTTGGAGTAGAGCTCGACAATCAGGCTTTCGTTGATGTCGGCGGACAGATCACTGCGAGCAGGAACGTTCTTGAAAACGCCCGACTTCTTCTCAGTGTCTACTTCTACCCATTCTACGCGGCCACGTTGGGCACACAGATCGAGAGCTTGGACAATGCGAAGCTGGTTTTTAGCTTTCTCGCGAATCGCGACCACGTCACCAGCACGAACCTGGTACGACGGAACGTTAACGGTCTTGCCGTTGACGCTGACCGACTTGTGCGAAACCAACTGACGGGATTCGGCACGAGTCGAGCCGAAGCCCATACGGTATACGACGTTGTCCAGACGGCATTCGAGCAGTTGCAGCAGGTTCTCGCCGGTTGCGCCTTTCTTGCCGGCAGCTTCCTTGTAGTAACCGCTGAACTGACGCTCGAGAACGCCATAGATACGACGGACTTTCTGCTTTTCACGCAGCTGGGTGCCGTAGTCGGACTGGCGGCCACGGCGCTGACCGTGGATACCTGGGGCTGCTTCGATATTGCACTTCGATTCCAGGGCGCGAACGCCGCTTTTCAGGAACAGGTCAGTGCCTTCACGACGAGCCAGTTTGCATTTTGGACCAATGTAACGAGCCATTATCTATCGTCTCCTGAATTACACGCGGCGCTTCTTCGGCGGACGGCACCCGTTATGCGGGATTGGCGTCACGTCGGTGATGCTGGCGATCTTATAGCCACAGCCGTTCAAAGCACGGACAGCGGACTCACGACCTGGACCTGGACCCTTGACGTTGACGTCGAGGTTCTTCAGGCCATATTCCAGCGCAGCTTGACCAGCACGCTCTGCAGCCACCTGGGCAGCGAACGGGGTGGACTTGCGTGAACCGCGGAAGCCCGAGCCGCCGGAGGTGGCCCAGGACAGGGCGTTACCTTGACGATCGGTAATGGTCACGATGGTGTTGTTGAAAGACGCGTGGATGTGGGCGATGCCATCAACCACTGTCTTTTTTACTTTCTTACGAGGACGAGCAGCAGGTTTTGCCATGACTAGATTCCTGTCGATTCGCTGGTGCGATTACTTGCGGATCGGCTTACGCGGACCTTTACGGGTACGCGCGTTGGTCTTGGTACGCTGACCGCGTACTGGCAGACCACGACGATGACGAAGACCGCGATAGCAGCCCAGATCCATCAAGCGCTTGATTTTCATGTTGATTTCGCGGCGCAGATCACCTTCGGTGGTGAACTTCGCCACTTCGCCACGCAGCTGTTCAATCTGCTCGTCGCTCAGATCCTTGATCCGTGCGGCTGGGTTGACCCCAGTGTCTGCACAGATTTTCTGTGCAGTAGTGCGACCAACACCATAGATGTAGGTCAGCGAGATAACAGTGTGCTTGTTATCTGGAATGTTAACGCCTGCAATACGGGCCATTCAGTGGGACTCCAATTGACAGCTACCTACGCCCCGGAAGCCAAGAAATAGGGCGCGAGATAATATCGCTGTAATAACAAATAATCAACCCGGCAGCGCACTAGCTGCCGGGCTTGTAGCACATCACAGTCAGCCTTGGCGCTGTTTGTGACGCGGCTCTGCGCTGCAAATGACTCGAACGACGCCTTCGCGACGAATGATTTTGCAGTTACGGCACAGCTTTTTCACCGATGCACGAACTTTCATTGCCAACTCCTCGAACCTTAAGGGACTGTCAGCGCAGCAGACCGCTGCCACCGTAGCCTTTCAGGTTGGCTTTCTTCATCAGGGATTCGTACTGGTGCGAAACGAGGTGCGATTGTACTTGGGACATAAAGTCCATCACAACCACTACCACAATCAGCAACGAGGTCCCGCCAAGGTAGAACGGAACGTTTGCAGCCACCACCAGAAACTGTGGAAGCAAGCAGACGCACATCATGTACAGGGCACCGAACATGGTCAAACGAGTCAGAACGCCATCAATGTAGCGCGCCGACTGCTCGCCTGGACGAATACCCGGAATAAAGGCACCGGACTTCTTCAGGTTTTCCGCCACGTCTTTCGGATTGAACATCAACGCCGTATAGAAGAAGCAGAAGAAAATGATCCCTGCACTAAACAGCAGAATGTTCAACGGCTGACCAGGAGCGATCGACTGCGAGACGTCCTGCAACCAGCCCATACCTTCGGACTGACCGAACCAGGAGCCCAGCGAAGCCGGGAACAGCAAGATGCTGCTCGCGAAAATGGCAGGAATCACACCGGCCATGTTCACTTTCAGCGGCAAGTGGCTCGTCTGCGCAGCGAAGACCTTGCGGCCCTGCTGACGCTTGGCATAGTGAACGGCTATTCGCCGTTGACCACGCTCGATGAACACCACAAAACCGATAATCGCTACCGCCAGCAGACCGATCGCAACCAGCGCGAAGATGTTGATATCGCCCTGACGTGCAGACTCGAAAGACTGCCCGATCGCTCTCGGAAGACCAGCAACGATACCTGCGAAGATCAACATCGAGATACCGTTACCCACACCACGCTCAGTGATCTGCTCGCCCAGCCACATCATGAACATCGCGCCCGCCACGAAAGTGGAGACCGCCACGAAGTAGAAGCTGAAACTTGCAGTGAACGCCACACCCTGGTTGGCCAGGCCGATCGACATGCCGATCGCCTGCACCAAGGCCAGGATGACGGTGCCATAGCGGGTGTACTGGCTGATCTTGCGACGGCCAGCTTCCCCTTCCTTCTTCAACTGCTCCAGTTGCGGGCTCACGGCGGTCATCAGCTGCATGATGATCGATGCCGAAATGTACGGCATGATCCCCAGTGCAAAGATGCTCATCCGTTCCAGCGCGCCGCCGGAAAACATGTTGAACAAGCTAAGAATGGTCCCCTCATTCTGTCGAAACAGGTCTGCGAGTCGGTCCGGGTTGATACCTGGAACCGGGATGTGTGCGCCAATTCTGTAGACGATGATCGCCAGGAACAGAAAACGCAGACGAGCCCAGAGTTCAGACATACCGCCCTTGCCTAGCGCTGAGAGAGCACCTTGCTTAGCCATTTATTCCTCGAACTTGCCGCCAGCTGCTTCGATAGCCGCACGCGCACCTTTGGTGGCGGCGATGCCCTTGATGGTCACAGCGCGAGTCACTTCGCCCGACAGCATGATTTTCACACGCTGTACGTTCTGGTTGATCACGTTGGCATCCTTCAGGGACTGCACGGAGACGATGTCGCCTTCCACTCGGGCCAGCTCGGACAGACGCACTTCTGCGCGGTCCATGGCTTTCAGGGAAACGAAACCGAACTTCGGCAGGCGACGATGCAGCGGCTGTTGGCCGCCTTCAAAGCCTGGAGCGATGGTGCCACCGGAGCGGGAGGTCTGACCCTTGTGGCCACGGCCACCGGTCTTGCCCAAACCACTACCGATACCACGACCCGGGCGATGCTTTTCGCGACGCGAACCGGGAGCTGGACTCAGATCATTGAGTTTCATCGATTAACCCTCTACGCGAAGCATGTAGTAGGCCTTGTTGATCATCCCGCGATTCTCGGGAGTATCCTGGACTTCTACAGTGTGACCGATGCGACGCAGACCCAGACCCTTAACGCACAATTTGTGGTTAGGGATACGGCCGGTCATGCTTTTGATCAGCGTAACTTTTACAGTAGCCATGATCAGATGATCTCCTCAACGTTCAGACCGCGTTTGGCGGCGATGGACGACGGGGACTGCATGGCTTTCAGACCCTTGAACGTAGCGTGAACCACGTTGACAGGGTTGGTCGAGCCGTAGCATTTGGCCAGAACGTTCTGGACACCAGCGACTTCGAGAACGGCACGCATTGCGCCGCCAGCGATGATACCGGTACCTTCCGAAGCAGGCTGCATGTAAACCTTCGAAGCGCCGTGTGCGGACTTCATGGCGTATTGCAAGGTGGTCCCGTTCAGGTCCACTTGAATCATGTTGCGACGAGCTGCTTCCATAGCTTTCTGGATGGCAGCAGGCACTTCACGAGACTTGCCACGGCCGAAGCCAACACGGCCCTTGCCATCACCAACCACGGTCAACGCGGTGAAGGTGAAGATACGACCGCCTTTGACGGTCTTGGCAACGCGGTTAACTTGAACCAGCTTCTCGATGTAGCCTTCGTCGCGCTTTTGGTCGTTATTTGACATAACTTAGAACTCCAGCCCAGCTTCACGAGCGCCATCGGCCAGCGCTTTCACGCGACCGTGGTACTTGAAGCCAGAGCGGTCGAAAGCCACCTGCGAGACGCCAGCGGCCTTAGCACGCGAAGCGACCAGCTGGCCAACCTTAGTGGCCGCGTCAATGTTGCCAGTGGCACCATCACGCAATTCTTTGTCCAAAGTCGAGGCACTTGCCAAGACCTTGCTGCCGTCGGCCGAGATGACCTGGGCATAGATGTGCTGCGAAGAGCGGAACACGCAGAGACGCACGACTTCGAGTTCGTGCATTTTCAGGCGTGCTTTGCGAGCGCGACGCAGTCGAGTAACTTTTTTGTCGGTCATTTGCTATGCCCTACTTCTTCTTGGCTTCTTTACGGCGGACGACTTCGTCTGCGTAACGTACACCTTTGCCTTTGTAAGGCTCTGGCGGACGGAAATCGCGGATTTCAGCGGCCACTTGACCCACCAGCTGCTTGTCGATGCCCTTGATCAGGATATCGGTCTGGCTAGGAGTCTCAGCGGTGATGCCTTGCGGCAACTCGTAATCCACCGGATGAGAGAAGCCCAGCGACAGGTTCAGCACTGTGCCTTTTGCTTGTGCCTTGTAGCCAACACCGACCAGCTGGAGCTTGCGCTCGAAGCCTTGGCTTACGCCCTGGACCATGTTGTTGACCAAAGCGCGAGTGGTACCGGCCATTGCACGGGTCTGCTGATCGCCGTTCTTGGCAGCGAAACGCAGTTCGCCAGCCTCTTCAACGACTTCAACCGACGAGTGAACGTTCAGTTCCAGAGTGCCCTTGGCACCCTTCACCGAAAGCTGTTGGCCGGCGAATTTTACTTCGACACCAGCTGGCAGCTTAACGGGGTTCTTAGCGACGCGAGACATGCTTATCCCCCCTTAGAACACTGTGCAAAGTACTTCGCCGCCGACACCGGCAGCGCGCGCAGCACGATCCGTCATCACACCTTTGTTGGTGGAGACGATGGATACGCCGAGACCGCCACGAACTTTCGGCAGGTCATCAACGGATTTGTACTGACGCAGGCCTGGACGACTTACGCGTTTGACTTCCTCGATGACCGGACGGCCTTCGAAGTATTTCAGCTCGATGGAAAGCGACGGTTTTGCTTCGCTGCTTACCTGAAAACCCGCGATGTAACCTTCGTCCTTCAGAACTTTGGCCACAGCTACCTTCAACGTGGAAGATGGCATGCTTACGACGGGCTTTTCAGCCATCTGGGCATTACGGATTCGAGTTAGCATGTCCGCTAACGGGTCCTGCATACTCATGGGCTAGACGCTCCTGATACAAAAATAATTAGCCTTGCGGCTACAACGTCGCCGAGCGTTTGATCCGGTCCAAAAACCCGGGCTCAGGCGAGCCGGCAATTCTAGACGTGCGGCAGAAATGAATCAAGCCCCATGAGGGGCTTGATTCAGTCGCCGTGACACCGGCGGTCGGTTGATTGCTCAATCGAACACAGGCATCTCGTCTGTCCGACTTACCAGCTGGCCTTGACCAGACCTGGTACGTCACCGCGCATGGCGGCCTGGCGCAGCATGTTACGGCCGAGGCCGAACTTGCGGTACACGCCGTGTGGACGACCAGTCAGGCGGCAGCGGTTACGCATGCGAGCAGCGCTCGCATCACGTGGCTGCTTCTGCAGGGCTACGGAAGCATTCCAGCGCTCTTCTTCACTTGCGTTCAGATTCACGATGATTGCTTTGAGCTCAGCACGCTTCTTGGCGTATTTAGCGACCGTCAGCTGACGCTTCAGCTCACGGTTTTTCATGCTCTTCTTGGCCATTTTCCTACTCCAATCAGTTGCGGAACGGGAAGTTGAAGGCACGCAACAAGGCGCGACCTTCTTCATCCGAACGAGCAGTGGTGGTCAGGGTAATGTCCAGACCGCGCAGAGCATCGATCTTGTCGTAATCGATTTCCGGGAAAATGATCTGCTCTTTCACGCCCATGCTGTAGTTGCCACGACCGTCGAAGGACTTGGCATTCAGGCCGCGGAAGTCGCGCACCCGAGGCAGGGAGATCGCCAGCAGGCGGTCCAGGAATTCGTACATCTTGTCGCGACGCAAGGTCACCTTGACACCGATCGGCCAACCCTCACGGACTTTGAAGCCCGCGATGGATTTGCGTGCGAAAGTCACAACGGCTTTCTGGCCGCAGATCTTCTCGATGTCGGCTACAGCGTGCTCGATGACTTTCTTGTCGCCGATCGCTTCGCCCAGACCCATGTTCAGGGTGATCTTGGTAACGCGCGGAACTTCCATCACGTTCGCAAGCTTGAGTTCTTCCTTAAGCTTGGGAGCGATTTCCTTCCGGTAAATCTCTTTCAGTCGTGCCATGGTCTTCTACCTAGCAGTGTTCAAGCATCAACCGCTTTTTGGGTCGACTTGAAGACACGAATTTTTTTGCCTTCTTCTACTTTGAAACCAACGCGGTCAGCCTTGTTGGTTTCGCCATTGAAGATGGCGACGTTGGAAGCGTGCAGAGGCGCTTCTTTCTCGACGATACCGCCTTGTACGCCCGACATCGGGTTAGGCTTGGTATGACGCTTCACCAGGTTGACCCCACCAACGACCAGACGGTCGTCAGCGAGAACCTTGAGCACCTTACCGCGCTTGCCTTTGTCTTTGCCGGCGATCACGATGATCTCGTCGTCACGACGAATCTTTTGCATGTCGGATCTCCTTACAGCACTTCTGGGGCGAGCGAGACGATCTTCATGAACTTCTCGGAACGAAGCTCACGGGTCACTGGCCCAAAGATACGGGTGCCGATTGGCTCTTGCTTGTTGTTCAACAGAACAGCAGCGTTGCCATCGAAGCGGATGATGGAGCCGTCAGCACGACGAACGCCGTGACGAGTGCGGACTACAACAGCAGTCATCACTTGACCCTTCTTCACCTTGCCACGAGGAATTGCTTCCTTCACGGTCACCTTGATGATGTCGCCGATGCCAGCGTACCGGCGGTGCGAGCCGCCCAGTACCTTGATGCACATGACGCGACGAGCGCCGCTGTTATCGGCCACATCGAGCATGGATTGAGTCTGAATCATAGAATTTCTCCGACCCCTAGCCCTTAGACTTCAACAGCGCGTTCGAGAACGTCAACCAGTGCCCAGGACTTGGTCTTGGCCAGCGGACGGGTTTCACGAATAGTGACCTTGTCGCCGATCTTGCACTGGTTGGTTTCGTCATGAGCGTGCAGCTTAGTCGAACGCTTAACGTATTTACCGTAGATCGGGTGCTTTACGCGACGCTCGATCAATACGGTGATGGTTTTGTCCATCTTGTCGCTGACCACACGGCCAGTCAGCGTACGGACGGTTTTTTCGGCTTCAGCCATGATCACTTACCTGCCTGCTGGTTGAGCACAGTTTTCACGCGAGCGATGTCGCGCTTCACTTGCGAGAGCAGGTGAGACTGCCCCAACTGGCCAGTTGCTTTCTGCATGCGCAGATTGAACTGGTCGCGCAGCAAGCCGAGCAGTTGCTCGTTCAGTTGCTGTGCTGATTTTTCACGAAGTTCATTCGCTTTCATCACATCACCGTCCGCTTAACAAAGGAGGTGGCGAGAGGCAGCTTTGCAGCCGCCAAGGCGAAAGCCTCACGCGCCAGCTCTTCGGAAACACCCTCGATTTCATACAGGACTTTGCCTGGCTGAATCTGGGCAACCCAATATTCCACGTTACCCTTACCTTTACCCATACGAACTTCGAGGGGCTTTTTGGAGATAGGCTTGTCCGGGAATACACGGATCCAGATCTTGCCGCCACGTTTCACGTGACGGGTCAGTGCACGACGCGCTGACTCGATCTGACGAGCGGTGAGACGACCACGAGCTACAGACTTCAGCGCATACTCGCCGAAGCTGACTTTGCTACCGCGCTGAGCCAGACCACGGTTGTGGCCAGTCATCTGCTTGCGGAACTTCGTACGCTTAGGTTGCAACATTTGGCGTACCCCTTACTTAGCAGCTTTTTTACGAGGCGCAGGTGCTTGTGGTTTCAGTTCTTCTTGGCGACCACCAATTACTTCGCCTTTGAAAATCCAAACCTTCACACCGATCACACCGTAAGTGGTGTGAGCTTCGTAGTTGGCATAGTCGATGTCGGCACGCAGGGTGTGCAAGGGCACACGACCTTCGCGATACCATTCAGTACGTGCGATTTCAGCACCGCCGAGACGACCGCTCACTTGGATCTTGATGCCTTTGGCACCAATGCGCATGGCGTTCTGTACGGCGCGCTTCATGGCGCGACGGAACATCACACGACGCTCCAGCTGCTGAGCTACGCTCTGCGCAACCAGCATACCGTCGAGCTCCGGCTTGCGGATCTCTTCGATATTGATGTGCACAGGCACACCCATTTGCTTGGTCAGGTCCTGACGCAGTTTCTCAACGTCCTCACCCTTCTTCCCGATAACGATACCAGGACGAGCGGTGTGGATGGTGATACGTGCAGTCTGCGCCGGACGATGGATATCGATACGGCTTACGGACGCGCTTTTTAGTTTGTCTTGGAGATACTCACGCACCTTCAGATCTGCGAACAAGTAGTCCGCATAAGTCCGACCGTCTGCGTACCAGACGGAGGTGTGCTCCTTGACGATTCCCAGGCGAATGCCAATGGGATGTACTTTCTGACCCATCTGATCGACTCCGTTACTTGTCAGCAACCTTGACAGTGATATGGCAAGACCGCTTGACGATGCGATCAGCCCGGCCTTTGGCACGAGGCATGATGCGCTTCAGCGAACGCCCTTCGTTGACGAAAACGGTGCTGACCTTCAGGTCATCAACGTCTGCGCCTTCGTTGTGCTCGGCGTTGGCTACGGCCGACTCCAGCACTTTCTTCATGATTTCCGCGGCTTTTTTACTGCTAAAAGCCAGCAGGTTGAGCGCTTCGCCCACCTTCTTCCCGCGGATCTGGTCGGCGACCAAGCGGGCTTTCTGGGCGGAGATTCGAGCGCCCGACAACTTAGCGGCTACTTCCATTTCCTTACCCCTTAACGCTTGGCTTTCTTGTCAGCCACGTGCCCACGATATGTGCGGGTACCGGCGAACTCGCCCAGTTTGTGGCCGACCATGTCTTCGTTCACGAGAACGGGGACGTGTTGGCGACCGTTGTGTACTGCGATGGTCAGACCGACCATTTGTGGCAGGATCATCGAACGACGCGACCAGGTCTTAACTGGTTTGCGATCGTTCTTTTCCGCCGCCACTTCGATCTTCTTCAGTAGGTGAAGATCAATAAAAGGACCTTTTTTCAGAGAACGTGGCACTGTCGTATCCCTCTATTTACTTGCGACGACGGACGATCATTTTGTCGGTACGCTTATTACCACGAGTCTTCGCGCCCTTAGTCGGGAAGCCCCATGGCGATACCGGATGACGACCACCGGAGGTACGACCTTCACCACCACCATGTGGGTGGTCAACCGGGTTCATGGCAACACCACGAACGGTTGGGCGAACGCCACGCCAGCGTTTGGCACCGGCTTTACCCAGCGAACGCAGGCTGTGCTCGGAGTTCGAGACTTCACCCAGCGTTGCGCGGCACTCGGACAGCACTTTGCGCATTTCGCCCGAACGCAGGCGCAGGGTCACATAGACACCTTCACGAGCGATCAGCTGAGCCGAAGCACCAGCGGAGCGAGCGATCTGAGCACCTTTGCCAGGCTTCAGTTCGATGCCGTGGATGGTGCTACCGACCGGGATGTTGCGCAGTTGCAGCGAGTTGCCTGGCTTGATTGGTGCCAGAGCACCTGCAATCAGCTGGTCGCCAGCGCTCACGCCTTTCGGTGCGAGGATGTAGCGACGCTCGCCGTCTGCGTACAGAACCAGAGCGATGTGAGCAGTACGGTTAGGATCGTATTCAATGCGCTCGACGGTGGCGGTGATGCCATCCTTGTCGTTGCGACGGAAGTCGATCATGCGGTAATGCTGCTTGTGACCACCACCGATATGACGGGTGGTAATGCGGCCATTGTTGTTACGACCACCAGTCTTCGATTTTTTCTCGAGCAGCGGTGCGTGAGGAGCGCCTTTATGCAGCTCCTGGTTGACCACCTTGACCACGAAACGGCGGCCAGGGGAAGTCGGTTTGCATTTAACGATTGCCATGATGCACCCCTTCCTTACTCAGCACTGCTGCTGAAATCGAGATCTTGGCCTGGCTGAAGGGAGATAACTGCCTTCTTCCAGTCATTACGCTTGCCCAGACCGCGAGCAGTGCGCTTGCTTTTACCCAGTACGTTCAGGGTAGTAACACGCTCTACTTTCACGCTGAACAGGCTTTCGACGGCCTTCTTGATTTCCAGCTTGGTTGCGTCGGTAGCAACCTTGAAAACGAACTGACCTTTCTTGTCTGCCAGAACCGTAGCCTTCTCGGAAACGTGCGGGCCAAGCAGAACTTTAAATACGCGTTCCTGGTTCATCCCAGCAGCTCCTCGAATTTCTTCACGGCCGACACGGTGATCAACACCTTGTCGTATGCGATCAGACTAACTGGGTCGGAACCTTGGACGTCACGTACATCGACGTGCGGCAGGTTACGAGCAGCCAGGTACAGATTCTCGTCGACGGAGTCCGATACGATCAGAACGTCGGTGAGGCCCATGCCATTCAGCTTGCCCAGCAGGTCTTTGGTTTTCGGTGCTTCGACAGCGAAGTCCTGAACCACGACCAGACGGTCGGTACGCACCAGCTCAGCAAGGATGGAGCGCAGTGCTGCGCGATACATCTTCTTGTTCAGCTTCTGGGTGTGATCCTGAGGACGAGCTGCGAAAGTGGTACCACCGCCACGCCAGATTGGGCTACGGATAGTACCGGCACGAGCACGGCCGGTACCCTTCTGACGCCAAGGGCGCTTACCGCCACCGCGAACGTCGGAACGGGTCTTTTGCTGTTTGCTGCCCTGACGACCGCCAGCCATGTAGGCCACGACTGCCTGGTGCACCAGCGTCTCGTTGAACTCGCCGCCGAAAGTCAGTTCGGAAACTTCGATCGCCTGAGCGTCATTTACATTTAATTGCATTTTCGCTTCCCCTTAACCGCGAGCCTTGGCTGCCGGACGCACAACCAGGTTGCCGCCGGTCGCGCCAGGAACAGCACCCTTGACGAGCAGCAGATTGCGTTCAGCGTCGACGCGCACAACTTCCAGGGACTGCACGGTCACGCGCTCAGCGCCCATATGACCGGACATTTTTTTTCCCTTGAATACACGGCCAGGAGTCTGGCACTGGCCGATGGAGCCAGGGACGCGGTGGGAAACGGAGTTACCGTGGGTGTTGTCTTGACCGCGGAAGTTCCAACGCTTGATGGTACCGGCAAAGCCTTTACCTTTGGACTGACCGGTAACATCTACCAGTTGGCCCGCTGCGAAGAGTTCAGCATTGATCAAGTCGCCAGCCTGGTACTCGCCTTCTGCAAGACGGAATTCCCAGACGCCACGACCGGCAGCAACGTTCGCCTTGGCGAAGTGACCTGCTTGAGCAGCAGTCACGCGCGAAGCACGACGCTCGCCGACAGTGACTTGCACTGCACGATAGCCATCAGTTTCTTCAGTTTTAAACTGGGTGACGCGATTCGGCTCGATCTCAATGACCGTGACCGGAATGGAGACACCTTCTTCGGTGAAAATACGGGTCATACCGCATTTACGACCGACTACACCAATAGTCATGTTGTAAACCTCATGAGTGTACGGGGCTTTCACCCGCTATGGCCGCCCATTTCAGAGCGTTACACGACTAAGACCCAAGTCTTAGCCGAGGCTGATCTGCACTTCCACACCTGCCGCAAGATCAAGCTTCATCAGCGCGTCAACGGTTTTGTCCGTTGGCTGGACGATGTCCAGAACACGCTTATGAGTGCGGATCTCGTACTGGTCGCGCGCGTCTTTGTTGACGTGCGGGGAAACCAGAACGGTGAACCGCTCTTTACGGGTAGGAAGTGGAATTGGACCACGCACCTGAGCACCAGTACGTTTCGCGGTTTCCACGATTTCCTGGGTGGATTGGTCGATCAGGCGATGGTCAAAAGCCTTCAACCTGATACGGATTTGCTGATTTTGCATTGGATTTCAGACTCCGGCTGCTGTTCCCACCGGGCGCAATGCACCCGTTAAAAGGAGGCGCAATTCTATAGACGCGCCCATCGAGTGTCAACCCAATAAAAAAGCCCCCGCTAAGCGGGGGCCTTTTCAAACGATCAACGATTACTCGATGATTTTGGCTACGACGCCAGCGCCGACGGTACGACCGCCTTCACGGATAGCGAAACGCAGACCGTCTTCCATTGCGATGGTCTTGATCAGGGTGACAACCATTTTGATGTTGTCGCCTGGCATTACCATTTCAACGCCTTCCGGCAGTTCGCAGTTACCGGTCACGTCAGTGGTCCGGAAGTAGAACTGTGGACGGTAGCCTTTGAAGAACGGAGTGTGACGACCGCCTTCTTCCTTGCTCAGTACGTAGACTTCAGCTTCGAACTTGGTGTGCGGCTTGACCGAACCCGGCTTGACCAGAACCTGGCCACGCTCGACGTCGTCACGCTTGGTGCCGCGCAGCAGCACGCCGCAGTTCTCGCCAGCACGACCTTCGTCCAGCAGCTTGCGGAACATTTCAACGCCGGTGCAGGTGGTGACGGTGGTGTCACGCAGACCTACGATTTCCAGCGAATCCTGAACCTTGACGATGCCGCGCTCGATACGACCGGTAACAACGGTACCGCGACCGGAGATCGAGAACACGTCTTCGATTGGCATCAGGAATGGCTTGTCGATGACACGAACTGGATCTGGGATGTAGCTGTCCAGAGTCTCAACCAGTTTACGAACCGAGCTGGTGCCCATTTCGTTGTCGTCTTTGCCTTCCAGCGCCATACGAGCCGAACCGATGATGATCGGAGTGTCGTCGCCTGGGAAGTCGTAAGTCGACAGCAGGTCACGAACTTCCATCTCTACCAGTTCCAGCAGCTCGGCGTCGTCTACCAGGTCGGCCTTGTTTAGGTAAACCACGATGTACGGAACGCCAACCTGGCGGGACAGCAGGATGTGCTCACGGGTTTGTGGCATCGGACCATCAGCGGCCGAGCAAACCAGGATCGCGCCGTCCATCTGGGCAGCACCGGTGATCATGTTCTTCACATAGTCAGCGTGACCTGGGCAGTCAACGTGAGCGTAGTGACGGATCAGCGAGTTGTATTCAACGTGCGCGGTGTTGATGGTGATACCACGAGCTTTTTCTTCTGGAGCGCTGTCGATCTTGTCGAAGTCGACGATTGCGGAACCGAAAACTTCGGAGCAAACGCGAGTCAGAGCAGCAGTCAGAGTGGTTTTACCGTGGTCAACGTGACCAATGGTGCCAACGTTGACGTGCGGTAGGGAACGATCAAATTTTTCTTTAGCCACGACAATTAACTCCTTGCCTAAAGGACTGAATCAGCCTTGTTTTTTGGATACAGTTTCAGCGATGTGCGCCGGAGCTGTGTTGTATTTTTTGAATTCCATAGAGTAGCTTGCGCGACCCTGGGACATGGAGCGAACGTCGGTCGCATAACCGAACATCTCACCCAACGGAACCTCGGCGCGAATCACTTTGCCGGAAACCGTATCTTCCATACCCAAGATCATGCCGCGACGACGGTTAAGGTCGCCCATGACATCACCCATGTAGTCTTCAGGTGTAACAACTTCTACCGCCATGATCGGCTCAAGCAACTCACCACCGCCCTTCTGGGCCAGTTGCTTGGTTGCCATGGAGGCAGCGACCTTGAACGCCATCTCGTTGGAGTCGACGTCGTGGTAGGAACCGTCGAAAACGGTCGCTTTCAGGCCGATCAGCGGATAGCCGGCAACAACACCGTTCTTCATCTGCTCTTCGATACCCTTCTGAATCGCCGGGATGTATTCCTTGGGAACCACACCACCGACGACTTCGTTCACGAATTGCAGACCTTCCTGACCTTCGTCAGCAGGAGCAAAACGGATCCAGCAGTGACCAAACTGACCACGACCGCCGGACTGACGAACGAACTTGCCTTCGATTTCACAGTTCTTCGTGATGCGCTCACGATAGGAAACCTGAGGCTTACCGATGTTGGCTTCGACGTTGAACTCACGGCGCATCCGGTCAACCAGGATGTCCAGGTGCAGCTCGCCCATGCCGGAGATGATCGTCTGACCAGTCTCTTCATCGGTTTTAACACGGAAAGATGGGTCTTCCTGAGCAAGCTTGCCCAGAGCGATACCCATTTTTTCCTGGTCATCCTTGGTCTTGGGCTCTACGGCAACCGAAATAACCGGCTCCGGGAAGTCCATGCGAACGAGGATGATCGGCTTGTCACCGTTGCACAAGGTTTCACCAGTGGTGACGTCCTTCATGCCGATCAAGGCCGCGATGTCGCCAGCGCGTACTTCCTTGATCTCTTCGCGAGCGTTGGCGTGCATCTGCACCATACGACCCACGCGCTCTTTCTTGCCTTTGACCGAGTTGATCACGCCGTCGCCGGAGTTCAACACGCCCGAGTAAACACGGACGAAGGTCAAGGTACCCACGAATGGGTCAGTGGCAATTTTGAATGCCAGAGCGGAAAACGGTTCTGCGTCGTCTGCATGACGCTCCAGCTCGATGGTCTCGTCATCAGGGTCAGTACCCTTGATGGCAGGAATATCGACCGGGGCCGGCAGGTAGTCGATCACAGCATCGAGAACCAGGGGAACGCCCTTGTTCTTGAACGAGGAACCGCAAACAGCCAAGACGATCTCACCAGCGATGGTACGCTGACGCAGAGCAGCCTTGATTTCGTCGTTGGTGAGTTCTTCACCTTCGAGGTACTTGTTCATCAGTTCTTCGTTGGCTTCAGCCGCAGCTTCGACCATGTTGTTGCGCCATTCGTCAGCCAGTTCCTGCAACTCGGCAGGGATAGGCTTGCGAACAGGAACCATGCCTTTGTCAGCATCGTTCCAGTAGACAGCCTCCATGGCCAACAGATCGATCTGGCCCTGGAAATTGTCTTCGGAACCGATAGCCAGCTGGATAGGCACCGGAGTGTGACCCAAACGCTGCTTGATCTGACCGATCACGCGCAGGAAGTTAGCGCCAGCACGGTCCATCTTGTTTACGTAAACAAGACGAGGAACGCCGTACTTGTTGGCTTGACGCCATACGGTTTCCGACTGCGGCTCTACACCCGAGGTACCACAGAACACAACGACAGCGCCGTCGAGTACACGCAGGGAACGCTCAACTTCAATGGTGAAGTCTACGTGGCCCGGGGTATCGATGACGTTGAAGCGATGCTCGTCCTTGTACTGCTTCTCGGAGCCCTTCCAGAAGGCGGTGATAGCAGCAGAAGTGATGGTAATACCACGCTCCTGCTCCTGAACCATCCAGTCTGTGGTCGCGGCGCCGTCATGCACCTCGCCCATTTTGTGGCTTTTGCCGGTGTAAAAAAGGACGCGCTCGGTGGTCGTGGTTTTACCAGCGTCCACGTGAGCAACGATACCAATGTTACGGTAGCGGTTAATCGGTGTAGTACGAGCCATAAAGCCCTCGCAAAATTAGTGACGCTGAATTTAGAAGCGGTAGTGCGAGAACGCTTTGTTGGCTTCAGCCATACGGTGAACGTCTTCGCGCTTCTTAACTGCAGCACCTTTGCCTTCGGCAGCGTCCAGCAGTTCGCCGGCCAAGCGCAGAGCCATCGACTTTTCACCGCGCTTGCGCGCGAAGTCTACCAGCCAGCGCATTGCCAGGGCGTTACGACGGGACGGACGAACTTCGACCGGAACCTGGTAAGTAGCACCGCCTACACGGCGCGACTTCACTTCGACCAGCGGAGCGATGGCGTCGAGAGCTTTCTCGAAGATTTCCAGGGGGTCGCTGTTCTTGCGTTCTTTAACCTTGTCCAGCGCGCCATAAACGATACGCTCGGCAACGGCTTTCTTGCCGCTTTCCATCACGTGGTTCATGAACTTGGCCAGGATCTGGCTGCCGTATTTTGGATCGTCAAGCACTTCGCGCTTGGCTGCTACGCGTCTTCTTGGCATGGATAAGCCCTCAAACGGTCTTCAGGTTAGCTCGGGACAAGCCCGACCTTACTCTTATCGACTCAGAAAAATAGATAACTGCAGTGTGCAAACGCCGATTACTTCGGACGCTTGGTACCGTACTTCGAACGACCTTGGTTACGACCTTTGACGCCGGAGGTATCCAGGGAGCCGCGAACGGTGTGATAACGAACACCTGGCAAGTCTTTTACACGACCGCCGCGGATCAGTACCACGCTGTGCTCTTGCAGGTTGTGGCCTTCACCGCCGATGTACGAGGAAACCTCGAAACCGTTGGTCAGGCGCACACGGCATACTTTACGCAGTGCCGAGTTAGGTTTTTTCGGCGTGGTGGTGTACACACGGGTGCACACACCACGACGTTGCGGGCAGTTCTGCAGCGCAGGTACGTCGGATTTCTCGACGATACGCTTGCGCGGCTGACGTACCAGCTGGTTGATAGTTGCCATCTACTAGCTCCACTGTTGTCTTGCGACGCTATTGTCTTGCAAGAAAAGCAAAAATGGCAGGAATCAATCCCGCCAAATTTAGGGGTACAAGAGTCTAAAGAGGATCTCGTCCCCAGTCAAGACAAGGCCCCGGCCTCCCCTGCCGACTCCGCTGCGACATTTTGTGTCGTTGCGGAGTTGGCAGGGGCTACCAGGGCCCCGTCATCACTACCGCTGGTCTCAATTACCGCTTGAGTTCAGCGCTTCGGTCAACGCAGCTTCCACTTCACTGGCGCTGACGCGAGTCGGTTTGTCGAGTTCACGGCGACGCTTGCGCTCGCTGTGATACGCCAGACCGGTACCAGCCGGGATCAGACGACCCACGACCACGTTCTCTTTCAGGCCGCGCAGGTAGTCGCGCTTGCCGGTGACTGCCGCTTCGGTCAGCACTCGAGTGGTTTCCTGGAAGGAAGCCGCCGAGATGAACGATTCGGTGGACAACGACGCCTTGGTGATACCCAGCAGGACACGAGTGAATTTCGAAACGAATTTCTCGTCCGCACTCAGTCGCTCGTTTTCACCCAGTACATGGGTCAACTCCATCTGGTCGCCCTTGATGAAGCTGCTGTCGCCGGACTCGGAGATTTCGACCTTGCGCAGCATCTGACGCAGAATCGTCTCGATGTGCTTGTCGTTGATCTTCACGCCCTGCAGACGGTATACGTCTTGAATCTCGTTGACGATGTACTTGGCCAGCGCACTCACACCCAGCAAACGCAGGATATCGTGCGGATCGCTCGGACCGTCGGAGATAACTTCGCCGCGGTTCACTTGTTCGCCTTCGAAGACGTTCAGGTGACGCCACTTTGGAATCAGCTCTTCATACGGATCGGTGCCGTCGTTCGGCGTAATAACCAAGCGGCGCTTGCCTTTGGTTTCCTTGCCGAAAGCGATGGTACCGCTGACTTCCGCCAGGATCGAAGCTTCCTTCGGACGACGCGCTTCGAACAAGTCGGCAACACGCGGCAGACCACCGGTGATGTCGCGAGTCTTCGACGTTTCCTGTGGAATACGGGCGATAACGTCACCCACACCCACTTGCGCACCATCCGCCACGCCAACCAGGGCGTTGGCCGGCAGGAAGTACTGAGCCGGCACGTCGGTACCTGGCAACAGCAGATCCTTGCCGTCGACGCCAACCATCTTAACGGCTGGGCGAATTTCCTTGCCCGCAGCTGGACGGTCCTTGGCATCGAGCACTTCGATGTTGGTCAGGCCGGTCAATTCGTCTGTCTGACGCTTGATCGTGATGCCTTCTTCCATGCCCACGTAGGTCACGGTACCTTTCATCTCGGTGACGATTGGGTGAGTGTGCGGGTCCCACTTGGCCACGATAGCGCCAGCGTCGACCTTGTCGCCTTCCTTCACCGAAATCACTGCACCGTATGGCAGTTTGTAACGTTCGCGCTCACGACCGAACTCGTCGGCGATCGCCAACTCGCCCGAACGCGATACTGCAACCAGGTTGCCGTCCAGACGCTCGACGTGCTTCAGGTTATGCAGGCGGACAGTACCGCCGTTCTTCACCTGGACGCTGTCGGCAGCCGAGGTCCGGCTTGCCGCACCACCAATGTGGAACGTACGCATGGTCAGCTGGGTACCCGGCTCACCGATGGACTGGGCGGCAATAACGCCGACCGCTTCACCGATGTTCACCTGGTGACCGCGGGCCAGATCACGGCCGTAGCACTTGGCGCAGATACCGTAACGGGTTTCGCAGCTGATCGGCGAACGCACGATGACTTCGTCGATGCTGTTGAGCTCGATGAATTCAACCCACTTCTCGTCCACCAGCGTACCGCCCGGAACGATCACCTCGTCGGTGCCAGGCTTGAACACGTCGCGGGCGATCACTCGACCCAGAACACGCTCGCCCAACGGCTCGACGACGTCACCGCCTTCGATGTGCGGTGTCATCAGCAGACCGTGCTCGGTACCGCAGTCGACTTCGGTAACGACCAGATCCTGTGCAACGTCAACCAGACGGCGAGTCAGATAACCGGAGTTAGCTGTCTTGAGCGCGGTATCCGCCAGACCCTTACGAGCACCGTGAGTCGAGATGAAGTACTGAAGTACGCTCAAGCCTTCACGGAAGTTCGCGGTGATCGGCGTCTCGATGATCGAGCCGTCCGGCTTGGCCATCAGGCCACGCATACCAGCCAGCTGGCGAATCTGAGCAGCCGAACCCCGAGCACCGGAGTCAGCCATCATGTACATCGAGTTGAACGATTCCTGGTCCACTTCGTTGCCATGACGATCGATGACCTTCTCTTTCGAGAGGTTCGACATCATTGCCTTGGACACTTCGTCGTTGGCCTTGGACCAAAGGTCGATCACCTTGTTGTACTTCTCGCCCTGGGTTACCAGGCCGGAAGCATACTGGCTCTCGATCTCTTTCACTTCGTCGGTCGCGGTACCGATGATGCGAGCTTTCTCATCCGGGATAACGAAGTCGTTAACACCGATGGAAACACCCGAGATCGTCGAATAGGCGAAACCGGTGTACATCAACTGGTCAGCGAAGATCACAGTCTCTTTCAGACCAACCACGCGATAGCACTGGTTGATCAGCTTGGAGATTGCCTTCTTCTTCATCGGCAGGTTGACGACGTCGAACGACAGGCCCTTTGGCACAACCTGGAACAGCAACGCACGGCCGACAGTGGTGTCGACGATACGGGTACCGCTCACGCTGCCGCCGTCACGATCGTTCACGGTTTCGTTGATACGAACCTTGATCTTGGCATGCAGGGCTGCTTCGCCGGCGCGGAATACACGGTCGACTTCCTGCAGGTCGGCGAAGATCCGGCCTTCGCCTTTGGCGTTGATCGCTTCGCGGGTCATGTAGTACAGACCCAATACAACGTCCTGCGACGGAACGATGATCGGCTCACCGTTGGCTGGCGACAGGATGTTGTTGGTCGACATCATCAGCGCACGGGCTTCGAGCTGGGCTTCCAGCGTCAACGGTACGTGGACCGCCATCTGGTCGCCGTCGAAGTCGGCGTTGTACGCAGCACAGACCAGAGGGTGCAGCTGGATAGCCTTGCCTTCGATCAGTACTGGTTCAAACGCCTGGATACCCAGACGGTGAAGGGTCGGTGCACGGTTGAGCAGCACGGGGTGTTCGCGAATCACTTCGGCGAGAACGTCCCACACTTCCGGCAGCTCGCGCTCGACCATCTTCTTGGCAGCCTTGATGGTGGTCGCCAGACCACGCATTTCCAGCTTGCCGAAAATGAACGGCTTGAACAGTTCCAGAGCCATCTTCTTCGGAAGACCACACTGGTGCAGGCGCAGGGTCGGGCCTACGGTAATAACCGAACGACCCGAGTAGTCGACGCGCTTGCCGAGCAGGTTCTGACGGAAACGACCCTGCTTACCCTTGATCATGTCAGCCAGGGATTTCAGAGGACGCTTGTTCGAACCGGTAATCGCACGACCGCGGCGACCGTTGTCGAGCAGCGCATCCACAGCTTCCTGCAGCATGCGCTTTTCGTTGCGCACGATGATGTCGGGAGCCGACAGATCCAGCAGGCGCTTCAAACGGTTGTTGCGGTTGATCACTCGACGATACAGATCGTTGAGGTCGGAAGTCGCGAAACGACCGCCATCCAGTGGGACCAGTGGACGCAGGTCTGGCGGCAGAACCGGCAGAACGGTCAACACCATCCACTCAGGCAGGTTGCCGGAGCCCTGGAAGGCCTCCATCAACTTCAGGCGCTTGGACAGCTTCTTGATCTTGGTTTCCGAGTTGGTCTGCGGAATCTCTTCGCGCAGGCGGCCAATCTCGTGCTCCAGGTCAATGGCGTGCAGCAGCTCACGAACAGCTTCGGCACCCATACGGGCATCGAAATCGTCGCCGAACTCTTCGAGTGCTTCGAAGTACTGCTCGTCGTTCAGCAGCTGGCCCTTTTCAAGGGTGGTCATGCCCGGGTCGATAACGACATAGCTCTCGAAGTAGAGAACGCGTTCGATATCACGCAGGGTCATGTCCATCAGCAGGCCGATACGGGACGGCAGCGACTTCAGGAACCAGATGTGGGCGACCGGCGAAGCCAGTTCGATGTGAGCCATGCGCTCGCGACGAACCTTGGCCAGCGCGACTTCGACGCCGCACTTCTCGCAGATCACGCCACGGTGCTTCAAGCGCTTGTACTTGCCGCACAGGCACTCGTAGTCCTTGACCGGGCCAAAGATCTTGGCGCAGAACAAGCCGTCACGCTCGGGCTTGAACGTACGGTAGTTGATGGTTTCCGGCTTTTTAACTTCACCGAAGGACCACGAACGGATCATCTCTGGCGACGCGAGGCCGATACGGATCGCATCGAACTCTTCGACTTGACCCTGGTTTTTCAGCAAATTCAGTAGGTCTTTCAAGGCCTTTCCTCCTGGCGGAGCAGGGAGTGGACGGTAGCCGTCCACTCCCGATTCGCGTCACGTGTTATTCGGTTTCCAGATCGATGTCGATACCCAGAGAACGAATCTCTTTGATCAGCACGTTGAAGGACTCGGGCATGCCCGGCTCCATACGGTGATCGCCGTCCACGATGTTCTTGTACATCTTGGTACGACCGTTTACATCGTCCGACTTAACTGTGAGCATTTCTTGCAGGGTGTATGCCGCGCCGTATGCTTCCAGCGCCCACACTTCCATCTCCCCGAAACGCTGACCACCGAACTGCGCCTTGCCACCCAGCGGCTGCTGGGTAACCAGGCTGTAGGAACCAGTGGAACGCGCGTGCATCTTGTCGTCCACCAAGTGGTTCAGCTTCAGCATGTACATGTAGCCAACGGTGACCGGGCGCTCGAACTTGTTACCGGTGCGGCCGTCGAACAGCTGCATCTGGCCGCTTTCCGGCATGTCTGCCAGTTTCAGCATGGCCTTGATTTCGCTTTCCTTGGCACCGTCGAACACCGGGGTGGCCATTGGAACGCCGCCCTTGAGGTTCTTCGCCAGATCCAGGATTTCCTGATCGGAGAAGGTTTCCAGCTGCTCTTGACGACCACCGATCTCGTTATAGATCTCGGTCAGGAACTTGCGCAGATCAGCTACCTTACGCTGCTCTTCGAGCATGGTGTTGATCTTCTCGCCCAAGCCCTTGGCCGCAAGGCCCAGGTGGGTTTCGAGAATCTGACCAACGTTCATGCGCGACGGTACACCCAGAGGATTGAGTACCACGTCCACCGGCGTACCGTTGGCGTCGTGCGGCATGTCCTCGACAGGCATGATCACCGAGACCACACCCTTGTTACCGTGACGACCGGCCATCTTGTCACCCGGCTGGATGCGACGGCGGATGGCCAAGTAGACCTTGACGATCTTCAGCACGCCCGGAGCCAGGTCATCGCCTTGCTGCAGCTTGCGCTTCTTGTCTTCGAACTTGTCGTCCAGCAGACGGCGACGATCGACGATATAGGCCTGGGCCTTCTCGAGCTGCTCGTTGAGCGCGTCTTCGGCCATGCGCAGCTTGAACCACTGACCGTGCTCCAGGCCGTCGAGGACCTCGTGGGTGACCTCGGTGCCTTTCTTCAGGCCAGCGCCGCCTTCTACGATCTGACCCATCAGGGCCGAGCGCAGACGTTCGAAGGTCGCGCCTTCGACGATGCGGAACTCTTCGTTCAGATCCTTGCGGATTTCGTCCAGCTGGCTCTTCTCGATCGACAGTGCACGAGCATCACGCTCGACGCCGTCACGGGTGAAGACCTGTACGTCGATGACGGTACCCTTGGTGCCGGTAGGCACGCGCAGGGAGGTGTCCTTAACGTCGCTGGCCTTCTCGCCGAAGATCGCACGCAGCAGTTTTTCTTCCGGAGTCAGCTGGGTCTCGCCTTTGGGAGTGACCTTGCCGACCAGGATGTCGCCGGCGCCGACTTCAGCACCTACATAAACGATACCGGCTTCGTCCAGCTTGTTCAGCGCCGCTTCACCCACGTTCGGGATGTCGGCAGTGATTTCCTCTGGGCCAAGCTTGGTGTCACGGGCCACACAGGTCAGTTCCTGGATGTGGATCGTGGTGAAGCGATCTTCCTGAACCACACGCTCGGACAGGCAGATGGAGTCTTCGAAGTTGAAGCCGTTCCACGCCATGAACGCGATGCGCATGTTCTGACCCAGCGCCAGTTCACCCATGTCGGTGGACGGGCCATCGGCCATGATGTCGCTGCGCTGAACCACGTCACCCTTGTTCACCAGCGGACGCTGGTTGATGCAGGTGTTCTGGTTCGAGCGGGTGTACTTGGTCAGGTTGTAGATGTCGACACCGGCTTCGCCAGTCTCGACTTCGTCATCGGCAACCCGGACCACGATACGGCTGGCATCGACGGAGTCGATCACGCCGCCACGACGAGCCACGACGCAGACGCCGGAGTCACGGGCAACGTTGCGCTCCATGCCGGTACCTACCAGCGGCTTGTCGGCACGCAGGGTCGGTACAGCCTGACGCTGCATGTTCGAGCCCATCAACGCACGGTTGGCGTCGTCGTGCTCGAGGAACGGAATCAGCGATGCCGCTACCGAAACAACCTGCTTGGGCGAAACGTCCATCAAGGTGACGTCTTCCGGCGCCTTGACGGTGAATTCGTTCAAGTGACGCACTGCAACCAGCTCGTCGATCAGGACTTTCTTGTCGTTCATCGTGGCCGAAGCCTGAGCGATCACATGATCGGCTTCTTCGATGGCAGACAGGAAAACGATCTCGTCGGTGACCAGAGCGTCTTTCACCACACGGTACGGGCTTTCCAGGAAGCCATACTGGTTGGTGCGCGCATAGGCTGCCAGGGAGTTGATCAGACCAATGTTCGGACCTTCCGGCGTTTCGATCGGGCACACACGACCGTAGTGCGTCGGGTGAACGTCACGCACTTCAAAGCCTGCACGTTCACGGGTCAGACCGCCAGGGCCGAGTGCAGAGACGCGACGCTTGTGGGTGATCTCGGAGAGCGGGTTGTTCTGGTCCATGAACTGCGACAGCTGGCTGGAACCGAAGAACTCTTTCACCGCGGCAGCAACAGGCTTGGCGTTGATCAGGTCCTGCGGCATCAAGCCCTCGCTTTCAGCCATCGAAAGGCGTTCCTTGACCGCACGCTCGACGCGCACCAGGCCTACACGGAACTGGTTCTCGGCCATCTCGCCTACGCAGCGAACACGACGGTTACCCAAGTGGTCGATGTCATCGACGATGCCCTTGCCGTTGCGGATGTCGACCAGGGTCTTCAATACGGCAACGATGTCTTCCTTGCTCAGAACACCCGAACCCTCGATCTCGGTACGACCGATACGACGGTTGAACTTCATCCGGCCGACCGCAGACAGGTCATAGCGCTCGGGGCTGAAGAACAGGTTGTTGAACAGGGTCTCGGCGGCATCCTTGGTTGGGGGCTCGCCTGGACGCATCATGCGGTAGATTTCTACCAGCGCTTCAAGCTGGTTGCCCGTGGAGTCGATCTTCAAGGTATCGGAGATGAACGGACCGCAGTCGATATCGTTGGTATACAACGTTTCGATGCGAACGACCTGCGCCTTGGCGATCTTGAGCAGAAGGTCGGTGGTCAGTTCGGTGTTGCACTCGCACAGGATCTCGCCAGTCGCCGGGTGCACGATGGCCTTGGCCGTGGTGCGGCCCAGAACGTAGTCCAGCGGCACTTCCAACTGCTTGATGTTGGCTTTTTCGATCTGGTTGATGTGTCGAGCCGTGATGCGACGGCCTTGCTCGACAATCACTTTGCCTTTTTCATCGAGGATATCGAGAACGGCAATTTCACCGCGCAGGCGCTGGGGCACCAGTTCCAGGCTGAGCACTTCGCCCTGCACGTGGAATACGTTGGTGGTGTAGAACGCATCGAGGACTTGCTCGGTGCTGTAGCCCAGAGCGCGCAGCAATACCGAGGCAGGCAGCTTGCGACGACGGTCGATACGGACGAATACACAGTCTTTCGGATCGAACTCGAAGTCCAGCCAGGAGCCACGGTAAGGAATGATACGGGCCGAATAGAGCAGCTTGCCCGAGCTGTGCGTCTTGCCACGGTCGTGGTCGAAGAACACACCCGGCGAACGGTGCAGCTGGGAAACGATGACGCGCTCGGTACCGTTGATTACGAAGGTACCGTTCTCGGTCATCAGGGGGATTTCCCCCATGTAGACTTCCTGCTCCTTGATGTCCTTGATCGCTTTGTTCGACGATTCTTTGTCGAAAATGATCAGGCGCACTTTCACGCGCAGCGGCACAGCGTAGGTCACGCCACGCAGTACGCACTCTTTGACGTCAAAGGCCGGTTCGCCCAGACGATAACCAACGTACTCCAGAGCAGCGTTGCCGGAGTAGCTGATGATCGGGAAAACGGATTTGAAGGCCGCATGCAGACCGACATCACGGAACTGGTCCTTGGTCGCGCCCGCCTGCAAGAATTCGCGATACGAATCCAGCTGGATAGCCAAGAGGTACGGTACGTCCATGACGTCCGGCAACTTGCTAAAGTCCTTGCGGATACGTTTTTTCTCAGTATATGAGTAAGCCATCAGCGTTCCCCAGCTTGGTCACCTGCTTGTGGCTTCTCCCGACGGGAGCAGCCAGAAAATCGTGCAAACCCCGTGGTTTGCGCCACCCTCGGGTGGTTACAGCGCGTTGCCAGCGTCGACCTGATCGACTGCCAGTAACGGAAAAAGGCCGGTGGCATGAGCCACCAGCCATCAGCCTTTCGCTTGACGCTCGGGCTGGAGACGCAAGGTCGATGCTTACTTCAGCTCGACTTTGGCGCCTGCTTCTTCCAGCGTTGCTTTGGCTTTGTCGGCTGCGTCTTTGGCAACAGCTTCCAGAACCATGGCAGGAGCGCCGTCAACTACAGCCTTGGCTTCTTTCAGGCCCAGACCGGTCAGTTCACGAACTGCCTTGATCACGTTTACTTTCTTCTCGCCAGCTTCCAGCAGCATGACGTTGAATTCGGTTTGCTCTTCAGCAACAACTGCAGCAGCAGCTGGGCCAGCAGAAGCAGCGGCAGCAGAAACGCCGAATTTTTCTTCGAAAGCTTTGATCAGCTCAACAACCTGCAGAACCGACATTTCAGCTACGGCGTTGAGGATATCGTCTTGGGAGATAGACATTGCTGTATTTCCTGAATTGGGGGACGGCCTACACGGCCATCGAAATAAACAAAAAAGCGCGAGAGAAAATGCTCAGCCTCAGGCTGCAGCAGCTTCTTTTTGCTCGCGAACTGCGGCCAGAGTACGAGCCAGCTTGCTGGTAGCGCCTTGAATCACGCTCATCAGCTGCGAAATGGCTTCGTTACGGGTCGGCAGTGTTGCCAGTACGTCGATTTGGTTAGCTGCGAGGAACTTGCCCTCGAACGCAGCTGCCTTGATCTCGAACTTGTCCTGACCCTTGGCGAATTCCTTGAACAAGCGAGCAGCAGCACCCGGGTGTTCGGTGGAAAATGCGATCAGGGTCGGGCCGGTGAACACGTCGTTGAGGACACTGTATTCAGTGTCGGCAACAGCGCGCTTGAGCAGGGTGTTACGTACGACACGTACGTATACGCCAGCTTCACGAGCCTCTTTACGGAGTCCGGTCATAGCGCCTACTGTCACACCACGGGCATCAGCCACGACAGCGGACAGAGCAGCTTTGGCAGCCTCGTTGACTTCAGCGACGATGGCCTTCTTGTCTTCGAGATTAATTGCCACGGGTTTAACTCCTGCTTGTTACCGTTTCATCTGGCCGAAGCCGGATGTCGTTTTGGTGTCTGATTCGGTAAGGAACCGGGAGCACCATCTGCGTAGGCTTGAGGTTTAAGGCTTGCGCCGCCTACGGTCTTGGATAGCCCCCGCCAGGCAGGGACCCCAATTTTTCAGCCAATGGCACGGTCACCCGCGCCACCGACAAAGTCTTACGCGTCCAGCGAGCCTTGGTCGATGACCAGACCTGGGCCCATGGTGGTGCTCAGGGTGACGCGCTTGACGTAGATACCTTTCGAGGAAGCCGGCTTGATACGCTTGAGATCGGCGATCAGGGCTTCAACGTTTTCCTTCAGCTTGACGGCGTCGAAACCGACCTTGCCAACGGAAGTGTGGATGATGCCGTTCTTGTCGGTGCGGTAGCGAACCTGACCAGCCTTGGCATTCTTGACGGCGTTGGCGACGTCTGGCGTCACGGTACCGACTTTCGGGTTAGGCATCAGGCCACGTGGACCGAGGATCTGA
The DNA here is from genome assembly GCA_900596015.1 of Pseudomonas viridiflava. Taxonomy (GTDB): domain Bacteria; phylum Pseudomonadota; class Gammaproteobacteria; order Pseudomonadales; family Pseudomonadaceae; genus Aquipseudomonas. Next base: position 4,140 of record UVIF01000021.1, on the reverse strand, counting down.
CCCAACTGACCAACAACGCGCATGGCATCCGGGGATGCGATGACGACGTCATAGTTCAGGTCGCCGCCTTTCATTTCGGCAGCCAGGTCGTCCATGCCCACGCGGTCTGCGCCGGCAGCCAGAGCGGCCTCGGCAGCTGGACCCTGGGTGAACACGGCAACACGTACGGTCTTGCCAGTGCCGTGCGGCAGCACAGTAGCGCTACGTACGACCTGGTCGGATTTACGTGGGTCAACGCCCAGGTTCACAGCCACGTCAACGGACTCGCTGAACTTGACGGTGGACAGTTCGGTCAGCAGCGCAGCTGCGTCTTCGAAGTTGTACAACTTGCCTGCTTCGATCTTGGAAGCAATAGCTTTTTGGCGCTTGGTCAGCTTAGCCATTACACACCCTCCACGTTGAGGCCCATGGAGCGAGCAGAACCGGCGATGGTACGCACGGCTGCTTCCATGTCAGCGGCAGTCAGGTCCGCATTCTTGGCTTTTGCGATATCTTCGAGCTGAGCGCGAGTCACGGTACCGACTTTGACGGTGTTCGGACGAGCCGAGCCGCTGGTCAGACCGGCTGCTTTCTTCAGCAATACCGAAGCAGGGGTGCTTTTGGTTTCGAAGGTGAAGCTGCGGTCACTGTATACAGTGATGATTACAGGAGTCGGCAGGCCGGCTTCTTGACCCTGGGTACGGGCGTTGAAGGCCTTGCAGAATTCCATGATGTTCACGCCGTGCTGGCCCAGAGCCGGGCCGACGGGCGGGCTAGGGTTGGCCTGGCCGGCCTTTACTTGCAGCTTGATGTAAGCCGTGATTTTCTTAGCCATGAGCTACTCCACTATTGGGTACGAGCGCCTTTCGGCTCCCCAGTTGCTTGCGTTTTATCCCAGTGACGACAAAACCCCGCAGCTTACGCCTGCGGGGTATGGGATCCGTTTCCAATCAGACCTTTTCGACCTGACTGAACTCGAGCTCTACCGGAGTAGAGCGACCGAAAATGAGCACCGCGACCTGGATCCGGCTCTTTTCGTAATTGACTTCTTCGACGGTACCGTTGAAATCCGCGAAAGGACCATCGGTTACGCGAACCACTTCGCCCGGCTCGAACAGCGTCTTTGGCTTGGGCTTGTCGCTACCATCAGCAACGCGACGCAGGATAGCCTCAGCTTCCTTGTCGGTGATCGGAGCCGGCTTGTCTGCCGTGCCGCCGATGAAACCCATGACCCGAGGCGTGTCCTTGACCAAGTGCCAAGTACCTTCGTTCATGTCCATCTGAACCAGCACATAGCCTGGAAAGAACTTGCGTTCGCTTTTACGCTTCTGGCCATTTCGCATCTCGACCACTTCTTCAGTGGGGACGAGAATTTCGCCAAAACCGTCTTCCATACCAGCCAGCTTTACACGCTCGATCAAAGAGCGCATAACATGCTTCTCGTAACCCGAGTAAGCATGCACAACGTACCAACGCTTAGCCACGGGACACCCTTAGCCAACAATCAAGGAAACAAGCCAGCCGAGCAGGGAATCGAGCCCCCACAACAGCAACGCCATGACCAGAACGACCGCGACTACGATCAGCGTGGTCTGTGTGGTCTCTTGGCGAGTCGGCCAAACGACTTTACGTATTTCGGTGCGCGCTTCCTTAGCCAGGATGAAGAACGACTTGCCTTTGGCAGTCTGCAGTGCCACATAGGCGGCCACAGCGGCAATGGCGAGAAGCGCAAGCACCCGGTACAGGATCGGCGACGCGGAGTAGTACTGATTACCAACCACGCCAACCACAACCAAAGCGATAACAACGAGCCACTTCAGCAGATCGAAACGAGATTCTGGGGCTTCAGCCTTGGGAGTCATCTAGGAGGATCCTGTGAAAAGAAAGCCAGACACACCGAGTGAATCTGGCAGGTCAGGAGGGAATCGAACCCCCAACCTACGGTTTTGGAGACCGTCGCTCTGCCAATTGAGCTACTGACCTAAAACAAATCAGGCCGAACATTATGCCGACCCGGGAAAGCTATTTCAACACCTGATTGGACCGCCATGCTACACAAGGACATATCAATCATCCTTGGCACAGACCTCACAACCCAAGATGCCAACAGCAGAGATGCGCGACACCCACAGGAGCGAAACACATCTACCATTAAAACAAAGGCAGATATTTTCATATCTGCCTTGCAAAAATGGAGCTCTTGAGCGGATTTGAACCGCTGACCTCACCCTTACCAAGGGTGTGCTCTACCAACTGAGCTACAAGAGCTTGAAACCATGCACAAACAGCAAACTTGGAGCGGGTAGCGGGAATCGAACCCGCATCATCAGCTTGGAAGGCTGAGGTTCTACCACTAAACTATACCCGCGGAGCTTGCAGCTCACGCTAAAAATGGTGGAGGGAGAAGGATTCGAACCTTCGAAGTCGTAGACGTCAGATTTACAGTCTGATCCCTTTGGCCGCTCGGGAACCCCTCCTTAACGTGGCGGCATTTTACGCTATGCCACCTCACTGTCAAGCTTTTTCTCATTAAAATCTTGAGGTTAGCTACATCGACAGCTGTTTCACTGCGCCGGGCTTTCGCACCATCGCTGTGAAGCGGGCGCCATTCTATGCAAACCATCCGCACCTGGCAATACCCCAGCTCAGATTATTTTATGTTTTAAGTCATTGAATTCATTGAGACCAGACGTACACCGCGTCACCACTGGCGGATGGCTGACCGATGGATCGGACGAGTATGCCAAGTGCCTCCCATGAGAATGCTCAGCGCTGGGTTTCAGGCTTTTCGTTCAGCAGCTGAATGTGGTGCCGCTCACCTTTGTAGGTAGAGAGAGGGGCCAGCTCCTTGGGCCGCACGGGAAGCTCCTGGTGGTGCCAACCGGCGTAGAACACGTTGAGAACCAACAGCAGTAGTACAAGCCAGCGCATTGTCACCCCTCCCTCGAATCACAAGCGTCGGGAGCCCCGCTGTCTTCCACAAGACGCAGGCTGAGCTCTCCACCACTGAACACCTGATCGATGCCATCTACACAAAGCCGGAGGCCGCCTTGCTCATCTATTCCCAGCACCTGACCTTCGATCGCCTTCGACCCGGCGCTGAGCACAACAGCCCTGCCCTGCCAAGCATGCAGCGACTCCCACTCCTCACGCAACTGCTCGAACCCAGACAGTGCGTGACGCTCCAGGTGACTGCAAAGTTGAGCATTGAGCTCGACAACCAACTCATTGCGATCAACCAGGCTCATCCGCTGCAGGCGTACAGAGGTCCAGGGCCGATCCACCGCCGTGTTCTGCCTCATATTCACGTTGATACCAATACCGATGACTACATGACATACATCACTGGGATCACCAACCAGCTCCAGCAGTATTCCTGCGAGCTTCTTGTCTCCCACCAGAATGTCGTTAGGCCACTTGAGCCTTGCCTCGCTTACACCCTGCGCATGCAGCGCTCGGACCACGGCAAGCCCCACCACAAGGCTCAAGCCTTCCAGGCGGGCCATTCCCCCCTCGATACGTAGCGCCAGGCTGTAGTAGAGATTTTGCGCATAGGGACTCACCCATGGCCTGCCCCGCCGCCCTCTACCTGCGATTTGCCGCTCAGCCAGGATCAACAGCGGCATCTGGCACCCGTCAGCTACGGCACGCAACGCTTCGGCATTGGTGGAGTCGACGCTATGCATGACACGCAACTCCCAGCCCGCAGGAGCGCTTGCCGCGAGTACCTCGCTGGAAAGCACAGAGACAGGATCGGCCAGGCGATAGCCTTTGCCGCGCACTTTGTGCACCTCGATGCCCAGCTCCGCCTGCAGCTGCTGCAGTTGTTTCCACACAGCACTGCGACTGACCCCCAAGGACTCGCCCAATGCTTCGCCCGAGTGAAAATGACCGTCTTTCAGTAAATCCAGCAATGGTGACATAGCGAACTCGGCGTCTCGGTAGGGCGCAATGATAGCGATGGCGAAGACTGATTTGAAACGCTAAAAAGACAAAACCCCTACCTGCTTACGCAGATAGGGGTTTCGGAATTCAATCTTGACGATGACCTACTCTCACATGGGGAAACCCCACACTACCATCGGCGATGCATCGTTTCACTGCTGAGTTCGGGATGGGATCAGGTGGTTCCAATGCTCTATGGTCGTCAAGAAATTCTGT
>UVIF01000011.1 GCA_900596015.1 Pseudomonas viridiflava | reverse complement strand
GTTTCAACGCCGGGCTGAAAGTGGGCTCGGGCAGCAAGGCGCCTGCGCCGACCACGGTCAAGGCCAGGGCGGGGGAACGGTATACCGTGCCGTCGGCCTGCTTGACGTTGTAGGACAGGTCCAGCGTGCCGCCGATCAGGTCCATGGCATACACCTTCGGCACCTGAAAGGTGACAGGCCCGCCCGCGCTGCTGCTGTCTATTGGCCGCTGCTGTTCGTGATATACCGTGCCATTGGCGCCTATGCCACTCCAGATCAGGGTCACGGTGCTGCCGATCGCAAGCAGCGGGTTGGCCGGTATGATGACCTCGACGGTGCTTTCGCCGATGGACTCCGGCGCCAGCGTACCACCCGAAGCACGCGGCACTTCGGGCGCCTTGAGTTCGTTGCGGGTACCCACCACGCCGAACGTGGAGCCAATGGAAATCTTCGCTGCGCCACCGGCGGCCGGAATGGCGGTGTAGTACACGTACGCCTGGCTGTCGATCAGCACTTCGGCGACGTCCTTGGGCACCTGGAAGTTGAGGAAGCGATCGGTGCCCAGTTGCTGCGCTGGGGTGCTGTAGTCCTGGAAGGGGCCCTGAACCGGGCGCCCGGTCCAGTGCACGACGACGTTGTCGGTGACGGCAATGTCTGGGTAACGGTTGACCCGTACCTCGACCTGCCCGTCGGTGATGTCGTCGATGTGCAGGTCGCCGCTCTGGGTGCCGTCCACGGTGGGCTCGGGCAATGAGCCACGCGCGTACACGGTGGTCAGCACGCTGGGGCTGTAGCGCGAATAGTTCTGCACCTTGTCGCGGATG
>UVIF01000004.1 GCA_900596015.1 Pseudomonas viridiflava | reverse complement strand
CAGAAGCCTGTGGGAGCGGTCCGTGGCCGCGAAGGGTTGACGCGGTCGGCCTGGCACACCGCAGTGGCCTTTTCGCGGCCGATGACCGCTCCTACGGGGAACCGAAAACCGCGCACGACCTTGTAGGAGCGGTCCGTGGCCGCGAAGGGTTGACGCGGTAGGCCTGGCACACCGCAGTGGCCTTTTCGCGGCCGATGACCGCTCCTACGTGAGGGCCACGGGGGGGCGTCAGTCCGGCAGCCACTCCTGCAGGGTCAGCTCGACGGTGATGAACGACAGGTTGCGGCCGCGTTCCAGCCGCCCGGCGAAGATGTTGCCGTCGGCGTCCGCTACCACCGCTTGCAGGCGGCTTTCGCCGATGACGATCTCGCCACTGATGCTCAGAATCTCCACCCCCGGTCCCGGCACGTTCAGGGTCTTCATGCCGTGTCGGCCCAGGTAGCCCAGCTGTGCATCGATCAGGCTGCCCAGCCCGCCGCGAATCACGGCCAGTGCGATCCCGTGACTGGCGCACAGCGCCTCGGCGCTTTCAACGATGTCTTCGTTGGGTTTGAGCCGGGCGACCACGAGTCGGCCCAGGCGGCCGGTCTGGATGCTGGAAGCGGACAGGTCGGGTTCGAGTACGGCACTGGCGTTCATGAGGCCTCCTGGTCGATCGGGTGCAACAGATTGAAGTGGGTTTCGGCGTCGGGCTGCGCCTGGTAGGCGACCTGATCGAACAGGCACAGGCGGATCACCAGGTTTTCGCTGCCGACCACCAGTTTGTCGAGCACCAGATGGCCACCGTGCTGCTGCCCGTCGCGATCCAGGAATCCGGCGTGGCAATGCAGCAACGGCATGTTCTGCGCATCGCGGCCCACGGTGATGGCGCCGCTGATGAACGTGATGTAGCCGTCCAGTACCACCGGCGCCCCGTAGTCGTAGGGGCGCTCGGCCTTGTCGGTGACCACCATGCGGTGATAGCTCAGGTGCGCCGCGCCGCCACAAAGGATTCTCCCCACCGCACTGCCGTAGCGACGCCCGTGCAGGGCCGCGAGCAAACCTTCGGCGACGTTGCACGCCAACGGCAATACGATGCGCAGCTCTTCACCCTGCGCCACGCTGCGGTCAAGCCGCCGTGGCTGCTGGGCTGGCCCGCCGTGGACGAACACCCGTACGCCGTCGCGCTGTTCGAAATGGGGGTTCATCAGGCCACCTCCTCGCGTTCCTGCAGCAATGCGCGAATCTGCTTCTTGACGATCTTGCCGTAGCCGGACTTGGGCATGTCGTCCCAGCGCACGAATTGCTTGGGCCATTTGTAGCGAGCCAGGCGCGGCTCCAGATGGGCCAGCAACTGCTCGTCACTGACCGGGCCGGTGGTGACGATCACTGCACAGCCGCATTCACCCCATTTCGCGTCCGGCATGCCCAACACGGCCACCTCGTTGACTGCAGGGTGGGTCAGCAGGGCTTCCTCGACCTCGCGCGGGTAGACGTTGGAACCGCCGGAAATGTACATGTCCGAGGCCCGGCCGGTGATGAACAGATAGCCGTGCTCGTCGACATGGCCCAGGTCGCCGGTGTGGAACCAGCCGTGCTTGAAGCAGCTGGCGTTGGCCTCAGGGTTGTTGTAGTAGCCGCTGAACACCGCCGGGCCGCGCACGCAGATCTCGCCGTCCTCGCCGGTCGCCAGTTCCCGGCCCGACTCGTCGAGAATCGCCACCTGCATGCCAGTGCGCGGATAGCCGCAGCTGCCAACCTTGGCGGCCGGCGAATCCTCGGCATCGTGGCAATCGGCGGGCAGCACGGTGATGTTGCCGGTGACCTCGCCCAGGCCGTAATACTGCACCAGCACCTTACCCAGCTTGCGCAGGGCGTGGCATTGATCGGCGCGGTACATCGGTGCGCCGGCATAGATCACCTGGCGCAGGCTGCTGTGGTCGTAGCGGTCGACGGCCGGGTCTTCGGTGAGCATCTTGACGATGGTCGGCACAGCGAACAGGTTGTCTACCTGGTGTTGCTGCACCAGTCGCCAGGCTTCGTCGCAATCCAGTCGATCGCCGGCCGGCAGCACGCAGGCCGCGCCGCGTGCGACGTTGACCAGCGCATGGATGCCAGCGCCATGGGACAACGGCGCCAGCACCAGTGAACGCGAATGCTGGGTAAGGCTGGGCATCAGGTCGGCGATGTGGTTGTTGATGACGAAGGCCATCTGCCCGTGAGTGAGTACCCCGGCCTTGGGGTGGCCGGTGGTGCCGGAGGTGTAGAAAAACCACAGCGGGTCATGGTAGTTGACGTCGGCGGGGCGGAAACCGCTGGCGTGCGGCGCGCCTTCGTCCAGCAACTGACCGTAGCTGAGTTCACCTGCGCGGGGTTCACCAAGGGCGATCACATGCACCAGCGCCGGCGACTGGGCGCGTACCGCATCCACGTAATGGGCCAGCCCGTCGTCGTAGAGCATGGCCACCGCACCGCTGGAACTGCCCAGATACGCCGCCTCGGGCGGGGTGATGCGCACATTGGTCGGCACCCATACCGCGCCCAGCCGGAATGCCACCCAGGCGCTCTCGAACAGCGGCAGGTTGTTGCGCGAATGCACCAGCAACTTGTCGCCCTTGCCCAGCCCGCGCGCGCGCAGTGCGGCGGCGACGCTGTCGACCCGTTGCGAAATGCTGCGCCAGGTGTGCACCTGGTCACCGCGAATGAACCCCGGTGCATCGGGATAGCGGCGGGCAATCTGGTTGAGCAGTTCGCCCAGATTCATCACATTGTCGATGCCGGTCATTGCACGCGCTCCAGAATGCTCACGTAGTTGGTCACCGCGGCGCCGCCCATGTTGAACACGCCGGCGCGGTCGGCCTTGGCCAATTGCATGTCGCCGGCCTGGCCGCTGAGCTGCATGGCCGCCATCACGTGCATCGACACGCCGGTGGCGCCGATCGGGTGGCCCTTGGACTTGAGCCCGCCGGAAGGATTGATCGGCAGCCGGCCGTCCTTGCGGCTGATGCCCTCGGCGATCACCCGCGCGCCCTGGCCGCGTTCGGCCAGGCCCATGGCTTCGTATTCGAGCAGTTCGGCAATGGTGAAGCAGTCGTGGGTTTCCACCAGCGACAGGTCGGCCAGGCCCAGACCAGCCGTGCCCAGCGCCTGCTGCCAGGCGCGCGCTGCGCCTTCGAAGAAGGTTGGGTCGCGCCGCGACAGCGGCAGGTAATCGTTGACCTGCACCGCCGCGCGGAAACTCACCGCCTGGCCACGGCCAGGCGCATGGTCGTCGCGACTGATGACCAGGGCGGCGGCGCCGTCGGTGATCAGCGAGCAGTCGGTGCGCTTGAGTGGCCCGGCCACGAACGGATTCTTTGCCGACGGCTCGCGGCAGAATTCATAGCCCAGGTCGCGACGCATGTGTGCATAGGGGTTCAACGCGCCGTTGGCGTGGTTCTTCGCAGCGATCATCGCCAGCGCGTCCGACTGGTCGCCGTAGCGGTCGAAGTAGGTCTGGGCGATGGTGCCGAACACCCCGGCGAAGCCGCCCTCGATCTGTGCTTCCTCCTTGGCGTAGCAGCACTTGAGCAGGATCTTGCCGACTTCCTCGGTGGGCAGCGTGTTCATCTTCTCGAAGCCTACCACCAGTGCGTGGCGCGCCTGGCCGGAAAGCACCGCCTGCAACGCCGAATGGATCGCCGCCGAGCCGGTGGAGCAGGCGTTCTCCACGCGCACCGACGGGGTGAAACGCAGGGCCGGGATGTGGTTGGCGAGCAGGGCGGAGGGGAAATCCTGATAGAGAAAGCCGGCGTTGAAATGGCCGACGTGGACCGAATCGATCTGTTCGGCGTCCAGCCCGGCATGCTCGAGCGCGGCCACGGCCGCATCGGCCATCATCTGCTCGGGGTCGAGCTGGTCGAATTTGCCGAAGGGGGAGTGGTACCAACCGCTGATGACTGGCGAACCCATGAGGTCTTTCCTCGAATGAAATCTGGATTGATGTTGTTTGCCAAGGTCGATAGCAAGAGCGGTGCCAAGGGCTCGAAACGCCGGCCCGTGGCGGTCTGGCTGTTACCCTGGCGAGGTGTCGTGTCGCCCCAGGTGTCGCTTCGTTCGCGGGAGGCGACACCTGCGGGAGACACCTGTTACACCAGGCTGGACTGCGCTTGAGGCGTGAAACGTGCGGATACATTCGAGTCGGTACAGATTTGTTCAGGCAAAACAGCAGCTTGTGCACTGCCGGTCGCTTGAAGATGCGGTTTTTAAGCAGGGCGGGCAGGGGTGGCACCCGATTTGCTTTCTCACCCTGCATCCCCAGCGCCAGCCACGGCAGCCCGGTCGTAAAACCGGTCAATAAAAACAAGAAGGTCAGGAGAGCTACATGAGTGATTTCTCGCGCCGCAGTTTCATCAAGACCGCCACCCTCGCATCGGCGGCGGTTGCAGCCACTGGCCTGGGCTTGTACAGCTCGAAAAGCCAGGCGGCAGACTTTAAGCTCAAGTTCGCCAACAACCTGCCCATGATTCACCCGATGAACGTCCGGGCTCGGGAAATGGCCAAGGCGATCAAGGAAGAGACCGACGGCGCGGTGCAGATCCAGGTGTTCCCCAGCAGCCAGTTGGGCAGCGATACCGACACCCTGGCCCAGGTGCGCTCCGGCGCAGTGGACATGTTCGCCCTGTCGCCAGTGATCCTCGGCACCCTGGTGCCTTCGGTACAGATCAGCGCCGTGGGCTTCGCCTTCAAGGACTACGACCAGGTCTGGAGTGCGATGGACGGCGAGCTGGGCGCCCATGTCCGCGGCGAGATCGCCAAGACCGAGACCCTGTTCGCCTTCGACAAGATCTGGGACAACGGCTTTCGCGTCACCACCACCAGTACCCGTCCGGTGCTCAAGCCTGAAGACCTGGTCGGCATGAAGCTGCGCGTGCCGCCCAGCCCGATCATCATGTCGATCTTCAAGGCGTTCGATGCGGCGCCCACCAGCATCAACTTCGCCGAGGTGTATTCGGCCCTGCAGACCCGCATCGTCGAGGGCCAGGAAAACCCGCTGACGCTGGTGTCGTCGGCCAAGCTCTATGAAGTGCAGAAGTATTGCTCGCTGACCAACCACGTGTGGGACGGCTTCTGGATGCTCGGCAACAGCAAGTCGTTCGCCCGCCTGCCGGCGGACATGCAGGCGGTAGTGCGCAAGCACGTCGATGCCGCCGTCATGAACCAGCGCGCCGACCTGGCGGCCTTGCAGGGCAGCATCCGCGACACCCTCAAGGAAAAGGGCCTGGAGCTGGCCGACACCGAGCCGCAGGCGTTCCGCGAGAAGCTGCGCAGCGCCAACTACTACGCCGACTGGCATGAGAAGTTCGGTGAAGCGGCCTGGGCCATCCTCGAAAAATACTCCGGGAAGCTGGCATGATGAGCGCCGAGGCGATGCCGGTCGAAAACGCTGCCATGCCCCTGCCGGCCCGGGCGCTCACCTGCCTCAACCGCGGCGCCATGCGCGTGGTCGAGGTGCTTGCCGTAGCCTTGATGCTGGTCGAGACCTGTGTACTGCTGGCCGGCGTGGTCTCGCGCTACGTGTTTCACAACCCACTGGTATGGACCGATGAGCTGGCCTCGTCGCTGTTCATCTGGCTGGCCATGTTCGGCGCGGTGCTGGCCCTGGACCGCGGCGAGCACATGCGCATGTCGGCGCTGGTGAACAAGCTGCCACCGGCCTGGCGTGGTTTCAGCGAAACCCTGTCGGCGCTGATCGTGGTGCTGTTCGTGGCCATGATCATCACTCCGGCGATGGTCCACTCCCACGAGCAGATGGCGATCACCACCCCGGCGCTGGGCATCCCCGACGGGGTGCGCGCGGCAGCACTGCCGGTCGGCGCCATGCTCATGCTGTTGGCAGCGGTGTCACGCATGGCGCGCTACTCCACGCTGCGCCAGTTCGTTGCCGGCGTTGCCGTGGTCGCGGTCGTCGGCGGCACGCTGTGGCTGTCCCAGCCGCTGCTGGCGGAAATCGGCAACTACAACCTGGTGGTGTTCTTTCTGGTGCTGCTGGGCGCCTGCGTGTTCGGTGGCATCCCGATCGCGTTCGCCTTCGGCACCGCGACCATGGCCTATCTGGCGCTGGCTACCCATGCACCTTTGTCCATCGTGGTCGGTCGCATGGACGAGGGCATGTCGCACATGGTTCTGCTCGCCGTGCCGCTGTTCGTCCTGCTGGGGGTGGTGTTGCAGCTGTCGGGCATGGCCCGCACCCTGATCGATTTCATGGCCTCGCTGCTGGGGCATGTTCGCGGTGGCCTGCAATACGTGCTGCTCGGTGCGATGTTCCTGGTGTCGGGAATATCCGGTTCCAAAGTGGCCGACATGGCCGCGGTAGCGCCGGCGCTGTTCCCGGAAATGAAGAAGCGCGGCTCCGAGCCGGAAGAACTGGCCGCTTTGCTGGCTGCCACCGGTGCCATGACCGAGACCATTCCGCCCAGCCTGGTGCTGATCACCATCGGTGCGGTATGCAGTGTCTCGATCACCGCGTTGTTCATCGGCGGGCTGATGCCGGCAGTGGTGGCCACCGTGGTCATCGCCATCGTCTGCTGGTGGCGCTCGCGCAAGGAAGCCATGCCCACCGTCAAGCGTGCACCGATGTCGGTGGTCGCCAAGACGTTCATGATCGCCTTGCCAGCCCTGGCGTTGCCGCTGCTGATCCGCGTGGCCGTGCTCGAGGGTGCGGCAACTGCCACCGAGGTGTCGACCATCGGCGTGGCCTATGTGGTGCTGGTGGGGCTGGTGATGCATCTGTTCATGCGCCACATCGAGTTCCGCAAGGTCTACCCGATGATGATCGAGGCTGCGGCACTGTCCGGGGCAATCCTGTTGATCATCGGCATGGCTTCGGCGATGGCCTGGGCACTGACCCAGTCGGGGTTCTCGGCCAACCTCGTCGACCTGATCAGCGAGATACCCGGCGGGGCAATCGGCTTCATGTTCGTCACCATCGTGACTTTCCTGATCCTGGGCAGCGTGCTCGAAGGCATTCCGGCCATCGTGCTGTTTGGCCCCTTGATGTTCCCGTTGGCCGAAATGCTCGGCATTCACCCGGTGCACTACGCCATGGTGGTGATCCTGGCCATGGGCATCGGCCTGTTCGCGCCGCCGCTGGGGGTGGGTTTCTACGCTGCCTGCGCCATCAGCAAGACGCCGTCCGACCACGTCATTCGGCGGGTCTGGGGGTACTTGGCGGCACTGGTGGTGGCCTTGGTCATCGTTGCCTGTTTCCCGTGGATTTCCATCGGTTTCCTTTAAGAGAGTCCTGGTCATGAGCCAAGCAGTCAGACAGCTTCCAAGCACCACCGGCGTGAAGAGCATGGGCGAAGGCCGGGTAGCCTTCATCACCGGCGCGGCCATGGGCATTGGCGCGGCAATCGCCCAGCGCCTCGGCGAGGACGGCCACCGCGTGGTGGTCGCCGACATCAACCGCGGCGCCGCCGAGGAAATGGTCGCCGGCCTGCGCGCGCAGGGCATCGAAGCCGAGGCGGCGATGATCGACATTGGTGATGCCGAGTCGATCGCCGAGGTGTTCGCAAGCCTGCCGCGCTGCGACGTGCTGGTGAACAACGCCGGCATCGCCAGGACGCAAGCCTTTCTGGACTGCGACCTGGCCGATTGGCAGCGGGTACTCAACATCAATGTGACCGGCGCACTGTTGTGCGGTCAGCACGCGGCACGCTTGATGAAGGCGCAGGGCTGGGGGCGGATCATCAACGTCGCCTCCATCAGTGGCATGCGCGCGAGCGCAGGGCGCACCGCGTACGGCACGTCGAAGGCAGCGGTCATTGGCCTCACCCGGCAAATGGCGATCGAGCTGGCCGAGTACGGGATCACCGTCAACGGCATCGCGCCGGGTCCGGTGGACACGCCGCTGACCCAACGCCTGCACTCGAGTGCCACACGCGAGTCCTACGCCCGCGCCGTACCCATGCGCCGCTACGGCACCCCCGCGGAAATGGCCGGCGCCGTGGCCTTCCTGGCATCCGACGATGCCTCCTACATCAGCGGCCACGTGATCCCGGTGGACGGCGGCTACATGGCCTCCGGCATCCTCGAAATCTGACCCTCGCGAAAAGGGCTCCGCAGTGTGTCAGGTATACCGCATTAACCCTTCGCGGCCACGGACCGCTCCTACAAAGGATCTGCGCAATCGCCACGCCCCACTGTGGGAGCGGGCTCTGCCCGCGAAAGGGGCGCCGCGATACCTCAGGGGTTCACTGATCCTGCAGCGTCGCCTCTTCCCCGGCGCGCATGGCGCTTTCCACGAACGTGGCGATGCAGGGGTTGTGGTTGTCGGCCTTCCACACCGCGACCACTTCGATCACCGGCGGTGCCACCAGCGGCCGAAAGGTGGTGGTGGTCAGGCGCATGTTACGCATCGAACGCGGAACGATGGCGATGCCCAGCCCTTCACCCACCAGATTGACGATGGTCTGCTGCATGTTGATTTCCAGCCCCACATTCGGCGTCACGCCATGCTGCAGGCAGTAATTGACGATCATGTCATGCAGTGCCGGGGCGATGCGTCGCGGCACGATGATGAACGTCTCTGCAGCCAGATCGCGCGGATCGATCAACGGCTGCTCCAGCAACCGATGCCCCGGTGGCAGTACCACCGTCATCTCCTCGCGGTAGATCGTCACCGTTTCCAACCCACTGCAATCCTGCGGGCGGTACATGATCGCCACATCCTTGTGGCCGCTGCTGATGTCCTGGGCCAGGTCCATGGGCAGGGTTTCCGTCAGTTTCAGATTCACCTGCGGATACTGCGCCGCGTAACGCCGGGTGATCGCGGGCGTCACGCTGTAGGCCGTCGACATCATGAAACCCACCGACAATTCCCCGGCTGCCCCGCGAGCCGCCGCCAGCGCATTGCGCTTGGCCTGCTCGAACGCGGCAAATACCGTTCCGGTGTCCAGGTAGAAGCGCTGGCCGGCATCGGTCAGCTCCACCTGCCGCCGCGAGCGGTCGAACAGCTTCACGCCCAACTCGTCTTCCAGCAAGGCGATCTGCCGCGACAACGGCGGCTGAGAGATGTGCAGCCGTTCAGCTGCGCGGCCGAAGTGCAGGGTTTCGGCCAGTGCACGAAAATACTGTAAATGCCTGAGCTCGATCATTGATGCTCGCAAAGGTATCAGTGGGTGCCTGATTATGGATTGGAAAACATAACTCCGCCTGCCGTATTGTGAAATGGCCAAAGCGTCGAGGCTTGCGTCACGAGCGCCAGACCTCGAGATAGTCACAAGCTATAGAACAATAAAAGGTGACGCCGATGTCTTCTGTATGCGAACACACCGCACGTGCTTCGACTTCTTCGCCCGCACTTTCTTCTCCCGCCGCGTGCGATTCCGATATTGCCAACGACAGCGACCCGCAGGTTCGTCAGGCCTTTCGTCGCGCCCTGCGCCTGATGGAGCGTGGCATTGCCGTGCTCATCCAAGGCGAAACCGGCACTGGCAAGGAAGTGCTGGCCCGCGCCCTGCACGCCCACAGCCAGCGCCATCAAGCGCAGTGCGTGGCGCTCAATTGCGCTTCCATTCCGCAAAGTCTGATCGAAAGCGAGCTGTTCGGCTACTCGCGCGGCGCCTTCTCCGGCGCGCTGCCCTGCGGCAAGAAAGGCAAGGTCCAACAGGCCGACGGCGGCACCTTGTTCCTCGATGAAATCGGCGACATGCCGTTCGAACAGCAGACTCGTCTGTTACGGGTGATCGCCGAACGCGAAGTCACACCCCTGGGCGCCGAGCGCAGCGTCAAGGTCGACTTCGCCCTGATCTGCGCGACTCACCAGAATCTCACTGGCCTGGTCCAACAGGGCACGTTTCGCGAAGACCTGTTCTATCGCATCGCCACCGGTGTGGTGCAATTGCCGCCGCTGCGCGAGCGCACCGACCGCGCCGAACTGGTCTGCCGCATGGTGGCCAGCGAATTGCCCGGCTGCGACCCTCGGCAACTCATCGCCTCGGATGTCTGGCCACTGCTGCTCAATCACCCCTGGCCAGGCAACCTGCGGCAGATGCGTGCGGTGATTCGCTACGCCTGTGCCGTGATGGAAGGTACCCGCATCCAGCGCGCCGACCTGCCGGTGGACTTCATCGCCCAGGGCAGTGCGCCCACCGTGTCGCCTGCCAACGTTACGCCGATCCGTCGTCCGGTGATTCTTGCCGCACCGGTGGACGAGCGCGCCGACGTGCTCGATGTGCTCAACGCCTGCCGTTGGAACATGTCGGCGGCGGCGCGTGCCCTGGGCATCTGTCGGCCGTCGCTGTACCGCGTCCTGCGCCGCCTGGGTATCCCGCCGCTCAAGGACCAACTGGCCCAGGGCGCCTACCTGCCAGCCTGAGGCCGCCGCTGTATTGCCTGATCTTCAACCAAGGGAACAACAACAATGAATGCCCCTATCAGTCTTGCCATCACCGGCCAGGTGGCGGTGGTGACCGGTGCCGCGCGCGGTATCGGCCTTGCCATCGCCCAGGCGCTGGGTCAGTGCGGTGCCCGGGTGGCGATTGCCGACCTCGATGGCGCGGCCGCGCGCGCCGCTGCCGGGCAGTTGTGCGAACTGGGAATCGACGCTATCGGTGTGGCGGTGGATGTGTCCGACGAAGCCCAGGTGCAAGCGATGGTCGACAGCGTCGAGCAGGCGCTGGGCGGCGTCGACATTCTGGTCAACAATGCCGGGATCGTTTCCACCGGACCGCTGCTCGAAGTCAGCGCCGCCGAATGGAACCGGGTCATGGCCATCGATCTCACCAGCGTGTTCTTCTGCGCCAAGGCCGTGTTGCCGGGCATGATGGCCCGGCGCGCCGGACGCATCATCAATATCGCGTCGGTGGCCGGCAAGCGCGGTGGCGGCCTGCTGGGCAACAGCTGCTATGCCGCGGCCAAGGGCGGGGTGATCGCCTTGACCAAAGGCCTGGCCCGCGAAGCCGGGCCGTTCAACATCACCGCCAATGCCATCACGCCGGCGCTGACCGACACCGACATGACCCGCGCCCTGAGCCCCGAGGCACGCGCCAAGGTGCTCGCCGACATGCCCCTGGGCCGTGCCGGCTCGCCACGCGACATCGCTGCAGCGGTGTGCTTTCTGGCCAGTGGCGCGGCCAGCTTCGTCACTGGCGAGATCATGGACGTCGACGGCGGCTACATGCGCGACTAGCGTTGTACCCCGGCCGGTATCAATGCCAGGATCAGCGACACCGTAACCAGCGACAACAGGGTCGAGACCAGGATCGCCCGCGACATGGTGTCGGCCTCACGGCCATACAGCGCAGCCAGCATGAACGGCCCGTTGCCGATGGGCAGGGCGCTCACCAGCAGTGCCGCCCAGGCCCACATCGCCGGTATGTCGAACACCCAGAATGCCAGCCAGGCAGTCAGCGCCGGCTGCACCAGCAGCTTCATCCCCACCAGCATGGCCAAGGTCTTGCCATCGGCCTTGTGCGATTTTTCCGCCGCCAGGAACAGACCGATCGACACCAGCGCACAGGGTCCGGCGGCCGCGCCGAGAAACTGGAACAGCTGGCGCACGCCCACCGGCAGCACCAGCCCGCTGTAGGCGACCAGCGAACCCAGCACCGGGGCGACCATGATCGGATTGCGCAGCAGCGATTTGCCGACTTTGAGCAGGGTACGCCCCAGGCGTTTCTCGGTTTGCTGGAAGGTCTCGATCATGATGATGGCAACAGCGAACAGCAGGCAGGCGGTCATCACCGCGCCAATCACCGCAGGGGCGATGCCGGGGTCGCCGAACGTCAGCAGGCACAGCGGGATGCCGAGAAACCCGGAGTTCGGATAACCTGCCCCGAGGGCATCGATGGTGGCGTCGAGAAAATGCGCACGGGCCCGCACGCGCAGCCATAGTGTCAATAGAAACACGATGCCCATGCCCAGGCCGAACGCCACCACGAAGCCCATGTCCAGCCCGTGCAGTGTACCCAGCCGCGCCATGGCTTCGAACAACAGGGCAGGCAGCCCCAGGTAGATCACGAAACGGTTGAGTTCGATCGAGGCATTGGGCCCCAGGACGTTGCGCCGACGGCAGACGAAACCTACCAGAATCAACCCGAACACTGGAAAGGCGACGTTGAAGATTGCGAGCATCGGGTGCTGTGTCCTGTGGACTGTTGGAAGCCCAAGTGTAGCAGCGTCGCCACCCGTGGCACGGCCAGTTGCCGTGGGTCGGCGCGAGCGGCCATCGCTTCAGCCATCGACTCGGACCTACCGTTGGGCAACTCGTCGTTTTTTTCTTGAATACAGGGGGGGAGCTGCATCTACACTGATGGCACTATCACATTAGGAGGCGATAGTGTGTCATGACAGCCAATAACCTGATGGACCTGGTTGCGCTGAAGCCGCTGTCTGCCAATGAGGCGGGCTGCGTGGATCGCGTGTTGCGCGCCATGCGCACGCACTTGGGCATGGATGTAGCGTTCGTTTCCCATTTTCGCCAGACCGACCGTGTGTTCACCCACGTTGACGCGGCGGCATTGATACCCCTGAGCCCCGGCGATGTGCTGGAGATGAGCGCCGGCTACTGTCGCGGCGTGGTCAGCGGCGAACTGCCCGGCCTTATCCGCGATACCGGTCAATTGCCGGCCGCGATGGCCATACCGCAGACCCCGGGCCTGCCGATAGGCGCGCACATGAGCGTGCCCATTCATTTGAGCGACGGGCGCTTGTACGGAACGTTCTGTTGCTTCAGTCACGCACCCAATGCGGGCTTGACCGAACGCGACCTGAAGATGATGAAGGTGTTCGCCGAGCTGATTGCCGAGCGCCTCGAGTCCGACCTGCAAATGGTGCGCGATCACGACGACAAGGCGCTGCGGGTGTTGGACGCCATCGAGTCGCATCAGCCACGCGTGGTCTATCAACCGATCTACGACCTGCACACCATGCACGTGGCAGGCTGGGAATGCCTGTCGCGCTTCAACGGCCAACCGGCGCGCACCCCGGACGTCTGGTTCAAGGAGGCCGCCGAAGTCGGCTTGGGCAAGGAACTGGAATGCCTGGCCATCGCTGTGGCCCTGGCCGGTCTGGCCCAGCTGGCGCCGGGCACCTACCTGAGCATCAACTGCTCACCCGAGCTGGTACTCAGCGGACGATTGCTGGGTCTGTTCGAGAATTACCCGGCCGAGCGCCTGGTGCTGGAGATTACCGAGCATGCGGTAGTGCAGGACTATGCGTCGTTGCAAGTGGCCCTGCAGCCACTGCGCCTGCGGGGTGTGCGCGTGGCGATCGACGATGCCGGCGCCGGCTATGCCAGCATGCGGCACATCCTGCAGGTGCGTCCGGACATCATCAAGCTCGACATGAGCCTGACCCGTGGCATCGACCAGGATTTCCAGCGACGCGCGATGGCGTCGGCCTTGATCGCGTTCGCCCGCGAGACGGGGAGTGTGATTATCGCTGAAGGCGTGGAAACCGAAGCCGAGTTGGCACAACTCAAGCGCCTGGGCGCCGCCAACGCCCAAGGCTTCCTCCTTGGCCGCCCGGAACCCCTGTAGCAGCGGCGCAAGCCGCGTCGGCGGCACATGCGGTGGGTCAGGATATACGCGACGCCCCCTGACGCGGCTCGCGCCGCTGCTACAGAGATCGCGCAACCCCTGTAGCAGCGGCGCAAGCCGCATCGGCGGCACATGCGGTGGGTATGGATATACGCGACGCCCCTCCTGACGCGGCTCGCGCCGCTGCTACATGGCCTTCGGGCTTAGAAAACCACACCCTGGCTGCGCAGGTAATCATCGTAGGTGCCGCTGAAATCGATCACGCCATCGGCGCTCAGCTCGATGATGCGGGTGGCCAGCGACGACACGAACTCGCGGTCGTGGCTGACGAAGACCAGCGTGCCCGGATAGTTCTCCAGCGCCAGGTTCAGTGCCTCGATCGACTCCATGTCCAGGTGGTTGGTCGGTTCGTCCATGAGCAGCACGTTGGGTTTCTGCAAGGTCAGCTTGCCGAACAGCATGCGGCCCTGTTCACCACCGGAAATCACCTTCACCGACTTGAGAATCTCGTCGTTGGAGAACAGCATCCGGCCCAGAGTGCCACGTACCATCTGCTCGCCCTGGGTCCACTGGCCCATCCAGTCGAACAGGTTCATGTCGTCTTCGAAGTCGTGTGCGTGGTCCTGGGCGTAGTAGCCAAGCTCGGCGCTCTCGGTCCACTTCACCGCGCCCGCGTCCGGGCTCAGCTCGCCGACCAGGGTGCGCAGCAGGGTGGTCTTGCCGATCCCGTTCGGGCCGATGATCGCCACACGCTCGCCCGCTTCGACCACGAAGCTGAAATTCTCGAACAGCGGCTTGCCGTCGAAGCCCTTGGACATCCGCTCGACGGTGACCGCCTGGCGGTGCAGCTTCTTGTTCTGCTCGAAACGAATGAACGGGCTGACGCGGCTCGAGGGCTTGACCTCGGCCAGCTGGATCTTGTCGATCTGCTTGGCCCGCGAGGTCGCCTGCTTGGCCTTGGAGGCGTTCGCCGAGAAGCGCGAAACGAAGGTCTGCAGCTCGGCGATCTGGGCTTTCTTCTTGGCGTTGTCCGACAGCAACTGCTCGCGCGACTGGGTCGCAGCGGTCATGTATTCGTCGTAGTTACCGGGGAACAGGCGCAACTCGCCGTAGTCCAGGTCGGCCATGTGGGTACAGACGCTGTTGAGGAAGTGCCGGTCGTGGGAAATGATGATCATGGTGCTGTTACGCGCCGTGAGAATGTTTTCCAGCCAGCGAATGGTGTTGATGTCCAGGTGGTTGGTCGGCTCGTCGAGCAGCAACACTTCCGGATCCGAGAACAACGCCTGCGCCAGCAGCACCCGCAGCTTCCAGCCCGGCGCCACTTCGGTCATCGGGCCGAAATGCTGTTCCAGTGGAATGCCCAGGCCCAGCAACAGCTCGCCGGCACGGGACTCGGCGGTGTAGCCGTCCATTTCGGCGAACTCGGTTTCCAGCTCGGCGACGGCCATGCCGTCTTCCTCGCTCATTTCCGGCAGCGAGTAGATGCGATCACGCTCGGCCTTGACCTTCCACAGCTCCTCGTGGCCCATGATGACCGTGTCGATCACCGAGAAATGTTCGTAGGCGAACTGGTCCTGGCGCAGCTTGCCCAGGCGTACGTTCGGCTCGAGCATGACCTGCCCACCCGAAGGCTCCAGATCGCCGCCCAGGATCTTCATGAACGTCGACTTGCCACAGCCGTTGGCGCCGATCAGGCCGTAGCGGTTGCCGTTGCCGAATTTCACGGAAACGTTCTCGAACAGCGGCTTGGCGCCAAACTGCATGGTGATGTTAGCGGTGGAGATCAAGGAGCTTACCTATCAATAACTTGGGGAGCGATGGTTTCGGTGGCCGAACTGCTGGGCGATACGCGGGGAATTCAAACCGGACATTGTGCGTATTGTCGCATAGGTATGGCAGCAGTTGTACGGCGCCCGACAGCGAATTCCCCCAGCATCCCCCTCACTTGAGCACCAACAACCGATACACCCCCCCATCGCTTTCGATCCCATGGGTGTCATGGGTAAACCCCGGGAATGACCGGTCGAAGCTCTCCAGGGCTCGCAGGTAGGCCAGCAGCGGACCGTCGGCAGCGCCGGCGTTTTCTCCAGGCATCAGCAACGGGATGCCGGGCGGGTAGGGCACTATGCCTGTGGCCGCGATGCGTCCGGCTGCGTTTTCCAGAGTGACCTGCTCCACCTCGTTCCTGACCAGCTTTTCGTAGGCTTCCACCGGGCTGAATTCCGCCTTGGGCAGCGTGCCGAAGGCCGCGGCCATGGCCGCAGTGGTGCGGGTTTGCTTCATTGCCGCGAAGATCTCCCGGGCCAGGTCGCGCAGGCCCATGCCGCTGTAGCGCTGCTGCGTGGCGGCGAGCAGGTCGGGCAGGCACAGCTCAAGCTCCAGATTGGCATCGTAGTCGCGCTTGAAGTCCAGCAGCGCATTCACCAAGGTGCCCCACTTGCCTTTGGTGATTCCGATGGAGAACAGGAAGAGCAGGGTGAAGTCGGTGGTCTTCTCGACCACGATTCCCTGCCGGCCCAGATACGCGCTGATCACACACGCCGGTATGCCGAAGTCCAGAAGCTCGCCGTCGTCGCCCATGCCAGGGCTCAGGATCGACACCTTGATCGGGTCGAGCATGCAGTAGCCGTCTTCGATGTCGCCAAACCCGTGCCACACCTCGTTGGGATGCAGCACCCAGCAGTTAGGGTCGGATTTGAGCTTGAGCGGATCGACTTCATGGAATGCTATGGCCGCACCGCTGATCGCTACCGAGGGCGGCTGCCAGCAGGACACGAACCAATCGTCGTTGGCGAGCATGTCGGCGTGCATTCGCGAGATCACCTGGCGAAAGGAGATGGCCTCCTCGATGGATTCGTTGGTCAGGATCTGCCCGCTCGGTGCCTCCATCATGGCCGAGCTGACGTCGCAGGACGCCATGATGGCGTAGTTGGGCGAGGTCGAGGCGTGCATCATGTACGACTCGTTGAAGCGTCCATGGGGGATCGGATTGCGCCCGTTGCGCACATGGATCATCGACGCCTGGGACAGTGCTGCAAGCAACTTGTGGGTCGATTGCGTGGCGAACACCGTGGGCTTGGACGCGTCGTGATCGTCGGGGCTGCCGTGCATCGCGAAGCGGTCCTTGTACAACGGATTGAACCGCGCGTAGCCATACCAGGCCTCGTCGAAATGCAGGCGGTCGACGCTTTGCCCGAGCAATTCTTCCACCCGCGTGACGTTGTAGGTCAGGCCGTCGTAGGTGGAGTTGGTGACGATGGCGTGCACGGGCGTAGGGTCGATGTGGCTCTTGACCAGCGGATTGCCTGCAATCGCGGCACGCACACCCTCGGCACTCAACGTCTGCGGCAGGATCGGACCGATGATGCCGAAGCGGTTGCGCGTCGGCACCAGATAGGTCGGAATCGCCCCGGACAACGTCATCGCATGCTCGGCGGACTTGTGACAGTTGCGGTCGCACAGGGCGATCTGGTCGCGGGTGACACTGGCCATGAGGATCACCCGGTTGGACATCGACGAGCCATTGGTGACGTAGTAGGTCCGGTGCGCGCCGAACACCTTGGCCGCGTAGCGCTCGCCCTGGCCGATGGGCCCGCTGTGGTCGAGCAGGGAGCCCAGTTCGCCCACCGAAATGGACAGGTCGGAACGCAACAGGTTTTCCCCGAAGAACTCGTAGAACGCCCGGCCCGCCGTGCTCTTCAGAAACGCGGTGCCGCCGGCATGTCCTGGCGTATGCCAGGAATACTCGTAGCTGCGGGCAAACTTGAGCAGCGCGCCGAACATCGGCGGCAGCACCGCCTGACGATAGCGCTCGATGGCGGCCATGATCCGCCCGCTGAGGAAGCGGCTGGTGTCTTCGGGCAGCCAGATGAAATCATCGGCGTGCTGCATGACGATCAGCGGCACGTTGGCGGCAGTGCTGCGATCACTGATCAGGAATACCGGAACTCGGGTATTGCGTTCGCGCAGTGCGATCAGCAGGTCGATGCACTGCTGGTGATCATCGCTTTCGTCCATTTCCCAACTGAGCAGCACGCACTGGATCGCCGGGTCGGTACTCAGGATCGATCGGGCATCGGCCAGGCTTTCCGAAGTGATCACGCTGATCGAGCGCTCTTCCACATCGGCGATGAGCTGGATCAGCGCCCTGCCGAATACCGTGCGTTTGTCGGGCTGGTTGCTGACCAGCAGCGCCAGCATCCCCAGCAGGTTTCTATGTTCCGTCATGGTCGTGCCTCCAGTGCAGGGCTGTTCAATGTCGAGTTGGGCAGACCGTTCACGGGAATCGGCTCGCCGACGATGTGCTGCGCCGCGACGGTTTGGGTAGGAGCGCTGTTGTTGACCGCTTCCAGGCGTATCAGGCGGTTGTTGACGAAGCCGAACAGCGTATAGCCGACGATGGTCGCCACACCGCCAAGCATCAGCGCCTGGGCGCCCGAGCTATAAAGCGCGAGGTAGCTGTAGGCCGCCGCGATCCAGGCGACGATGTTGGTCACCAGGGCTTTGTTGGCCGGCACGTTCGACACCTTCTGCAAGGTCATCAAGGTGGCCATCGAGAGGATGTAGGGCACCAGGTTGGTGACCACTGCTAGGTTCACCAGGGTATCGAACTGCTTGGCCAGGTCGGGGCTGATGGTCAGCAGGGCCAGCGCCGTCTGGATCGCCAGCAGGATCAGCATGCTGATGATCGGCACACCGTGCTGGTTGACCTTGGCGAAGATCGGCAGGAAGTAACCGGTGTCGGCCGAGCTCTTGAACACCTGGGCCACGGTGAACTGCCAGCCCAGCAGCGAGCCGATGCAGGCCAATACCATCAGGCCCATGACCAGGTTGCCGATCATCGGCGTGAACATCGTGGCGAACACCAGGCCAAAGGGGGCGGTAGAGGACACCAGTTCGGCATTGCCGACGATGCCCGCGATGACATTGGTGGAGACGATGTAGATCACTGCCGCCCCCAGCGTTCCGCCGAGCACGGCGATGGGCACGTTCTTTTCCGGGTTCTCCACGGCGTCGCCGTTGGCACACGCCGACTCCAGGCCCAGAAACGCCCACAGCGTGATCGCCACCGAAGCCCCCGCCGCTTCATACCAGGGCATGTCGTGGGGGTTCCAGCCCGCCGCGTAGGTGCTGCTGTCGAACCAGAACCAGCCGACCGTCGACACCAGTACGACCGGGGCAATGACGCCCCACACCGTGATTGCACCGATCTTGCCGGTGATGTTGGCTCCGCCGAAATTGGCGAAGGTGGTGATCCACAGCAGCGCGATGGTCGCCAGGCCCACTTGCAGCGAATTGAGTGTGATACCGAACAACGTCTGGATATAACCAACCGCCGTGATGCTGATCGCCACGTTGGCGATCAGCAGGGACAGCCCGTAGGTATAGTTGGTGATGTAGTTGCCAGACTTGCCGAAGGTGTATTCCGCATAGCCGCCCATGCCGCCGGTTTTACGGCTGAGCATGCCGCAGCGGGCGAAGGCATAGGCCAGCGCCAGCGAGCCGGTGGCCGTGATCAGCCAGGAAAGAATCGAGATACCGCCCACTTCGGCGAGTTTTGTGGGTAACAGAACGATGCCGGACCCCAGCATGTTGACGGCTGTCAGCATGGTCAGCTGACTCACACTCATCTTTTTCATGACGGCCACTCCTTGCCTTGATGATCAGCGAGGCCTTTAGCTATAGCAAAGAATCACCAGAAGACAAGGCGGTGCGGGGTGCATCGCTGTCAGGATGCCGCTCGTCAAGCCGACGGCACTTCCAGGCCGGCAGCGACCTCCCACCCTCAGGCACGGATGAACCGCGCCAAGAAAGGAGACATATCATGGTCCAAGACAACAACCACCCGCAGAATCCCTATCCAGGGCCGGCCGAGCCCGGCAGCGGGGAAGAGGGTTACCCTGATATTCACGAGAAGGACGAGAAGCACGACGAGCACGACGACGACCATGAAGGCTCGCCGGGCAACAAGGCGTTGGACGAACCGAACACCCACGCGCCCGTCGATGAAGATGAAGAACCGTCCCCCGGTAACAGCCTGTAAGCAACACGCTTGAGCACTTGGTAAACCTGCACCCTGCCCAGCGCGGGGTGCTTTCATTGCGGGTCGCGCCTAAGCCCTGGTGTGATCAGTTCTCGCGCAAGCCGTTGAGCTGCATGTATTCGTCCCACGGCATGCCCGCCATTTCAGCCACTTCCTTGTGCACTTCAAGACGCTGGGTTTCGAACTCTTGCGCTGTCTCGGCCGTGAGCTGCAAGGTCAATTCCCAGGCAAACATGCCTTGCGCATCGGCGAATTCCTCGAACGCCTCATGCAGACGTTCCGCACGGAATTCCTGGACGCTGAGCCCGGCCGCGCGTGCGGCCAGCGGGTTGAGACTGTCCAGTTCGGCTTGCAGCTCGGGACGCGCTTCGAGAAAACGGTCCAGCGCGGCCTGGTGACGCGAATCGGGTTCTGCCATGGGGCCTTCGATCGGTATGGAGGGAGCCGAGATTGTGCAGGTGCGGACGCATGCAGGCAATGCGGCTGATGCGCGCTTTTGTGACGAAGCGCACGCATCGGTTTGGAACGAGCACTGCAGGTCGGGCACTAAGGCCTATCTTCATTCATCTCACCGAGACCTTGCGATGGCCTACGTGTTGTTGCTGTTGGCAGGCGCCGTATTGGCGACTTCGGCCGCCATGTGGCCGCACATGTACGGTGCGTACAGCTCACCCCGACGCTCACGGGTGGGCGCCTGGCTGCTGAGCCATTTTGAAGTGGTCGGCGCGTTCGTGCTGTTCCTCACCGCCATGCACCTGTGTCAGTGATGTGTCGATGATGCCGGCTAACGGCGGCAGTGCTACATTCGCGCTTTATCTGGAATGGAAACGACGATGCGGATCATCGCTGCAGCACTGGGCTTGTGCGTACTGACAGGTTGCACAGGCCTGAACATGAAACAGGCGCGCAGCGCAGCGCCGGTGCAAACCATGAACTCGGAGAAAATCGCGCAGAAAATTGCTCAGTGCGTCCAGTTCAGTTGGCAGGACGAAGCCATGTTCGGCGTCATGACCGACGCCTCTTCCGAAGCCAGCGACGGGGGCTACACGGTGTTCACACCTGCAGCGACCTACTTCGCCGACATCCGCCCACGGGGTGCTGGCAGCGTGGTCAGTTTCTATGCCCGCGAGCAGGGCGAGGTCGCCACGCGCCGCCTGGCCTCTCTGGCCACCTGCCTGTGAGCGCAAGGCATTGCGCTGCAATGTAATTTGCACCTCGGCGCGGCGGCGGCGTCATATGCGCTGAACCCCATGTGCTTTCAGCGAGGATGATATGGCACCCAGCAGTTCGACGCAGATTCCCGACCCTTTGGACCGTCCGAACGATCCGATCGAGCCCGAGCCGTTTGCCGAGGGCAAACCTGCCGAGGACGCGCGTCCCGGCGATGAAAACCTTTCGCCGGTACCGATGGATCGCGATCCGGAGGTGGATCCCAGTCAGGTCCGCACCCAGACCGGTGACGCTGACATGAGCCCTGACGATTCTGCCTGAGGCTACCAGCTGATGCGCAATCCCAGGCTGCCTTGCAGGCTTTCCTGGGGTTGCGAGTCCAGGCTGCGAGCGTAGTCGGCGTTGAGGTAGACGCTGACATCGTTGCTGAGCCGGGCGGCCATGCCCAACCCCAGCTGAGCCTGCGTGGTGCGATGCTGGGTGCGCAAAGTGTCGCTGTCGTCGAACGTCACCGCGTCCTCACCCTTGAGGGTATGCCAGAGGTTGGCCCGAACGTAGGGCTCCACCGTTGTGCCGCTGAGGCGGTACTCGCCTTTCAATCGCGCGCCCAACCTGGCCCGCCAATAGTCCTCGCTGTCGAAGTCCACCTTGGATACCGGGTCGCGTGCCGTGTCCAGGGTGATCCTCTGGCCGATCAGCTGCGCCTGCGGCTCCAGTGTCCAGTCACCTGAGAGCGCAAGCGGATAGCCGCCTTCCACGGAAAGGGTGATGCCGTGCCCATCGAGATCGAGGGTGTAGCCGCGTTCGGATCGGCTGCGTCCGGCGAACCGGGTGCCCATCGCCACCATATCCACGTAGCCGCCGGCCGTGCCCAACAGGGTCCAATAGGCACCGATGTTGTCGGCGCGCAGGCGAATGTCGCCCGAAGAGGTGTCATCGAACCCCAGGGCGAAACCGCGCACGTTGCCGTCCAGGCGCGAGTGCCCGGCGAACAGTCCGGCATGCTGGCGATAGCCGCCGTCGCCAAGGGTGGCGAACACGTCGTGACCGACCTGATAGCCGCGGGTATTGCCTTTGAGGCTTGGCGCCGCGGCACCGGCCCATTTCTGCCGCCCGTGGCTGCCGAATGTGCGTGCCCAGCCGGCGCCCAGGGCGCCGCGCTCACCGAGCAGGCTTTGGTCGCCCTGACGCTCGTGGAAGCTGCCCAGGCTGTCCAGCGCCAGCGAGGCGGCAGCCGGAGGTGCAACGCTGTAGGCAGGTACCTCGATCCGGTAGAGCACGATGGCTTGGCCAGGGCTGGCCTGAGGCAGGGTCGGCGTGCCGACCGCAGCGATGGGTGCCTGGGCGGCGGGAGCGGGCTCTGGCAGGGCAGGTTCGGCCACAGGCGTTTCCGGCTGCACTGGCGCAGGCGGCACGAATGGCTCGACCGGAGTTTCCTCGGGCAGCCCGGTGTCCGGAGGCGTGACCGGTGGCGATTCATCCACCGGCGGTTGGGTGACCGGGGGCACCACTGGCGGCGGTTCGACTATCGGTGGTTCGACTATTGGTGGTTGCACTATCGGCGGTTCAACCACAGGAGGCTCGATGATCGGAGGTTCGACCACGGGCGGCGTCACGGGTGGCGCTGCCACCACCGAAGAACGCAGGAACCAGCTGTTCTCGCTGCCTGCCGTGACCCCGCCCTTGAACAGGTAGTACTGATAGGCCCCAACCGACAGATTGTTGGCCAAGGTGAAGGCGCCGTCGGTGCTGATCGCGCCCTGCGTGGCTTCGACCAGCGCAATGCCGTTGGCTGCCGTCAGCGCGCCCTGGCCGTCGAGGTTGACGACGGTGATCGCCGTGTTCCCGCTCAGCGTGCCCTGGGCGACGACCAGCCGGTCGGAAGGGGCGTCATCGGCGGCCAGCACGCTCTGCAGTTTCAGGCGCGCGTCATTGCCGACATAGTTGCCAATGACGGTCAGCCGATCGCTTGCGTCGTCGCCGCTGCGGGTCAGGTCGATCGATCCGGCATTGTAGACCGTGATGGTCTGCCCGCTGACGCGTGCGCCTACCGAACCTTGCGTGGCGCCCAGGGTGCTGCTGCGGTCGATGGTGAGCAGGCCGCTGTTCGCAGGCGCCGAGTCATCGGCCAGGCTCAAGCGATCGGGCAGGTCGAGCACCGAGCCATTGCCGAGGTTGATGGTTTCCCAGCTGCTGTAGCGCGCGCCGCCGGCGCTGCGGCTGTTGTCGAACGTCAGCGTATCGATGCCGACGTCGCCGAACACCAGGCTGGGGGAGGCCAGGTACGGTTCATCGAGGTTGCTCAGCAGCGCTGTATCGTTGCCTGCGCCCAGGCTGATGGCGCCGTGGATCAGGCCCGCATCGCGCCAGATGAAGCGGTCGTCGCCAAAGCTGAGCAAGACGTTGCCGCCGATGTCGCCGCCGCTCACCGTCACCTGGTCGGTGCCGCCGCTGACGCTGATGTTGCCGCCGATGCTGCCGGCGGAAACGGCGATGGTGTCATTGCCGAAGCCGGCAACCAGGTTGCCGTTGATACGGCCGCCGGACAGTTCGAACAGGTTGTCGTCGAGCTTCATGTCGACCCGGCCGATGGTGCCGCCGCTCATCCGTGCGATGTCGCCGTCCTCGAAGGCACCGACGATGGTGCCATCGGTCATCAGGAACGTGTCCAGCCCGTCGCCTTGGCCCAGTGCCTGGATCTGCCCGCCGCGCATGATGAAGTTGTCGATGCCGCTGCCCTGGTTCACCGTACTGCTGATGGTACCGCCGACGACTTCGAGCGTATCGGCGCCATCGCCCTGGATCAGGGAAAACAGGCGCCCGGCGCTGATGAACACGGTGTCGGCGCCCGCGCCTGTGTTGATCGCGCCGCCCACCGTGCCAGAGCGCATCAGCACGCTGTCCTGGCCAGGGCCGAACTCAACCGCGCCGGTGATGGTACCCGTGCCGTCGGCGGGCAGGGTGAGGCTGTTGTTGCCCAGCAGGTCGGAAAGCCGCGGCGCCGTTGCGCTGTCGCACACGTAGGCGTCATTGCCCAGGCCTGGACTGAACGTGCAATCGGACCGGACGTAATCGCACTGTAGCGCAAGGGCGGTCAGTAGACTGGTGCGTATCAACAACTCGTTGGTATTCATTGGCAACTTCCACAGCCACGCGCGCGAGCGAACTGGGCGCAATGAGCGATCAGGTGGTCAATGCAAACATGCAATGCAACGAGTGTAGTCGAGGGTCTTGCGAAGTTGATATGAAAAGCAACTTTGTACCAAGTTATTCAACAACGGTATTGATGAAAAAAACTGTTCATCAATACCGTTGACCGCGAGCGGATGAAAGTTGGCTAGTTACGTTCAGGATGCCTTGCGCGGGCTGCGTCGTGCAGGCGTTTTTTTCGTCGCGGGTTTTTCCTTGGCAGGCTTGGGTTTCGATGGAGCGGACGATTTGCCCGCGAGGCTGCGCTTGAGCAGCTCGGTCAGGTCGATGACATCCGCCGTCTTGCGCGACGCCTGGCCGGCCTCGGTTTCCACGTCTTCTATCTCGCCCTTGTGGGCCTTTTTCTCGACCAGCGCCATGATCTTCTGCTCGAACTTGTCGACATACTCTTCAGGCTGCCAGTCGCCACTCATGTCTTCGACCAAGCGTTTGGCCATGTCCAGTTCTTTCTTGGTCAGTTCGGGTTTCTTCACCTCTTTGCCCAGCTCGAGTATGTCCAGGTCGCGAACTTCCGAAGGCCAGCGCAACTTGACCATCACCAGCGCGCCGTCCAATGGCATCAGGGCCGCCAAGTACTGGCGGGTGTGCAATACCACCAGTGCAAGTGCAACTTTCTTGGTGCTGATCAGGGTTTCGCGCAACAGCGCGTAGACTTTCTCGCCACGACGGTCAGGTGCCAGGAAGTAGGGTGTATCGATGTTGGGCAAGGGGATCTGGTTGCGGTCGACGAAGGAGAAAATATCGATGGTCTGGGTCGAGACAGGGTGCGCAGCGCGGATCTCGTCTTCACTCAAGACTACGTAGCGACCTTTTTCGTATTGGACACCTTTGACGATGTTTTCCTTGTCCATCTCCTTGCCGGTCTTCTTGTTGATGCGTTTGTAGCCGACCGGGTCCATGCTGCGTTTGTCCAGCCAGTCGAAGTCGACGCCCTGAGAGGCGGTGGCCGATACCAACGCCACGGGAATATGAACCAGCCCGAAGCTGATCGCGCCTTTCCAGATTGCTCGTGCCATGGTCAAGGGTGCTCCTGCGCGGTGTGTTTGCAGGTGACCTTGCCACTGGCTGCTAAGTTTCAACGGGCTGGATGATGTGCAATTTGCAACACTGCTGCACCGGTATCTTGCACAATGCACGATAGGCTCAACCGCGCTGCAAGGTAACTGATTGATTTATATAGCAAGTAGGGTGTGGGGCATGGGGCATGGAAAGTGCACTGTATTCGGGCAAGCCCGATCTCAGGGATAAGACCAAGAATGGAGTGTCACCATGTTGTCCACCCTTGAACTGCGCAACATCATTGAAAGCAGTTTTCTGCCGCAACGCTGCCAATGTACCCAAGCCCATGACCGTTCGCTGACCGTGCGCGTGTTCGACCGTACTTCGCACAAAGTGGATTACATGCTCAGCGGCATTCGCACCGAGCAGTTGACCAGCAGCCGAGCGATTTCGAACCTGATCGCCGGCATGCGAACCGACCTCAAGTTGCAGCACCAACGGCCCAAGGCGGTTGGCGAATACCTTTGACCCTGTAGCAGCGGCCTTTTTCTGCTGTAGGAACGGTCTGTGGCCGCGAACCAGACACCGTCGTGCATCCGCCGGTACGCGGTGGGCCTTCGCGGCCGATGACCGCTCCTACAGAAGCTTGTCCTACGGATGTTCGTCAATCGCGATAGAACACCTGCACCAGGTGATAACCGAACTTGCTTTTCACCGGCCCGTGCACCGTACGCAGCGGTTTCTTGAAAATGATCTGATCGATGGCGCCGACCATCTGCCCCGGCCGCACTTCACCCAGGTCACCGCCGCGCTTGCCTGACGGGCATGTCGAATACTTCTTGGCCAGCACATCGAACGCTTCCCCTTTGGCGATCCGCAGGCGCAGTGCTTCCGCCTCTTCGGCGGTCTTGACCAGAATGTGCCTTGCTTGTGCCTTCATTGCCCGATGCTCGCTGGAAAAAGCCGCTGATTATGCCGCAAATCACGCCAGGTTGATCATGTCGCGGATCTTGCTGCCCAAGCGTTCGATGGAAAACGGCTTGGTGATCATGTCCATGCCTTCGGCGAGAAAACCATAACGCTCGGCGGCCTTCTCGGCATAGCCGGTGATGAACAGCACCTTCAGGCCTGGCCGCTGCTGCCGCGCGATCTCCGCCAGCTGTCGGCCGTTGAGGCCTGGCAGGCCCACATCGGTCACCAGCAGGTCGATGTCCAGGCCCGCATCGAGCAAGGCCAGCGCCGCAGTGGCTTCGCCGGCGGAATGGGCGGCATAGCCCAGCTCGTCGAGCACGTCGAGCACCAGCATCCGCACCGCCGGATCGTCCTCCACCACCAGCACGCTTTCTCCTTCGCGAGCCATCGGCGGCACCGCCGGAGCGCGCGGTTCGGCAGGGTCGTCGGATGCTTCGCTGTGCCGCGGCAGGTAGAGACGCACACAGGTGCCCTCACCGGGTCGACTCTGCAGTGTCACCTGACCGCCCGATTGCTGGGCGAAGCCATAGATCATCGACAACCCCAGCCCGGTGCCCTGGCCGATGGGTTTGGTGGTGAAGAAGGGATCGAATGCCTTGGCCAGCACCGGGGCACTCATGCCGCTGCCGTTGTCGCTGACCCGGAACATCACATAGGCACCTGGCTTGACCGGTTCCAGCGTAGCGCCTTCGGGGGTGGCATCGAGCTCGCAGTTGGCGGTTTCGATGGTCAGCACACCGCTGTCGGGCATCGCGTCGCGGGCATTGATCACCAGATTGAGCAGGGCGTTCTCCAACTGGCTGGCATCGGTGTTCACCGGCCAGACGTCGGGCGCCAGTTGCAGCTGCAGCTGCAGATGTTCGCCGAGCGTGCGGCTGAACAGCTCTTCGAGCGAATGCACCAGCGCGTTGGGTGCCAGGCGCTTGCGGTCCAGCGACTGCCGTCGCGAAAACGCCAGCAGCCGGTGGGTCAGGCCGGCAGCGCGATGTGCCGAACTGACCGCCGCCTCGCTGAAGCGCTTGATTTCGCTGCTGCGCCCGGCGTCGATGTAGCGCTGCATCAGATCGAGGCTGCCGATGATGCCGGTGAGCATGTTGTTGAAGTCATGGGCGATGCCGCCGGTCAACTGGCCCAGCGCTTCCATCTTCTGCGCGTGGCGCAAGGCCTCCTCGGCGCGTTCGCGTTCGTGCATTTCGTTCTGCAGGCGCAGGTTGACCTCGGCCAGGGCCTGGGTCCGTTCGCTGACCCGGGTTTCCAGGTGCTCGTTGAGCTCGCGCAGCGCCTGCTCCACCTGACGCCGATTCTGCACGTCCTCGGTCATGCCGAACCATTGCCGGATCACGCCGTCGGCATCCAGCCGAGGCAGCGCACGTGCGTGCATCCAGTGGTAGCTGCCGTCGGCCATGCGCAAACGGTACTCGGCATCGTAGGGGCGGCCAGTGCTCACCGCCAGATGCCAGGCGTCGAGGGTCGGCAGGTGGTCGTCCGGATGCATCAGCTGTGCCCAGTCTTCGTCCGCCTGCAGGTCGCGAATGCCGGTCAGTTGTCGCCAGCGCTCGGTCTGGCTTTTACCGTCGGTCCGGCCATTGGCTTCGGCGGTCCAGTGCACCGCCGGAGACAACTCGATGGCCATGCGGAAATGCGCCTCGCTGTCGCGCAGCTCCTGCTCGGTGCGTTTACCCACCGCGCTCACTTCACGGCGTTCGTTGGCCTCGATGGCCGTGACCAGAATGCCGGCGACACGCTCGTTTTCGTCGCGAATCGGGCTGTAGGTGAGGTCCAGCCAGACTCGCGCCGAATGCCCTTCACGCGGCAGGTTGAAGCCCTTCTCGGTGAAGGCACGCACTTCTCCGCGCATCACCGCGGCGTAGATGGGATCGGAAAACGGCTTGAGCTCGGGCCAGATGCGGTCCACCGGCTGGCCCAGGGCGCGGGGGTGGTTGCTGCCCACCAGCAAGGCAAAGGCGTCGTTGTACAGCTGGCACAGCTGCGCGCCCCACAGCAGCAGCATCGGCATGGGCGAGTGGGTGACGATGTCCACGGCCGTGCGCAGGCTCTGTGGCCAGGCATCGGGGCCGGGCAGGGGGCTGTCGGTCCAGTCCATGCTGGCGATCAATGTCGCGACCTTGCCGCCCACAGGTGAGGCATTCATTGCGTTATCCTTTGATTTACCATGGCTGCTTATCCAGCCAAGCTATAGCTTACTTTCTATCGACCGCCTTTACAGGACCCCCAAGCCTATGGAAATCCAGGCATTGCTCAAGCTCCTGGCCAGTCAGGACGGCTCCGACCTCTACCTGTCCACTGGCGCGCCACCCTGCGCCAAGTTCAACGGCGTGCTCAAGCCGCTCAGCGCCGAAGCGCTGAAGCCAGGCGACATTGCCGAGATCGCCGCCGGCATCATGGACGCCGAGCAGCGTATCGACTTCGAGCGCGAGCTGGAAATGAATCTGGCGTTGTCGATCCACGGGGTAGGGCGCTTTCGCGTCAATATCTTCAAGCAGCGCAACGAAGTGTCCATTGTCGCACGCAACATCAAGCTCGACATTCCCAGCTTCGAAGACCTCAAGCTGCCGCGCAAGCTGCTCGACGTGATCATGGAAAAGCGCGGCCTGGTGCTGTTCGTCGGCGCTACCGGTTCCGGCAAGTCGACGTCGCTGGCGGCATTGATCGACTACCGCAACCGCAACAGCAGCGGGCACATCATCACCATCGAGGACCCGGTGGAGTTCATCCATCGGCACAAGAAGTCGATCATCAACCAGCGCGAAGTGGGGGTCGATACGCGCAGCTTCCAGGCGGCCCTGAAGAACACCCTGCGCCAGGCGCCGGACGTGATCCTGATCGGCGAGATTCGCGACCGCGAAACCATGGAACACGCATTGGCATTCGCCGACACCGGTCACCTGGCGATTTCCACGCTACATGCCAACAACGCCAACCAGGCGCTGGACCGCATCATCAATTTCTTCCCCGAAGACCGCCGCCCGCAGTTGCTCAACGATCTGGGCAACAACCTGCAGGCGTTCGTCTCGCAGCGGCTGGTACGCACCACCGACGGCAAGCGCCGCGCGGCGGTCGAGGTGATGCTGGGCACGCCGACGATTCGCGACTTCATTCACCGCAACGAGTTTTCCGAGCTCAAGGGCATCATGGAAAAATCCGTGAACCTGGGGATGCAGACGTTCGACCATGCTTTGTACGAGCTGGCCATCGAAGGGGCGATCAGCGAGGAGGAGGCGTTGAAGAATGCCGATTCGGTGAACAACTTGCGCCTGCGCTTGAAGCTGCATGGCGAGGAGGGCGTGCAGCACACCTCGGCACCCGCCCCGCCAACGCCTGCGCCCGACCGTAAAAGCGCGGATTGGGGCCTGGTGAGCGATGACCCTGAAAGCCAGCAGTGACCGCTTCGCGGGCAGAGCCCGCTCCCACAGAGACCCGACCCTCTTCATGTGGGAGCGGGCTCTGCCCGCGAAGCAGACGCCGCGGTGCATCAGATGATACTCAGGCAGGACCTACTCCCACACAGACCCGACCCTCTTCATGTGGGAGCGGGCTCTGCCCGCGAAGCAGACGCCGCGGTGCATTAGATGATACGCGGAGCACTTTTCGCGGCCACTGACCGCTCCTACGCCAAACGATCAATCAACGCATCAAAGGTGAATCTCAACCGCCAACGGCAGGTGATCCGACAGGTGCGTCCACGGCTTGTTGCCCAGAATGATCGGCCCATGGCTGGTCGCGTTGCGCACATAGATCCGGTCCAGGCGCAGCAGCGGAAAGCGCGCCGGGTAGGTCTTGGCCAACTGCCCGTTGTGCCGTTCGAACGCTTCGTGCAGATCCTTGCGCTTGGCCAGCGTCGCATTGCCGCGCAACTGCCAGTCGTTGAAATCGCCGGCAATGATCACCGGCGCATCCTCGGGCAATGAATCGAGCAGCTGGCTCAACAGCGCCAATTGCTGTTGCCGGTGGCTTTCCAGCAGCGACAAATGCACGCAGATCGCATGCACCTCGTCGTGCCCCGGTACCTGCAACACGCAATGCAGCAAGCCGCGGCGCTCGGGCCCGGTGATCGAAATGTCGAGATTGCTGTAGCGCAGGATCGGGTACTTGGACAGCACCGCGTTGCCATGGTGGCCGTCCGGGTACACCGCGTTGCGCCCGTAGGCGAAATCGCTCCACATGCTGTCGGCGAGAAACTCGTACTGTGACATCTGCGGCCAGTTGGAGAACTTCGACGCATGGCCGTCGTGGCCGCCCAGCACTTCCTGCAGGAACACCAGGTCGGCGCTGGTGCTGCGCACCGCCTCACGCAATTCGGGCAGGATGAAACGGCGGTTGAATGCGGTAAAACCCTTGTGTGTATTCACCGTCAGCACCCGCAGGCGATGCACTTCACGGGTCTGGTCCGGCGCTTGCGGGCCGAGCGGTTCGCTGGGGGGAGCGATGGTCACAGAAGCTCCTTGCACATGGTAATGTCCTTACTCCGACTTTGCCGGCACAGCGCGGTTCCCCGCGTCATTGCGCCAGCCAGCCACCGTCGATGTTCCACGCCGCACCGCGCACCTGGCTGCCGGCCTCGCTGCACAGAAACATCACCAGTTCGCCCAGATGCTCGGGCGTGACGAATGCCAGCGAGGGCTGTTTTTCCGCGAGCAATTCGCGCTGGGCGTCGGCCGGGTCACCACCCTTGGCCGCACGATCATCGATCTGCTTCTGCACCAGCGGGGTCAACACGAAGCCGGGGCAGATGGCGTTGCAGGTGATCTGCGTGGTCGCGGTTTCCAGGCCGACCACCTTGGTCAGGCCGATCACGCCATGCTTGGCGGCGACATAGGCGGCCTTGCCCACCGAGCCGACCTGGCCGTGCACCGAGGCGATATTGACGATCCGCCCCCAGCCTTTTTCCCGCATGCCCGGCAGCGCCAGGCGAGTGGAGTGGAACACCGAGGACAGGTTGATCGCGATGATCGCGTCCCAGCGCTCCACCGGAAACGCCTCGACCGCCGCCACGTGCTGGATGCCGGCATTGTTGACCAGAATGTCGACACCGCCGAACGTCGCTTGCGCGTACTCGAACAGCTCGGCCAGCTGCGTCGGGTCACTCACGTCGGCACCGTGGTGGGCGACCTGGGTGCCGTGCCGGCGCACTTCCGCCAGGGCCGCCGCCGGGTCGCCGAAACCGTTGAGCACCACATTGGCGCCGTGACGGGCCAGCACCGAGGCAATGCCCAGACCGATGCCGCTGGTGGAGCCGGTAACCAAAGCCGTCTTGCCGTCGAGTGCCATATGCGTTGCCTCTGGGGTTGTCCTGCAATCTATACCACGCTACACCAGCGCTGCCTGCAGCAATTCCTGGGTGTAGGGGTGCCGAGGGTCGGTGAACAGCCGGTCGGTAGGGCCGTGCTCCACCACCTGACCGTCCTTGACCACGATCACATCATGGGCCAGCGCCCGCACCACCGCCAGGTCATGGCTGATGAACAGGTAGGTCAGGCCGTGGCGCTCCTGCAACTGGCGCAGCAACTGCACCACCTGCTTCTGCACCGTGCGGTCGAGGGCCGAGGTCGGCTCGTCCAGCAGAATCAGCGCCGGGCGCAGCACCAGTGCCCGCGCAATGGCGATACGCTGACGCTGGCCGCCGGAAAATTCGTGGGGGTAACGGTGCCGCGCCGCCGGATCCAGGCCTACTTCGCGCAGCACCTGGATGACCTGCTCGTCGCACGCCCGGGCGTTGGCGCCGCTGTGCACTTCCAGACCTTCGCTAATGATCTGCGCCACCGACATGCGCGGGCTGAGGCTGCCGAACGGGTCCTGGAAGACCACCTGCATCTGCTTGCGCCACGGTCGCATCTGCTTCTGATCCAGGCCATCGAGTGCCTGGCCCTGGAAGCGAATGCCGCCCTGGGAATCGAGCAGGCGCAGGATCGCCTGGCCGAGCGTCGACTTGCCCGAGCCGGACTCGCCGACGATGCCCAGCGTCTTGCCCTGCTGCACGCTCAGGCTGATGCCGTCCACTGCCTTGACGAACTCGCGCGGCTTGCGAAACAGGCCGCCGTCCAACGGGTACCAGACCTTCAGGCCGTCCACCTGCAACAGTTCCGGCCGGGTTTCCTCGGCCAGCACCGCGCCGGCCGGTTCGGCATCCAGCAACAGTTGGCTGTAGGGGTGCTGCGGTGCGCTGAACAGTTGCTCGCAAGCGGCCTGCTCGATGATTTCGCCGGCACGCATCACGCAGACGTGCTGGGCAATGCTGCGCACCAGGTTGAGGTCGTGGCTGATCAGCAGCAGCGACATGCCCAGGCGCGTCTGCAGTGACTGCAGCAACAGCAGGATGCGCCGCTGCACCGTGACGTCGAGGGCGGTGGTGGGTTCGTCGGCGATCAACAGCTGTGGCTCGCAGGCCAATGCCATGGCGATCATCACCCGCTGGCGCTGGCCACCGGACAACTGGTGCGGGTAGGCCTTGAGTCGCTTGCGCGGGTTCTGGATGCCGACCATCTCGAGCAATTCCAGGATGCGTGCCTCGGCCTGCTTGCCACCCATGCCCTTGTGCACCAGCAGGGTTTCCCCGATCTGCTTGTGCACGGTGTGCAAGGGATTGAGCGAAGTCATGGGCTCCTGGAAAATCATGGCGATGCGATCGCCGCGCATGCGGCGCAGGGTCGCTGCATCGGCGCCCATCAGTTCCTGCCCCTGGTAGCGCACGCTGCCGCTGCTCGTGCAAGCGGTGCCGGGCAACAGTTGCAGGATGGAATGGGCCGTCACCGACTTGCCCGAACCCGACTCCCCGACCAGGGCCACGCACTGGCCGGCGGGAATGTCGAAACTCACGTCCTTGACCACCGCCTGGTCATTGAACGCCACGCTGAGGTGACGGATTTCGATGAGGTTTTCAGCGGTCATGGGCAGGAGCCTTTGGCGGTGACAGTGAGGGCCTCTTCGCGGGTAGAACCCGCTCCCACAGATTCAGCTCCCACCACGCCCTTGTGGGAGCGGGCTCTGCCCGCGAAGGGCGCCCTGCCGATCTCACTTCAAGCACGCGGATCGAACGCATCGCGCAGCCCCTCTCCAATGAACACCAGCAGCGACAGGATCAGCGCCAGGGTGAAAAACGCGGTAAACCCCAGCCAGGGCGCCTGCAGGTTCTGCTTGCCCTGGGCAATCAATTCCCCCAGCGAAGCGCTGCCG
Organism: Pseudomonas viridiflava; assembly: GCA_900596015.1. GTDB lineage: Bacteria > Pseudomonadota > Gammaproteobacteria > Pseudomonadales > Pseudomonadaceae > Aquipseudomonas. Next base: position 97,510 of record UVIF01000004.1, on the reverse strand, counting down.
GCCGGCATGCCGAAGCCAAGGAAATCCAACGCCGTGAGGGTCGAGATCGCCCCGGTCAGAATGAACGGCAGAAAGCTCAGGGTCGCGTTCATGGCGTTGGGCAGAATGTGCCGCAGGATGATCTTGCGGTCCGACAGCCCCAGCGCTCGCGCTGCCTTGACGTACTCCAGGTTGCGCCCGCGCAGGAACTCGGCGCGCACCACGTCCACCAGCGCCAGCCAGGAGAACAGCGCCATGATCCCCAGCAACCACCAGAAATTGGGTTCGACGAAGCCCGACAGGATGATCAGCAGGTAAAGCACCGGCAGCCCCGACCAGACCTCCAGCAGGCGCTGGCCGAACAGGTCCACCCAACCGCCGTAGTAACCTTGCAGAGCACCGGCGCCGATGCCGATCAGCGAGCTGATCAAGGTCAACGCCAGGGCGAACAGGATCGACACCCGCGCACCGAAGATGACCCGCGCCAGCACATCGCGCGACTGGTCGTCGGTGCCCAGCCAGTTAGTGGTCGACGGCGGGCTGGGCGCCGGTTGGGTCAGGTCGTAGTTGGGCGTGTCGGCGCTGAACGGAATCGGCGGAAACAGCATCCAGCCGCCGCGTCCCTCGATCAGCTGCCGCACATAGTCGCTGCGGTAGTCGGCCTGGAACGGTAGCTGGCCGCCGAATTCCTGCTCGGTATGGCGCTTGAACACCGGGAAGTACAGCGCGCCGTCATACTTGAGCACCAGCGGTTTGTCATTGGCAACCAGTTCGCCGCCCAGCGTCAGGGCGAACAGGGCCAGGAACAGCCACAGCGACCACCAGCCGCGGCGGTTCTGCTTGAAGCGGTCCAGGCGACGACGGGCCAGGGGCGACAGGCGCATCAGGCATTCCTCGCGCTGAAGTCGATGCGTGGATCGACCAGGGTGTAGCACAGGTCGCCGATCAGTTTGATCAGCAGCCCCAGCAGGGTAAAGATGAACAGCGAGCCGAACACCACCGGATAATCCCGCGCCACGGCGGCCTCATAGCTCAGGCGACCGAGCCCGTCGAGCGAGAAGATCACCTCGATCAGCAACGAACCGGCGAAGAACACGCTGATGAACGCCTGGGGCAGGCCGGCCACCACCAGCAACATGGCGTTGCGGAACACATGGCCGTACAGCACCCGTCGCTCGCTCAGGCCCTTGGCCCGCGCCGTCACCACGTACTGCCGGGTGACCTCGTTGAGGAAGGAGTTCTTGGTGAGAATGGTCAAGGTGGCGAAACCGCCGATCACCAGCGAGGTGACCGGCAGCACCAGGTGCCAGAAGTAGTCGGCGACCTTGCCCAGCAGGCTGAGCTCGGCGAAATTGTCCGAGACCAGCCCGCGCACCGGAAACCAGTTCAACGAAGTGCCGCCGGCGAACACTACGATCAGCAGCATGGCGAACAGGAACGCCGGCATGGCATAGCCGATGATGATCAGGCTGCTGCTCCAGATGTCGAAGCGGCTGCCATGGTGGACCGCCTTGCGGATGCCCAGCGGGATCGACACCAGGTAGGTGATCAAGGTGGCCCAGAAGCCCAGCGAGAGGGTCACCGGCATCTTGTCCAGGATCAGGTCGGTGACCTTGGCGCCGCGAAAGAAGCTGCTGCCGAAATCCAGCACCGCGTAGCTCTTGATCATCAGCCACAGGCGCTCGTGGGCCGGTTTGTCGAAACCGTACTGGCGCTCGATGTCCTTGATCAGTTTCGGGTCCAGGCCACGGCTGGCCCGCGAGCCGCCCTGCAGGGTGTCGCCGCCGCCACCGGTGACGCTGGCGCCGCCCACGCCCTGCAGGCGCGCAATGGCCTGCTCCACCGGGCCACCCGGCGCGGCCTGGACGATGGCGAAGTTGACCAGCAGGATCGCCAGCAAGGTCGGCACGATCAGCAGCAGGCGACGTAGCGTGTAACCCAGCATCAGTGAGTCTTCCCTGTCAGGCGGTCGCGCATCTGTTCGGTGGTCAGCGCCGTCGGGCTGACCTCCCACCAGGTTTCCACGGCCGGGTCATTGGGCGCTGGCGAGGCGGGCATGCCGAAGCGGTTCCACCACACCGTGGAAGTGCCTGGCGGGTAGTAGTTGGGCACCCAGTAGTAGTTCCACTGCAGCACCCGGTCGAGGGCGTGCGCGTAGTCACGCATCTGCGGTTGCGTGCTGGCCGCGCCAAGGCCGTTGATCAACTGGTCCACGGCCGGGTCCTTGAGCACCATCAGGTTGTTCGAGCCGGGGTCGGTGGCCACGCTCGAGCCGAAGAAATTGTACAGCTCGATGCCCGGCGTCGGCGTGACCGGGTAGCCGCTGATGATCATGTCGTAGTCGCGCGCCATCAAGCGGTTGACGTATTGCGACGAATCGATGCGGCGAATCTCCATGGTGATGCCGATCTGCGCCAGGTTGCGCTTCCACGGCAACAGCAAGCGCTCCAGACCGTTCTGCGTATTGAGAAAGGTGAAGCTCAGCGGCTGGCCTTCGGCGTTCACCAGGCGGTCACCGTCGGCGTGCCAGCCGGCCAGCTGCAGCAGGCGCAAGGCTTGCAACTGCTTGTCGCGGATCAAGCCCGAGCCGTCGCTGACGGGCGCATGAAAGACTTTGCTGAACACTTCATCCGGCACCTGGCCGCGCAGTTTTTCGAGAATCTGCAATTCGCCGTCGCTGGGCAGTTCACGCGCGGCCAGCGGGCTGTTGGAAAAGAAGCTCTGCTGACGGATGTACATGCCGCGCATCATCTGCCGATTGCTCCATTCGAAATCCCACAGCATGGCCAGCGCCTGGCGCACACGCCGGTCCTGGAACACCGGTCGCTGCAGATTGAAAATGAAGCCCTGGGCCGATTGCAGGCCCTGCTTGGCCAGGTGCGCGCGTTGCAGGCGGCCATCGTCGAGCGCCGGGCCGTTGTAGCCGATGGTGTAGGCGGTGGCGGAGAACTCGCGGTTGTAGTCGTAACCGCCGCCGCGCAGCACCTGGCGAGCTACGTCGGTGTCGCCGAAATACTCGATGCTGAAGCGGTCGAAGTTGTACATGCCGCGCGCTTCGGGCAGGTCCTTGCCCCACCAGTCGGGGTTGCGCTGGAAGGTGATGCTGCGGCCGTTGTCGATCTTGTCGATACGGTACGGGCCGCTGCCCAGCGGCGCTTCGAAGCCGCCACCGTTGGCGAAGTCGCGGGTTTTCCACCAGTGTTCGGGCAGCACCGGCAGCGTCGCCAGGTCCAGCGGCAGGGTGCGGCTTTCGGCGTTCTTGAAGTTGAAGCGCACCTGCCGTGGGCCCTCGACCTGCACGTCCTCGACATTGGCGAACTGCGTGCGGTAGCCCAGGCTGCCTTCGCGCATCAGCAGTTCGAAGGTGTAGCGCACGTCCTGCGCGGTGATCGGTTGGCCGTCGGCGAACACCGCCTTGGGGTTGAGGTAGAAGCGCAGCCACAGGCCGTCCTCACCGCGCTCCATGCGCTCGGCCACCAGCCCGTACACGGTGTACGGCTCGTCCAGCGAGCGTACCGCCAAAGGAGCGTAGAGCAGGCCGTCGACCTGGCTGACGCCGATGCCCTTGTCGATGTACGGCAGGATATGGTCGTACTGGCCGATCTCGACCGCCGAGCGGCGCAGGCTGCCGCCCTTGGGTGCGTCGGGATTCACATAGTCGAAATGCTGGAAGTCGGCGGGGTAACGTGGCGCTTCGCCGTAGACGGTCAATGCATGCTGCGCCGCAGCCTGGGCATCGGCCACCGGAGTGAACAGGGCACAAAGAACGAAAGAGAGGAAAACTGCGCGCATTGTCTGCCTGGGTCGAAGAGCGAAGGGTGCAGCCTAACATCATGGCCCGGTGGCATTGCAAATGCAGAACGGCCCGCGATAGACGGGCCGTTCGGGTGTAACGCAGACCGTGGACCGATCAGTCCTGACGGCTGGTGACTTCCAGCAGGTGGTAACCGAACTGGGTCTTCACCGGGCCCTGCACGACGTTGATCGGCGCGCTGAATACGACGGTGTCGAATTCCTTGACCATCTGGCCTGGGCCGAACGAACCCAGGTCGCCACCTTGGCGGCTCGATGGGCAGGTGGAGTTGGCCTTGGCGATCTCCGCGAAATCGGCGCCGCCTTCGATCTGGGACTTGAGGTCGATGCACTTGGCTTCGTCGGCGACCAGGATGTGGCGGGCAGTGGCTTTAGCCATGATGATTCTCCTTTCTGAAAAAGTGGGCAGGGTACCCGATTGAGGGGGCATTTTCCTGCAAAAGTTCCATACGAATGTGTACGGACGCTCAGTCGCGGCAATGCACCTGGCGCCCTGCGGCGTAGGTTTGCAGCACCGCGCGGTCGTCGCCCAGGGTCATCAGCACGAACAGCACTTCCTCGAAGGTCTTGGCCTGGCCGATGCGATAGCTCAGCAGCGGCGTGGCATGGTAGTCGAGCACCACGAAGTCGGCGTCGGTGCCTGGTTGCAGCGTACCGATACGGTCTTCCAGGCGCAGTGCGCGAGCGCCGCCCAGGGTCGCCAGGTACAGCGACTTGAACGGGTTGAGCTTTTCGCCCTGCAACTGCATGACCTTGTACGCCTCGTTCAGGGTCTGCAACAGCGAGAAGCTGGTGCCACCACCGACGTCAGTGCCCAGGCCGACATTGACCTTGAAACGCTCGGCCTGGGGCAGGTTGAACAGGCCGCTGCCCAGGAACAGGTTCGAGGTGGGGCAGAAGGCGATGGCCGAGCCGGTTTCGGCCAGCCGCTGGCATTCCTCGTCGCACAGGTGCACGCCGTGGGCCAGCACCGAGCGCTCGCCGAGCAATTGGTAGTGGTCGTACACGTCCAGGTAGTTGCGCCGCTCGGGGAACAGCGCCTTGACCCACTCGATTTCCTTGAGGTTCTCGCTGATGTGGGTCTGCAGGTAGACGTCCGGGTATTCGCGCAGCAACTGCCCGGCCAGAGTCAACTGCGCCTCGCTGCTGGTCGGCGCGAAGCGTGGCGTCACCGCGTAGTGCAGACGGCCCTTGCCGTGCCAGCGCTCGATCAGCGCCTTGCTCTGGGCATAGCTGCTCTCGGCAGTGTCGGTCAGGTAGTCCGGCGCGTTGCGGTCCATCATCACCTTGCCGGCGATCAGCCGCAGGTCCAGGGCCTCGGCGGCCTCGAACAGGGCGTCGACCGATTCGGGGTGAACGCTGCCGAACACCAGCGCGGTGGTGGTGCCGTTGCGCAGCAGTTCCTTGAGGAAGATATCGGCCACTTGGTCGGCATGGGCCTTGTCGCTGAACTGGCCTTCGCACGGGAAGGTGTACTCGTTCAGCCAGTCCAGCAGCTGCTCGCCGTAGGAGCCGACCATGCCGGTCTGCGGAAAGTGAATGTGGGTGTCGATGAAGCCGGGGGTGATCAAGGCATCCGGGTAATGGCTGACCTCGACGGTGTCCGGCAGGGTCGGCAGCACCTCGTCGGCCGCGCCCAGCGCCAGGATGCGACCGTCCTCCACCACCAGCACGCCATCGGCGAAGTATTGGTAGGAAGCCTGGACACCGACCAGGGCAGGGTCGTCGAGGCTGTGCAGGATCGCGGCGCGATAGGCTTTGCGGGTAAGGCTCATGGTGCATCTCTCAAAGGAACGGGGCTGCGGCGCGAGCGCGGCAGCAGTTGGGCGACCCCCGGCGAGCTGGCTGTCCCCGGCTCGGCGCAGGCGCCAAAATGCGCATTGTAGGTGGCGATGATCTCGCCGGCGATGGAAACGGCGATTTCCATTGGCAGTTTGCCTTTCACCGCCGCCAGGCCCATGGGGCAGCGCATGCGCTGCAGCACACTGGGCACGATGCCGCGGTCGCGCAGGCGGTGCTCGAAGCGGGCCCGCTTGGTGGCCGAACCGATCAGGCCGAACCAGGTGAAATCGTTGCGTTCGAGGATAGCCCGGGTCAGCTCCAGATCGAGCGAGTGGTCATGGGTCATGACGATGCAGTAGCTGCCCGCCGGCAGGCTCGCCACTTCATCCACCGGCTCGTCGGTGATCACCTGGCAGACCCCGTCGGGCAGGCTTGACGGAAACTCGTCGGCCCGCGAATCGACCCAGCGCACCCGGCACGGCAGGCTCGCCAGCAAGGGCACCAGCGCGCGACCGACGTGGCCTGCGCCGAACACCACTACCTGAGCTTGCGCCTGCAGCATGGGCTCGAACAGCAGCACCGTCGCCCCGCCGCAACATTGCCCCAGGCTGGCGCCCAGGCTGAAGCGCTCCAGGCGTGTGGCGCGGGTGCCCTCGGCGAGCATCTGTCGAGCGATGTGCAGGCACTTGTACTCCAGATGGCCGCCGCCGATGGTGTCGTACAGGGCGCTGGCGCTGACCACCATCTTGGCCCCGGCGTTGCGCGGCGTGGAGCCCTTTTCTTCGATGATGGTCACCAGCACGCAGGCTTCGCCGCGGGCTCGATGCCCGGCCAGCGCGCCGATCCAGTCAGTCATGGTCCGTGCTCCCCTCTGTGGCCTGGCGCATCTGCTCGCAGCCCCAGAGCACCCGTTCCGGGGTGGCGGGGGCGTCGATGTTCGGTTGCAGACGGTAATCACCCAGGCTTGCCACGGCGTCCTTGATCGCGCACCAGGCGGCGATTCCCAACATGAACGGCGGCTCGCCCACGGCCTTGGAATGGAACACCGTGTCCTCCGGGTTCTTGCGGTTCTCCACCAGGTGCACGCGCAGATCCTGCGGCATGTCGGCCACCGCCGGGATCTTGTACGAGGCCGGCCCGCTGGTCAGCAGCTTGCCCTGGTCACTCCACACCAGTTCTTCGCAGGTCAGCCAGCCCACTCCTTGCAGGAAGCCGCCTTCCACCTGGCCGAGGTCGATGGCCAGGTTCAACGAGGCGCCAACGTCATGCAGGATATCGGTGCGCAACAGCTTGTACTCGCCGGTCAGCGTGTCGATCAGCACTTCGCAGCACGCCGCGCCGTAGGCGAAATAGTAGAACGGTCGGCCACGCGCCAGGCTGCGGTCGTAGTGGATTTTCGGCGTCTTGTAGTAACCCGTGCTGGACAGCGACACCTGGCCCATCCACGCCTGCTGCACCAGGCTCTGGAAGGTCAACAACTGGTCGCGTACGCGCACGTGGCCGTTGCTGAACGCCACGTCTTCTTCACTCACCCGATAGTGCCGGGCGGCGAACTCGACCAGCCGCTGCTTGAGGATCAGCGCCGCGTTCTGCGCCGCCTTGCCGTTGAGGTCGGCACCGCTGGAAGCCGCCGTGGGCGAGGTATTGGGCACCTTGTCGGTATTGGTCGCGGTGATCTGGATGCGCGCGATGTCGACCTGGAACACCTCGGCCACCACCTGCGCGACCTTGACGTTCAAGCCCTGGCCCATCTCGGTGCCGCCGTGGTTCAGGTGAATGCTGCCGTCGGTGTAGATATGGATCAGCGCCCCGGCCTGGTTGAGGAAGCTGGCGGTGAACGAGATTCCGAACTTCACCGGGGTCAGCGCCAGGCCTTTCTTCAATACCGGGCTGTCGGCATTGAACGCACGAATCGCCTCGCGGCGCTGGCCATAATCGCAACTGGCCTCGAGCTCGGCGGTGATCTCTTCGAGCAGGTTGTGCTCCACCGTCTGATAGTAATGGGTGACGTTGCGCTCGGTCTTGCCGTAGTAGTTGGCCTTGCGCACCCCCAGCGGGTCGAGGGCCAGATGGCGGGCGATGCGGTCCATCACTTCCTCGATGGCGACCATGCCCTGGGGCCCGCCGAAGCCACGGTAGGCGGTATTCGACGCGGTGTGGGTCTTGCAGCGGTGGCCATTGATCGTCGCGTCGCCCAGGTAATAGGCGTTGTCGGCATGGAACATCGCCCGGTCGACGATCGACGCCGACAGGTCGGGTGAGTAGCCGCAGTTGCCGGCCAGTTCCAGGTTGATCCCGTGCAGGCGCCCGCTGTCGTCGAAACCGACGTCGTACTCGATGTAGAAGGGGTGGCGCTTGCCGGTCATGAGCATGTCCTCGACCCGCGGCAGGCGCATCTTGGTCGGCTGCCCGGTCAGATGCGCCACCACCGCGCACAGGCAGGCCGGGCTGGCCGCCTGGGTTTCCTTGCCGCCGAAGCCGCCACCCATGCGGCGCATGTCCACCACCACCTGGCTCATCGACACGCCCAGCACTTCGGCCACCAGCTTCTGCACCTCGGTGGGGTTCTGCGTCGAGCAGTAGACGATCATCCCGCCGTCCTCGGTGGGCATCACCGAGCTGATCTGCGTCTCCAGGTAGAAATGCTCCTGGCCACCGATGTGCAGGCTGCCCTGCAGGCGATGGGTGGCGCTGGCCAGGGCGGTCGCCGAATCGCCGCGCTGGTGGGTATGGCTGTCGAGCACGAAATGCTTCTGCCGCAGCGCCTCCACCACATCCAGCACCGGCGGCAGATCTTCGTACTCGATCACGGCGGCCATCGCCCCGCGGCGGGCACTGTCCAGATCGCGCGCCGCCACCGCCAGCACCGGCTGGCCGACGAACTCGACCTTGTCGATCGCCAGCAGCGGGTCGCCCGGCAGCAGCGGGCCGATGTCCTTGAGGCCGGGAATGTCCTCGTGAGTGATCGCCAGGCGCACACCGGGGATGTTGTAGCAGGCGGACGTATCGATGCGCACGATGCGCGCATGGGCACGGTCGGAAAGCCGGGCATACACGTGCAACTGGTTGGGGAATTCCAGGCGGTCGTCGATGTACACCGCCTCACCGCTGACGTGCTTGTCGGCGCTGTCATGCTTGACGCCCCGGCCAACGCCGGTGGTCAGGCCCTGGGCGAACAGTTCAGCCATACGTGCCTGGCTGTCGGGCGCTGGATGCTCAGACATGGGCGCTCACCCGCGTTTGAATGTGCGGCGACTGCAACTCGATGAAGCATTTGCGCAGCAGGTTCTGCGCGGTCAGCAGGCGGTACTGCTTGCTCGCACGAAAATCCGACAGCGGCGTGAAGTCCTCGGCCAGGGCGGCGCAGGCGGCCTCGACGCTGGCCTTGTTCCAGGGCTTGCCGAGCAGCGCCGATTCGCAGGCCGCAGCGCGCTTGGGAATCGCCGCCATGCCGCCAAAGGCTGCGCGCACCTCGCGTACCACACCGTCTTCGATCACCAGGTCGAATGCCGCACAGACTGCGGAAATGTCATCGTCCAGGCGTTTCGACACCTTGTAGGCGCGAAAAGCCCGCCTCGGGTCGGCGCGCGGCACGATGACTTTCTCGATGAACTCGCCGTCTTCGCGAGCGGTGATGCGGTAGTCGATGAAATAGTCCTGCAGGGACAGGGTGCGGCTGCGCGAGCCTTTGCGCAGTACCACCTGTGCGCCCAAGGCCAGCAGCAGCGGCGGGGTGTCACCAATCGGCGACGCATTGCCGATGTTGCCGCCCAGGGTGGCCTGGTTGCGGATCTGCAACGAAGCGAAGCGGTGCAGCAGGTGGCCAAAATCCGCGTACTCGTTCGCCAGTGCCTGATAGCAGTCGGTCAGCGGCGTGGCCGCGCCGATCTCCAGGCGGTCTTCGAGCGTTTCGATGCGCTTCATCTCGGCTACGTGGCCCACGTAGATCATCACCGGCAGCACCCGGTGCGCCTGGGTGACCTCCAGCGCCAGGTCGGTGCCGCCGGCCAGCAGTCGTGCTTCGGGCTGCTCGCTGTACAGCTCGGCCAGATCGGCCACGGTCAAGGGCACCAGGCAGCGGTTGTTGCCGCCGTGGAGTTCGTCGGTGTGCGCCGGTGCAATGGTTTTCAGCCTGGCGATGGTCTGCGCCTGCTGGCTGTCGAACTGATCGGGCAGGGTGGGTCCGCCGCAGGCCTGGGCCGCGGCGTCGAGGATCGGCCGGTAGCCGGTGCAGCGACACAGGTTGCCGGCCAGTGCTTCGCAGGCCTGCTCGCGGCTGGCCTGGGGTTGGTTCTTCTGCAGGGCAAACAGCGACATGACGAAACCGGGGGTGCAGAACCCGCACTGCGAGCCATGGCAATCGACCATGGCCTGCTGCACGCTGTGCAGACGGCCCTGATGCTTGAGGTCCTCGACACTGAGCAGCTGCTTGCCGTGCAGGCTGGCGACGAAGGTCAGGCACGCGTTGCTGCTGCGATAGCGGATATGCGTCTGCGCACCGTCTTCCACCAGTTCGCCGATCACTACCGTGCACGCACCGCAATCGCCGCTGGCGCACCCCTCTTTGGTGCCTGGCCGCGCCAGATCGGTGCGCAGGTAGTCGAGCACGGTCAGATTCGGGTCCAGGGCATGCTCGGTATGCAGCTGTTGATTCAAGAGAAACTGGATCACGGATGGCCTCACGACACCTGATTCTTGGGTCTGCCTTGAGCAGAATCTATGCGGCGGCCGGGAAGGGGTCAACGATTAGCTGACCTGCGGGTCAGGAAGTTTCGCGAACCTGTTGCCTGCACCCCGGCAGTCCTGCTTTTGCCAAGCCACATCCGTGCCAACTGCCGCCTTTGCCGTTCAATTGGAGTACACTGCGCCGCATGCTTTGATCACAGCTTGCCGATTACCGATTGTCGAAGGAAACCCATGACGTTCAAGGCGCCGGACAGCCTCGCCGAGCAAATTGCCCATCATCTGGCCGAGCGCATCATCAGCGGTGAGCTCAAGCCGGCCGAGCGCATTCAGGAACTCAAGGTCACCCAGGCGCTGAACGTCAGCCGCGGCTCGGTGCGCGAAGCCCTGTTGATTCTCGAGCGCCGCCACCTGGTCGAGATCCTGCCGCGGCGCGGCGCCCAGGTCAGCGAGCTGACCGAGCACAAGGTGCGCAGCCTGTGCGCCCTGATGGGCGAGATGTACATCATGCTCGGCGACGCCGTGGCCCAGCGCTGGCAGACCGAGGCCGATCTCGCACCGTTCCTGGTCATCCAGCAACGCCTGCAGACCAGCTACGAGCGCCAGGACATCAACGCCTTCGTCGAGGACAGCTTCAACGTCATGCGCGCCGCCTATCCGTTCGCCAACAACCCGTACCTGCAAGAAACCATCGAGAACCTCCAGCCGGCCATGAACCGTACTTACTACCTGGCCCTGGAGCAGCGCAAGGCCTCGATGAGCGAATACCTGGCGTTGTTCGGGCGGCTGCTGCAGGCGGTTTCCGCGCGCGATCCGCAACTCATCCGCAACGTCCTCGGCGAATACTGCCAGCGCAGTTGTGAACTGGTGCTCAGCGCCCTGGCGGCGCGCTGAGCATGCGCCTCAAGTGCATTCGCCTGGCCGGGTTCAAGTCGTTCGTCGACCCGACCACAGTCAACTTCCCCAGCAACATGGCTGCCGTCGTCGGGCCCAACGGTTGTGGCAAGTCCAACATCATCGACGCCGTGCGCTGGGTCATGGGCGAAAGCTCGGCGAAGAACCTGCGCGGCGAGTCGATGACCGACGTCATCTTCAACGGCTCCACCAGCCGCAAGCCGGTCAGCCAGGCCAGCATCGAACTGGTGTTCGACAACAGCGACAGCACGCTGGTGGGCGAGTACGCGGCCTACGCGGAAATCTCGATCCGGCGCAAGGTCACCCGCGAAAGCCAGAACACCTACTACCTGAACGGCACCAAGTGCCGGCGCCGCGACATCACCGACATTTTCCTCGGCACCGGCCTGGGCCCGCGCAGCTACTCGATCATCGAGCAGGGCATGATCTCCAAGCTGATCGAGGCCAAGCCCGAAGACCTGCGCAACTTCATCGAGGAAGCCGCCGGCATCTCTAAGTACAAGGAGCGCCGCCGCGAGACCGAAAGTCGCATTCGCCGTACCCACGAGAACCTGGCGCGCCTGACCGACCTGCGTGAAGAGCTGGAACGCCAGCTCGAACGCCTGCACCGCCAGGCCCAGGCGGCTGAGAAATACCAGCAGTACAAAGCCGAGGAACGCCAGCTCAAGGCGCAGCTGTCGGCCCTGCGCTGGCAGACCTTGAACGAGCAGGTGGGTCAGCGCGAGGCGGTCATCGCCGATCAGGAAGTGGCCTTCGAAGCGTTGGTGGCGGAACAGCGCAACGCCGATGCCAGCATCGAGCGCCTGCGCGATGGCCATCACGAGCTGTCCGAGCGTTTCAATACCGTGCAGGCGCGCTTCTACTCCGTGGGCGGTGACATCGCCCGGGTCGAGCAGAACATTCAGCATGGCCAGCAGCGCCTGCGCCAACTGCAGGACGATTTCAAGGAAGCCGAGCGCGCTCGCCTGGAAACCGAATCGCACCTGGGCCACGACCAGACTCTGCTGGCGACCCTGGGCGAAGAGCTGGACATGCTCGAGCCCGAGCAGGCGATCAGCAGCGCCGCCGCCGAGGAAGCCGCGGCCGCCCTGGAAGACGCGGAATCCGGCATGCAGGGTTGGCAGGAGCAGTGGGACCGGTTCAATACGCGCTCCGCCGAACCGCGACGTCAGGCCGAAGTCCAGCAGGCGCGCATCGCCCAGCTGGAACTGTCGATGCAGCGCCTGGCCGAGCGGCAGCGGCGGCACAGCGAAGAGCGCGAACTGCTGGCGGCCGACCCGGAAGACGCCGCCATCCTGGAATTTGCTGAACAGCTGGCCAGCAGCGAAATGCTCGTCGAGCAGTCGAGCGCCGAGGAACAGCACCACGTCGAACAACTGGAAGCGACCCGGCAGCAACTGCAACAGGCGACCCAGGCCCAGCAGCAGGCCCAGGGCGAGCTGCAGCGGCTCAACGGCCGTCTGGCCTCCCTCGAAGCCCTGCAGCAGGCCGCGTTGGACCCGGGCACCGGCACCGTGCAGTGGCTGGAGCAGCAAGGGCTGGCCCGCCATCCGCGTCTGGCCGAAGGGCTGCGCGTCGAGCCCGGCTGGGAGCTGGCGGTGGAAACCGTGCTGGGTGCCGATCTCCAGGCGGTGCTGGTCGATGATCTGCAGGGCCTCGACCTGGCCGGCTTCGACCAGGGCGAACTGCGCCTGATCAGTGCGGCTGCGGGCGCCGTAGCCTTGCCAGACAGCCTGCTGCACAAGGTCCACAGCCAGGTCGACCTGAGCCCCTGGCTCGCTGGGGTGCGAACGGTCGCCGATCTCGACACCGCGCTGGCCCTGCGCAGCCAACTGGCCACCGGTGAAAGCCTGGTCAGCCAGGACGGCTATTGGCTGGGTCGGCACTTTCTGCGCGTCAGCCGCGGCAACGACGCCAGCCGTGGGGTTCTGGCCCGTGGGCAGGAGCTGCAGGCCCTGCAGTTGGACGTCGAGTCGCGCGAAGCGACCCTGGCGCAACTGCAGGAACAGCTTGCGGCCTGCCGTGAACAGCAGGATGCCCAGGAACAGCTGCGCGACCAACTGCGCCGCCGCATCCAGGAAGAAAACCGCCAGCAGGGCGAACTCAAGGCCAGGCTTTCGGCCAGCCGCGCCAAGGCCGAGCAGTTGGCGCTGCGTCGCCGTCGCCTCGACGAAGAACTGGATGAGTTGGCCGAGCAGCGCGCCCTGGAACACGAGCAGCTCGGTGAGTCGCGCTTGCAGTTGCAGGACGCGCTCGACGCCATGGCCACCGACACCGAACAGCGCGAACAGCTCATGGCCCAGCGCGACAGCCTGCGCGAAGGCCTGGAGCGCATTCGCCAGGACGCCCGCCAGCACAAGGATCGCGCGCACCAGTTGGCGGTCCGTCTGGGTTCGCTGCGTGCCCAGCACGACTCCACTGGCCAGGCGCTCGAACGCCTGCAATTGCAGGCCGAGCGTTTGGGCGAGAAACGCGAACAGTTGAGCCTGGGCCTGGAGGAGGGCGAGGCCCCGCTCGAAGAACTGCGTCTGGACCTCGAAGGTCTGCTCGAGCAACGCATGGCGGTCGACGAAGAAATGCGCCACGCACGGCTGGCGCTGGACGATGCCGATCGCGAGCTGCGCGAGGTCGAAAAACGTCGCACCCAGGCCGAGCAGCAGAGCCAGCTGTTGCGCGGCCAGCTGGAACAGCACCGCCTTGAGTGGCAGGGGCTCAGCGTGCGGCGCAAGACCCTGCAGGAGCAATTGCACGCTGACGGCTACGACTTGCACGGCGTACTGGCCACCCTCGACGTGCTGGCCAGCGAGCAGGAGGCCGAAGAAGAACTGCAACGTATCGACGGGCGGATCCAGCGTCTGGGCGCCATCAACCTTGCGGCCATCGACGAATACCAGCAGCAATCCGAGCGCAAGCGCTATCTGGACGCGCAAAACGCCGACCTGGCCGAAGCGCTGGACACGCTGGAAAACGTCATCCGCAAGATCGACAAGGAAACCCGCAGCCGCTTCAAGGACACCTTCGACCAGATCAATGCCGGTTTGCAGGCACTTTTTCCAAAAGTTTTCGGTGGTGGCAGTGCTTATCTGGAACTGACGGGCGAAGATTTACTCGATACAGGGGTAACGATCATGGCGCGCCCGCCCGGCAAGAAGAACAGCACCATTCATTTGCTCTCCGGTGGCGAGAAAGCCTTGACCGCATTGGCCCTGGTTTTTGCCATCTTCAAACTGAATCCCGCGCCGTTCTGCATGCTCGACGAAGTCGATGCGCCGCTGGACGACGCCAACGTCGGTCGTTACGCACGGTTGGTGAAAGAGATGTCGCAGACGGTGCAGTTCATCTACATCACCCATAACAAGATCGCCATGGAAATGGCCGATCAGTTGATGGGGGTGACCATGCACGAACCCGGTTGCTCGCGACTGGTGGCCGTGGACGTGGAAGAGGCATTGGCCATGGTCGAGGCCTGAAAAACCCTTATCATGGCGTTAAAATCGAGCCAAATGCGACAGACGGTGTAAAGTTGTTTCTGGTCGTGCTAGTTTTACCAAAGTCTTGTTTACGCGTGGGAAAACGCCTGTCAGAACATACAGTTGGCGCCACGTCTTAAAGAGGGTTCACACCCTTTATTTTTCATCATTTTTATAGAGGCACGGGATTACATGGAAATCGGTCTGCGCGAGTGGCTGATCCTCATCGGCATCATTGTCATTGCCGGCATTCTTTTCGACGGCTGGCGCCGGATGCGTGGCGGCAAGGGCAAGATCAAGTTTCGCCTGGATCGCAACATCACCAACCTTCCCGAGGAAGACACCGGCGCCGAAGTGCTTGGGCCGCCTCGGGTGCTCGATGCTCACAAGGAGCCGCAACTGGATGAGCATGACCTGCCGTCCATGAGCGCACAGCGCGACGGTGGTGCTCAGCGCGCCAAACGCGAGCCGTCGGCCGATCACGCCGATTTGAACCTGGCCGTAGAGCCAGACGAGATCAAGGAGCCTCGCGAGGCCCGGCCGCCCAAACCTGCACGCGAGCCCAAGCCGGCCAAACCGCAGCCTGCGATGAAAGCGGCGCGTGACGCCCACGACGATTTCGCCAGCGACGGCAAGGGTTTCTCCAGCACGGGTGCACCGGCTGTAGAGAAAGATCTGCCACCGGTTGAAGAGGTGCTGGTGATCAGCGTCATCTCGCGCAGCGAGAGCGGCTTCCGCGGCCCTGCGTTGCTGCAGAACATCCTGGAAAGCGGCCTGCGCTTCGGTGAAATGGACATTTTCCATCGTCACGAAAGCATGGCCGGCAATGGCGAAGTGCTGTTCTCCATGGCCAATGCGGTCAAGCCAGGTATCTTCGATCTGGACGATATCGACCATTTCAGCACCCGTGCCGTGAGCTTTTTTCTCGGTCTGCCCGGCCCGCGTCATCCCAAGCAAGCCTTCGATGTCATGGTGGCCGCAGCGCGCAAGCTGGCCCATGAACTGGACGGCGAATTGAAGGACGATCAGCGCAGCGTACTGACCGCGCAGACCATCGAGCACTACCGCCAGCGCATCGTCGAATTCGAACGCCGCGCCATGACTCACAAGCGCTAAGTCCGATACTGCCGCAGCCTGCTCCTCTGTGGTGACAGGCTCTGGCCCTTTTCTGTGGGAGCGGGCTCTGCCCGCGAAGGCATCACCGCGGACTTGCCGGTTCACCCGGCTTCCCCTGTGAACAGCGCCTGCAAAGGCCCCACCGCCAAACCTAGATCCAACCCAAGAGCAGCCCAGGCTGCTCTTTTGCTTCAAGCGAGAACCGATCATGACCGACGCCACCCGTATCCTCGAACTGCGTGCCGAACTCGACCAGCACAACTACCGCTATCACGTGCTCGACGAACCCAGCATCCCCGACGCCGAATACGACCGTCTGTTCCATGAACTGAAAGCGCTCGAAGCCGCCCATCCCGAGTTGGTCACCCCCGACTCGCCCACGCAGCGCGTTGGCAACGCTGCACTGACCGCGTTCTCCCAGGTGCGTCACGAAATCCCCATGCTCAGCCTGGGCAACGCCTTCGAAGAAGTCGACCTGCGTGAATTCGACCGCCGCGTCACCGAAGGCCTCGATCTGCCCACCGGCGACCTGTTCGGCAGCGGCGCGGCCATCCATTACAGCTGCGAACCCAAGCTCGACGGCCTGGCCGTCTCCCTGCTGTATCAGGACGGCGCCCTGGTTCGCGGCGCCACCCGCGGCGATGGCACCACTGGTGAAGACATCAGCGTCAACGTGCGCACCATCCGCAACATCCCGCTCAAGCTGCAGGGCAGTGGCTGGCCAGCGGTGCTGGAAGTGCGCGGCGAGGTGTACATGTCCAAGGCCGGCTTCGAGCGGCTCAACGCCAGCCAACTGGAGATCGGCGGCAAGACCTTCGCCAACCCGCGCAACGCCGCGGCCGGCAGCCTGCGCCAGCTCGACTCGAAGATCACCGCCAGCCGTCCCCTGGAATTCTGCTGCTACGGCATCGGTCAGGTGACCGAGGACATCGCCACCACGCACACCGGCAACCTCGAACAGCTCAAGCAATGGGGCATGCCGATCAGTCGCGAACTCAAGGTCGCGGAAAACGTCGAGCAGTGCCTGGAGTACTACCACGACATTGGCGCTCGCCGGGCCCAGTTGCCCTATGAAATCGACGGTGTGGTGTTCAAGGTCAACAGCGTGGCCTCCCAGCGCGAGCTGGGCTTTCGCGCGCGCGAGCCACGCTGGGCCATTGCCCACAAGTTTCCGGCAATGGAAGAGCTCACCGAACTGCTCGACGTGGAATTCCAGGTCGGCCGCACTGGCGCCGTCACGCCAGTGGCGCGGCTCAAGCCGGTCAAGGTGGCGGGCGTCACAGTGGCCAACGCTACCCTGCACAACATGGACGAAGTGGCGCGCCTGGGCCTGATGATCGGCGACACCGTGATCATCCGTCGTGCCGGTGACGTCATTCCCCAGGTCATGCAGGTGGTGGTCGAGCGTCGGCCAGACAACGCTCGTGCGGTTCAGGTACCGGAAACCTGCCCGGTGTGTGGTTCCCATGTCGAGCGTACTCAGCTGGTCAAACGCAGCAAGGGCAAGCAGACCGTCAGCGAAGGCGCGGTCTATCGCTGCGTCGGGCGGCTGGCCTGTGGTGCGCAACTCAAGCAGGCGATCATTCATTTCGTCTCGCGGCGGGCGATGGACATCGACGGGCTCGGTGAGAAGAGCGTCGAGCAGTTGGTCGACGAAGGCTTGGTCAGTTCGCCCGCCGACCTCTACACACTGCAGTACGACGACGTGGTCAAGCTGGACGGCTTCGCCGAGGTGTCCAGCAACAACCTGCTCGAGGCCATCGCCGACAGCAAGCAGCCGAGCCTGGCACGCTTCATCTATGCCTTGGGCATCCCCGACGTGGGCGAGGAGACGGCCAAGGTACTGGCGCGCTCACTGGGCTCGCTGCAGCGCGTCAGCGAGGCGCTGCCGCAGGTGCTGACCTATCTGCCGGACATCGGCCTGGAAGTGGCCTTCGAGATCCACAGCTTCTTCGAAGATCCGCACAACCGCAGCGTCATCCAGCAATTGCTCGAGCGCGGCCTGCAGTTGCAGGAGGAGGGCGATGTACACCCCGAGTACGCTGCCAGCACCACCTTGGCCGGGATGATCGCCAAGCTGGAGATCAATTCGGTAGGCCCGACCGGTGCCGAGAAGCTGGTCGCCAAGCTGGGCAGCCTGGACCAGATCATCGCCGCCGACGGCATCGACCTGCGCCAGGCACTCAACGCTCGGCAAGCGGAAGCGGTGCGCGAGTACTTCAAGGAGCCGCGCAACGCCGAGATGGCCAAGGCCGTGGAAGCGCAGTTGCAAGCCTTCGGCATGCACTGGGCAAGCGAGAAAAAGGTCGTCGAAGGCCTGCCGCTGGCAGGTCAGACGTGGGTGCTGACCGGCTCGCTGGAGCAGATGAGCCGTGACGAAGCCAAGCAGAAGCTCGAAGCCCTGGGCGCCAAGGTTTCCGGTTCGGTTTCCGCCAAGACCCACACCGTCGTGGCAGGCCCCGGCGCCGGCTCCAAACTGGCCAAGGCGAGCGAACTGGGCATAAAGGTTCTCGACGAAGAGCAGTTCCTGAAGTTTCTCACCAACATGTAACATCATGACATGACGCATCGGGGCTCATCCCCAACCCCCGCGTCAACCCCAGCAATCAGGCCGATAGCCCCGGTGGAGCTCATTATGCCGCCCCCCTGTGGGAGCGGGCTCTGCCCGCGAAGAGGCCCGCACATTCACCGCCTCATCCGAAATGTGCACCGCTCATTCAAACACCTTCGCGGGCAGAGCCCGCTCCCACAATGGCCTGCGACACTACGATCCAAGGCATCACCCACGATCCCCTGTGGGAGCGGGCTCTGCCCGCGAAGAGGCCCGCACATTCACCGCCCCGTCCGAAATGTGCACCGCCCATCCAGACGCCTTCGCGGGCAGAGCCCGCTCCCACGAGGTTGGGGTAGCGCGCTGCAAAGAGAGCTGCCGCCTCTACAGCACCAGCACGAACCTGCGCTCATAACCAATCCGCCCACGGTACGCTTCACCGCGATCCACCCACCCCAGCGCCTTGTACAGCCCAATGCCCGCCACGTTGTCGGCATCCACCGACAACTCCAGTTGCGGCAAGCCAGGCCAAGCTCCGCGCGCCGCCTCGGGCAAGCCTTCCAGGCAAGCCCGCCCCAGCCCACGTCCCTGCACCCGCCGATCCACCTGCAACGCATGCAAGGTCGCCGCCTGCGGGTGCGCCCATTCCGGCACGAACCGCCCGTGCTTGAGCAGCAGAAATCCCTTCGGCACCTCATCCACCAGCAGCGCAAAACCTCGGATCTCACCGTCGGTGCAACCCAGCAGCGTGTAAAGCGCCATGTCCACATCCCCGGAATACTGCCTCTGCTCCGGACGAATCTCGATCTCCATCAATTGCTGTAACTGAACTGGCGATAAGTCGGAGTAGGGCGTCAGAACATTCATTGTGAGCAACCAGGTAGGGGGCATGTCGCGACGTTACCAACTCACATCACGGCTGTCGCTTGTCTTGCGCGCAAGCAATCCGCACCCACCCTGCACCGTACTAAGACGCCCACGCCAAGTCCCTGACAGCCCTCGAAATTTTATCTCGCGCAACGGGTTGTAACTTCCGTCAGGACCGGTACAATGGCCCCCGCTCGCTACCAAGCGAGTGTCGTTATGGTGACCCTGCCGGTCCCCCCGCAACGATTACCCGTGAACCTGGTCAGATCCGGAAGGAAGCAGCCACAGCGGGAACATTGTGTGCCGGGGTGTGGCTGGTAGGGTTGCCACCTCTTCCAGAATTCGTCGTCGCACGGGTTTATCGCATCACCCTCCCAAACCGATACCCATGCGAAAAATCGCCATCGCAGGTTTTTGTCTGCGTTTTTTCAGGCGAACTCAGCAATAGAGCAGGGCGCGGATGCAATTTTGGTCCTGCTCCATTAGCATTGGCGGTCTTCCGCTTTCATGTCGCGACGGTTTTCGATGAGTTATCAGGTTCTTGCACGTAAATGGCGTCCGCGCTCGTTCCGCGAAATGGTCGGCCAGACCCATGTGCTCAAGGCATTGATCAATGCGCTGGACAACCAGCGCCTGCATCACGCCTACCTGTTTACCGGTACTCGAGGAGTAGGCAAGACCACCATCGCGCGGATCATTGCCAAGTGCCTCAACTGCGAGACGGGCATCACCTCTACGCCGTGCGGTGAATGCTCGGTCTGCCGCGAGATCGACGAGGGTCGCTTCGTCGATCTGATCGAGATCGATGCCGCCAGCCGCACCAAGGTCGAAGACACCCGCGAGCTGCTCGACAACGTGCAGTACGCACCCAGCCGCGGGCGCTTCAAGGTTTACCTGATCGACGAAGTGCACATGCTGTCCACGCACTCGTTCAACGCGTTGCTGAAAACGCTGGAAGAGCCGCCGCCCTACGTCAAGTTTATTCTGGCCACCACCGATCCGCAGAAGTTGCCGGCGACCATTCTGTCGCGCTGTCTGCAATTCTCGTTGAAGAACATGACGCCGGAGCGGGTGGTCGAACACTTGAGCCATGTGCTGGGTGTCGAGAACGTACCTTTCGAGGATGACGCGCTGTGGTTGCTCGGCCGCGCCGCCGATGGGTCGATGCGCGACGCCATGAGCCTGACCGACCAAGCCATCGCGTTCGGTGAAGGGAAGGTGCTGGCAGCCGATGTTCGGGCGATGCTGGGTACCCTGGACCACGGCCAGGTGTATGGCGTGTTGGAAGCGTTGCTCGAAGGTGACGCCCGCGGCGTGCTCGAGGCCGTGCGCCATCTGGCGGAGCAGGGCCCGGACTGGAATGGCGTGCTGGCTGAAATGCTCAACGTGCTGCACCGCGTCGCCATCGCCCAGGCGCTGCCCGAGGCGGTGGACAACGGCCAGGGTGACCGCGACCGGGTGTTGGCGCTGGCGCAGGCGCTGCCGGCCGAAGATGTGCAGTTCTATTACCAGATGGGCCTGATCGGCCGTCGTGACCTGCCACTGGCTCCGGAGCTGCGAGGCGGTTTCGAAATGGTGCTGCTGCGCATGCTCGCGTTTCGCCCCGCAGGCAGTAGCGACGGACCCAGTCACCCGCTAAAGACAGTGGGGATCAGCCCAGCCACAGTTGATTCCACCCACTCCGTGGCAGCTCCAACCCCCGTAGGAGCGGTCATCGGCCGCGAAAGCCACACCGCGGATACCCAGACAGACCGCGTCGCGCCGTTCGCGGCCACGGACCGCTCCTACGAGATGCCCGCGCCCTCGAGTCCCCCCGTAGGAGCGGTCACCGGCCGCGAAAGCCACACCGCGGATCCCCAGACAGACCACGCCGCGCCATCCGCGGCCACGGACCGCTCCTACGAGAAGCCCGCACCCTCGAATCCCCCCGTAGGAGCGGTCAGCGGCCGCGAAAGCCACACCGCGGATCCCCAGGCAGACCACGCCGCGCCATCCGCGGCCACGGACCGCTCCTACGAGATGCCCGCTGCCGTGAGCCCCCCCGTAGGAGCGGTCAGCGGCCGCGAAGAATCCCCCGCGCATTCCCAGGCTGCCCCCGATCCCGTTATCGATCTACCCTGGAACGACCCGGTAGAGCCTGCAGCTACGCCCACTCAGGAACCGATCCTGGATGTCGTCGCCGAGCAGCCCGCATTGACTCGTATGCCGGCGCCCACGCCCGCCACCGCCGTGCCGGACGCCCCGGAAATCCAGTCAGCGCCGCCTGCCGAGGACGCCGAGCCCGTCGACTACGTGCCCGCTGGCATGGACCGCGACGACGAGCCACCGCTGGACGAGGACTATTACGCCCCGGAAACCGATGGCGCTGCCTACAGCTACCTCGACGAGCTGGCCAGCGAAACCGTCCACGACGTGCCAGTCGAAGCCGAGCCCGAAGTGCTGCCTGCCGCACAGCCAGCGAGCGGCTTGGCCCTGCAATGGCTGGAGCTGTTTCCGAAGTTGCCGATCTCGGGCATGACCGGCAGCATCGCCGCCAACTGCACCTTGATCGCCGTGGAGGGCGATGACTGGCTGCTGCACCTGGACCCGGCGCACAGCGCACTTTTCAACAGTACCCAGCAGCGCCGCCTGAACGACGCATTGAACCAGTACCATCAGCGCACGCTCAACCTGACCATCGAGCTGATCCGCCCGGAACAGGAAACCCCGGCCCAGGCCGCCGCGCGCTGGCGTGCGAACCGCCAGGCCGATGCCGAGCAGTCGATTCAGCAAGACCCGTACATTCAACAAATGCTGCAACAGTTTGGTGCCATCATTCGCGACGATACGATTGAACCAGTCGATGCGGTGGCCAGCCCAACGCGTTAAGCACCCTTACCCAAGCCCGCGCAGGATGCCTTCGGCAATGCGCGGTCATACCCATTGACCTTTGAGGTGAACCCCATGATGAAAGGTGGCATGGCCGGCCTGATGAAGCAGGCCCAGCAGATGCAGGAAAAAATGGCCCAGATGCAGGAAGAGCTGGCAAAGGCCGAAGTGACTGGCCAATCGGGCGCAGGCCTGGTGAGTGTGGTGATGACCGGTCGCCATGACGTCAAGCGCGTGAGCCTGGACGACAGCCTGATGCAGGAAGACAAGGACGTGCTGGAAGATCTGATTGCCGCCGCCGTTAACGACGCCGTTCGCAAGATCGAGGCCAACAGCCAGGACAAGATGTCCGGCATGACCTCCGGCATGCAACTGCCCCCCGGCTTCAAGATGCCGTTCTAAACCCAGAATGCCAGGCCCTCAGCCTGGCATTTTTGTATGCAAGTAACCCAAGTGCTCTGTGGGAGCGTCTTCCTGTAGGAGCGGTCATCGGCCGCGAAAGCCACACCGCGGTCCACCAGACACACCGTGTGCCTCTTTCGCGGCCACAGACCGCTCCTACAGGTTGCCCGCGCAAACCAGGTGCCCTGTGGGAGCGGGCTCTGCCCGCGAAAGCCCCGCCGCGGTCCACCAGACACACCGTGTGCCCCTTTCGCGGCCACAGACCGCTCCTACAGGTTGCCCGCGCAAACCAGGTGCCCTGTAGGAGCGGTCATCGGCCGCGAAAGCCCCACTGCCGTCTGTTTGCCGAGCATCCGGTTGAACATCCCGTCACCCCATGCTGTCTTTTTCCTATAGCCATTTGCTGAAGGAATACCCCGCAATGTCCCAAGACCTGACCCTCAACCAGCGCTTCGTGCTCGCTTCCCGCCCGACCGGGGCGCCGACGCCGGAGAATTTCCGCCTGGAGCGCGAAGCCCTGCCGGATCTCGAAGACGGGCAAGTCCTGCTGCGTACACTGTACCTGTCCCTGGACCCCTACATGCGCGGCCGCATGAGTGACGCGCCGTCCTACGCCGCCCCGGTGGAAATCGACGAAGTCATGACCGGCGGCACCGTCAGCCGCGTGGAAACCTCCAAGCACCCTAAATTCCGTGAAGGCGATCTGGTAGTCGGCATGACCGGCTGGCAGACCCACTGCATTTCCGACGGCAGCAACCTCACGCCGCTGCCTGCAGGTATCCCCAGCCCCTCCATGGCACTCGGTGTTCTGGGCATGCCCGGCATGACCGCCTACATGGGCCTGACCCACATCGGCCAGCCCAAGGAAGGTGAAACCCTCGTGGTAGCAGCTGCCTCCGGCGCAGTCGGATCGGTGGTAGGGCAGGTGGGCAAGATCAAAGGCCTGAAAGTGGTCGGCATTGCTGGCGGACCGGAAAAATGCCGCTACGTCGTCGAAGAGCTCGGCTTCGATGTCTGCGTCGACCACAAAAGCGAAACCTTCGCCGACGATTTGGCCAAAGCCTGCGACCAAGGCATCGACATCTATTTTGAAAACGTCGGTGGCAAGGTCTTCGACGCCGTCATGCCGTTGCTCAACGCCCGTGCGCGCATCCCGGTGTGCGGTCTGATCGCCGGTTACAACGCCACCGATCTGCCCGAAGGCCCAGACCGCTTCGCGCTGTTGCCGCGCACCTTGCTCACAAAGCGCATCCGCATGCAGGGCTTCATCGTGTTCGACGACTTCGGCGATCGCCACGCCGAATTCTTCTCCGCCATGGTGCCGTGGGTCCGTGACGGCAAGATCAAGTTCCGCGAAGACGTGGTCGACGGCCTGGAGCGTGCGCCGGAGGCCTTCATCGGCCTGCTGCAAGGGCATAACTTCGGCAAGCTGGTGGTCAAGGTTTCCGACGCCTGAGCATTTGACGTGGTCCGGAGGCGCGGGTATAAACCGCGTCTCGTCGTTACGTCAGGCCGCCTTCCATGAGCTTCAGCCCACTGATTCGTCAACTGATCGACAGCCTGCGCACACTGCCCGGCGTCGGCCAGAAATCCGCCCAGCGCATGGCCCTGCAGCTGCTCGAGCGTGATCGCAGCGGCGGCAGTCGTCTGGCCCAGGCGTTGAGCCAGGCCATGGAAGGCGTAGGCCATTGCCGCCAGTGTCGCACCCTCACCGAAGAAGAGCTGTGTCCGCAATGCGGGGATCCGCGTCGCGACGATACGCTGCTGTGCGTGGTGGAAGGGCCGATGGACGTCTATGCTGTTGAGCAGACCGGTTACCGCGGTCGCTATTTCGTGCTGAAGGGGCATTTGTCGCCCCTCGATGGCCTGGGTCCAGAGGCGATCGGTATTCCGCAACTGATGGCCCGTATAGACGAGCAGGGCTCCTTCGTCGAAGTCATCCTGGCCACCAACCCGACCGTCGAAGGCGAAGCTACTGCTCATTACATCGCCCAGCTGTTGGCGAAGAAAGGCCTGGTGGCTTCACGCAT
Organism: Pseudomonas viridiflava; assembly: GCA_900596015.1. GTDB lineage: Bacteria > Pseudomonadota > Gammaproteobacteria > Pseudomonadales > Pseudomonadaceae > Aquipseudomonas. Next base: position 73,034 of record UVIF01000004.1, on the reverse strand, counting down.
CGCCCACGGTGTGCCCTTGGGTGGCGAGCTGGAGCTGGTCGACGGCGGCACCTTGGCCCATTCCTTCGCCGGCCGCAGACCCATCACCCTCTAACCAATTCACAACCCTGTAGCAGCGGCGCAAGCCGCGTCGGGGGTACACGCGGTGGGCCGGAACAAACGTGGCGCTGCCGGACGCGGCTTGCGCCGCTGCTACAGGAAACATGTGAACCTGTGCTACGTCTTCATACATCCATTTCCAGGGCCGACCATGCACCGCCTAGCGTTCAAGCAAGTCGATGTATTCACTACACAGCGCTTCAAGGGTAATCCGCTGGCGGTCATCCTGCAGGCCGAAAGCCTGACGCGCGAACAGATGCAAGAAATCGCCCACTGGAACAACCTCTCCGAAACCACCTTCGTGCTGCCCGCCACTCGCCCTGAAGCGGACTACCGTGTGCGCATCTTCACGCCCAATTCGGAACTGCCGTTCGCCGGCCACGCCACCATCGGCAGCGCCCACGCCTTGATCGAAGCCGGGCTGATCGAGCCGCGCAACGGCCGACTGGTGCAAGAGTGCTCCTCGGGCCTGATCGACCTCGACGTCGTCCGCCAGCCCGATGGTTCACAGCTGATCACCTTCGAATTACCGCCCGCGACGATCCAGCCCGTCAACGACAGCGATCATCGCGAACTGCAGGCCGTGTTGGGGGTGAGCGTGGTGCGCGACCGCCGGCCGTGCTTCGTGACCGTCGGCCCGCGCTGGCTAGTGGTGCAACTGCGCGACGCACAAACCGTGCTGGCGGTCATCCCCGACCTGGCGCGCATGGCCATCAACGACCATCGCACCAGCACCACTGGCGTGGTGATCTTCGGCCCACACCCCGAGGGCAGCAACGAGCACATCGAAGTCCGCACCTTCGCGCCCACCTGCGGCATTGCCGAAGATGCCGCCTGCGGCAGCGGTGGCGGGGCAGTCGCCGCATTCATTCGCGCCACTGGCCAGACCGCTTCGCTGGGTTCGCAGCTGCGAGTGGCTCAGGGTGCTGCGCTGGGTCGCGCCGGCAAGATGCACTTGTCGATCACCGACCACTCGATCAAAGTTACCGGTGCTTGCGTGACCTGCCTCGACGGCTTCCTCAACCCCTAGCCTCCGCCAGGGCAGCCATCAGCGACCCACGACCTCGATCCCGCCATCGTTGTGTTGCCGGTATAGCGTGTAGGGCAACATCAGGGTGTCGAAGATGGCCGAAGCGCCGATGTCCACTGCCACGAAACCCATCTGCGGCCCGGGTCTCGACCGACCGGGAGGCGGCTCCTTGCCGTGCAGCAGGCAGAAGTCATAGACCACGCCGCTGTACACCCTCGGCACAGCACCGCAGAACGACTCGGCCTCCTTCAAGTTGTCGCTGGTCACTGCATCGTCGCGGAACACCGTATTGATCGTGCCGCAACCGGCCAGCAGTCCCGCAACCACCAGGCCTATCAACGCTTTCATGTCTGCCACTCCTTGTGTGAGGTCGGCACTATAAACGCTTCCGCCCATGAAGTCGGCCATGCGCCGCGTGTGCCTTTCGTCAGATGAAGGGAACTGTCATTTACAAAAAGGCGAAATGCGTTGTCCATTGCCTCGCTCAAGCAGATGGGCGCAGCTGGATCTGTGCCGCGGGAGGCTATGGTTACCTCCCGTAACATCTTTTTTTGCAGTGTGTTCAACGGGCGTTACAACCCTGGCTACTGGGCTGTATGTGCCGTAGGGACAGGCGTTGGGTGGTTTGGTATCATCCGGCCTTTGAATATTGTGCATGCGTCACGCGCGCCCTGAATCGATCCAGCGCGTCTCTTATTTAACTCGATGGTGTGGTTTAACGTGAAAATCCTCGTAACCGGTGGTGCAGGCTTCATTGGCTCGGCAGTCATTCGCCATATCCTGGCAAATACCGACGACGCCGTGGTCAATGTCGACAAATTGACCTACGCCGGTAATCTGGATTCGCTCATGGGTAGCGAGCGCACACCGCGCTACGCCTTCGAGCACGTCGACATCTGCGACCGTGCGCAAATGGACCGGGTGTTCGCCGAGCACCGGCCTGATCTGGTCATGCACCTGGCTGCCGAGTCCCATGTCGATCGCTCGATCACCGGGCCTGCCGCGTTCGTCGAAACCAACGTGATCGGTACCTACACCTTGCTCGAAGCCGCGCGCCAATACTGGTCGCAACTCGACGCCGAGCCTCAGGCCGCCTTCCGCTTCCACCACATCTCCACGGATGAAGTGTATGGCGACCTCGAAGGCCCTGAAGACCTGTTCACCGAAACCACGCCTTACCAGCCCAGCTCGCCGTATTCCGCGAGCAAGGCGAGCTCCGATCACCTGGTCCGCGCCTGGCAGCGCACCTACGGCCTGCCGACGTTGATCACCAACTGTTCGAACAACTATGGGCCGTGCCATTTCCCGGAAAAACTCATTCCGCTGATCATCCTCAATGCCCTGGAAGGCAAGGCCTTGCCCATTTATGGCAAAGGTAATCAAATTCGCGACTGGCTGTATGTCGAAGACCACGCACGTGCGCTGTATCAAGTGGTGACCGAAGGTGAGGTAGGGGAGACCTACAACATCGGCGGCCACAACGAGAAACAGAACATCGAAGTCGTGCACACGGTCTGCGCCTTGCTCGACGAGCTCTGCCCGCAGTCACCCCATCGTCCTCATGCGCATTTGATCACCCACGTACAAGATCGCCCCGGCCATGACGTTCGCTACGCCATCGACGCCAGCAAGATCCAGCGCGAGCTGGGCTGGACGCCGGTAGAGACGTTCGAGTCCGGTATTCGCAAGACCGTGCAGTGGTATCTGGATAATCCCGAATGGGTGAACCGTGTGAAGAGCGGCGCCTACCAGCAATGGATCGATACGAATTATCAAGGGCGTGAACTGTGAAAATATTGCTCCTGGGCAAGAACGGTCAGGTGGGTTGGGAGCTGCAGCGTGCCTTGGCGCCGCTGGGCAAGGTAGTCGCGCTGGGCAGGAACATCGATGAAGCCGGTCTCTGCGGAGACCTGGCATCGCTTGAAGGCTTGGCCGAAACGGTGCGACGCATCGCGCCGAACGTCATCGTCAACGCTGCCGCCTATACCGCCGTGGACAAGGCCGAGAGCGAGAAGGACGCCGCCGACCTGATCAATCACCGGGCAAGCGCCGTGCTTGCCCGCGAAGCGCTCGATCTGGACGCCTGGCTGGTGCACTACTCCACCGACTACGTGTTCGACGGCACGGGCGAGAAGCCTTGGCAAGAGAGCGACACCACGGTCCCCGTCAACTACTACGGCGCGAGCAAGCTGGCCGGCGAAGAAGCCATTCGCAAGTCTGGCTGCAAGCACCTGATTTTCCGCACCAGCTGGGTCTACGCAGCCCGTGGCAACAATTTTGCCAAAACCATGTTGCGCCTGGCCAAGGACCGCAAGAGCCTGAGCGTCATCAGCGACCAGATCGGCGCGCCCACCGGCGCCGAGCTACTGGCCGACGTCGTCGCCCATGCCATTCCCATGGCCGTGGCGAATCCCGACCTGGCCGGCACCTACCACCTCGCCGCCACGGGTGAAACGTCCTGGCATGCCTTCGCCAAGCTGGTCATCGAAAACGCCCGTCGCCAAGGCACCAAGCTGGCCGTCGAAACCATTGAAGCCATCCCCACCAGTGCCTACCCGACACCCGCCCTGCGGCCGTTGAATTCGCGCCTGGACACCACCAAGCTGACCGAGCGTTTCGGCCTGACGTTGCCGCATTGGGAAGTGGGCGTGAAGCGGATGTTGGCCGAGATCAGCACCAAGCAATGATCGCTGAACTACTGGCCCGGAGCGGGTGTCCAAGCGCGAACGATTTGCGCTTGGCCCCGGATTTCCTGATATTCTAGCCGCCACTTCCTTGACTCATCAGCAGCGAGCGGCTTCAGGGGTTTGACGTATATGTTGTCTGCGGCGCAGGGAGCCGCCAGATCTTCGATGCGCAGCGGTGGTTTCCACCCCATGTACAGCTGGTCTACAGATCGATTTTCACAGTGCCGCTACACCGGCAAACAAAGGATCCAATACGCATGAACCTGATCCCCGTTATTCTTTCCGGCGGCGTTGGCAGCCGGTTGTGGCCCGTTTCCCGCGAGGCCCATCCCAAGCCATTCATGGCACTGCCTGACGGCCAGAACCTGATCCAGAAGACCTTCCTGCGCGCCTCCAAGCTCGAAGGCGTGTCCGAAGTGCTGACCGTTACCAATCGCGAGCTGCTGTTCAAGACCGAAGACGAATACCGCACCGTCAACAAGACCGGCCACGCCCAGGGCTTCATCCTCGAGCCGTTCGGCCGCAACACCGCCGCCGCCGTCGCCATGGCCGCGCTGCAACTCAACGATTCCCACGGTCCCGACGCCCACATGCTGGTGCTGGCGGCCGACCACCTGATCCAGAACGAAGCCGCGTTCTCCGCCGCCGTCGCCAAGGCCGTCAAGCTGTCGGCCGAAGGCTGGCTGGTCACGTTCGGCATTCAGCCGCAGTACCCTGAAACCGGCTTTGGCTACATCGAAGCCGGCGTCGGCACCGGCCTGGAAGGCACCCTGAAAGTCGCCCGCTTCGTCGAGAAGCCAGACCTGGAAACCGCCAAGGGCTACGTCGCTGCCGGCAACTACTTCTGGAACTCGGGCATGTTCTGCTTCCAGGTCCGCAGCGTCCTCGAAGAACTGAAGAAACACGCGCCGGACGTTCTTGCCGCCGCCGTTGCCGTGAAGGAAGCCTCGCGCCTGACCGAAGCGCCGAACTACCGCTGCCTGGCACTGGACGCCGACGCGTTCGCCCAGGTCCCGGATATTTCGGTCGACTACGCCCTGATGGAGCGCTCGGACAAAGTCGCCACCGTGCCGTGCGACATCGGCTGGAGCGACATCGGTTCGTGGAACGCGGTCAGTGAACTGACCGGCGCCGACGAAAACGGCAACCGTTTCGAAGGCGAAGTGCTCTCGCACAATGCCCGCAACAACTTCGTCCACAGCGAAGACCGCCTGACCGCACTGGTCGGCGTCGAAGACCTGCTGGTCATCGACACCCCGGATGCCCTGATGATCAGCCACAAGGATCACGGCCAGGACGTCAAGCACATCGTCGGCCAGCTCAAGGCCAGCGGCCACCACCTGCACAAGCTGCACCGCACCGTGCACCGTCCGTGGGGCACCTACACCACCCTGGAAGAGGGCGAGCGCTTCAAGATCAAGCGCATCGTGGTCAAGCCCCAGGCGTCGCTGTCGCTGCAGATGCACCATCACCGCAGCGAACACTGGATCGTCGTCAGCGGCATGGCCGTGGTGGTCAACGATGACCGCGAGCTGATGCTCAACACCAACGAGTCGACCTTCATTCGTGCTGGCCACCAGCATCGCCTGAAGAACCCGGGCGTGATCGACCTGGTGCTGATCGAAGTGCAAAGCGGCGACTACCTCGGCGAGGACGACATCGTCCGTTTCGAAGACGTCTACGGCCGCGTTGACAAGGCCTGACCGATAAACCCCGCTTCGGCCTCTGCGCGTGCCTCCAATGCATGCGCAGGGGCCGAACTGCGCTGGTCGTTCGTCAGCGACCGTCCAATCTACCGACGTCCGCGCTCATCGCGCGTCGGCCACATAGAGCGAGCGATTGCCATGTATCCCCCTCTCCAGACCCGTTGCTTCAAGGCCTACGACATTCGTGGCCAAGTCCCTGCCGACCTCAATGACGACATCGCCTACCGTATCGGTCGCGCGCTGGTGTCCGAACTGCACGGCAAAGCCTATGTCGTCGGGCGCGACATGCGCCTGGAAAGCCCAGGCCTGGCCGCCGCCCTCATCAAGGGCCTGACCGAGGCCGGCGCCGACGTGCTCGACCTGGGCCTGTGCGGCACCGAAGAAGTCTACTTTGCCACCAGCCACCTCAAGGCCGATGGCGGCATCATGATCACCGCCAGCCATAACCCCAAGGGTTACAACGGCATGAAGCTGGTGCGCGAGCACTCCAAGCCCATCAGTGGCGACACCGGCCTCGACGCCATTCGTGCCCGCGTTGAAGCCGGCAACTTCGACGACAAGGCCGCCACCGCTGGCCACGTGCGCGAAGTGTTCGACAAGAGCGCCTACATCGAGCACCTGCTGACCTACATCGACGTCAAGTCGCTCAAGCCCCTCAAGGTGCTGGCCGACCCCGGCAACGGCGCCGTCGGCCCGACCATCGAACTGCTCAAGGCCAAGCTGCCGCTGGAACTGATCGTCATCAACGGCGAACCAGACGGCAACTTCCCCAACGGCGTGCCCAACCCGCTGCTGCCGGAAAACCGCGAGCTGACCCGCAAGGCCCTGCTGGAAAACGGCGCCGACATGGGTATCGCCTGGGACGGCGACTTCGACCGCTGCTTCTTCTTCGACGACAAGGGCCGCTTCATCGAGGGCTACTACCTGGTCGGCCTGCTGGCTGAAATGCTGCTGAAGAAGCACCCCGGCAGCAAGATCATCCACGATCCGCGCCTGACCTGGAACACCATCGAACAGGTCGAAGCCGCCGGTGGCGTCGCCATCCAGAGCAAGACCGGGCACGCCTTCATCAAGGAGCGCATGCGCGCCGAAGACGCCGTCTACGGCGGCGAGATGAGCGCCCACCACTATTTCCGCGACTTCGCCTACTGCGACAGCGGCAATATCCCGTGGCTGCTGGTGGCCGAGCTGATGAGCATCACCGGCAAGACCCTGGCGCAACTGGTGGACGAGCGCATCCAGGCGTTCCCGTGCAGCGGCGAGATCAACTACGAAGTCGCCGACGTCAAAGGCTCGATCGAGAAGATCCTCGCGTTCTACACCGCACAGAACCCCAGCGTCGACCGCACCGACGGCATCAGCGTCGAGTTCGCCGACTGGCGCTTCAGCCTGCGGGGCTCGAACACCGAGCCACTGCTGCGCCTGAACGTGGAAAGCCGCGGCAGCGAAGAATTGGTGGCTCAGCGTGTTGCTGAGATAGAGCGTTTGATCAAAGGATAATTATGTTTGGCATGTTGAGAGGCATCTGGGACTACAGAGGCTTCATTGTAACTTCCATCAAGAACGAGTTCGTTGCGCGCTTTGCGCGCAGCAAACTGGGTGGCCTCTGGATGATCATTCATCCGCTGGCCCAGGTCGCCATCTATGCGCTCATCCTGTCCAACGTGCTCGGCGCCCGCTTGCCGGGCATCGACAACAAGTACGCCTACGCGCTGTACCTGATTGCCGGCATCCTGGCCTGGAACCTGTTCGCGGAAATCGTCGGGCGCTGCCTGACGGTATTCATAGAGCAGGGCAACCTGATGAAGAAGATGCGCTTTCCGCGCATTGCGTTGCCGATCATCGTTGTTGGCTCTGCCATCCTCAATAATCTGCTGCTGTTCGCTGCTGTGTTGATCATCTTCGCCGCGCTGGGTCATGCGCCGAACATGCAAATGTTCTGGTTGATCCCTCTGACGCTGACAGTCGTTGCCTTGGCCGTCGGCATTGGCCTGGTATTGGGCGTACTGAACGTATTCGTGCGTGACATCGGTCAGGTCATGCCGATCATTCTGCAGGTGTGGTTCTGGTTCACTCCGATCGTCTATTCGATAAACATCGTGCCGGAGTACCTGCGTGGCACGCTGGACGCCAACCCGATGTATCCCATCGTTGCCGCCTACCACAATGTACTGGTCTACAAAGTGCCGCCTGACATCCAACAAATTGGCATCACCGTCTTGATCGCTTCAGGCTTGATGTTGGTGGGCTTGTTCCTGTTCCGTCGCGCATCGGCAGAAATGGTGGATTCGCTATGACACTTCTAGCCGTCACCAATCTGGGCAAGGCGTATCGCACCTATCGCTCGGAATGGCAGCGCATGGCGCGCTGGTTCTACCTTCCTGTGAAACCCACCGAAGAGCATTGGGTCCTCAAGCACATCAGCTTCGAACTGGGCGCTGGCGAAGCCATTGGCCTGGTGGGCCAGAACGGCGCAGGCAAGTCCACATTGCTGAAAATGATCACTGGCACTCTGCAGCCCAGTGAGGGAACGGTCCAGGTGAATGGCCGCATTGCTGCCATTCTGGAGCTGGGAATGGGCTTCAACCCTGAATTGACAGGGCGGCAGAACGTCTATCACGCTGCGGGCCTGATGGGGTTCAACGCCAGCCAGATCAATGGCGCGATCGATGACATCGAGGCTTTCGCCGAAATCGGCGAGTACTTCGATCACGCGGTACGGACATATTCCAGCGGCATGCAGATGCGTGTGGCGTTTTCGGTAGCGACTGCATTCCGCCCGGAAATTCTGATCATCGACGAGGCCCTTTCCGTTGGTGACAGTTACTTCCAGCACAAAAGCTTCGGGCGCATCAAGGAGTACCAGAAAGCGGGTACTACCTTGCTGATCGTGTCCCACGACAGGGGCTCGATTCAGGCGCTGTGCAGTCGTGCGATCCTGCTGGATGGCGGCACCATCATCAAGGATGGCCCGCCTGAAGAAGTCATGGACTACTACAACGCGATCATTGCCCAGAAAGAAAACTCGGTGGTCGAGGTCAACACGCTGGCCGATGGCGGTCGCCAGACCAAATCTGGCAGTGGCAAGGCGTCCATCGACAGCGTGACGCTTTACAACACCGAAGGTGCGCCGGTCGAGTACATAGCGGTGGGCGAGGACGTGTGCCTGACCATCAAGGTCAAGATCAACGTTGAACTGCCAGAGTTGGTTGTTGGCTATGTGATCAAGGATCGCTTGGGCCAAGATGTCTTCGGCACCAACACTCACCATCTCAAGTGCGTGCGAACCGACCTGCAGGAAGGCGCAGTCTTGACATATGAATTTCGCTTCCCGGCCATGTTGGGCGTGGGTTCGTATTCCGTGGCCGTCGCACTGCACGCCACCGATAGTCATATCGCCGACAATTACGAATGGCGCGATCTAGCGCTGCTGTTCAACGTAGTCAACATGTCCAAGGGCAGCTTCGTCGGCTTGGCCTGGATACCTCCGACTGTGGAGTGCAAGTGATGGACGACAGTTTCTATCGCGCTTTCGAAGATCGCTATCGCGGATCTCGGGATTTGATCACCGAGCGACTGCGAGTCTATTTGCCATTTCTCGACCCGCTCAAAGACCTTTATCAAGATTATCCGATACTGGATCTAGGCTGCGGTCGAGGCGAATGGCTAGAGTTGCTTCAGCGTGAAGGTTACGCGCCCATGGGTGTAGACCTGGATGAGGGGATGCTGCAGGCCTGCCAGGCGTTGGGTTTGCCTGCGCGTAACGCAGATGCCCTTGCCGCGCTCAAAGAACTGCCGGACAACAGCCTGGTGGCCGTGACGGGCTTTCACATTGCCGAACACATTCCTTTTCCCGTTCTTCAGGAAGTGGTCGCCGAAGCTCAGCGCGTATTGCGCCCGGCCGGGCTGCTGATCCTTGAAACGCCGAATGCCGAAAGTCTCGTCGTGGGGACCAATACGTTCTATCTTGACCCGACCCACGAACGGCCACTGCCGGGTTTGCTATTGTCGTTTCTGGCCGAGCATTCGGGGTTTGCCCGCGCCAAAATCGTCCGCCTTCAAGAGCGCTCCGAACTGCGCGCCGAAGACCAGAAAATCGGGGTGTGGGACGTGATTTCGGGCACTAGCCCGGACTACGCTGTAGTTGCGCAAAAGCCAGCTGCTGCCGAACAACTCGAGACCTTTGCTTCTGCGTTCGACATTGCCTATGGCGTCGCGCTGCACGAGTTGGCAATGCGTTACGACCACGGGATCGAGCAGCGCTTGAGCGCGATGGAAACCAAGCTGGCGGAAAATCCCGGCCAGGACCCCGGCGAGCAGTATGTTAGCTATCCAGGTCTGCAGGACGCGATTGAGCGTATCCATGCCCACCATGCGGAGCAATTGAAGCTGCTGCACGAGAATTTTCAGCATTCGGCCGAAGTTCACGAAGACCGCTTCAGTCAGGAAGCCCAGGCCCAGGAAGCACGCTTCGCGGGTGCGGTGCTGGCCCAGGAAGAACGTTTCACCGAAGCCGTACTGGCGCAGGAACAACGCTTCCAGGATCTGGTGATTGCTCAGGAGCAACGCTTCACTGATGCGCTAGGGGCACAGGAGCAGCGCATCATCGAAGCGTCCTTCGCGCAGGAGCAAAGATTCAGCCAGGGAGTGGAGGCGCACCAGCATCGGTTCAGCGAAAGCGTGATCGAGCTGCAACAGCGTTGCTTCCACTTGCAGAACAGCCTGGCGCAAGCCCACGAGCACCACAGTAACGCGGTGCAGGAACTGGAGCAGGTTCGCAGCGAACTCAACGCTTCGCTGGGGCATGCCCATCATTGGTATCTGCGCGCCGTGGCCTACGAGCAGCAACTACAGGAGATGCAGCGCAGTACCTTCTGGCGCGTTACCAGCCCGGCCCGCTGGTCGGTCCATACGGTCCGCACCGCCCCCGGTGCAGCGGTCGGGATCGTGCGTGGCTCTGGTCGCAAGGTCTTGGGCGCGGCCGTCCAGTTCGTGCTGGGCCGACCAATGCTGCATCAGCGTCTGAACACCGCGCTCAAGCGTTCTCCGCGCCTGTACATGGCGCTCAAGAGCGTCGTGCACAACCATGGAATGATGCCCGATGCGGCACTGGCCTCCAGTCTTCCTTCGGACAGTTCAGTGCCTGCGCACCTGGAAGGCCTGTCGGTTGAAGCACGTCAGATTTATCACGACCTGAAAAAAGCTATTGATCAAAAGGACCGGGGCTAATGCGGATTGTTATAGACATGCAGGGCGCTCAGGTTCATTGCGCCACCTCCGAGTCGGCTTGCTACGTCATGGACCTGGTAGAAAGCCTGGTCGAAAATTGTGGGGAACACGAAATATTCCTGGCCCTGAGCAGCCTGCTCGACGGGACCATCGAGGCCATTCGTGCGAAGTTTCACGGTGTATTGCCCAGCGAGAACATTCGTGTCTGGTCGGCGCCTGGGCCCATTGACCTGCACCATGGCGAAAACGGCGGGCGCGCCAAGGTAGCCGAGTTGGTGCGGGAAACCTTCCTGGCCAATCTCGAGCCGGACCTGTTGCTGCTGTCCCACCCATGCGCCACTACCAGCATTGAAGCTGCGTCGCTGATAAGTGCGTTGCCCAGCGGTATGTCGATCGGCGTGATCGTCGAAAGCGCGAGCGAGTTCGAAGATGGCGTGCCGCGCCCGCAGTGGGTGCATCAGTTCGCACGGGAAGATCAGACTCACAGCATCTTGCTGCTGCGCCCGCTGGAAGCTGGAACCGTCAGCCAGGCGTTGGACATACCTATCGGGCGGATCATTTCGCTGACCACCGATTCGGCTACCGACCCCAACGAAGAGGACCTGCGTCGCGACGCGTTGACAGTGCTCGCGCTGTTGGAGCGAAGTGGCGTTCCCCCATTGGAAAAGCCGGCGTTGCGTCATCGCCTGGCTTATGTTTCGCCTTTGCCACCACAGAAAAGTGGCATTGCCGGGTACAGCGCCGAGCTGCTTCCCGAGCTCAGCGCTTACTATGATATCGACGTGGTGACGGGCCATCTGGAAGTAACCGACGCGTGGGTGCTGGACAACTGCACACTGCGCACTGTTGATTGGTTCCGGGAAAATGCCACAAGTTATCAGCGGGTTATCTATCACCTAGGCAACAACCCGATGCATGCCTTCATGTTCGAGTTGCTCGAGGACATTCCAGGCATCGTGGTGTTGCACGATTTCTATTTGGGCAACGTGCATTGGTATCGTCAGGCTCATGGGCTCAAACCCGGCGCATGGGTACAGGAGCTGTATCAAGGCCATGGTTACAAGGCGGTAGCGGACTTCTTCGAGGACGGCGTGCATGACACGCTTCCCCGCTATCCGGGCAGCCTGGGCGTGCTCAGCAAGGCGCTTGGCGTGATCGTGCATTCCGAATACTCCCTGTCGCTGGCGCGGCACTGGTATGGCAACTCGGAACACTGCTCCATGATTCCTCTGCTGCGTGTTCCTGCGGCTGCACCCGACCGGGCCAGAGCACGCAAGGCACTGGGCTTAAAGCCCGACGACTTCGTGGTGTGCACCTTCGGGTTCATGGGCAAAACCAAACTCAACCATCGCTTGCTCACGGCGTGGGAAGATTCTGCGGTTTTGAGCCAGGACCGCAAGTGCAAGCTGTTCTTCGTAGGTCAGAACGAAGCGTCCGATTACGGCCAGGCCATCGAGAAACAGCTCAAGGCACGCAGGCAAGCTTCAGGCGTGAATATCGTCGGCTGGACCGACAACTCGACCTACGAGCTGTATCTGGCTGCGGCGGACGTGGGTGTGCAGTTGCGTGAGCTGTCACGCGGCGAAACATCGGCTGCCGTGCTTGATTGCTTCAACTACGGCTTAGGTACGATAGTCAACGCGAACGGCGCAATGGCAGATCTGCCCGACGACGTATTGATCAAACTGCCTGACCAGTTCAGCGACAGCCAGTTGACCGATGCCCTTGAGCAGCTGCGCGCTCACCCCCAGTTCTGCCGTGAGTTGGGCGACCGGGCTGCCGCCTTTGTGCATGCCGATCACGCCCCGGCACAGTGCGCCAAGCTGTACATGGAGCGAATCGAAGCTCACTACGAAGAACACAGCCGCTACAAGACCTTCGTGACGTCGGTGGCCAACGTCATCGCCAGCGATGAAGCCAACGTCGATATCCTTGAAACCTCCAAGTGCATCGCGCTCAACCAGCCACCGACCATCGGCCTGCGTCGTATCTACGTCGATGTATCTGCCATGGCGCGCGTTGATTTGCGCACCGGCATTCAGCGCGTGGTACGCGCGTTACTGCTGGCACTGATCGAGTCGCCGCCGCCAGGCTACCTGTTCGAGCCTGTGCTGCTGAGTAACGTGGGTGGTGCATGGCACTGGCGCTACGCGCGCAGCTTCATGATGACGCTCATGGGCTGCGCCAACGAATGGCTGCGCGATGACCCGGTCGACATGCAGCCTGGAGAGCAGTTCCTAGGCCTGGATTTCTGCGGCTCGTACACCGTGGAAGGCGGCAAGGCCAAGGTCTTTGCTCGTATGCGCGAGCGGGGCGTAAGAACGTCGTTCGTTGTCTACGACCTGATCCCCATCCTGTTCGAGGAGCACTTCCCGCCAGGTACCAAGGATGCCCATGCCCAGTGGCTGTATGAAATCACCCAAGCCGATTCTGCCCTGTGCATTTCTGCGGCCGTTGCTCACGACCTTCAGTATTGGCTGGCTGTACACGGCGCCCCGCGTCCGGATCACAAACGCCTGGAAACCAGTTGGTTCCACCTGGGCGCCGACCTGAACTCGTCGGTGCCCAGCAGCGGTATGCCGGACGGGGCAGCCGAGATTCTCGCACGCCTGCGCAGTGCACCGAGCTTCCTTTCGGTAGGCACCATCGAGCCGCGCAAGGGTTACGCCCAAACGCTGGCGGCATTCGACCTGTTGTGGGGCGAGGGCGAGGAGCTGAACTTGGTCTTCGTCGGAAAGGAAGGTTGGATGGTCGAGAAGCTCGCGGCCAGTCTGCGCAAGCATCCACAGCTGAACAAGCGCCTGTTCTGGCTGGAAGGCATCAGCGACGAATACCTCGAGAAGCTGTACGAGTCTTCGTCGTGCCTGCTTGCCGCTTCGGAAGGAGAGGGGTTCGGTCTGCCACTGATCGAGGCCGCTCAGCACGAGTTGCCGATCCTCGCGCGCGCGCTGCCAGTGTTCCGTGAGGTAGCAGGGGAACATGCCGCCTTCTTCGAAGGGGATACGCCGCGGGCCTTGGCCGATGCCGTGCACCAGTGGGTCCGCAACGATGCCGAGGGCAACACCATTCGTTCCGACGAGATGCCGTGGCTGACCTGGAAGCAAAGTGCGGAGCAATTGAAGAAAGCGCTGTTCGGTATCGAACAGACAGCGCCGTCGACGATCGCCCATGCCGATGCCGCGCTCGATACCGTGCAGGAAACGGAGCGCACTCGGCAGGAATGCTGAGGTGTCAAAGGGGGCGCTGATGTCGCCCCTTGCAGTCCTTCAAAGCATTGCCCTGGTGGCGTTCATAGCCAATGACCGGGGCAATGGCAGGGCGCCAGGGCGGCTATCGGCCGGCCCCTGTGATACCCAAATGGCTGTTTCCAAGGTATTATTGGCGGCTATATGCGTTCTCCCGTTCGTGGGTCAGGACCGAACTAAACCATTGACGGTGCACGTGTGATGACATCCAGCCTGAAGATTGAAAACCAACTTGTTGGCAAGAAAATTCTTGTAACGGGACACACCGGTTTTACCGGAAGTTGGGCATGCCTTTGGTTGACATCTATCGGTGCGAAAGTTGCCGGTTATGCTCTGGCTCCGGATACATCCCCTTCGCTCTATGAGCAAATGGGTCTGGATCAGGACGTCGACAGTACGCTGGGCGACATCTGTGATTTCGAATCACTGCACAAGGCCGTCGAAGCCTTTCAGCCTGAATTGATTCTCCACCTGGCCGCCCAGCCCTTGGTGCGCAAATCCTATCGCGAGCCGGTTCAGACATTCCTCGTCAATGCCCAGGGAACCGCTCATGTGCTGGAGGCGGCACGCCTGGTCAAAAGCGTGCGTGGTGTGCTGTGCATCACCACTGACAAGGTCTACAAGAACAACGAGTGGGCCTGGCCTTACCGCGAGAACGATCCGCTGGGCGGCAAGGATCCGTACAGCGCCTCTAAAGCTGCAGCGGAAATGATCATTCAGAGCTATGCGGCTTCCTATCCTTTCTCCGAAGGGCAGGGGCCGGCGATTGCCACCGCCCGCGGCGGTAACATCATCGGAGGTGGGGACTGGTCGGAAGATCGCCTGGTGCCTGACTTCGTCCGCGCCGCTATCGAAGGTCAGCCGATGACCCTGCGCTACCCGGACGCGACACGCCCATGGCAGCACGTCCTGGCGTTGGTACATGGTTATCTGGTTATCCTCGGTGAACTGGCATCAGATAACCCGCAGCGCGTCGCCAAGGCCTGGAACCTAGGCCCTCAGGAACTCAAGCAGTACTCGGTCAGAAGCGTTCTGGAACTCATGAGCGAGCACTGGCAGCGCCCCGACCTCAAGTACATGGACAACCCATTGCCCGAGGCGGGCTCGCTGGCGCTGGACAGCTCCATCGCGCGAAACCACCTGAACTGGATTCCCGTGTGGGATACCGAGGAAGTCGTTCGGCAGACAGCCATCTGGTATCGCGATTTCTACGCCAATCCAGAAAAAGCCCGCGAGATCACGTTGGCCCAGGTCAACGAATGGCGCGCGGGCATCCAGGAGTGATCTACATCCTGGGCGGACGGGGCAGGTTGGGTCAGGCTTTGTCTGCGCTCTACGAGCCGACCGAGTTCGTCTGCCTCGCCAGGGCGGATTATGAGGCTTGGCCAACAGCAGGTGCCGACGCTGTCAGGTCGTACTTTTCCCAAGTCAAATCTGCACCCTCGGTTATCTACGTCTGTTCGGGTCTGCTGGACCCGCGCCTGAGCGACGAAGCGTTGCTGGCAGTCAACTATCACCTGCCGCGCACGGTGATCGAAGGCGTCGGAGGTCTCGGAACAAAAGTCGTCACGTTCGGTACGGCCATGGAACATGGCCTGACCGACAATCGCTATGTCAAGAGCAAGGTCAGGCTCGGCGAATTCGTGGAGCAGGCCAACGCGGCGGGTGCGAGGACGACGCATGTACGCATCCACACGCAATACGGTGAGGGCGAGCCAAGCTCGTTCATGTTCCTGGGGCAGATATTGACTGCGCTGCGCAGTGATACCGCCTTTGCGATGACTTTGGGCAAGCAGCTGCGTGAATATCACCATGTGGAAGATGACGCGCGGGCCATCAAGGCTTTGGTGTCCAGCGACGTTGTCGGTCCGGTAGACCTCGCCCATGGCCAGCCGGTCACCCTGCGCAGCCTCGCGCAGGCCGTCTTCGAATCCCAGGGCAAGACTCATCTTCTGCAGGTAGGCGCCGTACCGGAACCTGCGCAGGATAATTTCGACAGGGTCTTCAGCGTCCCTGAGTCACTCAAGACCCATTCGTTCAGAGACACGCTGCCAGCGGTCGTTGAATACATGAAGTCAAGGATGAATGGTTAATGCAAGGTTCCGATACGCACATGCTTGAATCAAACAAAAAGCCTTTGGTTTCGATATCGATTCCGGTCCTCAACGAGTCGGGCAATCTCGCGAACCTCTACAAGCGCCTGGTTGCACTGGGCACGAAGATGGAAAGTCGCTGCGACTTGGAGTTCGTGTTCTCTGACAACCACTCCGATGACGCAACCTGGGACATGCTCACCGAGCTGGCCGCAACCGACCCTCGGGTTCGTGCCATCCGGTTTTCCAAGAACTACGGTTTCCAACGCTCGATTCTTGCTAACTATATGCATACCAGCGGTGATGCCGTCATGCAGATCGATGCCGATCTTCAAGACCCGCCCGAATTGCTGGAGGCGTTCTTCGAACGCTGGCAGGAAGGTTTCGACGTCGTCTATGGCGTGCGCCGCAAGCGCCCGGAAAGCTGGTTGCTGAACAACTTCCGCCGCGTCGGCTACTGGGCAATCGACAAGGTCAGCGAGCATCCCATCCCTCGCGATGTCGGCGATTTTCGCCTGATCGACCGCAAGGTAGTCAACGTACTGCTCAAGACCAAGACCGCCAACCCGTACCTGCGGGGCATGATCGCAGGTATAGGTTTCAACCAGACTGGCATCGCCTATGACCGCGACGCGCGGGTGGCTGGTGAGAGCAAGTTCAACGTCAACCGTCTGGTTCGCCTGGGTCTGACGGCGGTGTTCAACCATTCGACCGTGCCGCTGCGGGCCGCTTCCTTCGTCGGCAGCCTGATCCTCGCAGCGAGCCTGATCGGCGCACTCTATTACGTGATACTCAGGTTATTCCACCCTGAGCTGCCGCCTGGTCTTGCCAGCATTCACATCCTGGTGTTGTTCGGTATTGGCTTGAATTCATTCCTGCTGGGTATCATCGGCGAATACATTCTGCGTATCTATCTGGTCCTGCGCGCCGACCCTGTCGCCGTGATCCAGCAAAGTCTCAATTTCGATCCCTCCGATCTCAAATTATAAGGAGCGTAATATGAAAGCTGTCATTCTGGCCGGTGGCCTGGGTACTCGCATCGCAGAAGAGTCGGACACCAAGCCAAAACCGATGGTCGAGATCGGCGGCAAGCCGCTGCTGTGGCACATCATGCGTTCGTACGCCAATCACGGCATCAAGGACTTCGTCATCTGCCTGGGCTACAAGGGCTATGTCATCAAGGAGTTCTTCTTCAACTACTACCGCCACATGTCGGACATGACCATCGACCTGTCAACCGGCGATACGCAGATCCTCAACAGCCAGGCCGAAGACTGGAAAATCACGCTTGTCGACACCGGCCCGGAAACGATGACCGGTGGCCGTCTCAAGCGCGTTGCTCCCTATTTGAACAACGAAACGTTCTGCCTGACCTACGGTGACGGCCTGTCCGACATCAACATCAGTGCCGAAGTAGAGTTTCACCGTCAGCACGGCAAGTTGGCCACCGTTGCTGCGGTCCAGCCCCCTGGCCGTTTCGGCGTACTGAACATCGACGCCCACAATGCCGTGTCGAGCTTCGAAGAAAAACCAAGCGACGAGATTGGCTGGATCAACGGCGGCTTCTTCGTCCTTGAGCCCGAAGTCATCAAGTACATCGATGGCGACAGCATCTCCTGGGAGCGGGAGCCGCTGACAAACCTGGCCAAAGACGGACAACTCTCAGCATTCCACCACACAGGTTTCTGGCAGCCTTGCGACACGCTGCGTGACAAGCGCGAGCTCGAAGCCCTGTGGGCCGCCAACAAAGCCCCGTGGCGGATCTGAGCAAACACATGACTCAAGCGACAGCGGTAAAAGAAAGGCGTTGGATCAAGCACCTGATAGGGGGCGGCATCACGCTCATCTGTCTGGCGGCGATTTTCCGTCTGGTGAAGTTCTCCGAAGTAGTTGACGCCCTCAAGCAGTTCGAATGGCATTACCTGATCCTGGGTGTGCTGTCCCTGGCGTTCGGCTACTGCGTGCGGATCTTCCGCTGGTCAGTGATGCTTTCGGCTACGGGCAGCAAGGTCAGCTTCAAGAATTGCGCCGCACCGTTTCTGGGTGCGATTGCGCTCAACAACGTGCTGCCGCTACGTCTTGGCGACGTTGTTCGCGCACTGGTATTTCCAAGTGCCATGGGCGTTACCAAAACTGCAGCGGCGACCAGCCTGGTGGTCGAGCGCCTGATCGACCTGGTCACACTGCTGGCCTGTCTCGCCCTGGGCGTGCTCGCCATTCAGACGCTGCAAGTCCCGCCTGCATTGCGCGAAAGCGCAGTGGTGCTGGCATTGCTGGGTGGTATCGCCTTGGCCGTAGGCTTCTTCTTCTCCGGCAGTTTCGCGCGCTTGTTCAACAAGCTGGGCGGCGGCACTGAAGCGAGCAGGGGCTCGGCCAAACTGCAGCAGATCTTCCGCACCATTGCTGGCCTGTTTGAAAGCTTCGACGTGATGTCGCGCCCGCGGGTGCTGGGCACCATGCTGCTGCTGTCGATATTGGTCTGGGTAGGCGAGGCGGGCTTGTTCTATTTCGCCCTGCAAGGTCTTGGCCTCGAGGCGACGCCGTTGATGGCTCTGCTGGTCATGGCAATCACCACGCTGTCCACGCTGGCGCCGTCTTCACCCGGTTATGTAGGTCCGTTCCACCTCGCGGCATTCACCGCAGTTTCCCTGATCGGCGGTACTTCCGCGCAAGCGGGCAGTTACGCCGTGATCGTACACCTGGCGCTTTGGCTGCCGACCACTATCGTCGGTGCTCTGGCCATCTGGTCCCGGCCGGCTCTGTTCAAGGCCGCCCGCAAGTGATCAAGACCCTATCCATTCTGGTAATCATCAATGAATAACTACGACGTAGTGATTGTAGGGGGCGGTTTTACCGGCCTCACCGCAGCGTATGTACTGGCCAAGCAAGGCAAGAGCGTACAAGTCATCGAAGCGGACTCCACCCCTGGCGGCCTGGCCGGTATTTTCGAATTCGACGATGGCGTGCGTGTAGAGAAGTTCTACCACCACTGGTTCAACAACGACGTGTTCGTACCTGAACTGGTCAAGGAATTGGGTCTGGAAGGCGACGTGATTCTGCTGCCAACCCGTACCGGCATGTACTTCAACGGCCGCATGTGGAAACTCTCCACGCCGCTGGACCTGCTGCGCTTCAAGGCACTGTCCTTCGTCGACCGTATTCGCCTGGGCCTGCTGGTGTTCCAAGTGCGCAAGATCAAGGACTGGAAGTCCATCGAGCACCTGAGCATTCGTGAATGGCTGGAAGGCATGTGCGGCAAGTCGGTGTACAAGGTGGTCTGGGAGCCGTTGATCGACTCCAAGTTCTCTGTCTACGCCGAAGCGGTCAACGCCGTGTGGATGTGGAAGAAGCTGGTACTGCGCGGCAGCACCCGTAACGACAAGGGCGGCGAAGAACTGGCCTACTTCAAGGGCGGTTTCGGTCGTCTGGCCGAAGCGCTGGTTTCGGCCATCCGCGAGCACGGCGGCGAAGTGATCCTGAATACCAAGGTCCAAGGCCTGGTCACCGAAGGCAAGCAGATCACCGCCGTGACCACTGACAAGGGCGAAATCGCCGGCAAGAAGTTCCTGTTCACGCCGTCGTTCCCGTTGATCGCCGACCTGTTCGAAGGCAAGGCCGACGACCAGTGGCTGGCCAAGCTGCGCCGCGTCAAGTACCTGGGCAACATGTGCCTGGTGCTGCGTTTGAAGCACAGCCTGTCCGATACCTACTGGCTGAACGTCAACGACCCGGGCTTCCCGTTCGTGGGCGTGATCGAGCACACCAACTTCGACACCCCTGAAAACTACAAGGGCACGCACATCGCCTACCTGTCGCGCTACCTGGCAACCCAGGATCCGGTGTGGGGCTATAACGACGAACAGTACCTGGACTTCGCCTTGGGTCACCTCAAGCGTATGTTCCCCAAGTTCGAGAAGGACTGGGTCGTCGACTACAAGGTATGGCGCTCCGAATACGCGCAGCCGGTGACCGAGCGTAACTATTCGCAGTACGTGCCAGATGCCTCGACGCCGTACGACAACGCCTTGATCTCGACCATGGCGCAGATCTATCCGGAAGACCGTGGTACCAACTACGCCATTCGCGAAGGCCGAGCCATCGCCAAGCGGCTGTAAATACGGTTGCACAGGTAGGGTAAATCTCCGGGTGTCTGACCAGTGCAGACGCCCGGAGCCGTTTTTGAAGGGTCCCATAAAGGATGATGGGTACGCTCATCTTGGAGAAGCAAATGCACGCAGGAAATGTGCCGTCAAAGCTGATGGTCTGTTTGATGTTCTTGGCTTTGGCGCTGTTGGTAGCGCTCAACATCGACGCGCTGTGGGGGCATGCCGTCGACCTGGCCCACCACTACGTGCTGGTGTTCAGGATAGGCGAGCAATTCAACCTCGGTAATCCCACCGATCCCTCCATGGGCGAGATGAATTTCTACCCTCGGCTGAGCCACATCGTGGCTGCGGCCGCAGGCTTCATAGTGGGGTCGCCGTTGCTCGGCTTGCACCTGACCGCGCTGCTTTCACTTTTCCTGATCTGGTTTTGCTACGTCTACCTGCTGGGCACGCTGCCGCGTGCGTTGGCGGTTGCGAGCATCGTCTGCCTTGCCGTGCTCTCGTTTCTCAACAAGCGGGCCTTCCACCTGGAAGTGCACGGCGCAGAGCTGGTCGACAACTACTTCTTCTCCCAGTTGATGGCGCAAAGCGTGACCATGCTGGTTATCGCGATCGGTCTGCTGTCCGAGCGCAAGGCCGGCCGCTGGTGCGCCTACTTCATGCTGGTCATCGGCATATTCATCAACACCGGCATACACCTGTTGCCCACCCTCGAGCTGCTGGGTGTGCTTGGTTTTGTGTTACTTGTGGATGGCATCAAGGTTCGCCGTTCGGACCCGCGACTGAGGGTCTGGCTGCTGCCCGCACTCATCGTCCCGACCTGTGCGTTGGCTGGCGTACTGATCAATCCGGCATTCGCTGCCATGCGCCAGATCGCGGATAACAACGGCGGCCTGGGCTTTGATCGAATCAGCTACCCGGTGGGTTTGATCACCGTTTGCCTGGCTGTAATGGCGATGTCCATTGCAGCCGCGTGGGCCTACTTGCGACCTCATGGCCAGTACGCCTGGCCCGTGCTCAAGTACCTGTCGGCGCTAGGCATGGCCATGGCCACGCTCTGCCTGTTGCAGATGGTTCTGGCGCAGTTTGGCTATGGCTCCGATTACGCAGTCAAGAAGTACGGAAACGGCCTGCTGACGCAATTGTTGGTGCTTGCCAGTGTCGGCTTGGGCGCTCTGGTCCTGCGTCGGCCCCGAATCCGAGCGTTGCAGTTGCCGGGCTGGCTGTTTGCACCCGGCGCGGCCGTACTGTTCTTCTGTATCGCAACCAACGCTACGCCGCGCAAGAGTGATTTCGACGTGTCCGAGCTCGTACAGCTCGAAAAAAGCATGATCGGCTTGCTCGCCAGCCAGTACACACCGGCGGTGTCGCCCAAGCAGGATGTGGTGATAGGTCTGAGCAAGGAGTCGACCTTCGATTACATGTTTACCTTGGCGATCGCTCGTACCTCACGCAAGTACGCCACACCTGAAATCTTCTACACCCACGCCATAACCGATTTCAGCAAGTACGACAATGTCATCACCGCGCCCGGTACTCCCCGTTATGACAGCCCCCAGTGCCGGCGCAACAGCAACCGTCTACTGGTAGTCAACTCAGCCGCGTGCCTGGCGACGTTGGCGCAAGAGGTTGAAAAGCAGCAGACCTCCTTCGATTTCACCTCCGACAGCACCTTGCCTGTGGGCAGCATCGACGGTTTCAGCGTTCCAGAGGCACACGGGCGCTGGATGCAGACCCCACACGGGCGCTTTACCTGGCTTCGACCCAGCGTTGCTCCCAATACCCTGAAGGTAAAAATCAGGCCTTTCCTGAGCGCCGCTCATCCGCGACAAAGACTGTTGATCAAGGTCAATGGCCAGCGCGTGTATGAAGGAGAGTTTCTCTATGAAGGCCTGGTAGAACCCATTCAGGTTGCAATCCCGGCACCCACCGAGCGTGGCTACGTAGTCGAGTTCGACGCGCCCGACGCCATCTCACCCAAGGCACTGGGATTGAGTGAAGACACTCGAGAATTGAGCTTCTCGGTTAAGGAATTGACGTTTGAGTAACAGCAGTCCTTCGCCAACTCCTGCCGACATCCATCGTGGGCGAGATAGAACGGGGTATCGCCTTAAACATTTCCAACCCGCCGCTGCCGGCCTGACAGCCCCAGCGGTAAGCATGCACGGAAGTCGACTTTATGCGTGACACGAAAACCGTACTTCACCAGCCGCAACAACGTCATATGGGCGTCTACGTAGGCATTTGCCTGGCCCTGCTGTTCCTCTATCTGCTGTTGAGCCGCCTGGCGCCCGTGCGCGTGGGTGATGGCTCGGAGTACTACGCCATGTACCTGGCCTGGCGCGATACGCTGCGGCCCTGGATGAACCCCGCTTCGTTCGCCTCCTACCAGCAGCTCTATTCGGAACACGGCATCGCCGATCTGGTCACGCTGGAGTGGCTGCAGACCGCGTTTCCTGCACTCCAACTTGGTGACATGGCTGATTTCAACCACTTCTGGTTCTACAGCTTCCTGGCCTTTGTCGTCAGCAAGGCAGTAAGCCTCGTAGGGCTGGTTCTTGTGCCCCACCAAGCGTTCCTGGCGCTGCACTGGCTCTTGCTATGCATTACCGGTATGACCGCTTACCGGTTGTATGGAAAGCGCGGCATCGGCGTATTCACGGTGCTTACGCTTTTTTCTCCCATGCTTTGGTTCACAGACAAGGTTCACACAGAAGTGTTGACCTACTGCCTGACCTTGATGGGCATCATGTTCGTCTTTTCCAGGCTGTACCTGGCGGGTGCGTTGGCCATCGGCATTGCCGCCACGCAAAACCCGAGTTTTGCGCTGGTAGCGTTCATTCCGTTCGCCTATCGCTTCGTGCTGTTGCGCACGCAACGTTTCACCCTATTCGAAGTGTGCCTGGTAGTCGGCACCGCCTTTGCCGTAATGGCGCACCCGGTCTACTACTTCCTGAGATTCGGTGTGATCACACCGCAACTGCTCGCCGGTGGCGCTTCCTTAGGCAGTAATCTGTCGACGTTCTATATCTGGATCCTCGATCCGGACCTGGGCCTGTTGCCCAACTGGCCGGTAGGTGTGTTCTTCATCCTGACCGCTGTGGCGCTGTTGAAATGGGCGAAACCCAGAGCCGGGGAGGGTGGCGACAGGGCCTTCTATGTTTTCCTGGGCGCCTTCTTCCTCATCAACTTCTATGCTCATTCATCGACCATAAACCTCAACTCCGCAGGCACCCCGGGTGTCGCCCGCTACTCGCTGTGGTACCTGCCGGCATTCTTCCCGGTTGTCTATTTCGTCGCACGCTGCCTACCCTTCGGGCGCGTCATGACAGCGCTGTGGACCTTGGTGCTACTGGCTCTTGGGATCTATGGCATACAGCAAAACAATCCCGTCAAGCCCGAGCAATATTCGTCTCCTTCGTGGTTGTCCAACGTCATTCAGACCAACGCCCCAGGCATTTACTACCCGCCAGCCGAAGTGTTCACCGAACGCTACTCCGGGTATGGCGAAGCCATCAAGGTGTTGAAGCCACGTGCGGTACTTGGGCCTGACTGCCACAAGCTGTTCGTCTTCGCAGGCCAACGCGAGCGCATGGTCACAGCACCGTCGTTATGCACCCTCGACCTCAAAAAGCTGGAGAATCTGGTAGAGACCGACTTCGCGGGAGTGACCGAAGACCAGTATGTCCAACTCAGCAAAGACCAACTCGCTTCTGCCGCATTCATAATGGCCCCCGGTAGCTATCAGGTAGGCACCAATGGCACCGGCTCACCCATGATAGGCGATGGCTGGTTTGCTACAGAGCCGTGGGGACGGTGGTCGAGCGCGAACGCTACGCTGGTATTGCCGTGCAACCCGGCGCAACCCTATGCAGGGAAAGAGAGCCTCAGCCTGACCCTGCACGTCGAAAGCTTTGCAGATCAACCTGTACAGATCAGCCAAGACGGCAATGTTCTGTTCGACGGGGCTTTGCCTGCGGATGGCTTGATCCCGGTCAAGGTGAAGGTGGATAGCTGCAAAACCCCGATCCTGACACTGGATGTGCATGTAGAGAATGCGAAGTCAGCGCTTGAGCGAGGGCTGTCGGATGATCCCCGGCGGCTGGGCGTAGGGTTGCGAGGAGTTGAGCTGTTGCCTTGAGGAAAGATGCATAGCCTAGCGTTGACGCTAGGCTATGCATGATAAATGCCCGAAGAACGCGATCAGGGCTGCACATGCGTTTTCCGATCAGCCAGATCGGATGAAATCTAGCGAGGATTTGCCCAATCTCTAGCGCAAGTTCATCAAACCCAATCGGCATGCCCAATCAATTGAATGAACCCGGCATCCCCTTGGGTCAGCGCGACGGACTCTTCCACGTTGGCGATATCAAATGCCACCTGTCCGCGACTTGTACCTGTGTCCAGCGAGTGGACCCAATAGGCCAAACCGTCAGCATCGCTGCCTCTGTTTAGCACCTTGTGATAAACATGGTCGACAAAGGCTGCGTCGCTGTCATCGGGCAGGCCCTGGGAAAATTCGGCAGATTGCACAAATGCATTCGCAACCTGGGTACCGGTCTCGCTCGCGGCGCCTTGAGACAGCCAGTACTTCAGGCCTTCGGTATCGGGAATACGATCCAGAATGGTGTACAGGCGACCAATGCTTGCCTGCGCTGCGTCGAGAATGAACAGCTCGCGATCTGCGAAATCGAGCACGTTGAAGCTATCAAGATTGAACTGCGCAGTAGATCCCGAGGACCGGCTGACTGATAGCGTGTCGGTATCGAGTGCGCTGATCGTGTAGGCGGATGCAACATCGTTGAAAATGAAGGTGTCGATACCAGAGTTGCCGACCAGATGGGAAACCCCATTGCTATCAAGCCTGACTTCCTGCTCACTGATCTGGTCATCGCCAACCGTGCCGGTGGCCAAGCCTTTGCCCACCACCATATCCAGATTGTTCCAGGCGTTATGAGCCACGATCTTTATAAATCCTGTCTCGCCTTGCGACAGGTCGCGGCTCTCGCGCGAATTCAGGAAGCTATCAATGACCGCTGTTCGACTCAAACCAGCCTGCTGCAGCGTATTCCAGTACGCCACACCTGCGTCATCGCCTGTGCGATGCAGAAGGGTCTGGTAGAGGTCAAGCACAAAGTCTCGATTATCTAGCCCGCTGTAGCGCTGCACCACTTCAGCAGAATTCAGAAAGGCATCGCGAATCTCTGCCTGCGAACTGCCCATCGCCTGTTGCGTCAGCCAGTGATTCAAGCCCTGGTAATCAGGCGTGCGTCCAAAGAGTGTATAGAGCCTGGCAACGTCAGCCTGACTCTCGGTGAGCGCGATGTGATGAAGCTCCGAGCCGAAGCCTAACGAGACAGTAGCGTCACTGTCGGCGTTGAAAGTCCCGTATCGGCTACGGAAAGCCATCAGCACTTCGTCGAGAGTGGCGGTTTGGTCCATGAAAGCCAGCTTTTCGATGCTTGAAAGCGTGTCCACGTCGGACGTTTGCGCATCGTGAACGCTGAGGGTGCCTTGGCTTAAAAGCTCGGCTTTGTAAGTTGCAAAGTATCTGGCACCTGCTTCGGCATACATCGCTGTGTCCGTGCCGCTACCACCATTAAGCATGTCCGAGCCAGTCCCACCCATTAGCCGATCGTTGCCATCGCCGCCTTGCAGCTGGTCATTGCCCGCACCCGCATCAAGAAAATTACCTATTGCATTGCCGATCAGCGTATCTGCGCCTGCACCGGTGACGGCATTCTCGATGACCGTCCCGCGTGCGATTGCAATATTCGATAGACCGCCGTATACGCTGGAAAAAGCTTCGCTTCTCAAATCGACTGTCTGGGCGCCGACATAGGTGCTCACGTTGATCGTGTCGTTGCCGCCCGAATCATAGATCGTGGCTACCCGGCCAAGCATGAAGTCGGTTCCGGTTGTGGCGTCAGCCGTGTCGAAACGGTAAATATCATCACCCGTACGGGTGACGGCGGTGCCGTACAGCGACTGGATGGCCACGATGTCTGCCAGCATGGGGGTCACGACGTAGCCGAAAGAAGCATTGGAATACGTATTCTCGTCCTGACTGAAGTAGGACATCACCGAATACTTCCAGCTGTCCTCCTGGTAAAACGCATTGTTGGGAAAAGCCGCGCTGCCGTTGTAATTGCCCGCATGGCCCAACCCCAACGCGTGGCCGATTTCATGAATGTAGGTTTGCACGTAATACGAACCGTACTTCACCCAATCCGAAGCGACGTTGACGCTGCTGTTCGAGATGATGCTGCCTGCATAGTTGGAGCTGGAGTAGGCACCACTTTTGTTTTCGCTAAAATTGATCGCGCCAGCGGCGGCGGTTTCCACGAATTTGATGCCACTGACGTTTGTCCAGGTTTGCAGCGCATACTTAGCAACAACCTGCGCCGTTGAGCTCAACCTGGCCAGGTTGACGGTGAGTGAGCCACCAGCGTGCACGTCAAAATGGTGCTGGGAGCCGCCAGTAGCGTCGTGCCAAAAGCCATCGGTCAGGTAGCTGGCTTGCTGGTCCAGCGTCAGATGCTGAAGCTGGGCTTGGGAGGTGGGTGTCTGTGTGCTCACACCCTGGCTGGTCGCTCCGTTAACCCAGAGTTGGGTGAGCGCATCGCACATCGAACACATGTAAAAAACTCCAGGGCAGGCATGTCTGGCCGTGTCAAGAACGCAAGAATCGGGGATGAATCGGTAATGAGTTCAAGCCGCTGAGCCTGGCTTGAAGACGGGCGTTGTGTTTCGCGTACGTCTGACCGGCCTTGGTCTTAATGACGGTGCTGCTATTTGCGAAGGTAGGTCACGGCACGTCCGACGACACACGATGCCCATTCCTGATGACCTTATCGGCATGCTTTCTCGTGACTGAAGGGGGGTGTTCCTCGAGTCGACGAAATACACGTGGACGACGCTGGAGGGGGCTTTCCGGGTGATCTGGCGCTGCCGTAAGGGCGTGCGAAAGCAAATCTTTGATGCCTGAGCACGCGATAAAGAACGAGCCGAAGTCCGAATCAACCGGTTGGAACGAGGGAAGTCAATCGTAGAAAGGCTACTGCACCCTGGCAAACCGAGATGCACGAGCGCTCGTGATAGGTTCTGCACGAAAAAAGATATTTCAAACACCGCACTGGGCAAGCGCGGTCGAGGCAGTCGCATTCTTAACGTCCACCAGCAACCATCAAATCTGCTGCTTAAGGGAAGGACTCGTCGGCACTGGGCCCATGCTGGAGAGACTAACTTCGCTGAGGTCAACGAAGATCAGTATGTTCAAATCAGCCAAGACCAACTCGATGCCGCCGCGTTCGTAATGGCGTCTTGCAGCTCTGCACCACAGGTATCGGGTCACCCCCGATAGGGAAGGCTGGTTAGCCACAGATACTTCGGGGACGATGTTCAAGCGCCGATGCGACGCTGGTTGTATTGTGCAAACGCGCGCAGTCCTATGCTGGCAACGAAAGTATCAGTCTGGTGCTGCAAACTAAAATGCGCAGATCCGCCCTTACATATCAACTCGGCCGGCAGTGTGCGGTTATAGTAAAAGCCGATAGGTACAAAGCCTCAATGCTAACGGTGGACGTGCATGCGGGTTATGCGAAGTCCGCTCTTGAACGAAAGGCATAGGAAGATTTGAGGACGTCGGGGATATGATTAAAGGAGGCGGGGGAGATATTGAATTATGGCTGAAAATTAATTCGGGTGGACATGCGTTTTTAATACTATAGCCGCTATGGCTGAGCTTTTTAACGCGTGTGACCTTTTGGTGCATGAGTGCAAGGCTAGCTGAAATTCAGTGTGCCGCGCGATATTTAAAATCTACAATTTGGATCGTGGTCTTGAACGAATGTATCATGCTGAACCCAATTGAAGGGTCCGATGAATCATTAATAATTTCTTCATTTTATGAATTGATAAGATGTAAAAGATTTCTTCATGCGAGCGGCGAATTCTTTCCGAAACACTGCCTAAGGAAAAAAGAGTACAGGTCGAGGTCTATGTAAGTCCTACTGTTTAAGACAAAAGTTAATGATTAAAATTGATAGGAGGATGAAGAGTAACAGCTAAGCATCGAAATTTGAAGGGTATGATGGGCAGCGTTTGGGCAGATAGTCTTGCCTTGAATAGGTCGGACGGTGACAAACCTTCGGGTTTACCTTGAGGCGGGTAGAGAGTATCATAAAGTATAAATTGGGCGGCTTTGCCTAAACTAATTTTTCGTATAAGAAATAGTGTGATAAGGGGCTATCATGAAAGGCTTGCATGGCTGCATCGAGAACTGCATAGGGAATAATTTCTCTGGATGGATATCTCAGCCTGAACAATTGGTTGATAAGGCTAAGCATATAGAGATTTACATAGCTGGAGAATTTTTTGACAAAGTCGATTTATTCGAAGCCCTAACAAGTAGAGTTGATATTCGAGAAATGCCTGGGTGTAGAGCAATAGATTTCTCGTTTGATGAAACCCTATTTTTTAGTGAGATATCCGAATCAAATATAACTTTTAGAATCAGGTCGGGTGTTTATCTCGGGTCTTTAAAAGTCGTACCGCAATTGTTGATCCGATCCGTATCGTCCTTGTTAACCAAGACCGGGATTGCAGCCGGTCGTATCTCGTCAGATGAAACAGCGATAGTGGGATCAGGTGGAGTCCTGTACCTTAAGACAGGAACTAATGACTTACAACATCTTTATAAAGATGAAGCAGCAGTAGATACTGAAGCGTGGTTGCGAATTTTAAGAGCGCGTGCAACACTATTGAGCACCCTGGGGATTAAATATGTTCAAATGATCACTCCCGAAAAAACATCAGTGATGTATTGGGCAGCACCTTATCACGCTACTAAAGAGTCTCCTGGTTTGACTAGCCTCATTGAGGGTATTATAAAAGATGAAGTGCTAAAAAATAGCTTTTTGAACCCTCGTAAATTCATTCCAGATGAAATCCATGTGAGTGGCTTTTTTAGAACATTTGACACTCATATGTCAACCGTAGGAGCTAAAACAGTCGTTGAAGCACTAATCGATTTTGTGTTGCCTTCGTATTTGAACTGTTACTCTCCTAAGAATATATGCTTCGGCACGAGTGATGGGGATTTAGGTGGGCGATTTCAGGAAGATGGTGTCGTTATAGAAACCATACCGCTGTATTGTAATCTTACAAACCTTAGCGGTTCTTATCTAGAGCCTTCCTTGATAAGCGCCTATGATCCGGTTGGAGGCAACCAAGATACGAGAAGAACGTGGCGTTGCGGAGATGCTCCGATACAGCTAACAGTTTTATGCTTCGGGGGTTCAACCTTTGAGCGGGGAGAGGTTTCAACAACACTGTCATGGTGGCTGTCTAGAATATTTAAAGAGTTTCACTTTGTATGGAGCCCTAGGATGGATATAGATCTCATTCGAGAAATAAAACCAGACCTGGTGATCTGCCAAACAGTGGAAAGGTTTTTAACCATCACCCCATCAATGTGATTGCAAGAACAGCTATGGGGGGAGGGACCCTCCCCCCTCCATGAGCATAAAATTAAGATTAGGATGTAGTTGGAAGCTGGTCTACTGATTTGTCCCAAGGGTACATATTTTCCCAACGCCATGCGTCCTTTATTATGCTTTCGAGACTCGTGTGCCTAGGTTGCCAGCCAAGTATATCTTTGGCCTTTTGGGCGTTTGCTACCAATATAGCCGGATCGCCTAACCGTCGCGGTTCATGCAGAACTGCAATACTGCTGCCTGTTACCTTTTGAGTAGCTTCGATAACCTGGCGGACACTAAAGCCCTCACCATTTCCAAGGTTAAACTGTTGGGGCGCTCCTCCTTTGACGATGTAGTGCAGTGCCAGTAAATGTGCTTCGCATAAATCTTCTACATGTATGTAATCTCGGATACATGTGCCATCAGGCGTGTCGTAATCACTTCCATAGACAGATATGGCATCACGCCTTCCTGATGCAACTTGCAGTAATAGTGGTATTAGGTGCGTCTCTGGATCATGGCGCTCGCCCGTTCCCATGTCCGGACTAGCGCCAGCTGCATTAAAATATCTGAGGCTTACGTACTTCAGGTTTAAAGCCTGGGCATAGTCAGTCAATATTTGCTCAGTGAGCCATTTTGATCGACCGTACGGGTTTATTGGATTTCTAGGGTGTTGTTCGTCTATCGGAGTATATAAAGGGTCTCCGTATACTGCGGCCGTGGACGAGAAAATCAAGGTGTTTATATTGGCGGCAAGCATTGAGTCCATAAGTGATAAAGTGTTGACCAGATTATTATTGTAGTAAAGGTCAGGTTTAAGGTGAGATTCCGAAACTTGGATGCAAGAAGCAAAATGTATAACGGCATCAATTTTATAACGCGAAAATATTGAGCTAAGAAGTCTCTTATCCCCAACGTTGCCCTCTATCACACTAACGTCCCTTAGTGCACTTCTATGTCCAGTGGAAAAGTTGTCCAGCACTAATGCTTCTGTGTTATTAGCTGTTAGAGCGTTTACCATATGCGAACCTATATATCCTGCGCCACCGACGACAAGTATCATTTCGCGCTCCCCATTTTTGATTTGCGTATGTTTTTACCTTGGGAGACAACATCGGGGGCTTCGTAATCTTTTGTTGAGAAGTCGCCGAGACTAGCGTTGGTAGTGAGGTAGCTAGACCTAATAAGCTGGTTCGCATTCTTAGAAATATTTTTCAACTGCTTAGGTCTCTTGATTACATCTATTAAGATGCTTTGCCAATCGTGAATGTTTTTCGCTAAGAAACCAGTGCTGTTATGGCTAATGCAGTATGAGAACTCGCCTACGGAAGAGGCTAGCACAGGCACACCAACTGCAGAGCTTTCTACGAACTTGACAGTGGACTTGGCCCTATTGAATATGGTGTCCTCTAGCGGTATGAGAAGTAGATCGTGCTTTGAAATGAAATCCAGCATGGCTGTGTAGGGCAGAAGTGGGTAGCTTTGCACGTTATTTAGAGAAAGTATTCGTTCAGAAGCTTGCGCGGCACCCAAAATTGAAAGTTTGACAGAAGGATGGTCGGTTAATATCTTATATAAGATATCCTCAATCATCATAAAGTCAGCCTTATGGGAGTAAGTCCCAGAAGAATAAAGTATGTTAAGCTTTTGATGGTTTCTTTGTGTTGGCCATTTTAAGTGTTCAGGTTGAATCCGGTTTCGGACAATCTGGCAAGGTTTTTTGTATGTTGATTCGATATAAGATTTAAGAAGAGGGGTAGAGACGACACAACTATCCATTTTTTTTATCATTTTTTCATAGGCGGCAGCCACGTAAATGGCTTCCTCAAGACGCCACTCACCACCTACCACCGAGCCGATAGACTCAACATGTTCAGGGAAGACGAGATCGTCTATTTCACCTATACATGTTTTATTGTGTAAGCGTGCTAGCCTAAGGATCTCACCAACGTTGCCTTGTTCTTCGAAGCATCTTTGGAATATAACTATATCTGCGTCTATGATCAGATGGTATATGTCGTCTACATTGCATGCTGCATGGACTACAGTGGATGATGTGCCATTCGTTTGCAAGGCAGTCGCCAGGTTTATAGCTCGATAACGCGTTGATCCATTAGATAGGCCGGCAGATGAAACTATAATTGCCCTGTATCTAGCTGCTTCGCAAAAAAAAGCGATCGGCTTAAACGTTTCATCGGGTTGTTTAACTTCATAGTCGAACTGTGAATCAGTATGTGCGATCAAGCTCTCATATGATACAAACTCGTGATGCCCCCCTAGACGAACTTCGAACGCGCCCAATGTTGCTTTGGCAATGTCACTCTTGGTTTGTACCAAAGACTTGAATATTTCAAAGAAGAAATCCTTCGATAGGCACTCCGGGAAAAAATCCTTCCTGGCATTTTTCAGCATATCGAAAAAAAACTCCGCGCCCATGTGTAGCTTTTGAGCAACTATGAATTCGTCTGGCAGTGGATGCTCAATTGGCTTAAAGATAGGGTTGACAAATTCGTCATGAGTATTTTGTCTGAGCCCTTTAGCTGAAGGCTCAGGCGCTGAAAAAAGGACTTCAAATAAAGTTGTATGTTGCTCTATATAACTTGAATAGACATATGGATCACCTTTCTCAAATAGAAAGGTGGATGCTTTTAGCCCTTTATCTGAACGATCTCGAGATCCTACATAACATCCAATTATCTGAATACTTGAATCAATTTTCTGGGTGAATTTGGCTAATCTGGAATGGATATTTAGTAGCCAGCCAACATCGACAATGATAATTTTAGGCTGGCTAAAAAAGTTTTTCTGCTTCAGATAATTTTCCAGGTTATTCCTGTGCTCCGCATGCGCATCGAATATCTGTTGCGATAACGCATCAAATAACCGCCCGACTTTGTTTGAATCATTCAGCGTTGGCACGTAATCAAAAGAGTCGAAAAACTTGAACACTGCTTTTGCAGTGTTGTTTTGGTCTAACGAGAGTCCTGCTTTTTCAACAAAGTACCGCACAGTCTTTTGGCCTAGATGAAGCCCTTCTGACAGAAAAGCAATATCGTTTGCGGATAGTGGGTATGTGAACGTTGCAGGTACAACTGTAGCGCGTGAAAGATGCAAATATTCAGATTGAAACTCTCCGTTAGCTATTTCGGCTGAATAAAGCGTATCGAAGGCATTTTTAATAATTCTTCCATCACGTGCCATAAATACGATCTTTCTTACACCTGAGCGCCGAGCCTCATCGGCTGTCATCATCGCCATCATCGACGCGAGTGGCCCAGTGAGTTCGAATCCTAGCTTCGTATAAAACTCAGAGGCGAGCTCAGGGTTATCCTCATGCCATAACCGAGTTGCCTGAGTACAAAAACTGTTCCAGATACGTCCGTTTTGCGATAGCTTCGATTTGGCTTCCTGGGTCAGCGTTACCAATGTCGTGGGTCTTTCATTTATAGGGACAAATCTTTTGGTAACTATTCCTTCATGTTTCGGTTGTTTTACGTCGCCTAGCCAATTGTCGCCTATATGAAAGATTTCTGATGCTGAATAGCCCATTTTTTTCGTTAGGTCTAGCATGTGAGTAAATAGTTTCCCCGTATCCTTTTTCTTGCCTAAGCTAGAGGAAAGAAATAATTTATCCCACTTTAAGATCCCACATTTTTTCAAGATTTTTTCAATTGTCTGTTGGTCGAGATACATATCACTGGCGATATAAATCTTCTTGCCACTTTTCCTTGCGTAGTTGTAAAGCTTTAGCCCCAGGGGGTGTGAGGTGCAAAGCTGAACCTCTATGTCGCGTTCATGTTTAGAGTCCTTATAGAAGGACATCTCAGCATAAATGTCCTCTATAGAAATGTCGTCTACTCTACCAGCATGCGCGCTTAACACTCGGCCGGCGGTCCTCATTCGTTCTTCCAGCAAAGAAAAAATTGCTGGTGAGTCTTCAGTATGGCGGTGCTCCATTAGATCGAATGCTACTGCTGGTTCGTTGATGCGGCGAGTTACTAGGGTATCGAAAATATCAAAAGATACAATGCTAGCAGCATCAATCAATCTGTAGTAAGCCGACAGCGTGTCTTCTCTATCGCTAGCTATCTTAGGAAATAATTCAAATATACGAGGGGCGACTACCTCAACGTAGTGGCGGTCAGCGACTTTTTCAGCTGCTGTCTTTCCAAGCCTGATAAGTTTTTCCCGGTTTTTTAACAAATCTATAACACTATTAGCCATCATGGTAGTGTCTAGATAGTCGACTATAACCCCGGCGTCTGACTCTACAAATGAATGCATCCCACCCGCTTCCTCACTGAAGCAAATTATAGGCATTTCGCATTCAGCTGCCTCCATACATACTAGTGGATATGGATCTTCCCGGGACGGTAGAAGAAAAATATCACCGAATGTAAAGAACGCGCGGGCGTTATCCTGTGGGCCCAACCACTCTACATATTCTCCAACATTATGTTTGTGGATTTCTGTATATGGAATCAGATCTTTTTTATCAGCGGAACCTATCCAATACATTTTAAAATCGCGGTATCCTGTGGACGCAATTTTAGCAGCTACTTCGCAAAACAAATCAAACCCTTTACGCCGTTCGACAGCGCCGCACCCATAGATAATATTTTTGCTTGTCGGCCTTCGGGCAGAGTTATTATAGCTCGGCTTCCTATCGATGAAAGGCTTTAAAAAAGTAACCTGCGCTCGATCATTTATGCGTCTTTTAAGGGCGTCTACGGAGCCTTGCGAAACAGCAATATATTTTGTGCATCTTTCTTGAAGATAAGCGAATGATTCGGCAAAAATTTTAAATAGGTTTTCCATTTCATGAACGTGAGTTATGATTTCAGCGTCAAGATAGTCTAAATGCTTAGCATATACCCCTGCCGCAATAGTGTTCACATAAACTGCCTGGACATCGGATCCACAAAATCTTCTCAGCTCATCTTCGAAACCATGCTCATGATCATCATCAAAGAAGAAACAGGGGGCGATCTCTTGGAAACGATCGTTCCAAGGGCCACTAGCTCCGATTAAAATTGCAAAGCTAACGTTAGTATTACTTTTAAACCATCTCATTAGCGCCAGAAGAACTGCGGGCGCGCCAGTTTGAGAAGCTTCATGGCTTACAAAGAGAACCTGTGGCGCAAAAACATTGTTTTGGGCAACTGGATCAAGCAGGACTAAATTTGTTTTACGTCCTTCGTATTGACCGAATTTAAGCCAGTGCACGAATGGATTCATGCCTGAGGTCGCGACGTCTTGATTTTTGGCAAGATAATAGTGTGTATTAAAAATTCCATTAGGATTACGCTGTTCTCGCCATCCATAGTTACAATAATGCTCGATAGGATTCACTCCACTCGAAGCAACATCCGGGTAGTTTTCGATGTAATAGTTTTCTTTGAATAGGCCGCTTTTTATTATTACATCGAGATTTTCATCTATCGGCTGTAAGTCTTTGGATGAATTCTCGTTTTGAGAGTCGTTAATCTCCCAGACCTTCTCCAGTATACGCGATGAATGATGTTGATCGAGTCGATAGTTACGCGTGTCTTGTTTGTCGTGATTTACAGAGTCTGCCTTAACGGCGATTTGTAACCGCCGCTTCGTAAGCTTTATATTAACATTGACGATGGACGCCATTTCTGGCGTTTCATGTAATGCTTCCTGATAGTGCTTCAAAGCGGTTTCGTATTCAGCCTGTCTAAAAGCTAAGTTTCCGAGTTCCAAAGCTGTATGGGTTTTAGATCTGTTCATTAAGTAGTTCTGCTTTATAAAGGCTGAGACCGGGTTGTTGATCAATCCCATTCACTTCTTTTCGTGTGCCTTCGATAAGGAGAGCGTAGAGTAGGGGATAGCTGAAGGCTTCGATATGTTATTGCTCAAGATAAATTTAATACTACTCATAAGAGCTGTCCATTTGGTTGAGTCAATAGTCAATGCTGGCTGGTTTATCCGCATATCTTTGACCTGTTGACCAAAGCTGCTTATTAAAGCTACGACTAACACTTGATCCCGACCAGACATCGCTTTCCAAGCGCCCAAGTCCATTGCGTTGGGTTGTGCAAAACGCAATTCACAACGCGAACCTCTTTGATCTACAATTTCCGGGTGCCAAGTATTTAGAGCGTTGTGTTCCGACTCAGGGAACTCTAGTCTAGGGTTCTTGCCGAAGGTTTGCTCTGAGGATTCTACTGTTGCAATATTGTAGCGTACGCTGGGCCAGCGCTCTATGCCGGCACCCATATTTTCAATATGTACCTCTAATCTCTGATACAGGCCGGTTTCAATGCTGTTCAGTAGGGTCAAGCGGTCGTATCTGAAAACTGCGGGCCAATCATTTAATCTGGACGATAGGCGTGCAAGTCCCTCATTAAGACAATTCGCTTTTTTTTCAGGCGGCAGATGGGCTTTAGTGATCACCAACAAATAATCTATAAGAGCTATTAGTCTTTCCCATGAAGATGTCGATAGTTCTGTTAACTGAGCATTTGTGGCAAGATATGGACTACCTGGTATGGGGTCGCAAATAAAGTCACGGTCAAATGGACGACCTCCGGTAGATTGCAGCCAATCAGAAGATCCTTGCGTAAAATGTATGCTCAACGCATTATCTGAAGTTATTATAGTAAAGCGAACAAGAGGGATAAGCCTATCTATCAAATAAAAGTTTTTGAACACGAACTGATACGTATCAGCTACTCCTAAACTTTCTACAGCAATGTCTATACTTTCGTAGTAACAGTGTTCTCGATGTGAGCGTGCATAAGCACCTAGAGCTCGGTTCGTTGCTTGAGTTTTTAGTGTTAACTCCTTATTTAGTAATATATTCTGTTCAAGTGATTCTTGGCAGTCATGAAGATGGCTTAACAGTAATTGATTTTCTGACAGTAAATCGTCAAGTTTCTTATCGCATTCTTTGCTTAGTTCCCCGTGCTGTTCAGCTAAGGCACTAAACCTCTCTTGAAGAGCAATCTTGTCTGTTTCTAATGCGCTGAGGTGTCGAGATTTATCTTCTTCATTTTTTGTGATGGTGATCTGATTGCCATTTGGTTTTAAAGTTTTCTCTTTTTTGCGTGACAAACATTGTAGGCTGTCAATGGCTCGCTTGAGTTGTTTGTGTTTGGGAATGGATGCGCCTAGATCCGTATTCTTGAATAAGGATTGCAACTTCTTATCTAGGTCGCACGCTTCCGGATAATCGATTAAAATCTGCGTGGCTATATAAGACGTTAAGTCAATATAAGCCGACGTTTCGGGGCTGGGGCCACTATCTCCGCATATGCCTAAGCTCCATCGTTCATTCAGAGTCTGCAATGCTTGATATGCAAGGTCAGTACAGTTATTGACAGGTATAAGCGCTGTATTGCTTGGGTTTGACACATGAAAACTAAGCATTTTGATTGTTAGTTCACACCATTCGGATATGACATCTGAAACATTTTCTGAAGATAGCTCGCCTTGCTCTAATAGACGTATCAGATGGGAGTTTATATCGGCACATGCCAGAATAAACCTTATGTTCGGATCCAAATCTTTCCAAAACTGCAAAAACCGTACACTCTGGGTTTCGGCCCAGAACCAATCAGGAGTAGCATTGCGTGCAGATAAAATATCAATCGCAAGCTTTCGGGAATTTGCGCTTATCTGTTCCCCAGTCGCGTACATAGACTGTGATTTAGGTATGGAAGCAAGTGCTTTGGCATGCCATTGAGCCATTGATATGTCCACGCCGCGATGTGCATCTTGCCCTTTAGATATCCCGTTTAATACAAATAGATCAGCTGTGATTTCAACTGATTTTCCGCTATTTCCGGTTACACAAAATATAGCCATTGGAGTACCGTTGTTTGACGTCTTTATTAGTGCTGGTGCATCCCGAGCTGCTCAATATCCGTGGTAATCAGGGATATTATTCTCTCACTTATAGTGTAAACTTAAGCCCGGGAACTTGAAAAACGTTCTTGCATAGACTTTAGAGGTTCAAGTGCCGGTCTTTTGCTCAGTTGATTTTTTTGAGTTCGCACCTGTGAAAGTTTTTTAGGCGGGAGCGCCAGCCCTCCATAAGGACCGGCTTGGTAATCATGGCTGAGTGCTGGGTGATAACATGGGTCTATCTGGCTGGAATTCGTCCAATTGTCGCGAAAAAACTGTTGTTCACGATTTGCCCTAGCGATTCGATCAACAGAAATATCTTTGCCTCGACTTGCTGACTCTGCATGTACCAGTTCTGCATCTGCACTCCATATTATTTCTAAACCACTATTTCGTATTCTCAAGCATAGATCAACATCGTTAAAAGCCACTGGCAAGGCGTGCTCGTCCATACCGCCCAGCGAAAGATATGTTTCTTTGCGCATTAGCATGCAAGCACCTGTAACTGACATTCGTCGATGGTCAATTTGGTTGAGTCCCATATAGCCCGAATCATCCTTCAAGCTATGGTTTCCAGCATGTGCCGCCACCCCATTGATACCGACCACAACTCCACCATGCTGCACCATGCCGTTTGGCCATAGTAACTTGGCGCCTACTGCCCCTATACCCGGGCGTGATAGCTGACTGACAAGGACTTTCATCCAATCTTGTCCGAGGATTTCTATATCGTTGTTGAGTAGGCATATACAATCACCTGTGGCGAATTCCGCTGCTCTGTTATTAACGGCAGGGTAATTGAAGGGGTGCGGGTAGGGCAGTATTTTAACCCCTCGAACGCGCAGCTCGGCGAAATATGCATGTGTCTCAGATTCCGCTGAGTCGTTATCGACTATGATGATCTCCATATGAGGATAGTCTGTATGTTTCAGTACGCCTTCGACACATGCACGAAGAAGTTTTACCTGATCACGAGTTGGTATGATGATCGTTACTTTTGGTAGCTGTTGAGGAAGCGGCCATTTAGCCTTCAGCAGTCCAGGAAAACCAATAACTGAATCAACCACGGCTCCTCGAGTTAAGCAATTCACTAACCACGCTATCGCAGTTTCACGCTGCTCGCACCTTAATGCCGCTGCTGGTGTTGTAGGGCGGGTATGATGGCGGTGATAAAGCACCTTTGGTAAATGCGCTACGGTTAGCTTCGATTGCTCTGTAATAAGGGCAATAGCGGCAAGTAAGCCGTGCCAGTCTACAACTTGTCCATCTGACCCTTTGCGCGCGATATCTAAAGCTTTTTCCATTACACTAGCTTTGAATATCGCTCCAGGAGAAAATAGATCCGTACCTATAAAAAGATCGATGTCCCATACGGGCTTGAGCCAAGGCGCTGTGCGAGTTCCGAGTGTAGTATCGCTATCACAATCACCATAGGCCCAAGAGACATTTTTCTCAAGGATGGAGATCAAATGGTCTATAGCGTGTGACGCCAAACGATCTCCGCCCATGATAGGTATAATACTGCCACATCCTTGGCTTACTAACCGCCTCAGACCAGAAGTCACATCAAACGAGCTAGCTATCTCGATAGCCAAAGGGCTACAACGCTGGTGGCCTGCGCTTCGCTCGGAAAGTATGTCCATTTGAGCATCGCCTTCACTGATGATCAGGATGCCGCAATTAGATTCTTGAACAAAAAAAAATGGCTCAGGCTTCTGAAAAACGTCGAACCATTCTGGATAGTGATTAAAACCAGCGCTTTTCGGCAGCAGCAGTTCCTGATGACGTGCAACTTTAGCTAGCAGCTCTACTTGGGCTTCATTACCAATAGTTACTACGTTGCTACGCAGAAGCGCTTCTAAACCCTCCGGCCAGCAGCACAGCGTCAGCGGGCTGCCTGAAAGAGGTTGACCGAGATCATTGATTACTTCCAGTGTGTGCACCTGCCCATCGGCGAGCACCCAAGGTAGATCCAATTCGAACCCGTGCTTGCGGCTGGATTTGTAAGTCAGGGCGTGATGCACGCGGTCTGCAGTAACCCTGGCCAGAATTTCAGTACCTTTTCGGATGGTGACCGTCACTGAACGGTGGGGATCGGTGGCATCGTATGCCCAACCACTCACTTTCAGCCCACCCGTATGCCACAGCTGAGAAGCTGCAGGCGCGGGTTCGGACGGTGAGGTCGATGGCAGCTGAATCGTTCCGTCCAGCCATTCATGCTGATTGGCAACGCGTGCCGAGATGACCTTAGCGCCTGCGAGCCAACTTTCACGAAGCTGTACGGCGAATCCATTAAAGTCATCGCCGCCCGAGGCGCCTGGGTGGAATTCACTGGCTTTTGCAAATGCGACACTGTTGCCATCGATGTAAATCTCAATCACGAGGCGCATGTCAGGTTTGGCCGGGTCCAGTGCCCAGCCTTGAAGCACGTCGCCATACAGCCCGCTGATCCGTCCGTGAATAGCGTCGGTGGTGTTCATATTGTTCATAGTTCTGTCAGGCTCGAAGCCTCTTTCCTTGATTTATCCAGCTGCGCATAGGCATGGGAATGGGCTTCGCTAAAGCCGTCTTGACGCAGCAGGTGTAACGGCAACTCATACAGTGCAGCCATCCGCTGGCAATGAGCATCAGCCGCGCAGCCTGGGTTCAAGCTGACCAACTGCTCATAGCCACTCAACGCCGCGCATTGCGCGTGATCGAGTCCGTTGAGGATGACCATGTCGCGCACTTTGCCTGTGGTTCGCAGTGATCTTGCTGCGGGAGTATCGCCTTCGATGCAGGGAAAGTGCGCACTGGCGTTCTTTGAAAGCTTTCGTGCTAGATCGAGCCACTTGGCCAGCAAGTCCGGTCTCGACAGATCGTCAGCAATGATCGCGCGCTGGTTCAGGGTGTGGGTCATGCAGTCAGCGGAATTCATCGGAGCCCCGACTTTATCCGTAACGTCCAGGCTCAGTGCTG
Source organism: Pseudomonas viridiflava (assembly GCA_900596015.1). Taxonomy (GTDB): domain Bacteria; phylum Pseudomonadota; class Gammaproteobacteria; order Pseudomonadales; family Pseudomonadaceae; genus Aquipseudomonas. The sequence goes on along the minus strand of UVIF01000004.1, from coordinate 32,530 downwards.
TGAACAGCTGCTGCAATTCTCCAACTATGTGTTCACGCTCCGACCTCAGTATCCGGTCTGCACCGGTGTCGACAAGGAGTGCAAGGATTTGGCGCAGATTCTCGGTGTCTCGGGGCAGGGTGTAGTTGATCGACGTTTGAAGAGGGTAAGTTGCCGCCTCAAGGGTGACTACAATTCCTGCATCACCCTGGCGGTAGCTGAGGGTAAGGGGCATGTCGCCGCTGGATTTGTGCTGAAGATAAAAAGGTATGGAAGCGCCAGCACGAGCGACTTCGCTTTTGAACCACTTCAACAGGTTTTCCAGACGCGCGCCTTGCAAGGCATTGCGTGCGGGCTGCAGCGGGTCCCGTTTGCAGAACGCCTCATAGTCCGCTTCGGCAGTAGGGAAGCGCGTGCGCAAGATGGCATTGTTGTAGGCCACTCTTAGCATTTTTTCCTCTTTGAAAGAAACGCCCCCTTTATGGGCAACAAACACATGTGTCGCGCCCATATGACGCCATCCTGACCGGCGCGCCCGCAAGCACCAGTCCGTTTCTTCGCCATAGCCACGGCTCAGATGCACTTCGTCCAGATAACCCACTGCGTTGAGGGCGGCGCGCTTGATATACAGGCAAAAACCGCACCCGGTTTCCAGTTCCACAGCCGGACCGGCGATGTCGCTTGCCAGTCGGTCCAACTCGGCCTGTTCCTCGGCAGTTGGCATCGGCGAACTCACTCTGCTCACTGGAAAGCTCATCAATTCGCCGTTGTTGGTAAACGGCGTTACCGAAGCAATATCGTCGGCGCCATAGGCGGTATCGCGCAGGCGATCCAGCCAGTTTCCGTGCACACGTGTATCGGCGTTCAGCCAGACGACGTCATGGCGAGGGCTTAGCGCCATGGCGCGGTTCACGGTGCGTATGAAGCCCAAGTTTACAGGCTGTTGTATCAGCGTAATCTTGCCCTTGCTCGCCAGTACCTTCAGCGCCTTGCGCAAAGCGACAATAGGTGTCGCGTCGTCCAGCACCACGAGTCGATGAGGCGTACGGTTAAGTTTGCGTGCGGCGATGGCACTGTTGATGCACTCGAGGGTTTCCTCCAAGCCATCGTAGATCGGGATCAACACGTCGACCGGGTGGTGCTTGCCTGCATCGGCGACCGGCTCGGGTGGGACGAAGGTTGGCATGGCCGACACCGGGCTGCCCAAGAGGGGCAAGCCCGTCGCAAACTTCACGGTGACTGCCAGTGTGGGATTTGGCACTTTGATGCGAATTCCACCGTGGGTGGTGGGCAGGCCTGCTGCAGCGAGGAGGGGGCTGGCCACGTTGGCTGTTACCAACATCGTCTGGCCGTTCGCTTCAAGTTCAAGTGTGGCGGGTGCATGCACGTTGCGCAGATCGACGGCCCATCCCTGAATTTCCTTCTCTTCGGGCAAATAGCGCACCACGCCAACGGTACCTGGGGCATCGGTTTGTGCAGCGAGGATCTTGAGGACAAAATTTAGCTCGTTAGCGACCGTGATGTCTGGCAGGTGAGCAAGGATCAAACGGCGAAGCTCGGCAGGGCTGGCCGACTGGCTGCGAGCCTGCCACAGCATCATGCGCAGAGAGGGGTCGTGGGGGATTTTCTGCCATACGGCAGCGAGATAGCGAGCAGCCATATCGGGTTGTCCCTGCGCCAGCATGCTGCGCCCCAGCAGGGCATGAACATCGGCACGTTCGGGTAGGGCATGCGCGGCATTGCTGAAAAAAATAAAAGCCAGCTTGGGGTCGTTCGGCAAGGCGTCGATACCCTTCCAGATCAAAGCCTCCGGACGGTATTCGGGCGTCTGCAGGGCAAGCTCGAGCATCGCCGCGGCGCTTTCATGCTCTTGCGCTTCACGGTGACGATGAAAAATGTCCATGAGCGTTTCTCGCCCACGGTCGAGGTTTATGGACATGGCTGGCGAATTCACTGCAAATAATAAAAAGAAGGGCGACCCTAAAGTCGCCCCTTTTTCGAATACCACCCGCCTTGCGGCGGGGAGCATTCAGCTTGCTACGACTGGGCGGATTAGACCTGGCCGTGGATCACAATGACATTGTCGATTGTGTTGGTAGCTTCTTCCGAACCGACGATGGCGATAGCGACGTCCGCCAGGGTGTGACCCTGGGCGATGAAGTCGATCCAGCCAGCCTTGCTTGCAGCGTCTTCGGTCGCAGAGCGGCCCAAGGCGTTGGTGTACAGGCTGTCGATGAAATCGCTGTTGATTTTCTGACCGGCTTCAGCCGAATTCAGAATGGTGGCAGCGACTTCGGTACGGCTAGCACCATTGACCAGCTGGCTGACCCAGTTATTCAGGCCATCGGCTTCGGCGCCGCGGCCCAGTGCAGACTGGTACAGGCCTTGGACGTACGAGCCATTGCTCTGGTCGTTGCTGATAGCTTCCTGCGAAGTGGCGATTGCACTGACCACGTCGGTACGAGTACCACCGGCAGCCAGAGTGTTCAGCCAGCTTTGTACGCCTGCTTCGTCGATGTTCGTTGTGTCACGCTGCAGAATCTGGGTGTACAGAGACTCAACGAACGCTTCGTTCGAAACAACGGTGTACTCGGAAGAGTTCAGGAACTCCTGGGCGATAGCGGTAGTGGAAACACCGGCTTCAGCCTGAGCAGCCCAAAGTTGTGCGCCATCCTTGTCTGCATCACGACCCAGCAGGCCTTGGAACAGACGCAGTGCAGCTGCTTCGGCTTCGCTGTCGACCAATGCAACCGATTCGTTGTTGTCGAAGGACAGGAACTCAGCGTGAGTGATCGACGCAGTTTGCGTGCCGGTCAGGTTCACATTGAAGTTGTTACCGACGGTGAAGTCGTAGTCCTGACGCGAGCCGCCCAGGTGCACGACATCGTAGCCTTCGCCAGCGTCGACCACGTCAGCGGTACCGGCCAGGAAGATTTCGTCGTTACCGGCACCCGAAAGGATGACGTTGTTGCCAGCGCCGCCGTAGATGGTGTCATTGCCAGCGGCAGTGATGATGGTGTCGTTACCTTCACGACCGTCGACGTAGACATTCCGGTCGCCGGTGAAGATCAGGGTATCGTCGCCAGCATCGGTGGTAACGATAAGATCAGGGGTGGAATCGGTTGTGGCAGAGGCAGATACATCGCCTTCAGCCAGAGCAGCAAAGGTGGCGACCGGTGCTGGCGTGTTGAACGACACGACCAGGTTGGCATCGCTATCGAATACGAACGCTTGAGCTGTAGACAGCTCGGCAGGAATTGCAACGGCAACGTTTTGACCCGCTGCACCAGCGATGGTCGCGCTAACCAGTGCAGGAGTGGTGCCTTCCGGCGAAACTGGGGCAGACACGCCGTCCCACGAAGCAACACTTACGCTTTCAGCAGTGTCCAGTGCCAGCAGGGTGCTGATGGCAGCGGCGGTAGTGGAGGACAACAGGGTAGGGTTGTTGGCCAGCGAACCTTTCAGTTCGGACGCGGAGTAAGGCTGGTCGTATTGCATGTGTAATTCCTGTTACTTCAGGCCATCTGGCCTGTGCTGCTAGTTTTCTGCTTCAATGCAGAGTTTTCCCACGGAGACTTATAGCGGGGAGCGTTCGTCTTCGTGACGGGATCTATAGACAGATGCAGCGCCACCAGAGGCTCGGTGCCAGTGGGGCCATACATCATCTGATTGGGCACGACGAGTTGCGGCGAGGAGCCGGAAAACACGATGTGACCCGAAAGTTCGTAAAGGCAGCGATTTGACCCAACCAGGCTGAAACCTGCGGAGATAAGAGGAGATGCTTTGCCGCGGGTGCCGCTGAAAGTACCGGCCGCTACGTTGGGACTGGGACCCGAGCCGGCAACTGTCGATGTGTAGACGAGATCAACGCCCTCTGGCTTGTTCTCCCAGATGACGCAGAAGCCCTCCAGCCGCTTTGTGCCGTCATGTTCGCCGACCCAGCCCTTGGTCGACTCCACATCGCCTGCGCCTTGCAGGTGTGCAATCAGCTTCAATGTTGCAGGGGCTGCTTCAAAGGCCAGCGGGAAGCTCGGCTCAGGCGTTGCCACAACGGCAAAATTGCGCATGATGGCGGGTGAAGTATCGATACGATCGATGCGGAGGTCGACCGGGTCGATTTCAGATTCAAACATGTGATATTCGGTGATCAGTACAGTCGCAACGCCACCTTTGACACGGGCAACAATGGTGTCTCCCAAGTGCGTCAGCATATTTTTGCTGACACCTTCGGCAGGGAAGAAATCGATTGATCCTTTACCAAGGGGAGCTTGTTGTAGCGAAATACAGACAGGCTTGTCCGAGGGCGGCTGAGAGGCATATCGGAATATATACATTCCGGGCTCAAGCAGAGTTACCCGCGAGCTTATTTTCAAACCGTCAAGTGCGTGCGAGGGCAGTGACATGAATTTCCATTTCCTGTTGGCTTAACCACCGTGCCATCTAAAAAACGGCAAACCTGTAATAAGCGATCAACCAGCGCTGGTGTCCCTTGAAGCTAGGATGATTGAGCCAGACGGGGTGTGATGTCAATCACTGAATGTAAAAATTCTTACACGCGGCCGGAATACATCCTACGAGCGGTTAGCACAGAATGTTACGACGTATTACGGCGTTCACTATTGAGTCATCATTGCTCTAGGTCAGTCTGAATAAAAATATAATAATCCTAGTAAAATCAATAGATTGCAGTAAGTAATAATAATCTAAAAAAATAGTGACAGATTCTGGTCGCTCTAATGGTGGCTTTAAGCCAGCTTTACTGTCGCTCGATTCTGATGATGAGGAGGGAATGCACCACCCTTGGCTTACAGGTCTTCGCAAGCAACTAACCTCTAGCTGAATTTGGCGCGACGTCCCGATCCGATGTCACAAACCGGCATGCTTGCTGAATAAAAAATCAGACAATAGCTATGTTCTCATTCGCTCGGCTTCCATATTATGGCGAATGATTACACCAGTCGGGGTCATCACTTGGTCATATTAATGATTGCGCCCCGCGCTCTGGTGCCGGTGGTACAATGCCCGCCGTTTTCGCCTTTTTTGAAGTACGGATACTATGAGTCGTTTACCGGAAAATAATTTGCAAGCCGCCCTTAAGGCCTGCAAAAGCAGCTTTGTCTCCGTAGGTGTGTTCAGCTTCTTCGTCAACGCGCTGATGCTGGTTCCGACGTTCTACATGATCCAGATTTCTGGGCGGGTCGTGCCATCCAGCAGCAGTTCGACACTGATTATGCTGACGCTGATTCTCACAGTGTTGATGATCACCATGGGCGCTCTGGAGTGGGTGAGATCGCGCATGATGGTCCGCATAAGTAATCGCCTTGATGTACTGCTCAGTCGTGATGTCTACCGTGCCAGCTTCAAGCGCGCGCTTAACAGCGGCGGGATGGATGCGACTGCTCAGTCATTGAACGATCTGACATCTCTGCGGCAATTTTTGACTGGGCCTGGACTCTTCGCTTTTTTTGATGCGCCTTGGTTTCCGATCTACACCGCAGTGATGTTCATGTTTCACCCATGGTTCGGCTGGATGACCGTTGGATGCGGAGTCGTTCTTGTCGTGCTGGCATTCATGAATCATCGCTTCACGACCCAGGCCTTGGCTGATGCCAACCTGCAAAGTGTCAAGTCCAACGTAGCCACGACCAAGAACCTGCGTAACGCCGAAGTCATCGAGTCCATGGGCATGCTCGAGACACTGATGAATCGCTGGGCCGTACGCCAACGCCGGATATTACTCTTGCAATCCAATGCAAGTGACAAGGGCGGGGCGGTTACGTCCATCTCCAAGACGTTCCGCATGTGGTCGCAGTCCATCATGCTCGCGATGGGCGCTTACCTGGTGATCATTCACGAGATCAATCCTGGGCTGTTGATGGCTGGCTCGATTCTGCTTGGTCGCGCGCTGGCGCCCATTGATCAGATGATCGGAAGCTGGAAGGGCTTCGTGGGTGCGAAGGTTCAGTATGGGCGTCTGAATGAGGTGTTGGACAAGCTCAACGCCGAGCCGGAGCGGATGCCGTTGCCTGCCCCACAAGGCCACATACAAGTCGAGAATCTGGTTGTGGCCCCGCCTGGCGCCAAAGCGCCTGTCATTCGTAATATCAGCTTCGTCGCACCGGCTGGGGCCATCGTGGGCATCGTCGGCCCGAGCGCGGCAGGCAAGTCCACGTTGGTACGAGCCTTGATGGGCATCTGGCCACCTCAGCACGGCGTGGTTCGCCTCGATGGCGCCGATATCAGTACCTGGGACAAGCACGAGCTGGGGCCCTATGTAGGCTACCTGCCGCAGGATATCGAGCTCTTCGAAGGCACCATCAGCGACAACATTGCCCGTTTCGAAAAGGTCGATGCGGAGAAGGTCGTGCTCGCTGCGCAGACTGCCGGTGTGCACGAGATGGTTCTAATGCTGCCAGACGGTTACGACACCATCATCGGCAGCGATGGCGTGAATTTGTCTGGTGGACAGCGTCAACGGGTGGGCCTGGCGCGTGCCCTTTATGGCAGCCCCAAGCTGATCGTGCTCGACGAGCCGAATTCGAATCTCGACGAAGTAGGCGAGCGAGCGCTGGGCGTGGCCTTGCAGAAGGTCAAGGAAAACGGCTCGACGGTCTTCATCGTTTCACATCGCCCCAACATCCTGTCTCGCCTTGACCACATTCTGGTGATGTCGGCAGGTACCATTTCGATGTACGGCCCGCGTGACAAGGTGATTGCCGAGTTGGCGGCGCAACAGAACAAGGGTCAGCCTCGCGTAGCCCAGCCAGCGCCAGGCACGCCAAGTACGCCTGCATCGCCTGGCGCCCCAGTTGCACCGAACCCACCAACTGCGCCAGTCGCGCCTCCTGCAGCAAAGCCGCCCGCCGGCCCGGCCAACACCCAATCGACCGGCGTGTGAAAGGATTTCATCGATGACCAGTAAAGCCATTAGCACGTTCGACCACAATTTCGATGACATGCCTATCTCCGATCGCGGCATTCGCCGGGTCGGTTTCACCATCATCTTCGTCACCTTCGGGATATTCGGTACGTGGGCGGCCGTTGCGCCTCTGAGCAATGCGGTACATGGCAGCGGTATCGTCACCGTGCAGAGCTATCGCAAGACCGTCCAGCATCTGGAAGGCGGCATCATCAAGGAACTCAACGCGCGCGACGGCGACATGGTCAAGCAGGGCGACCCGCTGATCGTCCTCGACGAAGCTCAGTTGAGTGCAGAATACGAATCCACGCGTAATCAACTGATCGTTGCCCGCTACAAAGAGGCACGGTTGCGTGCCGAGCGCGATGGATTGCAATCAGTTCCGCCGGTGCAGATGACCGGCACCGACTCGGACCGTGCCATGGAGGCATTGGCCGGAGAGCAGCAAGTGTTCAAAGCACGGCATGATTCGCGCCTGAGCGAAATCTCCGTGCAGCGCGAGCGTATCAGTCAGCTCAAGCAGCAGATATCAGGCCTACAGGGCATGATCAGGACCAAGCAGAACCTCGAGAAGTCCTACAGTGGCGAGATCGTCCAGCTTAAGGACTTGCTGTCTCAGGGTTTCGTCGATAATCAGCGTTTGTTGGAGCAGGAGCGCAAGCTCGACATGCTCAAAACAGAAGTGGCCGACCATCAGTCCACCATACTCAAGACTCAACTGCAGATCAGCGAGACCGAGCTATCCATCGTTCAGCTAAACAAGAAATTCAGCTCCGATGTAGCCAATGATCTGTCCGATGTACAGGCCCAGGTGTTCGATCTGCAGGAAAAGGAAGCAGCGCTCAACGACCGTCTTTCGCGGGTGGTCATACGTGCGCCTGAAAGCGGCATGGTGCTGGATATGAAGGTCCATACCGTAGGTGGCGTAGTCAGTGCTGGAACCCCTTTGCTGGACATCGTGCCGGCGGCGGCCGAATTGATTGTCGAGGCGCGCGTGGCTCCGGCTGATATTGACCGTTTAGAGATGGGTAAGCGCGCCGACATTCGCTTCAGCGCGTTCAACAACGCCACCACACCGGAGATCGACGGCGAAGTTACGCGAATTTCCGCAGACGCGCTGAAGGATGAACGCTCCGGAGATTCCTATTACCTGGTTCGCGTGAAGGTGACTGAGCGAGGCCTGAAGACCCTGGGCGATCGCAGGCTGCAGCCCGGCATGCCCGCTGATGTGCTGATCAACGCAGGCGACCGCACAATGCTTGAATACCTGCTCAAGCCGGCCCGTAACATGTTCGCCAAGTCGATGATCGAGGAATGACTGTGTCGCGTTTGTTACCTGGTGTGATGTTGAGCATGTTGGCGTTGCAAGCCGTTGGCGCCGAACCGCTGGTTCCCAGCGATGTCCCGCCCAAGCCACCGGTGTCGGCTTCGACCTACGCACTGGATCTGGCAGGCCTGTACCGCGAGGCGCGTCTTGAAGACCCGCGCGTGCTGGCAGCCTATGCCCGGGCGCGGTCCGCGTCCGAGCAGCAGCGCGAAGCTCTGGGCGGCCTGCTGCCGCAGTTGTCGGCGCAGAGCAATTTCAACCGGATTTTGCGCAAGGACGACGCGGCGCGTGAGATCTACGACAACAAGAGCTATTCGCTGAGCCTGACTCAGTACCTGTACAACAAGACCGCGTGGGAAGGCTGGCAAAAGGCCAAGAGCGTCACGGCGCAGAAGGGCGCCCAGGCCGAAGATTCCCACGCCGAGGCCACGGTGGATCTGGCCAAGCGATACTTCATCGCGTTGGCTGCCGATGACGAGCTGGAGCTGGTGCAGGCCGAGCGTCGGGCTACGCAGAAGAACCTTGATCGGATCAACATGCTCTACGAGCGGCAGATGGCCAAGATCACCGATCAGCTCGACCTCAAGGCACGCGTCGATGCCTTGGCGGCGCAGGAAGTGGATGCGCGCAACCAGGTGCAGGTCAGTCGTGAGGCGTTGTCCGAGATTGTTGGTCGGCGAATCGACGAGCGGTTGAGTCGGGTGCGCAACGACGTGGCGTTGCAGGCGCCGACTGTGCCGCTGGCCAATTTTGTGTCTCAAGCCATGGATGCCAACCCCTTGCTCAAGGCTTACCAGAGCGGCGCCGAGGCGGCCGATGCGGCGGTGCGCGAAGGCAAGGGCGGGCACTATCCGCAGCTGAGTGTGAGCCTGAGCGCTCAGCAGAGCGACGTGGGCTACGACAATACCTTGACGCCTCGCAGCGACAGTTACGTGGCTACGTTGGGGGTGAGGGTGCCTATCTACAGCGGCGGTTCCACCTCGGCGCGGGTTCGGGGTTTGTACGATGACCAACTGGCTGCCGAGCAGGAACTCGAAGGTGTGCGTCGGCAAGTAGTGAAGGAAACCACCACGGCCTATCTTACGGCCCAGGCCAGTGTGGAGAAGATGCGCGCGAACAAGAACGCGTTGTCTTCGGCGCAACAGTCGAGCGTGGCGGCGCAGAAGGCGTTTGCCTATGGCGTGGTGAACGCGGTGGACGTGTTGACCAGTGTGCAGAACGAGTTCAAGGCGCGCAGGGATTTGCTGAGATCACAGTACGACTTCATTACCAATCTGTTTATGTTGAACCGTTGGAGTGGCAAGTTGAACCAAGAGAGTGTCGACAGTGTCAACGTCTGGCTCAGCCCCGAGCCCGAACAAGGTTTGCCTGGTGGTGATGTTGCCAAGGTGAAAACCAAACCCTGATTGATGTTGTATCGTCGATGTAACAACTCTGTAGGAGCGGTCTGTGGCCGCGAACGGAACACCGCGATACATCAGTCAGTCCGTGGTGTTCTTTTCGCGGCCACGGACCGCTCCTACGGGATGCGAGCAGCGTGTGGTCTTCGGCTAGCGGCGGTGTTGGAGGCTGGGCTGAGCTGGCGGGTATATGTATACTCCGCGCTTTGTTAAGTCGAGCGCCGGTGCTTTGCGCGGCCGCAAGCGTTGTTCGGTTTCTCTCTCGCTGCCTTGTCGGCACTAAATGGAGTTGGTTAATTCGCATGAAAGCTATTGTCACTGGTATCACTGGTCAAGATGGCGCCTACCTGGCGGAACTGCTGCTGGAAAAGGGCTATACCGTATACGGCACCTACCGCCGCACCAGCTCCGTCAACTTCTGGCGTATCGAAGAGCTGGGTATCCAGAACAACCCTAACCTGCACCTGGTCGAGTACGACCTGACCGACCTTTCTGCCAGCATCCGTTTGCTGCAGACCACCGAAGCCACCGAGGTCTACAACCTCGCTGCCCAGAGCTTCGTTGGTGTTTCGTTCGAGCAGCCGCTGACCACCGCCGAAATCACCGGCCTGGGCGCTGTCAACCTGCTGGAAGCCATCCGCATCGTCAACCCGAAGGCGCGCTTCTACCAGGCTTCGACTTCCGAGATGTTCGGCAAGGTGCAGGCCATTCCTCAGATCGAGGAAACCCCGTTCTACCCGCGTAGCCCCTACGGTGTGGCCAAGCTGTATGCCCACTGGATGACCATCAACTACCGCGAGTCGTACGGCATCTTCGCCACCAGCGGCATCCTGTTCAACCACGAATCGCCTCTGCGCGGCCGTGAGTTCGTGACCCGCAAGATCACCGACACCGTTGCCAAGATCAAGCTGGGCCTGCAGGAAACCCTGGAGCTGGGCAACATCGACGCCAAGCGTGACTGGGGTTTCGCCAAGGAGTACGTCGAAGGTATGTGGCGCATGCTGCAGGCCGACGAGCCGGACACTTTCGTGTTGGCCACCAACCGTACCGAAACCGTGCGTGACTTCGTCACCATGGCCTTCAAGGCCGTGGACATCGAGATCAAGTGGCAGGGCGAGGCTGAATCCGAGCAGGGCCTGTGCGCCAAGACCGGCAAGGTGCTGGTTTCGGTCAATCCGAAGTTCTACCGCCCAACCGAAGTTGACCTGCTGATCGGCAACCCGGCCAAGGCCAAGGCCGTATTGGGCTGGGAACCGAAGACCTCGCTGGAAGAGCTGTGCCGGATGATGGTCGAGGCTGACCTGCGCCGCAACGAGAAAGGGTTTTCGTTCTGATGGCTAATGTCGGCAAACGCGCATTGATCACTGGTATCCAGGGTTTCACCGGCCGCTACATGGCCGCCGAGTTGCAGGCCCATGGGTATGAAGTCATCGGTCTGGGCAGTCAGCCGTCGGAGGAGCCAGGTTACTACCAGGCCGATCTGAACGATGCACCCAGGCTCAGCGCGTTGCTGGCAGAGCTGCAGCCCGATTACGTGGTTCACCTCGCCGCACTGGCGTTCGTGGGCCATGGCGTGGCTGATGCGTTCTATCAGGTCAACCTGATTGGTACGCGCAACCTGCTCGAAGCGGTCGCCGCTTCGGGCAAGGCGCCTGAATGTGTATTGCTGGCCAGTAGCGCCAATGTGTATGGCAATGCATCCGAAGGCATGCTGGACGAAGGCACGGCCCCCGCGCCGGCCAACGATTACGCCGTCAGCAAGCTGGCCATGGAATACATGGCCAGCTTGTGGCAAAACCGCTTGCCCATCGTTGTAACCCGGCCGTTCAACTACACCGGGGTGGGGCAGGCGGACAATTTTCTGTTGCCCAAGATCGTATCGCACTTCCGCCGCAAGGCCGCAGTGATCGAGCTGGGCAACCTCGACGTGTGGCGCGATTTCAGCGACGTACGTGCGCTGGTCGCGGCCTACCGTGGGCTGTTGGAAAACAAGCCCTTGGGGCAGACCGTCAATGTCAGCTCGGGCGTCACCCATTCGCTGCGTGAAGTGATCGAGTTGTGCGAAAGCATCACCGGCCATTCCATCCGTGTGGAAGTGAACCCGGCATTCGTACGCGCCAACGAAGTGAAGACGCTGTGCGGTGACAATACCCGCCTGCGTTCGCTGGTGGGCGACTGGCAGACGCCGCCGTTACGCGACACCCTGCAATGGATGTTGGCTGCCCAATAAATGAAGGTCGTCCTTTCGGTCGAGCCTGTGCGCTTTCCGCTGACGGGCATTGGGCGTTATACCTATGAGCTGGCGCGACGCCTGCAGAGCAGTCCGGAAATAACTGACCTGCAGTTCTTCGCCGGGCGCAGTTTTCTGCCAGCGCTGCCCAGTGCAGCGGACGCTTCCGGTAGCGGCTACAGCCTCAAGCGGGCAGTTCAGAAGAACTTTCTGGCCATCGAGGCCTATCGTCTGCTGATGCCATTGCTCAAGGCGCGTGCCCTGAAAGGGCATGGCGATTATCTGTATCACAGCCCCAATTATTACCTGCCGCCGTTCAAGGGGCCGCGCATCGCGACCTTTCACGACCTGTCGCCGTTTACCTGGTCCCAGTGCCACGCGCCGCAGCTGGCGCGCTACCTGCAGAAAGAGCTGCGGCTGACCTTGAAGCGCGCGGACCGTCTGATCACCGATTCCGAATTCACCCGGCGTGAACTGGCCGCGTATTTCGATTGGCCGCTCGAGCGGATCGATACCGTGCCGCTGGCCAGTTCGCCCGAGTTTCATCCGCGCAGCGCGGCGCAAACCGCTGAAGTGCTCGGGCGCTACGGGTTGAGCCACGAAGGCTACAGCCTGTTCGCCGGCACCATCGAGCCGCGCAAGAACATCGAGACGCTGCTCACGGCCTACGAAACGCTACCGCTGGCCACGCGCCAACGCTGGCCGTTGATCCTGGCCGGCTACCGAGGCTGGCAGAACGAGGCGATCTTTGCGCGCATCGAGTCGGCGCAGCGCCAGGGCTGGGCGCGCTATCTGGGTTTCGTGCCGGCCGAGGACTTGCCGGTACTGTTCGCGGGCGCGCGATTGTTCGCCTTTCCATCGTTGTACGAGGGGTTCGGCCTGCCGGTGCTGGAGTCGATGAGCTCGGGCGTGCCGGTGGTCTGTGCCAACAACTCTTCTTTGCTGGAAGTGGCGGGCGAGGCGGCGTTGATGTGCGAGGCGATGGATATCGACACCTTGGCGCAGCACATGGCCAAGGCGCTGGAAGACGACCCATGGCGCGCCGAGGCCCGGCAACGGGGCCTGGCTCACGCTGACGGATTCTCCTGGGACCGCTGCGCCGCACAGACGCTGATATCCTATCGCCGCACGTTGGAAAGCCGATGATCAAGGTGCTGCACTTTTTCAAGACGTACTTTCCCGATTCCATGGGCGGTATCGAGCAGGTCATCTTTCAGCTGGCAGAGGGATGTGCCGCGGGCGGTGTGCAGTCCGAGGTGTTGTACCTCAGCGAGCGCGGCGCGGCGCGTGGCGAACGGGTAGGGCACCATGTGGCCCACCGCGCCAAGCTCGATTTGCACGTGGCCTCTACCGGCTTTTCCTGGTCGGCGCTGGGCGATTTCAAGGACTTGGCCAGCCAGGCGGATCTGATTCACTACCACTTTCCGTGGCCGTTCATGGACCTGGTGCATTTTGCCAGCCGCACCGGCAAGCCGTCGGTGGTCAGTTATCACTCCGACATCATCAAGCAGAAGACCCTGCTCAAGTTGTATCAGCCGTTGATGAATCGCTTCCTCGGGTCCATGGACCGCATCGTCGTGTCTTCACCCGACTACGCGGCCAGCAGCCCGGTGCTGCAGCGCTTCACCGAAAAGTTGTCAGTCATTCCGTTCGGCCTTGACCCCGCCACATACCCAACGCCGTCTGCCGACCGCCTGGCGCACTGGCAGGCGCGCTTTCCCGGCAAGTTCTTTCTCTTCGTCGGTGCGCTGCGCTATTACAAGGGTCTGAACTACTTGCTCGATGCTGCCAAGGCGACCGGCTTGCCGGTGGTGATTCTTGGGGGTGGCCATCTGGAGGCTGAGCTCAAGGCCTATGCCCGGCAGCTTGAAGTGAGCAACGTGCATTTTCTCGGCGGCTTGCCGGATGAAGACAAGGCGGCGCTGCTGACCCTCTGCCACGCCTTCGTGTTTCCGTCGCACCTGCGTTCCGAGTCGTTCGGCATTTCGCTGCTGGAAGGCGCCATGTATGGCAAGCCGATGATCTCGTGCGACATCGGCAGCGGCATGAGCTACATCAACCGGGCCGGTGAAACCGGACTGGTGATTCCGCCGCGCGATCCCCAGGCGCTGGCGGCGGCCATGCACACATTGTGGAACGATGAAGCCCTGGCCAGTGGCATGGGCGCCGCTGCGGCGCGTCGCTTCCAGCAGGTGTTCACCGCGCAGGGGATGGCGGACAGTTATGTGCAGTTGTATCACGACGTATTGCAGCGTTAACCCATTCGACCAAGGTGCTCGCCCATGATCTCGAAAGCTGTTTTGGTAACTGGCGCGTCGGGTTTTGTCGGTGCCGCCGTCGCGGCTCGGCTGGTGCGGCTGGGCTGCCCGATCACCCGCGCCGCCGTGCGCCGCGCCTACACCAAGCTGCCCATTGGGGTGGAAGGCTGCGTGGTGTCCACGCTGGCCGCCGACACCGACTGGACCAGCGCGCTGGCCGGCATTGACAGTGTGGTGCACGCCGCTGCGCGTGTGCATGTGATGCGCGAGTCCCATGCCGATCCCTTGTCCGAATTTCGCCGGGTGAATGTCGAAGGCACGCTGAACCTTGCCCGCCAGGCCGCGCAGGCCGGGGTGCGGCGCTTTGTCTTCATCAGTTCGATCAAGGTCAATGGCGAAGCTACCGAGCCCGGCCAGCCGTTTCGGGCCGACGACGAGCCGTCTCCGCGCGATGCCTACGGTATTTCCAAACTGGAAGCGGAAGTGGGCTTGCGAGCATTGGCGCAAAGCACCGGGATGGAGGTGGTGATCATTCGCCCCGTGCTGGTGTACGGGCCAGGCGTGCGCGCGAATTTCCAGACGCTGCTGCGGCTGGTGAGCAGTGGTGTGCCGCTGCCTTTCGGCAGGACCAACAACCGTCGCAGCCTGGTGGCGCTGGATAATCTGGCGGACCTGGTGTGCACCTGCCTGGAACATCCGGCTGCGGCCAATCAGACCTTTCTGGTCAGTGATGGCGAGCCGGTGTCCACTGCGAACCTGGTGCGCGCCATGGCTGCGGCGATGGGCAAGCAGCCGCGGCTGATCGATGTGCCGTTGCCGTGGATGAGCCGCGTGGCGAATGCCGTGGGGCAGGGCGCAGTGACGCAACGGCTGTTCGACTCCCTGGAAGTCGACATTGACAAGAATCGCCAGTTGCTGGGCTGGCAGCCGCCCACCTCCATGGCCGATGCGCTGGCCGCCACGGCGCGGCCCTACGTGGCAGCGCGCCGTCGATGAGCCTGCTGGTATGGCTGCTGGTCGTGCTGGTGCTTGCCTACGGGCTGACGTTCGCTCTGCGTCGCTATGCGCTGGCGCGCAGCCTGATGGACGTGCCCAACGCGCGCAGTTCCCACACGGTGCCGACCCCGCGCGGCGGTGGCGTGGCGATCGTGCTGGTGTTCCTGGCCGCCATCAGCGGGCTGGCGCTTTGGGGAATGCTCGAAGGCCGTGTCTGGCTGGCCCTGTTCGGCAGTGGGGCGCTGGTGGCCGTGGTGGGTTTTCTCGATGACCACAACCACATCGCCGCGCGCTGGCGCTTGCTTGGCCACTTTGCAGCCGCCGCCTGGGCCCTGCTGTGCCTGGGCGGCATGCCAGGCGTGGTCGGTGCGGTCGACGGCCTTGCTGCGTTGTGGTGGGTATTCGGCCTTTTGTACCTGGTGTGGATGCTCAACCTCTACAACTTCATGGATGGCATCGACGGTATTGCCAGTGTCGAGGCTATCTGCGTGTGCGCCGGGGCCTGTTTGATCTATGCGCTTGGCGGGCATGCGCAGCTGATGTGGCTACCGGCCGTGCTGGCGGCGGCGGTGTCGGGCTTTCTGGTGTGGAACTGGCCGCCGGCGAAGATTTTCATGGGCGATGCGGGCAGCGGTTTTCTCGGGCTGGTGCTGGCGGTGCTGTCGGTGCAGGCGGCGTGGGTCGAGCCGGCTTACTTCTGGGGGTGGGTGATCCTTTTGGGTGTGTTCATCGTCGACGCCACGTTCACCTTGCTGCGGCGTCTGCTGCGCGGTGACAAGGTGTATCAGGCTCATCGGAGCCACGCCTATCAGTACGCCTCGCGGGTCTACGGGCGTCATCTGCCGGTCACCGTAGCGACGGCTCTGATCACCCTGGGCTGGCTGTTGCCGTGGGCCATTGCCGTGACGGTTTTCGGTCTGAACCCCGTGCTAGGCACCTTTATTGCGTACATCCCTTTGTTGTGGCTGGCTTTTCGTTATCATGCGGGGGAATTGGAACGCGCATGAAATTGCGTTCGCGCACTGGTGCAATCGGCCGATCGCACTTAAGGTTACGTAGTTGCTACAACCGACCGTCACGGTCTGGGGCCATTCGGGTCGAATACTGATGGATAGAATACGTACACGCTTGCTGGGTTTGCCACGTCGCCAGAAGCGCATGCTGCAAGTGGTCGCAGACATCGTGCTGGTCTGGGTTGCGCTGTGGATGGCCTTTCTGGTACGCCTGGGCATCGAGGACATGTACAACCCGATCCGCGAGCACGAATGGCTGTTCGTGGCAGCGCCGCTCGTGGCCATACCGCTGTTCATTCGTTTTGGCATGTATCGCGCGGTGATGCGCTACTTCGGCAACGATGCACTGGTGGCCATCGTCAAGGCGGTCAGCCTGTCGGCGCTGATCCTGGCGGTGGTGGTGTATTGGTACAGCAACCACCAGACGGTGGTGCCGCGCTCGATCATCTTCAATTATTGGTGGATCAGCCTGGTCATCATCGGCGGCCTGCGCCTGGCCATGCGCCAATACTTCATGGGCGACTGGTTCAACGCCGTGCACAACGTGCCGTTCGCCGGGCGTGACGACCGTTTGACCAAGGTGGCTGTCTACGGCGCCGGTGTTGCAGGCAACCAGTTGGTTGCCGCACTGCGCATGGGCCGGGTGATGCGTCCGGTGGCGTTCATCGACGACGATCCGAGCATTTCCGACCGGGTGATTGCCGGCATCCAGGTGTTCAAGCCCAAGCACATCCAGCGCATGATCGATCTGACCGGTGCCGAGGAGCTGCTGCTGGCGCTGCCGTCGACGTCGCGCTCGCGTCGTCGCGAGATTCTCAGTTTCCTCGAAGGCTTTCCGCTGCACGTGCGCAGCGTGCCCAATTTCACCGCGCTGGCCAGTGGTGAGGTGAAAGTCGACGATATTCAGGAAGTCGACATTGCCGACTTGCTCGGGCGCGATTCGGTGCCTGCGCAGGATGACCTGCTGGAGCACTGCATTGCCGGCAAGTCGGTGCTGGTGACCGGGGCAGGGGGGTCGATCGGCTCCGAGCTGTGCCGGCAGATTCTGGGCCTTGAGCCGGCGCTGCTGATTCTGCTGGATCATGGCGAATTCAATCTGTACACCATCAGCGGCGAGCTGGAGCAGCGTGCTGCCCGTGAAGGGTTGCAGGTGCAGATGCTGCCGACCCTGGGCACGGTGCGCGACCAGGCCAAGCTGCTCGAGGTGATGACCACCTGGAAGGTGGACACGGTGTACCACGCGGCGGCCTACAAGCATGTGCCGATGGTGGAACACAACATCGCCGAAGGTGTGCGCAACAACGTGCTGGGTACGCTGAACTGCGCCCAGGCGGCGTTGCAGGCGGGGGTGGCCAACTTCGTGTTGATCTCCACCGACAAGGCCGTGCGCCCCACCAATGTGATGGGCAGCACCAAGCGCCTGGCCGAGATGACCTTGCAGGCGCTGAGCCGTGAAGTGGCGCCGGTGTTGTTCGGCGACCCGGCCAACGTGGCGCGGGTCAACAAGACGCGCTTCACCATGGTGCGTTTCGGCAATGTGCTGGGGTCGTCGGGGTCGGTGATTCCGTTGTTTCACAAGCAGATCAAGTCGGGGGGGCCGGTGACGGTGACCCATCCGAACATCACCCGCTATTTCATGACCATTCCGGAGGCTGCGCAGTTGGTCATCCAGGCGGGGTCGATGGGGCGCGGCGGTGAAGTGTTCGTGCTGGACATGGGCGAGCCGGTGAAGATCATCGACCTGGCGCAGAAGATGATTCACTTGTCGGGCTTGAGCATTCGGTCCGAGCAGAATCCCCAGGGGGATATCGGCATCGAGTTCACTGGGCTGCGGCCGGGTGAGAAGCTGTATGAGGAATTGCTGATCGGTAACAACGTGGTGGCTACCCGTCATCCGATGATCATGAGCGCCCACGAGGATCATTTGTCGTGGGAAGGGCTGAAGAGCGAGTTGACCGCATTGCTGCGGGCACTGGATGACACGGATTTCGACCGGGTCCGCGAGATATTGCAGGAAGCCGTGAGCGGCTATGCCCCCGAAGGCGAGATCGTCGATTGGCTGCACATCCACCAGCACCGCGGCAGCCCTGACTGATCCTGTTTTTTGCAAACCCGCGTTCCTGTGGGAGCGGCCTCTGGCCGCGAAAGCCGCCCCGCGGTCTCCCTGACCCACCGCAGCGCCCTTTTCGCGGCCGATGACCGCTCCTACAGGATGATAGCGCTCCCCTGTAGGAGCGGTCCGTGGCCGTGAAAGCCGCGCCGCGGTTTTCCCGTTCCACCGCGGTGCTTTTTTCGCGGCCGATGACCGCTCCTACGGAGGGTCCGCAGGATCTCGCTTGGCCTCCAGGCACTGGTCGACAATCGGCTACGGATCGCCCATCATGCAGCGCTGCCGATACCAGGCCGCACATACCCGAACCAGTCGTTGCCGATAAAATGACCGACATACTTTCCGAACCTGCCGTTCGAGCCGATGTGGTGGATCTTCCCCTCGTCTCGATAGTGGCGCCGTGCTACAACGCTGAAAAGTTTCTCGAAGAGGCGGTGGTCAGCATCTTCGCCCAGGACTATCCGAATTTCGAAGTGATCATCGTCGACGACGGTTCCAGTGACCGCAGCATCGCGATGCTAACCGCGCTGCAGGCGACCTACGACTTCCAGTTGCTGCAGCAAACCAACCAGGGTGTCAGCGCCGCGCTCAACTTCGGCTTGCAGCACGCCCGCGGAAAATACGTGTCCACGCCGGACCTGGACGACATCATGCTCGCCCACTCCCTGCGCGTGCGTGTCGACTACCTCGAAAAGAACCCGGAAGTCGGCGCGGTAGGTGCACTGATCACCTACATGGACCCCCAGGGCAATGCCCTCAAGGACCAGACGCACACGCGCATCCGCCGCATGGATTTCGCCGATATCCTCGCCAATGCCCGGGTCTGCGGCGCGCCGGTGTCGTTGTACCGCATGGACGTGCTGCGCAAGGCCAAGTTCTACGACCCGGCCATCAAGGTCCAGGATTTCCAGATCACCCTGCGCATTGCCGAGCAGGGTGTCGAGATCCACATGCTGCCGGTGATCGTGACTCGCTACCGGCGCCATCCGCACAACCTCTCGCGCCGCTACAAGACCCTGCTCGAAGCCGACATGCGCGCCATCGAGCCCTATCGCGGGCACCCTGGCTACGAGCGCGGCCGCGCCAAGCTGGTCAACAAGGCGTTGAAATACGCGGTGGTGGAAGACAAGAAGGATGCGCTGCGATTGCTGCGCTCCATCCCGCTCAAGCTATGGGACCGCACCACGTTTCGCCGTCTCAAGCGTCTGGTGTTGCATTGGTAAGTAAGGAAATGCGTCGATGAAGTGGTGGGACCGGTTGAAGAAAAGGAAGGTTCGCAAGCACCTCGGGCAGTTCGAGAAGCTGTTTCGTGGGCCCGAGCGAATCCGCATGCGCTACCCCCAGTATGCAATCGGGGTGGGCACCTACGGCATTCCCGACGTGCAGGAATTCGGTGACGACACCACGCTGAAAGTCGGCAACTACACCTCGATCGCCGAAGGCGTGAAGATTCTGCTCGGCGGTGGCCACCGCACCGATTGGGTGTCGTGCTTTCCGTTTCCGTTGATCATCGACGAGGTCAAGGACGTGCCGGGCGCAGCGCCTACCAAAGGCGACGTGATCATCGGCAGCGACTGCTGGCTGTGCGCCAATGTGTTGATTCTGTCCGGCGTGACAGTTGGCCATGGCGCGGTAGTTGCAGCTGGTGCAGTCGTGACCAAGGACATACCGCCCTATGCCGTAGTGGGCGGCAACCCGTGTCGGTTCATCAAGTGGCGTTTCGAAGAAAGCGTAAGGCAGGCACTGCTGGCCTCGGCGTGGTGGGACTGGCCCGTGGCCGAGGTCAAGGCGGTCGCCCATCTGCTGTGCAGCGACGACCTCGAGGCGTTTCTGGCCTATGCCCGCAACCGCCAGCCAATAGCCGTGTCTGGCTGAGGTCTTTGGAAGTGTCACGCGCTGACTGGCGCCGCGCACAAGGCCTGACAGTCATTGGGGTCATGCATTGTTACAATGCGAATGGCCCTGGCGATTGGCTCGGCCGCTCGTCGTACCTAGAGTGCCTACCTTCGCGTAGGCACGGCATCACTTTTTCAGAGCAGCGAATATGAACATGTCCACCTCCGACAATCGAAAGCAGCCCCTGGTGTCGGTGATCATCGCCTCGTACAACCATGCGCCGTATATCGAGGCCTCGATCGGCAGCGTGCTGGCGCAGACCTACGCCAACATCGAGTTGCTGGTGGTGGACGATGGCTCGACCGATGGCAGCGTCGAGCTGCTGCGCAAGCTCAGTGCCGAGCATGGTTTCGATCTGCGCGTGCAGGAGAACAAGGGGCTGTCGCGCACGCTGAACGAGTCGGTGGCCCGTTGCCAGGGCAGCCTGGTGGTGCCGTTCGGGTCGGATGACGTGATGTTCGCCCATCGTATCGCCACTCAGGTGGCGTACATGGAAGGCAAGCCCGAGGTGGGCATCTGCTCGGCCAATACCGAGATCATCGATGCGACAGGCAAGGTGATGTGCGAGCGTGAACAGCGCAAGCGCAACGAGCCGTTCCGCCGGCTGGATTTCGACGACATGTTCATGGACCGCAAGCCGGGGCCGACCGCCGCTACGTTGATGTTTCGTCGCGAGGCGTTGGAGAAGGTAGGGGGGTTCGATCCGGAGATTCGCTTGGAAGATGTCTATATCGAATTGGCGGTGACTCGCGCGGGCTACTTCATCGATGTGCTGGGTGAGCCCCTGGCGCAGTACCGCAAGCACGCGACCAACACCTACAAGAATGGCCGCTTCATGGTCGAGAACGTGCTCAAGACCTACGCCGTGTACCGCGAGCACCCGGCGTACGAGCAGGTGCGCTGGCGCTTCCTCAATTCGATGTTCTTGAAGTATGCGCGCAAGGACAAGGGCCTGAGCAGAGAGCTGCTGGGGATGATTCCGGTGCGGGCCTGGAACAGGAAAACCCTGCGCGGCATGATCCGCATGGTGTTTGGCTGAAATCCGCGTAACCCTTTTCGCGGCCGATGACCGCTCCTACGGGGTGTCGAATCGTTCGTAGGAGCGGTCCGTGGCCGCGAAGGACGCGCCGCAGTGCATCAGGCAATCCGCACTGTCACTCAAACGGCCTTGGCAGGGCGGCCGAGGCGGTTGCCCCAGTGGCATAGCCATTGCGCATACACCAGCGCCATCGGGATCCAGATCAGGAACCAGTGTTCCTTGGGGCGCGACATGAAGGCACTGCCTTCGGTCAGCCCCGAGGCAAACCCGAACACCAGCCAGGTTGCAGCCAACACCACTTGCGGTTCCCGCCGATTCATCCAGCAGAAGCGCATGGCCAGACCATACAGCACCATCCACAGGCTCAGCCCTGCAACGCCGCCGATGTACAGCACGCCCAGTTCGATATTGTGCGGGTCGGCCAAGGTATACGGCAGGCCAGGGATGACGATGGTCATCTCCGAATCATATCCGCGCCCCAACCACGGGTTCTCGCTGATCTGACGCAACGATTCCATCCAGATTTCCGGCCGGTACGACGCCCCGCGCGAGGTCAGAACGTCGGGCATCACTACGTACAGCGCTGCGATCCCCAGCAGCGCAATGGCAATCGCCAGCCCGCCGCGTTTCTTGTTTCCCGCCGCCATCAGCCACAGCAATGCCGCCGCCATGCCGATGATCGGCGTCCGCGAACCCGTGGCGATCAAGGTCACGCCCAGTACCGCCAGGCACCCCAGCGCCAACGGATTCCACGGATTGCGTCCGATGTACCAGGTGGCCAGCCAGACACTGGCAAAGGCGCCGAACACATGGGCGCTGAGCAGAGGGTTGTAGAGCGCACCATACCCATCCAGACGGCTGCCCAGAGACGCGCCCTGCACCCCATAGAAATAGATCAACGACAAACCCGCCGCAGCCGTCGCAATCAACGCCGCAGCGCGAGTGAGTTGCGCCAACCGTGCCGGCACTTTCAATGCGATCAGGCCGGCCGAGAGCAGCACCATGGCGATGTAGAGCGGCCGTTTGAACAACGAGCCGAAGTCTTCGCCGTCTGCGGCCCAACTGACACTGAGCAGGATGTAGGCGCTGAACGCCACGAAGGCAAGGAACATCGGATTGCGCACCAGCGCCTTGAACGGACCCGGCTGCAAAGCCAGGGCGAGCAGAGTGGGCACCGCCAGGAAGATGTAGAACAGCTTGTGATACAGAGAGCGATCCCACGCCCAGAACATGCCGGTCATGATGACCAGCCAGCCGATGGGGAGCACATAGGCGTTCAGCACGTTCACCGTACGCTCGCGCACGGAAGTATTCTGGGATTGCATGAGAGGTTGTCTGTCCATAGGCCTTGGCAGTGAAGTGTTGGGGGCGGGTGGATTGTACGTGGATGTGACTTTGCATCAACACAGAAGGTCCGAACGCCGAAAAATCCTGCGTCTCCGTTCAGCCACATGCCCTTACACATGACTCCGACTCGCCGGGCGCCCGCACGGGCCTGCGCTGGCTCGGTGCGACACTTCGTGCAACAGGGTGACACTGGAACATGTCCCAGGCCGGTCTAGGGTTGGCAGGCGGCTCGGGAATGCCGCACTTCCCTTTCAAGTCATGGAGCAAAAGCAATGCGCAAGATCCTCCTTCCTGCACTGGTGCTGGCATTCTTCGCCACCACCGCGGTGCCCATTCTGAGCCCCTCGGCCGTGGCGGCGCCTGCCGCGTCGGCATCGGTCGTCCATCCAGGGCTGCCGGGCAGGGTCGACCTCAATACGGCCGATGCTGAAACGCTCAAGAGGGAACTCTCCGGAGTGGGCCTGACCAAGGCGACTGCCATCGTCAAGCACCGACAAACCTACGGGCCATTCGACTCGGTCGAAGAGCTGCTGGAGGTCACGGGCATCGGCAAGGCCTTGCTGGATCGCAACCGCGACAAGCTTGTGGTCAATTGACCATGCGCCGCGCAGGGTTCAGTTGGAACTGACCAGACGCAGCTTGAACCGGTCGGGAATCACCGCCTCGACGATGTCGGCAGCCCGTTGGGTGCCGCCCATCAGGTGAATGGCATCGGCCAGGTTCTCGAGGTCGGGCCACTGGCTCTCCAGCAAATGACGCATGTGTTCCGCCAATGCCCGGCTGCTGCTGTGCCGGCTGGCGTGCACGCCGGAACCGCTGTAGGCCACCCGCGCCGCAACGCCTGGCTGGTCGGCGGCGATGGGCAAGGCCAGTATCGGCGTTTCCGCCACGACGGCTTCGAGCACGATGTCGAGGTCGCCGTGGGTCACCAGCACGTCGGCGTACTGCAACAACATGGGCTGGTCGGCGAAATCCGTGACCCAGGTCGCGCCGTGCCGGAGCAGCTGGTCGCTTTGCCGATGAGTCAGCCCGCCGCAATGCATTACCAGCAGTTGTGCATCGATTGATTTGCAGGCCTGGGCAATGCGTTTGAACAGGCTCATTCGGTTGCCATGCAACCGGCCGAGCGTTGCGAAGACGAAGGGTCGAGTGTTGTCCAGGGTGTAGGGCAGGTGGTTCGTCTCTTCCGAGACCCGGCGCAAGGGGCCGACCTCGTGGAACCAGGGTGGCAGGTTGGGCCGCGGAAAATCGAACTCCAGCACGGTTTGGCTGATTTGTGCCAGAGGCGACAGGCACTGGTGCAGGCCCTCGCGCACGCTCAGCCCGAGCGCCACGGACTGGCGGGCGATGGCTCTGCGCAATGGCTTCATGACCCAGTCATGCCGGCGCTCGGCGCGCGCATACCGCTCGACAGCGTCTTCGCCGCGCTCGTACGGGTAGGGCAACACGGCCAAGGGTACGGTTACGTCCTCGCGGTTGACCGGCAGTGCGCAGGCCACGGAGACAAAGGGCAGGCCAAGCGACTCTGCCACCAGCCCGCCCGCTGCTTCCATCTGGTCGCTAAGCACTGCGTCGATGCGTTCTTCGCGCAGGGCGTGGGGCAGCTCTTCACAGAGCATCTGTGTGACTTGCGCCATATCGGCATAGGTACGTCGCTGGCCAAGTAAAGTGTCGACATTGCCTGCCAGTGCCAGGCTTTTTGCCAGGCTTCCGGCAGGGAAGCGCTCCTGACCGACACTGCGGAATTTGACTTGGTTGGACTGCAACAGGTAACGCGCGTCGGGTTGGTGGAAGAACGTCACGCTGTGTCCGCGGTCGATCAACTCCATTGCCAGGTTTTCGAGCGGTTGAAAGTGGCTCGGCAGGGGTGGAGCGATGATTGCAAAGCGGATCATTGTCGACTCCCGCGCGTTCAGCTGAACACAATGCGTCAGGTCCCCTCTCTACGGCAAGCAGAGCCTGCCTTATGCCGATGCAACTGTCGTGAATCAGGGGAGGGTTTGAAGCTATGAGCGCAGGTCCTGCCAGCTCGTTCCCTGTTGTGACTGGAAATGTGCCTGGAAACGGCGCTAACCGTCGGAAATGCGCTGGGTAAACTTTAAGTAATAAAGAAATAAAGCATTACAAAACATTGGCTTGCAGACAATCTCAAATGTAGTTTGTGATTTATCGTCAAATGCTCGACGTTTTCCGTTCCGAACTGCTGTTTTGGAGAGTAAGCTTGCCGGCGGGCCACCCCCTGGGGGTGATAATCATTGGAAGCCGCGGGTTGCATTGCACCCGCTGTAGTGGCTTGGCGAGGCGGGTAAGGGATCGTCCTGCGCCGACGCCTGGGAAGTGGATGATGGCTGACAAGAGATTGCGGATTCTGATTGCCGACGAGTTGGACCAGCAGGCGGTGCAGATCGAACGAACGCTCAATAACCTGGGCTACTTCAGGGTAGTGCCGGTGGGTTCGCTCGACGAATTGCTGACCATGGTGCAAAGCGCTTACGAGCCCTTCGATCTGTTGATTGCCAACACTGACATGGCTGTGCGCTCGGGTGTCGATCTGCCTCGGTTCTGCAAGAACAGTGAGCACGTCCGCCACGCATTGCTCTATGAAAGCCAGAAGCGCGTCGAAACCGAACTGGCCGACCCGGGGGGTGAACGTCTGAGCACCAGCGTAACGCAGTTGCCAGACCGTGACGCCCTACAGACCTTCATGGCCATCGTCGAGTCGCCGAAGGCACCGCCTGAACACCGTGTGCGGGTGATCGGCGATGGTCTGCGCGCACGCAAGTCGCTCAGCTCGCCGCCGCTGTAGGAGCGGTCGTCGGCCGCGAGCCGGGTATTGCGGTGTATCAGCCAGTGTGCGGCGTCCTTTTCGCGGCCGCTGGCCGCTCCCACGGGGTAGGTGCCTCATAGCGCCTGCCACGCCTGACGGTTTTTGCTATCCTGCGCGCCTTTGACAGGCGCGAGGATACGCGCCGTCGGCCACCAGCGGATTTGCCCATGCCTGCCGATAGCTCTGCCCAGCCATTGCTGCTCAACCGCAGCGACCACAAGACTCTCGGTCTGGCGGCCCTTGGCGGCGCGCTGGAAATCTACGATTTCATCATCTTCGTATTTTTCGCCCTGACCCTCAGCCAGCTGTTCTTCCCGCCGCAGATGCCCGAGTGGTTGCGCCTGCTGCAGAGCTTCGGCATCTTCGTGACCGGCTATCTGGCCCGCCCGCTGGGCGGCATTCTGATGGCGCATTTCGCTGATCGGTTGGGACGCAAACGAGTGTTCAGCCTGAGCATTCTGATGATGGCGGTGCCCTGCCTGTTGATTGGCATGATGCCCACCTATGCGCAAATCGGTTACTTCGCGCCGCTGCTCCTGCTGGCCCTGCGCATTCTGCAGGGCGCTGCGGTGGGCGGCGAGGTGCCCAGTGCCTGGGTGTTCGTGGCCGAGCATGTGCCGCTGCGTCGACGCGGCTACGCCTTGGGGTTTCTCCAGGCGGGGCTGACCTTTGGCTATCTGCTCGGCGCATTGACCGCTACGGTGTTGGCGCGGGTGTACACGCCGCAGGAAATTCTTGATTGGGCGTGGCGTTTGCCTTTCCTGTTGGGCGGCGTATTCGGCGTGGTGGGCGTATGGCTGCGCCGCCTGCTCAGTGAGACACCGGTTTTTCTGGCCATGCGTGCGCGCAGTGAGCAGGTCAGCGAATTCTCCTTGCGCACCGTGCTGCGCGAACACCGCGCCTCGCTGATCCCGGCGGTATTGCTGACGTGTGTGCTGACTTCGGCCGTGGTGGTACTGGTGGTGATCACGCCGACGGTGATGCAGCAGCGCTTTGGTCTGGATGCGCGGCATACCTTCGCGCTGAGCAGCCTGGGTATCGTATTCCTCAACGTTGGCTGCGTGTTGGCTGGTCTGCTGGTCGATCGTATCGGCGCCTGGCGTGCGCTGGTCCTTTACAGCGTGCTGCTGCCATTGGGCATCACTGCGCTTTACGCCAGCCTGGTTGCCGGGGTCGGCAGTCTGGCCGTGGCCTACGCGCTGGCCGGTCTGGGGTGTGGGGTAGTAGGGGTAGTGCCGTCGCTGATGGTCGGCCTGTTCCCGGCCAAGGTGCGTGTATCGGGCATTTCGTTTACCTACAACATTGCGTATGCGCTGTGGGCAAGTACCACGCCGCTGCTGCTGATCGCCCTGATGCCTTGGAGCCCATGGGTGTGCGTGGGCTATTGCGTGGTAATGGGTGCGGTCGGTGTCGGCACCGCCTGGCTCTTCGGCAGACGCCGACCTCTTCAGGCCTACGCTTGACTCCAAATGAACCGGCCACCAGGCCGGTTTTTTTATGCGTCGATACCGGTTCCCATGTGGGAGCGGGCTCTGCCCGCGAATGACGTGCTGCGGTCTGACAGATACACGGCGGGGCATCCTTCGCGGGCAGAGCCCGCTCCCACAGGAATGATGTGGCTAATTCCCTATATATGGGATCGACAATTATATATTGAGATTTCCATTCAAATAGATTTATAGTCGGCCATCACACACCGCCACTCACTACCAAAAACAAACAAGGTGAAGCGATGCAGCCGCAACTCGTTGCACTCGATTGGGGGACCAGTTCCCTGCGAGCCTATCTGCTCGGCCATGATGGCTACGTACTCGACCAGCGCTCGCTGGATCGCGGCATCATGCAGTTGTCCAACACCCCTCGTATTATTTCAGGCGAATCGACCAGTGACGGCTTCGAACTGACCTTCGACGAAGCCTGTGGCGACTGGCTCGACGCTTTTCCTGACGTTGCCGTGATCGCCTGCGGCATGGTCGGCAGCGCCCAGGGTTGGCACGAAGTGCCGTATTGCCAAAGCCCGGCGCAGGCGGCCGATGTGGCCGCCGGAATGGCTCGCGTACGTACCCTCAGGGGTATCGATGTGCACCTGGTGCCCGGGGTGCTGCAACGTTCGGCGCTGCCCAACGTCATGCGCGGCGAGGAAACCCAGATCTTCGGTCTGCTGCAGTCGCTGCCTGCGGCCGAGCGCGACCAGACGTTGCTGGTCGGCCTGCCTGGCAGCCATTCGAAATGGGCGAGGGTGGTCGAGCAGCGCATCGAGCATTTCGACACCTTCATGACCGGCGAATTGTTCGCCGCGGCCAGTGCCCACACCATTCTCGGTCGCACGCAGAAGCGCAGCGCGTCGTTCGACAGCGCCGCGTTCGAGCGCGGTGTAGCCGTGGCGACGTCGCGCGAGGGCAGCATCGGCGTGCTGTCGACGATGTTCAGTGCGCGCAGCCTGGGCCTCACCGGCCAGTTGGCGAGCAGCGAGCAGGCTGACTATCTGTCCGGCCTGATGATTGGCCATGAACTACGCGCGCTGGCCGAAATGCTGCGCCAGCGCAGCGGGCAGGAGTCGCTGCCGGCCGTGGTTTTAATCGGCAGCAGTGCGTTGTGCCAGCGCTATCGGCAAGCGTTGGCCCTGTGTGGGTTCAACAGCGTCAGCCTGGCCGAACAGGCCACCGAACGCGGTCTCTGGAGCCTAGCGCTGGCCGCCGGGCTTGTCGTTCAACAGCTCCAAGAGGTTTGACATGCTCAAGCAAGCAATGGCCCAGAACGGGCTGATCGCCATTTTGCGCGGCCTGCGCCCCGAAGAGTCGGTGGCCATCGGCGAGGTGCTGTACAGCGCCGGGTTTCGCATCATCGAGGTACCGCTCAACTCACCGCAGCCTTTCGACAGCATTCGGCTGTTGCGCAACAGTTTGCCTGCCGATTGCCTGATCGGTGCCGGAACGGTGCTGTCGGCCGAACACGTGCAGCAGGTCAAGGCGGCGGGAGGGCAGTTGATCGTTATGCCGCACAGCGACCCTGCAGTGCTCAAGGCCGCCAAGGAGGCCGGCATGTTTCTGGCGCCGGGCGTGGTAACGCCGACCGAGGCCTTTGCCGCGCTGGCCGCCGGTGCCGACGTGTTGAAACTGTTCCCGGCCGAGTCGCTGACGCCGGCCGTGGTCAAGGCGT
This sequence comes from Pseudomonas viridiflava, assembly GCA_900596015.1. Classification (GTDB taxonomy): domain Bacteria; phylum Pseudomonadota; class Gammaproteobacteria; order Pseudomonadales; family Pseudomonadaceae; genus Aquipseudomonas. The sequence continues at coordinate 4,030 of UVIF01000004.1, read as the reverse complement.
TGTTGGCGGTGCTGCCCAAAGGGACGGCGCTGGTGCCGGTGGGCGGCATCAGCCCGCACAACATGCAGCCGTTTCTCGATGCCGGCGTGGCTGGGTTTGGTCTGGGTTCGGGCCTGTTCAAGCCGGGCATGACGGTGCAACAGGTGGCCGAAAACGCCAAGGCGTACGCCCAGGCCTGGCAATCCCTGAAAGGCTGACACGTTGTACGCCCTGTAGGAGCGGTCAGCGGCCGCGAAAAGGGCGCCGCGCAGTGACTGATGCACCGCACCGCTTGGTTCGCGGCCACGGACCGCTCCTACGAAATCGATACGGGCGGTAACGGCAACATTTACAGACGCTCGAGCGTCCATCGAACAAGAGAGACAACAGATGAAAATCACCAAACTCACGACCTTCATCGTTCCACCGCGCTGGTGCTTCCTCAAGGTCGAGACCGACGAGGGTGTGGTCGGCTGGGGCGAGCCGGTGGTCGAAGGCCGCGCGCACACCGTGGCGGCCGCTGTCGACGAATTGTCCGACTACCTGATCGGCAAGGACCCACGCAATATCGAAGACATCTGGACCGTGCTGTACCGCGGCGGTTTCTACCGTGGCGGCGCCATCCACATGAGCGCCTTGGCCGGTATCGATCAGGCGTTGTGGGATATCAAGGGCAAGGCGCTGGGCGTATCGGTCAGCGACCTGCTCGGCGGCCAGGTGCGCGATCGTATCCGGGTGTACTCGTGGATCGGTGGCGACCGGCCGGCCGATACGGCGCGGGCGGCAAGTGAAGCCGTCGCGCGCGGTTTCACCGCGGTGAAGATGAACGGCACCGAAGAGCTGCAGTTTCTCGACACGTTCGACAAGGTCGATCGCGCCCTGGCCAGCGTTGCGGCGGTGCGTGATGCGGTAGGGCCGAACGTGGGCATCGGCGTCGATTTCCATGGCCGCGTGCACAAGCCCATGGCCAAGGTGCTGATGAAGGAGCTGGACCAGTTCAAGCTGATGTTCATCGAAGAGCCGGTGTTGAGCGAGAACTACGAAGCGCTCAAGGAGCTGGCGCCGTTGACCAGTACGCCGATCGCACTCGGTGAGCGTCTGTACTCGCGTTGGGACTTCAAGCGGATTCTCAGTGAAGGCTATGTGGACATCATCCAGCCCGACGCCTCGCATGCCGGCGGGATCACCGAGACCCGCAAGATCGCCAACATGGCCGAGGCCTACGATGTGGCGCTGGCCTTGCATTGCCCGCTCGGGCCGATTGCACTGGCGGCCTGCCTGCAGCTGGATGCGGTCTGCTACAACGCCTTCATCCAGGAGCAGAGCCTGGGGATTCACTACAACGAAAGCAATGATCTGCTCGACTACGTCACTCACCCTGAGGTGTTCGACTACGACAATGGTTTCGTGAAGATCCCCAATGGTCCGGGGCTTGGGATCGAGATCAACGAGGAGTACGTGCGTGAGCGCGCCGAGATCGGCCATCGCTGGCGCAACCCGATCTGGCGCCACGCCGACGGCAGCTTCGCCGAGTGGTGATGCGTGCAAGGGGCGTGCGGTGCGCCTGAGGTACCGCGCGGCACCCTTTGCGGCCACGGACCGCTCCCACCGGGATTTCAGCCCCCCCGTGGGAGCGGTCATCGGCCGCGAAAAGGCCAACCCGGTGCCCCTGACTCACTGATCCGCCCCCTGGCTCAGCTACAAATACAATAAAAGGTATGACTCATGCACACGCAAACCGCATCCACCGCGCCGGCGCTGGCGACGCCCAGCCGCAAGCGCTTCTTCATCATGGTGCTGCTGTTCATCACCGTGGTGATCAACTATCTGGACCGTAGCAACCTGTCCATCGCCGCGCCGGCGCTGACCAGCGATCTGGGCATCGACCCGGTCCACGTCGGCCTGATCTTTTCCGCATTCGGCTGGACCTACGCCGCCATGCAGATTCCCGGCGGCTGGCTGGTCGACCGCGTCCCGCCACGTATCCTCTACAGTGTGGCCCTGGCGTTGTGGTCCATTGCCACCGTCATGCTCGGCTTTGCCGGCAGCTTCATTGCGCTGTTCGTGCTGCGCATGGCCGTGGGCGCGCTGGAAGCGCCGGCGTACCCGATCAACAGCCGCGTAGTCACCACCTGGTTCCCCGAACGCGAACGCGCCACCGCCATTGGTTTCTACACCTCGGGCCAGTTCGTCGGCCTGGCCTTCCTGACCCCCGTGCTGGCCTGGCTGCAACACGAATTCGGCTGGCACATGGTGTTCGTCAGCACCGGTCTGGTGGGCATTGTCTGGGCGGTGATCTGGTACGCGGTGTATCGCGAGCCGCGTGATTTCAAGGGCGCCAACGCGGCGGAAATCCAGCTCATCAGCGACGGTGGCGGCTTGGTCGACATGCAGAAATCGGCGCGCCAGGCCAAGGCCGGTTTCAGCTGGACCGACCTGGGCATCGTGCTCAGCAAGCGCAAGCTCTGGGGTATCTATCTGGGCCAGTACTGCCTGAACTCGACCTTGTGGTTCTTCCTGACCTGGTTCCCGACCTACCTGGTCAAATACCGCGGCATGGACTTCATCAAATCGGGCATGCTCGCCTCGCTGCCGTTCCTGGCTGCCTTCGTTGGCGTGCTGTGCTCGGGGTTCTTTTCCGATTGGCTGATCCGTCGTGGCGCCAGCATCGGCCTGGCGCGCAAGCTGCCGATCATCGGTGGCCTGTTGATCTCGACTTGCATCATTGGCGCCAACTACGTCGATTCGACCCCGCTGGTGATCGCTTGCCTGGCGCTGGCCTTCTTCGGCAACGGTCTGGCGTCGATCACCTGGTCGCTGGTCTCGACCCTGGCACCTGCGCGCTTGCTCGGGCTGACCGGCGGGGTGTTCAACTTCATCGGCAACCTGTCGGCGATCACCACGCCGATCGCCATTGGTTTCCTGGCGACTGGCGATTCGTTCGCACCCGCGATCACCTACATTGCGGTCACGGCTCTGGTCGGGGCACTGTCCTACATCCTGCTGGTGGGCAAGGTCGAGCGGATCGAGCTTTGACCCCGTTGCGAGCAGGCGAACATAATGCGCCTGCTTTTACCTGACACGAAGGTTGACCATGCAGGACGACATGCCCCCCGCTGCACCGACCGGTACTCAGACCCTGCTCCGCGGGCTGGCAGTGATTCAGGCCGTGGCCGACGGTGCCCGTGATCTGAAAGAGATCGCTCGACGCATCGGCACTACTCGCAGCACCACCCACCGGCTGGCCAGCTGCCTGGTGGACGAGCGCTACTTGCGGGTGCTGCCTCAGGCGGGGTACCTGCTTGGACCGCGGCTGATCGAACTCGGCTTTCAGGCACGGGACGAGGTGCCGCTGGTGATGTTGGCCACACCTTGGCTGGATGAACTGTCGACGCTGACCGGCGATACCATTCACCTGGCGATTCGCGACGGCGACGAGGTGCTGTACCTGCACAAGACGCCGGGCCGCAATGGCCCGGAGATGCGGTCGCGGGTGGGGCATCGCATGCCGCTGGCGCGCACTGGCATCGGCAAGGCCTTGATGCTGGATGCCGAAGCGGCCGAATGGCAGAGGTTGTTCGAACGCGGTGAGGCCGTTGCGGCGGCATCTGCGCTGTGGCCCGACCACCCGCAACTCACCTGGCCCCAGTTCCAGGCCCGTATGCAGACCTATGTGACGGGTCGCTATGCGTTCGACCTGGAAGACAACGAACCGTCGATCCGCTGCGTGGCTGCACCCATCCGCGATGCCAGCGGACAAATCGTCGCTGCGATCAGTGTGGCCAGCACGCTACCGTACATGCCTCTGGAGAAGATGGAATCCCTGGTTCCTGTGGTCCAGAAAGCCGCCCACGCCATCTCCGCTGAACTCGGCGCTAGGGTGTAACTCTAGACACCACAGCGCTCTTTTCGCGGCCACGGACCGCTCCTACGCAGGGTTCGAGGGCGCCGTAGGAGCGGTCATCGGCCGCGAAGGGGGCGCCGCGGTGTGTCTGAGAGACTGCAGCGCTGTGTTCGCGGCCACGGACCGCCCCTACGCAGGGTTCGAGAG
>UVIF01000005.1 GCA_900596015.1 Pseudomonas viridiflava | reverse complement strand
TCAAGGTCGGAAGCGGTGAAAAAGGCAGTTGACAGCGGTTTGAAACGCTGTAGAATTCGCCTCCCGCTGACGAGTGATCGAAGCGAGTCAAGTGTTTGAAGTTGTTCAGGTTTCTGGCCAAATACTTCAAAATAAACGCTTGACAGGATGTGAGGCTAGCGTAGAATGCGCGCCTCGGTTGAGACGAAAGGATCAACCCACCGCTCTTTAACAATTGAATCAAGCAATTCGTGTGGGTGCTTGTGAGTTAAGACTGTTAGTCAACAAGATTATCAGCATCACAACAACTCCACGAGAAATCAAAGAGTTACCTCGACCCTTCGGGTTCGAGTTTGCGATTGCTGAGCCAAGTTTATAAGGTTTTCTCAAAACCTGATTGCAGTATTGAACTGAAGAGTTTGATCATGGCTCAGATTGAACGCTGGCGGCAGGCCTAACACATGCAAGTCGAGCGGTTGAAGGAAGCTTGCTTCCTGATTCAGCGGCGGACGGGTGAGTAATGCCTAGGAATCTGCCTGGTAGTGGGGGACAACGTTTCGAAAGGAACGCTAATACCGCATACGTCCTACGGGAGAAAGCAGGGGACCTTCGGGCCTTGCGCTATCAGATGAGCCTAGGTCGGATTAGCTAGTTGGTGAGGTAATGGCTCACCAAGGCGACGATCCGTAACTGGTCTGAGAGGATGATCAGTCACACTGGAACTGAGACACGGTCCAGACTCCTACGGGAGGCAGCAGTGGGGAATATTGGACAATGGGCGAAAGCCTGATCCAGCCATGCCGCGTGTGTGAAGAAGGTCTTCGGATTGTAAAGCACTTTAAGTTGGGAGGAAGGGCAGTAAGCGAATACCTTGCTGTTTTGACGTTACCGACAGAATAAGCACCGGCTAACTCTGTGCCAGCAGCCGCGGTAATACAGAGGGTGCAAGCGTTAATCGGAATTACTGGGCGTAAAGCGCGCGTAGGTGGTTTGTTAAGTTGAATGTGAAATCCCCGGGCTCAACCTGGGAACTGCATCCAAAACTGGCAAGCTAGAGTAGGGCAGAGGGTGGTGGAATTTCCTGTGTAGCGGTGAAATGCGTAGATATAGGAAGGAACACCAGTGGCGAAGGCGACCACCTGGGCTCATACTGACACTGAGGTGCGAAAGCGTGGGGAGCAAACAGGATTAGATACCCTGGTAGTCCACGCCGTAAACGATGTCAACTAGCCGTTGGGAGTCTTGAACTCTTAGTGGCGCAGCTAACGCATTAAGTTGACCGCCTGGGGAGTACGGCCGCAAGGTTAAAACTCAAATGAATTGACGGGGGCCCGCACAAGCGGTGGAGCATGTGGTTTAATTCGAAGCAACGCGAAGAACCTTACCAGGCCTTGACATCCAATGAACTTTCCAGAGATGGATTGGTGCCTTCGGGAACATTGAGACAGGTGCTGCATGGCTGTCGTCAGCTCGTGTCGTGAGATGTTGGGTTAAGTCCCGTAACGAGCGCAACCCTTGTCCTTAGTTACCAGCACGTTATGGTGGGCACTCTAAGGAGACTGCCGGTGACAAACCGGAGGAAGGTGGGGATGACGTCAAGTCATCATGGCCCTTACGGCCTGGGCTACACACGTGCTACAATGGTCGGTACAGAGGGTCGCCAAACCGCGAGGTGGAGCTAATCTCACAAAACCGATCGTAGTCCGGATCGCAGTCTGCAACTCGACTGCGTGAAGTCGGAATCGCTAGTAATCGCGAATCAGAATGTCGCGGTGAATACGTTCCCGGGCCTTGTACACACCGCCCGTCACACCATGGGAGTGGGTTGCACCAGAAGTAGCTAGTCTAACCTTCGGGAGGACGGTTACCACGGTGTGATTCATGACTGGGGTGAAGTCGTAACAAGGTAGCCGTAGGGGAACCTGCGGCTGGATCACCTCCTTAATCGACGACAACAGCTGGCTCATGAGCTCCCACACGAATTGCTTGATTCATTGAAGAAGACGATTGGGTCTGTAGCTCAGTTGGTTAGAGCGCACCCCTGATAAGGGTGAGGTCGGCAGTTCGAATCTGCCCAGACCCACCAATTATGGGGCCATAGCTCAGCTGGGAGAGCGCCTGCCTTGCACGCAGGAGGTCAGCGGTTCGATCCCGCTTGGCTCCACCACCTTTGGTGCTCCATCGTTGTCAAAGCTTAGAAATGAGCATTCCATCGACTGATGGTTGAATGCTGATTTCTGATCTTTTTCAGAATCGTTCTTTAAAAATTTGGGTATGTGATAGAAAGATAGACTGGACCAACACTTTCACTGGTGTGGGTTCAGGCTAAGGTAAAATTTGTGAGTTGCTCTTAGAGTAAGTGCGAATTTTCGGCGAATGTCGTCTTCACAGTATAACCAGATTGCTTGGGGTTATATGGTCAAGTGAAGAAGCGCATACGGTGGATGCCTTGGCAGTCAGAGGCGATGAAAGACGTGGTAGCCTGCGAAAAGCTTCGGGGAGTCGGCAAACAGACTGTGATCCGGAGATGTCTGAATGGGGGAACCCAGCTGTCATAAGACAGTTATCTCATGCTGAATACATAGGCATGAGAGGCGAACCAGGGGAACTGAAACATCTAAGTACCCTGAGGAAAAGAAATCAACCGAGATTCCCTTAGTAGTGGCGAGCGAACGGGGACCAGCCCTTAAGTTGATTTGAGATTAGCGGAACGCTCTGGAAAGTGCGGCCATAGTGGGTGATAGCCCTGTACGCGAAAATCTCTTGTCAATGAAATCGAGTAGGACGGGGCACGAGAAACCTTGTCTGAATATGGGGGGACCATCCTCCAAGGCTAAATACTACTGACTGACCGATAGTGAACTAGTACCGTGAGGGAAAGGCGAAAAGAACCCCGGAGAGGGGAGTGAAATAGATCCTGAAACCGTATGCGTACAAGCAGTGGGAGCCCACTTTGTTGGGTGACTGCGTACCTTTTGTATAATGGGTCAGCGACTTATATTCAGTGGCGAGCTTAACCGAATAGGGGAGGCGTAGCGAAAGCGAGTGTTAATAGCGCGTTTAGTCGCTGGGTATAGACCCGAAACCGGGCGATCTATCCATGGGCAGGTTGAAGGTTGGGTAACACTAACTGGAGGACCGAACCGACTACCGTTGAAAAGTTAGCGGATGACCTGTGGATCGGAGTGAAAGGCTAATCAAGCTCGGAGATAGCTGGTTCTCCTCGAAAGCTATTTAGGTAGCGCCTCATGTATCACTGTAGGGGGTAGAGCACTGTTTCGGCTAGGGGGTCATCCCGACTTACCAAACCGATGCAAACTCCGAATACCTACAAGTGCCGAGCATGGGAGACACACGGCGGGTGCTAACGTCCGTCGTGAAAAGGGAAACAACCCAGACCGTCAGCTAAGGTCCCAAAATCCTGGTTAAGTGGGAAACGATGTGGGAAGGCTTAGACAGCTAGGAGGTTGGCTTAGAAGCAGCCACCCTTTAAAGAAAGCGTAATAGCTCACTAGTCGAGTCGGCCTGCGCGGAAGATGTAACGGGGCTCAAACCAGGTACCGAAGCTACGGGTATCACCTTAGGGTGATGCGGTAGAGGAGCGTTCTGTAAGCCTGTGAAGGTGAGTTGAGAAGCTTGCTGGAGGTATCAGAAGTGCGAATGCTGACATGAGTAACGACAATGGGTGTGAAAAACACCCACGCCGAAAGACCAAGGTTTCCTGCGCAACGTTAATCGACGCAGGGTTAGTCGGTCCCTAAGGCGAGGCTGAAAAGCGTAGTCGATGGAAAACAGGTTAATATTCCTGTACTTCTGGTTATTGCGATGGAGGGACGGAGAAGGCTAGGCCAGCTTGGCGTTGGTTGTCCAAGTTTAAGGTGGTAGGCTGAGATCTTAGGTAAATCCGGGATCTTAAGGCCGAGAGCTGATGACGAGTTGTCTTTTAGACGACGAAGTGGTTGATGCCATGCTTCCAAGAAAAGCTTCTAAGCTTCAGGTAACCAGGAACCGTACCCCAAACCGACACAGGTGGTTGGGTAGAGAATACCAAGGCGCTTGAGAGAACTCGGGTGAAGGAACTAGGCAAAATGGCACCGTAACTTCGGGAGAAGGTGCGCCGGTGAGGGTGAAGGACTTGCTCCGTAAGCCCATGCCGGTCGAAGATACCAGGCCGCTGCGACTGTTTATTAAAAACACAGCACTCTGCAAACACGAAAGTGGACGTATAGGGTGTGACGCCTGCCCGGTGCCGGAAGGTTAATTGATGGGGTTAGCGCAAGCGAAGCTCTTGATCGAAGCCCCGGTAAACGGCGGCCGTAACTATAACGGTCCTAAGGTAGCGAAATTCCTTGTCGGGTAAGTTCCGACCTGCACGAATGGCGTAACGATGGCGGCGCTGTCTCCACCCGAGACTCAGTGAAATTGAAATCGCTGTGAAGATGCAGTGTATCCGCGGCTAGACGGAAAGACCCCGTGAACCTTTACTATAGCTTTGCACTGGACTTTGAATTTGCTTGTGTAGGATAGGTGGGAGGCTTTGAAGCGTGGACGCCAGTCTGCGTGGAGCCAACCTTGAAATACCACCCTGGCAACTTTGAGGTTCTAACTCAGGTCCGTTATCCGGATCGAGGACAGTGTATGGTGGGTAGTTTGACTGGGGCGGTCTCCTCCTAAAGAGTAACGGAGGAGTACGAAGGTGCGCTCAGACCGGTCGGAAATCGGTCGTAGAGTATAAAGGCAAAAGCGCGCTTGACTGCGAGACAGACACGTCGAGCAGGTACGAAAGTAGGTCTTAGTGATCCGGTGGTTCTGTATGGAAGGGCCATCGCTCAACGGATAAAAGGTACTCCGGGGATAACAGGCTGATACCGCCCAAGAGTTCATATCGACGGCGGTGTTTGGCACCTCGATGTCGGCTCATCACATCCTGGGGCTGAAGCCGGTCCCAAGGGTATGGCTGTTCGCCATTTAAAGTGGTACGCGAGCTGGGTTTAGAACGTCGTGAGACAGTTCGGTCCCTATCTGCCGTGGACGTTTGAGATTTGAGAGGGGCTGCTCCTAGTACGAGAGGACCGGAGTGGACGAACCTCTGGTGTTCCGGTTGTCACGCCAGTGGCATTGCCGGGTAGCTATGTTCGGGAAAGATAACCGCTGAAAGCATCTAAGCGGGAAACTTGCCTCAAGATGAGATCTCACTGGAACCTTGAGTTCCCTGAAGGGCCGTCGAAGACTACGACGTTGATAGGTGGGGTGTGTAAGCGCTGTGAGGCGTTGAGCTAACCCATACTAATTGCCCGTGAGGCTTGACCATATAACACCCAAGCAATTTGTGTCGAATGACCAGATTGCGGTGACTGTGGAGATGACACGAACCGAAAGTTCGCAGCAAGACAACCCACAAACATCACATACCCGATTCGCTGGAGTGCCTCCCAAGGGCATCCTGGCTACAGAATTTCTTGACGACCATAGAGCATTGGAACCACCTGATCCCATCCCGAACTCAGCAGTGAAACGATGCATCGCCGATGGTAGTGTGGGGTTTCCCCATGTGAGAGTAGGTCATCGTCAAGATT
>UVIF01000006.1 GCA_900596015.1 Pseudomonas viridiflava | reverse complement strand
TGCCCCTGGGCCACCAGGTCTTGCATGGCCAGTGAAAGACACTGCCCCTGGATCACCAGGTCTTGCATGGCCAGTGAAAGACAATGCCCCTGGGCCTCCAGGTCTTGCAGAGCCAGTGAAGGCCACTGCCCCTGGGCCACCAGGTCTTGCATGGCCAGTGAAAGACACTGCCCTTGGGCCACCAGGTCTTGCATGGCCAGTGAAAGACACTGCCCCTGGGCCACCAGGTCTTGCATGGCCAGTGAAAGACACTGCCCCTGGATCACCAGGTCTTGCATGGCCAGTGAAAGACAATGCCCCTGGGCCTCCAGGTCTTGCAGAGCCAGTGAAGGCCACT
>UVIF01000022.1 GCA_900596015.1 Pseudomonas viridiflava | reverse complement strand
CGCGGACACCGGCCCCCAGTACCCCAGACACACCGCGGCGCCCCCTTCGCGGCCGATGACCGCTCCTACGGCGCCCTCGAACCCTGCGTAGGAGCGGTCCGTGGCCGCGAACACAGCGCTGCAGTCTCCCAGACACACCGCGGCGCCCCCTTCGCGGCCGATGACCGCTCCTACGAGCCAAAGACATCCCGGAACAACCTGCCCCGTAGGAGCGGTCCGTGGCCGCGAAAAGAGCGACGCAATATCCCTGATCCCCCGCAGCATCTCATTCGCGGCCACACGCCGCTCCAACAAGCTTCTGCCACTGTGCAAACCTGGCACTCATCACCGGTCATTTCGATCTCTGAGACGGACACAGACAGTTATCAATCCGCCCCACCCACCTGGTCACTGCCCGCTACATTCAAATCTCCGCCATGAATGGAGGCTCTCATGCCACTCTACAAAAATTGCAGGTTACGCACGGGCCGCTTTTCTCAGCGCGGCGGCATCTATCTTTTGACTGCCGTTGTGAAACATAGAAAGCCCCTGTTCCGGGATTTCAAACTGGGCCGGTGCGTAGTTGCGGAGATGATGAATGCCCAACGCTGGAACCAAGCACAATCGCTGGCCTGGGTTGTCATGCCGGATCACCTCCACTGGCTGATGCAGCTAGAGGACGCATCGCTGGAAACCCTGATGCGTCAGGTCAAATCGCGCTCGAGCAAGGCAATCAATGAACGGTGCGCAAGAACAGGCCAATTGTGGCAGGCCGGCTTCCACGACCGAGCGCTGCGTCAGGAGGAGGATTTACTCGCCAGTGCCAGATACATTGTGGCCAACCCACTGCGCGCAGGATTGGTCAAGAGGGTCGGAGATTACCCGTTATGGGATGCTATTTGGTTGCAGGGGTACCAGGCATCCAGCTCAACCCCACGCCCGCAGGAGCGGTCCGTGGCCGCGAAAAGAGCGCTGCAGTCTCTCAGACACACCGCGGCGCCCCCTTCGCGGCCGATGACCGCTCCTACGGCGGACTCGAACCCTGCGTAGGAGCGGTCCGTGGCCGCGGAAAGGCGCTACGGGCTCTCAGACACACCGCGGCGCCCCCTTCGCGGCCGATGACCGCTCCTACGGCGGACTCGAACCCTGCGTAGGAGCGGTCCGTGGCCACGAAAAGAGCGCTGCAGTCTCTCAGACACACCGCGGCGCCCCCTTCGCGGCCGATGACCGCTCCTACGGCGCCCTCGAACCCTGCGTAGGAGCGGTCCGTGGCCGCGAACACAGCGCTGCAGTCTCTCAGACGCACCGCGGCGCCCC
>UVIF01000009.1 GCA_900596015.1 Pseudomonas viridiflava | reverse complement strand
CCTCCACACAACAAACATCACACAAGACTCAGACGTCGCTCGGCGAACCCGTACAGCGGGCGCCACAGCAACCGGTTGAACGCGATCACGAAGACCGACATGACGGCAATACCCAACGCGACCCGTGCGTAATCACCTGCCTGAGTGGCGTTGGCGATGTACGAACCCAGACCGGCGGCTTCCAGATGCTTGTCGCCCCAGGACACGGCCTCGGCCACGATGCTGGCGTTCCAGGAACCGCCCGACGCTGTCAGCGCGCCGGTAACGTAGTAGGGAAATA
>UVIF01000008.1 GCA_900596015.1 Pseudomonas viridiflava | reverse complement strand
CTTGTGGGGGCGGGCTATGTGTGCGAATGGCACACCGCGGACTCAAGCCGGTGCACCGCATCACTACCCCAGGAACAACTGGCACACCCGGCCGCCCTTGTGGGAGCGGGCTCTGCCCGCGAATGACACACCGCGGACTCAAGCCGGTGCACCGCATCACTACCCCAGGAACAACTGATACGCCGGATTATCCGTTTCATCCCAGAACGGATAGCCGATCTCGGCCAGCGCGCCGGCCACCAGATGGCGTTCATCCTCGGGCACCTGCAGCCCAGCCACCACGCGGCCATCGGCGGCGCCATGGTTACGGTAGTGAAACATCGAGATGTTCCAGCGCCCGCCCAGCTTGTCGAGAAAGTTGAACAGCGCGCCCGGACGCTCGGGAAACTCGAAGCGCAGCACCATCTCGTCACTGACCCTGACCGCATGGCCGCCGACCATATGGCGGATGTGCAGCTTGGCCAGCTCATTGTCGGTCAGGTCCAGCACCGGGAAGCCATGCGCCTCGAGGGTCTGCAGCAGCACCGCGCGCGGGTCCCGCTCGGGATGGGTCTGCACCCCGACGAAAATGTGCGCTTCATGGCCGGTGTGGTAGCGGTAGTTGAATTCGGTGATCTGGCGTTTGCCGACGGCCTCGCAGAACGCCTTGAAGCTGCCCGGACGCTCGGGGATGGTCACCGCGATGATGGCTTCGCGGCCCTCGCCCAGCTCGGCTCGCTCGGCCACGTGGCGCAACCGATCGAAGTTGACGTTGGCGCCCGAATCGATCGCCACCAGGGTCTGCCCCGACACGCCTCGGGCCTCGACGTACTTCTTGATCCCGGCGACCCCGAGAGCACCCGCAGGCTCAGTGATGGAACGGGTGTCGTCGTAGATGTCCTTGATCGCCGCGCAGATCTCGTCGGTGCTGACGGTGATCACCTCATCTACATGGTCCTTGCAGATCTCGAAGGTGTAGTGACCGATCTGCGCCACCGCGACGCCATCGGCGAACAGCCCGACCTGCGGCAGCACCACGCGCTCCCCAGCGCGCATGGCCTGCTGCAGGCAGTTGGAATCGTCCGGCTCGACGCCGATGACCTTGATGCCCGGACGCAGGTATTTGACGTACGCGGCAATGCCGGCGATCAGCCCGCCGCCGCCCACCGGTACGAAGATCGCGTCGAGGTCACCCGGGTGCTGGCGCAGAATCTCCATGGCCACCGTGCCCTGCCCGGCAATGGTATAGGGGTCGTCGTAGGGATGGATGTAGACCATGCCCTGCTCTTCTACCAGCTTGAGCGAATGGGCCAGAGCCTCGGCGAACGAATCGCCATGCAGCACCACGATGCCGCCACGCGAACGCACGCCCGCGATCTTGATTTCGGGAGTGGTGTTGGGCATTACGATGGTGGCCTTGATGCCCAACTCGCGCGCCGCCAGCGCCAGGCCCTGGGCATGGTTGCCGGCCGACGCGGTGACCACGCCGCACGCTGCTTCCTGCGCGGTGAGCTGCGACAGCTTGTTGTACGCGCCGCGAATCTTGAACGAGAACACCGGCTGCAGGTCTTCGCGCTTGAGCAGAATCTTGTTGTTCAGGCGCTCGGACAGCTGCCCGGCGGGCTGCAAAGGGGTTTCCACCGCGACGTCGTAGACGCGCGAGGTGAGGATCATCTTTACGTACTGTTCGAGCATGGCAGACATCACTGACGATAACGGGCGGGACCAACGAGTCTAAGCCAACGCCCACCGCAAAACCAAGGTTTTGCCCTTATAATGCGCGCCTTCGGGGCCGAAACCACTAGAGCCCCAACTGCCGCTGCGGAGCTCGCATGACCCAGGACCAACTCAAACAGGCCGTCGCCCAGGCTGCCGTGGATTTCATTCTGCCCAAGCTGGGTGAAAAGAGCGTTGTCGGTGTCGGCACCGGTTCCACCGCCAATTGCTTCATCGATGCGCTGGCCCAGCACAAGAGCGCATTCGACGGCGCCGTGGCCAGCTCCGAGGCAACCGCTGCGCGGCTCAAGGGCCATGGCATCCCGGTGTACGAACTCAACGGCGTCGGTGACCTGGAGTTCTATGTCGACGGCGCCGATGAAAGCGATGAGCACCTGAACCTGATCAAGGGCGGCGGCGCCGCGCTGACCCGCGAGAAGATCGTTGCGGCCGTGGCCACCACTTTCATCTGCATCGCCGACGGCAGCAAGCTGGTGCCGGTATTGGGCGAGTTTCCATTGCCGGTGGAGGTCATTCCCATGGCCCGCAGCCACGTCGCGCGCCAGTTGGTGAAGCTGGGCGGCGACCCGGTCTATCGCGAGGGTGTGGTGACCGACAACGGCAACATCATCATTGATGTGTACAACATGCAGATCACCGACCCGGTGGCGCTGGAAACGCAGATCAATGCCATCGTGGGCGTGGTCACCAACGGCCTGTTCGCCGCCCGCCCGGCCGATGTGCTGCTGCTGGGCACCGCCGAAGGCGTCAAGACCCTCACCCGCCCCGCCTGACCCTCGATTACGGGAGCGGGCCCTGCCCGCGAAGAACACCCTGCGGCGTCCTTGACACACGGTAGTCTGTGGGAGCGGGCTCTGCCCGCGAAGAACACACCGCGCTGTACCTGACACACCGCAGCGCCCCCTTCGCAGCCACAGGCCGCTCCTACATGACATGACTACGGTAAAAAACACATCTATCCATATTCCCAATCGTTAGTTCATTTAAATTTAACAAACGATTAGGGTATATACACCGGACCACCGGACCTGCGTACACCAAAGCAAGGCGACATACGCCGTGCATGACGTGAGGACGGTATGGTCACCCACTCGATTTCCCTCGAACACTCTCAACCCACCCCGGCCGACAACGGCCCGGCGCTCGTGCCTGCGCAGATACTGCGCAATGACCTCGACGCGCTCGACGCCGCGCGAGCCCTCGCTGCCAGTGCCCGTACCCATGCCGCCGGGCGCGACCAGCGACGCGAACTGCCCTGGCAACTGATCGAGCAATTCAGCGCAAGCGGCCTGGGCAGCATCACCGTGCCACGCGCCTTCGGCGGCCCGGACGTCAGTTTCGGGACCCTGGTCGAGGTATTTCGCCTGATCAGCACCGCCGATCCGGCCCTGGGGCAGATTCCGCAAAACCATTTCGGCATCCTGCAGATGCTTCGCGGCACTGCTACCGCGCAACAGCAGCAGACGCTGTTCAGCGCCGTGCTGCAAGGCGCGCGCATCGGCAATGGCGGCCCCGAACGCGGCACCCGCAACACCCTGGAGATCAAGACTCGCATCGTCCGCGACGGAGACGACTGGCAGATCAGCGGACAGAAGTTCTACTCCACCGGCGCGCTGTTCGCCCACTGGGTAGCGGTCAAGGCCATGGATGAGCACCAGCGCCTGGTCATGGCCTTCGTGCGGCACGGCACGCCCGGCCTGCGCATCATCGACGACTGGTCCGGCTTCGGCCAGCGCACCACCGCCAGCGGCACCGTGTTGCTGGAAGACGTGCAGGTACCCGACACCCATGTCGTGGAGATCTGGCGTCAGGCGCAACAGCCGAACATCCAAGGCGCCGTATCGCAACTGATGCAGGCAGCCATCGACGCCGGCATTGCCGCTGCGGCAATCGACGACACCATCGCTTTCGTCCGCGAGAAATCCCGCCCGTGGATCGACGCCGGGGTCGAGCGCGCCAGTGACGATCCTTTCGTGATCGCCGACATCGGTCGCCTGAAGCTGGAGCTGCACGCCGCCCAGGCATTGCTGCGCAAGGCTGCGCGCGTGCTCGACCAGCTCGGCCAGGCGCCGCTGGACGCCGCCCTTGCCGGGCAAGCCTCGATCGCCGTGGCCGAGGCCAAGGTGATCACCACAGAAATCGCCCTGCACGCCAGCGAAAAGCTCTTCGAACTGGCCGGCAGCCGCGCCAGCCTCGCCGAGTTCAACCTCGACCGTCACTGGCGTAACGCCCGCGTGCACACCCTGCACGATCCGGTGCGCTGGAAATACCACGCCGTCGGCGCCTACCACCTGAACGGCAGCCTGCCTGCGCGCCATTCCTGGATTTGACCAGACCGCTGGAGATCAGCATGAGCTCATTGCCCCACCCCCTCGACGGCGTCGCACGTATCGCCAACGACCAGCAGGCCCTCGACGTTGCCCGGCAGCTGGCCCCGCGGTTGCAGCACGACAGCGCCCTGCGCGACCGCGAACGGCTGCTGCCCCATAGCGAACTGGCGCTGTTCTCGCGCTCCGGCCTGGGCGGCATCAGCGTACCCAAGGCATTCGGCGGTGCTGGCGTGTCCAACGTGACCCTGGCCCAGGTCATCGCCCTGCTGGCCGCCGCCGACGGCTCGCTGGGCCAGATCCCACAGAATCATTTCTATGCCCTGGAAGTGCTGCGCATCAACGGCAGCCCGGCGCAGCAACAGCGCCTGTACGCCGACGTGCTGGCAGGCCAGCGGCTGGGCAACGCCCTGGCGGAACTGGGCACGCGAACCGCCCATGACCGCACCACGCGCCTGACCCGCGATGGCGACGGTTTGCGCATCAATGGTCGCAAGTTCTACGCCACCGGCGCGCTGTATGCCCAGTGCATTCCCACGTCGGTGATCGATGAACAGGGCGTACAGCAACTGGCCTTCGTGCCCGCCGACAGTGCCGGGGTCGAGGTCATCGATGACTGGAGTGGCTTCGGCCAGCGCACCACGGGCAGTGGCTCGGTGGTGTTCGACAATGTCTGGGTGAGCTCCGACGCCATCGTCCCGTTTCAAAGCGCGTTCGAACGGCCCACCACGGTCGGCCCGTTCGCGCAGATCCTGCATGCCGCGATCGACACCGGCATCGCGCGCGGAGCGTTCGAGGACGCCTTGCAGTTCGTCCGCACCCGCACTCGGCCATGGATCGACGCCACCAGTGACAAGGCTGTAGAAGATCCGCTGTCACTCAAGAGCTTCGGCCATCTGGCGATCCGTCTGCATGCTGCCGAAGCCTTGCTCGAGCGTGCCGGCGAGGTGCTCGACAAGGCACAGGCCGAGCCCACCGCCGAACACGTCGGCGCCGCCTCGATCGCCGTGGCCGAAGCCCGCGCGCTCAGTACCGAAATTTCCCTGGCCGCCGGCAGCACCCTGTTCGAGCTGGCCGGCAGCCAGGCCACCCTGGCCGAGCACGGCCTCGACCGGCACTGGCGCAATGCCCGCGTACACACCCTTCACGACCCTGTGCGCTGGAAGTACCACGCCATCGGCAACTACTACCTCAACGGCCAGCTGCCACCGCGCCGGGGGACGATCTGATGAGCAAGAAGCAGATCCTGCTCAACGCCTTCAACATGAACTGCGTGGGCCACATCAACCACGGCTTGTGGACCCATCCACGGGACACCTCGAGCCAGTACAAGACGCTGGAATACTGGACCGAACTGGCCCAGCTGCTGGAGCGCGGCCTGTTCGACGGCCTGTTCATCGCCGACATCGTCGGGGTCTACGACGTCTATCAGGACTCGGTCGACGTGACGCTCAAGGAGTCGATCCAACTGCCGGTCAACGACCCGTTGCTGCTGGTCTCGGCCATGGCCGCGGTCACCCGCCACCTGGGCTTCGGCCTGACCGCCAACCTGACCTACGAGGCGCCGTACCTGTTCGCCCGGCGTCTGTCCACGCTCGATCACCTGACCCGTGGCCGGGTGGGCTGGAACATCGTCACCGGCTATCTGGACAGCGCCGCCAAGGCCATGGGCCTGACCCAGCAAGTAGAGCACGACCGCCGCTACGATCAGGCCGACGAATACCTGCAGGTGCTGTACAAACTCTGGGAAGGCAGCTGGGAAGACGATGCCGTGATCGAGGACCGCGAACGGCGTATCTACGCCCAGCCGGAAAAGGTCCACAAAATAGAGCATGAAGGCGAGTTCTACCGGGTTCAGGGTTACCACCTGTGCGAACCCTCACCGCAGCGCACGCCGCTATTGTTCCAGGCCGGCAGTTCGGCACGCGGCCTGCAGTTCGCCGGTCAGCATGCCGAATGCGTGTTCATCAGCGGACAGAACAAGCAGGCTACCCGCGCCCAGGTGGACAAGGTGCGCGACGCAGCCCGCGCGGCCGGCCGCGATCCCCAGGCCGTGAAGGTCTTCATGGGCATCACGGTTATCGTCGCTGCCACCCAGGCGCAGGCCCGGGCCAAGCATGACGAGTACCGCAGCTACGCCAGCGCCGAGGCCGGTGTCGCCCACTTCGCCGCCTCTACGGCAATCGACTTCGCCCGCTATGAACTCGACGAGCCCATTCAGTACGTCAAGGGCAATGCCATCGAGTCGGCCACCAAGACCCTGCAGAACAACGACTGGACCCGGCGCAAGCTGCTCGATCAACACGCCTTGGGCGGGCGCTACATCACCTTGGTCGGTGACCCGGAACAGGTCGCCGACGAACTTGAAGCCTGGATCGCCGAGACCGGCCTGGACGGTTTCAACCTGACCCGCACGGTAACCCCGGAAAGCTACGCCGACTTCATCGACCTGGTGATTCCCGTGCTGCAGGCGCGCGGTTCCTACAAGACCGCCTATGCCCAGGGCACGCTGCGCGAAAAGGTCTTCGGTAAGGGCCCTGGGCTGCCTGAAGGGCATGCCGGTTTCAGTTACAAGCGCGGTGCCTGATCGGGCCTCTTCGCGCGAAGCCCGCTTCCACAATCAACGAGCGCACGCTCATGTGGGAGCGGGTTCTACCCGCGAAGAGGCCACCTCAAACAACACAAAAATCACTGGAAACCCAACATGCTCAAACACACCTTGCTGCTCGCGCTCACTCTGCTAACCGGCGCAGCCCATGCCGCCGATGACAAGCCCCTGATCGTCGGCACCACCGCCGCCTTCGCCATCCCCCTGGAAAGCGCCGTGGAGGAAGCCAAGAAACAGGGCCTGACCGTCAAGCTGGTGGAATTCACCGACTGGATCGCGCCCAACGTCAGCCTGGCCGCCGGCGACATCGACGTGAACTACTTCCAGCACATGCCGTTCCTGGAAAACGCCAACACTCAGGCCGGCACCGACCTGGTGCCCTATGCGCCGGGCATCATCAACAACGTCGGCCTGTATGCCAAACGCTATAAAGGCTTCGACGAACTGCCCAAGGGCGCGACCGTCGCCATTGCCAATGACCCGATCAACAGCGGCCGAGGCCTGCAACTGCTGGCCAAGGCCGGCTTGATCACCCTCAAGCCGGGCGTGGGCTACAAGGCCACCGAAGAGGACATTCTCACCAACCCCAAAAACCTGAAGATTCTCCAGGTCGAGGCGGTGCAGCTGGTGCGTGCCTACGACGACGCTGATCTGGTGCAGGGCTACCCGGCCTACATTCGCCTGTCCAAGACCTTCGATGCAGGCTCGGCGCTGCTGTTCGATGGTCTGGATCATCCTGAATACGTCATCCAGTTCGTGATCAAGCCCGAGCGCAAGGACGATCCGCGCCTGGCCAAGTTCATCGACATCTACCAGCATTCGCCGGTGGTACGCGCCTCGCTCGACAAGGTCAACGGCAAACTCTACCAAGTCGGCTGGAAGGAGTGAGCATGCCCACCACCAATGTGCAACGCAGGCTGGCCGCTACTGCCGGCCTTGCCCGACCGCCTGCCGAGCCCCTGGAACTGCACCCACAGCTGGCCAATGCGCTGGTGCGCTTCATCGGCGTCGGCAAGACCTATGAAGGCGCCCAGGGCCCCGTCCAGGCGCTGCAAGGCATCGACCTGAACATCGAGCGTGGCGAAGTGTTCGGCATCATCGGCCGCAGCGGCGCCGGCAAGTCGTCGCTGATCCGCACCATCAACCGGCTGGAACAGCCCAGCAGCGGGCGCGTGCTGGTCGATCAGGTGGACATCGGCGAGTTCGACGAGGACCGCCTGGTGGCCCTGCGACGGCGCATCGGCATGATCTTCCAGCACTTCAATCTGATGTCGGCAAAAACCGTGTGGCAGAACGTCGAATTGCCACTCAAGGTCGCCGGTGTGCCCCAGGCCGAGCGCTGGCGCAAGGTCGGTGAGCTGCTCGAACTGGTCGGTCTGCAAGGCAAGCGCGATGCCTATCCGGCGCAGTTGTCCGGCGGGCAGAAGCAGCGTGTCGGCATCGCCCGGGCGCTGGTGCACGACCCGCAGATTCTGCTCTGCGACGAAGCCACCTCGGCGCTGGACCCGGAGACCACCGAGTCGATCCTTGCCCTGCTGCGCGACATCAATCAGCGCCTGGGGCTGACGATCATCCTGATCACTCACGAAATGGCCGTGATCCGCGCCATCTGCGACCGCGTAGTGGTGCTCGAAGGCGGCCAGGTGGTGGAGCAGGGCCCGGTGTGGCAGGTGTTCGGCAACCCCCGGCATGAGGTCAGTCGGACCTTGCTGGCACCGCTGCAACACGGCCTGCCCGAAGAATTGCGCGCCCGTCTGCGCAACACACCTGCGACACCTGGCGCAGCGCTGGTATTGCGACTGCGCGTGACCGGGGCACAGGCCGGCGAGGCGGACCTGTCGTCGTTGTTCAACCTGCTGGGTGGCCAGGTCAGCCTGTTGCAGGGCGGTATCGAACGGATTCAGGGCCGCGCGCTGGGCAGTCTGGTCGTGGCGGTGAGCAATTCGCCCCATGACCGCGAGCATCTGCTGCAACGCGCCGGGCAATGGGCACAACAGGTAGAGGAGCTGGGCTATGTGGTTTGATCGTCTGCTGCAGGGCGCCCTGGACACTTTGCTGATGGTGGGCGTTTCCTCGTTGATCGCGCTGCCGGTGGGTGTAGTGATGGCCGTGGTGCTGGTCACCAGCGACCGGGGCGGTATCTACCAGGCGCCGGCGCTGAACCGGGTGCTGGGCGCGTTCGTCAACCTGTTCCGTTCGGTGCCGTTTCTCATTCTGATGGTGGCGCTGATCCCGTTCACCCGGCTGATCGTCGGGACGACCTATGGCGTGTGGGCAGCCGTGGTGCCGTTGACCCTCGCTGCGACGCCGTTCTTCGCGCGCATTGCCGAGGTCAGTCTGCGAGAGGTCGATCATGGGCTGGTCGAAGCCGCGCAGGCCATGGGCTGCCGACGCTGGCACATCGTCTGGCACGTGCTGCTGCCTGAAGCGCGACCGGGCATCGTGGCCGGCTTCACCATCACCGTGGTGACCATGATCAATTCATCGGCCATGGCCGGCGCGATCGGTGCCGGCGGGCTGGGCGACATCGCCTACCGCTACGGCTACCAGCGTTTCGACAGCCAGATCATGCTCACGGTGATCGTGCTGCTGGTGGCCCTGGTGACCCTGATCCAGTTCGGCGGCGACCGCCTGGCGCGAGTGCTCAACAAGCGCTAATCGCAAGACCGCAGCGCCCCCCCTTCGCGGGCAGAGCCCGCTCCCACAAGGAACGCTTCAACTCCTGTGGGAGCGGGCTCTGCCCGCGAAGAGGCCCTCAACTCATCAAGCCTGCTTCCCCTCGCCCTCGTCTTCCTTGATCCGGTACCAGGCCACATACAGCGCCGGCAGGAACAACAGGGTCAGCAAGGTTGCCACCACGATTCCGCCGATCATCGCGTAGGCCATCGGGCCCCAGAACACCTCGCGGGCAATCGGGATCATGCCCAGACTGGCGGCTGCCGCCGTGAGCAGGATCGGCCGGCGTCGATGCTCGGTTGCCTCCAGCACGGCATCCCACGGCTTGTAGCCATCGCGCTCGTAGGCGTCGATCTGGGTCACCAGAATCACCGAGTTGCGGATGATGATACCGATCAGTGCCAGTATCCCGAGAATCGCCACGAAACCCATGGGCGTCCCGGTCGGCACCAGCGCCAGCACCACACCGATGATGCCCAGCGGCGCAACACTGGCCACCAGGAACATCTTCTGCACACTGTGCAGCTGGATCATCAGGAAGGTCGCCATGAGGAACAGCATCAACGGCACCACCTTGGCGATGGGTCCCTGCGCCTTGCCGCTTTCCTCGACCGTACCACCGGTGGCCACCTTGTAGCCCACCGGCAAACCTTCGGCGAATTTCTCGATCTCGGGCTTGAGCTGGGCCACCAGATCGGTCGGCTGGATATCGTCGCTGACCGCCGCCTTCAAGGTGATGGTCGGCAAGCGATCACGCCGCCACACCAGCGGCTGCTCCAGCTCGTAGCGGACGGTGGCGAAGGCCAGCAGCGGAATCGACGTCCCGCTGGGCGTGACGATCTGCAGGTTCTGCAAGGTTTCCGGCGAACCCCGCTCGGCGTCGTTGGCGCGGCCGACCACGTTGACCAGATAGATATCGTCGTTGACCTGGGTCACCGCCGAGCCGCTGACGATGGTGTTCATCAGCTTCGCCACGTCTTCGGACGACAAGCCTAACTGCCGCGCCTTGTCCTGAGCGATGTCGATGCGCAGCACTTTGCCCGGCTCGTTCCAGTCGTAGATCATCTCGCCGATGTGCGCGTTGTGGTCCAGCAAGGTTGCCAACTCGATGGCGTGCTTGCGCACCTGGTCGATGTCCTTGCCGCTGACCCGGTACTGGATCGGCCGGCCCACCGGCGGCCCCATCTCCAACGCCTGAACATAGGTGCCGATGCCGACGAAGTCTTCGCGCAGGCGCTTCTTCAAGCGCTCGGTCAGCGCGCCACGCTGCTCCAGGCCTTTGCTGACGATCACCAACTGGGCGTAGTAAGGGTTCTCCAACTGCTGGTCCAGCGGCAGATAGAAACGGATCGCGCCCTGACCGATGTAGGTGCTCCAGCGCGCGATGTCCGGATCATCCTTGAGCGTAGCCTCGAGGCGGTCGACTGCCTTGCGCGTCTCGTTGATCGAAGCGTTTTGCGGCAGGTTCAGGTCCACCAGGATTTCCGGGCGGTCGGACGAGGGAAAGAACTGGTTCTGCACGAAACGCATGCAGAACAGCGCTGCGGCAAACAGCAGCAACGTGCCGATGATGGTCAGCCAACGGTGACGCATGCAACCCAGCAGCCCGCTGTGGAACCAGCGCGCGACACGCCCCGGCTGCTCCGGTTTGGGTTTGACGTTCTTGCTCAGGATATGAACGCCGATGACCGGTGCGAACAGCACCGCCACCACCCAGGACACCAGCATGGCCACCGCGATCACGGCAAACAGGGTAAAGGTGTACTCACCGGCCGAGCTGGCATTCAAGCCGATCGGCACGAAACCGGCCACGGTGACCAAAGTGCCGGTGAGCATCGGGAATGCGGTAGAGGTGTAAGCGAAGGTAGCCGCCTCCTCCTTGCTGTCACCTGCTTCCAGGCGGGTGACCATCATTTCCACGGTGATCATTGCATCGTCTACCAGCAGGCCGAGGGCGATGATCAACGCTCCCAGGGAAATACGCTGCATGGTGATGCCGCTGTACTCCATGAACACGAAGACCATGGCCAGCACCAGCGGAATCGAGCAGGCCACCACCAGGCCAGCGCGCACACCCAGGCTGATGAAGCTGACGATCAGTACGATGACCACAGCCTCGAACAACGCGCTGGTGAACCCGCCGACGGCCTTCTCGACCACCTCGGCCTGGTCGGAAACCTTGTGCACACCCACGCCCACCGGCAACTGCGCGGTCAACGCGTTCATGCGCGCATGCAGCGCGGTGCCGAACTCCTGAATGTTGCCGCCGTCCTTCATGGCAATGGCCAGCCCGATGGCGGGCTGGCCGTTGTAGCGGAACATCGGCGCAGCCGGGTCTTTGTAGCCACGTTCGATGTCGGCAATGTCGGTCAGCCGATAGAAACGGTCGTTGAGCCTGAGGTTGATCGTTTCCAGGTCTTTCTCAGACTTGAACTGCCCCGAGGTTCGCACCGAAATGCGCTCGGGGCCCGCCTCGATCACACCGGCCGGCGTCACTGCGTTCTGCGCCTGCAACGCGCCGACCACCTGTTGTTGATCCAGGCCGAGCGCGGCGAGTTTGCGCGTGGAGAAGTTCAGGTAGATGACTTCGTCCTGCTGGCCCACCAGTTGGACCTTGCCCAGGTTGTCGACCTGACGGATCTCGGCACGCACCTGTTCCACATAGTCGCGCAGCTGCCGCATGCTCAGGCCGTCGGCGGTGAAAGCATAGATGGAGCCGAACACGTCGCCGAATTCGTCGTTGAACGACGGCCCCTGCAAGCCTTGGGGGAAGGTGCCGCGAATGTCGTCGACCTTCTTGCGCACCTGGTACCAGATCTGCGGAATCGCCTTGGCGCTGGTGGTGTCACGCAGATACACGAACACCGTGGACTCGCCGGGCCGCGTGTAGCTTTTCACGTAGTCCAGAGAGTCCAGCTCTTCGAGCTTTTTCTCGATGCGGTCAGTGACCTGCTTGAGCGTCTCTTCCTGAGTCGCCCCTGGCCAGCGGCTCTGGATGACCATGGTCTTGATGGCGAACGCCGGGTCTTCTTCACGGCCCAGGTTGAAATAGGAAAACACGCCCATCAGCAGGCCGACGAACATCAGGTACCAGACGAAGGACTGGTGCTTGAGCGCCCAGTCGGACAGGTTGAAACTTCCCTTCATTGCCGGCTCGCCTCGTCCAGTTTGATTTTCTGCCCAGGTTTCAGGCTGTTGACGCCGGCGCTGACCACGCGCTCGCCTGCCTGCACACCGCTGCCGACCACCACGACGCCACGGTCGCGGCTGAGCACGGTGACCGGACGCGGGTTGACGGTCTTGTTCTGGACGTCCACCAGCCACACCTGGGTCTTGCCATCGACTTCCTGCACTGCGGTCTCGGGCAATTCCAGGCGCTGCGCGATGCTTGAACTCAAGGTCACGCTGATTGCAGTACCCAGGCGCAGGCCGGCAGGGCTCTCGCGCAGGGTCAGGCGTGCGCGACGGGTGCGCGTGGCACTGTCGGGCCGCGGCTCAAGCTCACGCAGGGTGCCGGTGGTCGCAACGCTTGGATCGAGCTGGGACTGCACACGAAACTCCACGCCCTCGGGCAGGGTTTCGGCAAGCCCCGCGGGCAGGTCGATGACCGCCTCCTTGACGTCGGGGCGGGCCAGGACCACCACCTCTTCACCGGCGCTTACCACTTGCCCGACTTCCACCTTCCATTGGTTGACCACGGCGGCGTGATCGGCGCGCAATTCGCTGTAGCCCAATTGGTCCTTGGCCTGGCTGACGGCGGCCTTGGCCTGATCGAGCGATGCCTGGGCGGTCTTCAGATCGGTCTGGGCGATGTCCAACCCTGCCTGCGCTCCAACGCCGCGGTCGAACAGCTCCTGCTGGCGCCGCGCGTTGGCCTGGGCATTGATGAACTGCGCCTGCACGCGGGCCAGATCGCCCTGGTTCGAGCGCAACTGGTTCTGTTGGTCGGTCGGATCGAGAGTGGCCAGCAGCTGGTTTTTCTCCACCTGGCTGCCGACATCCACCGCACGCCGGGCAATGCGTCCCGATACCCGAAAACCCAGCGTGCTCTCGTAGCGCGCCTGGATATTGCCGGCAAAACGTCCCAGGCTCTGCTGATCCAGGCCCTTGACCTCGACCGACAGCACCGGACGAATCGGCTCGGGGGCTTGCTCTTCCTTCGAGCAGCCTGCCAGCGACAGCACGGCCGCGAACAACGCGATCACCGCTTTCATGGCTGACGCTCCTCGGCGATTTCCACCTGCATGTCCGGGTGCAGCAACTGCCCGCCGGCGACGACCACGCGGTCGCCATTGTTCAAGCCATTGGCGATCACCACCTTGCCGGTCAGGTAACGGCCTACGTCGACCTTGCGCAGATTGACCTTGTCACCTTCCCCCACCACCCACACGGCAGGCTCGGCAATGTCCTTGGTCAACGCCGACCAGGGCAGCTCGACGCTGGTCTTGCCCGGACCGTTGAGCGACGCGTTGACCACAGAGCCCAGGTCCATGCCCTTGGGCAGGCCTTGCAGAGCGATCTTCACGCGCACCGTACCGGTCTGCGCGGACACCGCCGGGGTGACTTCGCGCACGGTACCGGTGGTCTTGATCGCCGGATCGTCAAGCAGGCTGACGGTGATGGGCTGCTGGCCGCCCGGTTGGGCAAACAGCGACTCGTACACGTCGAATACCGCATCGCGGTCGCCATCGCGGGCCAGCCCGAAAATCGGCGCAGTGGCCTGTACCACCTGGCCAACCTCGGCCTGGCGGGCGGTGATCACGCCTGGGGCGTCGGCCACCAGGTCGGTGTAGCTCAGTTGTTCACGGGCATTGGCCAACTGGGCGCTGGCCGCCGCCAGCGAACTCTGCGCACCGCGCAGCGCTGCCTGGGCGGAGTCGTATTCACTCTGGCTGGTGTAGCCCTTGGGCAGCAGCTTCTGCTGGCGCACGAAGGCTGCCGATGTCTGGTTCACACGCGCCTGTTCGGCGGCCACCGCGGCCTTGGCCGAATCGACGTTGGTCTGCAGGTCCTTGGGATCCAGGCGCGCCAGCACCTGCCGCGCGCTGACGTGATCGCCCACGTCAACCAAACGCTGGATGATCTTGCCACCGACGCGGAACGACAACTGGGTCTGGATGCGCGCCTGCACATCGCCGGTGAGATTGACCGCAGCGGCGAACTCGCCGCTCTGCACATTCTCTACGCGCACACGCGGATGCGTCGGCTCGATGGGCTTGTCTTCACCACATCCCGCCAGCGCAACCAACAAAAGGGAAACCCCTACAACCTTCCAACGAGGACCAGCCATGCAGGCTCCTTTGCGTGCGCTGTGATGCCAGGTGTGTATGCGACTGTGGCCGTGGTGCGAGGTTCATTTGCCGGGAATGGCCCTGCCCGGACAAAGCAAAACGCCGACACTGTACAAGCTGTCGGCGCTCAGGTGAACCGTTGTCACACTCGGGAATCAGAACGCCGGCAATACCGCGCCGCTGTATTTCTTCTCGATGAAGGCTTTGACTTCGGGGCTGGTCAGCGCCTTGGCCAGTTTCTGCATGGCCGGGCTGTCCTTGTTGTCGGGACGGGCCACCAGGAAATTCACGTAAGGCGAATCCGAGCCTTCGATCACCAAGGCATCCTTGGCTGGGTTCAAGCCGGCTTCAAGTGCGTAGTTGGTGTTGATCATGTCCAGGTCGACCTGATCCAGCACGCGCGGCAGCATGGCCGATTCCAGCTCCTTGAACTTGAGGTTCTTGGGGTTGCTGGCGATGTCCTTGGGCGTGGCCAGGGCGTTGCTCGGGTCCTTCAGGGTGATCAGGCCGGCTTTCTGCAGCAGGATCAATGCACGACCGCTGTTGCTGCCCTCGTTGGGGATGGCGACGGTCGCGCCGTCCTTGAGTTCGCTCAACGATTTGACCTTCTTGGAGTAACCGCCGAAGGGCTCGACGTGTACGCCGATCACAGTGACCAGGTTGGTGCCTTTGCCCTTGTTGAAGCTTTCCAGGTACGGCAGGGTCTGGAAGTAGTTGGCGTCCAGACGCTTTTCGTTCACCTGCACGTTGGGCTGCACATAGTCGGTGAACACCTTGATGTCCAGCTCTACGCCTTCCTTGGCCAGGGTCGGCTTGATCAGCTCGAGGATCTCGGCGTGGGGAACCGGCGTGGCGGCGATCACGAGTTTTTCTGCCGCGTTGGCCAGGCCGAAAGACAGGGAGGCCGCCAGAGCGGTGAACAGCAAAGCCTTTTTCATGCTAAGTCCTTGAAATTGGGTGGTGGCGGCGGCAATCGGCCAGCCTTGCGCGGACAATACCCGGAATTAATATTCCTACAAATACCTTTTAGTTTGCTGCTTATGCCTTTTTGCCCAAATATTCCAGGCTGCGGTTCAGCAGTGCTGCCAAGGCAGTCGGGTCGGCGTGCTCGGCGGCCTGCGTCAACAGTTGCTCGAGATGCGCGAGCAAGTCCGTGTTCGCGGCCGCTGGCAGATTGAGATGCTCGGGCAGGATCTCGTCGCCGCGGCTGACCAGCAGGGCAAAATGGATGACGTTTTCCAGCTCGCGGGTATTGCCGGGCCAATCGTGGCGTTCCAGCGCTCGCTGCGCATCGGCGCTGATCAGCGGCACCGTCAGGTTCAAACGATGGCTGTAGATGCCCAGGAAATACTCGGCCAGGGCGAGGATATCGCCGGTCCGCTCGCGCAAGGGCGGCAACGTCAGGCGGCCTTCGCCCAGATAGGCATGCAACCGTTCGTTGAATTTCCCCGCGGCCACGGCCTGGCCCAGATCGATGCTCGACGCCGCCACCAGGCGCACGTCCACCGGATTGGGCTGGGCCGCGCCGACGCGGGTCACTTCACGGGTTTCCAACGCCGCGAGCAGCTTGGTCTGAATGGCCAGCGGCAGGTCGGCGATCTCGTCCAGGTACAGCGTGCCGCCGTTGGCCGAGCCGAACCAGCCCGCCCGGCTGCTGGCCGTGCCGCTGTGGGCGCCAGCGCTGTAGCCGAACAGCTCGGCATCGGCGTAGGTCGGGCTGATCGCGCCGCAATTGACCGAGACGAAAAGGCCGCCACGATCACTGCCGCGATGAATGTGCCGGGCGAGCAGTTCCTTGCCGGTGCCGCTTTCGCCCTGGATCAGCACCGGCAGTGCCTTGGGCGCCAGCCTTTCGAGCTCCTCGCGCAAACGCCGGGAGCGCGGATCGACGAACACTAGCGCCTTGGCGCGGATGCTCAGCGGGCTTTTGTCAGCGTCGGGAAAGGTCAGCAGCGGCTGGCCGAAGGTGTCGTTGTATGCAGTCATGGGCAAAGCTCCCACCGGCCTGGATGCAGGCGGCGTACTCGGTTGTCGGGCATTCAGGCGCGCAGCTGGATGTGCTGGTCCATGCGACTCTGCAGGCGATAGAGGTAGGCAAACCCCTGTTCCCAGCGTTGATGCCCGGACTTGACGTTGATATGCCCGGCACCGGCCAGAATGCCCGCTTCCGCGCCCCAGTCGCGGGCCAGTTGCAAGGCTCGCGGGGCGCTGGCCGCAGGGTCGTTGTCCGAGCCCACCACTTGGCTGGGGAATGGCAGCAGGTGTTTGGGGATGGGCGCGAAGTTGCGCAAGGCCGGCGAGCAGGCTGGTCGCTCTACATCTGCAGGCGCCACCAGCAGGGCTCCGCGAACCTTGCGCAACGACACCAGTGAGGCATGCGCCGACCAGTGGGCAACGGTCACGCATCCCAGGCTGTGAGCAATGAGAATCGCCGGATCGGCGCTGGCATTCACCGCGCGGTCCAGCGCCGCGACCCAGTCTTCACGCCGTGGCGTGAGCCAGTCATCCTGCTCGACCCGCGCGCTGTTGGGCAGGGTTCGTTGCCAATGGCTTTGCCAATGATCATCGGACGAGCCCTGCCAGCCTGGCACGATCAGATAGCGGATCGACTCATTGCGCATGGGATGCGCCTCCTGCAAACGTTGCGTTGGAGGCCAGTATAGGGAAAGGATTTATACCCGTTAAGGAATAAGAAGCTATTTATTAATAACCAAAAATCCGAATTATCGGGTCACCCGGCATGTCTCTTTTACCGCATCGACCCGGACGCGGCTTGCGCCGCTGCTACAGGCCTGACGCCTTCTGCCAGACCTTGGGCTTGAAGAACAACGTCTCACCCCGCGCCAGACCACTCAGGCTGTCATGATCCTTGACCACTTCGGCCTCGATCAGCTCGCTCTGCCCCTCGACCTTCAGCGTCACCCGCGTGGTTGCGCCCAACGGGCGAATGTCACGCACCTCGGCGGCATGATGGTCGTCCAGCGCGTGGCGCGACAGCGACACTTCGTGCGGACGAAACAGCACATGCTCCTCACCACCCAACTGCAAGCGGTTGGAGTCGCCTAGAAAGTGATAGACGAAGTCGCTGGCCGGGTTCTCGTACACCTCGCCTGGCGAACCAATCTGCTCGATGACACCTTTGTTCATCACCACGATGCGATCCGCCACTTCCATCGCTTCTTCCTGGTCGTGGGTCACGAAGACCGAGGTCAGGTTGATGTCCTCGTGCAAGCGCGCCAGCCAGCGACGCAGCTCCTTGCGCACCTTGGCGTCGAGCGCGCCGAAGGGTTCGTCGAGCAGCAGCACCTTGGGCTCCACCGCCAGGGCGCGAGCCAGGGCAATGCGCTGGCGCTGGCCACCGGACAGCTGCTCGGGGTAGCGATCGTGCAACCAGTCCAACTGCACCATGTTCAACAGCTCATGCACTTTCTGCGCAATCACCGTTTCGGTGGGCCGTTCGCGCTTGGGTTTCATGCGCAAGCCGAAGGCGACGTTGTCGAACACCGTCATGTGTCGGAACAGCGCGTAGTGCTGGAACACGAAACCGACGTTGCGATCCCGCACATCGTGGCCGGAAACGTCCTCGCCGTGGAACACGATACTGCCCTGGTCGGGCGTTTCCAGGCCGGCAATGATGCGCAGCAAAGTGGTCTTGCCGCAGCCGGAAGGGCCCAGCAGAGCCACCAGCTCGCCACTCTGGATGTCCAGATTGATGGAGTCCAGGGCCTGGAAGGCATTGAAGCGCTTGCTGACGTTACGAACTTCGATCGACATTAATCATTCCTCCGCGGCGCTGTTGCGCAGGCGGTCAATACGGGACTCGCTCCACTGCTTGAGCAGCAGGATGAAGAGCGCCAGGATCAGCAACAGGCTCGCAACGGCAAAGGCAGCGACATGGTTGTATTCGTTGTAGAGAATTTCAACGTGCAGCGGCAGGGTATTGGTCACGCCGCGAATGTGCCCGGACACCACCGACACGGCACCGAACTCGCCCATGGCCCGCGCGGTACACAGCACCACGCCATAGATCAGCCCCCACTTGATGTTCGGCACAGTGACGTACCAGAACATCTGCCAGCCGTTCGCGCCCAGCAGGCGCGCCGCTTCCTCTTCCTGCGTGCCCTGCTCCTGCATCAGCGGGATCAGCTCGCGGGCCACGAACGGCACGGTCACGAAGATGGTGGCCAGCACGATACCCGGCAAGGCGAACACGATCTGGATGTCGTGGTCCTGCAGCCACGGGCCGAACAGGCCCTGGGCGCCGAACATCAGCACATAGACCAGGCCGGCAATGACCGGCGACACCGAAAACGGCAGGTCGATCAGGGTGACCAGAATGCTCTTGCCGCGAAACGAATACTTGCTCACGCACCAGGCGGCGCTGACGCCGAACACCAGGTTCAGCGGCACCGAAATGAGCACGGCGAACACCGTCAGTTTGAGCGCCGACAGCGCATCGGGCTCGAAGATCGCCGCGAAAAAGGTCCCCAGGCCCTGCTTCAAGCCCTGGGACACGACGATCAGCAACGGCAACAACAGAAACACGGCGAACACCAGCCAGCCCAGGGCGATCAACACCCGCCGCGAGGTCGCGCTGCCACGTCGGGCCGCATTGGTGGAGGCAGCAATGGAAGATGCAGACATGTGCGGAGCCTCCTTCAAGGGGTTTCGATGCGCCGCTGCAACAGATTGATCAGCAGCAGCAGAATGAAGGAAACCACCAGCATCATCACGCCGATGGCGGTGGCGCCGGTGTAGTCGTATTGGTCCAGCTTGACCATGATCAGCAGCGGCAGGATTTCGGTCTTCATCGGCATGTTGCCGGCGATGAAAATGACCGATCCGTACTCACCCACGCCGCGGGCGAACGCCAGCGCGAAACCGGTGAGCCAGGCAGGCAACAGCGCCGGCGCCAGGATGAAGCGGAACACCTGCAGCGGCCTGGCGCCCAGGCAGGCCGCGGCTTCCTCGACTTCGCGCGGAATGTCGGCGAGCACCGGCTGCACCGTGCGCACCACGAACGGCAGGGTGACAAAGGTCAAGGCCAGGGTGATGCCCAATGGGGTGTAGGCGATCTTGAAACCCAGGTCGGCAGCGAACTGCCCAACCAGGCCGTTGGGTGCATACAGCGCCGTCAGGGCAATGCCTGCCACGGCGGTGGGCAGGGCGAACGGCAGGTCGATCATCGCATCGATGATCTTGCGTCCGGGAAAGGTGTAGCGCACCAGCACCCAGGCCAGCAGGGTGCCGATCACGCCGTTGATGATCGCCGCACACAGTGCCGTGCCGAAACTGAGTTTCAGCGCGGCGAGTACGCGTGGAGCGGTGACGATGGTCCAGAACTGTTCCCAGGTCAGCTGCGCGGCATGCACGAACATGGCGGCCAGTGGGATCAGCACGATCAGGCTGAGGTACACGACGGTGTAGCCCAGCGTCAGCCCGAAGCCGGGTATGACGGGGGAGATACGACGCGACATAGAGGTCCTTGATGAATACGGTTTACACAATCGGGCCTCTTCGCGGGCAGAGCCCCGCTCCCACAGGCTTTACGGTGACCTGTGGGAGCGGGGCTCTGCCCGCGAAGAGGCCAGTCGCCTCAACGAATCTTATTGAGCCTGATAAATCTGGTCGAACACCCCACCATCATTGAAGAATTTGGGCTGCGCCGTTTTCCACCCGCCGAAATCCTTGTCGATAGTGACCAGATTCAGCGCCGGAAATTGCTTCGCATACTTGGCCGCCACGTCCTTGTCGCGCGGACGATAGAAGTTCTTCGCGGCGATTTCCTGGCCAGCCGGGCTGTACAGGTGCTTGAGGTAGGCTTCGGCGATTTCCTCGTTGCCCTTCTTCTTCACGTTCTTGTCGACCACGGCCACTGGCGGCTCGGCCAGGATCGACAGCGAAGGCACGACGATATCGAACTTGTCCTCGCCACCGTCTTCCTTCAGCGCCAGGAACGCTTCGTTTTCCCAGGCCAGCAACACATCGCCCTGCCCGTTGTTGACGAAGGTAATGGTCGAGCCACGGGCACCGGTGTCCAGAATCGGCACGTGCTTGAACAGCGTCTGTACGTACTCTTTGGCTTTGCCTTCGTCGCCCCCGCCGGCTTTCAGGCCGTAGGCCCAGGCTGCCAGGAAATTCCAGCGGGCGCCGCCGGACGTCTTCGGATTCGGCGTGATCACCGAGACATCATTCTTGATCAGGTCGCCCCAGTCCTTGATGCCCTTGGGGTTGCCCTTGCGCACCAGAAACACGATGGTCGAGGTGTAGGGCGTGCTGGCGTCCGGCAGACGGGTCTGCCAGTTTTCCGGGATGGACTTGCCCAAGCGGCTGATCTCGTCGATGTCACCGGCCAGCGCCAGGGTCACCACATCGGCGGGCAGGCCGTCGATCACCGCACGGCCCTGCTTGCCCGAGCCACCGTGGGATTGCTTGATCGACACGGTGTCGCCAGCGTGTTCCTTTTTCCAGAAGTTGACGAACTCGGCGTTGTATTCCTGATACAGCTCACGGGTCGGATCGTAGGACACGTTGAGCAGCTCGTAGTCCTTGGCGACGGCGGAGCCGGCAAATACGGCGCTGGCGAGGGCTGCCAAGGCATAACGGCGGATAGACATGGACGAAGCTCCTGGAATGGCGGGTATTTTTCTTATGGCTGCTACGCAGGACGCGTACTCAGCTGGGCTTGTTGCCCGGGTTCTGCAAACGGAATTTTTCCTTGCGTTCGATCTGCACGACTTGAGCGTTGTGTACGGTGATCTCCACCGCACCGAAACGCAGGTCGCGCAGCGCACTCTGAATTTCCCGCAGAATGGTGGCTTCGTCCTGTCCTTCGACGCTGCGTAGCGATGCGCTCATGATCATGCTCCTGGGTAAGGGGTGCCAAGGTGGCGTGAGCGCGATAGTAGAGGGCTCTTATTATTCTTAAAAATACTGTTTAAGAATTTTCATATAACCAGAAGTACTTATCGGTATTTATTGGCACTGCCATCTCAGCGCAGCGGCTTCCACCGGCCGGCCGAACCAGTAGCCCTGACCCAGTCCGCAACCGTGTTCCAGCAGGAACTGTGCCTGGTCCGCCTGTTCGATGCCCTCGGCATGCACCTGCATCCCCATGCTGTGCGCCAGCGCGATGATCGCCGCGGTGATCGCCACATCGTCCTCGTCGCCGGGCAGGCCGGCGACGAAACCCTGGTCGATCTTGAGCTTGTGAACCGGCAGGCGCTTGAGCCTGAGCAGGGATGAATAACCGGTGCCGAAGTCGTCGATCGCCAGTCGCAAACCCAGATCGCGCAGGTGATGCAATTGCTCCAGTGCGCGGTCCGGGTCATCCATCACCGCACTCTCGGTCACCTCAAGTTCCAGATGCGCAGGTGCCAGTTCCGTCTCGGCCAGAACCCTCTCGACCTGCCGGTAGAGATCATGGTGGCTGAACAGACGGCTGGAGATGTTCACCGCGACGAAATCCAGTGCCTTGCCCTCGACCTGCCACTGACGCATCTGTCGGCACGCGGTGGCCAGCACCCAAGTGTCGATCTCGGCGATCAAGCCACTGCGCTCTGCGATCGGTATGAACTGCCCCGGCGGCACCAGACCGCGCTCCGGGTGCTGCCAGCGCACCAGCGCCTCCACCCCGACCAGGGCCTTGTCGCGCAGCGCATGCACCGGTTGGTAGTGCACGCGCAGCTGGCCGTCGGCCAGGGCCTGGCGCAGTTCTGCGGTCACTTCGATCTGCTGCTGGGCGCGGGTGGTCAACTCTTCGGTATACAGGGCATAGCTCGAACGGCCTCGTGCCTTGGCCTGGAACAGCGCCGAGTCGGCGTTGCGCAACAGCTGCTCGGCACCCTGCGCGTCGTCGGGAAACAGACTGATGCCCATGCTGGCGCTGATGAACAGGGTGTGTCCGTCGATGGCGAAGGGCGCGCGCAGGCCTTCTAGCAACCCCTGCCCCAGCGCCGTCGCCTGCCCTGTGCGCAACTCGCCTTCCATCAGCACGGCAAACTCGTCGCCGCCCAGCCGAGCCAGGGTCACCTCCTCGCCCAACCCGCACTGCAGACGCTCGACCACGGCCATCAGCAACCGATCGCCCACGCCATGACCGAAGCTGTCGTTGACGTTCTGAAAGTGGTCGAGGTCGATCAGCAACAACGCACAGCAGCGTTGCGCAAGCCGGGCCGTACTCAAGGCGTGCTCGGTGCGGTGGCTGAACAACAGGCGATTGGGCAACCCGGTCAGCGGATCGTGGTGTGCCAGATGGGCCAGCTCGCGCTGCGAATGCCTGATCGCGCTGATGTCGGAGAACACCGCCACGTAGTGGCTCAGCTTGCCCCGATCATCGCGGATCGCGCGAATGGTCTGCCACTGCGGGTAGCTGTCGCCGCCCTTGCGCCGGTTCCAGATTTCGCCGCTCCACTGGTCGTGCTCGGCCAATGTGCGAAACATCTGTTGATAGAAGGCCGGTGGATGCTGCCCGGATTTGAACGTGTTCGGGTTCTGCCCGAGCACTTCATCCTCTGCATACCCGGTGATCGCCATGAAGGCCCGGTTGACCTGCAGGATGCGCCCTGCAGTGTCGGTCACCAGCACGCCATCGGCGGTGCAGTCGAAAACCGCTGCCGACAAGCGTCGGCTTTCGCGGTTGGCCTGGCGCGCGCGCAGCCAGGCAAAAGCGAACGCACTGCCCAGCAGCCACACACCGCAACCGGCCAGGTGGAACCCCCATCCGGCCGGCGAGGCACCGAAAAGGCCATTTGCCACACGACCGCACAACAGAAACCACACAACGCAGACAATCAGGTAAATCACAACGCCGCGCGTTGTAACCCGAGATAAAACAGACATAGGGTCAATCGGCCACACAAAATGTGTACCAATTATAGAATAGAAACATTCAGCGACTCTTATCTAAAAGAGCGACTGGCTTTATCTGATAGCTAGTCGATAATGCGCTGCACGCATTACCCACCCAACCGAGGGCCTTCCCGCCTATGTGGTACAACGGTTTTCTCGATCTGTCCGCCTGGCAAGTGGTGGCAGTCACGTTGTTGCTGACCCATGTGACCATCATCAGCGTCACTGTCTATCTGCACCGCTATTCCGCCCACCGCTCGCTGGAACTCAACGCCGGGCTCAAGCATTTCTTCCGTTTCTGGCTCTGGCTCACCACTGCCCAGAACACCCGCGAGTGGACCGCCATCCACCGCAAGCACCACGCCAAATGCGAAACCGTCGACGATCCGCACAGCCCTGTGATCAAGGGCCTGGGCACCGTGATGCGTACCGGCGCCGAGCTCTATCGCAAAGAGGCGGAAAACCCCGACACCTTGCGCATCTATGGCAAGAACTGCCCCGAAGACTGGATCGAGCGCAACCTGTACTCGCGCTTCCGCCACACAGGCGTAGTCCTGATGCTGATCATCGACCTGCTGCTGTTCGGCGCCCTGGGCCTGACCGTGTGGGCCGTGCAAATGATGTGGATTCCCTTCTGGGCCGCCGGTGTCATCAACGGCCTCGGCCATGCCGTGGGCTACCGCAACTTCGAATGCCGCGACGCGGCCACCAACCTGGTGCCCTGGGGCATCATCGTCGGCGGCGAAGAGCTGCACAACAACCATCACACCTACCCCAATTCGGCCAAGCTGTCGGTCAAGAAATGGGAGTTCGACATGGGTTGGGCCTGGATCAAGCTGTTCACCTGGCTGCGCCTGGCCAAGGTCCAGCGCGTGGCACCGATTGCCCACCGCGTGGAAGGCAAAGGCCAGCTCGACATGGACACCGCCATGGCGATCCTCAACAACCGCTTCCAGATCATGGCGCAGTACCGCAAGCTGGTGATCGCACCGCTGGTGCAGCAGGAGCTGAGCAGGGTCGACGAGTCGGTGCGTCAGAAATTCCGTCGGGCCAAACGCCTGCTGTCGCGGGAAACCAGCTTGCTGGACGAAGGTCACCACCTGCATATCCAGACGATGCTGGAACACAGCCATGCGTTGCGCGTCATCTACGAAAAACGTCTGGCCCTGCAACAGATCTGGGCGCGCACCAGCTCCAACGGTCATGATATGCTCGCCGCCATCAAGGATTGGATCCAAGAGGCCGAAGCCAGTGGCATTCACTCGCTGCGCGACTTCGCGACCCAGCTCAAGACGTACTCGCTGAGGCCTGCTGCAGCCTGAGCCGTTTATCGGTGCGCCTTGGCCCCAAGGCGCGCCGTTCGGAACTTCGTTACAATTTTCCGCTCTCAGACTCATAGCGCTACCGCCTGGGATCATGCCTTGGCCGCGCCTTTTCGCGCATCCGTTCGCAGTAATCCCAACGCCTCTGAGATGCCGTGATGATGGTCAATAAAAAATTACCTTCTACACCCGTCAAACCTCTACCCGAAGCCGCTGAAACCCTATTGGCCTTGATGCATGCCCAGGGTGAGGTCGCGCGGCTCAAGGAGCGCGAGCAGCTGTTCAGCTCGCTGTTGGTCAGCGTCAACGCGGTACTCTGGGCGTTCGATTGGGAAACCCAGCAGATGATCTACGTCAGCCCCGCCTACGAACGGATTTTTGGCCGCTCGGTGGGTTTGCTGCTGGCCGACTACAACGAATGGCGCGACAGCATCTACCCGGATGACCTGGACTACGCCGATCGCAGCCTGGCCGAAGTGCTCGACAAAGGCGCCGTCGAAGACCGCGAATACCGCATCATCAGCGCTGACGGCCAGATCCGCTGGCTCAGCGACAAATGCTTCGTCAGCCATCAGGTGGATGCTGGCCAACGCGTGATCGTGGTGGGTATCGCCGAGGACATTACCGAAAAGAAGCACCTTGAAGGCGAGCTCCAACGCCTCGCCACCACCGACGTCCTGACCCAGAGCAGCAACCGTCGACACTTCTTCGAATGCGCCCACCGCGAGTTCGAACAGTCCCGCCTCAACGACACGCCCATGGCCTTCCTGCTGCTGGACATCGACGACTTCAAGATGATCAACGATACCTATGGCCACCAGGAAGGTGACCACGTGCTGCAACGCATCGCCGAAACCGGCCGCGCGGTACTGCGACGTGGCGACTTGTTCGGGCGCATCGGTGGCGAAGAATTCGCCGCCGTGTTTCCGGGCTGCGCGCCCGACATGGCCATGCAGATCGCCGAGCGCCTGCAGCGCGAAATCCAGCGCTTGAGCTTCCACCACAACGGCAAGAACTACGGCGTTACGGTAAGCCAGGGCCTGACCAGTATTCAGCCGCAAGACGAAATGCTCGACTCCCTCTTCTCGCGTTCCGACGCCGCCATGTACCAGGCCAAGCGCCAGGGCAAGAACCAAATCGTGCCGGCCTAGGTCAGCGCATCAGCGAATCATCGGCGCCCCTCGCCACCAGTTCAGCTGCGATACCCCTATCCTGAGTAGCCTCGGTTTTGCTTTGAGCGATTTGGGTGAAATTTTCATCTGATGAAAGTATTGAAGCATTGGTCGGCATTCTTATTATTGATAATCTCCCGCCAGTAAAGTCTCCGCCCAACGACACCGGGACCCGGGTACATTTTCGTATGCTCTATCGGAGACCTGGAATAAGAGGAAGCGATGGCGTGCACTACCATCGCTTCGCGTGTTACTTAACTATATGATCGATTTCAAGTTCAGTCCTGACCCAAAAATCCCTTAGAATCAATGCTAGATCCTGAATCGGAGATACTTCCATAGGATGGTGCGCAGGGTTTACAGATCCAATATTGGCTTTTCGCATCTTTTCTGCTAGGGCGGTTACCGATGCCGCATTGATCGAGAAATTGTTGACAACGATCGAGGACAACTGAGCAGAGGGTTGCAAAAACCAATTCTTAACTGTAATACTGTCTTCATTCTGAGAAAACTTGATAACGAGATCATTTAGGCTTTGTATAAAAATGATATCAAGGTAGCTGAAGCCTGTGATGCTTAAAGTATCGCGATTTGGCGATTGCTCGCTTGAGTTATCAATTACATCACTTCCATCGCCTTTGGTGTATAAATAGGTATCGTTACCACCGCCGCCAAAGAGAAAATCATTCCCTCTTCTACCTTTTATAGTATCATCACCCCCACCTGCCTCGATATGGTCTGCATACGAAGAACCTTGGATGTTCTCCCCGTGCATTGCCATGGACTGGTAATAGTTCCCTGAAAGCGTACTATTTTCGTCCAATAAGTTGATGATTTCAGACCTCGTTACTTCCTCGCCCGAAGAACCGCTAAAAATCTCCACTGTATCTGACCTAAGGAAAAAGTCTTTTACAGTAGCGGTATCAATGCCATCATGATCGACATCTAGAACCAGATCACTTCCTTCGCGCACTGCAGCAGCCATCAAATCTTGCCGTGAATGAGTGTTCCTCATGACCAGCGTATCCAGCTCGCCACTTGTATCATCAACTGTGATATTACCCCCGCCCGAGTATCCGTACATATCACTGCCACGACCACCCTTCATTATGTCGTCACCCGAAACCCCATATAGTTGATCATTACCCATTCCGCCCAGCAATACGTCGTTCTGGGGAGTACCAAACAAGACATCATTTATCGGATCCACAACAGCTTGCCCAGCGATTGCTTCGATAGCATGGGTAGTCCCTCCAAGTGTTAGCCATCTGAACGCGGGAGTGCGATCAAAAAAATGATTCAGAAGTCTAATGCTTTTCTCAGGATATGATCTAATACGAATAAGCAGATCAAAATCGGATCTATGAAATGTGATTCGTTCGGACGCGATTTCGGGATCTATAACCAGCTTGTCTTGGCGAGTGTCATCGGCGGAAATCACTATATTGCCAGCATCTTCGCGATAGAAATATACATTCTGTTGCTCTTCAACATTGGCGTAGCCGCCTTCAGCTTCTATAACAGTGGCAACTGCATCCTTTTTGCTGAAAAAAGAATTTAGTCCAGACTCATCTATTGAAAGCTCTTCTTCTGGTAGGCTAATAAATGAGTCAAGCTCTCCAAGCGTGACAGCATCTTCCTCCAAGTGAATGATCGGAGCCACACTCGGCTCAATAGATGCCATAGCAACAATTTCGTATATTTGCTCGGTTTTCCATTCAGTGCCATCTTCAAAAGTAACGCAAGCTAGACCCCTACCATTATCGTAGAAATAATTCGCAATAAGTACAGAGCCACCCGATCTACTCACATTCAATAAAAGATCATCATACCGACGCACAAGCGTTATATCAGTGGGGACGATACCCTTTCCAAACCGGAGAATGTCAGCCGTTTTCCCAGGTCGATCTTTAGTTGCAATAGATATTACATCATCTCCATCACCCCGATTGAATAGATAGACATCAGACCCTTTACCGCCAGCAAGATAGTCGTCACCGCCACCTCCAGCAAGAAAATCGTCTCCGCCATAACCGTAGATTTTTTCCGAGCCGGAGCCTCCACTCAATACATCATCTTCAGGCCCACCGTTCAGGACCGCATTCGGATTTAGACCATACGTATGGGAAATTTCAATAGCATGTAATGCGATAGTGATTTCTGGTTCGTCACATGGGTACTCCCTTAAACTCTGGATTATCTGAGTTCCCAGTTGCCCTATGCTCATCAATGTCTTGGTGAAGTCGACAATGCTTTCTCTAGATCGAACAGGATCAAGATCGTATTCGGCTTTCAGCAGATCAAATACAGCTTTTGTATCTACAATACGGTCGCCTTCCTCACTCGCAAAACTGACGGCGGTAAGCTTGCTACCATATTCGGTCTGTAGCATCAGTCTGGAATATACAAGGTTGGATAGGTCATCGAATGCGCTTGCCAGAATTGCAGCGGAAGGGCCATGAGGATTCGCATCCAACTGACCCCAACACCAGATGCCGAGATAATCTCGGCCAAGCATCACTTCCAGTGATTCCAGTATCCGCGCGTCTCCTATTGCGTTGCCAGCACCCCGTGTGGAGGAGCGTTTAGTGGGATTCTCATCATAAACCCCTGCCCATGCATAGATGATACTCGGCAATAGCGCTAGCCGCTCGGAACGAGTTCCGCTGATGAAGTCTTCGATAAATTTCTTCAGTCGCCCGCTGCTATCGACTGCCATAGTTTGATGGAGTGAAAGTGCATTGCCAATACCGTCGATGTTTGGAAGGTTTCTAATCTCCACGGGTATATGCACATCAACAGCACTTAGGCTCTTAGAAGCATCCACTCTAAACCACACATCGTTCATCTGGTGTGACGCGCCCTCAGTATTTACGTAACTTCCGCTTACATGCTTATTTAATTGAATATCAACAAAACTTCCACCGCTCGCGGTTTTCAGCGATTTTACGCCCACCTCGTTTAAACAGGTTAACTCGCGATCATCTACCGCCGCATTGCTATTAGCGTCGATCCACACAGCCAAGTCCGCAAAAGCTGGATCCTCTACATCAATTTGGCCGTCATTGTTGACGTCTAGCTCTCGCAACGCGTCAAACCCGTCGAAGGCGCGACTACCATCAGCTTTGATCGTATAGTTTCCGAATAGCTCAGCACCGGTCTTGATCATCCCGTCACTGTCCAAGTCATGGACCAATATTCCGTCTTCGGGGCCAACCCAGCCCGTATGTTCAGCAAAGCCATTTCCATCGTGATCAAAGTAGACTTTCGAATCCAGCCCAATGGTACTGACGCCGTTGCCATCCAGGTCTAACACCAGAGGACTTCTCGTGGCCTGGGCCTCATCAAACTCTTCGTTGAAATATTTCAATGTATCTTCAGGAAGACACATCAAAGGCCATGGATCGAAAACCTTCATCAAGTCGCCAAGATCACCAAAGTCAATTTTCGTAATGTCAGTAGCAACGATCAATGGACTAAGTTGACCGGTGAGCACAGCAATTTCACCTTTAATTACTCCGTTTTCAACTTTGGCGGTCCATTTTTCAAAGCTTTCACCTCTAGTCGTGAATTGTTGTTGCTGAGAGAGATATTCGTCGCGCCAAGCTTCTCGGGTGATACTCTCCATTTTTGGCAAGAACAGATTAGACTTATCCAAACCGTTGGTGCGATTGCCCCACATTGCCATTTCTGCAACCAGCGTCAGATCCAATGCCGTAGGATCAAGGGCGCCTGGTCCGTTTGGATGCAGCGCTGCTGTTTCAAGGGCAGAGTCAACGTAACCCATGACGACATTTAGCTGTTTCGTATCTGCCTCATCCACAATCGACCATTGCTCTTGCAGAGCATCATCAATCAATTTCCGATTTTTGGAAGATATCTTAGCGGACGCACTAGACTCTGTTGTCAGAGCGTACAACGAATTTGCCTGCTGATCAGTCAAACTCCCGTTCGCAACTTGAGCCTTTAAAATTCTATCCAAGAACAACCGCGCATCATCATTTCTTTTCGTATCATGCTGAAATGCACCGAAAGTAAGACCGCTCTTTCCCGTTGAGTAGCTAGAAACATAAGGACTTCTATTCGAAATCTCTCCAAACCGAACGACTGCCCGGACAAATTCTGTTAACTGTTGCTTGTTCAAAGACATTGTTACCTCCTTGAGTCACGACTGAGATCGTGATTTACTTGCTATGAGCAATGGAGATTACCCACTCAAAGAGACCGACATGAAACAATTATTTATTATTATGCTTATTCCGCTATCAGTTGCAGCCGGTCATGACAACGAAAATCAATTAAGCTTTCCGCCTGCTTATTCTACGTTAACTAAAGTTGATCTGGAGGATTGGGAGTCTGTGACAAAAGAATTCAGCGACAACGCCCTCTGGAATCAAAACACCACCAAAATCCAGTCATGCGAAAGTCTCTATACCTTGCCGGTCACCACTTCGCGCGAAGGCAATGTCAGTTTTGGCGGAATTTGTACTATCGCAGGCTCTGGTCAAAAGGTCTTCATATGCATCGACCGCATGCTCGGCCGTTTCGAGGTATTTCCAGAATTTCAGCGTGACCTGCCCTGGATCGCTCAGAAAATATTCGACCATTGCTGGGGTGGTTGATCCCCCATCTCTCTCGATCGCCGCCAAGGCCCCGGGTCGATAGAGGTCTTTAGCCATGTCCCGGCGTAGTTCAGCAGATCAGCGAATCATCGGCGCCCCTCGCCACCAGTTCAGCTGCGACACCCCTATCTTGAGTAACCGTGCGGGTTTGCCTTGAGCGATTTGGGTGACATCTTCATCTGCCCCCAGCGACGCCATTTGCGCCGCAACATTCACAATCAACTTTTCCCTCGAGTAGACGCCTCCGCCCAATTGATAGGCTGCGGCGATCAACTCTCGCAGTTCAAGCGGCAACCGCCAGCGTCGGCGCAGTTCCGATCCATAAGGCGCGCTGAAAGTACGCAGCACCTGGGTGATCCGGACTTCGTCGAGCTCGCCGCCCGCCAGTTGCCATTCCTGCAACACCCGCAGCAACGCCAGGTCACCCAGGCAGTGCAACAAACCTGCGCAGTGGCAAAACCACTCATCCAGCTGCTGCTGACGCGCAATGCTGCGGGCGAATTCCGCGGTATGGGCCGAGCGATTCCAGCAGACCTCGGCCCGCTCCAGCAACAGTGGGTCGGTCAGGTAGGCGCCAGGTTTGGAGGCCAGGGCCAGCAACAGATTTCTGCTCTGTGTGACACCCAAGGCGTACAGTGCCTGCTGCAGCGTCAATACCGGCGACGCACCTGGTTTCGCGGCGCTGTTGGCCGCGCTGATCAGCACTGCCGTGACCTGCGGATCACTGCGCAGGTTGGCTTCCAATACCTTCATATCTCCCGATGCGCGAATCACGGCCGCCTGCACATCACACAACAAAGGGCCGCCGTCGCACTCCAGGCGCCGACGCTCGACATAGTGGTCCAACGTAGTACCTGCAGCGATCTGTGGAGCCCGCTGCGCTCCAACATCTCCCGAGTTTGGCAGCAAGGTCAGCAGACGCGCTTTCAAACCTGCCATATCCACAGGCTTGGTCAGGTACGCCGTCGGCGCCAACGGCAGCACTTCACGCACACTGGCACTGTCGCCGCGCTCGCTCAGCAGAATAAAGGGCAAGGTCGCCAGGCGAGGGCTTTTGCGTACGCCGCGCAACAGATCGAGACCGCTGATACCCGGCAGCTCGCGTGTGGCGATCACCAGATCCGGTAGCTCACGCAGATGCTCCAACGCGTCAGGCCCCGTCGCGCACATCTGCAGACGCGCATCGCCCCGTACGGCCAGCAGCATTTGGGACAGCAGATCACGCATCCAGGGGTCGGAATCGGCGATCAACACACGAGGGGGCATGCTGGCAACAGCATTCATAGGCGCACTCCATGAGCCAGAGGTGAAGGCCGGGTCAAGGCCGTGATGCGTGAGCACCGACAGTATGGCGTGTTGGACGTGCAGAACAATGGATCCAGCAAAGGGTTTTTAGCGCATGCCGCGCCTTGCTGCAAACGGCCTGTTGAAGAATCACGGGCTTGGTAAAGCACCGGCTCAGCTTGATATTCGTAGCGCGACCTTCAGCGTGCTGCGCCCTCGGAAA
The DNA here is from genome assembly GCA_900596015.1 of Pseudomonas viridiflava. Classification (GTDB taxonomy): domain Bacteria; phylum Pseudomonadota; class Gammaproteobacteria; order Pseudomonadales; family Pseudomonadaceae; genus Aquipseudomonas. The sequence goes on along the minus strand of UVIF01000008.1, from coordinate 47,527 downwards.
AACTCGGAAACCGTTGTTTACGTGCAGACATGATGGCGTCGTTGATTACCTTATTTCAAAGACAATCCCGACTGGATCGCTCGTGCCATCCTCGATCAGTGCATAGCCAACCAAACTAAAACCACCCCATAAAAAAACCCGCCGAAGCGGGTTTTTCTATCAAACGATCACATCACTCAAGCCAGTTCAGCAAAACACTCTTCGATGATGGCCAAGCCTTGGTCCAACAACTCGTCAGGCGCAGTCAGTGGAACCAGGATACGCAGGACGTTTCCGTAAGTACCGCACGACAGCAGAATCAAACCCTTGTCGCGCGCCTTGGCTACGACTTGGGCCACTGCTGCGGCGTTCGGCTTGTGGGTGTCGCCGCCTTCGAATAGCTCGATGGCAATCATCGCGCCCAGTGCGCGCACATCACCGATCACAGGGTACTTGGCCTGGATGGCGCGCAGGCCCGCCACCAAGTGCTCGCCGACTGCCTTGCTGCGATCGAGCAGGTTCTCTTCCTCGAACACTTCCATCACGGCCAGTGCTGCCGCGCAGGCGATAGGGCTGCCCGCGTAGGTGCCGCCCAGGCCGCCTGGAGCGATGGCGTCCATGTACTCGGCTTTGCCGCATACCCCGGCCAGAGGGAAACCGCCAGCAATGGACTTGGCGAAGGTGGTCAGGTCAGGTGCGACACCCATCTGCTCCATGGCGAAGAACGTGCCGGTACGGCCTGCACCGGTCTGCACTTCGTCAGCGATCAAGAGGATGCCATGCTGATCGCACAGGGCGCGCAGACGCTGCATGAAAGCCTTGGGCGCGACGTAGAAGCCGCCTTCGCCCTGCACCGGCTCGAGAATGATCGCTGCGATGTCACGCGGCTCGGCGTCGTTCTTGAAGATGCGCTCGATGCTGGCAATTGAATCGTCCACGCTCACACCATGCAGCTCGCAGGGGTACAGCGCGCGGAACACACCGCCGGGCATCAAGCCCATACCAGCCGAGTACGGCACGACCTTACCGGTCAGGCCCAGGGTCATCATGGTGCGACCGTGGTAGGCGCCGGTGAAGGCGATGACACCGGCGCGCCCAGTGGCGGCACGCGCGATCTTGATGGCGTTTTCCACGGCTTCGGAGCCTGTGGTCACCAGCAAGGTTTTCTTGTCGAAATCGCCAGGTACCTTGGCGTTGATCTTCTCGCAGACCTCAACGTACGGCTCGTACGCCAGCACCTGGAAGCAGGTGTGGGTCAGCTTGTGCAATTGCGCCTGTACGGCGGCGATCACCTTGGGGTGAACGTGGCCGGTGTTGAGTACCGCGATGCCGCCGGCAAAGTCGATGAACTCGCGGCCTTCGACGTCGGTAACCGTGGCGTTCTGCGCTGACTCGGCGAAGATCGGGTGAATCTGGCCCACACCGCGTGGCACGGCAGCTTGGCGGCGTTGCATCAGGGATTCGTTGGTCTTGCTCATGACATTCCTCATTCGCCGCTCATCGGTCGGCGTGATTCAAGGATAAAGCGGCCGGTAAGTACCGCAGCAGCATACGATGATCGACTGCTGCGGCCGCCGGCCGCCAAGGGTTCTGCGCGGTGGGTTACACCGAAATGCAGAGGTATTTTATTTCCAGGTAATCTTCGATGCCGTACTTGGAGCCTTCGCGGCCCAGGCCCGAGGCCTTGATGCCGCCGAACGGCGCCACTTCGTTGCTGATCAGGCCGGTGTTGATACCGACCATGCCGTATTCCAGCGCCTCGGCCACACGGAACACACGGCTCATGTCGCGGGCATAGAAGTACGAAGCCAGGCCGAACTCGGTGTCGTTGGACATGGCAATCACTTCGGCCTCGTCCTGGAAGCGGAACAGCGGCGCCAGTGGGCCAAAGGTTTCTTCCTTGGCCACGGCGGCGTCCTTGGAGACGTTGACCAGCACGGTCGGCTCGAAGAAGTTGCCCTGCAGCGCGTTGCCACCGGTGAGTACGGTTGCGCCCTTGCTGACCGCGTCAGCGATGTGTTCCTTGACCTTGGCCACGGCCTTGTCGTCGATCAGTGGCCCGGTTGTGGTGCCTTCTTCCAAGCCGTTGCCGATCTTGAGCTTGCTCACCGCAACCTTCAGCTTCTCGGCGAACGCGTCGTAAACGCCGTCCTGCACATAGATGCGGTTGGCGCAGACGCAGGTCTGGCCATTGTTGCGGTATTTGGAAATGATCGCGCCTTCGACAGCCTTGTCCAAATCAGCGTCGTCGAACACGATGAAAGGTGCGTTGCCACCCAATTCCAGGGACACTTTCTTGATGTCCTTGGCGCATTCGGCCATCAACTGGCGACCGATCTCGGTCGAGCCAGTGAAGCTCAGCTTACGCACGATCGGGTTGCTGGTCAGCTCACTGCCGATGTCGCCGGCGCTGCCGGTCACGACGCTGAACACACCCTTGGGAATGCCTGCGCGTTCGGCCAGCTCAGCCAGCGCCAGTGCCGAGAACGGCGTCTGGGAGGCAGGCTTGAGCACCATGGTGCAGCCCGCAGCCAGCGCCGGGCCCGCTTTGCGGGTGATCATCGCGGCGGGGAAGTTCCACGGGGTGATGGCGGCGGTCACGCCGATTGGCTGCTTGATCACGATCAGACGCTTGTCCGGCTGGTGGCCGGGAATGGTGTCGCCGTAGACGCGCTTGGCTTCTTCGGCAAACCACTCGATGAACGAAGCGGCATAGACGATCTCGCCCTTGGCTTCGGCCAATGGCTTGCCCTGCTCAAGCGTCATCAAGCGCGCGAGGTCATCCTGATTTTCGATCATCAATTCGAACCAGCGGCGCAGCTTGTTCGAGCGCTCCTTGGCGGTCAGCGCACGCCATGCCGGCAGTGCCTTGTTGGCAGCCTCGATGGCGCGGCGGGTTTCAGCGGCGCCCATTTTCGGCACGGTGCCGAGAATTTCGTTGGTAGCAGGGTTGCTGACCTTGATGGCCTGCCCACTGTCGGCGCCCAGCCACGCACCATCTATATAGGCTTGCTGGCGGAACAACGAGGTGTCTTTGAGCTGCATGTCGGCTTCCTTGATGGCGCCGTACGTGACGGCACGAATGGAGGGATGAAAAGGCGCCCGGGCTGAGGTGAAATACCGCATGGATGAACGCATGCGCATCGGCAACCAGACAAGAGCGTTTGAAATCTCAAACGAATCCTAGGATCTATGGCGGCAAAGGACAATAGCCGTTCGAAAAAAAGAACGACAAGCCTTGCAAGCCTGGGTATGCCCGGCTTGCGCGAGTGTCACCGTAGCAGATTACAAACGATGTGCCGGTTATCGCAATGGACGACCACCCCCGACATGGGTATCATGGCGCCCGCGTCGCACCAGTAGCTCAGCTGGATAGAGTACTGCCCTCCGAAGGCAGGGGTCATGGGTTCGAATCCCGTCTGGTGCACCATCTTCTCCTTTTCGTCCAGCACGCCCTTGTGCTGCACGATCTCAGCTTGATCGCTTCAACCCCTCGCAGCCTTTCAAATCGTCTTTGCACCCAAGAGTGCCGCATGCACGTCGCAGACAAACGTCAGTATTCGTGTCTATGGTGCCAACACCCAACGGTGACGCTGTTGCTGCCATTTTGCAGGCGAGCAGTAGCTTCCTGGCGCCTCGACCGGCTCAATATTTATCTTTAAATATATTGAACTTTTCATGTTTCAAGCAGCATGTTAGAAAAACTTCTTTTTGTGAAAATCTTCGCTAAAGATTCCCTGTGCGCTGCCGATTGGATGAACGCAGCACTGGCATGGAGTAGCCGACCGGAGAAACTAAAACAGCGATTTCGAGAGGCTAACATGTTGAAAAGTGCTTTAACCAACTTAACGGTCAGATCGAAGTTAATACTTGGCTTCACACTAGTTATCATACTTACCGTATTGATTGCCCTGACGGGCTGGAGAGGCATCGCCTCCATGAGTGAGCGCAGCGAGCGCATCACGGACATTGCCAAGCTCAGCACACTGACGCGAGACATGCGCATAGCACGGCTGGTCTATGGCCAGAACTCTGACGACGCCAATGCCACGACCTGGCTGAAAGCCTACGAAAATCTCGATAACCATCTCGCCTACCTCAACAGCGTATTGAATTCCGAGCTTAATATTCCTCACGTGAAAGCGGCCATGGCGGCCATGAAGGAATACAAGGATCATTACAACAGCATCATTGCTGCCACCCACGCGCGTGAAGCCAGCAGGGATGTCTTCGGCACTGCGGCCGACACCGCAGACGCAAAGTTGCGACAGCTGAATGGGCGGGCCAATTCTATGGATGGCGACGCCGCGCAACGCGATGCAGTGCTTCGGGCAATCATGCTGTTTCAAAAGATGCGCTTCGACGTTCGCGGGTATACCTACACCCTTAAACCCGAGGCTCAACAGCTGGCCGTCGCCTCGATTGCCGCAGCCTCCGACTACATGAAAAGCCTGACAAGTTCCGGCCTGGATACCGCTGCTGTCGCCAGCCTGGTGGACTCGATGAACGCCTATGGATCCGCCATCAATGGATTCTCGTCTTCGCAAGCCACCATCAACCAAGGCCAGGCTGGGATCTCGAAGAACATCGAAGCGCTGCTCGGTTCGGCCAACCAACTGGCGCAGAACCAGGTTGAATTGCGCCTTGCAGATGTCAATCAGGCCAACCGGATGTTGGTTTTGTGGCTCACCGCAGCACTCGTCATGAGCGCCCTGGCGGCGTGGATCATCACCCGAATGATCGTCATTCCGCTGCGTGAAACACTGCAGCTGGCTGACCGCGTCGCCAATGGTGACCTGACCCACAACGAAGCCCCAACGCGCAAGGATGAACTGGGCCTGCTGCAAACCAGCATGCACCGCATGACCTTGAACCTGCGCCAGTTGATCGGCGGCCTGCGCGATGGCGTCACCCAGATCGCGAGCGCGGCCGAGCAGCTTTCCGCCGTGACCGAGCAGACCAGCGCTGGTGTGAACAGCCAGCGCACTGAAACCGACCAGGTCGCCACGGCCATGAACCAGATGGCTGCCACCGTGCAGGAAGTTGCCCGCAATGCCGAGCAGGCTTCGGATGCCGCCGTCAGTGCCTCTCGAGAAGTGCGCGAAGGCGATGCCGTCGTTTCCAAGGCCGTCATTCAGATCGAAACACTCGCCACTGAGGTCGGGCGCTCCAAAGTTGCAATGGACGAGCTGAAGCAGGAAAGCAACAAGATCGGTGGCGTGCTCGACGTGATCAAGGCAGTGGCCGAGCAGACCAACTTGCTGGCCCTCAATGCCGCCATCGAAGCCGCACGCGCCGGTGAGGCCGGACGCGGCTTCGCCGTGGTCGCCGATGAAGTCCGAAGCCTCGCCCAACGTACTCAGACTTCCACCGAAGAAATTGCCACCCTGATCGACGGCCTGCACAGCCGAACCGCACAAGTAGCGACCACCCTGGAAAACAGCCGCCTGCTGACCGATGACAGCGTTGCCTTGACCCGTGATGCGGGCACCTCCATAGGCAACATCAGCCGATCCATCACGACCATCGAATCGATGAACCAGCAGATTGCCGCTTCTGCCGAAGAGCAGAGCGCGGTGGCTGAGGAAATCAACCGCAGTGTGATCAACGTTCGGGACATCTCCGAGCAGACGGCTTCGGCGAGTGAGGAAACGGCATCGTCCAGTGTTGAGCTGGCGCGACTGGGTGTGCATTTGCAGGGGCTGATGAGTAAGTTTGTTTTGTGATGTAGGGTTTGGAAAAGCTGCGATTGTGTGAAGCCCCACGTGCGCGTTTGGGGCTTGTTTGGGGTGGTTACTGGAGTTGGGCGGTTGGGGCAAGATGAGTGCTTAGGCTCAGCGGTAACTTTTGGCTTCAAGCGCCTCAGCCGTCCCTACCTAACCGGTTTAGCAGCTTCTTCACGATTGAATCGAGCTTAGCGCCCGCTGTTACATGTGCCAGGGCGTTTTGAACTTCATTGTTCTCAGCCACCAAGAGAGCAAAGACGTGCTGGGCATTGGAGGCGACAGCCGTGGCGGCGAGGTCTTTGAGCTGCTCTGCTCTGGCCTGCGCATTTGCCACCATCGACGAGGTGTCGGCGCAACAGTCAGGATGAGTCGCTGCTAACCAGCTCCGGGACTTGAAATGGCTTGTTCCACAGCGATGTTTTTTCACTCTCATTAGCATCCCAGATTTGCCGATCAAACCTAAGTGCAGTGTCTTGCTGGCTGAGGACGTGAGTCGAGCTCCTTTTATATTCAAATCACTAGCACTGGAGACACACCGAACTTTGTCGTCAGAACATAAGATTCCAAACCATTTAAATCTGGAAAAATCGCTAAAGACTCCTGACCTCCAAAATCAAGCACCAATACTTCTCCCTCCTCCATGAAAGCATGCTCAATTTTATGATTCAAATATTTGAACAACAGCGGGGCAGTAGCAACATCCTCGCCGTGCCCCCATTGCTCTCCGCTTTTACTATTGACTTTGAAAGGGCACTGAATCAATAAGGTTACGCCATTTCCGAAAATCAGAATATGCGAACCTACCCCAATAGTAATACCTGTCAGCACTACGGACTTTAACTCTGCCAAATCTGATTCACTAATCATATTTTACTCTTAACGCTTAGGCGGCACGGTATTGGGTGGCAGTGGCACATGCGTATCCCCCCTAGCACCGGTTCCACCCGTTGCTGGGTTTATAGGCTGCCCATTTTTCACTGATATCCAGTAGCCATTCTCCAAACCTGGAACAGGCGTTGACCCTGAAGGCATCAACCGAATATATGTGCTGCCTGGGGCGCTAGGGTCGGTACCAGGTGGATAATAGATTGTACTACCTTGTGTTTTACCTGGTCGACTCACCCAGCCAGCAGGAATAACTGGCCCCTGAGGAGGGTTTGATAGAGGTTGCAATTTTGGAGGGATTTTGGGGCCTGTACTAATGGAGCCTGCCTCTTTCCCCCCACCCGCACTACCCCTACCCGCCTTCCCCCCAACCGCCATCGACGCAGCCGCCACCATAGCGTCGCGAATCATCTCCTTCCGAGCGTCGCTGAACCCTAGCCGGTTTTGCAGCTCCTGCACAACCGAATCGACCTTGGCGCCCGCTGTGACCTGTGCCAGGGCGTTTTGAACTTCATGGTTCTCGGCCAGCAGGAGCGCAAAGACGTGATAAACATTGGGAGCTACAGCCGTCGCTAAGATATCTTTGGACTACTCCGTCCTAAAATTTTAACAAGCATTGACGATATAGTGGCCCAAAATTCAGTACTTTCAACGAAGGACTGCAACGCTACAATGACCTGCTAACGACTCGGTGCGAGAAACTTCTGCAGGGACTCGCCACCCGTGGAGCTTGAAATCGTACAAACCAAGAGATTTTTCGATTTCCGTAGAACCAACTCGTGGCAACGGGATGTCATACCTACCTTAACATCCACAAACCATAATTAGTCACCCACATCCATCTGAAAGTTTTCCAAGAATCGCTGTATTTCCACTGGCTCGCGTTCAACTATCCCTACGTAATGCTGATATTCATTCACAAGCAATGAATATCCGAAAATATAGTTGATTCCAAACGTATCAAATAGCACTTTATAGTCGGGCTTCGACTGTGTAATACAAAACTCCCACCCTGTTGGAGCACTAGAATCGACCAAATCAAACAGGTAGCTCGGGACCCAGAAAGGTAAGTCATCAGGAGCCCTAACTAAAAAATCTACCCGATCAGAGATAAATAACAAGCCGTATATAGTATAACATTCACCACTCGCTAGCGGAGAGTAATCAGTCTGATCCATCTCCCCTAAATAACGCTTGGATAAAGGTATAGCCGCACCAAGGATAGATGTACATAAAGCTATCATACTGACTCACTTGAATTTGAAATCATCGATGGCACCAGTAATAGAATTTCGGACGTAGTGAATTTCAATACCGTTTATGTTTTGAGCTGACTTCACCCAACCATCTGCAGCCGGCCATCGGGAGTCCGTCATAGGAACAGGTAGCTTCCGACCAGCTGCGGGATTTGAAATAGCTTGTTCCATTGCGAGCTTTTCATTCAAATTGGCAGGTACAGATCTGCCTGTCGAACCCAATCCTAATGGCTTGTTAGCCAAAGACGGTAGTTCAGTTCCTTTCCCCCCACCCGCACTACCCCTACCCGCCTTCCCCCCAACCGCCATCGACGCAGCCGCCACCATAGCGTCGCGAATCATCTCCTTCCGGGCGTCGCTGAACCCTAGCCGGTTTTGCAGCTCCTGCACAACCGAATCGACCCTGGCGCCCGCCGTGACCTGTGCCAGGGCGTTTTCAACTTCATGGTTCTCGGCCAGCAGGAGCGAAAAAACGTGCTGAGCATTGGGGGCCACAGCCGTTGCTAATAGGTCTTTGAGCTGCTCTGCTCTGGCCTGGCCTGAACGTTGGCTACCATCGACGATGTGGTGGCGCAAGAGTCAGGGTTGGCAGCGCAAGACTGGAAGGCTGCAATTTCCTGCTCACGGCTCAGCGTAACGAACTTCTGAAGAACGTCCTGGGAGCAACCACCGTCGTTGGCGGCGCAGGCATTGAATTTTTGTGCTGAGCACTTGGAGCGTGGGCCTCTGTTGCACCACTAATCCATTATAACATCCTCTACCTCCACGCCCCGAATTATGACTAACCCCCAATTACTCAAAAGGATGTAAGCACCATCATTTCTAACAAAACGATCTATATTTCCATAGGCCAGATCGCCAGTGCTACCCACAAATCCTAAGGGCTTCCTAGCCTGCCAATAGATATATTCCGTATTAAAAAACCTCAACAAAACTTTGGCATAGCAATACTGCTCTGCATGTTTCGGTTTTTGATAATGAGGGTGACTTTCGGTAAGAGTAGTATCCAGCTCAAAACAATTGATCCCGAAGGCTCACCAATCGACACAACGCAGCTATCTTCAAAATAAAAATTTGCGAGCGATAAAATCTCATAGAAATCCACGTCAACTCTCACAGATAGAAGTTAATTGAGGCATGGTTTTCGGGGCTTTTCCTAGTCACCGGGTTGCCAAAAGCAGCTGTTCTTTGGTCTGTAGTATGTTTGAACTCGACATAGGGATCAGAACTTTCTGGCACGCGCGTGCTACTTTTTTTGATTGTCACACGAGGAATGTCATTCTCGTAAAATTATTTAAGAGGAACGCCATATTAACTCACCGAGTTAAAGCGTACTCCCTCACTGGTTATTATTTCCTTTGGAATCTCATCATACACAAAAAGCTCTTCCCGAACACTGTTAACAGCCAAGCATTTATAGGGTCAATAAAGTTCATTACCTGACGCCTCCCTTCAGCGCGCTCTGTACAGATGAATTCTGATTTACCTTATCCTTCAGGATAGTAACGAATGACCCATCAGGCTTTGTAACAACTACATCATTACCCTTAATTCTGAAAAACAACCTACCCCGAGCACCATTTGCTCCTTACCCGGCAAATGTCTCAGCGATTACTTTTCAGGATTGCCGCCAACGTCATGAATTTTCTCGAGTACCATTTTACGATCTGCTGGGTTAGCCGCGTTACCGCCAAAATGTTCAACGTGCTTACCGAGTTTTTTACCTAACTGCTTCGAATCTATCATGAACGCCGCACCAGCGCCTGCACCATTTGCCGGAGTAGCTGTGGAACCAGGTTTTGGGAGAAGACCGGACATCCCTGCTTTCGCCCCAACCAAAGAGCAAAAAGATTACGAAGCTCTAACGACCTTGACCACGACCTCTGTTGACCGCATCCAGAAGCATTTCTAGCTCAAGGCCATAACCATTCGGCTCGAAGCTTTCCTCTATGCCACTTATCAAAAATTCATTAGAAATCAACTCCCAAAGCTCATCCATCTCACTTGATGATAATGAACTATTAAGTAGTTTCTCAGCCAGTGCCAGTTGGTGCTCTCCTGCCATAAAGCATAACGCCAATAAAAGCTGTAATTGGGCGCTTGTTAAGAGGCTACTCATTTACCTGTCCCCGCAGCTGATTTTCCCCAACCGGTGACAATTTCACCTTCAACATTGATCACTATGATTGCATCCGTCCCCGTGTATCTAAATGTTGGACCATAGTTTGAAGGGACATATTAAATCTTTAGAGGACTAGACCAAGACTTTTTCCATGCTCTCCACCGGTCCATCGTTGCGCAGCAGTTGGACCGCGTGCGGCAACGACACGCCTTGAGTTTTCATCACCCAATTGATCACCGAACCTGCGGCCCCGCAGCCAAGGCAGTGATAGAGATTTTTCTCCTCGGAGACAGACAGGCTGGGCGTGCTTCCGTCATGAAACACGCAGCACATCACCCAATCCTTGCCGCGTTTTTTCAGCTCATGGCCCTGCTACTAGATCAGCCGAACCAGTGACACCTCACGTTTGAGGCGTTCCAGTTCGGCTTCGGGAATGCGGGCCATCAGGTTTTCTCCAAAAAGCTGTCAAGAGGGAAAAGCAAAAACAACTCGACGGTAATATACCACTAATAGTAGTATTTACAACAAGCAGTGGTAAACCCTGGAATACGTTTATGGCTGTCCTATTAAGATCTCGTCGACGACAGCCATGAGCATCACCAGCGAAAAACGTGAATTTTTCATTGCCCTGGGCGAACGCATTGCTCGCCTGCGCAAAGAACACGGCATCACCCAAACCCAACTGGCTGAACGGCTGGGCGTGTCTCAACAGACTATCCAAGCCTATGAGTCCGGCAAGCGGCGTATCCAGGTAGCTGCGTTGCCAGAGCTAGCCCGGCTGCTTTCGACCACACTCGAAGAGCTGTTTGGTCAGAAGCAGGAAACCACTGGGCGTAAGCGTGGTCCGGCTCCGAAATGGCAACAGCGACTGGAAGCCATCGACCAGCTACCTAAGAGCCAGCAGAAATTTGTTGCGCAGATGCTCGATGCCCTGATCGCTCAGGCCACGACCAAGACGAGCAGTGAAGGAAGGAAAATTTTGCAGTAAGTAAAAAGACTGCGACTAAATCCTGAAAAATCGAAAAATGCATGCAGGACAATCATGAATAACAAGCAACTGAACGAAACAAGCAAGTTTCTAAGCTATATCTTGCGCCATGAGCCTCACACTATCGGATTGCAACTCGACGCAGAAGGCTGGGCAGACATAAACTCTTTGATTACCGGCGCAGCGAAAGAAGGCCGCGTACTTGACCAGGGAATAATTCAGACAGTAGTAAATAGCAGTGACAAGAAACGCTTTACCCTCTCCGACGATGGCCAGCGTATTCGAGCCGCACAGGGACATTCAGCACCAGACGTAAACCTCCAACACATAGAGAAAGAACCGCCAGAATTCCTCTACCATGGCACTGCAAAACGCTTTCTTGAATCTATTCTTCAGCAAGGATTGATTGCAGGTTCACGTCACCATGTGCATCTATCGCAGGAGACTCTGACGGCTATCGCTGTCGGACAGCGCTACGGTAAACCAGTGGTTCTGAAGATTGAATCCCTGCGGATGTACCAACAAGGGTTTAAATTTTTTCAGGCTGAAAATAGTGTTTGGTTAACTGAAGCGGTTCCCGTTAATTTTATTTCAAAACAAAATTAACTGCCCGGCAGCTCATCGGATAAAAATACATCTACAGCCAGCACATGAAAGGCAAGATTCTCTGACAAAAACTGAATGCTGAAATGCCTCAAATTCGGCGGTTCGTGACTCGAAGCGGAACGCCATGCTTTCAAGTTATTCCTTACCAGTTCGGAGTCTCTAAACTCGGTCAACTTACCAAGCCGAAACTCACCTGGATCACCATCAAATTCAAAAATAGCACCTCCAGGGAATGGCTCCCGAATAAAGCATCGCACAGACTTGAACGCAACCTCCCGCCTTAAAGCCAGTACAACTTCTTCGCCATCAACTAAAACTTCCTTCTCATACTCAATATCAAGTATCACATCCGAGCCAACGGAGTGGAATGAGACTCTTGACTCACCATATCCTGGCAGCCACTCATATGGATCTAGTATTAATTTTGGCTGACCTATTTTCATGGACGCACCGACTTTAATTGCCCTGCGCCTGTCGGCGGCAATTTGTTATTTTTTAACTGATCTGCTGCCAAATCATTGAATGTCTTACCTGGATAAGCCTCAACACCTGTCTGATTGCGCCCGAACCACTCACTTCGAGGGATAGCTGCCTGTTCAAGCGCGGTAGAAGTTCGCGTATTCAAAATAAGGCGAGTCCCATTCATATCTACATAATCAACGGGAAGCTGATTCGGCTTAATTGTCCCAGCCCTCAAAGCGCCGGCTAAGTCATCAACTGTCTTGATCGGTGTGCCGGCCAGCTCTGAGTATACCTTTTGCCCATCCTCACTAAAGGATCGATCAGACTTGATTTTATTTTGAGCAAAATTTGCTTCTGTTAACGTCCCTCTCTCTGCCTTAGCAAGGGTACCTGCGCCTTTCGCCCTCCCACCCGGCACCCCCTCCACCAGCACCGAACTTCCTGGCCCTGCAGCCAGCTTACCCGCTCCCTTGATCAACGCAACCTGCAACGCATACTTCGCCGCTGTGGTTCCGTAGTCCTTTATCGGGTTTACATCGCCTGGATAGGTTTGCGATGAAAACGAGTCCGCGACCCTTTGCCCTTGGGTGTATTCATAAGGTGCGAAGTAGTCTCGTGTAGCCTGTACGCCATCCAGGAATGAGGCCGCACCACCCACACCCGCCAACACCGGCAGCGCACAGCCGACCCCCGTTATGCATGCAGGCGTCGAGACGACGGCCAAGCCAAATCCGCTTGCCGCTCCTGCTGCGCCCGCCACTGCGCGCCCCACCGAGTTGCCCTTGCTGAGTATCGGGTCTTCGCGCAGCAGGGTGTCGTTCGCGGCGTCCCACCTCGAGTATTCCTCGAAGGCGCCGGACGCCCGCAGCGTTGCCAGTTCAGCACTGTACTGCGCACCGGTTTTTTCCAGCTCCACAAAACGCTGGCGATTGGGATCGTCATCCGGCACCGAGGCGCTGCAATGGGTCATGGCACAGGCAGCGGCTGCAAGCCGGGCGGCGTTTTGGGGATCTGCTTTCTGCAACTCCTCTAACTTGAGGGTTTCCTTGTAGTGCAGTTGGCGGTTGTAGTTGTCCGCCATTTGCGCAACGTAGGCCGCTTTCCCGACATCGCCTTCACTGAGGCCTGCTGCCGTCAGTCCGACGATCTGTAGGAGTGCAGCACCCGGCTCAGGGTACAACCACCACCCATGTTACCGTGGATAAAAAACACCTCTGAAGGGCGGCTTTTTGTCAGATGGAGTACGATCTCAATGATTAACAGTCCAGTTAAGAGTCTTACAGCTCAATGGCCGGAGATATTCAACTCTGATAACTTTTTACGAAAATGCAGATAGCCCAAGCTAATCATCTAGGTTTTTAGCCGCTTTTTCTAAGACAGACATCAGTTCCAAGAGATCAACATCCCAAGCGTCGCCTCCGGGGCGCGAATATATTTGGATATCGAACGATCTGCCAGGCTCTTTCGAAACCTCGGCCAGCTGCTCATTTTCTAGCCAAATCTCAAATACCGCACTCTCCCGATCTGGAGGGCTGCTCATTAAAGTGTGCAAATTCTTCCACCACCCAGATAATAAACATCAGTCTCCATTAATTTTGCAACCCATTACGCATCACGCCAAAATATCCAGTCGACGGTTCAAATCTCAGTATAGAGCCATCTGCTCGAGTACCTTGCACAATGCCTTCCCTGGCAGAGGGCGCCCAAAAAGATCGTGCAGCACTAACGTAAGAATCTAATGAAGTAAACTCAGGGGTATCAGCACCGTCTGGCTTCGCTGTCGATTTACCCTTTCCGCCTAAAATCACCCTTTAGAGTGCTTTGCATAGTGCTCGAATGCTTTGCGACCATTTGAGAATTCAGGCAATAACTGGAGTGCTTTAGAACCCTCAGCAGTGCTAGGGCCAGAACCACCTGTTACTTTTGCACCAGCGGCTTAAGCTATTTTTCTAGCAGATCCTCGACCGTGAGCCTATCAATTTCTCTGAAGACTACTTCTATCTCGTGCCCTTCGTCACCAACCCAATCAAACACCGCGTCACGTAAAATCTCAAGGTATACCTGTAGATCCTCTCTTGGCAATTCTGGAAGAGTCACATGTACAAGGACGATTTTGTGGCATGGAATCCAGCTAAGATCTCTTAAGCAATCATATAAGGCATCCCAATTAAATCCAAAAAACCCCGGCAACCAAAGTTGGTAATACAGCGCTCTTATCAGCTCCTCTGCAATTCCAATGGACGGGTCAATCCGCACATAAAAAACCTCGGCCGCGTCATATGAAGGCGGGATGTCCACAAACTTGAATGGCAACATTTTCGACAGGCCTCAATTTTTTATCGGGATGAAGGTTTTGTAGTGGTCGGCTGTGTAATACATTTCGCCGCCTTTTCCTACCACGATTCGCTGAGGTCCAGGCCCTGCAATACCGGGCGTAGGATGGACGTATTCAGTGTAGTAACCGGCTGGTTTCTGCGGCAGATCCGATGCGCGATTCTGGAATATAGAGCCGTCGTTTCGATGAGGGAAAGATTCACCTGACTTTATTCGATCCAAGGTTGGGCCAAGATCAACTGTGCCTTGGAGGACCTGACCAGTTTTTTGATCAACAACCTTGATGCCATCGATGAATCGAGTAGTGTCTTTTGCCCCACCCGCACTGCCCCTACCCGCCTTCCCCCCAACCGCCATCGACGCAGCCGCCACCATAGCGTCGCGAATCATCTCCTTCCGGGCGTCGCTGAACCCTAGCCGGTTTTGCAGCTCCTGCACAACCGAATCGACCTTGGCGCCCGCCGTGACCTGTGCAAGGGCGTTTTGAACTTCATGGTTCTCGGCCAGCAGGAGCGAAAAAACGTGCTGAGCATTCGGAGCCACAGCCGTTGCTGCTAGGTCTTTGAGCTGCTCTGCTCTGGCCTGAGCGTTGGCTACCATCGACGATGTGGCGGCGCAAGAGTCAGGGTTGGCAGCGCAAGACTGGAAGGCTGCAATTTCCTGCTCACGGCTCAGCCTAACGAACTTTTGAAGAACATCCTCTGAGCAACCGCCGTCTTTGGCGGCGCAGGCGTTGAGCTCTTTGGCTGCGCGCGTGAGGTCGCTGTGGCTCAGGTGGTTGTATTGCGTGGCTGTCGCTGCAATGTCGGCCGCCACCTGAGGATCGCCGCCTGTCACCAAGCTGGACAGCAGGCCTACCACATTCGACATGGCCAGCAGATTGGCCTTGGCCTGTTCGGCGCCCCCTTTGCCGGGCTCATAGCCTTCTGGCATGACCAGGTCCGCCAGGTAGCTGACCATGGCTTCATTCGCGCCACCGGCCAGGGCACCGGTCTTGAAGTTCTCGCCCATGGCCAATGCCTTCATGCCACCCAACAGTGCGTGCGCCGCGACCTTGCTGGGGCTTCCTTCAACCATCGCAGAATTGCCTAGCGCGTTTGCACCTTGGGCACCCGCAGCAGTGATCAGTGCGCTGACCATGCTACTTGCAAAGTTATCGCTGAGGCTGCCGCCGGTGATGGCTGTCTTGGCCAGTGAGTCGGCACCGGCTTTGGCAGCGACCATACCGGCACTCTCCGCGTTGAAGCCGAGCTGGGTGGGGTCGTAGCCCAGCTGACCTGCAATGCCAGCGCTGGTAGCAGCGAGTGCATACCCTTTGAGGCTGTTACTGTTGAAGGTATCGCTGAGCGTATCGCTGACGTTGCCTTTGTTGTTGATGGCGCTGACGGTTGCTGTACTTGCCATGGACGTAAGCGCGGCAGTCGCTGCCATATTGCCCAGCCCTGCAGAAGCGGTAGCAGTGGCTGCGGCCATGGTGCCGGTGGAAGAAGCGCCCAATGCGGTTCCGGCTGAGGCAGCGGCGCCGCTGGCAACTCCTGCGGTGAGAACCGACACGATGATCACGATGGCCAAAATCGCCCCTTGGCCCAGTCCAGAGTGCCCATACTTGAACGACTCGTGCACTTCCTTGATCTGCTGCCAGTTCACATCCCCGCGTGCCTCTACCTCTTTCAACCAGGCCAATTGAGGGTCCGCCTGGACCATGGTGTCGATGGTCTGGCTAACGGTGTTCTGATCGATATGCTTGATATCGATGTTTAGGCCTTCGGTAGCTTTGATTGCCAAGGTTCCTTGCGCAACCAACTCACTCTGCCGCACTGTCTCATCAGTCCTGCCCTTGCCCCCCATGGACATCCAGGCAAGATCACTGCTGCTCTTCTCGTGACTCTCCTGCTTGAGATCTTTCACTCCCTCGAAATCAACGGCGCCGCCGCTGTCCAGGGTCAGGTCCTTGCCGCTTTCCAGTTTGGCGACCTGATACTTTTGATCGCCGCCGCTTTCCAGGGTGAGGTTGCCACCGGTCTTGATTTCGGTGCCCACGTTGGTAACGGCGGTCGTCTCGTCGCGCTGGGTCTGTTTGCTGCCCAGGCTGCCCTTTTTCTTTTTGTCGTAAAGGGAATAGTCGCTGTCTTGAGCGGCAAGGAGTTCCAGGTTTTCACCGGCGTACAAGTAGGCTTCGTCGCCTGCCGTGATACGGCTGGAGACCAGGGCCATGTCCCTGCCCGCCGTCAGGGCGATGTCGCCGCCTGCATCGAGCGAAGTGCCGATCTGGCTGACGTGATCTTCCTGTGCAGTGACCTTTTTGGTTTTGGAATAGGTGTGCTGTTCGTCTGCCGCGGAACTCAGCGTGAGATCACCGACGGCTGCCATGGCGATATTGCGTTTGGCGTCGATGTCACTGGCAATGGCCGTCAGGTCACGACCGGCGGTGGCGATGACGTCCCGGCCTGCGGCTAGGCTGGAGCCGTGCTGGGTGACAGAACTGCTGTTGCCTTTGCTGCCGAGGTCATTGCTTTCAGCCTGCTGGGCTGAGGCGAAGTTGATATCTCGACCGGCGGCCAGTGTCAGGTCGTTGCCAGCTTGCGACACGCCACCCACATTATTGACATCTCGCCCCGCCCACACGCTCAGATCATTCGCCGCCTCGATCCGAGCGGCCGTGTCCGCGAAGTCCCTGCGTTCGCTGCGGTAGCCGCTACTGCTTTGATGGCTGGTCACCGTGCGCTCGTTGATCACGTCGCCGTTGACGGCGGTCAGGCTCACGTCGCGACCGGTGATCACGCCACCGGCCTTAATGACGAGGGTGTTGCCCGTCAGCAGGTCGAGTCGGTTACCGGCCTGCACCAAGCCGCTGTTGACCAGGTTGTTGCCGGCGCTGGCGCTAAGGTTGTTGCTGGCTTTCAGGGTGCCTGCGTTGGTGAGATCGTTACCGGAAACCAGGTTGACGTCGCGGCCGGCGACCAGCGCGCCGTTGGGGCCGAGGCGGTTGTTGGCATGAGCCAGGTACAGCACGGGCACCAGCACGTTTTGGCCGTTGACCTTGTACTCTTCCAGCCAGACGATGTCGTGGGTCAGTGCTGCGACTTGCGCCGAGGTCAGCGTGGTGCCTACCGACAGGTTGAGCTGTTGCTTGCTGGCGATGGCGTTGTTCATCAGGTACTTGAACATCGCTTCGTCGGAGTGCTGGCCGTCGATGAAGCGTTGGCCGGTGCGGGCGACCAAAGCCTGCTGGATCAGCTTCTGTTCGTAGAATCCGTCGCCCAGGCGCTTGGCGCTTTCGTCCGGATTGTAGCCCAGGCCTGCAAGCAGGTAGTCCGAGCTCAGAAATTGCTTGAGGTCGGTGAGTGCCGGGTTGGTTTCGATCAGGTATTTGTGTGCCGGTGTGGTGCTCTGCGTTTCGGGCAGGCCCTGGACGCGGTTGATGGTGTATGCATCGACGCCGGTTTGCGCCTGCAAATCGGCCGTAGCGGTCCCTGTGGCCTGGGTGTTGCCGATCGCAGCCTCCGCGTCGGTGCGACCGGGCAGCAACAGATCGGGCGCCGGCGAAGGACTCAGATCGGCGACGGTAATGGCGCCGGGCAGGTTGTCGATATCTGTTGTCTGGTGCGACGCAACTTGAACATCGCGGTCGGCAAGCTCGACAGACGCCTGGCCTTCTACCTGAAAGGTACGGCCTTGGCTGATGTCGGCGGTCTGGGTCCGCTGGGCCACATCGATACTCGCGCTGCCGAGTGTCCAGCGGTGCAGGGCGGCATCGGCCTGTTTGGCGGCGGTGTCGGTGGCGGCTTGGTCGCTGAGACGGAACAGGCCGTGTTGCGCGGTAGGCAGGCTGAAGCCCGGCAGCGAGAGCGGGTTGATCTGTTGCTGGGCAAGATCGGGAGGCAGTTGTGCGTCGAGACTGACTCGGGTGCTGAAATCGCTGCCTGAAGCACTGGTGTCGGCGCGTGCACCGCTGCCGACGTAGTGGTAGTCGTTGCGTACCACGCTGCTGTCGAAGTTGTTCTGTGCGGTTATATTGACGTCGCCAACCGCTTGAATGACCGCTGCATAGCGTTGATCGCCGATGGCCAGTTGTGTCACACGAGCGAATTCCGGGAGCTCGGCCTCCATGTAGGCGAGGAAATGGCCGATACCGGCTTCCAGGCCACTCACGTTGTTGGCATCGTACCGATCACCTTCAAGCCAGTACTGCGCATTGAAGGCATTGGCTTCCGTGAACAGCCCGCCTGCACCTCGCTGGCGGTTGGTGCGGAAGGTGCGCACGTATTCGGTATCACCCGTTTCGATGCCGAGGTTGAACAGATTGGTGACCGAGGCGTTCAGGTTGCCGCCCGTGGCAATGGTGCTGCTCTGGTTGAGCAGGTCGCCGCCGTTGAAACTCAGGTTGCCGCCTGCGGTGATGCTCGATGCCTGGCTCGCTTCGGTGACTTCCAGCTTTTGGCGTTCCAGGACTTCGAAGACGAAATTGCGTTTGCCCGAACAGTCGCCGGCGTTGACGCCCTCGGTACAGGCCACCTGGTAGATCTTGCCGGTGTAGATGCCGGCGTCATTGACGGTGAGCACTTCGCGCACGTTTTCGATGGTGCTGGCAGCCAGGCTCATGCTGCCGTCACTTTCCAGCGTCGAGGAGCTGTTGCGAATCAGCCTGGCGTGGCCGCCATTGCCGTCCCGATCGATGCTCAGATTGGCCAGGCTGTAGACGTCGGCGTAGCGGTTGGTGAAGGTGTCGACCTGCAAGCCCATGTCACCGCCGCTGAAGAGCAGTCCCTGCTCGTTGAGCAAGGCGCCGGTCTTGAGTGTGAGGGATTGGGCACTGCCGAGGGTGCCGTAGTTGTCGATGTTACCGGCCGTGATCCCGGCGGCGTCCACAGAAGTGATGCGGCCCCGATTGAGCAAGGTGCCGCCGATGCTCAGCGACAGGTCACCGTCACTGGCCAGCTTGCCGTCGTTGCTCCAGTTGACGCCTTCACCGCGCAGGCTCTGCGAAGCGAGCAATTGGCCGCTGGCGGTCTGGTGAAAGTTGCCGACCTTGATGGTCAGGCGCCCTGCTTGCAGCACGCCGCTGTTGGTCCAGCTGTCGGCATTGAGGGTCAGGGCACCACGGGTGACCAGGCTGCCACCAGCGGCGGTGACGTTGGCGCTGGAGATATTGAATTCACCCAGGCCTACGTGCAGCAGAGAGCCGTTGGTATTGCGGAAGCTGCCTGCTTCGACCGTCAGATCGGCGTTCGCAATCTCGATCACGCCACCCTGGTTATCCAGCACACCGCCTACGCGATATACCGAAGCGTCGTCCGTGCCGAGTGCACGCAAGGTGCCGCCTTGGTTATCGAGGTTGGCCGCGGTGATGTCGAAGAAGGAGTCGCTCTCGATGATGCCGGAGCGGTTGATCAGCGTACCGCCCAGGGCAAAACGCACACGGCCGCCGGCCATCTGGCCGGCGTTGGTGAGGGTGTTGGCGTTGACGTCGATCAGACCTTTTGCATACAGGCCGCCTGCGCTGTTGTTGAGTTCTGCGGTGGTGATGCTGGCGTCGCCACTCTGCGCGGCGATGCGGCCGTTCTGGTTGTCGAGGCCGGCCAGGGCCAACAAGGTCAGGCGCTGGCCTTGCAGGGTGCCCTGAGCGTTGAGCAGGCTACCGGCCATACTCGCTTCAAGAGCGCCGCGCAGGCTGGAAAGGATGCCGCCGCGGTTGTCCAGGCTCCCGGCATTCAGTATCAGGTCGCCGTTCTGGGCGATGAGACGACCGTTGGCGTTGTTGATCGCGCCACGGGTGTGCAGCGTCAGGCCGGTCTGGCTCTGCACGGCACCGCCGCCGTTTTCCAGCTCAGCGGCGCTGAGGCTGACGGCGCCATTCTGGCTGTAGATCAAACCGTCGGCGCCGTTCTGTACGGTACCGCTGGCGTCCACGGTCAGTTGATCGAGCGCCGCCAGCGTGCCACGGTTGCGGTTGTCCAGGCTGCCGGTGAGCAGGCTCAGCAGACTTTTGCTGACCAGTTGCCCACCTTGGTTGTCGATGTGCGCAGCGCGCTGAATGCGCAAAGGGCCGCCGCTGGCGAATTTGCCTTGGGCATTGATCAGGGTCCCCAGCAAGTCGAGCGTTATGCTGCCGTTGCTGACCCATCGGCCACTGGTATTGTCCAGTTGCGTACCGGTAAAGCTCAGGTCCTGCTGACTGTTGACGGTCCCGGCGCGGTTGCTCAGATCTGCGGCTTGAACGGTCAGTTCTGCGCCGCTGTCGATCAGACCGTCCTCGCTGTTGTCGAGCGTGTCTTGCACGGTCAGGCTTTGTCCGGCGCCACTGCTCAGCATGCCGCCTTGGCTGTTGTCCAGGCGGGCACTGTCGATGTCCAGACGTCCGGCGCTGGCCAGCGCACCGGCGTTGCTGTTGAGCAGCGCTCCGCTCAGGTTGACCGCCAGGTTGCCTTCGCGGCTGGAAACGGTGCCGTTGTCGCGGTTGTCCAGGCTGCTGCCCTGCAGATGCACACCCTGCCAACCGGACAGCAGGCCATTACGGTTGATGATGGCGCCACTGATGACGGACAGCTGGCCGCTGCTGATGATTTTGCCAGCACGGTTGTCGAGCTGCGCACTGGCCAGGGTGTAACCCTGATTGCTGGAGATCTCGCCGTTGCGATTGTCGACGGCGCCGATGCGGTTGAAGGTCAGAGGGCCTTCGCCGTTGATCAAGCCGACGCTGTTGTTCAGCGTGCCACCATTGAGATCCAGACGCACAGCGTGGTTGCCGAGCAATTGGCCGCCTTGGTTGTCGAGGTCGGCGCTGTGAATGTCCAGCACGGTTGCAGCGTTGATCAGGCCATTGCTGCGGTTGAGCAGGCTGCCCTGGCTGGTCATGTTCAGATCGCTGCGGCTGGTGAGCACGCCTTCGCTGTTGTCCAGGCTACCGACCTGCACGCTGAGCGCGGCGGCGGCAATCTGGCCTTTGAGGTTGGCCAGGGCCTGTTCGATGTGCAGAGTCAGCGTCTGGTTGCTGAGCAGCTTGCCCCCGCTGTTTTCCAGGCTGCGGGCCTTGAGGGTGAAGGCTTGACCGCTGGAGATTTCACCGCCCTGGTTGTTCACGGCGCCGATGTTGTGCAAGGTCAGTTCCGGTGCGTTGAGCAGGCCTTGACGGTTGTCCAGGTCACCGCCGTTGAGGTCCAGCGTCAGGGCACTGTTGCTGAAAAACTGCCCCGCCCGCGTGGCCAGCCCTTGCAGAGTGGCCGTCAGGGCGAACTGGCTGCCGATGCGGCCGCCGAGGTTGCTGACCTGCTGCGCGCTCAGATCGAGAGTGTTGGCACTGCTGACCTCCCCACCATCGTTGTTGAACGCGCCGGTCGTCAGCTTCACTGCACCCTTGCCGCTGATGCGGCCGCCCTGGCTGTTGTCCAGGCCGGCACTGGAAAGGGTCAGGCCTTGATCGGTGACCAGTTCGCCACCGCGGTTCAAGATCAGGCCGCGGCTGTCCAGGGTCAGCAGGCCTGCACTGGACAGCTTGCCGCCCGCGTTGTCGAGGCTGCCGACATTCAGGTGCAACGCCCCCTCGCTGCTGATCAGACCTTTCTGGTTGAGGGCTGCACCGGTGAGCAGGAGATCGATCTTGCGCTGGCTGAGCAGGCGCCCACCGCTGTTGTCCAGGCTGTCTGCTCGCAGGTCGATACCGGCTTTGCCGAACAGCAGGCCCTTGGCGCGGTTGATGACTTTGGCGTAGGCGAGGATCAGGCTGCCTTGGGCCAACACCTGGCCGGCATCGTCGTTGTCGAGTTGGTCACCGGACAGCTCGATGTCCGCCTGTGAAGACAATTCGCCACTACGGTTGTCCAGGGTGTCGACGTGCACGTTCAGCGCCTGGGTAGCCGCCACCAACCCGTTCTGGCGGTTGTCCAGATGCGCGCCCGCGAGCAGCAACGCGCCTTCGGCGATCAGTTTGCCGTTCTGGTTGTCCAGCCCTGCGGTGCGGACCTCGATATCTTGCTTGCCAGCAATCTCACCCTCGCGGTTGTCGATGGCACCTGCCTGCACCCGCAGCAGGTGGTCGCCGATCACGGTTCCGGCGCGGTTGTCGAACAGACCCGTAGAGGTGATGTCGATTGTGCCAAGACCGCTGAGCTGGCCTTGTCGATTGCTCAGACTGGCGCTGTTCAAGACAAGGCCGCGGGCCGATACCAGGCCTTTGAGGTTATTCAGTATCTGGTCGATACGCAGGGTCAGGTTTTCACTGGAAAGCACTTTGCCTGAGCTGTTGTCCAGGCTGTTTGCGACCAGTTCGAAGCCTTGGGTGCCGGAGATTTCGCCGCCCTGGTTATCGACCGCTGCCAGGTTGCCGAAACTCAGTTGCGGGGCGCTGATCACGCCCTGACGGTTGTCGAGCGCACCGCCATTGAGGTTCAGGGACAATGCGGTGTTGCTGTACAGCTTGCCGCCCTGCTGAGCCAGCCCTGCAAGGTTGGCCATGAGGGCCTTGGTACTGGTGATGCTACCCTCTTCGCCATTGCTGACTTGACCCGCGCTCAGGCCCAGGGTGTCGCTGCCGGTCAAACGACCGCCCTGGCGATTATCGAAAGCACCTGTGTGCAGGCTGATCGCACCTTTGCCGCTGAGCAGACCTTGCTGGCTATTGTCCAAGCTGGCGGTTTTCAGGGTCAGGGCGCTATTGGAAATAACCGTGCCACCACGGTTGCTCAACAGGCCTTGGCTGGTGATGACCAAGTTACCCGTACTGCTCAGGCTGCCACCGTCATTGCGCAAGGCCATCGCCGCCAGGGTCAAGGCAGCTTCGCTGGTCAGCAGACCTTGCTGGTTGTCGAGTTCACCCGACAGATCCAGGGTCATGGCTTGCAGGCTGGTCAGTTTGCCGTTGTTGTTGAGCAGACGGGTGCCGTTCAAGTGCAACTGGCCTTTGGCGAACAGCAGGCCTTGTTGCTGGTTGATCAGTTGAGCGACACGAGCCGTGAGCTCGGTACCCGCCAACAGCTTGCCGCCGCTGTTGTCCAGGTGCTGGGCAGTCACGTCCAGTGCGGTCAGGCCGGCTATTTTCCCGGCGCGGTTGTCGATGTGGTCGACCTTTAGGGTCAGCGCCTGATTGGCGGCCAGCAGGCCACCGTTGCGGTTGTCCAGATGATCGCCGGTGAGGCTCAATTGGCCTTGAGCGACCAGTTCGCCTCCCTGTTGGCGAAGGATACCGATGGCTGCGTTCAACTCGGACTGGCTGGCGATACGACCGCCGCCGTTGTCGGCTTCATCAAGCGTTAAGGTCAGGGCGCCAGCGCTGAGCAGGCCGCCTTGGTTGTTCAGGGTCTTGCCTGTCAAGTACGCCGTCGCCGGGCTTTGCAGCGCACCCTTGTCGCGGTTGTCCAGGTGGTCAACGGTGACTTGCAAGCCGCTATCGCCGCGCAAGGTGCCGTTGCGGTTGTCGAGAAGGCCGTTGATGTTGGCCTGCACCGTGTTGTTACCCAGCACTTGGCCGTCGCGGTTATCCAGGCTCGCGGCGCTGATCTGGGTCACACCTGCGCTGGACAAGTCACCGTTCTGGTTCAGCAGCGCCGCGTCAATACGGGCCAGCAGGCCGAGACGGCTGGTGACCACGCCATTCACGTTGTTCAGACTGCCTGCGGCCAGGTCGACGCCTGTGGCTGAGATGCGCCCACTGAAATTGTCGATCAGACCGGCGATACGCAGGGCCAGGCTTTGCTGGCTGACCACGCGGCCGCTGCCATTGTCGAGGCTGGCCGCTTTGAGCAGGAACGACTGAGCGCTGGAGATTTCGCCGTTCTGGTTGTTGACGGTGCCTAGGTTGTTCAGCACCAGCGTGGGTGCTGTCAGCCGACCGCCGCGGTTGTCGAGCACGCCATTACTGAGGTTCAGAGTGAGGCTGCTGTCGCTGTAGAGTTGGCCGTGGTGCAGGTCCAGCCCGGTGAAGTGGGCGCTCAGGGCCTTGCTACTGGCGATCACACCTGCGCTGTGGTTGTCGACCTGGTTGGCGATCAGCGTAAGGGTATCGGCACCGGTCAGGCTACCTTCGCTGCTGTTGTCAAAATCGCCGGTGGTCACCTGGCTGGCGAGGTTGGCACTAATGCGGCCCTTTTGGCTGTTGTTCAGGCTGGCACTCGTCAAGGTCAGGGCCTGCTCGGTTTGCAAGGTGGCCTTGCGATTGTCCAAGCCGCCTTTTAGGGTCATGTCCAGATTACCCTTGGCGATCACCCGGCCATTGCCGCTATTGTCCAGATCGCCACCTACCACTTGCAGATTGCCTTGGCTGATGAGGCTGCCGGTCTGGTTGTTCATTGCGCCACTGGCGTTGATGTCCAGCATTTGTCCGGCCCAGATCACCCCTGCAACGTTATCCAACGTCGCCAGGCGCAGGCCGATCGTGCTGCTGTTCAGCTTGCCTGCGTTGTTGACCAGGCGACTGCTGTTGATTTCAAGGCCGCCGGTGCTGCTGATCAGGCCGTGATCGTTGTGTACTTCACCTATGTCCAGCTTGATCAGATTGGCGCTGAGTAATCGTCCGTGGTCGCGATTGTTCAAGCGGGTAGCGTTGGTCGCGAGACGGTTCTGTGCTGACAGAGTGGCGCCTTGGTTATCAACGTCACCCACACTGACGACGTCAAGGTTGCGGCTGGCGACCACGCTGTTGCGGTTACTGATCGCTTGCGCGTCGAGGCGTACGTCACCGTGAGCGTTGCGGCTTTTGTCGCCATTGATCCCGGCTTCGATGATGCCGCTGTTGGTCAACTGCCCGCCGCTGCTCAGGGCGATGCTGTCGCGGGCGGCCAGGTTGTTGCTGACATTCAAGTTGCCACGGGTCTGCGCCCGCAACTGGCTGCCTGCGTAGACTGGCCCTTGGACGTCGAGGCTTTGCGCCGTGACGTTCA
The DNA here is from genome assembly GCA_900596015.1 of Pseudomonas viridiflava. GTDB lineage: Bacteria > Pseudomonadota > Gammaproteobacteria > Pseudomonadales > Pseudomonadaceae > Aquipseudomonas. The sequence continues at coordinate 22,298 of UVIF01000008.1, read as the reverse complement.
CGGCGCCGCTGGTCGCTGCCTGGGCCAGGCTCAGGTGACCGTTGGCGTGGAGCTGGATGTCACCGGCGCTGGCCGCCAGATTGCCGGCCAGCTTCACCCCGACGCCGGCTTCGGTGCCCACCAGCTTGATCGCACCTGCATACATGCCACCCAGCGCGGAACTGTCGATGGCCAATTGCGGCTTGGCCGAGCCGTCATCGCCACGGGCGGTGGCCTGCAGGGTCGCGGCGTCAACATCGTTGCGCCCTGCGACGATGGCGAGATTGCCAGCGTTGATCCGTGCATTGATCTGGGCCGAGCGGGTGATGATCTCGAAACCATCGACATTGCTGGCGTTCAGGCCCTGGCCGTCGATGGAGATCGCACCGCCATCGACCTGATAGCGCTGCACCCGCCCGTTCTCGACGATCGGCTTGCCGGTGGTCAGGCTCACCTGCGGGGTGTTGATGAAGCCGCAACCATTGCACGTCATGCCATAGGGGTTGGCGACAATGACCTTGGCCGACTGCCCGGCGACTTCGGTATAGCCACGCAGCTGGCTGGAATTGCCGCCGGTGACTTCGTTGAGAATGACGTTGGCGGCGGAGCCTGCCAGGTTCGGATTGCCAACGATGATGCCGCCCAGCTGAGTGTTCTGGGTGCGGCCGGTGGCGTTGTTGAGGATTACGCCCTGGCTGCCGACGTTGTAATCCTTGTACTGGTTATGGGACAGGCCTGAGGAATTGGGTGTGGCAATGTTGACGATCGGCACACCGTTGCCGGCCTGTTGCAGGCTGGTGCCTGGACCACTGACCACGATGCCTTCGGCTTGCGCCCACAGCGGTTGCCAGAACATGACGTTGGCCAGCAGCAACGCCAGCGCGCGCTTGGGCAAGCCGCAGAATTGCTCACGGGGCTGAATTCGGGCCGAAGCTTGTCGGGCCAGAAAAGCGAACTGGCGAACGTCCATGTTGATTACCTACTGAAACGTGAAATCAGAGAAAGAGGTCTAGGCGAAAGTGGATCGGTGTTTCGCGATCGCTCAGTGCGTCGGGGCGTTCCAGCGAGTGGGCGAAGGTCACCGACGTCGCGAAATGCTGGCCGCGGGCGAACAACTCGACCGAGTTGCTGGACACGCGACCATGCTGGTCGTCGTTGTGACGATCACTGCGGATCACACCTTGGTCGTAGCCCAGGCCGATGCCATATTCATCAAGGGCAGGTCGTAACCAGGCGAGGTTTACCGGACGCGTCCAGCGCAGGTCGTTGCGCCAATAGCCGCCGCTGTCGCCAGACAGGTTCTGGTCCCTGATCCCACGCATCGACGACTGCCCGCTCAGGCTCATGCGTTGCGGGCTGAAAAGCACATCTTCACTGCGTTGCCCGCTAGCCAGGCTGGTGAAGCTGAACGTTTCGCCCCAGAGGTTGAAGCCCTGCAGATAGCTCAAGGTGGCGGTGTATTTGCGATAGCGATCGTTGGGATCGCTGTGCTGTTCGATCTTGCGACTTTGCGCGTCGAAGGCACCGATGCCTTGTTGCATGCCCAGATCGAGGTTGACGAACGCATTGCCGATCCGGCGGCCGTGGTTGATACCGAACTGGGCCTCGCTGATGCGGTTGCTGCTGACTTCCAGGCGGTTGCCGCTCAAGTAGTTGTTGCTGCGCAAGTAGGCCAGGCCGCCGTTGATCGATGTTTTGCTGACCGAGTCGCGATGTATCACGCGCTCGGCGCGAAACTGATGATTCTGGCTGTCACCGTTTTGCTTGAAGGCGAACCCGTTGCCATAAGCCTGCGAGCCGTATTCGCTCTGGCTGTAGGAATAATTGAAGTTCCACCAGCCCCACGGCACGCTGTAGTACGCCGTGGTGCTTTTGGAGCCGCGATGATGGTCGCTGACCGCATCGTGGCTGCCACGCAGCACCAACTGGTCGGCCAGGCCCAATGGGCTGTCCCAATCAAGACCCGCACCCCACTGCTGCTGACCGGTGCTGCGCTGACCACCGTTGTTGCGCGACAGCGAAGCACGCCAAGGCTTTTGTGCAGAATTCCTGACCAGCACGGTACTGCCCCCCACCGCCTCGCCAGGCGCCAGCTCCATTTGCGCACCGTTGGACGGCAGGCGATTGAGCTGGTCGACCAGCTGCTCGACTTCACGCAAATCGAGCAGCTCGCCTACATGGCCCGGAAACGCCATGTTCACTTCCCGTGGCGATAACCCGCTGTCATCGGCAGGTCGAATGCCTTCCAGGCGGCCTTCAACCACTTGAAGCGTGAGGATGCCGGTGGACAGGTCCTGTTGCGGCAGGTAGGCACGACTGGTGACCAGCCCCAGTTGCAGATAGCGATCGGTGACGCCCCCCAGCAACTCGTTGAGTTGCGCAACACCCAGGCACTTGCCCAGGTACGGCTGCACGAGTTCGACCTTTTGGGCAGGAGCAAGGGCATCGGCGCCCTGGATGTCGATACGCTGAATGGTGAAGCAGCGAGCATCCTCCACGGCTGGAGGCGCAGCAGCGCTGAGTTGCTCACCAGGCAGGTTCTTGAGCTCCTCGAGGCGCTGCCGCTGCTCTTGAAGCAGGCGATCCTGACGGTCGCGAATGAAGTCCTGCTCGCCCGGGGTAGTGGCAGCGGCGAAGGCCTGAGTTACAAAGAAAATGCAGGCTACGAAATACCACGTTATATAGCGCGCTGCTATTACCCACATATTCAATCCCTGACACCGGAGAGGTCTTGTATCTACTCAATGCAGCGGAATGATATTTAGCCATCAAATTCACGTCAAAGATCATATGTGTCCATATTCGACAGCATCTGGGCTCTTTGAGATCTTCAGAAATAACTTTATTAGTCGCTATAGTTTTTTAGGTCAGCAACTAGCAGTACGCCCAGCGACGACATGGTTTATTTACGATCTAAATCAGTAGCTTAGCTAAATTTAATGCACTTATACCGTTAGACCACGGGTGACTCGAGGCTTGAACATTTCCCTACCCGCTCGTAGGCAAAGTCTTATAGACAGCGTTTTGTAGTTCTGACCGATGCAATAAAGCTTGCCGATCTTCGCAACCTCGACAAGTAAAAGGCCAAAATTGTCGAAACAAATCCGAATTTGGTAGCAATAAATTTTAACAGGTGGTGTAAAGCATTCAGCCCGCCAAATCACAATGAGAACTTCGGCTCGTCGACGCATTGTTGCGTTCACTTTCCTAGCTGATCTGGACCGATGTGAAGCGACGGCTGAGGTATCAACGTTGCGGCTTGGCGAGGGTTTCCCTACATTCTCCAGGTGATCTTCGAGTACCTCGGTTCCCTCTCGCGAAAGAGACGCAGAAAAATGGACCTCACCACCCTCCTGCTTTTCATCCCCGCCTGCTTTGCCCTGAACATGGCCCCAGGGCCAAACAACCTGTTGTCCATCAACAATGCCGCCCACCACGGCTACAGGGCCGCGTGCCTGGCCGGGTTCGGGCGGCTGGTAGCATTCAGCGCGATGATCGCGCTGGCGGCCATGGGGCTGGCGGCGGTGTTGTTTGCATCCGAATGGTTGTTTCTGGCCATCAAGACGGTGGGCGCGCTCTACCTGCTGTGGCTGGCGTGGAGCCTGTGGACCAGCGAGCCCGTCGACATGGCAGCGGACTCCACGGCCGGTGGTACCAACCTGTGGCGGATGCTGCGCCGCGAGTTCCTGATCGCCGCGGGTAACCCCAAGGCGATCCTGATATTTACCGCGTTCCTGCCGCAGTTCGTCGATCCGCAACAACCCGTTGGGGCCCAGTTTGCGGTGCTCGGCGCGCTGTTTCTGGTTTTGGAATGGGTCGCGGTTGGGCTGTATGCGTACCTGGGCGTAAACCTCAAGCGCTGGCTGAATACGGTGCAGGCCAAACGTCGCTTCAATCGCGCCTGTGGTGGCTTGCTGGGGCTGGCAGGCGTTGGCCTGCTGTTCGCCCGCCGCGGGCATGCCTGAAGTGCCAGTATTGGCCTGTAGCAACTGGTAACGGCCATTCGTTAGCGTGCAACGAACCTTGTGGCAAAGCCGGCGTCCGACCTAGGCACGCTCATCGCCTAGGGTCCGCTTATGAAAGAAGCCATCGCCAAGAAATACCGTCTGATCATCAAGACCATGGGCTATGTCGGCTGGTCGCTGTTCTGGCTGCTGCTGTGGGATATCGCGGTCACCGTCGACTTCATGCTGTTTCTCAACACCAAATTGAGCCTGCCGATCATGCCGCTGACGCTGCTGGGTTCGGCGCTGATCGTGCTGATCAGCTTTCGCAACAGCAGTGCGTACAACCGTTGGTGGGAAGCGCGAACGCTGTGGGGGTTGCTGGTCAATGCGTCGCGCAGCTATGCGCGCCAGGTGCTGACCTTGATCGACGACGCGGGCGATGACGTGAATCCGGTCAAGGCCACCTTGCTGCGGCGCCATGTGGCCTATGTAAACTGCCTGGCAGCGCACGTACGGCACATACCCTGCCCACCGGAAGTGGCAGCCTTCATCAGCGCCGAAGAATTCGAACGACGCGACAGCACCAATAACTTTTCCAACGACCTGCTGACCGGCTCGGCGACTCTGCTTGCCCGCGAGTACAAGGCGGGGCGCCTGGACAGCATCCGCCTGGCACGCCTGGAATCGACGCTGGTGGACATTTCCAACTGCCAGGGCGGCATGGAGCGTATCGCCAACACCCCGCTGCCCTACCCGTATGTCTATTTTCCGCGCCTGTTCATCACCGTGTTCTGCCTGATCGTACCGATCGGCCTGGTGGATTCGCTGGAATGGTTCACACCGCTGGCGTCTACCGTGGTCGGTTTCATGCTGCTGGCCATCGAGCGGATCGGCACCGACTTGCAGAGTCCGTTCAAGGTCAGCGAACATCAGATCCAGATGGATTCGCTGTGTGAGAACATCGAACGTAACCTGCAGTCGATGCAGCGAGATACTCAGGAAATGCGCTCCGCCTAGTCCTCTGCCCTTTTCGTGACCCGCGAGCGCCCTTTGCGAAGGGCGCGCCGACCCATAGCACCCACTTGGGAACCCCTTATGAAAGCCATTGCGTATACCCAGAACGGCACGGCGTCCGTGCTCACCGACCTGCAACTGCCCGCGCCCACCCCGGGCCCGCGTGATCTGCTGGTGCAGGTCCAGGCCATTTCGGTCAACCCGGTCGACACCAAGGTTCGCAGCGGCGCCGCCGTCACCGAGCCGCGCGTGCTGGGCTGGGATGCGGTCGGCGTCGTTCAGCAGGTGGGCGATCAGGTGAGCCTGTTCAAGGTCGGCGACAGCGTGTTCTACGCCGGCGCCATCGACCGCCCGGGCAGCAACAGCGAGCTGCATCTGGTGGACGAACGTATCGTCGGGCACAAGCCGCAAAGCCTGGACAACGCCCATGCCGCTGCCCTGCCGCTGACTTCGATCACCGCGTGGGAGTTGCTGTTCGACCGCTTGGGCGTGCCCGAGGGCGGTGGCGAAGGCCAGAGCCTGCTGATCATCGGCGCAGCCGGTGGCGTCGGCTCGATCCTCACCCAGCTGGCGCGCAAGCTGACCAGGCTGACCGTGATCGGCACCGCCTCGCGGGACGAAACACGCCAGTGGGTGACCGACCTGGGCGCCCACCATGTCATCGATCACAGCAAGCCGCTGGTGGCGCAGCTGGAAGCCATCGGCGTCGGCCAGGTCGACCATGTCGCCAGCCTGACCCACACCGACAAGCACTTTGAGCAGTTGATCGAAGCCCTGCGTCCTCAAGGTCAATTGGCCCTGATCGACGATCCGAAGAGCCTCGACGTGATGCCGATGAAGCGCAAGGCGCTGTCGCTGCACTGGGAGCTGATGTTCACTCGCTCACTGTTCCAGACCCCGGACATGATCAAGCAGCACGAGCTGCTCGAGCGTGTGGCCGAACTGATCGACAGCGGCGTGCTGCGTACCACCCTGGGTGAGCACTACGGCGCGATCAATGCCGCCAACCTGATCCGCGCTCACGAGCTCATCGAAAGCGGCACGGCCAAGGGCAAGATCGTTCTGGAAGGCTTCTAAGCTCCTCAACCAGCCCGGTCAATGTGGCCCGACCAACGTGGCCCGACTCAACGCGCGCCCGGCGCCTGCCGGGCGCTTTCCCAACCGCCGCCCAAGGCCAGGAACAGGTTGATCTGTTCCATGGCCACCTGGGTGTTGGCCGCCGCCAGTTGGCCACGCACGTCGGTGTAGGTGCGCGTTGCCTGCAGATCCGCCAGGAACGATGCACGGCCGGCTGTGAAGAACTGATGCGTCTGATCCGCTGCCTGCTTCGCTGACTGCTCGGCGTCGGCCAGGGCATCGCGACGTTGCAACAAGGCGGCGTATTGCGCAAGGCCCGTCTGGGTTTCGCGAATGGCATTGAGCACCACACCGTCGAAATTGGCCAAGGCGGCCTGGGTCGACGCTTCGGTTTCGCGAATCCGCGCACGCGCCCCGTTGGTGGGAACGTTCCAGTTGATCAGTGGGCCGATGCCCCAGCGGTTGGTCGCCGGGTGCCCAAGGTCGTCGAGAATACCGACCGTGCCAACCGTGGCGCCAATGCTGATGTCGGGATACAACTGCCCGGTCGCCACACCGATGTTGGCGGTGGCTGCCGCCAGCCGGCGTTCGGCCTGGCGGATGTCGGGACGGCGCTTGAGCAACGCGGCGCCGTCGCCGACCGGCATCAGCTGGTTGATGTGGGGCAGCTCCGCACACCCGACCACATCGGCCGGAAGCTGTGCCACCGGTGTCGCCATCAGCATCGACAGTTTGTACAGCCCCGCCTGACGTGATGCCTGATAGCGCGGCAGCTCTGCACCCAGGGACTTGTACTGGGTTTCGGAGCGGGTGACCTGGGTCTCGTCGCCACGGCCAGCATCGCGCAGGCGCTGGGTCAGCTGCACGCCTTCTTGCTGCAACTGCAGCGAATGCCGGGCGATCTCGTATTCCTCGTTGGCTGCGCACACCTGGGTATAGGCGCGCACCACATCCGCCACTACGGTGATACGCGCCGTATCGGCAGCCGCCTGGGTGGCATCGGCATTGGCGCGCGCCGCTTCGATGCCACGCTTGAGCGTGCCCCACAGGTCGAACTGGTAGGACAGGTTGAGCGAAGCGCTGCCCAGGTTATCCACCGGCAGCTTTTCCGTCATCAGGAACGCCTCGCCCGACTCCTGCAACCGCTGCGCCTCGGCTTTGGCGTTGAAGTCGAAACCACCTTCGGCCTGGGCCTGCTCGATCTGCGCGCGCGAGCGCGCAATGTTGGCGGCCGCCACACGCAGGTCGGTGTTGGAGGCCATGGCCTGGCGCACCAGCGCATCCAGACGCGGGTCGTGGTACAGCTTCCACCAGTCCTGCGGAACCGGTGCCGAGACCACGTTGCTGTCACCTTCGACCAGCGCGCCCTGCAGATCGGCGCGGTTGAGCGCGGCCTCCGACGGGGTGTGGTAGTCGGGCCCGACCATCTGGCAGGCCGACAGCAACAGCGCGGCAGCGAGGCTGGACAGACGCAGGGCCTTGCTCATGGTGTCGCTCCCGCCACCGCACCGTCTTCGATGATGGACACCGTGGCGGTGCGGCCGGCAATCAGGCGATAGCCATCGGGCAGGTTTTCGAAGGCGATGCGCACGGGGATTCGCTGCGCCAGGCGCACCCAGCTGAAGGCGGGGTTGACGTTGGGCAGCAGGTTGCTGCCGCTGCTGCGATCGCGGTCTTCGATGCCGGCCGAGATACTCTGCACCCGGCCCTGCAAGCGGGTGTTGTCGCCCATCATGCGAATGTCTACCGCCTGGCCAACATGGATCACGCCCAGTTTGGTCTCTTCGAAATAGCCATCGATATGAAACGAGGTGCCATCCACCACGGCCATCACGGCGCGGCCTGCGGTGACAAATTCGTGTGGACGGGGTGCGCGATCATTGATGAAGCCGTCCACCGGGCTGCGGATCACCGAACGATCGAGGTTCAGTTGCGCGGCATCCACCGCAACCTGGGCCTCGGACAAGGCGGCCTGGGCACGCAGCTGGCGCGACTGGCTCTCTTCCAGCTGCTCGCGGGCCACCAGGTTGCCGAGGCTGCGGTTACGCCGCAGCTCGCGTTCGGCCTGGGCCAGGGTTTCCTTGCGCTCGGCCATGCTCGCCTGGGCCTGGCGCAGAGCCAGACGAAAGCGGTCCTGGTCGATGGTGAACAGCACATCGCCCGCCTTTATCGATTGGTTGTCGTGCACGTTGACGTGTTCGATCAGGCCGGACACGTCCGGCGCGATCTGGATGATGTCGGCGCGCACATGCCCGTCACGGGTCCAGGGCGCATACATGTAGTACATCACCATGCGCCAGACGATGAACGCAGCCAGGCACACGAACAGCAGGGTCAGGACCAGGCGGCCAAAGGTGAGGATCGGTTTTTTCATAGCATCAGGCTTCGACAGATGGCGTCTACCGCGCCGAGCAGCACAGCGTAGAGAGCGACGTTGAAAAGAGCCCGGTGCCAGACCAGGCGGTAGAAATGCAGGCGGTTGAGCACGCCATGCAGTAGCAGAAACAGGCCGTAGGTGAACACCATCATCACCAGCACGGTGGGCAAGAAGATCCCGCTGATATCCAGTTCACCAATCACAGCGGTGCTCCATCGATGCCATGTGGCAGGTGTTCGGCGGCATCGCCCGCCTCGGTGACCACTTCGGTGCCTGGCAGCAGCGCCAGGCGCAGGCCACTCAACGCGTGCAGCAAATGCTCACGGGCTTCTTCGGCCTCGCCCATGGCTTGCACGGTCAGGCCACGGCGCGCGCGGTCCATGGTCATGAGCAGACCCATGGGCGCGGGCAGGCGTTCACTGGCCTTGCGACAGGCCTGGAAATACCCGCCCACCTCTTCTATCACCTGATGCAGCAACGGCCGAACGGCAGCAGGCACCCTCGGGCTGTAGGCCTGCATGTCGAGCAGGTTCAGCGCCACACGCACATCGCGCAGCGCGGCACTGGTGTCCTGGCCGGTCATGGTCAGACGCGGCAGGTGCTGCATCAACCGGTCGAGCATCTGCACGCCCATCGCCCGCTGTTCGGCCAGGCTCGCCGGACGGGTGATATGCACCACGTCGCGCCAACTGAAACGGGTCAGGCGCTTGGCCGCCAGCTCCACGCCGAAGGGGCGCACCACCAGGGTCCAGATGAACGCGAACAGCAGCCCTACGGGGCCTGCCAGGTTGCTGTTGGCAAAATTCATGAAGTCCGCGTCGTAGGCGCCCTGGATGCTGATGAACGACGACGTGTTGACGATGGTCAGCAAGGTGCCGAGGAAGAAACGTGGCTGCACGGTCAGCGTGCCGACGACGATGAAGGGCACCGAGAAGGCCAGCACCAGCATCGGGAAGTCATGCAGGTTGGGCAGCACCAGAAATAGATAGAGGCTGGCAAACACCACCGACATCACGGTCCAGAAGAAGAACCGGTAGATCTGTGGCGCCGGGTCGTCCATGGCGGCGAAAAAACTGCAGGCCACTGCTGCCAGAATCACCGCGCTGGCACCGTCGGTCCAGCCCAGCAGAATCCACAGTACCGAAGCGACGATGATCGCCGTGACCGTGGAAAACACCGAATACAACATCAGGCCGCGATCCAGGAACGACTTGAGTCGGCCCAGGCGCCAGTGCCGGTAGACCGCTCGCCAAGGCACGCGGCTATCGGTCTTGATCGCCAGTTCGAGGCTGCGCAGGTCCTGCCACAGGTCGATCCATTCGCCCAGTCGATACACCGCGTTGGAAAACAGCAGCTCGCGACGGTCGTCCAGTTGCGCAGGACTCGGGCGGATGGCTTGCAGCTCATCGCGCAGGGCTTGCCAGCGGGCCTGGCTGGGATCGTCGACGCTGTCCTTGAGCCACTGCCGCGCCAGGGCCATGACCGGCGCAAGGCGTGCCACCAGTTCGGGGGTGCGGCGTTCGATGGCAAACAGCGCATCGTCCAGCGCATCGATGACCGGCAGCAGGTGGATCATGCGTCCGCGCAGTTCCCCCGCGTTGCGCACCAACTGCGGCCGCGCGCCTTCGTGGGGAAGCTGGCCGATCATCATTTCCAGCGAGTTGAACGTGCCGACCATGGCCGAACGCAGCGGGCCTACCTCGTCGGCTTTCACGTCGCGCGCCAGAAAGTGGTCGCTGTAGCCGGCGGCATCTTCGAACCACTTGCCGGCGGCGCCGATGAACACCGGCGTGAGCCGACGCGGCCAGAACATTGCGCCCACCACAGCGGCGCAGACGATGCCCAGGCAGATCTCCTGGAAACGCGAGCTGGCGATGTCGAACACGGCGGTGGGGTTGTCCACCACGGGCAGGGCGATCAGCGGCAAGGTGTAGCCCGACAGCATGAAGGCGTAGCTGTTGGCCGTGCGCAGGTGCAACGACAGGTACAGCAGCGTGCCGGTCCACAGGGCGATGACCGTGGCCAGCAGGAAAGGCGTCTGCACGAACAGCGGCACGAACAGCACCGCAGCGGCAGCGCCGGTGAAAGTGCCTACCGCACGGTATACCGCTTTGGAACTGGTGGGCCCGACGAAGGGGCTGGAGACGATGTAGACGGTAGCCATGGCCCAGTAGGGCCGTGGCATCTGCAGGAGCATGGCGATGTACAGCGCGATCATCGACGCGGCGAAGGTCCGCACGCCGTAGAACCAGTCACGGGCCGGTGGTACGTCGCTGAAGAAACCTTTCACGGGTAGCCACCCGGCGTGCCCTGTCCTGCTTCCTCGAAGGCACGCACCACACGCAATGCCGCTTCCAGATCCGCCGGGGCGATGTCCTTGAGCACTTCGCGGCGCAGGCGTACCAATTCGCCTTCGATGGACTCGGCCAGATCGCGGCCGCTGGTGGTCAGGCTCAGGGCCTTGGCGCGGCGGTCGGTCGGGTCTTCGGTGCGGACCACGAAGCCGGCCGTGCAGAGCTGGTCGAGCAGCCGCACCAGCGAGGGGCTTTCCAGGCCGGCCGCCTGGGCAACCGTAACCTGCCGGACGCCGTCGCCCAGGCGCACGATGAGCAACAGCGGCACGGCGCAGGCTTCGGACACGCCATAGTTGGCCAGGGTGGCCTGACAGATACGGCGCCAGTGACGCGAAGCGACCACCATGCCGCTGCTGATGTTCAGCTGGAGCTTGTCGATATTCATCGGAAGGGTGCGAATATTCATAGTTTGCTAACTATCTATATTCGCGGAATGGAAACATTTCGTCAAGAATTGGCGACCGAATGCAATCCCTTGTAGGAGCGGTCATCGGCCGCGAAAAATACGCCGCAGGGTGTCAGCCATACCCCACAAGCCCTTCGCGGCCGCAGACCGCTCCTACAGGTGATCGCATTTCACCCATGGGAGCGGTCATCGGCCGCGACAAGCGCACCGCGGTGTACCAGACACACCCTACAAACCCTTCGCGGCCGCAGACCGCTCCCACAGGCGATCGCATTTCACCCGTAGGAGCGGTCATCGGCCGCGAAGGGCTTGCGAACCTACCGTTCGTGCAACGCTTCGGCGCGGGACTTGATGATGGGCTTGAGCAGATAGCTCAGCACGCTCTTCTTGCCGGTAATGATGTCAACCGACGCCACCATGCCCGGGATGATCAGCAACGGCTTCTCATCGGAGCCCAGGTGGCTCTTGTTGGTCCGCAGCTTGATCAGATAGAAGGTGTTCTTCTTTTCTTCATCCTGCACCGTGTCGGCACCGATCTGTTCGAGAGTACCTTCCAGCCCGCCATAGATGGTGTAGTCATAGGCCGTGAACTTGATCATCGCCTTCTGCCCGGGGTGCAGGAATGCGATGTCCTGCGGACGAATGCGCGCCTCCACCAGCAAGCTGTCGTCCAGCGGCACGATCTCGGCCATGTCGCTGCCAGGCTGGATCACTCCACCCACGGTGTTGACCAGTACCTGCTTGACGATCCCGCGTACTGGCGAGGTCACCATGGTACGGCTCACCCGATCTTCCAGGCCCTTGGCCGTGGCCTGGGTCTTGGCCAGATCGGTACGCGCCTCGTTCAACTGGGTCAGCGCCTCGCTGCGGAACTTGCCGCGCGTTTCGTCGATCTTGCGCTGCACCTCGCCGATGGCCGCCTGGGCCCGCGGCACTGCCAGCGTGGTACCGTCGAGCATGCCACGGGTTTCCACTTCCGAGCGCCGCAGACGCAGCACTTCGACCGGCGAAATCGCACCCCTGGCCACCAACGGCTCCGACATGCTGATCTCCTGGCGCAGCAGGTTCAGGCTGTTGCGGTACTGTTCGGCCTTGGAGCTGAACTCACGCAATTCCTGCTGACGCTGCACCAGCTGTTGCTGCAAGCCACCGATTTCATCGGCCAACTGCTGGCGACGGCTCATGTACAGCGACTCTTCGTTGGCCGCCTGGTTGGGCACCGACTTGCGTGCCTGGGCGGTAATGTTCAACGGCCGGTTTTCCACCTCGGCACTCAGACGCTCCACGCGCAGCTCCATGGCCACACGATCGGCTTCGGTTTCGCCCACGTTGGAAGCGAAGCGTGTGTCGTCCAGACGAATCAGCGGTGCGCCCGCTTCCACGATCTGCCCTTCCTTGACATAGATCTGGGCAACGATGCCGCCCTCCAGGTTCTGGATTTTCTGGATGCGCGACGAAGGGATTGCCTTGCCGTCGCCCTTGGTCACCTCGTCGATCACCGCGAAATGCGCCCAGGTCAGCAGGAACACGAAGAATGCGATGACGCCCCAGATGGTCAGGCGCACGATGCGCGGCGCATCGTCGATCAGCGCCTTCTCGACTTCGGGCAAGGGCTGGCCTTCCAACGAATCGGAGCCCTTGAAATAACGTACGAGGGAATTCTTGAAGCCGCCGGAGGAGGATTTAAGCAACACTGATCTGCCCCTTCTTCAACGCTTCCATGACAGCAGCCTTCGGCCCGTCAGCCAGAATCTGCCCACGGTCGATCACCAACAGGCGGTCGACCAGGCTCAGCAGCGAAGCGCGGTGGGTAACCAGAATCACGGTCTTGTTCTCGATGACGGCTTGCAGGCGCGCCTTCAGGCGCTCCTCGCCGGTGTTGTCCATGGCGCTGGTCGGTTCGTCCAGCAAGAGAATCGGTGGGTTGAGCAACAGTGACCGCGCCAACGCCACGTTCTGCCGCTGGCCGCCGGACAGGTTCTGTCCGCGCTCGCCGACCTGCAGTTCATAACCCTGCGGATGCAAGCGGGCGAATTCATGCACGCCGGCCAGTTCGGCGGCCTGCAGGACCATCTCATCATCGACGTAGCGGGCCCCGGACACCAGGTTGTCACGCAGCGTGCCGGACAGCAGCTGAATGTCCTGCGGCACGTAGCCGATGTTGTGGCGCAGCTCGCTGACGTCGATCTGGCGAATGTCCACGCCATCCACCAGCAAGGAGCCGGCATCAGGCTGGTACAGCCCTACCAGCAACTTGGCCAGCGAACTCTTGCCCGAACCACTGCGGCCAATGATGCCGATCTTCTCGCCGGGGCGCACGGTCAGGTTGATCCCGTGCAAGGCCTGGTTCTGCTGATTGGGGTAGGTGAAGTCGACGTTGCGAAATTCCATCGCACCCTGCAGCACCTGACGGCTCAGCGGACGCTCGTCGAAGTTGCGCTCCTGCGGCAGCTCCATCATCTGGTCGACCGAAACCATGGTGACCTTGGCCTGCTGGTAGCGAGTCAACAGACCGGACAACTGCGCCAGTGGCGCCAGCGCGCGACCGCTCAACATGTAGCAGGCCACCAGGCCGCCCATGCTCAGGTTACCTTCGATGATCTGATACACGCCGAAGATGATGATCGCCACACCGGCCAGTTGCTGAATCAGCAGGGTGATGTTCATGGCCAGGCTGGACAGGGTCTTGACCCGCAATTCCAGGCGGCTGAGGGTACCGATGGTCTGTTCCCACTGGTACTGGCGCTCGCTTTCGGCGTTGTTGACCTTGACCGCATCGAGTCCGCCGAGGGTCTCGATCAGGCTCGACTGACGCTCGGCGGCCAGGGCCATGGTCCGCTCCAGGGTCTTGGTCAGCGGCTTCTGCAAGAAATGGCCGATGCCCAGCGCCAGCGGGAACGCGATGATCGGAATCCATACCAGGTGCCCACCCAGCAGGGCGATGACCAGCAAGATGAGAATGGTGAACGGCAGGTCGATCAGGCTGGTCAGGGTCAGCGACGTCAGAAAGTCGCGCATGCCCTGGAATTCGTGGATGTTCTGCGCGTAACTGCCTACCCGAGCCGGGCGGCTTTTCATCGACATGCCGACGATGCGTTCGAATAGCGTGGCCGAGATGATCAGGTCGGTCTTCTTGCCTGCCAGATCCAGACACAGGCTGCGCAGGCCCTTGAGCAGCAGGTCGAACAGGTAGGCACCGCAGATCCCCACGGCCAGCACCCACAGGGTCGCGGTGGCCTGGTTGGGCACGACTCGGTCGTACACGTTCATCACGAACAAGGGTGCAGCCAGGGCGATGATGTTGATCACCAGGCTGGCGGCAATGGCGTCGGCATACAGCCAACGCGAGCGCTTGAGGGTGTCACGGAACCACGAATGAGCGCGGGGGATCAGCGAGCCGTTGGTCACGTCGAACTTGTGCTGCGGCTGGGCGAAAAACACCCGGCCAGTGAAGTCTTGAGTCAGCACCTCGCGCGCCACGCGCACCTCACCGCCATCGCTTTCGCTGAGCAGCAAGCGCGCGGTATCGCCTTCCCAGCCCAGCAGCACGGCGCACCGTGCGTCCTTGAGCATCAGCATGGCCGGCAGTGCGATGGACGGAATCTGCTCCAGCTTGCGCTGCAACACGCGGCCCTGCAGACCGGCACGCGCGGCGGCGCGCGGCAACAGGTCGGCGGTCAGGCGCTGCGAAGGCAGCGGCAGTCCTGTGGTCAGCATGGCCCGGCTGGCGGGCTTGTGATGCAGCGAGCACAGGGACAGCAGGCCATCGAGCAACGGGTCGTCGTGCTGGCTGCGTGGATCCTGGCTGAGTAATACCGAACTTAATTCCGAATCCACGCTGACACTCTCTTATCGCTCATTGAACACCTTGGTCCCATCGGGATCGTTTCATCCCGCCTGGTCTTGTAGCGGTTTGGGTTGTATCTGCACAACGGATGCCAGCGTACACGGGGGTGGCTGGCTTCGCATGAGCTGGTTTGATGAATGGCCGTCGGGGTGTTTCACCACTGAGTCAATCCACCCTCTTCTGCACCCTGCTTCGCCAATCAACGGTCGGTCGGCATTCGCCGCTCCGAGTGTCATTCAGAAATTTTCTTCAATAAACACAAAGAGTTAACCGTTATTATTTGCACACTAAGTATTACGAACTTTCCAATGCGATGTTTGTCCATCGATCGGCACTGTCAGTGCGGCATCTATCGATGACTTGCCTACATGCATTTCTCATCCACGACTCGCCCCATCGGCGCAGATTCACCAGCGTGCTCATGCACAGGCTACGCGGCGCCCGCTCTGTGCCTGGCAGGATTCGTGCTACGTGCAGCCTCTGACTGGACATGATCGCGAGAACATCTCTGGTGCCATTGCCTGCGATATCTCACAAGCGACTTTTTTTGTCACATCCATCTGCAAAAAACGTCAGTCGCAGTCGTCTTGACGTCAATGAACTCACCCTGTTGAAGCGTTTTGCATGCCCGAGAAATATCAATGTGACATTACACAATGGATTGTTTAGGATGGCGCCAAATAGGTCAATACATTGTCAGAAAGTTCATTTCTGCGACTTTTAGACAATTAGTTGGCGTCAATATTACAGCATAAAAAACGTACCGAATGCCCGTCGCCGTCTCTGGCGATGTTCAGGCACCGTACCAACGAATGGTTACCCCCGGAGAGTCCCCTACATGAGCAGTGTTGTTGCCATCGTCAAAAGCATTGTTGGCCAAGTGTTCGCAGTGTCCCCAGAGGGGATTCGCCGTGTGCTCATCGAAGGGGATCGTCTGTTCGCCGGGGAGCAAGTGGTTACCGGCGCGGCGGGCGCCGTTACGCTGGAGCTGGCTGACGGCCGCACCATCGATCTGGGGCGCGAGACGCAATGGAGCGCCAACACCCCGGACTCCAGCACTGATCTGAGCGCTGCCACCGCCCAGGCGGCCCCTTCGGTAGCGGAATTGCAGCAGGCCATCGCGGCCGGCGCCGACCCTACCCAAGACCTCGAAGCCACCGCTGCAGGCCCCGGCGCCAACGACACCGGCGGTGAAGGCGGCGGCAGTCACAGTTTCGTATTGCTCAGTGAAACCGCGGGCGAAGTCGATCCGACCGTGGGCTATCCCACCGAAGGCCCGAACGGTGCTGCAGGCCCCAACGCGCGGGAGATCGTGGGCGATACCAACCCGATCAACGCTGACACCGATGCCGACGGGCCAGTCCTGCGCACCGCTACGCTGACCGTGACCGCGACAACCGCCATCACCGAAGCCGGCGGCGTGATCACCTACACCGCCACCCTGACCCAGGCGCCGTCCAGCGACCTGACCGTCACCCTGTCCAACGGCCAGTCGGTGCTCATTCCCGCAGGCCAGACCACGGGCGCGGTCAACGTCACCGTACCGGACACCAACACACCATATATCGACCCGTCGCAGATTTCGGTGGTGGTCACCGGCACCACGGGTGGTGGCGATCTGGTGGTCACTACCGACCCGACCCCTGCCGTTACCCGTGTTGACGACACCATCGACGTCACCACCGTGACCCTGACCGTGGGCAACAACCCGGTCACCGAAGGCACCACCATCACCTACACCGCCGTGCTCACCAACCCGGCGCAGACGCCGGTGACCGTGACCCTTTCCAACGGCTCCACCATCACCATCCCGGCAGGTCAGTCTTCGGGGTCGGTCGATGTCGCCGCGCCGGCCAATGACGTCTACAACAACCCGACGACCATCAACACCACGATCACCGGTGCTACCGGCGGCAACTTCGAAAGCCTGGTGCCGAGCACGACGCCTGCGGTGGTCAGCATCGTCGACTCGATCGACACGACGACCGTCGTTCTGACCGCTGCGGTCCCTGCGGGCGGCGCCCTGGAAAACGGCACCATCCTCTACACCGCCACCGTCGGCGCGCCAGTGACTGGCTCACCTGTTGTCGTGACCCTGTCGAACAACCAGACCATCACCATTGGTGTGGGCGAAACCAGCGGTTCGGTGTCCTTCCCGCTGGGCAATGACGTTTACAACGGTGCCGACACAGTTTCCACCCCGATCACCACTCCGGTAGTGACGCCAGTCGGCGACAGCATCGACGTCACCAACGTCGTGCTGACCGCTACCGTCCCTGCAGGCGGCGCCCTGGAAAACGGTACCATCCTCTACACCGCTACCGTCGGCGCGCCCGTCACTGGTTCACCTGTCGTCGTGACCCTGTCGAACAACCAGACCATCACCATCGGTGTGGGCGAAACCAGCGGCACGGTTTCCTTCCCTCTGGGCAATGACGTCTACAACGGTGCGGACACCATCAGCACTGCCATTACAGGCGTGACCGGTGGCAACTTCGAACAACTGACTCCGATCACCACTCCGGTTGTTACTCCGGTTGGCGATAGCGTCGACGTCACCAACGTCGTACTGACCGCTACCGTTCCTGCAGGCGGCGCCCTGGAAAACGGTACCATCGTCTACACCGCCACCGTCGGCGCGCCTGTTACCGGCTCGCCTGTTGTCGTGACCCTGTCGAACAGCCAGGTCATCACCATCGCCGTCGGTGAAACCAGCGGTTCGGTTTCCTTCCCTCTGGGCAATGATGTCTACAACGGTGCCGACACCATCAGCACAGCCATCACCAGCGCCACCGGTGGCAACTACGAGCAGCTGACTCCAATCACCACTCCAGTCGTGACGCCAGTGGGCGACAGCATCGACGTCACCAACGTCGTACTGACCGCTACCGTCCCTGCAGGCGGCGCCCTGGAAAACGGTACCATCGTCTACACCGCCACCGTCGGCGCGCCAGTAACTGGCTCACCAGTCGTCGTGACCCTGTCGAACAACCAGACCATCACCATCGCCGTCGGCGAAACCAGCGGCACGGTTTCCTACGCGTTGGGCAATGACGTCTACATAGGCGCCGACACGATCAGCACCGCGATCACCGGTGTAACCGGCGGCAACTTCGAACAGCTGACCCCGATCACCACGCCAGTCGTAACCCCGGTTGGCGATATCATCGATGTCACCACCATCGGCCTCACAGGCGATGCGTCGGTCACCGAAGGCCAGTCGGCGACCTATACCCTGACATTGAGCAACCCGACCAATGTCGACACGCAGATCACCCTGAACCTGAGCTACGGCGGCACTGCTTCGCGCAGCGACTTCCAAGGTCCGGATACGATCACCGTGACCATCCCGCGCGGCCAGACCAGCGTGCAATTCCAGCTGCCGATCCTCGATGACAGCCTGGTGGAAGGCCGCGAGAACGTTGTGGTGACTATCGCCACGCCGACCGGCGACAACTTCGAGAGCCTGGTGGTCGATCCCCAGGCGTCCAGCGTCGATACCGCGATCATCGACAACGATGCTCCGGTGGTGGGTGACAACGACGGCGTTCCAGGCAACAAGCTGACGGGTACCGAAGACACCGTACTGGCACTGGACTGGGCCTCGTTCAACATCCAGCCGACCGCCAACCCCGGCCTCGACCTGGGCATCAAGTTCACCAGCCTGCCGGCGAACGGCTCGCTGCAGTTCAACGACGGCACGGGCTGGAGAGACCTGACTCAGGCCGATCTGGGCACCACCTTCAGCAAGGCCCAGATCGACACCGGCGCACTGCGTTTTGTCCCGGTAGCCGACGAGTCGGGCAGCGACGCCTACAACAACGGTGGCACGGGCGACCAGCGCAGCGATTACGCCAACTTCACCTTCACCCCGACGGTCGATGCCCTGGTGGGCAAGCCGGGCACCATGGTCATCGACATCAGGCCGGTGGCTGACGTCCCCGTGCTGTCCGTGGCCCAGGGTATCTCGGGTCTGATCAAGTACACCTACACCGACTTGCAGGGCCTGGGCACCAACGGCGAAGGCGCTGATCCTGCGCTGATCAAGTCCACCATCGAAGCGGCCGGCAGCCGTCCGGGCGTGATCATTTCCGATGTGGGCGACGCCAACATCGTGCAGGGTACCGGGACCAAGGTCACCGGCCTGATTTTCCTCGAGGCGGGCAAGGTCTACACCTTCAGCGGCAAGGCCGACGACGGCCTGCTGATCAATGTCGGTGGCAAGGACCTGGACGGCGCTCACTGGGGCGCAGGTATCGACCCAACCTCGGGCGACTACAGCGGCAGCATCACGCCGACCGAAACCGGCTACTACAGCATCGACCTGTACCACTACAACCAGAACGGCCCAGGCTTCTACGGCCTGAACCTCTCGGTCGACCAAGGTCCTGCGACCTCGATCGGCCAGAGCGGCGTGCCGGTCTACAGCGATATCAGCGACATCATCAAGCAGGGTATCGATGTGGTTCCGCACGTCGACGCCAATGGCGATGGCTACTATGCCGGCTACGAACTGAACCACGGCGCCGAAGACACCGCGATCCAGCTGAGCTCCATCGTTGTTTCCTTCGGCGATGTGCGCGACGGCTCCGAGCAGCACGTTCTGCAGATCAGCGGCATTCCGGTCGGTGCAGAACTGCGTGACGCCGCTGGCCACAGCTACACGGCCCAAGCCGGCGGCAACGGCACGGCCAACATCACCGACTGGGATCTGACCACCCTGACGTTCACCCCACCGACCGATTTCAACGGCACCGTGGCCCTGACCGTCACCGCCATCGCCACCGAAAACGCCGACCCGGCGAACCCGGCGTCGGTCAGCCAGCAATTGAACGTCATTGTGGACCCGGTCACCGACGTGACCAACGTGGTCCTCACTGCCGAGGTTCCAGCAGGCGGCGCGGTCGAGAACGGCACCATCGTCTACACCGCCACCGTCGATTCGCCGGTGACCGGCGCGCCCGTGGTGGTCACCCTGTCCAACAGCCAGGTGATCACCATTGCCGTCGGCGCCACCAGCGGTTCGGTGTCCTATGTCATCGGCAACGATGTCTACAAGGGCGCTGATACCGTCAGCACTGCAATCACCGGTGTAAGCGGCGGTACCTACGAGCAACTGACCCCGAACACCACTCCGGTCGTGACCCCGGTCGGCGATAGCATCGACGTGACCACCATCGGCCTGACCGGCGATGCGTCGGCCACCGAAGGCCAGTCGGCCGTCTACACCCTGACCCTGAGCAACCCGACCAACACCGACACCCAGGTGACCCTGAACCTGACCTACGGCGGCAGCGCGACACGTGCCGACTACCAAGGCCAGGACAGCATCACCGTGACCATTCCGAAGGGCCAGACCAGCGTCCAGTTACAGCTGCCCATCGTCGATGACAGCCTGGTCGAAGGTCGCGAGAACGTCGTGGTCACCATTGCCACGCCGACCGGCGACAACTTCGAAAGCCTGGTGGTCAACCCGCAGGCCGCCAGCGTCAATACCACCATCATCGACAACGATGCTCCGGTGGTCGGCGACAACGGCGACAACAACGGCGTGGCCGGCAACAAGCTCAGCGGCACCGAAGACACTGCCGTGGCGCTGAACTGGGCCTCGTTCAACATCCAGCCGACCGCCAACCCCGGCCTCGACCTGGGCATCAAGTTCACCAGCCTGCCGGTCAACGGTTCGCTGCAACTCAAAAACGACAATGGCGAGTGGAGAGACCTGACCCAGGCAGATCTGGGTACCACCTTCAGCAAGGCCCAGATCGAAGCAGGCGCGCTGCGCTTTGTCCCGGTAGCCGACGAGTCGGGCAGCGATGCCTACAACAACACCGGCACCGGTGATCAGCGCAGCGACTACGCCAGCTTCACCTTCACCCCGACGGTCGATGCCCTGGTGGGCAAGCCGGGCACCGTCACCATCGACATCGCGCCGGTAGCCGACGCGCCGATCCTGAGCCTGACCCCGGGCTACGTCGTTCCGACCGGTCTGATCAAGTACACCTACACCGACCTGCAGGGCCTGGGCACGACCGGCGAAGGCGCCGATCCTGCACAGATCAAGTCCACCATCGAAGCAGCGGGCAGCCGTCCGGGCGTGGTCATTGCCGATGTCGGTGACAGCAACATCGTGCAGGGCACCGGGACCAAGGTCACCGGCCTGATCTTCCTCGAAGCCGGCAAGACCTACACCTTCAGCGGCAAGGCTGACGACGGCCTGCTGATCAACGTTGGCGGCAAGGACCTGGGCACTGCCCATTGGGGTGCCGGTGTCGACCCGACCTCGGGCGATTTCAGCGGCAGCATCACCCCCGCCGAAACCGGCTACTACAGCCTCGACCTGTACCATCACAACCAGAATGGTCCCGGCTTCTACGACCTGAACCTGTCGGTCGACCAGGGTCCTGCGACCTCGATCGGTCAGAGCGGTGTGCCGCTGTACACCGATATCGCCGATCTGGTGAACCAGGGCATCAACGTCACCTCGCACGTCGACGCCAATGGCGATGGCTACTACGCCGGCTACGAACTGAACCACGGCGCCGAAGACACCGCGATCCAGTTGAGCACCATCAACGTCTCGTTCGGCGATACACGTGACGGCTCCGAACAGCACGTGCTGCAGATCAGCGGCATCCCCGTGGGTGCAGTGCTGCGTGACGGCGCCAACCACAGCTACCTTTCCAACGACGGCGGCACCGGTACAGCCGACATCACTGGCTGGGACCTGAAAACCCTGAGCATCACCCCACCGGCCAACTACAACGGCACTCTGGCCTTGACCGTTACGGCCACTGCCACCGAAAGCGCCGATGTCGCCAATCCAGCGTCGGTCAGCCAGCCGTTGAACGTTATCGTCGACCCGGTTACCGACGTCACCAATGTCGTGCTCACGGCACAAACGCCTGCAGGCGGCGTGCTGGAAAACGGCACCATCGTCTACACCGCGACCGTAGGTGACATCGTGACCGGCACACCGGTCGTCGTGACGCTGTCGAACAACCAGACCATCACCATTCCCGTAGGTCAGACGTCGGGCTCGGTGTCCTACGTGGTTGGCAACGATGTGTACAAAGGCGCCGACTCGATCTCCACCACGATCACTGGCGCCACCGGCGGCACCTACGAGCAACTGACCCCGAACACCACTGCGGTCGTGACCCCGGTCGGCGACAGCATCGACGTGACCACCATCGGGCTGACCGGCGATGCGTCGGCCACCGAAGGCCAGTCGGCCGTCTACACCCTGACCCTGAGCAACCCGACCAACACCGACACCCAGGTGACCCTGAACCTG
>UVIF01000023.1 GCA_900596015.1 Pseudomonas viridiflava | reverse complement strand
GCCGATGGTAGTGTGGGGTTTCCCCATGTGAGAGTAGGTCATCGTCAAGATTCAATTCCGAAACCCCTATCTGCGCGAGCAGGTAGGGGTTTTGTCTTTGTGCTCGGAAGAACACGCAAGCCAAAAAAAACCACCCGGCCGGGTGGTTTTTTTATCGCGCAGATCAGTCGCCGGTGTACTCGCAGCCACTGGTGCAGGTTTCATGGATGCGGATCTTGGAAAGCTCGGGCAACAGCGGCTTGAGCTCCTGCCAGATCCATTTCGCCAGGACCTCGCTGGTTGGATTTTCGAGGCCGGGGATGTCGTTCAGGTAGTTATGATCAAGGCGCTCGTAAAGCGGCTTGAATATCGACTTGATCTCGGAGAAGTCGCGGATCCAGCCGGTATGGGGATCAACGTCGCCTTTCAAATAGACGGCGACCTTGAAGGAATGGCCATGCAAGCGACCGCATTTATGCCCCTCGGGTACGTGAGGAAGCCGATGGGCAGACTCGAAAGTGAATTCCTTGAAAATTTCCACGTTTGTTCCAATGTGTTGATGGGGCAGTGCCGCAGTTTATCAGGTGTCCAACCTGCGCGGTAAGTGGACTTGGACAGGTAGGGGCGGCATCGATCCAGCAGGCTTGCACCCTGGCACTTCAGCGCCCAGATCATTGGCAAGCTAGCGTTGTGCCATTAAGTTTGAGTTAAGTCACCTTCGGTATTGTGTCTCTCGTAAACCCTATATACCCCACACATACCAAAGGTGAACCAAATGAAAACCCTGACTGCTCTGCTGCTCGCTTCTTCCATGAGTTTCGTAGCCATCAGTGCCCAGGCCAAAGATCTGGGACCCGACGAAGCGCTTCGCCTGCGCGATGCTGGTACCATCCAGTCCTTCGAAAAGCTCAATGCCGCAGCGTTGGCCAAACATCCAGGCGGTACCATCCACGAGACCGAGCTGGAAGAGGAATACGGCAAATACATCTATCAAGTCGAGCTGCGCGACAATAAAGGCGTCGAGTGGGATGTGGAACTTGATGCAACCACCGGCCAAGTGCTCAAAGACCATCAGGATACCTAATGAACATATCGCCAGCGGGTCGCGCAATGATGGTCGGGCTGCTGGCGTTCTGCTCATTGGCGGTGGCTCGCGATCTGGACCAGGATGAAGCGCTGCGACTCAGACAGGAAGGTGTAATCCTTCCTCTTGAACAATTGCTCGGTCAGGCCATGGCGCGTTACCCGGGCGCACGCCTGCTGGAGGCCGAGTTGGAAGAGAAGCAACAGAAGCTGGTGTATGAGGTCGAGTTGCTGACCACGGCAGGTGTGGTTCGCGAGATAAAGCTGGATGCGGCCACAGGCGATTTGCTCAAAGACGAGGAAGATGACTGATGCGCTTGCTGTTGGTGGAAGACAACGTCCCCCTGGCCGATGAGCTGAGCGCCAGCCTCAGTCGCCAGGGATACGCTGTGGATTGGCTGGCGGACGGTCGAGATGCGGTGTATCAGGGACAGACCGAACCGTATGATCTGATCATCCTCGATCTAGGACTGCCCGGCCTGCCTGGGCTGGAGGTGCTGGCTCAATGGCGAGCGGCCAACCTCTCTACCCCCGTGCTGATTTTGACCGCTAGGGGCTCATGGGCCGAGCGAATCGAAGGGTTGAAAGCGGGGGCCGATGATTACCTGACCAAGCCTTTCCACCCTGAGGAGCTGCAGTTGCGCGTCCAGGCACTGGTGCGCCGCGCCCGTGGCTTGTCCAACATGCCGCGCCTGGAAGCGTCCGGTCTGCATCTGGATGAGGGTCGCCAGTGCGTGCAGCAGGCCGGGGTCGATATTCAGCTGACGGCTGCCGAGTTTCGCCTGTTGCGCTACTTCATGCTGCATCCGGAGCAGATTCTTTCCAAAGGCCATCTGGCCGAACATTTGTATGACGGCGAAACCGAGCGCGATTCCAATGTACTGGAAGTTCACGTCAACCATCTGCGCCGTAAACTGGGTCGCAGTGTGATCGAAACCCGTCGAGGACAGGGCTACCGCTTCGCTGGAGTGGTGCAGTGAGATCCATCCAGGCGCGATTGAGCGTCGGGTTGATCAGTGTTTTGGTGATCGTGGGCCTGGTCCTCGCTCAATTGAGCCTGTGGTTGTTCGAGATGGGTCTGCAGCGCTATCTGGAAGCGGGGTTACGCAACGAAAGCGAGAACCTTCTGGTTGCCATGCAGCGTGGGCCACAAGGTCTGCAGTTGGATCAGCACCGTATTTCCCCTGCCTACGAACGGCCGTTCTCGGGGCACTACTTCCGGATAGACTTTCCCGATGGGCATTGGCGGTCGCGTTCGCTATGGGATCTGGAGCTGCCCGTACCGGATCAGTCAGGGCTGTATTCGGGTTTGAAGCTGGGCCCGGAGGGTCAGTTGCTGCTGGTATTGCGTGCCGATTACCGTCGACTCGGGCAGCCGCTGTCGATCATCGTCGCCCAGGACTACACGCCGGTACGTACCAGTTTTCAACGGGTACGGCAGATCGGTCTGGGCATGGGGCTGGCTGCGTTGATTGCAGTGCTCGTGCTGCAGCGCATCACGGTCACACGTTCGCTCAAGCCGCTGGAGCGCACGCGCGAACAGATCGCGCAATTGCAGCTCGGTCAACGCTCGCAGCTGGACAGTGCAGTACCAGTGGAGCTTGAGCCTCTGGTCGCGCAGATCAACCATCTGTTGTTGCACACCGAGGATAGCCTCAAGCGCTCGCGCAATGCGCTGGGCAATCTGGGGCACGCGCTCAAGACGCCGATGGCTGTGCTGTTGAGCCTGGCCAGCAGTGAGCGGCTTCGGGAGCAACCGGAAGTCAGCCGCCTGTTGCGTGAGCAGTTGGAGCACATCCAGCGGCGGCTGAGTCGTGAACTCAACCGCGCGCGTCTGGCCGGCGACGCGCTGCCCGGTGTTCAGTTCGATTGCTCGGGAGAGATTCCAGGTCTGTTTGCCACGCTGGAAATGATCCATGGCGGCCACTTGAGCCTGAGTTACGAGGTGGCCGCGGATGTTCGCCTGCCGTGGGATCGGGAGGACGTGCTGGAACTGCTCGGCAACCTGCTCGACAACGCCTGCAAGTGGGCTGATGCGCAGGTCTGCCTGACGATCGTCGAGCATGAGCATGGGTACAGCGTCTGGGTGGACGATGACGGTCCGGGTATCCCCGAAGATGCGCGCCAGGCGGTGCTGGATCGCGGCTCCCGGCTTGACGAGCAGGTCGATGGTCACGGCCTCGGGCTGGGGATCGTTCGGGACATCGTCGAAAGCTGGTCTGCTCGCTTGAGCCTATCGGAAAGCCCTCTGGGTGGGTTGCGCGTCACTGTCGAGTTGGATAAACGCGTCTGACGCGGATTTATCTTGGCGAAGACTAAACTAGCGCGCAGCCGGGAGGACTAATCCACAGAGCCGAATGACGGCTCTGTAGCTCATCGACATGGATCGAACATGAACGAAACCAACCTGCAAAACAAAACGCTGTTGTTACTGTTGATCCTGGTCACCATCGCTTTCATCTGGATTCTTCTGCCTTACTACGGCGCGGTCTTCTGGGCAGTGATTCTGGGTATCGTATTTGCGCCATTGCAGCGACTGGTCATGAGGAAGTTGAATCGGCGTCGCAACGTCAGTTCGCTGATAACCCTTACCATCACGTTGATCATTGCCATCTTGCCGGTGATCATCATCAGTGCCTTGCTGGTTCAGGAAGGTGCGGTGTTGTACAAGAACATCGAGAACGGCCAGCTCGACGTGGCAGGCTATATCGACCAGTTCAAACAACTGCTTCCGGCATCCGGGCAGCAATTGCTCGATCGCATGGGGATGGGCAACCTGGAGGGCCTGCGCGACAAGGTCGCCAAGGGCGCCATGCAAGGCAGTCAGTATTTCGCGACGCAGGCATTCAGCTTCGGCCAGGGGACGCTGGATTTCGTGATCAGCTTCGGCATCATGTTGTACCTGCTGTTCTTCTTCCTGCGTGATGGTCCGGAACTGTCACGCAAGATCCGCACGGCGATCCCGTTGGCCGAGCAGCAGAAGCGTCGTCTGCAACTCAAGTTCAACCGTGTGGTTCGCGCCACGGTGAAAGGCAATCTGCTGGTTGCGGTCACCCAGGGTGCCCTGGGCGGGATAATCTTCTGGTTCCTCGACATTCCCAGCGCGTTGCTGTGGGCCGTGCTCATGGCGTTCCTTTCGCTGTTGCCTGCTGTCGGAGCAGGCATCGTCTGGGCGCCGGTAGCCGCGTATTTCCTGCTCAGCGGTTACATCTGGCAGGGGGTGACGCTGACGCTCTTCGGTATCCTGGTCATCGGCATGGTCGACAAC
This sequence comes from Pseudomonas viridiflava, assembly GCA_900596015.1. GTDB lineage: Bacteria > Pseudomonadota > Gammaproteobacteria > Pseudomonadales > Pseudomonadaceae > Aquipseudomonas. Next base: position 803,860 of record UVIF01000023.1, on the reverse strand, counting down.
GTGTTGCGCCCGCTGCTGGTGGGCAAGGACACCAAGATGCCGGACTATCTGATCCTGGTGTCGACGCTGGGCGGCCTGGCAGTCTTCGGGCTCAACGGCTTCGTGATCGGTCCGTTGATCGCGGCGCTGTTCATGTCCAGCTGGGGCATCTTCGTCAGCACCAAGCGCCAGGTGCGTCTGCCCCAGGATCGCACCTGACGGCAGCACGGTCCGGCTCCCTTGGTCAGCCCGGGGGAGCCGGCGCTTGAGGGCAGGGGCCTGCTTGGTTACCATCGGCGCTTTTTCAGAGCGGTCCGCATGCCCCAGCCCATTCCTCTCAAAGACCATGGCAAGGAACAAGGCCTGGTCAACCGTCGGTTGATCGCCTGCGCCTTGCTGGTGCTGGCCTTGAGCATCGCCTTGGTAGGGCGCCTGTACTTCCTGCAGGTCATCGAGTTCACCTACAACTCGACGGTGTCCGAGAACAACCGGGTGCATGTGCTGCCCATCCCGCCCGAGCGCGGTGTGATCTACGACCGCAATGGCGTGGTCTTGGCCGACAATCGACCCAGCTTCAACCTGACCCTCACGCGCGAGCGCGCCGGCAATACTGCACAGGTGCTCGATGAAGTGGCCAAGGTGCTGGAACTGGGCGATGAAGCGCGCAAGCAGTTCGACAAGGACTTGAAGCGTGTACGCCATCCCTTCGAACCCGTCACGTTGATGTATGAACTGAACGAGAACCAGATCGCCAAGATCGCGGTGAATCAATTTCTGCTGCCGGGCGTCGATGTGGAACCTCAGTTCGTGCGTGAATACCCGCGCAAGGAGCACTTTGCCCATTCGGTAGGGTACGTGGGGCGGATCAACGAGAAAGAGTCCAAGACGCTGGATCAGACGCAGTACCGCGGCACCCAGTCGGTCGGCAAGACCGGTGTCGAACGCTTCTACGAGACCCAGCTGCATGGCCAGGTGGGTTACGAGGAAGTCGAGACCAATGCCCAGGGGCGGGTCATGCGGGTGCTCAACCACCATGACCCGGTGCCGGGCAAGAACATCGTGCTGAGCCTCGACGTGCATCTGCAGGAAGCCGCCGAGAAGGCTCTGGGCGACCGCCGCGGGGCGGTGGTATGCATCGACCCGGAAACCGGCGATGTGCTGGCAATGGTCAGCAAGCCAAGCTTCGACCCCAATCTGTTCGTGACCGGTATCAGCTTCAAGGAGTACGCGGCTTTGCGCGATTCCATCGACCGGCCGCTGTTCAATCGAGTGCTCAGAGGCCTGTATGCGCCGGGCTCGACGATCAAGCCGGAAGTGGCGATCGCCGGCCTGGACAGCGGTGCGGTCACGCCGCAGACACGTGTATTCGATCCTGGCTACTACGAGCTGCCCAACTATGATCACAAGTATCGCAACTGGAACCGCAGTGGTGATGGCTGGGTGGACATGGACGCGGCCATCATGCGTTCCAACGACACCTATTTCTACGACCTGGCACACAAACTGGGTGTGGACCGGATGCATGATTACATGACCCGCTTCGGCCTCGGTCAGAAGGTCTCGCTGGACATGTTCGAGGAAGCGCCAGGATTGATGCCGTCCCAGCAGTGGAAGCGTGCCACGCGGCGTCAGGCGTGGTTCCCCGGCGAGACCTTGATCCTGGGCATCGGTCAGGGTTACATGCAGGTCACTCCGTTGCAGTTGGCCCAGGCCACCACGCTGATCGCCAGCAAGGGCGTGTGGCGCCGACCGCACCTGGCCGAGACTGTGGGGGGAGAGGTGCCGGTGGACGACAACCCGATTCCCAATATCGTACTGCGCGACAACCGCGAGTGGGATCAGGTCAACCACGGCATGCAACTGGTCATGCACGATCCGCGCGGCATCGCCCGTCAGGCTGCCGCTGGCGCGCAGTATCGCATCGCCGGCAAGTCGGGTACGGCGCAGGTGGTTGCCATCAAGCAGGGCGAACGCTACAACCGCCTGAAAACGCTGGAGCGCAACCGCGACAACGCCTTGTTCGTCGGATTCGCGCCGGCCGATCGGCCAAAGATTGTGGTGGCAGTGATGATCGAGAACGGTGAAGCAGGCGGGCGGGTAGCAGGACCTGTGGTGCGCGAGATCATGGATGCCTGGCTATTGGACAGCGACGGTCACCTGAAGCCCAAGTACGCGGCGCCGACCAAGACGCCTGCGGACCCCAAGGTCTGACTGCGTCAGCAAAGGAAACCACCGTCAACGTTCAGCGCTGTACCCGTGGTGTAGCTGGAAGCCGCGCTGGCCAGGTACAGCACGGCCCCGGCCATTTCGTCGGGCTGGGCAACACGGTTGAGCGGGATCTGCGCCAGCGCCGTCTTGAGGATGGCCTGGTTCTCGACCAGAGCTGACGCGAAGCGGGTGTCGGTCAGCCCCGGCAGCAGGGCATTGCAGCGGATGTTGAAGCCGGCGCACTCCTTGGCGAAGGCCTTGGTCATGTTGACCACGGCCGCCTTGGTCATGGAATAGACGCCCTGGAATATGCCGGGTGACACGCCGTTGATGGACGCTACGTTGATGATGCTGCCACCACCGTGTTCGCGCATCAATCTGCCAGCCTCCACCGACATGAAGAAATAGCCGCGGATATTGACGTCCACGGTTTTCTGGAACGCGCCCAGGTCGACGTCCAGCACACTGCCGAACTGGGGGTTGGTGGCGGCGTTGTTGACGAGAATGTCCAGGCGCCCGAATGTCGCCCGGACAGCGGCAAACAGCGCCGTAATCTGCTCCGGTTCGCCGATGTGGCAGGTCATCGCAGTGGCTCGATCGCCGCCGGCGTTGATGCTGTCGGCGACGCGCTGACAGCCTTCCAGTTTGCGGCTGACGACGATGACATGCGCGCCCTGCTGTGCAAGCAAGCGGGCAATGGCCTCGCCAATCCCGCGGCTGGCGCCGGAGACCAGCGCTATCTTGCCATCCAGGTCGAACATCGTGGTCTTGGGCATATCCGCTCCTGCCGTGGCTGAAGGATCACATGTTCGGGTAGGTAGGTCCGCCCGATCCCTCGGGTGCCACCCAGACGATATTCTGCGAGGGGTCCTTGATGTCGCACGTCTTGCAGTGGACGCAGTTCTGGGCGTTGATCTGGAAGCGCTTGGCGCCGTCCTCCTGGGTGATCACCTCATACACGCCGGCCGGGCAGTAGCGTTGCGCAGGCTCATCGTACAGCGGCAGGTTCTTGCCGATGGGAATGCTCGGGTCCTTGAGCTTGAGGTGGCACGGCTGTTCTTCTTCGTGGTTGGTACCGGAGATGAACACCGAACTGAGCTTGTCAAAGCTCAGTTTGCCATCAGGCCTGGGGTAGTCTATGCGCTTGCTGTCCGCTGCCAGCTTCATGCAGGCGTAGTCAGGCTTGTCGTCGTGCAAGGTGAAGGGGATCTTGCCCTTGAACAGGTTCTGATCGACGAAGTTGAAGGCGCCACCGACGATGGCTCCCCACTTGTGGATGGCGGCGCCGAAATTGCGGCTGGCGAACAGCTCCTCATACAGCCAGCTGGCCTTGAAACCGGACACGTAGCCGTCGAGCACATCACCGCCCTCCGAGCCCTGGAACAGCGCATCTGCAACCGCTTCAGCGGCGAGCATGCCGGATTTCATGGCGGTGTGGCTGCCCTTGATCTTGGAGAAGTTCATGGTGCCCAGGTCGCAGCCGATCAGGGCGCCGCCGGCGAAGACCATCTTGGGCAGCGAGTTGAAGCCGCCCTTGCAGATGGCACGGGCACCGTAGCTGACACGCTTGCCGCCTTCCAGGTACTGCTTGAGGACCGGATGGTGCTTGAGGCGCTGGAACTCGTCGAAAGGCGACAGGAAGGGGTTGGCGTAGGACAGGTCGACGATGAGGCCCACCACCACCTGGTTGTTTTCCAAGTGATAGAGGAACGAGCCGCCGGTGTTCTCGGTGCCCATGACTTCCAGCGGCCAGCCGGCGGTGTGGACGACCAGGCCAGGCTGATGCTTGGCGGGGTCGATGTCCCAGATTTCCTTCAGGCCAATCCCGTAATGCTGCGCGTCGGCATCGCTGTCGAGCTTGAACCGCTCGATCAGTTGCTTGCCGATGTGGCCGCGGCAGCCTTCGGCGAACAGGGTGTATTTGCCACGCAGTTCCATACCGGGTGTGTACAGGCCGTCCTTGGGCTTGCCTTCGCGATCCACGCCCAGGTCACCAGTGATGATGCCGCGTACCACGCCTTGCTCGTCGATCAATGCTTCTTGGGCAGCGAACCCCGGATAGATCTCGACACCCAGGTTTTCCGCCTGCTGAGCCAGCCAGCGGCACAGATTGCCCAGGGAGATGATGTAGTTGCCTTGGTTGTGCATGGTCTGGGGCACGAAGGCATTGGGGATTTTGGAACCGCTCTCGGCGTTCTTCAGGATGAAGATATCGTCGCGCGTCACCGGAGTGTTCAGCGGTGCCCCCAGGGCTTTCCAGTCCGGGAACAGCTCGCTGAGCGCTCGTGGTTCGAAGACCGCGCCTGAGAGGATGTGAGCACCGACTTCGGAGCCTTTTTCAACCACGCAGACGCTGATTTCCTGTCCGGCGTCGGCGGCTTTCTGCTTCAGTCGGCATGCGGCGGACAGGCCGGCAGGGCCTGCGCCGACGACGACGACGTCGAATTCCATGTATTCGCGTTCCACGGGGTCTCTCCTACTCAGGGCTCATCAGGCCTTTCTAATGGGTGAAGCAGCCGGAACGGTCATCCGGTGTGTAGCGGTCATGCGCGACGTTGCGGTGCGGTGATCCGTGCGGGCAGTCCTGCATCTCGACGGCTGCCGGCAAGGATATGCATGTGGGCAGTATATCTACACCACTTGGCAGGTCCAATACAAACGTTTGTTTGAATCCGCTGCAGCCCAGTAAAATCAAGGTGGTCAGGGGACGTGACCGGTGAGTTCCGCGTATTGACCGGTCAGGGCACAGCGGTCAAGATACGGCCAGCTTCATGTTCGGTGCAGTTGCCGCGCGCAGTACCGGTTGCATCGAATCTCGACCCGATCCCGAGCCGTTTGCATACGCCGGACGCACACGCGGTCGAGTTTACACGTCATACTTGTTGAAGGCTGCCCCGTTTTGCTGGTCAAGGTCTTGAAAAATCAGGTTTTTGCCAGCACTTCGCAAAGCTGCAAACGTTTCAATGGTGCCCTTGCGCCCACGTCATCGTCCGGTCTGCCTGGGCGACATTCTTTTCACCGGAGAGTAACGAGGAATCCATGAAGGTTCTTGTAGCTGTCAAACGAGTGGTCGACTATAACGTCAAGGTTCGCGTCAAGGCGGACAACTCTGGCGTCGACCTTGCCAACGTCAAGATGTCGATGAACCCCTTCTGCGAAATCGCTGTTGAAGAAGCCGTGCGCCTGAAAGAGAAGGGCATCGCCAGCGAGATCGTCGTGGTCACCGTTGGCCCGGCCACTGCGCAGGAGCAATTGCGCACGGCGCTCGCCCTGGGCGCCGACCGGGCAATACTGATCGAGCACGCCGAGGAACTGAACGCGCTGGCAGTGGCCAAGCTGCTCAAGGCCGTTGTCGACAAGGAACAGCCGCAGCTGGTGATCCTCGGCAAACAGGCGATCGACAGCGACAACAACCAGACTGGCCAGATGCTGGCTGCGCTGAGCGGATACGCGCAGGGCACCTTCGCCTCCAAGGTGGAAGTGGTTGGCGACAAGCTCAATGTCACGCGTGAAGTCGATGACGGTCTGCAGACCGTTGGCCTGACCCTGCCGGCCATCGTCACCACCGACCTGCGTCTGAACGAGCCGCGCTACGCTTCCCTGCCCAACATCATGAAGGCCAAGAAGAAGCCCCTCGAGTCTTTCACGCCCGAGGCGCTCGGCGTATCCGTGACCTCCACCAACAAGACCCTCAAGGTTGAGGCTCCGGCGACTCGCAGTGCCGGGATCAAGGTCAAGTCGGTTGCCGAACTGGTCGAAAAACTGAAAAACGAAGCGAAGGTAATCTAATGACTATCCTGGTTATCGCCGATTATGTAACCGAAGGTCAGGTGAACACGGGTGTGGCACCTTCGACCCTGAACACCGTGGCCGCTGCGCAGAAGATCGGCGGCGAGATCCACGTATTGGTCGCCGGCGTGCAGGTCGCCAGTGTTGCCGAAGCCGCCGCCAAGATCGCCGGCGTGAGCAAGGTGCTGGTGGCGGACAACGCCGCTTATGCCCATCAGTTGCCGGAGAACGTTGCGCCGCTGATCGTCGAGCTGGCCTCCGGCTACAGCCATGTGCTGTCCGCCGCGACCGCCAACGGCAAGAACATTCTGCCGCGGGTGGCCGCCCAGCTGGACGTCGACCAGATTTCCGAGATCGTCTCGGTCGAGTCGCCGGACACCTTCAAGCGTCCGATCTACGCGGGCAACGCCATCGCCACCGTGCAATCGACTGCCACCATCAAGGTCATCACCGTGCGTGCCACCGGTTTCGACGCCGTGGCCGCCGAAGGCGGTTCAGCTACCGTGGAAGCGGTAGGTGCGGCCCACGATGCTGGCAAATCGAGCTTCGTTGGCGAAGAGCTGGCCAAGTCCGATCGCCCTGAGCTGACCGCTGCCAAGATCGTCGTATCCGGCGGTCGCGGCATGCAGAACGGCGACAACTTCAAGCACCTGTACACCTTGGCCGACAAGCTGGGCGCCGCCGTGGGTGCGTCGCGTGCAGCCGTTGACGCTGGCTTCGTGCCCAACGACATGCAGGTCGGGCAGACCGGCAAGATCGTCGCGCCGCAGCTGTACATCGCCGTGGGCATTTCCGGAGCCATCCAGCATCTGGCGGGCATGAAGGATTCCAAGGTGATCGTCGCAATCAACAAGGACGAGGAAGCGCCGATCTTCCAGGTCGCCGATTACGGCCTGGTCGCGGACTTGTTCGAAGCAGTGCCCGAGCTCGAGAAGCTGGTCTGACCCAGCGCTTTCAGCTGCGGTGATTCAAGCCTGGTCGCGGTCTGTTGCCCATGGGGCAGCGCGCAGCGACCAGGCTTTTTTGTATGTGACAGGGTCGCAAGAGGTTGAGCATGACTGGAAAAGGCGGTCTACGCCGTACGGCGCTGTGCGTGGCTGCCGCGCTATTGCCGCTGGCGGCGCAGGGGGCAGGCAAGTGTGAACGGTTGATTGCCAGCGGCAGTCCCGACGCACCGCCGTATCTGTGGCGGGACCCGGGGGACCCCGAGCGCCTGATCGGCGTCAACGCCGAGCTGCTGCAACAAGTGGCAGCCCAGATCGGCGTCAAAATCGACACACTCTATGCAGGCAAACGTTCGCAGGCGCTGGAAGAAGTACGCAGTGGGCGAATGGACCTGTTGGTGGATGCGCCACTGACCGTGAGCGAACTCGAGTCGCTGGATTACGTGCATCCTGCGCTGGTGCCGAACGATTACCTGGTATGGACGCTGCGTTCGGCGCCGTTGCCGTATCGCAGCCTCGCCGACCTGCACGGTCACGCCGGAGCCATATCGGCCAAAGCACGGCCAACGCAGGCATTCATGACCCTGGCCACCGAACATCTGAAGCTCGCCAGTACCGAAAACCTGCAGCAGGCGTTCGGCCGCCTGGTGCGTGGCGAGGTCGAATACGTGATCGCCGGACGCTATTCCGGTGCGGCAATGGCTCAGGCACAGGGCGTGGGCGACAAGTTGCAGAGCAGCGAGCTACCCGTCGACCGGCCGGGGCTTTACCTGGCGTTGTCTCACGACTCCGCTTGCAACGATGCCTGGCTGCGCGGACAGCTGGCAAAAAAAATGACAGAATTGACCGCTTCAGGTATCCCGGCCGAGGTGTTCTCGCGCAATGTCGAGCGCTGGAAAGCCCAGCAATCGCCCCCGCCTGCAGCCCCTCAACAGTAGGAATTTTTCGTGAACGTTCAAGCTATGACCGCAGGTTCGCTGCTCTTGCTGCTCGCTGGTTGCGCCAGCGATCCGGCGCCCACGCAGCAATTGCGCCTGGCCGACCAGACCGTAGACCAGGCGCGGGCCGTCGGCGCGACAGAAGACAACCCGGCCATGAAGCTGGCGGTCGACAAGCTTGCCCAGGCTCGTGCGCAAATGGCTGACGGCAACTACAAGGGCGCCCGGCTCAACGCCGAACAGGCTGAACTGGATGCACGCCTGGCCGAGGATCAGTTGTTGACCGCCAAGGGGCAGGAGCAGCTCAAGGTTCTGGACGCGCGTATCCAGCGCTTGCGTAAACAATTGGGGGACATGCAGTGAGGCAGTTGATGGCAATGCGCGCGGGGCTGTTGCTGGCCGCCGGCTTGATGACAGTGGGTTGCTCCAGCCAGCGCGCCAACAGCGAGGCGGTGCAGCGGGCCGAGACCGCTTTCCAGGCTGTGCGCGATGATTCCAGTGTTCTGCGCAGCGCACCCAAGGATGTCATCCGTGCAGGCGAATCACTGGCCCGTGCCGAGCGACTTGCCAGCTATTGGGGCACCGGCAGCGACGCCCAGCATTATGCCTACTTGAGCCTGCGCTATAGCGAGATCGCTCGCGAGCGAAGCGAGCAACTGCTTAACCAGCAGCGTCTGACCAAGGCGCAGATGGACCTGCAGCGCCTGCAACTGGCCTTGCGTGACTCCAAGCTGGAAAGCGTGCAGCAGCAGGGTAAGTGGCTGGAAGAGCAGATCCTGGCGCTGGCCAACGTCGAGGCGGACCGTGGCCTGGTCATGACCCTGGGCGACGTATTGTTCGATACCGGTGAGGCTCAGCTGAAGCCGCAGGCCAATCGCACGATCCTCAAGCTCGTGCAGTTCCTGCAGCTCAATCCCAAGCGCGTGGTGCGTATCGAAGGCTATACCGATAACACCGGAGAGAAAGCGTTCAACCTGAAGCTCTCGGCCGACCGCGCGCAGTCGGTGGCGGACACGCTGGTCGATCTGGGTATCGACGAGTCGCGCATCCAGGTACAGGGCTATGGCGATGCCTATCCGGTGGACGCTAATGCTTCCGAGCGGGGCAGGGCGCAGAATCGTCGGGTCGAGATCGTCTTTTCCAATTCCAAGGGCGAGCTGGCACTGCCCCGCGGGTGAAGGCAAGGTTGCAAGTGGCCCGTGCAGTTGCAGGATCAGCTCTGCTATCCTGCCAGCTGTCCCCGTACAGTTCGTATCTGTAGGGGTCTTCTGGCACATCGAAGGTCCGGCCATGACCAACCTCTTGCTCTACCAGCGTATCGCCCAGCAGTTGGCTGATGACATCCGTCGCGGCGTATACCAGCCAGGCGAGCGCGTGCCTTCGGTGCGCAAGATGAGCGCCCAGCTCAATGTCAGCCACGCCACGGTATTGCAGGCCTACGCCAACCTCGAGGACCAGGGGTTGATTCGCGCGCGGCCACAGTCCGGCTACTACGTCCACCAGACCCCGGCGCTGACCGCGCCGACACCCGATATTGCCCGGGTAGAGCGTCCGGGGTTGGTCACCCGCAGCAGTATCATCCAGCAGGTACTCGACGAATCCCGTCGCGAGGGCGTATTTCCGCTGGGGGCCGCAGTGCCCCATGTCGAATTTCTACCGGTACGCGCGCTGCATCAGCAGTTGGCCAAAGTCACCCGCTTCCAAAGCCCGCGTGCCTTCAGCTACATGTTCAGCCCAGGCTTTGAGCCGCTGCGCCGGCAGGTGGCGATCCGCATGCGTGATGCGGGTGTGGTAGTCGATCCCTCGGAGATCGTGATCACTCATGGCTGCGTCGATGCATTGCAGATGAGCTTGCGCGTGCTCACCCGGCCGGGCGACCTGATCGCGGCCGAGTCACCTACCTACTATGGCTTGCTGCAGCTTGCGGATCTGCTCGGGCTCAAGGTCATCGAGATTCCCAGCGATCCGTCCACCGGCATCAGTCTGGAAGCGCTGCAATTGGCGGCCAACCAGTGGTCGATCAAGGCGCTGGTACTGACGCCGCGGTTGAGCAATCCGCTGGGTGGAACCATGCCCGAAGAGCGTATGAAACAACTGCTGCGGCTGTCTTCGGATTTCGACATCCAGATCATCGAAGACGATATCTACGGCGAGTTGATGTTCGAACAGGGCAAGAGCAAGGCGCTCAAGGCGTTCGACCGGCTGGGCCATGTCATCTATTGCTCCAGCTTCTCCAAGACCCTGTCGCCCGGCGTGCGCATCGGTTGGATGATTGCCGGCAAATATCAGGCCGAGGTCCAGCGCTTGCAGACGTTCAGCACGCACTCGGCCTGCAGCGTTACGCAAATGGGCGTTGCCAGCTACCTGGAAAACGGTGGCTACGACCGGCACTTGCGCTTCATTCGCCAGGAATACCGCAAGAACCTGAGTGCGTTCCAGCTGGCCGTACAGCAGCACTTTCCCGAAGGTACGCAGATCACGCGGCCTAGCGGGGGGTTCATTCTGTGGGTGAGCCTGCCGGGGCGGGTCAACACCCAGGAGCTGCATGTGCGTGCACTGGAACAAGGGATCAGCATTGCGCCTGGGCTGATCTTCAGCAATACAGAGCAGTTCAATCACTGCATTCGCCTTAACTGTGGTGTGCCGTGGAACCGTGAAGCCGAACGGGCACTGGCAACACTGGGTGTGCTGGCGCGGCAATTGTGCCAGGAGTCTGGAGTTTCCTATTGAAAACGCTCGGGGGACTTGTCAGCGCGACGCCGAACAGGGAGCATAGAGGCTCCGTCGTTGTTGTCGTGCCCCTATGAACACCAAGCGCCGTCTCGCATTGCTGGTTTTCTGCTTGAATCTGGGCTTCATTGCTGTGCCCGGTGTTCACGCGCAAACGCCGGACAGCCCGCCGGCTGCGACACGCTCGGCAGATGCCACAAAGCCGCCCGCTAAGGCTGATTCTGGGGCGAAGAAGCCTGCCGCGAAAAAGCCCGCGGTTCGCAAGAAGGCCGCCAAGAGCCGGTCGCGCAAGGAAGCGGATGTCATTGCCACGCCGGTGCCCAAGCCCAACCTGGACCTGAGCCTGCCCAAGGACATCGTCAAGGACCTCAAGCCGCCGACCCAGCCCGTCAACGCTGCCGTACACCCTGCACCGCTGGCCGAGCCTGCACCTAAGCCGATTCTCCCTGCCTTCTTCAGTGACAAGGGCAGCGAAGACTTCCAGCTCAATGGTCGCTTGCTGAACAACGAGATGCAGTTGCAGCGGCGCAGTGACGGCCGTGAAGTCGAGGGCGCTGCGTTGGACTTCAACTTCAAGCAATGAACGACGTTGGCCCGTTTAGTCTGCCGTAACGTCTTCGACGACCGAATTATCGACTCAGGCATTTTCAAACGCTCGTTGGGTCACTACCATGGGTGTTCTACAACACTCTGTGCCTGTGAGGTCATGACGTCATGAAATGCCGCGAAGGCTGTGGCGCCTGCTGTATCGCCCCCTCCATCAGTTCGCCTATCCCCGGGATGCCTTTGGGTAAACCGGCCGGGCAACGCTGCGTGCAGCTTTCTCTGGACAATCTGTGTGCCTTGTTCGGCCTGCCCGAGCGGCCGGCCGTGTGCTCGGCATTTCATGCCGATCCTGAGGTGTGTGGCGACAGCGACCAGGACGCCGTGCGCATCCTGGGCTGGTGGGAGCAGATGACCGCGTAGGCAAAGGCTCGATCCTCGACAACAAGGAACAACAACAATGAGAGCGATGCATCGTATAGCGCTGGTGGCCCTGCTGGGCAGTGTCCACCTGTCTGCCCACGCCGAGCAGTGGTCGGTGGCCAAGGACGAGGAGGGGATCAAGGTTTCCCTGAGTGAAGTTGCCGGCTCCAAGTACAAGGCCTATCGGGGCGAGACCACTATCAAAGCCAGCGTGGCGAAGCTGCGAGCCATGCAGGAGGACGTTGCCGGGGCTTGTACCTGGATTCATGAGTGCAAGGCGCAGAAGCTGCTCAAGCATCAAGGCGACCAGACCTGGACCTACACCCAATTCAATACGCCATGGCCGGTCACCCCGCGGGACTCGGTGCTGCATATCACCACGGTCGATGGCAGTGACGGCAGCGTCACCCGCAATCTGGCCGGGGCAGCCGACTATGTGCCGCAGGAAAAAGGCTTCGTGCGCGTGGCCCAGGTGGAGGGCTTCTGGAAGATGGTGCCCCAGGGTGCCAATCAGACCCAGGTGATCTACCAAGTGCATACCGAGCCGGGGGGCAGCGTGCCCTCCTGGCTTGCCAACAAGTTCGTCGTGGATGCCCCATTCAATACGCTCAAGGCATTGCGCGCCAAAGCGGAACAGTAACAACGCAAAAGGCCGCCCGGAGGCGGCCTTTCGTTGTGGCGCGAAGGCTCAGGCGCGATCGTCCAGAGCCGTTACGTCGCGGCTTTTCTCGCCGGTGTACAGCTGGCGCGGGCGGCCGATCTTGTAGGGGCTCGACAGCATTTCCTTCCAGTGCGAGATCCAGCCCACGGTACGCGCCAAGGCGAAGATGACCGTGAACATGCTGGTTGGGATGCCGATGGCCTTGAGGATGATGCCCGAATAGAAATCGACGTTCGGGTAGAGCGAGCGCTCGATGAAGTAGGGGTCGGTCAAGGCGATCTCTTCCAGGCGCATGGCCAGTTCGAGTTGCGGATCGTTCTTGATGCCCAGTTCCTTCAGCACTTCGTCGCACGTCTGCTTCATGACCGTGGCCCGTGGGTCGCGATTCTTGTAGACACGGTGGCCGAAGCCCATCAGCTTGAACGGGTCGTTCTTGTCCTTGGCCTTGGCGATGAAAGTGTCGATGTTGGACACATCACCGATCTCGTCGAGCATGGTCAGCACGGCTTCGTTGGCACCACCGTGAGCAGGGCCCCAAAGTGCTGCGATGCCGGCGGCGATGCAGGCGAACGGGTTGGCACCCGACGAGCCTGCCAGGCGCACGGTGGAGGTTGACGCATTCTGTTCGTGATCGGCGTGCAGAATGAAGATGCGGTCCATGGCCTTGGCCAGCACCGGGCTGATCGGCTTGATCTCGCACGGCGTGTTGAACATCATGTGCAGGAAGTTTTCCGCGTATGACAGGTCGTTGCGCGGGTACATCATGGGCTGGCCCATGGAGTACTTGTAGACCATGGCAGCCAGGGTCGGCATCTTGGCCACCAGGCGCACTGCAGAGATCTCGCGGTGCTGCGGGTTATTGATGTCGAGCGAGTCGTGGTAGAACGCGGACAGCGCACCGACCACGCCGCACATGATGGCCATCGGGTGGGCATCGCGGCGGAAGCCGTTGAAGAAAGTCTTCAGCTGCTCGTGAACCATGGTGTGGTTCTTGATGTTGCCGACGAACTTCGCTTTCTGCTCGGCCGTAGGCAATTCGCCATTAAGCAGCAGGTAGCAGGTTTCGAGATAGTCGGATTGTTCGGCAAGCTGCTCGATCGGATAGCCGCGGTGCAGCAGGATTCCGGCATCGCCGTCGATGTAGGTGATCTTCGACTCGCACGAGGCGGTCGACATGAAGCCTGGGTCGAAAGTGAAGCGGCCCGTGGCAGTCAAACTCCTGACGTCGATTACATCGGGACCAACGGTGCCGGTTAAAATCGGCAGTTCGACGGGGGCTGCGCCCTCGATGATCAACTGCGCTTTTTTGTCAGCCATGTGGCCTCCTATTAATGCTTGGAATCATCAGACAGACCCCCCACGCAGGGCCCGCACCACTATAGTGAGATAAATTCGAATGTCAATTTGCTTAAAGTAAGGCTCCAGAGCGCCGCGAGCGCGCTTTTTTCGCGAAATTCCGCCCTGATCAAACCTTTTGCCACGCTTGCGCAATCCGCTGTCCGGGGCCTGTCGTGCGTTGTCATTAGTATCCTAACTGTCTATACTCGGCAGCCGACCGCCGGGGGCTTTTCCGAGCCATTTCGACGGGGTCGTCACTCCCTGGGTGGTGAGTACCTGACCAGTACACTTCCCTACAACTTGCCCTGCTTGCTAGGGGCTCTTCAGTGTGAAAAAAGCCGTGAATAGCCAACGACCTGTAAACCTAGACCTAAGGACCATCAAACTCCCTGTCACTGCTTACACGTCCATTCTCCATCGTATATCCGGTGTCATCCTGTTCCTGGGCATCGCTCTCATGCTGTACGCATTGGGCAAATCCCTGGGTTCGGAGGAAGGCTTCGGCGAGGTGAAGGCGTATATGACCAGCCCGCTGGCCAAGTTCGTGATCTGGGCCCTGCTGTCCGCCTTGCTGTATCACCTGGTGGCCGGTGTGCGCCACCTGATCATGGACATGGGCATCGGCGAGACGCTGGAAGGCGGCAAGCTGGGCTCTAAAATCGTTCTCATCATCTCGGTGGTGCTGATCGTTCTGGCAGGAGTTTGGGTATGGTAACCAACGTTACGAACCTTTCGCGTTCGGGCCTCTATGACTGGATGGCACAGCGTGTGTCTGCGGTCGTTCTCGCGGCTTATTTTCTTTTTCTGATCGGCTACATCGTTGCCAATCCAGGCATCGAATACACCCAATGGCACTCGCTGTTCAGCAGCAACTGGATGCGCATCTTCAGCCTCCTGGCCCTGGTCGCCCTAGGCGCCCACGCCTGGGTCGGCATGTGGACCATTGCCACCGACTACCTGACGCCGATGGCGTTCGGCAAGTCGGCCACGGCTATACGCTTCCTGTTCCAGGCGGTATGCGGCGTCGCGATGTTCGCGTACTTCGTCTGGGGTGTGCAGATTCTTTGGGGTATCTGATTCATGGCTAACATTAGTACGCTTTCCTTCGACGCCATCATCATTGGTGGTGGTGGTGCCGGCATGCGCGCAGCGCTGCAGCTGGCCCAGGGTGGTCACAAGACCGCCGTTGTCACCAAGGTATTCCCGACTCGCTCGCACACCGTGTCGGCGCAGGGCGGCATCACCTGCGCCATCGCCTCGGCCGACCCGAACGATGACTGGCGCTGGCACATGTACGATACCGTCAAGGGTTCCGACTACATCGGCGACCAGGACGCTATCGAGTACATGTGTTCGGTAGGCCCGGAAGCGGTCTTCGAGCTTGAGCACATGGGTCTGCCGTTCTCGCGTACCGAGCAGGGCCGCATCTACCAGCGTCCGTTCGGTGGCCAGTCCAAGGACTTCGGCAAGGGTGGCCAGGCCGCGCGTACCTGCGCCGCTGCCGACCGTACCGGCCATGCGCTGCTGCACACTCTGTACCAAGCCAACCTGAAGGCCGGTACCGTGTTCCTGAACGAGTACTACGCGGTCGATCTGGTGAAGAACCAGGACGGCGCGATCGTTGGCGTCATCGCCATCTGCATCGAAACCGGCGAGACCTCGTACATCCGCGCCAACGCCACCGTATTGGCCACCGGCGGGGCAGGGCGTATCTACTCGTCCACCACCAACGCCCTGATCAACACCGGTGACGGCGTGGGCATGGCCTTGCGTGCCGGTGTGCCTGTGCAGGACATCGAGATGTGGCAGTTCCACCCGACCGGTATCGCCGGCGCGGGTGTACTGGTCACCGAGGGTTGCCGCGGTGAAGGCGGCTATCTGATCAACAAGCATGGCGAGCGTTTCATGGAGCGCTACGCGCCGAACGCGAAGGACCTTGCCGGTCGTGACGTGGTTGCGCGTTCGATGGTCAAGGAAATCATCGCCGGTAACGGCTGTGGTCCCGATGGCGATCACGTGATGCTCAAGCTCGATCACCTGGGCGAGGAAGTGCTGCACAGCCGCCTGCCAGGCATCATGGAATTGTCCAAGACCTTTGCCCACGTCGATCCGGCCGTTGCGCCAATTCCTGTCGTGCCAACTTGTCATTACATGATGGGGGGTGTCGCTACCAACATTCACGGTCAGGCGATCACTCAGGACGCCAATGGCAACGACGCCATCATCCCGGGTCTGTTCGCCGTGGGCGAAGTGGCTTGCGTATCGGTCCATGGCGCCAACCGCCTGGGCGGCAACTCGCTGCTCGACCTGGTGGTGTTCGGTCGTGCCGCGGGCCTGCACCTGGAGCAGGCGCTGAGCGAAGGTATCGAATACCGCCGCGCCAGCGACACCGATCTGGAAGTCGCCCTGGCGCGTCTGGACGGCCTCAATGCGCGCACCACCGGCGAAGATGTCGCCAGCCTGCGCAAAGAGCTGCAGAGTTGCATGCAGAACTACTTCGGTGTGTTCCGCACCGGCGAGTACATGCAGAAAGGTATCGATCAGCTGGCTGGCCTGCGCGAGCGCATTGCCAACGTCAAGATCAACGACAAGAGCCAGGGCTTCAACACTGCCCGGATCGAAGCGCTGGAATTGCAGAACCTGCTGGAAGTGGCGGAAGCCACCGCGATTGCCGCCGAGCATCGCAAAGAGTCCCGCGGCGCTCACGCCCGTGAAGACTTCGAAGATCGCGACGACGAAAATTGGCTGTGCCACACCCTGTACTTCCCGGGTGAAAAACGTGTTGCCAAACGCGCCGTGAACTTCTCGCCGAAAACCGTTCCGACCATGGAACCGAAGATCCGGACTTACTGAGGGTGGCCGCCATGTTGCAAGTCAGTGTTTATCGCTACAACCCGGACCAGGACGCAGCGCCGTCCATGCAGGAATTCCAGGTCGACACCGGTGGCAAGGATGTGATGGTGCTGGACGTGCTGGCCTTGATCAAGGAACAGGACGAAGGCTTCTCCTATCGTCGCTCGTGCCGTGAAGGCGTATGCGGTTCCGATGGCATGAACATCAACGGCAAGAACGGCCTGGCATGCATCACGCCGCTGTCCGCTGTCGTAAAAGGTAACAAGTTGATCGTGCGCCCGCTGCCAGGGTTGCCGGTGATCCGTGACCTGGTCGTGGATATGAGCATCTTCTACAAGCAGTACGAGAAGGTTAAGCCGTTCCTGCAGAACGACACGCCGGCCCCGGCCATCGAGCGTCTGCAGACTCCGGAAGAGCGCGAGAAGCTTGACGGTCTGTACGAGTGCATCCTGTGCGCCTGCTGCTCGACTTCCTGCCCTTCGTTCTGGTGGAACCCCGACAAGTTCCTCGGCCCGGCGGCGCTGCTGCAGGCCTACCGTTTCCTGGCCGACAGCCGTGACACCCGGACCAGCGAGCGCCTGGCGTCGATGGATGATCCGTTCAGCGTATTCCGCTGCCGCGGCATCATGAACTGCGTCAGCGTTTGCCCCAAAGGCCTGAACCCCACAAAAGCCATTGGCCACGTGCGGAACATGCTGTTGTCCAACGGCGTCTGATTCATCTGCTACACCGCAAGCCATCACAGCGCAGGACCGATCCTGCGCTGTGATGAAAACCCGAGCGTGGCTGTGTAAGGCTTCGCTTTTACTTTCGAAGAAACAAGACCAGCAGGGGCTCCGGGCTGGTACCCGGACTACCAGCGTACAACTGAGGTGGCTTGCACGGTCGCTGTATATGGACCGCGTCAGTGCGCCCAAGGTGTGAGCGCCGGTGGTGTCCCCTAACCGAGGGTGACCAAGCATGCAAGAAAGCGTGATGCAGCGCATGTGGAACAGCGCCCACCTATCCGGTGGTAACGCTGCCTATGTGGAAGAGCTCTATGAGCTTTACCTGCACGACCCTAACGCTGTGCCAGAAGAGTGGCGCACCTACTTTCAGAAGTTGCCTGCCGAAGGCAGCACTGCCACCGACGTTGCACACTCCACCATCCGCGATCATTTCGTCCTGCTGGCCAAAAACCAGCGCCGTGCCCAACCGGTTTCCGCCGGTAGCGTGAGCAGCGAGCACGAAAAGAAGCAGGTGGAAGTGCTGCGATTGATTCAGGCCTACCGGATGCGCGGCCACCAGGCAGCCCAACTGGACCCGTTGGGGCTGTGGCAACGGCCTGCTCCGGCAGACCTGTCAATCAACCATTACGGCATGACCAATGCCGATCTGGATACGACCTTCCGTGCCGGCGACCTGTTCATCGGCAAAGAGGAGGCGAGCCTACGTGAAATTCTCGAGGCTTTGCAGCAGACATATTGCCGCACCATCGGCTCCGAGTTCACCCACATCACCGATTCCGAGCAGCGCAGCTGGTTCCAGCAGCGCCTGGAAAGTGTGCGCGGTCGTCCATCGTTCTCGGCCGAAAGCCGCAGCCACGTACTTGAGCGTGTCACTGCAGCCGAGGGCCTGGAGAAGTACCTGGGCACCAAGTACCCGGGCACCAAGCGTTTCGGTCTGGAAGGCGGCGAGAGCCTGATTCCGATGCTGGACGAGATGATCCAGCGCTCGGGCTCCTACGGCACCAAGGAAGTCGTGATCGGCATGGCCCACCGTGGCCGTCTCAACGTGCTGGTCAACACCTTCGGCAAGAACCCGCGCGATCTGTTCGACGAATTCGAAGGCAAGAAGAAGGTCGAGCTGGGCTCCGGTGACGTCAAGTATCACCAGGGCTTCTCGTCCAACGTGATGACCGCAGGTGGCGAAGTTCACCTGGCCATGGCGTTCAACCCGTCCCACCTGGAAATCGTATCGCCGGTGGTCGAAGGTTCGGTGCGTGCCCGTCAGGACCGTCGCAACGACGCGGTCGGCGACAAGGTGCTGCCGATCTCGCTGCACGGCGATGCTGCCTTCGCCGGCCAGGGCGTGGTCATGGAAACCTTCCAGATGTCGCAGACCCGCGGTTTCAAGACCGGCGGTACCGTGCACATCGTGATCAACAATCAGGTCGGTTTCACCATCAGCAACCCGTACGACGCGCGTTCCACCGAATACGCGACCGACGTGGCCAAGATGATCCAGGCGCCGATCCTGCACGTGAATGGCGATGACCCGGAAGCCGTGGTGTTTGTCACCCAGCTGGCGATCGACTACCGGATGCAGTTCAAGCGTGACGTGGTCATCGACCTGGTCTGCTATCGCCGTCGCGGTCACAACGAAGCTGACGAGCCTAGCGGCACCCAGCCACTGATGTACCAGCAGATCGCCAAGCAGCGCACCACGCGCGAGTTGTACGCCGAAAGCCTGATCAAGGCCGGCGTGCTCGACGAAGGCAGCGTGCAGAGCCAGATCGACGAATACCGCAACGCACTGGACAACGGTCTGCACGTGGTCAAGAGCCTGGTCAAGGAACCGAACAAGGAATTGTTCGTCGACTGGCGTCCGTACCTGGGCCATGCCTGGACGGCGCGTCACGACACCAGCTTCGACCTCAAGACCTTGCAGGAACTGTCCGCCAAGCTGCTGGAGATCCCGGAAGGCTTCGTGGTCCAGCGTCAGGTTGCGAAGATCTACGAAGACCGGCAGAAGATGCAGGCCGGTGGCTTGCCGATCAACTGGGGCTATGCCGAGACCATGGCCTACGCCACCTTGGCGTTCGAAGGCCATCCGATCCGCATGACCGGCCAGGACATCGGCCGCGGCACCTTCTCGCACCGTCACGCGGTACTGCACAACCAGAAGGATGCGGCGACCTACATCCCGCTGCAGAACCTCTACAGCGGCCAGCCTCGTTTCGACCTGTACGACTCCTTCCTTTCCGAGGAAGCAGTGCTGGCATTCGAATACGGCTACTCGACCACCTCGCCCAATGCGCTGGTGATCTGGGAAGCCCAGTTCGGCGACTTCGCCAACGGTGCGCAGGTCGTGGTCGACCAGTTCATCACCAGTGGCGAGCACAAGTGGGGCCGTCTGTGCGGCTTGACCATGCTGCTGCCGCACGGTTACGAAGGGCAGGGCCCGGAGCACTCTTCCGCGCGTCTGGAGCGTTACCTGCAGTTGTGCGCCGAGCACAACATCCAGGTGTGCGTGCCCACCACCCCGGCGCAGATCTACCATCTGCTGCGTCGCCAGGTGATTCGTCCGCTGCGCAAGCCGCTGATCGTGCTCACGCCCAAGTCGCTGCTGCGTCACAAGCTGGCCGTATCGACCCTTGAAGACCTGGCCGAAGGCTCGTTCCAGACGGTCATTCCGGAAATCGATAACCTGGACGCCGCCAAGGTGACGCGTCTGGTGCTGTGCAGCGGCAAGGTCTATTACGACCTGCTGGAGAAGCGCCGCTCCGAAGGCCGTGAAGATGTGGCCATCGTGCGTATCGAGCAACTGTATCCGTTCCCTGAAGACGACCTGATGGAAGCGATTGCTGCCTACACCAATCTGGAACATGTGGCCTGGTGTCAGGAAGAGCCGATGAACCAGGGTGCCTGGTACAGCAGTCAGCATCACTTGCGCCGCAGCATGAGCAATCACAAGAAGACACTGGTCCTCGAGTATGCCGGCCGTGACGCATCGGCTGCCCCGGCTTGTGGTTACGCTTCGATGCACGCCGAGCAGCAAGCCAAATTGCTGCAAGATGCCTTCACCGTTTAATGCCAACGCGCACCTGAAACCGAATTTAAGGAAATACTGATAATGGCTATCGAGATCAAAGCCCCTACCTTCCCGGAATCGGTCGCCGACGGCACCGTTGCCACCTGGCACAAGCAGCCGGGCGACGCGGTCAAGCGCGATGACCTGATCGTTGACATCGAGACCGACAAGGTCGTTCTGGAGGTGCTGGCCACCGCCGACGGCGTACTGGGCGCGATCGTCAAGAACGAAGGCGACACCGTTCTGTCGGACGAAGTCCTGGGCTCCATCGAGGCAGGCGGCGCCGCCGCTGCACCTGCTGCCGCACCTCAGGCCGCTGCTGCGCCTCAGGCTGCCGCACCGCAGGCGGCTTCGGCACCTGCCGCTGGTGACGATGACGCCATTGGCGGCCCGGCTGCACGCAAGCTGGCCGAAGAAAACGGCATCAACCTGAACAGCGTCAAGGGCACCGGCAAAGACGGTCGCGTGACCAAGGAAGACCTGGTCGCCGCCATCGAAGCCAAGAAGTCTGCACCGGCCGCCAAGCCGGCCGTGCCAGCCGCTGCCGCTGCCATCGTGCAGAGCGTCGGCGACCGCACTGAAAAGCGTGTGCCGATGACCCGCCTGCGCGCCAAGGTTGCCGAGCGTCTGGTGGAAGCCCAGTCGAACATGGCCATGCTGACCACGTTCAACGAAGTCGACATGACCGAAGTCATGGCCTTGCGTTCCAAGTACAAGGACCTGTTCGAGAAGTCGCACAATGGCGTGCGCCTGGGCTTCATGTCGTTCTTCGTCAAGGCAGCCACCGAGGCGCTGAAGCGCTTCCCGGCGGTCAACGCCTCGATCGACGGTTCGGACATCGTCTATCACGGCTATGCCGACGTCGGTGTGGCGGTTTCCAGCGACCGCGGTCTGGTGGTGCCTGTCCTGCGCAATGCCGAGGCGATGAGCCTGGCCGAGATCGAAGGCGGCATCGCCACCTTCGGCAAGAAGGCGCGTGACGGCAAGCTGTCGATGGACGAAATGACCGGGGGTACCTTTACCATCACCAACGGTGGTACCTTCGGTTCGATGATGTCGACCCCGATCGTCAACCCGCCGCAGGCGGCTATCCTGGGTATGCACAACATTCTGCAGCGCCCGATGGCCATCAACGGCCAGGTGGTCATCCGCCCGATGATGTACCTGGCGCTGTCGTATGACCATCGCCTGATCGATGGCAAGGAAGCCGTGACGTTCCTGGTGACCATCAAGAACCTGCTGGAAGATCCAGCGCGTCTGTTGCTGGATATCTGATAAGGCAGCCACAGGTCCCGGGATCTGCCATCGAGCCCACGCAGCTTGATACGGAACCCGGCACCTGGGCTTCAAGCATGCCGTTAATAGGAATCGTTTTATGACTCAGAAATTCGACGTGGTAGTGATTGGCGCAGGCCCCGGTGGCTACGTCGCTGCCATCAAGGCCGCACAACTGGGCCTCAAGACTGCCTGTATCGAAAAGTATCAAGACGGCGAGGGCAAGCTGGCCCTCGGCGGTACCTGCCTGAACGTGGGTTGCATTCCCTCCAAGGCACTGCTGGACAGCTCGTGGAAATTCCACGAAGCGCAGGATGGCTTTGCCATCCATGGCATCAACCACGCTGGCGTGACCATTGACGTACCGGCGATGATTGGTCGCAAGTCCAACATCGTCAAGAACCTGACCGGCGGCGTCGCCGGCCTGTTCAAGTCCAACGGCGTGACCGTGCTGCAAGGCCACGGCAAACTGCTGGCTGGCAAGAAAGTCGAAGTCACCGGCCCCAACGGTGTTGAAATCGTCGAGGCCGACAACGTCATCCTGGCGTCCGGCTCGCGTCCGATCGACATCCCGCCGGCCCCTGTCGACCAGAAGACCATCGTCGACTCCACCGGCGCGCTGGAATTCCAGCAGGTGCCCAAGCGTCTTGGCGTCATCGGCGCTGGTGTGATCGGCCTGGAACTGGGTTCGGTATGGTCGCGCCTGGGCTCCGAAGTCACCGTCCTCGAAGCGCTGGACACATTCCTCATGGCTGCCGACACCGCGGTGTCCAAGGAAGCTCTGAAGACCTTCACCAAGCAGGGTCTGGACATCAAGCTCGGCGCTCGGGTGACTGGCTCCGAAGTGCAGGGCGAAGAAGTCCTGGTCAAGTACACCGATGCCAACGGCGAACAGACGATCACCTTCGACAAGCTGATCGTTGCCGTGGGCCGTCGCCCGGT
Organism: Pseudomonas viridiflava; assembly: GCA_900596015.1. GTDB lineage: Bacteria > Pseudomonadota > Gammaproteobacteria > Pseudomonadales > Pseudomonadaceae > Aquipseudomonas. Next base: position 781,445 of record UVIF01000023.1, on the reverse strand, counting down.
GACCACCGACCTGCTGGCTTCGGACAGCGGCGTGGACATCGATGAGCGCGGCTTCATCTATGTCGACGACTATTGCACCACCAGCGTGCCTGGCGTCTACGCCATCGGCGACGTGGTGCGTGGCCTGATGCTGGCGCACAAGGCGTCCGAGGAAGGCATCATGGTCGTCGAGCGCATCAAGGGCCACAAGGCCGTGATGAACTACGATCTGATCCCTTCGGTCATCTACACCCACCCGGAAATCGCATGGGTCGGCAAGACCGAACAGACGCTGAAGGCCGAAGGCGTTGAAGTCAACGTCGGCAGCTTCCCGTTCGCGGCCAGCGGTCGCGCCATGGCGGCCAACGACACTGGCGGTTTCGTCAAGGTCATCGCCGATGCCAAGACCGACCGCGTACTGGGTGTGCACGTGATCGGCCCGAGCGCGGCAGAATTGGTTCAGCAGGGCGCCATCGCCATGGAATTCGGCACCAGTGCCGAAGACCTGGGCATGATGGTCTTCTCGCATCCGACCCTGTCGGAAGCCCTGCACGAAGCGGCCCTGGCCGTGAATGGCGGCGCCATTCACATTGCCAACCGCAAGAAGCGTTAAACAATAAGAAACCACGGCGGCCTGCCCGTCGCATGTCCTGTCCACAGGACCTGCCGCGGAACGTCCGCCGGACTCACCTCGCCGGTCAACCGGCGAGTAGCAGTCACAGGTGGCGCGGCACTTCAATCATGAAGCGCAGCGCCGAAAAGCGCAGTACCTAACGAAGACGGTAATAAGCATGAATCTTCACGAGTATCAGGGTAAGCAGCTGTTCGCTGAATACGGCCTGCCAGTATCCAAGGGTTACGCGGTAGACACCCCCGAAGACGCCGCAGAAGCCTGCGACAAGATCGGCGGCAGCGAGTGGGTCGTCAAGGCCCAGGTCCACGCTGGTGGTCGCGGCAAGGCTGGTGGTGTGAAACTGGTTCGCAGCAAGGAAGACGCCAAGGCTTTCGCTCAGCAGTGGCTGGGCAAGCGTCTGGTGACCTACCAGACTGACGCCAACGGTCAGCCCGTCACCAAGATCCTGGTCGAGTCCTGCACCGATATCGCCAAAGAGCTGTATCTGGGCGCCGTAGTGGACCGTTCCAGCCGTCGCATCGTGTTCATGGCTTCCACCGAAGGTGGCGTGGACATCGAGAAGATCGCTCACGACACTCCCGAGAAGATCCTCAAGTCCACCATTGATCCGCTGGTCGGCGCGCAGCCGTTCCAGGGCCGCGAGCTGGCATTCCAGCTGGGTCTGGAAGGCAAGCAGGTTGCTCAGTTCGCCAAGATCTTCGTTGGCCTGGCCAAGCTGTTCCAGGACCACGATCTGGCCCTGCTGGAAGTCAACCCGTTGGTCATCAAGGCTGATGGCGATCTGCATTGCCTCGATGCCAAGATCAACATCGACGCCAACGCCATGTACCGTCAGCCGAAGCTGAAGGGTTTCCACGACCCATCGCAGGATGACCCGCGTGAGGCGCACGCCGCCAAGTTCGAACTGAACTATGTGGCCCTGGAAGGCAACATTGGCTGCATGGTCAACGGTGCTGGCCTGGCCATGGGTACCATGGACATCGTCAACCTGCATGGCGGCAAGCCAGCCAACTTCCTCGACGTAGGCGGTGGTGCCACCAAGGAACGCGTAACCGAAGCGTTCAAGATCATCCTGTCCGACACCAACGTCGCGGCCGTACTGGTCAACATCTTCGGCGGCATCGTTCGTTGCGACATGATTGCCGAAGGCATCATTGGCGCAGTCAAGGAAGTCGGCGTGAAGATCCCGGTGGTTGTGCGCCTTGAAGGCAACAACGCTGAACTGGGCGCTAAAGTACTGGCGGAAAGCGGTCTGAACATCATCGCAGCCACCAGCCTGACCGACGCTGCTCAACAAGTTGTCAAAGCTGCGGAGGGCAAGTAATGAGCGTCCTGATCAATAAAGATACCAAGGTCATCTGCCAGGGCTTCACCGGCTCGCAGGGTACTTTCCACTCCGAACAGGCCATCGCCTACGGCACCAAGATGGTCGGCGGCGTGACCCCGGGCAAGGGTGGTACCACTCACCTGAACCTGCCGGTATTCAACACCGTCCAGGAAGCTGTCGAGAAAACCGGCGCCACTGCTTCGGTCATCTACGTACCTGCTCCGTTCTGCAAGGATTCCATCCTTGAAGCAGCGTTCGGCGGCATCAAGCTGATCGTCTGCATCACCGAAGGCATTCCGACCATCGACATGCTGGAAGCCAAGGTCAAGTGCGACGAGCTGGGCGTGGTCCTGATCGGCCCTAACTGCCCAGGCGTCATCACCCCGGGCGAGTGCAAGATCGGCATCATGCCAGGCCATATCCACTTGCCAGGCAAGGTTGGCATCGTGTCGCGTTCCGGCACCTTGACCTACGAAGCCGTTAAGCAGACCACTGACGCCGGTTTCGGCCAGTCGACCTGCGTCGGCATCGGCGGTGACCCGATTCCAGGTTCGAACTTCATCGACATCCTGAAGTTGTTCCAGGAAGACCCACAGACCGAGGCGATCGTGATGATCGGCGAGATCGGTGGTTCTGCCGAAGAAGAGGCCGCTGCCTACATCAAAGCTCACGTGACCAAGCCGGTTGTGTCCTACATCGCTGGTGTGACTGCTCCTCCGGGCAAGCGCATGGGCCATGCCGGTGCAATCATCTCCGGCGGCAAGGGTACTGCGGACGAGAAGTTCGCTGCCCTGCAGGACGCTGGCGTGAAAACCGTGCGTTCGCTGGCAGACATTGGCAAGGCCCTGGCCGAGCTGACTGGCTGGGCCGTCAAGTAAGCTTCGCTCGCTGACAGCTGCAGTTGCAATAGCCACCTTCGGGTGGCTTTTGTGTTTCCAGCTCAGGCAACCTCTTGCCGAGCCAGCCATTGCGCTCGCGTCAACTCCCAGATCTCTTCTTCCCGCGTTCCACAGACGAATGCCTGTGGCCGACGCATCACGACCTGCATGCCCTCGCCAATGGAAACTCTTCGGGACGCCTCGTTGTCGGCGGCCTTGGCGACCCGCAGCGTCGTTTTGCCCAGCGTTTCGAACCAGAAACGATTGGCCGCTTCGCAGGCTTCGCGCGTCAGGCCTCGACCCTGCCAGGGCTTGGCCATCCAGAAGCTGCGGTTGTCATCGCGCAAGTTCATCAGGGACACCATGCCGATCATCTGCTGTGGATTTTCATGAAGGCGCAGGGTCCAGTGCCACTCCTTGCCGCGAGCCATGGCTGGCAAGGCGTCTTTGCGCACATACCTCAGACCTTCCGTGGCGGGGTAGGGCCATGGCATGTTGGCGGTGATGTAGCGGACCATTTCCCAGTCGCCCATCGACTGCTGGTAAAAAGGCGCATCGGCCAATGTAAGCGGCATCATGATCAGGCGCTCGGTACGCAGTTCAGGTGTGCGTGGGATCCTGGGCGATTTGAACTTGAAACTCAGTTTCGACTTGGATTTGGATTTGGATTTGGACATGATCCACGGCCTTGATAAAACGCCAGAGCCTACCGACCTTGGCACTTACACAATGTCAGACCCTTCCTAAAGTTGCGTCGGCATTGTCCTGAAATGCGCAATCAACCCGTCGGGTGGCCGACGGCTAGTCAGGCAATCTTCGACTTTGATGTGGTTGGCGATATCCCCCTCATGTACTATTGCGCCCTGCCATATTGTCGCACGCCTCAGAGCACCGTTTCAGTGCGCGTGAGCGGTATGGGTAATGGGTGCAAGCGCCGGTTAATGTTCCCCGGCCGCATCCATTGATCGATGTCACTTGAGTCGCTGAAGATAAAACTCAACAAGAAGGTCAGCACGGAAAGGACAATGAATATAAGGCTAATGCAGTCATTTTGGTCTTCTATGCCATGCGCTTTTCCCTCTTGTCCCGTTCCAGCGCGAGCACCGTGTGCGCAATGAGCGAAATGCCGGAGGACGAAGTGGATGGCGTTCTATCCTAGGAATTTCTGAATGTTGAAGAAAGCGAACACAGCGCTGTTGGGTCTGGCCCTGTCCATCGGGATGGTGTCGGCACAAGCGGCCGAAGCGAAGAAAGTCGACGTCCTGCTGATCGGCGGCGGCGTCATGAGCGCCACGCTGGGCGTGCTGCTCAACGAGCTCGAGCCAAGCTGGTCGATGGAAATGGTCGAGCGCCTGGACGCCGTTGCCGAAGAAAGCTCCAATGGTTGGAACAATGCGGGTACCGGTCACTCTGCCTTGGCCGAGTTGAACTACACCCCGGAAGACAAGGACGGCAAGGTCCAGATCGCCAAGGCCATCGAGATCAACGAAGCCTTCCAGATCTCCCGTCAGTTCTGGGCGCACCAGGTCACTGCGGGTGTTTTGAAGAATCCGCGCACGTTCATCAACTCCACGCCGCACATGAGCTTCGTGTGGGGTGACAACAACATCGAGTTCCTCAAGAAGCGCTATGAGGCTCTGAAGGCCAGCCCGCTGTTCGCCGGCATGCAGTTCTCCCAGGACCACGAGCAGATCAAGAAGTGGGTGCCGTTGATGATGGAGGGCCGCGACCCTAATCAGAAACTGGCCGTCACCTGGAGCCCGCTGGGTACCGACATGAACTTCGGCGAGATCACTCGCCAGTACGTCGGCCACCTGAAGGGTCAGAACGGCTTCGACCTGAAGCTGTCCAGCGAAGTGCAGGATATCAAGCGCAACGCCGATGGTTCGTGGCGCGTCAGCTACAAGAACCTGAAAGACGGGACCAAGACTGAAACCGACGCCAAGTTCGTGTTCATCGGCGCCGGTGGTGCCGCGCTGCATCTGCTGCAGGATTCGGGCATTCCCGAGGCCAAGGAATACGGCGGTTTCCCGGTGGGTGGCTCGTTCCTGGTGACCGAGAACCCGACCGTGGCCATGCAGCATATGGCCAAGGCCTACGGTATCGCGTCGACTGGCGCGCCGCCCATGTCCGTTCCGCACCTGGACACCCGCGTGCTGGACGGCAAGCGCGTGGTCTTGTTTGGCCCATTCGCGACCTTCTCGACCAAGTTCCTGAAGAACGGTTCGTACCTGGACCTGTTGACCAGCACCAACCTGCATAACGTATGGCCGATGACCAAGGTCGGTATCGAACAGTACCCACTGATCGAATACCTGGCAGGGCAGGTCATGCTGTCCGACGATGATCGCTACCAGGCGCTCAAGCAGTACTTCCCCAATGCCAAGAAAGAAGACTGGCGTCTGTGGCAGGCCGGCCAGCGTGTGCAGATCATCAAGCGCGACGAAGAGAAGGGCGGTGTGCTGAAACTGGGTACCGAAATCGTTGTGTCCAAGGACAACAGCATTGCCGGTTTGCTGGGTGCTTCGCCAGGTGCGTCGACTGCAGCACCGATCATGATCAACGTGCTGGAAAAAGCGTTCAAGGACAAGGTTGCCACGCCTGAATGGCAAGCCAAGCTGCGTCAGATCGTGCCTAGCTACGGCACCGCTCTGAACAGCTCGCCGGAAGCCGTGCAGAAAGAGTGGAACTACACCGCCAAGATCCTCCAGTTGGCTGTTGCACCGCCGGTGATCGACCAGGCGGCCGCTGCTGCCAACCCGATCGAAGGTCAGGCTGCACCGAAGGCTGAAAGCAATCCAGCGGCCGACATGGCCCTGTAATCCCCAAGCCCTCAGTTTTGGGGGCGGAAGGATTAGCTGTACCGTTTCCGCTGAGTCTTGCACCGATGCGACACACAGGTGCGCTCAGCGGACACTTCGCACTGCAATAGTGCGATGAGCGCGCATTTTCGCTACTCTACGCGCCGTTTTGCCCGGCTTGCCCACAAGGCTAAGGTCCGTGCACCAGGTCTGGCCTCATCCGGTCGACCGTCTTTCCCTCATCCATGGGGAAAACCTCTCTCAATTCCAATCTATTGACGTGGTTTCCTTCCAATGAAAGTGCTTAAAGGCCAGGATATTCTGGCACTTGGTTTCATGACATTCGCCCTGTTCGTAGGCGCAGGCAATATCATCTTCCCTCCCTTCGTTGGTCTGCAGGCTGGCCCCAACGTATGGATGGCAGCGCTGGGCTTCCTGGTGACGGCTGTAGGTCTGCCAGTCATAACCGTGGTCGCGCTGGCCAGGGTTGGCGGCTCGATGGATGCGTTGAGCAGCCCGATCGGCAAGGTGGCGGGCGGTTTGCTTGCGGCGGTGTGCTATCTGGCCGTGGGTCCGCTGTTCGCCACGCCGCGCACTGCCACCGTGTCGTTCGCCGTGGGAATGGCGCCGCTGACCGGTGAGACGCCCCTGGCGCTGTTTCTCTACAGCGCGGTGTACTTCCTGCTGGTGTTTTTCGTTTCGCTCTATCCGGGGCGTCTGCTCGATACCGTGGGACGCTTTCTGGCACCGCTGAAGATCATCGCTCTGGCAGTGCTGGGTATTGCCGCGTTCGCCCTGCCCGTAGGCCCCACCGGTGATGCGGTGCCCGAGTACGTTGCGGCGCCGTTCTCCCTGGGTTTCATCAATGGCTACCTGACCATGGATACGTTGGGCGCTTTGGTGTTCGGTATTGTCATCGTCAATGCCATCCGCTCCAGAGGCGTTGAATCACCCAAGCTGATTACGCGCTATGCGATCATTGCGGGTCTGATCGCCGGGGTAGGTCTGGCGCTGGTGTATGTCAGTCTGTTCCGTCTGGGATCGGGCAGCCATGCCGTGGCTGCCGGCGCTACCAATGGCGCGGCGGTGTTGCATGCTTATGTGCAGCACACATTCGGTGCCCTGGGCAGTGGTTTCCTGGCCGTGCTGATCTCGCTGGCCTGCCTGGTGACTGCAGTGGGTCTGACCTGCGCCTGCGCCGAGTACTTCAGCCGAGTGCTGCCGCTGTCCTATAGGACGCTGGTGCTGTTGCTCGCGCTGTTCTCGCTGCTGGTGTCGAACCTGGGGCTGACCAAGCTGATCGCGTTTTCGATTCCAGTGCTGACGGCCATTTACCCACCCTGCATCGTGCTGGTGGCGTTGAGCTTCTGCGGCGGGCTGTGGCATTCGCAGTCGCGCATTCTCGGGCCGGTCATGCTCGTGTCGTTGCTGTTCGGCCTGATCGATGCGATCAAGGGGGCAGGGTTCTCGCAATGGCTGCCGTCATATCTGCTCGATCTTCCCCTGAGCGAGCAAGGCCTGGCCTGGCTGGTGCCATCGGTGGCGACGCTGGCGGTGGCGGTGTTGATCGATCGCATGATGGGCGCAAGGGTTCAAGCGGCGGCTTGAGCTGTGCGCCACCCACAAAAAAGCCAGCTCTAGAGCTGGCTGTTTATTGCAGCGATGTTCATGACGCTTCGGCTGCGGCCTCGACGTCATGGGCGATCAAGGACACCAGCGCATTCTGCTGTCGGTGAGACAACTGACGAAAACGCTGCAAAAGCTCGCGCTCGTGCAGCGACAGCTCCGGACTGTCCATCTTCATGCTCAACTCTTCACCCAAGGCACCCTCCTGGATCAGGCTCTGTTCCAGGCGTGCGATGATCTCGGAGTTCATGCTTCGGTGATGGTTACGAGCCACCTCAGCGATCTGCTCACGCATCCCGTCGGGAAGACGTACTACAAATTTGTCAGCCGTGCGGCTGGAGTAAACAGCCTGTTTGAGTGGGCGCATAGTGTTGACCGATAAGTTCAGGGGGAGCGGTTCTCGAAGTAGGCCGCAGGATGTCGGTTAGGACACGCCGATCGGCAAATTGTTCCAGCCTGCCGATGCCGCGCTATGATGCCCTAGTTGCGACATAACCTTGACGCCAAATCTGTGACAAATAATGATCCGAATCGTGGCATTTTGCCAGTCCCCGGGGGCATGTATTTTACAAGCCCGACGGGAATTTGCGATCACGCGATTCGAAAAAGTCGAAGATTCGTCCGAGAGGTGCTCTGACCCGTCTTGTGCACACCGCGCACAGCACGTGCGAGCTACCCTCAGGCTAGCATAGTGACATTTGGGCCATTTGCTAGTATTGATTTTCGCGGTGTGGCAATTGGTTTGAAATCAATGCAGGTATGGATCGAATTTGATCCTGCGGCCTTTGACCATTGCCAGCAAAAATGCCACAGCGCTGATGCTGCCCAGCACTTGCAGCGTGGTCTCTAACGCAGCGGCGTTGTGCTCGAGGGTGAATGCACCCACCCAGCACACGGCGGCCGCCAACAGGAACGCCAAGGCGTATCTCGACATCGACAACTCCTTAAAATACGTAGCGTTCAGACTGCCGCGTCGTTGCGGTCTCGTTGACACCCTGTGCAGCCATGACAGGGCGTTCAGGGCCCGAAGCTGCGACGCGGGCAATGGGCGCAGGGATTAGTCGGGCAGCGTCAATGTGCACCAGTGCAGGATCGTTGGCTTGAGTGTGGAACTGAAAGCCAATGAAGGTGACCAATGCCATAACGTTGAGCATGACGAGGACGCTGTTCATTGGGACGCTCCATGGCTGGTGTGGCAAATCATTGTTCAGCCAGGAACATAGCAGGGCGCGTGCCAACTCGTTGGTCAGCGAAATTTTCAGTGAATTCAGGGCCTTATTTACAAGCTAAGGCACATTGATATTGCATTCTGCATTCTTGTGTTTCAGCGGGCATTGCAAAATGCATGACCCTCGCGTTCGTTACTGATCGGCATTCGGAACTGATAAAACGGTCGACGTTGCATGACAAACTGGACGCGGCTGGTTAACATGCATGCCGTTCGTCGTGCCGCCTGGCACGACGTCGTGTGTCTCAGTAGCTCAATTGGATAGAGCATCCCCCTCCTAAGGGGAAGGTTGCAGGTTCGAACCCCGCCTGGGACACCATTCCTACACGCACTTACTCGTCGAACTTTCTGGTCACGCCCACGTCGAAGCGATTCACATCGCCTGCCATGCAGGCTGGGCTGCGAAGCTGTGGGCCGTGGCGGCCAGCGTTTTCCCTGGCGCCCAGCGTCCTCCCAACACGCGCCTCACTGCAGCGCCGGGCAAATCGACTGGACGGCGAGTTTGCGACACCGATCATTTAGGCGTCAGCAGCGCCTTCCTGGCAGCCTTTTCGTCTTTCATGGCGGCGAGCTCACGCTGGCAGACCTCGACATCGAACGAGTTGTCCCACTTGGCGATCGCGATGGTGCCGATGCCGTTGCCGATCAGGTTGGTGACAGCCCGGGCCTCGTTGAGGAACCGGTCGATGCCCAGCAGCAGGACGAGGCCGACCAGAGGAATGGAATGGATCGTGGTGAGCGTTGCGGCCAGGGTTACGAACCCGGCGCCTGCCACGCCGGCCGAGCCTTTGGACGTCAGTAGAAACACAGCCAGCAGAATCATCTGGTCTGCGAACGTCAGCGGGGTGTTGGTTGCCTGGGCAATGAAGATCGCGGCCATGGTCAGGTAGATGCAGGTTCCGTCTGCGTTGAAGGTGTAGCCGGTAGGCAGCACCATACCTACGACCGATTTCTTGCAGCCCAGCTTTTCCAGCTTGACCATCATGCGGGGCAACACGGCTTCCGTGGAACAGGTGCCCAGGGTGATGAGGATTTCATCCTTGAAGTAGCGCAGGAACTGCATCAACGGCATGCCTGACCACCTGGCGACTGTGCCCAGTATCACGACGATGAAAATCAGCGTGGTGATGTAGAGCGCCACCAGCAACTGGCCGAGTGAGAGCAGCGTACCGATACCGTATTTACCAATGGTGAACGCCATACCGGCACCGGCGCCAAGCGGAGCCAGACGCATGACCATGGCGACGATCTTGAACAGGCCTTGCAGGAACAGATCGATGGTATTGATCAGAGGCTTGCTGGTTTCGCCCAGCTGAACCAAGGCAATGCCCATCAACACCGAAAGCAGTATCACCTGAAGCATCACGCCGTTGGAAAAGGCGCCGATGAACGTGTGCGGGATGATGTTGAGAAAGAACTCGACGGTGCCGCCTTGCTCGCTGGCGGCCTGGCTGTATTTATTGATGGCGCTGGCATCCAGGGCGCTGACATTGATGTTCATGCCGACACCGGGCTTGACGATGTTGACCACGATCAACCCGACGACCAGCGCAATCGTCGACAGAATCTCGAAGTAGATCAGGGCTTTCACACCGATGCGCCCGACTTCCTTGATGCTGCCCATCTTGGCGATACCGACCACCACCGTGCCGAAGATGATGGGTGCCAGCAGCATTTTGATCAGCTTGATGAAACCGTCGGCAAACGGCTGCAGCTTGGCGCCAATGTTGGGTGCGAAGTAACCGATGGCGGCACCGATGACGATACCGATCAACACTTGCACATACAGCTGGCCGTACCAGCGGGTTCTGGAGATTTCCACGAGAGCACCTCATTTTATTGTTGTGATGGGCGTCTGGCGTGACGTCAGTGCCTGACGCCAGCGTTTGCGGCCTGTTTGGCACAGGCCGCAGAGGGAAGCGATCAGCCTTCGCCAAGCTCGCGCATGACGGCGTAGAGGGCCGACTTGGCTTCGAAACCGACACCTGGAATGTCCGGCAGGCCGACATAGCCGTTTTCGACCTGGATACCGTCAGCGAAGCCACCGAACGGCTGGAACACATCCGGGTAGGATTCGTTGCCACCCAGGTGCAGGCCCGCAGCGATGTTCAACGACATTTGGTGGCCGCCGTGTGGGACCACGCGGCGCGAAGACCAGCCCATGTCTTCCATTACTTTCAGGGTGCGCATGTACTCGACCAGACCGTAGGACAGTGCGCAGTCGAACTGCAGGTAGTCACGGTCGGGGCGCATACCGCCGTGGCGCAGCAGGTTGCGAGCGTCCTGGTGGGAGAACAGGTTTTCGCCGGTGGCCATGGGCAATTCGTAGTGATTGGCGAGCTCGGCCTGCAGGGCATAGTCCAGCGGATCGCCGACCTCTTCGTACCAGAAGAGGTTGTACTTCTTGATGGCTTCGGCGTAGGCGATACCGGTCTGCAGGTCGAAGCGACCATTGGCATCGACCGCCAGGCGCCGGCCATCACCGACCACTTCGAGCACTGCTTCGATACGCCGGATGTCTTCATCCAGCGGCACCGCGCCGATCTTCATCTTGACCACGTCGTAGCCACGGTCCAGATAGCTCTGCATTTCAGCCTTGAGCTTGGTCTGGTCCTTGCCGGGGTAGTAGTAGCCGCCGGCGGCATATACCCAGACCTTGTCGTCCGCCACGCCGTTGCGATAGCGGTCGGCCAGCAGGCGATACAGCGGCTTGCCTTCGATCTTGGCGACCGCATCCCACACCGCCATGTCGATGGTCCCGACCGCCACCGAGCGCTCGCCGTGGCCTCCAGGCTTTTCGTTGGTCATCAGGGCTTTCCAGATGGCGAACGGGTCGAGGTTGTTGTTTTCGTGATCGACGAGGGTATCGGGGTCGGCTTCGGTGATACGGGCGAGGAAGCGGTCGCGCATCAGCGCGCCCTGGCCGTAGCGACCGTTGGAGTTGAAGCCGTAGCCGATGACCGGTTTGCCATCGCGGATCACGTCGGTGATGACCGCCACGACCGAGCAGGTCATCTTGGAAAAGTCGATGTAGGCGTTGGCAATGGGGGAGGCAATGGAGACGGTCTTCTCACGAATGTCGACGATGCGCATGGAGGGGTTCCTCTTATGGGTTGTGGCCCCACGTTAGGCTTTGCGAAGTCACCCGCCCAATGCTATTAATGCCGAACCCTATGCACAGAAGGCATGGCTTTTGGAACTCGTCTGGCTTGAAGACCTTTCGGCGCTTGCCGAATACGGCAGCTTCGTGCGCGCGGCCGAGGCCCGGCACATCACCCAGCCGGCCTTCAGCCGCAGGGTTCGCTCGCTTGAAAACTGGATGGGGGTGGAACTGTTCGTGCGCACGCCCCATGGCGCGACCCTGACAGAGGCAGGAAGGCAGATTCTGCCCGGTGCACAGGCGGCGGCGCGCCACCTGTATCGGCTGCGCAACGAGGCGCAGGAAGTGGCGGGCGTGTCGGCACGCTCACTCAAGTTCGCCGCCACTCACTCGCTGTCGTTCACGTTTTTCCCCAGGTGGCTGCGCAGTTCGGAAACCGGTGCACCTATCGAAGCGGTGCAGCTGCACTCCGACAGCATGGCTGTTTGCGAGCAGATGCTGATACACGGACAGGTCCAGTTTCTGCTCTGCCATCGCCATCCCGATGTTCCGCCCCTGCTGGCGCCCGATCAGTTCATCAGCAAAAAGGTCGGAGAAGACGTTCTGGTACCGCTTGCCAGTGCCTCCTCGCACTTCGACACCTCGCCCGCCGCACTGCCTTATCTTGCCTATACCCATGAGTCGGGGCTGGGGCGGATCGTCGCCCACAGGCTGCGGGGCAAGGAGGACTACCTGCACCTGCGCCCGCTGTTCAGCAGCCACCTGGCGGCGGTGCTCATGTCCATGGCCCTTGAAAGCAAAGGCGTGGCCTGGTTGCCCAAGAGCCTGACCGAGCAGGAGCTTCACGAGGGACGCTTGGTGAGGGCGCTCGACGAGAGTTGGGACATACCGCTGGAGGTGCACCTGACCCGGCCGAAAGCGGACCTGGGGCAGTCCGCCGAAGCGTTTTGGGCGAGAGCCGGTATGGATTCACCGCCTGTCAGCTGACTCACCGGTCGTGCGAGACGCTGATTCTGCGCTTCGCCTACCTGGCGGCCGGTGCGCCGCGCTGGGTTGTCACCGACGTGCCGCCCGCCGCTGCGCGGGTTGCCGCGCGTCCCGCCAGACAGGCCAGTGCCGCTGCCACGCCGAGCAACCCGGCGCTCGTTTCAAAGGTCGCCCGGTAGCCGCTTGCGTCGAATACCAGCCCACCGACGATGGCCCCGGACGCTATGGCCAGTTGGATGATTGCTACCATCAAGCCTCCGCCTGCCTCTGCATCGTCTGGCAGTGTTCTTGCCAGCCACGTCCACCATCCCACCGGTGCGGCCGTCGCAACCACTCCCCAAAGCCCCAGCAGGACTATGGTGATGGCGCTCGAACTGCCAAATGAAACCAGTGCCAACGCGATGGCTGCCATCAGGACAGGGATAACAGCCAGCGTTCGGTGCAAGCCATTTTTCAGGAACGCTTCGATCAGGAACGTGCCTGCCAGCCCGGCCAGGCCCAGCACCAACAGCATCAGCGACAGCATGGAAACGCTGACGTGTGTAACCGTTTCCAGAAACGGACGCAGATAGGTGAACAGCATGAACTGGCCCATGAAAAACACGCTCACGGCAATCATGCCCAAGGCTACCGGGGTGCGTTTCATCAACGTAAGAACGTTGCCGGTGCCCGACCCGCTTTGCGCTTTCATGGTTGGAAGGCTCGTCAACAACCATGCACAGGCAATCACGGCCACGGGAAGAAGGGCCATGAACGCGCCGCGCCAGCCGATCATGGCACCGAGAAAGCTGCCCAGGGGCGCTGCCACGACCGTTGCCAAGGCATTGCCGCCGTTGACGATAGCCATGGCCCGGGTAACCTGGCTTTCCGGCACCAGGCGCATCGCGGTTGCCGCAGACAATGACCAGAATCCGCCGATGGCGACGCCGATAAGTGCACGTCCGCCCATGAAAACCCAATAGTTGGGTGCAAACGCAACGACGGTTCCGGAAACGATCATCAGCAGTGTGAGTGACACCAGCAGCGGTTTACGCTCGACCCGAGCGGCCACAGATGAGATCAGAAGACTGGTGAAAAGCGCGAACAGCCCCGATACGGAAATGCCCTGGCCGGCCTGGCCCTCGGTGATGTGCAGGTCCGATGCGATGGGGGTGAGCAGGCTGACGGGCATGAACTCCGAGGCCACCAGCACGAAGGCGGCCAGCGACATGGCGAAGACGGCGCCCCATGATCCCCCGGTCTGAGCGGTGGAGGTCAAAGATCGGTTCATTCGGGTGTTCTCTTCCAAAGACTTGTCGGCCAACATTGTCGTGCTCCGATGGGTCATTGCGTAGCGCATTGCGCTGGATTACTTGCCTGATCCTATGAGTCTGCACTGGATGGCGGGACGAACGAGCAGAGGCGGGTTAGAGTTCGAGACTCGGGAGCAAGGTGAATATGACGAACAAATTCGACACGATTGGTCCAGGCTCATCGACGCACGAAGCGCTGACGCGGATGATCGCTTCGCACACCAAGGCGCCGGGTGATTACCGAACGGACATCGCAGGTCTTGGCTTTTTTCGACGCGACTGCCCGGCGCCGCCCATGACCTGCATGGTGGAGCCCAGCATCATTCTGGTTGCACAGGGCGAGAAACAGCTGTGGGTGGGGGGTGAAGGTTATCGCTACAGCACCTCGAAGTTTCTGATGACGTCGCTGAACCTGCCTGCCAACTCCGAAGTGCTGGTGGCCAGCCACGAGCAGCCATGCCTGGGGCTGACGTTCAAGCTGGATATGCGCATGCTGGCCGAACTGATAGCGCAGGGTGATCTGCCGCCCTCCCGTGATCGCGCCGCGGTCCAGGGTGTCGGTATCGGTTCGATAACGAGGCCATTGCTGGCCTCGTTCGAACGGCTGCTGGCGTTGTTCGATGAACCACAGTCCATTCCTGTCCTGGCGCCGCTGATCCAGCGCGAAATCCACTACCGGCTTCTTCAAGGCGACCAGGCAGATCGGCTACGACAGATCACAGCGGTCGACGGGCAGGGTTATCGGATAGGCAGAGCGATTGATTGGCTGAAGTTGAATTACACGTCAGCGCTGCGCGTCGACGAACTGGCAGCCAGGGTGCAGATGAGTACCCCGACCTTTCATCATCATTTCCGCCAACTCACCCGGATGAGCCCACTGCAGTATCAAAAGTGGCTGCGGCTCAATGAAGCGAAACGACTGATGCTCAGCGAACATCAGGACGTATCCAGCGCCGCTTTCAAGGTGGGCTATGAAAGTCCGTCGCAGTTCAGTCGCGAATACCGTCGCCTGTTCGGCGCGCCACCCAAGCGCGACATCGCGGCCCTGCGCGGAAACGGCTAGCCTGGCCGCTTTATCGCCTACCTTGTAGCCTTCACTGAAATAGGCAAGAACGCCACTCGATTGGGCAAGTCGCGTCCCGCAGCCGACTGCATACTGATTCGCCGGATCGGCGAACGCGATGACGCCTCCGCGTAGTGCATCGACGCCCCCGCAGGTTTGAAGCCGCTCTGCAAGACACCGGCAAACGCTGCCCTCGCTGCCATGTCGAGCATCGTGCGAGTCATTGATGACGTGATCCGCGACACGCTTTGAAACCATAGTGCCCTGTCACCTGACGTACGACCTCAACCAATGGCGTCATCCAGGTGTCTGCACTAGGCGACGCAATACCGTGATTCGAGACATAAAAAATAGATGAGGACCGCAACATGACCGATCCGACCGAAAAGTGTTCCCCCGATCCAGACGGTTCCAGTGAGCTGTTCAAGGAGCTGACCACGCCCTCGCGGCGCAATTTCCTGCGCACCATGGGCATCTCGGGCATGGCCGCTGCCACCGCCCCGGTGTGGGCCCAGGCCGCCCAGTTGGCGCCTATCGACGACAGTGACAAGCCGCTGGCCAAGGGCGAGCAGCGGATCACGCTCAAGGTCAATGGCCAGCCGCACACGCTCAACGTGCCCGGCAACGCCGTGCTGCTGGACGTGTTGCGCGACCGTCTGATGCTGACCGGCACCAAGAAGGGCTGCGACCACGGCCAGTGCGGGGCCTGCACGCTGCACATCAATGGTCAGCCGGTGAACAGCTGTCTTTCGCTTGCGGCCATGCACCAGGGCGATGACATCACCACCATCGAAGGCCTGGAGCGCAATGGTCAGTTGCACCCCATTCAGGAAGCCTTCTGGGCCCACGACGCTTTCCAGTGCGGTTATTGCACTTCGGGCCAGATGATGACCGCTGCGGCGATCATCAAGGACCCGGACATCGGCGCCGACGATGCCAGCGTGCGCGAGGCCATGAGCGGCAACATCTGCCGATGTGGCGCGTACAAGAACATCCTTGCCGCCGTGCAGGATGCCCGTGGCAAAGTACAGGGAGCCAGCTGATGAGAGCCTTGGAATACACCCGCGTAACCAGCCCCGAACAGGCCGTCGCGACCCATGCCCGCAATGAAGCCACGGCGTTTCTCGCCGGCGGTACGACCCTGCTGGACCTGGTCAAGATCGATATCATGCAGCCTGATCGGGTGATCGACGTGCATACCCTGGCGCTGGATCAAGTCGAGACCTTGAGCGATGGCCGGACCCGTATCGGCGCCATGGTCAGTAACACGCGCCTGGCCAACCACCCGCGTATCAAAAGTGATTACGCGGTGCTGTCCCAGGCGCTGCTGTCAGGGGCGACCACCCAGCTGCGCAACAAGGCGACCACTGGCGGCAATGTCATGCAGCGGGTGCGCTGCAATTATTTTCGCGACGGCGTTTCCGCCTGCAACAAGCGCGTGCCGGGCTCGGGCTGTGCTGCCATCGGCGGGCACAACCGTAGCGTGCACGCGGTACTGGGCACCAGCGACCAGTGCATTGCCACCCATCCTTCGGACATGTGCGTGGCCATGGCGGCCATTGGCGCGACCGTCCAAGTGCAAGGCCCCAACGGCAAACGCGAGATCGACTTCCAGGATTTCCACTTGCTGCCGGGCGCCACGCCGTGGAAGGAGCATGCGTTGCAGCCTGACGAACTGATCACCCACGTCACCCTGAATGCACCATTGGCCAACGGCAAATCCGCGTACCTGAAGCTGCGTGATCGCGCGTCCTACCAGTTCGCCCTGGCGTCCAGCGCGGTGATTCTGGTCATGGACGGGCAGGTCATTCGCGAGGCCCGCATCGCGCTGGGCGGCGTCGGCACCAAGCCGTGGCGTGCGCTGGAAGCCGAGCGCGCACTGCGCGGTGCGGCCGCTACCCCGGAAAACTTTGCCAAGGCCGCAGCCATCGCGCTGCAAGGGGCCAAGCCATATGCACACAACGCCTACAAGATTCCACTTGGGCAGCAGGCCATCGTGCGCAACCTCTCCACCCTGAGCACAGGAGCCATGGCATGAGCGAGTCAATCATGGGGGCATCCCCACGCCGCATCGACGGTCGCCTGAAAGTCACCGGCAGCGCGCAGTATGCGGCCGACCATCAGCCCAAGGGCATGGTCTTCGCGTATGGCGTCTACAGCACGGTGGCCAGTGGCTCGATCACATCTTTGGACATCGAGGCGGCGCGCCGCTCGCCTGGCGTGCTGGAAATTCTGCACCACGGCAACTTTCCCCAGGCGTTCCATACCTCGCCCGTGCCTTTTTCCCTGGCAGGGGTGCTGACAGGCTCGCGGACCGACGAGAAAAGGCTGCCGTTCGAGGATAACGTCGTGCGTTATGCCGGGCAGTTCGTGGCGCTGGTGGTGGCCGACACGTTCGAGCACGCGCGCGAAGCGGCCTACAAGGTCAAGGTCGGCTACAGCGAAAGCGCGGCGGCAGCCAATCTGGAGCAGGGATTGAAGCGGCGCGCAGCCGCCGATGGCGGCCAGGGCCACAAGCGCGGCGATCCAGCCAGCGCCTTCGATGGCGGGGCGCAGACGGTAGACGCCACTTACACGACGCCTGTGGAAACCCACAACCCGATGGAAATGCACGCCACCGTTGCGCTGTGGGACAACGGCCGACTGGTGGTGTATGAATCCACCCAGTCGGTCGTGGTTCACCGCAACACCCTGGCGCAGATCTTCGGTCTGCCCACCGAGCGCGTGGAAGTTCGCGCGCCGTTCATTGGTTCGGGCTTCGGCGGCAAGCTGTGGATCTGGCCGCACTCGGTAGCTGCCTGCGCAGCCGCCAAGATCGTCGGCCGACCCGTGCAGCTGGTGCTGCCGCGAGCGCAGATGTTCACCACGGTGGGGCATCGTCCAGAGACCCGCCAACGCATGCGCCTGGCGGCCGATGGCAAGGGCAAGCTGGTTTCCCTGCGTCATGAATCACTCAACACCACCGGGATCGGCGACCAGTATGTCGAGAACTGCGGGGGCATGAGTGCCAGTTTGTACTCGTGTGCGAATGTCGAAGTGACTCATGGCACGGTGCAGGTCAACCGCGGAGCACCTACCTCGATGCGTGCTCCAGGGGCAGCCCCTGGCCTGTTCGCGCTGGAGTCGGCCATCGACGAGCTGGCCGAACGCTGCAAGATGGACCCGCTCGCGTTTCGCCAGTTGAACTGGGCCGAGCAGAACGAGCAGGAAAAATTGCCGTGGTCGGGCAACCATCTGCGCGAAGCACTGGCGCAAGGTGCCGAGCGTTTCGGCTGGGCCAAGCGCACGCCGGGTATCGGCAGCATGCGCGATGGCCATGAGATCGTCGGCTACGGCATGGCGCAGTGCAACTGGGATGCCTTCCGCACGCCGTGCGAAGCGCGGGTCTCGTTGACCTCCGACGGTCGCGCCGTGGTGTACTGCGGTGCGCAGGACATTGGTACCGGCACCTACACGGTGCTTGCCCAGTGCGTCAGTGACATCACTGGTCTGCCGCTGGAGCGGATCACCGTGGAACTGGGCAACTCGTCCTACCCGCCCGCGCCTGTTTCCGGCGGCTCGTGGATGACCGCCAGTGCCTTGCCGGCCGTGGCAGAGGCCACGCGCGCCGCGCTTACCCAGCTCAAGAGCTTCGCAGCCTCGGAAGAGGGCGGTCTGGCCAATGCCAAGCCAGAAGCGATCACGGTCAGCAACGGGCGCCTGCAGGACGGTTCGACCAGCCTGGAGTTCGCCGAAGTACTCAAGAAGCTGAAGATCGCCAGCGCCGAAGGCGAGGCCCATACCGGTATGGCCGATACCAAGAAGCATGCATTCAGCTCGTTCGGTGCGCATTTCGTCGAGGTGCGCTGGGATCCGGGTATCTCCCGCCTGCGCGTGTCGCGCGTGGTCAGCGCCATTGATGTGGGCAAGATCATCAATGCCAAGACCGCACGCAATCAGGTCGAAGGCGCCATCGTCATGGCCATCGGCATGGCGCTGTTCGAGTCGACCGACTACGACGAGCGCAATGGTATGCCGGTGAACAACAACTACGCGGAGTATGTGGTGCCGGTGCACGCCGATCAGCCGGATATCGATGTGATCCTGCTCGATTACCCCGACTACAACCTCAACGAATACGGTGCGCGTGGTGTGGGTGAAATCGGTGTGACCGGGTTGGCGGCTGCAGTGGCCAACGCGGTCTACCATGCCACCGGCAAGCGTGTGCGTGACCTGCCGATCAGCCTGGAAAAACTGATGGATGGGGTACCGACCGTCAGCGTTTGATCGCTCGTTGCCGCGCCGGGGTTCTCTCGGCGCGGTCTTGCCGGTCTCGTTGGCTATGCTTCGACGATGCTCGCCCTGATATTTTCCCTGAGGTTCGCCTCGATCCCGGCCTGAACCTCGAGTTTATCGGCAAGCGACGCCACCAAGTGGCGGCCAATGACGATGACGCCGTCCCTGTCTCCCACGATGGCATCGCCTGGATTGCACACCACGTTGCCACAGGCCACCGGCGTGCCGACCTGTCCTGGACCGTGCTTGGAAGGTCCGGCAGGATTCACCCCCCGTGCGTAGACGGGCAGCCCCATCACGCTCAGTTCTTCCACGTCTCGAACCGCGCCATCGATGACAACGGCGGCCACTTTGCGCGCCAGGCATATTTCCCCGAGCAGATCACCGAACACCGCGCGATTGATTTCGCCGTTGCCGTTGATTACCAGTACATCGCCTGGCTTGGCATCGTCCAGCGCGCGGTGGATGGCGAGGTTATCGCCTTCCCAAGTCTGAATCGGCAGAACCGTGCCGTGAAACGATGCCTCACCCGCGACGTGGTGGATGGCAGATGCCATCATCCCCATGCGTTGCAGCACGTCGCCGATCAGCGCGACGGGGTAGTGTGATATTTCTTCGATCTGCGCGAGACAAGCCCTTGGCCAGTCTTCGCTCACGGTGATGTTTTCAGCGGATGCATTGATGAACATGTTGACCTCGGCAGGGTTGCGCTTAGCGGACGTTGTCAGTCGAACGCCCGGAAGACGGGCTCGTTGACCGGATGCAAGGGCGGCTTGCCGCCCAACACGGTGCGAATGGCGTCCACCGCGCTCATGCCGACACGCAGCAGTGACTCGTTGGTTTGCCCTGCAACGTGGGGTGTCACGAGCAGGTTGGGCAGGTCGGAAACGGGGAACGTGTTGCAACTGAACGGATTGATCATGTCGGCGTTTTCCGCAGCCAGAACGTCGATCCCTGCACCGCCCAGCTTGCCGCTGCGCAAGGCACCGGCGACGGCCGCTTCATCCATGACCCCGCCGCGACTGGTATTGATGAGGATCGCGCCAGCCTTCATCTTTTCGATCTCGGGTCGACCGATCAGATTCCGGGTACTCGACTGTAGAGGCACGTGAAGGCTCACCACATCGGCCTTGGCCAGCAGGGTGTCGAGATCAACCAGCCGGGCGTCGAAGCTCGCGTCATAGGCAGGATCGGTCGCCAATACATTCATGCCGAACGCTTCGGCAACCGGCGCTACATGCTGGCCGATATCACCGAACCCGATCAGGCCCAGGGTACGCCCCTCAAGCTCTATGCCGGTCAGGGACAGACGGTCCGCTGCCCAGACGCTGTGACGAGTCTGATCGGTGGCCAGTTGCAGCTTGCGGCTGACCCCCAGCAGCAGGGCAAACACATGCTCCACGACACTTCTGCGATTGGCCCCTGGCGTGTTGGTGACCCACACACCCCGTTCGGCAGCCGCCTTGTGGTCCACATTGTCGTAACCCGCTCCGTGTCTGGCCACGATCCGCAGCCTCGGTGATGCCGCGATCATTTGCGCGGATATATGGCCACCACGCAGGAACACGGCATCGACCTGTTGCTGAATGTCGGTGTACGAGACTGCGTTCGGGCCGTAGCCGAGTCGCACCTCGCCTGCAGAAGAAAGAGCCTGCAATACATCTGGATGAATCGGGCTCGTTACATAGATCAAAGGCATCATCGTTACCTCAGGAGAATTGGTGGGTGTTGGCATCATCGGTAGCCGCTGGCGGATTTCTGCGAACGGTCGAGATAACGATCAGCCCCAGAAGGCCTGATGCGCACAGGATGAATGCGGGTGTCGACTGATTGCCGGTAGCGCCGATCAGCCAGGTCGCCAGAAACGGGCCTGAGCCTCCGCCGATCACCGCACCTACGCTGTGCCCGAACGCCACCCCGGTGTGGCGGATGTGCATCGGGAAGAATTCGGGCATGACCGAGTAGGTACCGGCCTGGCAAAGCGCGTAGGGAATCATGCCCAGCGCCAAACCGGCCATGGCCAGGTTCACCGAGCCTTGCTGCATCAACATGAAGGAGGGTATCGAGAGCACGGCATAGGCCACGTACGCGTAGCGCAGGATGGACTTGCCGCCGCGATAGGAGCCCAGTTGTCCAGCCAGCGGTATCAGGAACGCGGCAAGAATCACGGCGACCAGCACGATGGTCGATGCCTGACCTTTCGAATAGCCCAGGATCGAACTGAAATAGGCTGCGATGAATACGGTGCCGATGTAGGTGCCGATGTTCTGCACCATCGCGATCATGATCACTTTGAGCAAAGGCTTGCGGTAGTCACGCAGCAACTCCGCAAAGGGCTGGCCTTGTTTGACCTCGGTATGGTTTTTCTTGGACGCGAACTCGGGGCTGTCCTCGATGCTCAGTCGCATGTAAAGGCCAATGATTCCGAGCGGCAGCGCCAGGAGGAAAGGAATACGCCAGCCCCAGGCAAGCATTTCGGGATCTGTGAGGCTCGCCGCTGCGAGGCCCGCGATGGCCGCTGCAAGGCCTTTGCCGAATTGCGCGATGGAGGGCAGAAAGGAAATGTACAAGGCGCGGCGTTTGGGGGGCGCCCACTCACGGATGTAACTCGCGGCGCCGCCGATTTCGCCGCCTGCCGAGAACCCTTGGAGCATGCGCAGCACGACCAGCAGTATCGGCGCCCACACACCGATCTGCGCGTAGCCAGGTAGCAGGCCGATCAGCGTGGCGGCAATGCCCATCAACGTGATACTGGCGATCAAGCTGAAGCGTCTTCCTACCTTGTCGCCCAGCCAGCCAAAGGCGATGGCGCCCAAGGGCCTGACCAGAAATGCAGAGCCGAACACCAGGAAGGTATTCAGCAGACCTGTAGTCGCGTTGTCCGACGGGAAGAAAACCAGCGCCAGGGTCGCAGCGACATAACCGTAGACGCTGAAATCGTAGTACTCGACGAAAGTGCCGAATACTGCAGCTCTGGTGGCTTTCTTGGCTTTGCGCGTTTGTTCCGTTTGGTCGACGGCAGACCGGACAGGCTCGGCCACAGCGTTGTTGTTATTCATGGGCACCTCGGATTATAGAACACCACTATTTCAAAAAATGGGACAGTGTCCTGATATTATTTTGGCTAGCTTCTAGAACCTCGAGGAGCTTGTCAACCGTCACGTGCAATTGCCCTGCGGCAGCTTTACACCCCAGAATGGGGGCCCAAACCCTCGATTCGACTCATGATGTCCCCATCAAGCTGCTCTTCCGTCACTTCCTCGACTGCGGCAACTGCCTCTAGCCACACCCGATTGATTCAGGTCGTGGACGCACTTGTCAGGCGCTCGGGCGCCGAGCCTTGGGGCGTGCGTGAACTGGCGGCAGAACTCGACGAGAGTCGCAGCACGGTCAATCGGATCCTGGCGTCTCTGGTCGAAATAGGTTTGGCGACCGAGGCAGGAACGGGCAAATACGCAGTAGGGCCGAGAGTCGACGTCTTGGCCAGGACGCTCAGTGATGCGAGCACGCTTCTGGGGCGCGGCTCACGATCACTGGGTGATCTGGCAGCAGCATCGGGGTGCACGGCATTGGTGTCAGTCTGCTGCCCACGCGAAAGCGGGTACTTCATCGCCGCATGCAGTGAAGCCAAGGCGGCGCTCATATTCAGACCCGCGCTGGGCGCGCTTTATCCGCTCGCATTCGGCGACATTGGACGCGCATTCCAGCGATTCATTGCCGACGACCTTTCTTCCCAGGATGGGGAATCCGATGTCGCTGCCTACGCGTTGTCCCAGCATGAACAGCTGGGGCTGTTGTCGGAATCCGAGTTTCCGCGCGCATCGTCGATCACGGTCAGGCGAATGGCGAATGGGCTTTTCGTAGCGGTTTCCGTTCACTGCGCGAGCAGCACGGAATCGGCGAAACCTCGAGCCTGGGAGGCAGATGCGCAGCGCGTCATCGCTCGAATACAGGCAGACATGGAATCTGGAAGCATCGAACGTATACAACGCCTGCCTAATGTCATCGAACCAGACAGCAAGTCTACGGTCGGTCGTCTGGAGCGACTCCTGTTGCTGGCGTGCGCCTTCCCCCAAGGCGTGAAAAACTCCGTGGATCTGCACGACCAATTGCTATGTAACGCGGCCACAGCCAAGCGATTGATCGAGTCAGGTAGTCAGGCGGGTGTTGTCAGGTGGGTTGCAGGCACGCTGTACCCAGGCCCGAAGCTCTATCAATGGGCGGCGCGAATCACCGCTGCAGACCGTGACCTTGCCGACATGACCCACCGGATCGTTTCTTCACTCGTTCAGGAAACCGGCGAGACAATAGCGCTGCTTTCCTATGACGCGGCTACTGGCAAGGCTGAATTTCTCGACGTCATCCAAGGCTGGCGACCTATTCAATACAAGCTGCAGGTCAATGTGGAAGTGCCACTGTACGCGGGCGCGGCGGGTAAGGCGGTATTGGCCAACTGCGACAGTGAGGTAGCAGAATCTCTTGACCTGGTGAGGATCACCGACGCGACCATAACGTCCCGCGAGTTGCTCAGGGAAGACCTGGAAGCCATAAGAGCCAGAGGCTGGGCCACGGGTGAAGGTGAGCGTGTGTTGGGGGCTTTCGGTTTGGCTGTGCCGTTTTTCGTCGACGGTCGAATACGAGGGTCGATCTCGGCAACGATCCCGCAGTACCGCAAGAGCGAGCTTGATTTGCCGCTGCTGCTGACACGTATGCGCGAAGCTACCACCCGGATAGAGCGCCTGTTGTCATTGGGTGTGAAGGCCGTCTGAGCGTTACTTCTGTAATGAAGCCTCATCCAGCCCGGCGTACCAATCCGCGTATTGTGTGTTTCGCGCCATGCGTCGGTTGACGTCGGCGCTGCCGTCGTCCCACCAGACGTCCCCGCGTTCGCCTAAAGCCTGCTTGGCGGCATCGACTTGCGCGCGCGCCTGCGTGAGAGCCTCGGGATCTTCCGAGCGCTTGGCGGCCTTGACCGCTCGCCGCGCATCCATGAGCACCTTGACCCAATGCTCGCGCACCGCTTCGGGCAGGGCAGGGTTGCTGCATCGCCAGAGCCGGCCGCGTACGACGAAATAGCGTCCATCGGGTGTGGTGGGGTACATCGCGGGATCATCGACAAGGACGGTGTGAGGGGAGGGTGATGCAATCCGGCAAGCGGGCCGTATGTCGCTGCTTGCCGGTGGGTACGGCTTAGCTCAACCAGCTTTCGACAGTGTCGGAACCGTATTCGGCTTTCCATTCCTTCAAGGTCTTGTGGTTGCCGCCTTTGGTTTCGACGACTTCACCCGAGTGGGGGTTCTTGTAGGTTTTCAGCGAGCGCGGCTTGCGCGTGGCCTTTTCAGGCGCTGCACTGGCCTTGACTGGTTTGCCGCCTTGCTGCGGGTCAAGAATGGAAACGATGTCCCTGAGGCTTTTATTGTATTCGCCCAACAGCGAACGCAACTTGGTCTCGAACTCGATTTCCTGTTCCAGGCCCTTGTCGCCTTTCATGGCCTCAAGTGCTGCAAGTTGTTCGGCCAGATGACGTTCGAGTTGACGGTATTCAGCAAGTTTGGACATGAGTATCCCCAGGCATGGATCGTGGATAAAAAAGGTAAAGGTATCGAGGCGTGATTCTGGCGCAGTGTGCGCAGCGATGCCACAACTAAATAACGTTTATTACAATGAGTGACCACCTTCGTATCCGACCGAGGACAAGGAATGTCGCAGGCTCGATTAAACTTTTTGGCGGCCAGGGGTGTCAGGTCTTAAGTAGGCTGTCGAATCCACGGCAGCAGCCAAGAAATCTGGAGATACGAAATGAGCTTTTTTAGCAGCATCCTCGAGAAACTGGGTATCGGCAAGCACGCTGTTCCGGACGCAGACGCTTCTACACAAACCCCCGTCGCCCCTGCGCCAGGTGCATCGCCCACCACGACCGTCACGAACCAGCCTTCCGCTGCGCCGATCACCCAAGTGGATGTGGCTCAAAAGCTCGAAGCCATGGCAGCCAGCCACGGCGAAACTTTGAACTGGCGTACATCGATCGTCGACTTGCTCAAATTGCTGGGCCTGGACAGCAGCCTGACCGCGCGCAAGGAACTTGCCGAAGAGTTGCACTACACCGGTTCCACCGATGATTCGGCAGCCATGAACACCTGGTTGCATTCTGCCGTGATGAAGAAGCTCGCCGAAAATGGCGGCACCGTGCCTGCGGAATTGCTGAACTGATATATCGCTCAGCACGCTGCACCGCTTATAAGAAAGCCCGACCCTGGTCGGGCTTTCTTGCATTTCAAAACCTGGTTTGCGTGCAGCCGCAGGCGCCTTTATAGAGCCCATGGGCCAATTCTATAATTTTGTTAATGAATTGGGCGGAACACCCTCGGCATCGCGGTACTCAGACCCCTTGAACTTATATTTCCAAAGGAGCACCGAATGTCCACTGCAGCCGATTTCATGGTCAATACCCTCAAGCACGCCGGTGTCAAACGGATCTATGGCGTAGTGGGCGATTCCTTGAATGGTCTGACCGATTCAATGCGTCGGTTGGGCGGGCTGGATTGGATACACATGCGCAACGAAGAGGCCGGGGCTTTTGCCGCTGGCGGCGAGGCGCATCTGACCGGTGAACTGGCTGTCTGTGCAGGCAGTTGCGGACCGGGCAACCTGCATTTGATCAATGGCTTGTTCGACTGTCATCGCAGCGGCGTTCCGGTGCTGGCGATTGCAGCACACATTCCCAGCAGCGAGATCGGCATAGACTACTTTCAGGCGACCCACCCCGAGTCGCTGTTCAAAGACTGCAGCCATTACGTAGAACTGGTCTCGCGGCCCGAGCAGCTGCCGCAGATCCTGGAGCGTGCCATGCGCGTTGCCATCAGTCGCCGCGGTGTTGCAGTGGTGGTGATTCCGGGCGATGTGGCGCTGAGCCCGCTCGACGCGCCAGTAAGCCAGTGGGTTGCACCCCAGGCACCGGTGGTAGTGCCAGCCCCGGCGCAGCTCGATGAGCTCGCCCAGTTTCTCAATGGTGGCAAGCGCGTCACCCTGCTGTGCGGTGCCGGGTGCGCAGGGGCGCACAGCGAAGTCGTGGCGCTGGCCAAGCAGCTCAAGGCACCCATCGTGCACGCCTTGCGCGGCAAAGAGCACTTGGAGTATGACAACCCCTACGACGTGGGCATGACTGGCCTGATCGGCTTTGCTTCCGGCTTCAACGCCATGAAGGAATGCGACACCCTGCTGATGCTCGGCACCAACTTTCCATACCGGCAGTTCTTTCCGGAGCACTCGCGCATTGCCCAGATCGATTTGCAGCCTGAGGCCCTGGGTAACCGCTGCCCACTGGCTATCGGTTTGATCGGCGACATCAAGCATACCGTGCAGCAGCTGCTGCCACGCCTTGAAGAACGCACCGACACCATGCACTTGAACAAGGCGCTGGCGGATTACGACAGCGCGCGCAAGAGCCTCGACGACCTCGCCGAAAGCAGCCCGATCAGCACGATCATCCACCCGCAATACCTCAGCCGACTGGTCAGTGAACTGGCCGCCGATGATGCGGTATTCACCTGCGATGTGGGCACGCCCACGGCCTGGGCCGCGCGCTATCTGAAGATGAACGGCAAGCGGCGTCTGATCGGCTCGTTCAACCATGGCTCGATGGCCAACGCCATGCTGCAGGCCATCGGCGCGCAGGCGGCCTACCCTGAGCGCCAGGTCGTGTCGATGTCCGGGGACGGCGGCTTCGCCATGATGATGGGTGACTTCCTGACGCTCAGCCAGGCCAACCTGCCGGTCAAGGTCATCGTCCTCAACAATGGCACGCTGGGCTTCGTCGAGATGGAAATGAAGGCCAGCGGTCTGGTGGATGTGGGCTGCGAGCTGAAGAATCCGAACTTCGCGACCTTCGCACAGGGCATGGGCATCAAGGGCATCCGTGTGGAGAAACCGCAGGATCTGCGTGCCGCCCTGATCGAGGCGTTCGAGCACGATGGGCCGGTATTGGTGGATGTGGTCAGCGAGCGTCAGGAATTGATCATGCCGCCGGAAATCACAGCCGCCAACGTCAAAGGTTTCGGCTTGTTCATGATGCGCGCAGTACTCGACGGACGGGCCAAGGAGCTGGTCAATCTGGCCAAGAACAACCTGCTGCGTTGAATTCGAACGCTGCAAACCGGTGCGCACCGCACGGCTTCGCACTGGTTTGACGCTCGGTCTCACTGGGTAAGTCTGACTTACCGGCGTAATCGCTGCCGTTGACGGTTTCTGATCACTTGGACAGCTTTTTGCACGGTCTCGGATCAAACCGATCTCAGTGGAGAAGCCATGGAATCCTTGAATATCGTCATCGCCGGTGCCGGCATGGGCGGCCTCAGTGCCGCTGCGGCCCTGCAACAGGCTGGTCACCGGGTTCACGTCTACGAACGTGCGGCCGAACTGGCGCCGGTCGGCGCGGCCATTTCCATCTGGCCCAACGGTGTGCGGGTGCTGGATGCACTGGGTCTGGGTGAGTCCATCGAGCGCGCAGGTGGCCACATGCAGAGCATGAGTTACAGCGACCACCAGGACCGTCTGCTCACGCGTTTCGATCTGCAACCCTTGTACAACCATGCTCGGCGGCGAGCGTTTCCGATTGCGCGCGCACGCCTGCAAGGCATTCTGCTGAAGGCGGTCGGGATGCAGAACGTGACCTTGGGGGTTGCGTGCCTGGATTACGAAGAAAGCCAGACCCATGTGCAAATCATGCTGTCGACGGGTGAAACGGTGACAGCCGACCTGCTGATAGCGGCAAACGGCACCCACTCGGTGCTGCGCGACAAGATTGCCGGCCGACCGATACCTCGGCGCTATTGCGGCTACGTCAATTGGAATGGTCGGATCCGGTCAGCCGCCGACCTCGCGCCCGCAGACGAATGGGTGCAGTACGTCGGCGACCACAAGCGGGTGTCATTGATGCCCATGGGTGACGGTGAACTGTATTTCTTTTTCGACGTACCGCTGCCGGCAGGCACGGCAAACGTTCGCGAAGACTATCGCGCCGAACTCGAGCAGCACTTTGCCGACTGGCCCGAGCCGGTGCAGCGCCTGCTGCAACGGCTGGATCCGACGGGCGTTGCGCGAGTGGAAATCCATGACACCGAGCGAGTCCCTCGTTTGGTCAGCACGCGGGTTGCGCTGCTTGGCGACGCCGCCCATGCCATGACTCCGAATATTGGACAGGGCGGTTGCCAGGCCATGGAAGATGCGTGGGTAATGGCCCGCTGCATCGAACGCGAGCAGACCCCGGCAGCCGCGTTGGCAGCCTATGAGACTGCACGCGCAGAGCGCGTCGCCGCTCTGGTGGTCAAGGCCCGCGAGCGGGCGGCGATCATCCACGGTGAAGTTCCGGAAGACACCCGCCAATGGTACGCAGCGCTGGCGGGCAGCGACGGCAGCGACATTCTGGGTGGCCTGATCAAGACCGACGAGGGCAGCCCGCTGTAGCGCACAGCTGCACTGTCCGGGGGTGCGGCAAGCCAGGGGTGCGGCAAAGCCAGCCTAGGGGTGCGGCAAGGTCAGCGTGACCACGGCGCCCTCTGCGTTGCTGCGGTTGAGCACTGCACCGCAGCGCTTGGCCAGCGCGCCGATCAGGCCCTGGCCGCTGAGCTTGGACCCCGATGCACCTGTATTCGACAACTGGGCCGGGGAGAAGCCTGGTCCGCGATCGCTCACCGTCAACTGCAGCTCACCGCTACCCAGGCGCTTCAAGGCAAAATGGATGTGGGTGGTGCGTTGGTTGCCGTGATGGATGGCGTTGGCCACCAGCTCGTTGACGATCAAGCCCAGGTCCGAGGCCAGCTTGAACGGGGCGAGGACAGTTTCGGTATCGACAGTCAGGTGAATGCTGTCGTCGCGCTCTGCCTGGATCGATGCCCGCACGAGATGGGGTAGGTAATGCGCCAGATCGACGGTGCCAGACGCGCTGCGATACAACTCGGCCTGAACCGTGCCCACGCCCTGGATGCGCGCGATGGCGGATTCGAGCAGCTGCCGAGCTTCGTCGCCCTGAGCGCGCAGTTTGGACATCTGCAGGAAAGCGATGATCAGTTGCAGGTTGTTCTTGACCCTATGGTTGAGCTCGGAAACCAGCACGTCCTGATGCGCTTCGAGCTCTTTCTGTGCGGTGATATCGGTGCAGCTGCCGAAGTAGCCGGCAAACACTCCCTGCCGATAGAACGGCGCGCCGTGGTCGAGGAACCACCGGTAGCTACCGTCGTGGCGGCGCAGGCGATACGGGGTAGTGAAGGGCTCCCGGGCGTCGAAGGCCTGCTCGTAGTTGCGCGTGCACATCTCCAGGTCGTCGGGGTGCACGTCGTCCCCCCAGCCATAGCCGCAGAGCTGGTCCTGAGTCTTGCCTGTGAAGTCGAGCCAGGGTTTGTTGAACCAGTCGCACTGTTTGTCGGTGCCCGCACGCCAGATCAATACCGGCGCGTTGTCAGCCAACTCGCGAAACTCGGTTTCACCAAGTCCTGGTCCCATGCCCGGGAGATCTGTGGGTTCACTCATGCTTCTTTCCATATAGGCCGCGCGATTCTGTGAAAAGCTTCAAGGGCACTGGCAGCGGCCGATTCAAGGGTAGTTCACCTTTGACCAGCGAATGCACGATGTGTGCGCTGCGCGACAGGTCATTGGGGCTGTAGGGCTTGGACAGCAAACCCAACGCGTAGCCGCTGTTGGCCTTGGCCACATCGATCTGACCGCTGACGAACAGCGAGTGGATCTTGAACTGCTCGTAGAGTGTCTGCGCCAGGCCTACGCCTTCGTCGTGACCATCCAGATTGATGTCGACGAATGCCACGTCAATGGGATGGTCGTGCGCCAGCGACAGCGCTCCGGCGACGTCATACGCAGGACCGATGATCTCATGGCCATCTTCCTCCAGAGCTATCTCGGCCAGTAGCGCCAGGATTGGATCGTCTTCTATCAGCAGGATACGCATTGAGTTAACTCATTCTCTTCAAGGGCGCTTGCGCTCTTCTTGCAAAGCTTGTTTTAAGAGCGTCAATAAACCTGTGCGTTCAATCGCGCGTCGTCGGCTTCGAACCAGACCCTCATTGGAGGCAGAAAAATATCCTGAACTGTTCGGCTGTGCGCGCTTCTATCAGTAGACCGTTTTGGTCGTCTACCTCAGAGCTCAGGCTCAACCTATTTCCGGAGTGTTTGATCATGTCTGATCAATCAATGAATGACAGTGCGTCAAGCCAGGAACGTCCCGCCAGCCGTGTCAGCGAGGGCTTGCCGTACCCATTGGGCGCGACCTGGGATGGGTCGGGCGTCAATTTTGCAATCTTTTCCGCCAACGCTACCAAGGTTGAGTTGTGCCTGTTCGATGCCGACGGCGTCGAAGAGATCGAACGCATCGCGCTGCCTGAATTCACCAACGAGATCTGGCACGGCTACCTGCCCGATGCGCGCCCCGGCACATTGTACGGTTACCGCGTGCACGGTCCATACGACCCTGCCAACGGTCACCGTTTCAACGCCAACAAACTGCTGATCGACCCCTACGCAAAGCAGATTTCGGGCGAGCTGAAGTGGGACGATGCGCTGTTCGGCTACACCGTGGGCCATGAAGACGGCGACCTGTCGTTCGACGAGCGTGACAGTGCACCCTTCATGCCACGTTGCCGCGTGATCGACCCGGCCTTCACCTGGGGCAGTACGGCCAAGCCGAACGTGCCGTGGGAAAAGACCATTTTCTACGAGACCCACGTGCGCGGTTTCACCATGCGCCACCCTTCGGTGCGTGAGTCGGAGCGCGGTACCTTTGCGGCCTTCCACGAGAATGACGTGGTCGAATACATCCGCTCCCTGGGTGTCACGTCGGTCGAGCTGATGCCGGTTCATTATTTCCTCGATGACAACCATCTGTTGGAAAAAGGCCTGCACAACTTCTGGGGCTACAACACCCTGGGCTTCTTCGCGCCGCACGCCCGTTTCATGGCTGGCTCGTCGATCGCCGAATTCAAGGTCATGGTCTCGCGCTTCCACAAGGCCGGACTGGAAGTGATTCTCGACGTGGTCTACAACCACACTGCCGAAGGCAACGAGATGGGCCCGACCCTGTCGCTCAAGGGTATCGACAACGCCAACTATTACCGCTTGATGCCAGACGATGCGCGTTACTACATCAATGACACCGGCACCGGCAACACCCTGAACATGAGCCACCCCTGCGTCTTGCAGATGGTCACCGACTCCCTGCGCTACTGGAGTTCGGAAATGGGCGTGGACGGCTTCCGCTTCGACCTCGCGACCATTCTGGGTCGTGAAGCCCATGGCTTCAGCGAAGGCGGCGGTTTCCTCGATGCCTGCCGCCAGGATCCGGTCCTGGCCAAGGTCAAGCTGGTTGCCGAGCCGTGGGACTGCGGGCCGGGCGGCTATCAGGTGGGCAACTTCCCGCCGGGCTGGATGGAATGGAATGACAAGTTTCGCGATATCTCCCGTGCGTTCTGGAAGGGCGACGACGAGATGCTTGGCGATTTCGCGAAGATCTTCCTCGGCTCGGGCGATCAGTTCAACCGTCGTGGTCGCAAGCCGGCGTCCTCGGTCAACTTCATCACCGCGCATGACGGCTTCACTCTGAACGACCTGGTGTCGTACAACGAGAAGCACAACGAAGCCAACGGTGAAGACAACCGCGATGGTCACTCCGACAACCGCTCGTGGAACTGCGGCGTCGAAGGCCCGACCGATGATCCGGAAATCGTCGCGCTGCGCTACCGGCAGATGCGCAACCTGCTGGCGACGCTGTTTCTTGCCCAGGGCACGCCGATGCTGCTGGCTGGCGATGAGTTCGCTCGCACCCAGGGTGGCAGCAACAATGCCTATTGCCAGGACAGCGAAATCGGCTGGGTTGACTGGAACATCAGCGAGCAGAGCAGCGAGCTTCAGGATTTCGTCAAATACCTGATCGAACTGCGCAATCGCTACCCGCTGCTGCGCCGCAATCGCTTCTTCACCGGGGCCTATGACGAAAGCCTGGGCATCAAGGATGTCAGCTGGATCCAGCCCAACGGCAGCGAGATGGGCGTCGAGCAATGGCAGGACGGCAGCAACCGCTGCATGGGCATCCTGCTCGATGGCCGCACCCAGTCCAGTGGTATCCGCCGCGCCGGGGTCGACCATTCGTTGTTGATCGTGGTCAACGCGCACCATGACGTGGTCGGTTTCACCTTGCCGGAAGTGCCGGAAGGCAAGCGTTGGATCCTGCAACTGGACACCAACCAGACCGACTTCGAAGCCGGTGAGTCGTTCGACTTCGGCACCGAGTACGCCGTAACAGGACGTTCGGTACTGATGTTCGAACTGGCCAAGCCAGTGAGCAAGAAGCGTCGCTGATACCGCTGCAACCCGATGCCCCACGGTGGCCAGTCCTGGCCATCGTGGGGCATTTGCCCTTCATTGATAGCGACGAGCCGTTGTAGACGCTGAGATGGCAATTTGCTAGCTTGCTCAGCAGGCGCCGGTCAACCCCGTGGTTGCCGGCCCTGCGTACCGTCGACATCATCCTTTGCTGCCTTGCGCAGCCACCCATGACGTCCTTCGACGACCCCGAAACTTACTGCCCGTGCATGCTCGTGCGTTGGATATTGCCACGATGTTGATCAGACGCCGCCCATCGCTCGCAGGTTTTATCGGCCTGGCGCTCGGCTTGATCGTATTTTCGGCTTTCTCGCTGTTGCGATCCGAAATCCAGCGGCAGGAGACGCGCTTTTCCGAGTATGTACAGAGCATCGCCGGCACTGTGCGCAATCAGCTCGACACCAATGATGCTGTGCTGGCAGGCTTTGCAGCATTCCTGCAGGCTGTCAAGCAGAGCGATACCGATGCGGCAGCCCGCTACGGCGCGGCCGTGCTGGCGGCGTACCCGCACATTTACATGCTGGAAGTGGCGCGCAGCGTACCGGTGAACGAGCAATTCGATTTTGCTGCATTGCTGCGGCGCACCTGGCTGCCCGATTTCGAATTGAAGAATTTCGCTGCGCAAGGCGTCGAGCTGAATCGACTCGCGGCGGCCGCGCCAGCGACCGGTGATTCGCGAGCCGCAGCGGAGGCGACCTGGCCCATTCTGTTCATGTCGCCGCAGTTGCCCCAAGCCAGCGTCATCTATGGCGTGCGCCTGGAAACAGTGCCATACCTGGCCAACGCGTTGGCGCGCATTCGTCAGAACTCGCTGCCGGTGGTCTCGCCGGTCTTCGCCCTGCATGAAGGCGGCGACGCCTACATTCTGATGAAGTCGGTGTCGCGTTCCGATCAGGATACCCAGCACGCCTTGCCGAATTTCTTCGGCAGCACCATGGTCGCCATGCTGCTGATCAAGACCGATGCGCTGCTGGGCGCCATCGTGCGCCACAACAGCGACGCGCGTGTGGCCGTGAGCGCTCAGTTGCACAGCGATGACAACCCCAGTCAGGTGGTTGCCATGGAGCCGGTGGCCGGGCGTTGGTGGGACGAACTCGCCTTGCCGAGGCTGACCGACAGTGTGTACGTGGACAGCCCTACACAACCCGTGTCACTCAGCTTTCAGCGACAACTGCGCTTGATGGATGTGCTGGGGCCCGGGAATCTGTTGATTCTGGCCATCCTGATGGCCAGTCTGGTGGTGGTGCCGCTGGTTCTGGTCAGGCACTTCTCGGCCATAGAGGCCGCCGAACTGGAGCATGAACGCTCAGCGTTTCTGGCCACCCACGACGTGCTCACCCAGCTGCCCAACCGTTACCTGCTGGCAGATCGCTTCGCCCAGGCACTGCAGCAATGGACCGAGCAAGGCGTGCCGTTCGCGGTCATGCTGATCGACCTCGATCATTTCAAGCAGATCAATGACGAACACGGCCATGCGGTCGGTGATCAGGTTCTGCAGACCTTGGCCAAACGCATGCGCGAGACGGTGCGCCATTACGACACGGTCGCGCGTTACGGCGGCGATGAGTTCGTGGCACTGGTTTCCGATCTGGCCAATCCAGACAGCGTGATCCTCAAGGCGCAGCAACTGCTGGATGCTATCGAGCTGCCAATTTCCACCAGCGTCGGCGCGCTTTCACTGTCCGGCAGCGTCGGGATCTCGCTGTGCCCCGTGCACGGTGAAGATCTGGATACGTTGCTCAAGGCGGCAGACCAGGCGATGTATCAGGTCAAGCTGGAAGGTCGAAAAGGCGTGGCGATGGCAGGCGCCGTTTGACAGGCAGTGACTGGGGCTTTCGATTGGACTGCGGGACATGGCGGCGATTGCGCAGCGGCCCGCGCAGGGCAGGGACGCTCGATGAGCGCCCCGACTGGGTTCAGAAGACCAGCTTGAACAGGCCGATGACCACGACCAGGCCGATCAGGAAGATGATACCGACGGTACTGCCAAGAAACTTCAACATGGGATAACTCACTTCAATGGGTGTTACTGCTCTAGACAGCCACCTGCAGCGCTCGTTTCATCCAATGTCGATCGCTGATCGCGGTCCGTTGGCGCGCAGCAGCCAAGGCCAGGCATCACCCAGCCTTGCTGTGCGTTACCTCAAAGCGCCGGAATGACACCTGCGGTCGGCTCGACGACTGGAGCTTCGATGGTCGGCTCGCCCGGCGTGAGAATGACCTTGCGGCAGTCTTCCTGCTTTTTGTCGAAGATCTTGTAGCCTTCGGCCGCCTGCTCCAGGGACATGCGGTGGGTAATGATGGTTTCGGGCGTCAGCCGGCCCGCTTCGATGTGCTCGAGCAACTCCGGCAGATAGCGCTGCACGTGGGTCTGGCCCATGCGGAAGGTCAGGCCCTTGTCGAACGCGTCGCCGAACAGGAAGCCGTGGATGAACCCGGCGTATACGCCCGGCACGCTGACCACGCCGCCGCGACGCACGGCTGCGATGCACTGGCGCAGCGCCTTGCCGCTGCTGCCTTCCAGTTTCAGTGCCGCCAACACGGTTTCGGTAGTGCTGCCCTTGGCTTCGAAGCCCACCGCATCCACTACGCCGTCGACACCGCGCGAACCTGGAGTCTGGCGGATGATGGTGTCGGCTGGATCATCGTCTTCATCGAAATTGATCGGAATCACGCCGTAGGCCTGTTGCGCATACGCCAGGCGGTAGGGGTGGTGATCGACCATGAAGATACGCTCGGCACCGAGCATCCGCGCCACGGCGGCGCAAAGCAGTCCGACGGGGCCAGCGCCGTAAATGGCAATGCTCGAGCCCTGGCCGATCTCGGTGTTTTTCACGGCCTGGAAAGCGGTCGGCAGAATGTCGGAAAGAAACAGTACCTTCTCGTCGGCAAGTGTGCCTGGCACCTTGAACGGACCGGTGTTGGCCTTCGGTACGCGCACGTATTCGGCTTGCCCGCCAGGCACACCGCCATAAAGGTGACTGAAGCCGAACAATGCCGCCCCCGGTGGAATCGACTTCTTGTTCATAATCGCCCCGCGGCCGGTATTGGTCGTCTCGCATGCGGCGAATTGGTCGAGATTGCAGAAGAAACAGCTGCCACAGGCAATCACGAAGGGGATAACCACCCGGTCGCCGGGGCTGACGGCAGTGACTCCGGTGCCGACTTCCTCGACCACACCCATGAACTCGTGGCCGAAGATGTCGCCGTGTTCGACCGTGGGTATCTTGCCGCGGTACAGGTGCAGGTCCGAGCCGCAGATGGCGGTGGCCGTGACGCGCAGAATGATATCGTCGGCATCCTGCAGCTGGGGGTCGGGAACGGTGTCGACCTTGACGTCGTGAGCGCCGTGGTAGGTAAGTGCTCTCATGTTCTTCGTAGCCTCTTGTTCAGGGGGGGTTATCAGCAGAGGGATACGAAAACCGGGAAGTTCAAGCGGATGTGCTCAGCGGAATCGCGAATCATTGCGATATTCGATGAATGAGCGAGGAGCGGCGAGGGGAACTTAGGATTGACTGCGGAGGGGATTGGCTGCGAAAAGGATTAACTGCGAGGGTTGCGTGGGCGACCCCCGGCATGGTCCTGCAACAACGGATGAAACGAAGGCGGCGCAGCAAAGCGGAGATCAGACGGCTCAATGAGCCGTTTCGATTCCCAGTTGTTCACGTGCCTGCTGGCCGGACGGCCTCCAGCGTACATCGGTAATGCCATATTGCTCGGCCTTGGGCTTGCTGACTTTCTGCACCCGTTCGCGGCCGAACTTGGGGATGACACCGACCCCTGCATCACAACTTGCCCAATGCCAGGCATCGGCATTGTTCAGAGTAGGTAGACGGATGATGAACGACTTTTCCGCTCCATGGAGCCGGTAGTCAATGATGAACAGTGTTGGGTTCGGCATGGTGATCTCCTGCGTTGACTCATCATTGAGTTGTGATACGCAGGAAAGATTCAGAAAATGTGCAGCACAGCGACGAGTTGTCGCTGGCCTGGCAAGCTCTCTGCAATCAGGTGTGCGAGTCCCATTCCATGGCGGGCATCACTTCCAGTGGCGCATGGGAGCCCTTGCCACGGATTTCGTTGACCGCATACAACACCAGCAGGCGAAACGTGGTGCTGTCCTTGTATTCATGAGGCGCCAGGCTGCGCATCACTTGCGCGGGCACATTGGGGTCGATCAGGGTCAGGTTGAGCAGCCCTTCCTCCATGTGGGTTTCATGTTTCAAGGGCGGGTCGAGCCCTGCTAGTACCGCTTCGATGGAAGCCATGGAGTCACCCTAACGGTCGATGTCGATAAGGCAGGGGGAAGAAACCGGCAGAAATCGCCCGGGGCTGTAAAAAGCTATAGCTGATGTTGGCCGAAACCGCCTCCCTGCTGCCATTAGTTTTTTCACCGCCCGGCCGCAGCCGCCACTTCCATGCTCGAAGACGCCCGGCATGCTTTTTCCTGTGCCCTGGTCGATGCTTTTGAGTAAGCTGGCCGCACGTGCAATGGATGCGACGGAGGCTGGGTACTGATGACGGAAGACCAGGCTAACTACAAGCGGTTGCTGACGCTGATAGAGAGCGCCCAATGGCAGGCATTCGGCAGCGAGGACGGTTTCGCCCTGCGCGCTTTGCTGCTGGTCGGTTACGTGGTGACCACGGTCACCCCAGATAGCCGGACGCGGCTGGCCCTCACCGTGCGCGGCACCCGCTATCTCGAGGAACTGCGCAGCGAAGTCTGACCGCTGCGCGGCTTTTCACCCATCGATGTGCTCATTGGGCCATCACGAGCGTCAATCCTCCCCAACGAGCCCGAGGCTGGGACCGCTCTGCTTGCCAGACCCGAACCGTTCTCGGGTATACCGCTCTTCAAGGATCCGTTCCATGCCGCAACCCTCTGTGCCCCGTCTTCCTGTCGGGGGCCGTCTCCACTGCCTGCCTTCGATTGCCATGCCTCGCTCGCCCCGATGGCCCGCCTTGGGCCTGGCAGCCGTGTTCGGCGTACCTGCGTGCGCCGTCGCGGCCCCAGTCATGGAGTTGCCGGCTGTCGAGGTCAGCGAGGCCCGCTTGAGCGAGCTGGACGAGGCGGGGCTGGCATTGCACTCGGTACCGGGCGGTACCAACATCATCGACACCACCTCAACCGGACGCGGCCGGCTGGCGGGCAACGAAGACCTGTTCAGGAATCAGGCAGGCATCTATGCCCGCGCTGCCAACAACGAAGGTGCGAAAATCTCCATCCGCGGTTCAGGCATCAACCGAGGTCCCGGCGCGCATTCTTCGGGGCTATACCAGATGTTCGACGGCCTGCCGCTGACCGGCCCCGGCGGTACGCCCTATGAGTTGCTCGAACCGCTGTGGCTGAGCCGTGTCGAGGTGCTGCGCGGGGCCAACGGTTTCGACCGCGGCGCGCTGGCCTTGGGCGGCGCTATCAACTATGTCACGCGCACCGGCTACGACGCTGCCAGATTGCAGCTGCGCTACGAAGTGGGCAGCCATGGCTATAGCAAGCGCCAGGTCAGTTCCGGCCAGGTGCTGGGGGATGCCGACTATTATTTCAGCGTGACCGATTCCAGCTACGACGGCTTCCAGGACCAGAGCGCCGGCGGCAGCCGTGGCGCCGCAGGCAACTTCGGCTATCGCTTCAGCCCGCAGTTGGAGACCCGGTTTTTCTTCCGCTACCGCGAGACCGACAACGACACGCCCGGCAGACTGACCCGTGCGCAGGTGGCCCACGATCCTCGCGCGGCCAATGGTTTGAACCTGGCGCGCGACTCCAAGCGCATCCAGCCGGGCAGTACCTGGCTGGCCAACAAGACCACCTGGCACCTGGATGACGATGCTCGCCTGGAAGCCGGGCTGGTCTATCACGACTACCCGATGGACCTGCGCGAAGGCACCAATCGCATGAAGGTGGCCTACACCGATGTCAGCGGTACGTTGAACTATGTGCGCCAGGACGTCCTGCTCGGGCATGCCAGCAAGACCACAGTCGGGTGGCGCAGCACCAAGGCGCTGCCCAATTCCGGCGTGTCGGAATTCGTCCGCGTGCCCGTCGGCAACACGGCCGGGTACGCACCTGGTACGCGCACCCGCGATTACAGCTACCAGGGCTCCGACCATACGCTGTATTTCAGCAACGAACTGGAGCTGCTGCCGGACCTCTGGCTGACCAGTGGGTTGGCCGCGCTGTACACGCGCCGCGAGACGGAAGTCAGCTATCCGGTGACCAACGACCGCGTCAGCCTGCACGCCTGGGACTACGCGCCACGGCTGGGCCTGCGCTACGACTACAGCCCGCAATTGCAGGTGTTCGGCAACCTCAGCCGTTCGGTGGAACCGCCGCACCCATGGTCGCTGATCTGGGGCTCCAACCGCTACTTCGCGCCGGGCAGCGGTGCGGCCACGGGTTTGCAGAGCAACGGCGTCGAACTCGACAACCAGAGTGCGACCACTCTGGAACTGGGCGGGCGAGGGGAGGCCTGGTTCGGTCAATGGGACCTGGCCTGGTATTACTCGCAGGTGCGCCACGAACTGCTCAGCGTCGAGACCCAGGCGGCCACGGCCACGCGCTCGCAGGTGATTGGCGAGGCCAATGCCAGCCCCACGGTGCATCAAGGTGTCGAGCTGGCGTTGGACAGCCCTTTGTGGGACGGCCGCCAGGCCGGTCGCCTGGCACTGCGGCAAACCTATACCTACAGCGACTTCCACTACCGGGACGATGCGCGTTTCGGCGACAACCGTCTGCCGGGTTTGCCCGAGCATTACTACCAGGCCGAATTGCGCTATGACCACCCCAGCGGCGTGTACACCGGCCTCAACGTGCAGCACGCATCGCGCATCGCCGTGGACTACGCCAACTCCTATTACGCGGCGCCCTACACGCTGCTCGGTGCCAGCCTCGGCTACGCCGCGCAGGACGACACCTGGCAGACCTGGCTGGACGTTCGCAACCTGACCAACAAACGCTATGCCAGCACCGTCACTCCGGGCTACGACGATCAGGGCCGTGACGTGGCGCGCTCGACCCCCGGCGATGGGCTGGGTGTCTACGCCGGCTTTTCCTGGAGCTTGCGCTAGCCAGGCGATGAGCAGCCGGCCAGGGTCGCGCCGGTTGCGTTAAGATGGTGGCCTACCCGTCTTGGCAGAGAGCAGCAGTGATCCTCAACAGCCTGGTTTTTTTCATCACTCTGGCGGCCATGGAAGGCGTTGCCTACCTGGCCCACAAGTACCTCATGCATGGCTGGGGCTGGGGTTGGCATCGCTCCCATCACGAGCCGCGCACCGGCTGGTTCGAGAAGAACGACCTGTACGCGGTGGTGTTCGCAGGGCTTGCGATCGTGCTGATTGCCCTGGGGACCCAGGGCCTGCATCCGCTGGAATGGATCGGCGCCGGCATGACTGCCTACGGCGCCTTGTATTTCGTGGTCCACGATGGTCTGGTGCATCGGCGCTGGCCGTTTCACCTGGTGCCGCGCCGCGGGTACCTCAAGCGCCTCTATCAGGCGCATTTGATGCACCACGCAGTAGAGGGCAAGGAGCGCTGCGTATCCTTCGGCTTTCTGTTCGCGCCCTCTACGACGCGTCTGCGTGCTCAGCTTCGCGCGTTGCACCAGGGGCCGCTGCGCAAGGCGGATGAGGCCGACTCCACAGCTGCGCAGGGCGCTGCGGCCACTGCCGCCAGCGAGCGCTGACGGCGCGCCAGCCGCCCTGACTGACGGCCGTCAGCTTTTCCGCCTTCGAGGTTGAGACGCGCGCATCCCAGGCATGGCTGCCCGCTGCAACCACCTTCACGCCGATCTGTCGGTAAACGGCGGCAGCGGTTGCCACGGCCCAGGCCGAGCGCCAGGGCAGGGCCGCCAGTCCCGCCTGGGCGCTGGCATAGTAGGGTTCGGCCAGGTCGACCAGGCGCCGGGCTAGTACCGCGACCGCTGGGCGATGCTCCGGCGCCGCCAGATCCTGGAGCGGAATGTTCAACTCATTCAGCCACTGTGCCGGCAGATAGCAGCGACCGACCCGCGCGTCCTCGACAATGTCGCGGGCAATATTGGTCAGCTGAAACGCCAGCCCCAGGTCACAGGCCCGATCCAAGGTACGTGGATCGTCAGTGCCCATCACCCGCGCCATCATCAGACCGACCACGCCAGCCACGTGATAGCAGTACTGCAGCGTGTCGTCCTGGGTGTGATAGCGGCGGTCCACCACGTCCATTTCGAACCCGGCCAGGTGTTCCATCGCGTTGTGCTCGGGAATGCCGTGCTCGCGCACGACTTCGGCAAACGCGGCAAACGCCGGCTCGCTCGCAGGCTCCCCGGCATACACCGCATGGGTCTGGGCCTGCAGCAGGGCCAGCCGACGCTGCGCTTGCTCAGGGCTGATCGGTACCGCGTCGTGACCGGCCTGTTGCCCGTCGATCACATCGTCGCAGTGGCGGCACCAGGCGTACAGCATCACCGCACTGCGCCGCGTACGTTCGTCGAACAGCTTGGCGGCGGCAGCGAAGCTTTTCGAACCCACGGCGATGCTCCGCTCGGCATGTTCGCGCAGTGCCGGATCCGGCGCCGGCGTGCTCATGAATGCAGGTCCGCGATCATCAGCCCGGCGGTCGCCTTGGCCGAGCCGATCACGCCCGGCACGCCAGCGCCGGGATGGGTGCCGGCGCCCACCAGGTACACGTTGCTCAATTGCGCATCGCGGTTGTGCGGACGGAACCAGGCACTCTGCTGCAACACCGGCTCAAGCGAAAATGCCGAACCCAGGTGCGCATTGAGTTCGGTCTGGAAATCATCGGGGGTGAAGATACGGCAGGTGACCAGATCTTCGCGCAAGCCGGGGATGTAGTGCTCTTCCAGGTATTCGAAGATCCGGTCGCGGTACAGCGGGCCCTGTACCGACCAGTCGATGGCGGCATTGCCCAGGTGCGGAACCGGTGACAATACGTAGTGACTCGAACAGCCCGGTGGCGCCAGGCTGGGGTCGGTGACGCAGGGCGCGTGCAGGTAGAGGGAGAAATCCGTCGCCAGTTCGGCGCCGTTGAAAATCTCGTGGATCAGCGCCTGGTAACGCGCACCGAAGCACACCGTATGGTGTTGCAACTGCGGTTGCGGGCGCTTCAGACCGAAATGGATGACGAACAGCGAATTGCTGAAGCGCTTGCCCTTCAGGCGCTTGCCCTCACGTCGACCGCGCGGGTGTTCGCCCAGCAGGTCGGCGTAGGTATGCACGACGTCGGCGTTGGAGGCCAGGCAGTCGGCCCGCCAGCTGCGACCGTCGCGCGCATGCACTACCGTGGCCCGATCGTTTTCGACGTCGATCCTCGCCACTTCGGCATTCAGCTCCACGGTGCCGCCCAGGTCCTGGAACAGCTTGACCATGCCTTGCACCAGCGCTCCGGTGCCGCCCTTTGGGAACCACACGCCCCATTCGCGCTCCAGGGCATGGATCAGGGTATAGATGGACGAGGTCGCGAACGGGTTGCCGCCCACCAGCAGTGAGTGGAACGAGAATGCCTGGCGCAACTGATCGTGCTCGATGAAGCTTGCCACCATCGAGTAGACGCTGCGCCACGCCTGCAACCGAGCCAGTTGCGGGCCCGCCTGGAGCATGTCGCGGAATGACAGGAAAGGCACCGCTCCCAGCTTGAGATAGCCTTCCTTGAACACCGCCTGCGAGTAGGCCAGAAAGCGTTGGTAGCCGGCGACGTCCGGGGGATTCAGGGCATGGATCTGTCGATCCAGTTCGGCCTGATCGTTGGCATAATCGAACTTCGTGCCGTCTTCCCAGCACAGCCGGTAGAACGGCTTGACCGGCAGCAGATCGACGTAGTCGGCCATGCGCTTGCCACTGAGGGTGAACAACTCTTCGATGGCCGAAGGGTCGGTGATCACGGTCGGGCCGGCGTCGAAGGTAAAGCCCTGGTCACGGTAGACATAGGCTCGGCCTCCGGGCTGGTCACGCTTCTCCAGCAGGGTGGTATGGATGCCTGCGGCCTGCAGACGGATCGCCAGGGCCAGGCCGCCGAAGCCTGCGCCGATGACGATGGCGGTTTTAGCTGGATTCATGGAGGTTCTCGAACTGCCGGGGAGAAGATCTGAGGGCGGCGCGCACGGCCTCGTCGACGGGCACGGGAGGCTTGCCGACGAGAATGCGGGCGCGGTCACGCCAGTGGTTTTGGCCTGCATAGAATCGACTGATCAGCGCAGGCGACAAACGATAGAAGCGTTGCATCACCCGCCAGCGATCCTGAGGCTTGCCGGCCAGGAACAGCATGCGGTTGAGCAGGCGGTAGAACCCTTGCGCCTGCCATTGCTGGCGTGCGTGTTCGCGGATACCCGTGAACAGTCGATCGGCGTCCATGTCGGTCTGCTCCGCCAGCCACTGGGCCAGGCGCACCGCATGGGGCAGCGAGTAGCCGGTGGTACAGTGAAACAGGCCGGCGCGCAGGCCGGAAAGGGGCTGGCCCGCGGCTTGCTGCCAGAACGCATCGAAATCGCCGGCCAGGGTGATCGGCAACACGCCCTGTTCTTCGCGCAGGCATTCGGCGATTGTCCAGCCCTGCCAGCGCACGTAGTCGGCGATGTGCTCGCGCAACTGCTCGGTGGTCAAGGTGTGACGATCCACGTAGTGAGTGTCTTCGACCAGCACCGTATCAGCCGTGAAAGGCAACACGTAGACGAAGCGATAGCCTTCGCCCTGGCTGACCCGCGCGTCCATGATGATGGGCCCTAGCAGGCCGTGGGGGCGTTGCAGGCGCAGCAGCTGACCGACGAATGCCTGCTGGCCCAGCACCAGGTGTCGACTGGGCTGCACGCCGCGGCCGTCGATCACTGCATGGGCCTGCAACGTCTCCCCACTGGTCAGGCGCACGTGTCGCGGGCTCAGTTCGGCAATGGTTTCGCCCAGGCGCAGGCTCGAGCCCAGGGCCTGGGTAATGACCTCGGCGAAGCGCTCGCTGGTGACGCTGGCATAGCCGCTGTCGAGCCGCCGCGAGACGTCGGCAAAGTGCACCTGATAGCAAGGCCAGCGCTTGACCACCAGGGGCTCGATCCAATGATGCTGTTCGGCGCTCAGGTCGCCATCGTGGAACGACCAGGTATGGTTGCCACCCAGGCCCTGCTGCGACTCGATGCACAGTACGTTCAGTTCCGGGCGCACCTGGCGCAGTCGCCAGGCAATCAGGCCATTGGCCAGGCCGGCACCGGCCAGGATCAGGTCGTAGGTCATGACAGGGCTCCGGCCACTACGGGTTGTCGCGTGCGCACCGCGGTTTCGACGATCTCCGCAGCTTTGCTCGTGCCGCCCGCGCTGGCCAGTTCTGCCTTCAAGCGGGCAAAGGCCGGCGTCGGCATCTCCAGGACCTCGCGTAGCGCCTGTGCGACGCGTGGAGACCGCGCGCGGCGTTGCAACTGGCGACCCAGGCCATGATGGCGCACCCGCGCGGCCACTCCTGGCTGGTCGAAGGCGATGGGCATCACCAGCATGGGCGTCGAGCTGGCGATGGCATCCATGACCGTATTCAACCCGCCGTGGGTGATCACCGCATCGGCCTGCTCGAGGGCCCACTGCTGCGGGGCGAAATCGGTCACCCAGGTTGCGCCCAGGCGGTGCAGGCGTTGCTCCGCAGCAGGGTCGAGCAGGCCGCAGTGAGCAATCAGCAACTGCCCGTCGAGTCGTCGACAGGCTTTGGCAATCTGCTCGAACATGCCCAGGCGCTGGCCTTGCAGGGTGCCCAGGCTGGCGAAGACGAACGGGCGTTGCGGGTCGATTGGCCAGTGCCCTTGGCCTTGAGTGGCGGCGTTGCGCAGCGGGCCGACGGCGTGCAGGTGGGGCGGGGCGTGCTGGCGGGGAAAGTCGAAGCCGGCCAGGGTCTGGCTGATCTGCGCCAGCGGCGAAAGGCACTCGTGCAGCGCACTGCGCGGTGCCAGGCCGAGGGTTTTCGCAGCGCTCTGGATGGCGCGCGCATGGGGCTTCATCAACCAGTCGTAGACCTGAGTGCTGCCGCGGTACATGTGCAGGCTGCGATCGTCCGTGCCATAGGCAAAGGGCATCACCGGCAACGGCAGGCCTGGCTCACGGTTGACCGGCAGGGCGCAGGCTATCGAGACGAAGGGCAGCCTCAGACTCTCTGCGACCAGGCCGCCTGCAGCCTCCATCTGATCGCACAGCAGCGCGTCGACACCGTGCTGCACCAGCGCGGCCGGCAGCTCGTCGCAGAACATGCGGGTGGTCGCTGCCAACTGCTCGATGATCTGCCGCAGGCCCCATGGTGTGCCTGGGTTTGCCGCCAGGCGCAGACTGCGCTCCAGGCTGCCGGGCGGGTGGCTGGCC
Organism: Pseudomonas viridiflava; assembly: GCA_900596015.1. Lineage (GTDB taxonomy): Bacteria > Pseudomonadota > Gammaproteobacteria > Pseudomonadales > Pseudomonadaceae > Aquipseudomonas. Next base: position 736,560 of record UVIF01000023.1, on the reverse strand, counting down.
CGGCCCAGCACCGCATAGCCGATGTCGGGCGCAGTGACCCAGCGAGCGGCGTCGGTCTGATGGAAGAACGTGACCCGATGGCCCCGCCGTGTCAGTTCCTCGGCCAAGGCCTGCAAGGCGTGAAAATGACTGTAATAGGCGGGCGCCACGACGCCGAAGTGGCTCATCGAGGCGGGGCCTGCGGGCCCAGCAAGCGGGCATGGCGCAGGCCTGACAGATTGGCCGAGCCGGTACAGAAACACGCTACGCGCAGTTGCCGGATGACCACCTCGAAATGCTCGATCACCGCTTCGGTGGACAACGTCGCACCTGGCAGCACGGCAGCGGCCTGGCCAACGATGTCCGCGCCCAGGCGAATGGCCTTGGCCGCATCGACACCATCGCGCACGCCGCCCGAGGCGATCAGGCGGACCTGCGGCAAGGCCTGGCGCACGGTCTGGATGCAGGTCGCCGTGGGAATGCCCCAGCCGGCGAATGCCATGGCCACCGCGCGATCGGCCGCTCGAGTGGCCCGCTCGCCTTCGACTGCAGCCCAGCTGGTACCGCCCGCGCCCGCTACATCGATGACCTGCACGCCGGCCTCGACCAAAGTCTGCGCCACGCTGGCCGAGAGGCCGGCGCCGACTTCCTTGATCACCACCGGTACTTTCAGAAGGGTCACCGCACGGGCGATCTGCGCCAGCACGCCGCGCCAGTGGCGGTCGCCTTCAGGTTGAACCGCCTCCTGCAGCGGATTGAGATGGATGATCAAGCCGTTCGCTTCGAGGGTGTCGACCGCGCGCTGGGCAAGGTCCATGCCGTCGTTTTCGAGCAACTGCGCCGCACCGATGTTGGCCAGCAGCGGAATGTCCGGGGCAATGCGCCGCAGATCGCGGGTGAGCCCCTGATCGTTACCGGTCTGCAGGCTGACCCGCTGCGAGCCGACACCCATGGCGATGCCCAAGGCTTGCGCCGCTTCAGCCAGGTGACGATTGATCGCTACTGAGCGGAAGGCGCCGCCGGTCATGGAACTGATCAGCAGCGGCGCGCGCAGGTCGATGCCGAGCAATGAGCTGCTCAGGTCGATGTCCGCCAGGTCCAGCTCGGGCAACGCGCAGTGTTCGAACTGCACCGCGTCCCAGCCGGCGCCCACGCGTGTACCGGCCCTGAGCGGGTCCAGAACGATGTCCAGGTGGTCATCCTTGCGTCGACTCAACTCGTCGTGCTTCATGTCAGCTCCATTGCTCAGGAATCATTTACGGCCGCCTGCGGTCTGTCCATGGTAGAGAGTTGTACGGCGCGCTCATATTCGCATAACGTATGTCCATCTTCACAGGCTCAGGCACCGTCGCTGCGCAGTCGTTCCTTGTTTGCGAACGCAGCTGTCCGCGCCAGGCCATGCCGACACCTCGTCTCCGGCTGCCGCAGGACTCGAAACAAGAACAGAGGGAACGATGACAGCTGATACTTCTGCGACCAGCGATAGCGGTTTCACCGAGCACATGGCCTTGTTGCGCACGACCATCGAAGCGCGCCTGGATGCCTTGCTGCCCATGCCAAGCAACGAGCGCGACCTGGTGGCCACGGCGATGCGCGACGGTGCCCTGGCGCCGGGCAAGCGGATGCGCCCGATTTTGTTGATCCTGGCGTCGAACGGCTTGGGGGCCAGCGACCGGGCGGCGCTGGATCTGGGCTGTGCGGTGGAGATGGTGCATGCCGCGTCGCTGGTGCTCGACGACATGCCCTGCATGGACGACGCCAGGCTGCGTCGGGGTCGTGTCACTACGCATCTGGCCTTCGGCGAAGACGTTGCCATTCTGGCTGCAGTGGCATTGTTGTCGCGAGCCTTTGCCGTAGTGGCAGGCATCGATGGGCTGAAGCCTTCGATCCGCACCCAGTTGGTGGAAATACTCGCCAACGCCATCGGCGCTCAGGGTCTTGCCCGTGGTCAGCTGCAAGACCTGCGCGAAGGCCTGCACCCACGCACCGCAGAGGAAATTGCCGCCACCAACAACCTCAAGACCGGCGTGCTGTTCAGCGCGATCATGGATATGGCCTACCTGATCAGCGATGCACCACCGCCTACGCGCGAAGTGCTGCAATGCTTCGCGCTGGAACTGGGGCAGGCCTTCCAGCTGTATGACGATCTTCACGATCACAGCCCAGCCACCGCCAAGGATCAAGGCAAGGATGACGGCAAGTCGACCTTCATGGCGTTGTGCGGTGAGGATGAAGTGAAGCGGCGCCTGCAGGAACACCTGGACAAGGCCCGCGCCTGCCTGGCTGACGCCTATGCGCAGGATGATCACATCAGCCGCTTCCTGCAGCTGATATTCGTCAAGGCCGCCACCTGCGCGTGACCTTTCGCCCTGCAGCACTGGTTCCCTACTGAAGCGCCTTCATTCCTGGCTGAAGCTTCTTCACGAGAACGGGCATCGCGTACGCTCGATGCCCGTTGCTGCTCGATCGGTTGAAGATCCGCGCTAGCTGATCATCAGGCGTGCGGGTTGCTGCCTTTCTCGGCATCGTGTTTCTTCGCGGCGTCGACGCCGGCGCTGCTCAGCTTGATCGGGTATTCGAGTGCAGGTTCGTGGTCTTCGACCGTCACCGGCTTGCCTTGGATCAGCCCTTTTTCCTGCAGCGTCTTGATCATTCCGGCCACTGCCTTCTCGCCGCGGTAATTGTCGAGAATTTCCTTGCCCAGACCGTGGGGATGCGCGTGCAGCAAACGGGTGAGTACTTCGTGCTCAAGTTCGACGTTGCTCATGAATGCCTCTCTGACTGCTGAATGAAAATGCATCGGTTACGCCATTGTGACTCGATCAGGCGCGAGAGATTCCTTGCGTCTGCAATCACCCCCACACAGGCGCCGCAGAAAAAAACCAAACTTTTCCGCGGGCAAGGAAGTCGACTTTGCACGCGTGTCCATTTAGAGGGACGTTCTCGCAAAGCATCTTTTGCGCACCTTTTTCTTTGCCAACCTATGGAGATACTCATGGCCAACTATCCAACTCCGCCGTTCGAGCCGCAGCAGCAATCGGTACCTGGCTCGCAGTCGAAGATGAATCCCGTCCCCGACTGTGGCGAAACCAGCTACAAAGGCTCAGGACGGATGGCCAACAAGATCGCCTTGATTACCGGTGGCGACAGCGGCATTGGCCGCGCTGTAGCAATTGCCTACGCCCGCGAAGGCGCCGACGTGGTGATTTCCTACCTCGATGAGCATGAAGACGCCAAAGACACCGCGCGTTACGTCGAGGAAGCCGGGCGTCAGTGCCTGCTTCTGCCAGGCGATCTGGCCGAGAAAGAGCAGTGCCTGGCCATCGTGGAGAAGACGGTCGAGCGTTTCGGCCGTATCGACGTCCTGGTCAACAACGCCGCGTTCCAGATGAGCCACGAAACCCTGGACGAGATTCCTGACGAGGAGTGGGTGCGTACCTTCGATATCAACATCACGGCGATGTTTCGTATCTGCAAGGCAGCAGTGCCGCATATGCCGTCGGGTGGTTCGATCATCAACACCAGCTCGGTCAACTCGGACATGCCCAAGCCGACCCTGCTGCCCTATGCGACCACCAAGGGTGCGATCGCCAACTTCACCGCCGGCCTGGCGCAACTGCTGGGCAAGAAAAACATCCGCGTGAACAGCGTGGCGCCTGGTCCCATCTGGACGCCATTGATTCCGGCAACCATGCCCCCGGAAGCAGTGAAGACCTTCGGCGAAGAAACCCCGCTGGGTCGTCCGGGCCAGCCGGTGGAGGTGTCGCCTATCTATGTGTTGCTCGGGTCTGATGAGAGCAGCTATATCTCTGGTTCGCGCTATGCGGTGACTGGGGGCAAGCCTATTCTGTAAGCAGTGGCGGCCCTTTCGCGGGCAGAGCCCGCTCCCACACTTGGGGGCAAGCCCTCTGCCCGCGAAGGGGCCTTCAGGCCATACACAAAGATCAAACCACATGCGCTGACTTCAGCTGAGTCAGCGCCTGTATTCTCAGCTCAGCCAACACCGGATCCCGCCGATCCCTCGGCTGCGCCAGATCCACATCGATCCCACCGCCTATGCCACTGGCCCGATGCCCCATCACCAACACCCTATCACTCAGATACAGCGCCTCATCCACGTCATGGGTCACCAGCAACAACGCGATGTCATGACGCTCGGCCAAATCGAGCAACAAATCCTGCAGCTTCATTCGGGTGAAGGCATCCACCGCGCTGAATGGCTCGTCCAGCAGCAGCACCTTAGGCCTGGAATAAAGCCCGCGGGCAATCGCCACACGTTGCGCCATGCCACCAGACAGCGCTTTTGGCAGCGCCTCGGCGAAGCCGTCCAGGCCGACTTCGGTGATCAATTGCCGCACCCAGGCTGGATCGTAGCGGCCATCATCATGAAAGCCGATGTTGCGCTCCACGTTCAGCCAAGGCATCAGCCGCGGTTCCTGAAACACGAATGCCACCGACTCGCCCGCGCTGTCGAGCTCACCGGCGTAGTCCCGATCGAGCCCTGCGGCGATGCGCAGCAGGGTGCTTTTGCCGCAACCACTGGGCCCCAGCAGGCTGACCCGCTCACCGGGTTGCAACTGCAGTTCCAGGTCCTTGAGCACCACCACGTCGCCAAATGCCTTGCGCCGGACGCGCAGGCTCAACAGGGCATCGTTCATGACCGGCTCCCCGAGGCTTCGCCGGTGAATGCATCGCGCCAACTGACGCAGCGTCGCTCGAGAGCAGCAAGCAGGCCATCGCTGAGCTTGCCGAGCACCGCCAGGGCCAGGATCGCTGCCAGAACGATGTCCGGCCGCGAGGTTTCGCGGCCGTCGCTGAGCAGATAACCCAGACCCTTGGTTGCAGCGATCAGCTCGGCGGCGACCAGAAACATCCAGGCCATGCTCAGGCCGCTGCGCAGGCCGGTGAACAATCCCGGCATGGCTGCCGGCAACAGGATACGCACGGTCAGTCGGCGGGCGTTGAAACCATACATCTGGCCGACCTCGACCAGCTTGCGGTCGATGTTGCGAATGGCGGCAACGCCGTTGACGTACACCGGGAAAAACGCGCCGATGGCGATCAGCACGATCTTGGACGTCTCGTCGATGCCCAGCCACAGCAGCAATAGCGGCACCCAGGCCAGGCTCGGTATGGCGCGCAGACCCGCGAAGGTAGGCTCCAGATAGGCCTCGGCTTCCCGGCTCAGGCCCACCCAGGCGGCAAATACCAAGGCCAGCGACGCGCCGATGACGAAGCCTGCGAGTACTCGGCCCACGCTGGCCAGCACGTGCTTGCCCAGCGCGCCCTGTGCCAGCTCGACCAGCGTCAAAGCCACAGCACTGGGCGCCGGCATCTGATAGGCCGGAATCCAGCCGGCCCGCACCACGATTTCCAGCACTGCGACGATCACGCAGGGCAGCAGCCAGCCTTTGGCGCCGCGTCGCCAGGCGGTCGAGACGCGTCGAGAGGACGATGCGGCAACCCTGGAAAGGGTTTCTTCCGAGGTGCTCATGGATTCATTGCTTCCCGATGACGGCAGCGCTGAAGCGCGGCTCGATCAGGCGATCGACCACCTCGTTGACGTCCACGCCTTTGCGCACCAGGCCTTCGGCGGTCAGGATCGGTGCCGCAGCCTTGAGCGCCTCGACCTGCTTGGGGCCTGGCTGCGCATCGCTGAAATCGGTGCGCGAAAGCTGCAGCTTGGCCACATCCAGCGGCAGTCCGGATTCCTTCGCCAACAGCGCTGCCAGATCGTCGGGATGTGCCCGCGCCCAGGTGCGTGCCTGCTCGTAGGCCTTGATCACCTGCTCGACGGTGTCGGCATGTTGCGCGGCGAATTTTTCGGTGACGCTGATCACCCCGTAGCTGTTGAACTCGATGTTGCGATACAGCAACTGCGAGCCGGCCTGCAGCTGGCTGGCCGCCAGCAGCGGGTCGAGCCCGGCCCAGGCGTCGACGTCGCCGCGTTCCAAGGCAATGCGACCGTCGGCGTGCTGCAGGTGGACCAGCTCCACGTCGTCCTTGCTCAGCCCAGCTTGCTGCAGGCTGCGCAAGGTGAACAGGAAAGGGTCGGTGCCTTTGGTGGCGGCGATCTTCTTGCCTTTGAGATCGGCCACACTCTTGATCGGCGAGTCCTTGCGCACGGCCAGGGCCGTCCATTCCGGGCGGCTGGCGATGTACACCGTCTTGATCGGGCTGCCATTGGCGCGGCTCAGCACTGCCGCCAGGCCGGCGGTCGAGGCGAAGTCGATACTGCCACCGTTGAGGTATTCCAGGGAGCGGTTGCTGCCTTGGCTGAGCACCCAGTCGACCTTGGTACCGGGCAGGGCTTTCTCCAGCCAGCCAAAATGCCGCAGGACCAGGCTGGTGGGCGAGTAATAGGCATAGTCCAGGCGAACCTCGGCGGGCGCCGCAGCCTGGGCGGTACTGCCGAAGGCGGCCAGCACCACGGCGGCGGCCAGCAAGGGTTTGGACAGGCGTGAGAACAGAGTCATGGTGATCATTCCGTGGCAGGGGAGAGCCGGCTGGCACGCCGGACCCCAATCCTAAATGATCTAAAAAACCAACTGTAAATACCCTTTGGGTCTTAGCTTAGACTGCCGATCAGTTGCTTGCGGGTCACCCATCCTCAGCGATTGACCGTCTTGGCCGGCAATGCCAGAACCAGCAGGCAACTGAGCAGCAGGCAGGCCGCGAAGATCCACAGGGCGATCTGCGGGCTGTGGAAACGGTCCATCACCACGCCCATCAGGGAGTTGCTGACCAGGCCGGCAATGTTGGCCAGCGAACAGGCCAGGGCAAAACCGGTGGCTGCCGCCGTGCCCTTGAGAAAGGTGGCGGGCAGGCTGAAGAACACCGGCACCGCGCCGATGATGGCCAGCGAAGCCACCGAGAACAGCAGGACGGTGATCGCCACGTTCTGGGTGAAGAAGGTGCTGAGAAACATCGCTGCGGCGCCGACGATGAAAGGCACCATGATGTGCCAGCGCCGCTCGCGGTATCGGTCCGAGCTGGCACCAATGGCCAGCATGCCGATCAATCCGGCCAGGCTGGGAATGGCCACCAGCAGGCCGATGTCGCTGGCATTCGCGACGCCGGCATTGCGAATGAAAGTGGGCAGCCAGAACCCCATGGCGTAGGCACTCAGCAGAATCGAGAAGTCGATACCGCCCAGCATCCACACCTTGATGTCGAAGAAGCCTGCACGAAACGAGTGGCCGCCGCGGTTTTCGCTCTCGTCTTTGGCCAGTACCGCTTGCAACTGCTGTTTCTCGCGCTCGCTCAACCATTTCGCATCGCCAATGCCATTGGGCAGAATGGCCAGGCAGAGCACGCCCAGTACAACGGTGGGAATGGCTTCGAGGAGGAACAGCCACTGCCAGTTGTGCAGGCCGCCGACACCGTCGAAGCTGCCCATGATCCAACCCGAGAGAGGGCCGCCGATCAGGCTCGACAGCGGCAGGCCGATCATGAACAGGGCGATGATGCGGCTGCGTCGGTACGACGGAAACCATTGGCTCAGGTAGAACAGCACGCCCGGCAGAAACCCGGCCTCGGCGGCGCCGAGCAGAAACCGCAGGAGGTAGAAGTGCCATTGGCTGGTGACGAACATGGTCAGCCCGGAGAGCACGCCCCAACTGATCATGATGCGTGCGATCCACAGGCGCGCGCCGACCTTCTGCAGCACCAGGTTGCTCGGTACCTCGAACAGGATGTACCCGACGAAGAACAAACCTGCGCCCAGGCCGTAGGCGGTTTCGCTCATGTGCAGGGTGTCGAGCATCTGCAGTTTGGCGAAGCCCACGTTGATGCGGTCGAGGTACGAGGCCAGGTAGCAGAAGCACAGGAACGGGATCAACCGCCAGACGATCTTGCGATACGTTTCGGCGCTTGCGTGCTCGGGCAGGCCGCAGATGGATGACATGCAAGAACTCCTGAAGCATTGGAAGAGGGGTGGATGATCCGCCACGAACCTCGTAGGAGCGGTCCGTGGCCGCGAACGCCGCGCCGCGGTCTGCCTGATACACCGCAGCGCCTGTTTCGCGGCCGATGACCGCTCCCACGGATGAACGCGGCCCCTTGTGGGAGCGGTCTGTGGCCGCGAATGCCGCACCGCGGTCTGCCTGATACAACACAGCGCCTGTTTCGCGGCCGATGACCGCTCCTACGGATGAGCCGGGACCCTCGTAGGAGCAGTCCGTGGCCGCGAATGCCGCACCGCTCAGTGCGTGGCGATGATAAACGCTGTGCTCGCTGCATGCAGCAGGGGTGCCAGGGTTGGGTGCAAATAAATCAGGAAGCCCGGAGTGCGGTAGACTGCCGGCGTCGGCGAGCGGGTTCGCGCCGCGTCGCTTTCATCCACACGCTCGATCCGGCCAGGCGCCGGGCGGCATCGGTCCGGGCAAGGCGGAGCATCTTCATGGCGCAGGGCATTTTTTTCTTCGTAGTCGGCCCGAGCGGAGCTGGAAAGGATTCGCTCATCGAAGGCGCCCGTGCCCGTCTGGGCAGCACCGGTCGGTATCTGTTCGCCCGGCGCACCATCACTCGCCCAAACGGCGCGCCTGGCGAAGACCACACAGGCGTGACTGCCGAGCAGTTCCAGGCCAGCGCCGCAGCGGGCGAGTTCCTGCTCAGTTGGCATGCCCACGGCTTGAGCTACGGTCTGTCCGCCGATCTGCTGCAGGTATTGGAGGCGGGTGGCCACGTCATCGCCAATGGTTCGCGCCGGATGATCCGCGAGGCCGCCGCACGTGTCCCGCATCTGGTGGTGATCGAGGTCACTGCCGCGCCAGAGGTGCTTGCCGCGCGCATCCTGGGACGCGGGCGGGAAAACGCCGAGCAGGCCAGTGCGCGGGTGCTGCGACAGGTGGACGCGCTACCCACGGACATCCAGACCCAGCGCGTCGACAACGACGGCACGCTGGCCGAAGGCATCGATCGTTTCGTCAATGCCGTTCAGGCCATTGCTCGCCGTCATGCCCGCCCGCCGACGAGCCAGCCGTTGTTGGCACGCAAACTCCAGGGTCACGCGTTGGACGAGACACAGTACGAGTGGTTGTTGCGCGACATCATCGAGGGTTGCTATGCAGACAGCGAAATAAGCGCCTTCCTGATCAGCGCCAGCCAGCACCTGTCGGATGCCGAAGTGGTGGCATTGGCCAAGGTGCGCACGCGGTTTTCGCCCATCATGCGCTGGGACCGCCCCATGGTGGTCGACAAGCACTCGATGGGTGGCGTCCCCGGTAGCCGAATCACCCTGATCGTGGTGCCGATCGTCGCGGCGCATGGGCTGGCCATGCCCAAGACCTCGTCGCGAGCGATCACCTCGGCGGCCGGCACGGCCGACGCCATGGAAGTCCTGGCCGAGGTTGAACTGACCGCGGAGCAGGTACGCCGCTGCGTGGCCGCAACCGGCGCCTGCATTGCCTGGAACGGTCGCCTCAACCATTCACATCTCGACGAGGTGATGAACACCATCACGCGCCCGCTGCGCATCGACTCCACACGCTGGGCCGTAGCCTCCATTCTGTCCAAGAAACTGACCGCCGGCTCGACCCATGTCATCGTCGACCTGCCGTTCGGCCCGCGTACCAAGCTTGCGACCCGCGAGCAGGCGCAAGCCCTGGGCGAGCTGTTCGAGCAGGTCGGTGCGCTACTGGGCCTGACGGTGGTGGCGCTCGTCACCGATGGATCGCGGCCGGTCGGGCGCGGTATCGGGCCGGCGCTTGAAGTACGCGATGTACGCTGGGTGCTCGAAGGCTCGCTGCAGGCACCCGCCGACCTGCGCGAAAAAGCCCTGTTGTTCGCCGCACGCATTCTGGCCTGGGACCCGCAGGTCGGCAGCGTCGAAGCGGGTCGACGACGCGCCGAGCAATTGTTGGACGATGGCTGCGCCCTCGCTGCGTTCGAGCGCATGATCGACGCTCAGGGCCGCAGGGCGCCGGTCATGCCCAGCGCGTTGACGTGCGCGGTGCGTGCGCCCTGCGACGGCCACGTCGTGCAGCTCGACGGCTGGCGTCTGGCGGAAATTGCCCGCTGGGCCGGAGCACCCCGGGACAAGGGCGCCGGCATCGACCTGACGGTAAACAAGGGCACACAAGTGGCGCAGGGCGACGTGCTCTACATCATCTATGGCGCAACCGCAGAGAGCCTCGAATGTGCGGCTCGGCTCGCCCGCGACGGCAGCGGGGTTGCACTTGCGGCGCTGTGTTGATCGCCGCTGCGGCCGCCATCTCAGGGGCGCTGATTACCGTTCGTCGGCGCAACCTCGACAAATGGAATTCGCAAGCTTTTCCGCTCTCCTAACCTGAGTGTGGGAGTCGCCATCGCGGCGGTTACTTTCCTCAATCAATTCAAGTACACAGAAGGATTTGGCAATGACTGATTCGCCGCGCATCGACGGTGCCTCCAAGGGAGCGAACCTGGTTCTGGTGGTGGAAGACGAAGCGGTGATTCGCGAATTCGTCTGCGAGCTCCTGACCGACGAGGGTTGGAAGGCCGAGGGTGTCGAATCTGCGGACCATGCGCTCGCGTTTCTGAACCAGCATTCCAACGAAGTCGGTTTGTTGCTGACGGACATCTTGATGCCAGGCAGCATGAACGGTGCAGGCCTGGCCAACTATTCGGCGCAGACCTGGCCCGAGATTCCGATCATGATCATGTCGGGGCACGAAACTCCGGAAAGCTCCGGCGTTACCATTCCGGTCAGTTTCGTTCGCAAGCCGTGGACCTTGGGCCAGTTGCTCGACGGCGTCGAGAAGGCCCTGGCCACCGTGCCACGCGCTGTCAGCTAGGACAAGCGCCGCTTCCCTGCGCCCATTGGCGAGCGGTCGTCGCGATCTGTTTCGCCAATTGATCGATCACTCGCTGGTGTGCCACCACCAGGCTGCTCAACTCCACCCCCGCCGTTTCGCGGATCTGACTCGCACAGGTCAATGTACGGCGCGGCTGCGCACCCCCGCGCAAGCCCAGGCTCCACACCACGTCGACCAGCGCATATTGCCCCGGTAGCGAGTCGAAGCGCCGCACGTCGGTCTGCAACGACAGCACTGGGCGCTGCGGGTCTTTGGGTAACCCGGCCAGGTCTCGCGTGCCCAGCTGGCGTTCGAGGCGATCGGTCAGGGCATCGTGAAACTCGTCGGCCAACGGCGCGCTCCAGCGATCGTTTTCCAGAATCGCCAGGTTGCCCTGGTTCTGCCGCACTACCAGCTGTGGCTGATCGACCTGGACCGGCATCCGCACTCCCAGCATCTCGAACTGAAACGACGGCGCGGCCAGCCGGGCCGGGGCGCTCGGCGCGGTATCCTGCAGCGTGTAGTAGTGGGTGACCGGCGAGCTGCAGGCACTCAGGCCTATGCTTGCAGCCAGCATCAGGGTGCGTTTGATCATGGTTGAGCTTCCGGTTGGATTTCACGTGAAGTATTGCCCGGGCTGCGGAAGGCGTCCGGCTCGCCCTGCTTGGTGCGGCCACGGATCAGCGCTTCCGGGTTGCGGCTGAGGAAGTCGGTCAGTACGCGCACCGAACGCGCGGTGCGCTGAACTTCATCCATGGCCTGGCTCAGCTGCTGGCGCTCGGGCGAGTCGTCGGCGAACGTCGAATTGGCGGCGGCGAGCGTCTTTTGGGTCTGTTGCAGGGTGCCACGCATCTGCGGCAGCACCTCGCCATTGACCTGGCGCAAGGTCTTCTGCATCTCGCTCAGGCTGCCATTGAGGTTGTTGGCGATCTCGTCGAGCGGCAGCTTGCTGATCTTGTCGACCACCCCCTGCAGTTGTTCCTGGACCTTGTCCAGGCTGCCGGGCACCGTGGGAATGCGCAGCGGCCGGGCGGCCATGTCGAAGGCCACTGGGGTGGCGTTGGGTATGAAGCTCAGCGAGATGTACAACTGGCCGGTGATCAGGTTGGCACTGCGAGCCTGAGCGCGCAGGCCTTGCTTGACGAAGGCGGACATCAGCTGAGCCGAACGTTCGTCGTCCTCGGTGCCCATCTGCTTGAGCAGCTTCTCGTGCGCCTTGCCCAACCGGTCCGGATAGATCACGGCGCCGACCACGCTGGGAAAGCTCTTGGTCTTGGCGTCATAGTCCAGGTTGACCGACACTACGCGGCCGATATTGACGCCCATGAATTCTACTGGCGCATTGACCGTGAGCCCGCGCAGCGACTGATTGAAGTTCATACTGATGTAACGTGGATCACCGTCGGGCGGCGCCAGTGCGGTTTCCTGATCACCGAACAGGTCGAAGCGCGAGCGTTCGGTAGCCGGTGTCGCATTGGGGCTGTACTTGGGCTCGACGAAAGCGACACCGCCGGCAAGGATGGTCGACAGCGATTCGGTGTTCACCTTCAGGCCGCTGGCACCCACGGTCAGGTCGATGCCACTGGCGTTCCAGAAGCGCGTGTCGGTGGTGACGAACTTGTCGTTGGGCGCATGCACGAAGATCTCCACGTCGACACCCTTGCCGTCCTCGGCCAGTTGGTACGACACCACCTGGCCGACCTCGATGCGGCGATAGTAGACCGGCGAGCCGATGTCCAGCGAACCCAGGTCTTCGGTGTGCAGGGTAAAGCGCTTGCCTTGCTCGCCATAGGTGATCGGCGGCGGTGTTTCCTTGCCGACGAACTGTTTCTTGCGCTCTTCGGCGCTGCCCGCGTCGGCGCCGATGAAGGCACCGGAGAGCAGGGTGTCGACGCCGGAAATGCCATTGGCGCCGATGCGCGGGCGCACCACCCAGAACACCGAGTCTTCGGCGGTGAAGCCTTCGGCGGACTTGTTCAGGTCAACCTTGGCCACCACATGGCTGCGATCGTCGCTGAGCGCGATGGAAGTCACCTGGCCGATCACTACGTTCTTGTATTTCACCTGGGTCTTGTTGGCTTCCAGGCCCATGGCGGTCTGGAAGCTGATCTCGATCTGCGGCCCGGCATTGAGGCCGTTGCTGATGAGCATCGAGGCGCCCACCACGGCGGCGATGATCGGCACGATCCACACCAGCGAGACATTGAAACGACGCGTCTTGACCGCCGGCGCAGCGGCAGGGGACGCGGGAGTGGAACCTGGACGATCAGACATCTTCAACCTCTACATCCCAGATGAGCCGGGGATCGAAACTCATGGCGGCAAGCATGGTGAGTACCACCACCAGACCGAAAAACACGATACCCAGCAACGGGTCGATGGAACTCAGCGAACGGAACTGCACCAGTGCGGCCACCAGCGCCACCACCAGCACGTCGAGCATCGACCAATAGCCGATCAACTCGATGAAGCGATACAGCCGGGCCCGCTCGCGCATGGCCCAGTGGCTTTTGCGCTGACAGGTTATCAGCAGCGTGCCCAGGATCAGGAACTTCATGCAGGGTACGACCACGCTGGCGAAGAAGATCAGCACGGCGATGTCCCACGAGCCGCCGTGCCAGAACTCGATGACGCCACTCATGATGGTGTTTTCGCTGGCATTGCCGAACATGTTGGTGCGCATCACCGGCAGCAGGTTGGCGGGGATGTAGAGGATCAACGCCGCGATCAGCAGCGCCCAGGTGCGGGCAATGCTGTGGGGCTTGCGCGCGTGAACTGTGGAATGGCAACGTGGGCAATGATGTTCGCCTGCCTGGCAGACATGCCCGCAGGTATGGCACAGCACCAGGCCCAGTTGTCGGGCGTAGACCGGCTCGCTCATCGCAGCTGTCCATCCAGGTCATCCCAGAGTCGGCGGATGCCCTTGCCCGAGATCAGGATCAGCAGCACGGTGACCATGGCCAGCGCCCATAGACCGACGCCGGGATGCACATCGAGCATGCCCGCCAGTTTGATGATGGCGACCAGAATGCCCAGCAGGCAGACTTCGAGCATGCTCCATGGGCGCAGGTGTTCCAAGGCGCGCATGCAGGTGCGAAAACCCGGCGCGGCACGCCCTGCCGTGGCGAACCCGAGCAGCCAGCACAACAGGCAGATCTGCAACAGCGGTGCAAGAATGATGGTCAGCCCGGTGACCGCGGCCATGGGCGTGATGCGTCCCTGTGCCAGCGCCTCGACCGAAGCGAGCAGAGTGGCCTGGTTGCTCAGGCCCTCCATGCTGATGCTGATCACTGGAAAGGCATTGGCCAGCAGGAACAGCATGGCTGCGGTCAGCGCGAGTGCGAACAACGCCTGGATGCTCAGGCGATGGCCGCGCTCGAGCACCGCGCCGCAGCGGGTGCATTCGGCTTTTTGACCATGGGCCAACGTCACCGATTCGAACAGCGAATCACAATGTTCACAGATGATGCGGCGCGAAGACATATTCATTCGACAATCGGCATGGGTAAAGGCCTGCGGACGAGGGCGCGCATTTCCCCAGATTCGACACGACCTGTCTAGTCCAGTGGCGCGGTGCCATGAGTATCTGAGTCATGATAGAGGTGTGCGTTCCGTCTGGCGATAGCCGTGCGCGTCAGAGCGGGGACGCCCGTTATTTTTCTCGGGCGGTCGCTGTCAGCACCAAATGGCATGACATCTGGAATTATCCTCGCTTGCGACGGGCATTCGCCCGCCTCGATACTTTCGGCACCTCCGTCGTCGAGCACTGTCATGGCCCTGGACTACCGTTTCACCCCAGCCTTCGAAAACCCTACGGGCTCGGCCATACGCGAGCTGTTCAAGTACCTGTCACTGCCGGGCATGATTTCCTTCGCCGGTGGCTACCCGGCCTCGGCGCTCTTCGACGAGCCCGGCCTGCGTGATGCGGCAGACCAGGCAATGCGCGAGACACCGCTGGACTGCCTGCAATACGCCGCCACCGAAGGCTTGCCGGCCCTGCTCGAACAACTGGTGGAGCTGATGGCGCGGCGCGGTGCGGTGGTCAAGGCCGAGGACATGGTGGTGACAACCGGCTCGCAGCAAGGCTTCGACTTGTTGCTCAAAGTGTTGCTGGCACCCGGCGCCACGGTGCTGGTGGAATGCCCGACCTATCCTGCAGCGCTGCAGGCGTTGCGCCTGGCCGGGGCGCAGGTGCTCAGTGCGGCGACCGATGCCGACGGCCTGGACACCGACGCGTTGGCGCAACAGCTGGCCCGGCGTACGCCTGGCGATGTGGCCATGCTCTATTGCGTCCCGACCTTCGCCAACCCTACCGGCGCTTGCCTGCCTTTGGCGCGGCGCATGGCGCTGCTGAAGCTGGCGGTCGCGCACGATTTTCTGCTGGTCGAAGATGATCCCTACGGTGCGTTGCGTTTCGCCGGTGAGGACGTGCCGTCGTTGCTGGCGCTGAGTCGGCAGGTCGAGGGCGCGGAGGGCAGGGTGATCCACCTGTCCAGTCTGTCCAAGGTGCTGGCACCAGGGCTGCGGGTGGGTTGGATGGTGGCACCTGCGGCCATCCGCCAGCGCTGCCTGGTGGCCAAGCAGACTGTCGACCTGTGCACCTCACCGTGGGCGCAGCGCATCGCGGCCAATTACCTTGCGGCAGGGGCTTTGGAGCGGGCTTTGCCGGGCCTGGCCGAGGGCTACCGGCAAAAATGCGAGCGGATGCTGGCAGGGCTGCAGCCGCTGACGGAATACGTGGAGGTCAGCGCACCTGCAGGGGGGATGTTCGTCTGGGGCCGCTGCCGTCACGGGCTGGACGCCAAGGCGCTGTTGCCCCGCGCGATCGAGCACAAGGTGCTGTTCGTGCCGGGCAGCGCGTTCTATGCACACGACCCTGACCCGAGCAGTCTTCGCCTGTCGTTCGCCGCACCGGGGCTTGCCGACATCGACGAAGGCCTCGAACGCCTGCGCCGCGCCTTCCTGTAGCAGCGGCGCAAGCCGCGTCACAGGCGCCGTGGTGTATCGGAAAAAACGCGCTGACGCCGGACGCGGCTCGCGCCGCTGCTACAGACATGCCGAGCCATGCGTGGCAAGAATCAGCGCAACGGATCCAGGGACAATAAATCGCGCTCTTCGAAGAAGAACTCGTCGCAGTTATTGCCAGGGCCTTTACGGTCCACCACCAGGAAGTCATCGCCATCGGCCAAGGCCAATATCGGATGGTGCCAGACGCCCTGATGGTAGTTGATGCCCTGATGCCCGTCGCTGCGAAAAGCTCGCACCGCTTCACTGTGCGGCACCTCACCGGCCGGGGCGACCACGATGAGAAACGCCTTGCCCTGCAACGGGATGAACGCCTGGCTGCCCAGCGGGTGACGTTCCAGCATGCGCACGGTCAGCGGCATCGGCAGGGTCTGGGCGCGAAAGATGCTGATCACGGCCTGATCCTGCGCAGTGCCAAGCTGCACGTCCGCCAGGCGATCGAAGCGTTGCGTGGAGCCGTTGTTGATCAGGAAGTGCGCGCTGCCCCGGGTTTCGATCACATCGCCGAAGGGGGCAAACGCGGCTTTGCTCAGGGGTTCGATCGTTAATGTACGCATGAAGGGCCTTGTCGTTGATTGGCGCTGCCGCGGTGGTCGATCCACCGCGGCAGGCGAGCGGATGCCGAGCGGCTATCTGGCCAGCGTGCCCAGCACGCGCAGGCGGCTTACACCCCCGTCGGGGAAAACGTTCAGGCGGATATGAGTGATCGGCCCCAGTGCCTTGATCTGTTCGGCGAAGCTGTGCTCCTGGTGCATCTGCAGTTTCTGGCTGGGTAGCAGCTCGCGCCAGAACAGGCTCTGGGTCTCGATCTGGCTGTCGGTGCCGCCTTTGACGAACGCGCCCTGGATCGAGCAACTGTCGGGGTAGTTGCCCTTGAAGTGCAAGGTATCGACGACCACCTGCTGCACCACGCCGGCATGACCCAAGGCCACGATGACCCAGTCATTGCCTGGCGTGCGCCGTCGTGCGGTTTCCCAGCCATCGCCCATGTTGACCCCGCGGCCGGGGTTGAGCAGGTTGCTCATGCTGCCATAGTGCTCGTCCGAGCAGGCCAGTGCGCGTCCACCGTTGAGCGCGCTGGCGAGGTCGAGCGGCTCCTCGTCGCTGACGCTCGACCAGCTGCGGAACGGTACGCCATACACGCGCAGGCGCGCCACGCCGCCGTCCGGGTAGATGTTGAAGCGCAGATGGCTGAAGGCGCTGTCGTTGTCGATGCCGTGGTAGTGATGGCTGTTGCCCTGCAGTTCCACCGCGCCGAGGATCTCGACCCACTGCGTCTGCTCGTCGGGTTCGCCTTCGCTGATGAAGCACGCTTCCAGTGACGCCGAAGGAGGGAAGTTGCCGGTGAAGAACGACGTGTCGATGTCCACGCCCTTGATCGAGCCCGGCGCGCCCAGGCGGATCACCGCCGTGTCATAGCCTTCGAAGCGCTTGCGCCGCGATTCCCAGCCATCCATCCATTTGCCGTTGTCGTCGAACACGCCTTCCTTCCACACCGCCGGGGTGGGCTGGAACAACCGGTTGACGTCGGCAAACCAATCATCGGTCACCGAAATGGCGCGGGTACCGAGGCGGGCATCCGCCAGGTTGACGTATTTCTGAAACGGTGCGGCGTAGGCTTTCATGAATGCGGGTCTGCCTTGAACGGTGGTGAGATGAAAATCGCGCCGGGCGCGATGGCATGGCTGCAGCGGTTACAGCGCTTGCAGGCGAAACAGGGCGATCTTGTCGATTTCGCGCAATGCACAGCTGAATTCGTCCTCGGGAGAATGGCCGATACGTATCTCGAACGCCGCCAGGATCTGCTGCCGGTCGCTGCCCTTGACCGCCATGATGAACGGAAAGCCAAAACGCAGTCGGTACGCGTCGTTGAGCTCGGTGAAGCGCTGAAACTCCTCGGCGGTGCATTGGCTGATGCCGGCACCGGCCTGCTCCCGAGTGCTGGCGGCGGTGAGCTGGCCCTGCACCGCCGCCTTGCCGGCCAGATCGGGGTGTGCATTGATCAATGCCATCAATCTGGCACGGTCGGCGTCGGCCACCACCTGGCCCATGCAGGCGTGCACCGCCTCGATATCGTCGCGCCGCTCCACCGGCAAGCGGTCGAAGGCCTGCTCGGCGACCCAGGGCGAGTGCTCGTAGATGTCACCGAACGCGGCGATGAAATCGGCGCGGCTCAGCCGTGAGGGTCGCAGGGTACGGAAGTGGCTCATGGGCGAAGGCTGCCTGGGTAGGGGTGAACGTTTTGCCAGTGACGGGCGATGTCTACACGCCGCGCGCACCACACCTGCTCATGGGCCTGGGCATACTCAATGAAGCGCTTGAGCGATGCCAGGCGTCCGGGGCGGCCGATCAGGCGGCAGTGCAGGCCTATCGAAAGCATCTTCGGCGCGTCCACGCCTTCGGCGTACAGCACGTCGAAGGCGTCCTTGAGGTAGTCGAAGAAGTCGTCGCCCTTGTTGAAGCCCTGTACCTGGGTGAAACGCATGTCGTTGGTGTCCAGCGTGTAGGGGATCACCAGATGCCCATGGCGCGCATCGCTGCCCGGTTGCCAGTAGGGCAGGTCGTCGTCGTAGGCGTCGCTGTCGTAGAGAAAACCGCCTTCTTCCATCACCAGGCGCCGGGTATTGGGGCCGGTGCGGCCGGTGTACCAGCCCAGCGGTCGCTGGCCGGTAATGTCGGTGAGGATGCGGATGGCTTCGAGCAGGTGTTCGCGCTCCTGCGCTTCATCGACGTTCTGGTAGTCGATCCAGCGATAGCCGTGGCTGCAGATCTCATGGCCATCGGCAACCATGGCCCGGATGGCCTCGGGGTGGCGCTGCGCGGCCATGGCCACGGCAAAGACGGTCAAGGGAATACTGGCCTGGCGAAACAGCTTGAGCACGCGCCACACGCCGGCGCGGCTGCCGTATTCATAGAGCGATTCCATGCTCATGTTGCGCTGGCCCTGCAACGGTTGAGCTGCGACCATTTCCGACAGGAACGCCTCGGACTCGCTGTCGCCATGCAGCACGTTACGTTCGCCGCCTTCTTCATAGTTGAGCACGAACGACACTGCAATGCGGGCGTTGCCCGGCCACTGCGGATGAGGGGGAGTGTCACCGTAGCCGATCAGGTCGCGGGGGTAGTCGGGGCTCACCGCAGGCTTCCTTTTGTACGTGGCAGAACGGGCTCCACGACGTACCCGGGAAGGGGCCGGTTCGCGCTTGAACGGATTGTATACATCGGCATGGGCAATTTGTAAGCTCGCGTCACTGACGGGTAGATGGCTTCATCCTTGCAGAAGCTCTTGCCCAGAGTCTTGCAAAAAACCTGCCCGGTCGGTCAGCAATAAGGATCTTTCGGGATTTTTGGCTCGGCTCCTCTGCTATGTGCCACGCGCCATGCCCCGTTTCGGCGCGAGTCGCACGTTCCCGCTCTACCACGGTGCGCGCTGGAAGCACCCCTTCATAAGGTGAACATCAACCATGGGACGCTTGACCACACATGTCTTGGACACCGCACATGGGTGCCCTGGTAACGCCATCCAGGTGCGCCTGTATCGGGTCGAGGGCGAGCAGCTGCAACTGCTGGCAACGGCCGTGACCAATGCCGACGGCCGTTGCGACGTGCCCTTGCTGGAAGGCGAGCATTATCGTTCGGGGGTGTACCAGCTGCACTTTGCCGCAGGAGACTATTACCGCGCCCGCGGCACTGTCATGGCGGCACCGGCTTTTCTCGACGAGATCGTGCTGCGCTTCGGCATCGACGCCACCCAGGCGCACTACCATGTGCCGCTGCTGCTTTCACCCTACAGCTATTCCACCTACCGCGGCAGCTAGGCTGCGTTGCTGCCGGGTGAGCGTGCGCTCACTTGAGCCCGAGCTTCTTGCGCATCGCGACGGTAATGCCCTGGCGGGTGCTGAAAAAATCCGCCCACGGATCTTCATCCATCTGCGCCAGGCGTTCGAGCACGCTGTCGATGTTCCAATGGTCGCCACCTTTGATCTGCGCCACCTCGTCACGGCTGACCGGCACCGAAACCGGCAAGCCGTCACGCGCCCGTGCGGCGTAGGCGCAGGCCGTGGTCGCGCCCAGGCCATTGCGCAGGTAGTCGATGAAAATCTTCCCGACACGATTTTTCGGGCCGGAGACGGCGCTGAAGCGCTCCGGCATCAGCCTGGCCATGTGCTCGACCACGGCGCGGCTGAACGCCTTGACCTCGTCCCAGCCCAGCTTGCGGGTGATGGGCACCACCACGTGCATGCCTTTGCCGCCGCTGGTCTTGAGAAACGATGCGAGGCCCAGCTCGTCGAGCAGGGTCTGGGTCAGTTGGGTGGCTTCGACCATGCTTTTCCAGGGCAGGGCTGGATCGGGGTCCAGGTCGAGCACGAACCGGTCGGGGTGTTCGAAATCCTTGGCGGTCGCGTTCCAGGTGTGCAGCTCCAGCGTGCCCATCTGCACCGCGCCGAGCAGCGCCTGGCCGTCGTTGATGACCATGGCGGCCTGGCCTGCCTCTTCCTTGTCGAAGGTGACGATGTGCGGGATCGCCAGGTGGCCTGCGTGCTTCTGGAAGAACAACTCGCCGCCCACCCCATCGGGCGCACGTACCAGTGCCACCGGACGCTGCTTCAGGTGCGGTAGCAACCAGGGTGAAATGCGTCCGTAGTATTCGGCCAGTTGCATCTTGGTGGTACCGCTGGTGGCGTCGATTACCCGTTCCGGGTGGGTGATGCGCACCTGACCGACCAGGTCTGCGTCGTCTGCCTGGGTAGCCGCCTTGCGAGGTGTCTTTTTCGGCTTCACGGGTTGAGCGGGCTCGCTGGCTTTCGCAGCTGGCTTCTGCGCACTGATTTTCCTCACGGGCTTGTCGCTGCGCAAACCATGGAAAACCGCATGACGGACGGCGCCGTCACGGGTCATTTCGGCATACGCCACTTCAGCCACAAGGGTCGGCTGCAACCAGTGCACGCCCCGTGCGTTGGCGCCCTTGGGTGGATTGCTGAGCGCCGGGTCGTTGGTTTCCAGCGTCTGCAACTGCGTCAGCAGGGTTCGCAGCGTGGCTTCACTGAAGCCGGTGCCGACCTTGCCGGCAAAGCGCAACTCGCCGCTGTCGGCGTCATGCAGGCCCAGCAGCAAGGCGCCGAATGCGCTGCGGCTGCCCTTGGGCTCGGTGTAACCGACGATGATGAACTCCTGGCGGCGCTTGCACTTGAGCTTGATCCAGTCACTGCTGCGCCGCGACACATAGGGGCTGCCGACACGCTTGCCGATCAGTCCTTCCATGTTCATCTGGCAGGCGCTGGCGAGCAGCGACTCGGCCGAGTCGACGAAGTCGTCGGAGAATTTCAGGGCATCGTCCTCGTTGGCTTCCAGTACCTTGGCCAAGGCACTGCGGCGCTGCTCGACAGGGACTTCGCGCAGGTCCATGCCGTTGAGGTAAGGCAGGTCGAACAGGTAGAAGACGATGTCGCTGCTGTATTGCTGCTCGAAGGCGTTCTGCAAGGCCTGGAAATCCGGCACGCCTTGTTCGTTGGTCACGACCACTTCGCCGTCCAGCCAGGCCGACTGCAAGCCCAGGGCCGCAAGTGCCTTGGCCTGGCGCGGCATCTTGGCGGTCCAGTCGTGCCCATTGCGCGTGAACAGCCTGACCTCGGCGTCTTCGATGCGCGCAACGATACGGTAACCGTCGAACTTGATCTCGTAGCGCCAGTCACCGTCAGGGGCGGTGTCCACCAAGGTCGCCAGCTCGGGTTTGAGGCTGGCCGGCAACGCAGCGGCGCGTGCGCCTTGCAGTTGCACACCTTTGCCAGTGGCCCGGGGTTTGGCTGCCGGCTTGGCCACTGATTTGTCGGACGTCTTGGTCGATACTTTGCTTTTACGCGTGCGCGGGACCAGGGTGCGCTCGCTGAGGACGCTGTCGGGCTGGGCCGCCAGCACATCGTATTCGGCCAGAGGCCGCGCGGCCTCGTCCTTGGACTTTATCAGGAACCACTGCTCACGCTTGCCTGGCATATGGGTCTTGACCAGATTCCAGGCGCCAGCCAGTTTCTCGCCCTGCAGCACGAACTTGAGCTTGCCCTTTTCATAGCCCTGGCGAGGGTCGCCCTCGGGGATCCAGGTGCCGCGGTCCCAGACGATCACGTCTCCGGCGCCGTAGTGCCCCTCGGGAATGTTGCCTTCGAAGCTGGCGTAATCCAGAGGGTGGTCTTCGACATGCACGGCCAGGCGTCGGGCCTGCGGATCCAGCGATGGGCCCTTGGGCACCGCCCAGCTTTTCAGGGTGCCATCGAGTTCCAGGCGAAAGTCGTAGTGCAAGTGGCTGGCATCATGCTTCTGGATGCAGAACTGCAAAGCCTGCGCGGGCTTGCCGCGCTTGCCGCTGCGTCTGCCGCCCGAAGGCTCCGGGGTAGCATCGAAATCACGCTTGCGGTTGTACTCCTCCAGTGCCTTGCTCATGGCGTTCCTCACTCATGATGCGCTTGCGCTGCAGGGCTGTCAGCGCAGACAGAACAGCGCCACCTGCGGCGCCTCACCGACCCATTGATCGCTGACTTCCCAGCCGGCCGCGGCGGCCAATTCGGTAAAGGATTGCACGGTGAACTTGTGCGAGTTCTCGGTGTGCAGCCGTTCGCCCGCCTTGAAAGCGAACGTGCGTCCCGCCACACGGACCTGTTGCGCCTTGCGACTGACCAGGTGCATTTCGATCCGTTCGTAGTCGGGGTTCCATACCGCCAGATGGTCGAAGGCCTGTTCGTCGAAGTCGGCGTCGAGCTCGCGATTCATGCGCGTCAGCAGGTTCTTGTTGAAGCGTGCCGTAACCCCCGCAGCGTCATCGTAGGCAGCCTCCAGGGTGGCGATGTCCTTGACCATGTCGACCCCTATGATGAACCGCGCGTCGGGCCCCAGCAGCTCGCGGGCCGAACGCAGAAAACGCACCGCTTGCGGGCGGGTGAAGTTGCCCAGCGTCGAACCCGGGAAGAAGCCCACGCGCGGATGACCACGGGTTTCCTCCGGCAGATGCAGGGCACGGGTGAAATCATCGACCAGCGGGGCGATACGCAGGGCAGGGTAGCGCTGGCGCAGCTGGGCGCCGGCGCGCTCCAGCGCGTTGCTGCAGATATCGATCGGTACGTACAGGCCGATCTGCGGCACGGCATCCAGCAACAGCCGGACCTTGTCGCAGGCACCTGCGCCGAATTCGACCAGGGCTGCGTCTTTCGCGATCAATGCGGCGAGCTGCGGTGCGATTTCGGTGAGCAGGGCCGTTTCCGCACGCGTCGGATAGTACTCGGGCAAGGTGCAGATGGCTTCGAAGAGCTGCGAGCCCTGGGTATCGTAGAAATACTTGGGCGAAATCGATTTTTGTGGCGCTGACAATCCGGTCACTGCATCGCGGGCGAATTCGTCGCTGCCATCGTTTCTTGCGCTGTACGGCGTGACGTCGCGGGCCAGGCGCAGGCCCGAGAACATCCAGCGGCAGGCAGGCCCAAAAAAGTTGCGGTAGGTAGGCCGCGTATGGCCTACCGGAGTGATACTGGCGCCACCGCGCAGCACCATCTGGTTGATCATGAACTTGCCGTTGTACTCACCCACCGCGCTGACCGCCGGCTGAAAACCGGGGTAGGCGCTGTAGGCGCTCTGCGTCCATTGCCAGGCCACATCGTCGAGCTGCTGCAGTTGCCCGGTGCCGGCGGCAATTTCCCATTCCGCTTCGGTGGGCAGGCGCGCGCCGGCCCATTGGGCGAAGGCTGCCGCTTCGTAGTAGCTGATGTGCACCACGGGGGCGTCGAGTTGCAGGGGTTGCAGCCCGCGCAGGCTCATCTCCAGCCAGTTGCCGGCGGGGTCCTGCTGCCAGTAGAACGGCGCATGCCAGCCTTCGCCCTGCACCGTCGCCCAACCGTCGGCCAGCCATAGCCCTGCCTGGGTGTAGCCACCGGCTTCGACGAATTCCAGCCACTCACCGTTGGTGACCAGGCGATCGGCGATCTCGAATGCCTGGGCGAATACCTTGTGCCGCGGGCCTTCGTTGTCGAAGGCGAAACCGTCGCCTGCGTGACCGATTTCCACCAGACCGCCGGCATGCCCGATGAAGCGGCCACGCTGGCCGCTTGCGTCGACGGGCCATGCCGGGTCGTAGGCCGGTTTGAGCGCCGATAGACTGAACAGATGCAGGATGTCCATCAGCAACAGTTCCTGGTGCTGTTGCTCGTGGGACAGGCCCAGTTCGATCAACGCCTGCACTTCAAGCGCAAGGTCGCCGCTCAACAGTTCTTGCATATGCTGGTCGACATGGGCGCGGTAGGCACGTACCCGGTCCAGCCCGGGGCGCGTCATCAGGCCACGTTGTGGACGTGGCTGGCGCGGTCCCACGGCTTCGTAGTAGGAGTTGAAGAGGTAGCAGAAATCGGGGTCGAAGGGCGTGTAGTGCGGCAGCTGTTCGGCCAGCAGAAACGTCTCGAAGAACCAGGTGGTGTGCGCCAGGTGCCATTTGGCCGGGCTCGCATCGGGCATAGATTGCGCGCCCATGTCTTCGGCGCTGAGCGGGCTGGCCAGACGTTCGCTGTGGCGACGCACCTGGTTGAAGCGTTGCAGCAGGTCGTACAGGGGAATGACGGGCACGGCGTGCTGGGAAAGACTATTCATCAAGAGGCTGCTCCGACGGCTCCGTCGATGGCGACGATGGGAAACGGGCGCGGGAGCGCTTTTCTATCGCTTTCCGCACGACCGCCGTTGAGCTTCAACGACGGGCTAAAGGGTGTGACTGTGCAACCCCCGGCAGGTTCGCCCGCTCATCGAAAACCCCATCCGCACGATACCGCTCCTACGGGATGCAACCTCCGCTGTAGGAGCAGTCCGTGGCCGCGAACCAGACGCCGCGGTGGACCAGCCAATCCGCGGTGCCCCTTTCGCGGCCGATGACCGCTTCCACAGGAGGAAGGTTGCGGCCGGTTGTGCGACCGGGGGGGCTGTCCCACAATGCATTGTCAACCAAGGAGTGACGATGAACGCTTTCGAAGACATGCGGCTGTTCGTTCAGGTACTGGAATCGCGCAGCTTCACCGCTGCCGCCGAGCAACTGGGGGTTTCCAAGCAGTACATCAGTCGTCGCTTGATGCAACTGGAAAGCCGTCTCGGCGCGCGCTTGCTCAATCGCTCCACACGGCGCCTCGATGTGACCGCGCTGGGCCAGAGCTACTACGACTCGGCCGTACGCCTGCTGGCGGAAGTGGAACAGATCGAGCAGGGCATAGCAGGGCAGGCTGCCGAACCGCGTGGCATCTTGCGCGTGAGTGCGCCGCTGTCGTTCGCCATGGCGCAACTCAGCGTGCTGATGCCTCGATTCCTCCAGCGCTATCCACAGGTCCAGGTCGAAATGGATCTCAGCGACCGCCCGGTCGACCTGCTCGGTGAAGGCTACGACCTGGTCCTGCGTATCGGCGTGCTGGAAGACTCATCGCTGATCGCTCGGCGCATTGCCTCCATCGCACGCGTCTACTGTGCAAGTCCCGACTACCTGGCCGCACGCGGCATCCCGGCCACCCCTCAGGAGTTGGCAGCCCACGACTGTCTGCCCTACGGTCATGCGCGGCAGGTACAGTGGCGCTTCCAGGTGGACGGCAAGCCATTGGTAATCGGCGTGGGCGGGCGTCTGCGGGCCAACAACGGCGAACTGCTCTGCGAGGCGGCCGTGGCCGGCATGGGTGTCGCCTACCTGCCCCGGTTCATCGTCCAGCAGGCGATCAGCTCGGGACGGTTGCAGACCGTACTCGATGACTTCGTCACCGAGCCCCTGGCCCTTTCGGCGGTGTATCCGCAGCATCGACAGACATCACGGCCGGTGCAGGTATTGATCGAGTTCCTGCGCGAGCATTTGGGCAATCTTTGAGGCCTGCGTCGCGCCCGTGCGCAAGATCAGACGTGGCTCAATGCGATACTGAATGAAACGACGATCATGCAGCACAGAGTCAGGTTGATATTCATCGGTACGAAATCCTTGGGGTAGTCAGGGGCCTATACTGCTGATCCCACGCCCTGAAGAAAAATTCC
Organism: Pseudomonas viridiflava; assembly: GCA_900596015.1. GTDB lineage: Bacteria > Pseudomonadota > Gammaproteobacteria > Pseudomonadales > Pseudomonadaceae > Aquipseudomonas. The sequence continues at coordinate 710,755 of UVIF01000023.1, read as the reverse complement.
GTTTTTCGATAGCCATCATCGACTTCCGTGATGCAGGTAACGGTTCAGCGCGCGCGCCGCGGCCGCGACACCACCGACTCGATGTTCTTGCGGCCGATCAACCGGGTCGGCGGCGCAGGCTCCTCGGCCAGCCACTTGTACATCACCAGGCAATCCACCAGCCCGTGCTGCGCATGCCGATAAGCCCGCGGCAGGCGCCCGACGGTTTCGAACCCCAGCTTGTGCCACAGGGCCACCGCCACTTCGTTGCTGGCTACCACCGAGTTGAACTGCATGGCCAGGAAACCGCTGTCGCGAGCCACCTCCTGCGAGTGCTCGCACATCAGTCGCGCCACGCCTCGACCGCGCGCGGCCTCGGTGACCATGTAGCCGCAGTTGCTCACATGATTGCCGGGGCCTGCGGCATTGGCCTTGAGGTAGTAGCTGCCCAACAGCTGGCCTTGTTCATCCTCGGCAACGAAGGTATGCAAGGGCAGTTGCAGCCAGGTGTGCTCGGCGGCCTCGCGGGTCATGGCCGGATCGTAGGCGTAGGTCTGCTGACCCTGGACCACCGCATTGAAGGTGGGCCAGAAACGTTCGAAATCTGAGGGGGTCATGGGGCGGATGCTGATCATGGGGCGCTCGCTGCGGATCGGGGTCGGCCCACTGCAGGCCGCTGCCAGGCAGACATGCCCGACAACGGCCCCCGAGGTGCCTGGATGGCGCCTATCCTACCATCGGCCGCTGACGTTTTTCCCGCATGACAGGCGCCTTTCCCAGGCTACAGGCGTGCCAGCGTGTCTGGTTGCCAGCCACCGCCCAGCGCCTTGTAGATCGCCACGATGCCGCGATACAACTCGGTTTCGCCCTGGGCCTGCGCGTCTTCGGCGCTCAAGCGCTCGCGCTCGGCATCGAGCAGCACCAGGTAATCGGCGGTGCCTTCGCGGTACTGGATCGACGCCAGCGACGCCGCAGCGCGGCTGGAGTCGCTCTGGCGCATCAGCGCCTGCAGACGCTGCTGGCGCTTGCCGTAGTCACTGAAGGCGTTTTCCGATTCTTCCAGCGCCAGCAACACATCCTGTTCGTAGCTGGCCAGCGCACCTTCGGCATCGGCGTTGGCCGCGCGAATCTGCGCGCGCACGCTGCCCAGGTCGAAAGCTGCCCAGGTGATGCTCGGCCCCAGGCCCCAGGCGTTGGCCGCCGACGAACCGATCTGCGAACCACGTGCCGCCGTGAAACCGAGGAAACCTGTGAGACTGACCCGTGGAAACAGATCGGCCGTGGCCACGCCGATCTGCGCGGTGGCGGCTGCCAGTCGGCGTTCGGCACTGCGAATGTCCGGACGGCGGCGCAGCAGTTGGGTCGGGTCACCGATCGGCAGCGCCTTGGCAATGGCCGGCAGCTGCGCCGGGCTCAGGTCCACGCTGAGTTGATCGGGACGCTGGCCGAGCAGGGTGGCGATGCGGTTGCGTGCCCGCACCTGCTCGGCCTGCAGTTGCGGCACGGTCGCTTCGACCGCGGCCAGACGTGCATCGGCACGCACCACGTCCAGTTGATTGCCGACGCCGGCTTCCTCCAGGCTGCGGGTGATGCCGCGCGAATCCTGCTGGTTCTTCAGGTTGGCCAGGGCGATCTTCTCGCGCAGCTGCGCGCCGCGCAGTTGTCCGTAGGCATCCACCAGGTCGGCGATCAACGTCACCTGCAACTGCTGCAGGTTGGCCGCGGCTTCACCCTGCTGGGCGTCACTGACTTCCAACTGACGCTGGATGCGCCCGAACAAGTCGACTTCCCAGGCCATGTCCAGGCCCAGGTCGTAGCGTTCGGTATTGACGCGCTCGTCGGTCTGGCCCGGTATCTGGCTCTTGCCGATCTCGCTGCTGGCGCGGCTGGTCACCACCGGGAAGCGGTCGTTGGCCACATCGTCGCGGATCGCCCGAGACGCCTTGAGGCGGGCGAAGGCCACGCGCAGCTCGCGGTTGCCCTGCAGCGATTCGTTGACCAGGCGATTGAGCGTCGGGTCGTCGAATTGCTGCCACCACACGGCATCGAACTGCTCGGCGCGGTAATAACGCGCATCCTGGGCGGCCGCCACGGACGCATCCAACTCCTGCGGCGCGCGGTAGTCAGGGCCCACCGCACACGCGGCCAGGGCCATCACCAGCAGGCTGGGCAGAAGGGGTTTCAAGCGATTCATGGTTGTACCTCAAGCTTGAGTGCGCGGTCCGCCTTGCGGGCCTGACGACGCTCGACATGGCGACGGATCAGCACGAAGAACACCGGGGTCAGCAGCAGGCCGAAGAAGGTCACCCCCAGCATGCCGGAGAACACCGCCACGCCCATGGCATGGCGCATCTCGGCACCGGCGCCGGACGACAGCACCAGCGGCACCACGCCCATGATGAAAGCGAACGAGGTCATCAGGATCGGCCGCAGCCGCAAGCGGCACGCCTCCAGCACGGCGGCCAGCGGGTCGAGGCCTTCCTCCTGCTTGTCCTTGGCGAATTCGACGATCAGGATCGCGTTCTTGCACGCCAGTCCGACCAGCACGATGAGGCCGATCTGGGTGAAGATATTGTTGTCGCTGCCCGCGATCATCACCCCGGCAATCGCCGAGAGCAGGGTCATGGGCACGATCAGGATCACCGCCAGCGGCAGGCTCCAGCTTTCGTACTGCGCCGCCAGCACCAGGAAGGCCAGCAGCACGCACAGCGGGAACACGAACAGCGCGGTGTTGCCTGCCAGAATCTGCTGATAGGTCAGCTCGGTCCATTCGTAGGCCATGCCGTTGGGCAGTTCGTCCTTGAGCAGTTTCTCTACCGCTGCCTGGGCCTGGCCCGAACTGTAGCCCGGTGCGGCAGCGCCGTTGATTTCCGCCGTGACGAAGCCGTTGTAGTGCATCACGCGATCAGGCCCTGCGGTGTCGCTGACCTTGATGAACGTGGCCAGCGGGATCATCTCGCCGCGATCGTTGCGCACCTTCAGCTGGCCGATCTGCTCGGCCTCCAGGCGGAACTGCTGCTCGGCCTGGACATTGACCTGATAGGTGCGCCCGAAGCGGTTGAAGTCGTTGGCGTACAGCGAGCCCAGGTACACCTGCAAGGTGTCGAATATATCGCTGATGGCCACGCCATGGGTCTTGGCCTTTTCCCGATCGATCGAGGCATCCACCTGCGGCACGTTCACCGTGTAGCTGGTGAACAGCCCGGCCAGTTCCGGCACGCTGCGGCTCTTGGCAATGATGTTCTGGGTTTGCTTGTACAACTCGTCATAGCCAAGGTTGCCGCGATCCTGGACCTGCAAGCGGAATCCACCGATGGTGCCCAGGCCCATCACCGGCGGCGGTGGGAAGATCGCCATGTAGGCGTCCTGGATACCGGCGAACTTGCCGTTGAGCTCGGCAGCGATGGCATTGGCCGACAGGCTGGCGTCCTTGCGCTGATCGAAGTCCTTGAGCGCGACGAACACGATGCCGTTGTTCGGGCTGTTGGTGAAACCGTTGATCGACAGGCCCGGGAAAGCAATGGCGTTCTCCACGCCCGGCTGTTTCAAGGCAATGTCCGACATGCGCTTGATCACATCTTCGGTGCGGTCCAGGCTGGCGGCGTCCGGCAACTGCGCGAACGCCACCAGGTACTGCTTATCCTGAGAAGGCACGAAACCGGTAGGGGTGTTGGCGAAACCGACCCAGGTCAGCACCATGAACCCTGCATACAACAGCATGGCGATACCACTGCTGCGGATCACCCGCGCCACGGTGCCGACATAGCCGTGGCTGGCTTTTTCGAAAAAGCGGTTGAATGGTCGGAACAGCCAGCCACCCAGCAGCTTGTCGAGCAATCTGGAGAAACGGTCCTTCGGTGCGTCGTGAGCCTTGAGCAGCACGGCCGCCAGGGCTGGCGACAGGGTCAACGAGTTGAACGCCGAAATGACCGTGGAAATGGCGATGGTCAAGGCGAACTGCTTGTAGAACTGCCCGGTGAGCCCGGAGATGAACGCCGCCGGCACGAACACCGCACACAGCACCAGCGCAGTGGCGATGATCGGCCCGGTCACTTCGCGCATGGCCCGCTCGGTCGCAGCTACCGGTTCCAGCCCCAGCTCGATGTTGCGCTCGACGTTCTCCACCACCACGATGGCGTCGTCCACGACGATACCGATGGCCAGCACCAGTCCGAACAGCGACAACGCGTTAAGTGAAAAGCCGAACATGTGCATGACGGCGAAGGTGCCGATCAGCGACACCGGCACGGCTACCAGCGGAATGATCGAGGCGCGCCAGGTCTGCAGGAACAGGATCACCACCAGCACGACCAGGATCAGCGCTTCGAACAAGGTGTGCACCACCGCCTCGATCGAGCCGCGCACGAAGATGGTCGGGTCGTAGACGATGCTGTAGTCCATGCCTTCAGGGAACGACTGCTTGAGTTCGGCCATTTTCGCTCGAACCTGATTGGACACGTCGATGGCATTGGAACCCGGCCGCTGGAAGATCGGCAGGGCCACCGCCGGTTGATTGTTCAGCAGCGAGCGCAACGCGTACTGACTGGAACCCAGCTCCACGCGGGCAATGTCCTTGAGCCGGGTGATTTCGCCATCGTCGGCGGCGCGCACGACGATGTTTTCGAATTCCTCTTCGGTGACCAGGCGGCCCTGGGTGTTGACCGACATCTGGAAACTGGTGGCGTTGGGCGCAGGCGGCGCGCCCAGCTGGCCAGCGGCAACCTGACGGTTCTGCTCGCGAATGGCGGTGACCACGTCGGTAGCGGTCAGGTTGCGCGAAGCGGTCTTGTTCGGGTCCAGCCAAACGCGCAATGAATAGTCGCCCATGCCGAACAACTGCACGTCGCCGATGCCATTGAGCCTGGCCAGTTCGTCCTTGATGTTCAAGGTCGCGTAGTTGGACAGGTAGAGCATGTCGTAGCGCTGGTCGGGGGAGGTCAGGTGGACCACCATGGTCAAGTCCGGTGAAGCCTTGTCCACGGTGATGCCGATCCGCGTGACTTCTTCGGGCAGCTTGGGTTGGGTGCGCGTCACTCGGTTCTGCACCTGCACCTGGGCGTTGTCCAGGTCGGTGCCCAAAGCGAAAGTCAGGGTCAAGGTCAGCTTGCCGTCGGCGGTAGACTGCGAGGACATGTACAGCATGTTCTCCACACCGGTGATGGCCTGTTCGAGCGGCGCGGCCACGGTTTCACCGATGACCTTGGGGTTGGCGCCGGGGAAGCTGGCACGCACCACCACGGTCGGCGGGACCACTTCGGGGTACTCGCTGATCGGCAGCTGGAACAGCGAGATGGCGCCGGCGATCAGAATGATCAGCGACAGCACGGCGGCGAAGATCGGCCGCTTGATGAAGAATTGAGAGAAGTTCATCGCAGTGATCTCTTAACCGCGTGGAGTCGAAACGCTGGCAACCTTGACCGCAGCAGCGGGCGTGTTGCTGGCTTCCAGGGCATGGCGCTGTTCGGCCAGGGCGGCGAGGGTGGCAGGGCTGGCCATCTGGGCGACTTCGGGGTCGACCTGGGAACCGGGGCGAACGCGCTGCAGGCCGTTGATGACGATGCGCTCATCCTTGTTCAGACCACTGCGCACGATGCGCAGGCCTTCAAGCTTGGGCCCCAGTTCGATGCTGCGGTAGGCGGCCTTGTTGTCCTGATCCATTACCAGCACGAACTTCTTGCCCAGGTCGGTGCCCACCGCCTCGTCCTTGATCAGCACTGCCGAATAGGTGGCGCTGCCCACCAGTTTCAGCCGTGCGTACAGGCCGGGGGTGAAGCTGCCGTCCTTGTTGTCGAACACGGCGCGACCACGAATGGTGCCGGTCTTGGGATTGACCTGGTTGTCGACAAAATTCATGTGACCCAGGTGCGGGTTGCCGGCCTCGTTGGACAGCCCCAGGTAGACCGGGGTGGTCTGGCCGCGCTGGCCCTGGCGGGCGAGCTGGGTGTATTTGAGGTACACGCGCTCGTCGGCATCGAAGTAGGCATACACCTTGTCGGTAGAAACCACGCTGGTCAGCGGCGTCACGTCGGCGGTGACGATGTTGCCTGCGGTTATTTCGGCACGGCTGACGCGTCCGGAGATCGGCGCCGTCACGCGGGTGAAGCTCAGGTTCAGCCGGGCCAGGTCAAGCTGTGCCTGGATGCCGGCGAGCGCCGCGCGCGATTCTTGCGCCGCGGTGGCACGGGTCTCGGCCAGCTCGGCGGAAATGGCGTTGCTCGCCTGCAGGCGCTGGCCGCGTTGCGCTTCGTTGTCGCTGCGCGCAGAACTGGCGCGGGCCTGTTGCAGCTGCGCTTCCAGGCGCCGCACTTCGGCCTGGAAGGGCCGCGGATCGATCTGGAACAGCAGGTCGCCCTTGTTCACCAGGGCGCCCTCGGTGAAGGCTACCTGGTCAATCTGGCCCGACACGCGTGGGCGAATCTCAACGGTTTCCGGTGCTTCCAGGCGCCCGGTGAACTCGTCCCATTCATTGACCGGCTGTTCCAGCACCTGGGCCACGGTAACCTTGGGTGCAGCAGGCGCCTGAGCGACATCGGGTGTTTTTCCGCAAGCCGCGATCACCATCAGCGCAAGGGCCGCCAACGGAAAACGCAACGGAGTGAGTGACTGGTGCATGTGCAGGTCCGCCAAGTGAAGTAAGGGAGCATCAACGATGGGCGGATCATGCGGCGCAGACGTGACAATCGACGAATCGAATGGTTCGAAGGTAACTATCATCGCGAATGATAAACATCGCTGGAAGTGCTTGATTTTCAGGAAAAATACAAAGCTAGCTAACGATTTCTTCATTCCACCACCTGACGGCAGCGCAAACCTTGAAGGCACAGCCGTACAAGCCTTGAAATACTTTCTCGCTGTAGGAATTGATACGGCGGGCGGTAGGATCAGATTCCGAAACTACTCAAGACCTCTATGAACCCCGTCACGGAACCTCCCAGTCCCGCGCTTCACGCAATACCCTCCTTCTGCCTGATGAGTACCCTTTCATGGAATGGCTAGCCGACCCCACGGCCTGGCTAGGCCTGGCGACCCTGATCGTCCTGGAACTGGTACTGGGCATCGACAACCTGGTATTCATCGCGATTCTCGCCGACAAGCTGCCGCCGCATCAGCGTGACCGTGCGCGGGTGATCGGCCTGTCGTTGGCGCTGATCATGCGCCTGGGCCTGCTGGCCAGCATTTCCTGGATGGTGACGCTGACCGAGCCGCTGTTCGAGGTGTTCGGCAAGACGTTCTCCGGACGCGACCTGATCATGCTGTTCGGCGGTATCTTCCTGCTGTTCAAGGCCACCATGGAGCTGCATGAAAGGCTCGAAGGCCATGTCGCGCAGCGCGCTGGCGTCAAGACCTACGCCCTGTTCTGGCCAATCGTCGCGCAGATCGTCGTGCTGGACGCCGTGTTCTCCCTGGATGCGGTGATCACCGCCGTGGGCATGGTGGACGAGTTGTCGATCATGATGATCGCGGTGATCTTCTCCATCGGTCTGATGATCATCGCCAGCAAGCCGCTGACGCGCTTCGTCAACAGCCACCCGACCGTGATCATGCTGTGCCTGGGCTTCTTGATGATGATCGGCTTCGCCCTGACCGCCGAAGGTCTGGGCTTCCACATCCCCAAGGGTTATCTCTACGCCGCGATCGGTTTCTCGATCCTCATCGAGGTGTTCAACCAGATCGCGCGCGCACGGCGCAAGCACAAGCATCAGGATCGGCCGATGCGCGAACGTACCGCCCACGCCGTACTGCGCCTGCTGGGCGGTCGTCGTCCGGCCAGCGAAGCCATGGACGAGGAGATCGAAGACCTGGTGGGCCAGGAGCAGAGCGAAGCGCTGTTCGATCGGCGTGAGCGGGTGATGATCAGCGGGGTGTTGAACCTGGCCGAAAAACCCATCCGCAGCATCATGACCGTGCGTGCCCAGGTGGATTGCCTGGACCTGGGTGCGTCGCGCGAGGTCACCGAGCAGACCTTGATGCAGTCGTCCTACTCACGCCTGCCATTGATCGCACAAGGCCAAGTGGATGAACCCCTGGGTTTCGTGCACAAGAAGGAGTTGCTCAAGCAACTGCTGGCGGGCGACGCACCGGACCTGGCCAGCCTGGCGCGCCAGCCGATCAACCTGCTCGAGACCTTCAGCATTCTCAATGCCCTGGAGCAGATGCGTGCGCAGTCCACGCACATTGCCTTCGTGGTCAACGAGTTCGGTGGCTTCATCGGCATTCTGACCATGACCGACATTCTCGAATCGATTGCCGGCGAGCTGCCCGATGCCAGCGAAGTGCAGGCCCCCGATATCGTCGAGCAGGAAGATGGCTATCGCGTGAGTGCAGCGTTGGACCTCAAGCAACTGCAGACGCGTATCGGCTTCGATGCAGCGCCGACCAATGACTACCAGACCCTGGCAGGCATGGTCATGAGCCTGCTCGATCGTTTGCCCAAGCAAGGCGACACGCTGCAGTGGGAACACTGGAGCCTGACCGTGCTGACCGTGGAGGAGCGCCGGGTCAAACAGGTGCTCCTGCGCAAGCAAGCGCTGGAAGTGTAGCGAAACCGCGCACAATCACACGGCGCGACGCGAGCGCGCCAAGTGCTTGGCGCCCTCGAACATCAGCACCAGCACCGCCAGCCAGATCGGCAAGTAGGTCAGCCACTGGTCTGGCGCGATGCTCTCGCCCAGCAGCAATGCCACCCCCACCAACAGCACCGGCTCGACGTAGCTGAGCAGCCCGAACAGGCTGAACGGCAACAGACGGCTGGCCATTACGTAGCAGATCAACGCCGATGCACTGATGACCCCAAGAATCGGTATCAGTGCGTAGAGCAGCGGTCGCGCTTGCATGTCGGCCGGCGACAGCTGTCCTTGCACGATGAACAGCAGGGCGGCGGGCAGCATCAGGCACATGTCCGTCCATAAGCCACCCAGGTGGTCATTGCCGCAAGCACGGCGCAGCACGAAGTACACCGGATAACCGGCAGCCACCAGCAGCGTTTCCCAGGCGAACCGACCATGCTGGAACAACTCGTGGCCTACACCGCAGGCGGCGCAGAACACCGCCAGCTTCTGCAGGTGCGAGAGCTGTTCGCCATACACCAGGCGGCCTGTGAGGACCATGGTCAGCGGCAGCAGAAAATATCCCAACGACACGTCCAGGCTGCGCCCGTGCAGCGGCGCCCAGAGGAACAGCCACAGCTGCACACCCATCAGCGCGGAGGTACCTATGGAGCCCAGCAGCAGCACCGGGCGCTGGGCAATGTTGCGCCACACCCTGGCGACCAGATGCAGATCGGCACTGAGCCACATGAACAGGGTCACGCACGGCAAGGTCAGCAGCATGCGCCAGCCGAACATCTCTTCGCCGCTCAGCGGTGTCAGCAGCGAGGTATAGAAATACATCACGGCGAACAGAGTGGACGCTGTGACGGACGTGATGATGCCTTTGGACACGGGAGCCTCGAAGCGCGAAAAACCTGACTGAGCCGACAATGATCTCAGGCAGGCGGGCAGGGTACAACCACTGCTTTCAGAGACGGCGCAAGGCTTGCTCGAAATCCGCCAGTGGCATCGGCTTGGCAAACAGATAGCCCTGCAGGTACCTCACATGGCGAGCGGCGAGGTAAGCGCGTTGTTCGTCGGTTTCCACGCCTTCGGCGACCACCTGCAGTTCGAGTTTGGCCGACAGCTCGATGATGCTGTCCAGCACGTGCCGCGAAAGCGTATTGACGCCGATCATGGCCACGAAGCTCTGGTCGATCTTGAGAAAGTCGACCTTGAACTGCTGCAGGTAGCTCAGGCTCGACTGTCCGGTGCCGAAGTCGTCGATGGCTATGCTCACGCCCAACCTGCGCAACCGTTCGAACAGCGCGTGAATCTGCGCGCAGGGCTGGATGAGCTCGCGTTCGGTCAATTCCAGGGTCAAGGCGATCCGGTCTTTCGGGAACGCATCGAGGAAGGCCTTGCAGTCATCGAACAGCGCCGGGTCCAGGCAGTGCTGGGCGGTGATATTGATGCCGACATGAAAGCCTTGCGGCAGCCGGTCCAGGCAGGTGCCCAACTGCTGCGCAGTGCGCTTCATCAGCAGGCGGGTCATCGGTACGATCAGCCCGCAGTCCTCGGCGTAGGGAATGAACAGGTCGGGGCGGACCAGGCCTTCGCGGGGATGCTGCCAGCGCATGAGCACTTCGGCACCCGCCCAGCGGCCGTCCTCGCTGAACACCACCGGCTGGAAGAAGGGCACGAACTCTTCGGCATCCAGGGCACGCTGCAACTCTTGATAGCGCGAGCCGGAACGGCTCATCACCCACCGGCAAAGCAGGCCCACCACCGCCGAGACAAGCAGCAGCAGGCCGAACATGCCGGCGTACTGCTCGCGTATCAACGTCCAGCGCGCACCCTGCGCGATGCCACTGATCACGCTGAACGGGTAGCGCGCGGACTGCAGCCGTGTTTGACCGCCTGCGGCAGGCAGCGGCGTCCCCTGATGAACTTTGCCGCTGGTTTCGATCCAGCTGCGGCCGACGTGCAGGGTGATCGAATGGGTCGAGCCCATCATGCGCAAGGCGTTGGCCAGGTGGTAACCGTCGACGGTGCTGAGCGCGCTGGCCTCGCCACGCGCAGCGCGGTAGATCAACAAGCCGCGGTCGGGCGTCACGGGATTGCCGGGCAGCAGCCACAGCTGCCCATCGACGTAATCGAGCGGATCCACGTTTTCGCTCACCGCGCCGGACAGGGAGCTGCAGTAAAGTGTGTCGCCCTGGATCAGATTCACCGAACGCACGAAGGGCCGCCGGGTCACTTGGTCCAGCAGCGCCGGTTGCACTTGCGCACAGGGTTGTCCGGACAACGGCATAACGGCATCCGCCGCCGCCGCCACGTTGTCGAGGATGAGCTCGAACTGCTCCACCGCCAACTGGCTGGTACGCGACGCCGCCAGCTGCAGCGAACGACCGGCCTCCCAATTCAGCATGACTGCACCGCAGGCCAGCGGTACTGCGGCCGCCAGCCAGGGTAGCAGCAGGCGCGAAAATTTGCGTTTGGAAGCAGCGAGGGTCAGCGGCATGCTGGCGACAGTCCTTGTGCGCAGGAGATGCGAGCGGGAAAGCCGCCATCATTTCATGAAAGCGCCTGCGGGGGCAGGCGCTGGCACTTATTTATCCTTGGACTGATCGGGCTTCTGCATCTGTACCGAGGAAGGAGTGCCGTCGTTGTTGCCTTTGGTGGTGCTCTTGTCGGCGCTGTCGAAGCAGCCTTGCAACAGTGCCAGGCACAGCACCAGACCGGCGCAGGGGATGAGTTTCATGGTGATCTCCGATGTTCAGAACGTGCAGATTGGACTCGACCCTGCCCAATTGGTTGCCTGCGCCGACCCGGATCCGGATCGGCGCACGCACACGCAGGTGCATCAAACCTGGGCAGCGCCGCGCAGGCGCTCGGCACCTTGGCGCAGCAGTTGCTCGGTGGCGGCCCAGCCCAGGCAGCCGTCGGTGACCGACACGCCGTAGCGCATGTGCCCACTGATCGGCTGGCTGCCTTCCTGCAAATGGCTTTCCAGCATGACTGCAACCAGTGAACGATCTCCGTCCAGGCGCTGCTGCAGCACGTCGTCGAAGACCGCTGGCTGGCGCAACGGGTCCTTGCCGCTGTTGGCATGGCTGCAGTCGACCATGATTCGCGCCTTCACACCCGCTTTGGCCAGATCGTTGTGCACCTGGGCAATGCTCTGACGGTCATGGTTGGGGCCGCGGTGCCCCCCGCGCAACACCAGGTGGGTGTCGGGATTGCCGGTGGTGTCGATCATGGCTGGGTGCCCCTGCGGATCGATGCCGAAATGGCGATGGGCATGGGCTGCACTGCGCATGGCATCGCACGCGACTGCAACGCCGCCGTCGGTACCGTTCTTGAAGCCGACCGGGATTCCCAGGCCGCTGGCCAGTTCGCGATGGATCTGCGATTCCGTGGTGCGCGCACCGATCGCCACCCAGCTCAACAGGTCGTCGAAGTAGCCTGAGGCCATAGGCTGCAACACTTCACTGGCCAATGGCAGGCCCAGGCGCAGCATCTCACGCATCAGGTCGCGGCACAGGGTCAGGCCGCCCGCCATGTCGTCGGTACCATCCAGGTAAGGATCGTAAGCCAGGCCTTTCCAACCCACTGTGGTGCGTGGTTTTTCCACGTAGGCGCGCATCACCAGCAGCATTTCGCCCTCGAGCTCCTGCGCCAGCCGGCTCAAGTTGCGTGCGTACTCCAGCGCAGACTTCGGATCGTGCAGGGAGCAGGGGCCGACCACGACCAGCAGGCGTGGGTCACGGCCTTCGAGAATGGCGCGGATGGCTTGGCGATGGGCCTGGACCTGGGTGCCCAGGTGATCGGCGAGGGGCAGTTGCTGCTTGAGCGCGAAATGCGTGGGCAGACGGTGAGTCGCCGGCGTGTTGGCGGCGTCTTTAGCCGCGGATGAAGCTGCGGCTGCGCGAGTGTGGACAGTAGGGGTGTGGTGCAGAGTGGTCAGGCTGTTGTTCATGGTCTGGGTCCTGGACAGCGGCGGGGTGCTTGCCCGCATGCGCTGCCCTGTCAAGGTGTTCGACAAAGTGCCGGGGAGTCTGGACTGCGGGTCATGCCACCCATCAACGACCGGTCGGAGGCGGCAGGCTGGCCCGAACGGAGGTTGCTAAATCGCCAGAGGTTGCGGATGTCGAAACGGTAATAAGTGAAGTTGTTCATGAAGCGTTCCTCGATTTCGTGGCGAAAGTGCCGAAAAAAACATGAAGCCCTGAAAAGCAAAAACCCCCAGTCGGGAGGCCGACTGGGGGTTGAGAATTCTCTGTCGGCGACCCCTGTGAAATGGGCGCCGATATGGGTATCAGGCGCGCCAGTGGCTAAACCAATACCCAAAATAAACGTTTGCCGGTGCACGGACAGCCGCCATTGCTGCGCAGGTCGCAGGCAAGGATGCAGGGCTGAAGGTGTTGTGCGACATTGATAGTCTCCGGTGGATGGCTGGAGCTTACTTCAGCCATGGCCGAGGATTCAAGCTCATTCTTGACGTGGGGAGGATGCAATGACTTTGTACCTGCGGGCGGCTACCGATCAGGATCTGCGTTTCGCCCGAGACCTCACTCGGCGAGCGATGTTGCCTTACTACGGCCGTCACGATCTCCTGTGGCTGGACGAGGGTTTCGATCAGGCCTGGCATTGGCGCGACAACCGATTGATCTGTCGCGATGCAGTGCCGCTGGGCTACATCAGTCTGTCCAGGGATGCCCATGCACTGTTCATCCGTGAAGTGCACCTGCTGCCGGCGTATCGTGGCCAGGGCGTAGGCCATTGGGTGCTCGAGCAGGTGGTGCGGCAAGCGCGTAGCGAGCGCCTGCCGCGGGTGCGTCTGATGGTGTTCAAGGACAACCCCGCGCAGCGGCTCTATGGCCGCCACGGCTTCGAGGTGGTGGGGGAGCAGGACAGCTTTCTGCGCATGGAGCGCGTTCTGCCCAGCCCCGACCGTTGACGACGTGCGCTCAGCGCTGGCCGCTCTCAAGCGTAGCAGCGATGCCCAGCTTCATGCCCAGCAGCACGGCAACCCGGTGGGCCTCGCCACGCCGCCCTTTCTTGCGTCCCGCCAACACCTGGTAGGTGGTGGCAGGGTCCACGCCATGTTCGCGCGCAAACTCTTGTACCGATTTCCCTTGCTGATCGAGCCAGGCTCTGGCTTGTGCGGCAGTCCGTATACCATGCATAGTTCAAGTCCGTTTTAGAGGGTTCAAAGTGGTTTTATTTCGCACCGTTTCGGGTGTTTCGATAAAGGATTATACATTCAAATGACTGGAATCGGTCCCCGGCTAAGGGAAGAGCGCGAGCGTCTGGAGCTCACGCAACGCGAGTTTGGCCAAGTGGGCGGTGTCGAACCCAATGCACAGGGCAAGTACGAAAACGGCGACAGATCACCCCGAGCCGATTACTTGGCTGCCGTTTCGACGATAGGCGTCGACGTTCTCTATGTGGTGCTCGGTAACCGGACGCCGTTGGCCGAGCAGGCTCTCAGTGGCGGAGAGGAAAAAGTCCTAGAGACATATCGGACACTTCCTACTTCTGGGCAGGCCGTCCTGAATAATCTGGCCAACAGCCTTGCAGAAATGGCAGCGAACTATTCCGCGCGCGGTACGGTCCAGAAAAAAACACGGACGAGAAATACCCGGGACTGATTTTCCGCACCGACGCCCCACGCCATATTCATGACGCTTTCAGCTAGGTCCGAAGCGGCAATGTTTGGTAATGTGGCGCCATTCCCCGAGACCACTATTACGAGGTGTCCGTTTGATTCGGGTTCTAGTAGTCGACGATCACGACCTGGTCCGTACCGGCATCACCCGCATGCTGGCCGATATCGACGACCTGCAGGTCGTGGGGCAGGCCGAGTCGGGCGAGGGGGCGCTGCAGTATGCTCGCGACCTCAAGCCGGACGTGGTGTTGATGGACGTCAAGATGCCCGGTATCGGTGGTCTCGAGGCGACGCGCAAACTGCTGCGCAGCCATCCAGATATCAAAGTGGTGGCTGTAACCGTCTGCGAGGAAGACCCGTTTCCCACGCGCCTGCTGCAAGCCGGTGCCGCAGGGTACCTGACCAAAGGTGCGGGGCTTGCCGAAATGGTCCAGGCGATTCGCCTGGTCTTCGCCGGCCAGCGTTACATCAGCCCGCAGATTGCCCAGCAATTGGCCCTCAAGTCGTTCCAGCCACAGACCAGCAACTCACCGTTCGATCTGCTGTCCGAGCGGGAAATCCAGATTGCCCTGATGATCGTCGGCTGCCAGAAAGTCCAGATCATCTCAGATAAGCTGTGCCTGTCGCCCAAGACGGTCAACACCTATCGCTACCGGATCTTCGAGAAGCTCTCGGTGACCAGCGATGTTGAGTTGACCCTGCTGGCGGTTCGGCATGGCATGGTAGACACCAACCTTTGACCATGACTGCTGCATTCGATCCCAGTGCCTTTCTTGCCACCTGCAGCGGACGTCCGGGCGTGTACCGGATGTTCGACGACGCCATGCGTCTGCTTTACGTGGGCAAGGCCAAAAACCTCAAGAAGCGCCTGGCCAGCTATTTTCGCAAAACCGGCCAGGCGCCCAAGACCGCTGCCCTGGTGGGCAAGATCCAGCAGATCGAAACCACCATCACGGCCAACGAAACCGAGGCGTTGCTGCTTGAGCAGACTCTGATCAAGGAGTGGCGGCCCCCTTACAACATTCTGCTGCGCGACGACAAATCCTACCCGTACGTGTTTCTTTCCGACGGCGAATTTCCGCGACTCAGCATCCATCGTGGCGCCAAGAAGGCCAAGGGGCGCTACTTTGGTCCTTATCCTAGCGCTGGAGCCATTCGCGAGAGCCTGAGCCTGTTGCAGAAGACCTTCTTCGTTCGCCAATGCGAGGACAGCTACTTCAGAAACCGCACGCGTCCATGCCTGCAACACCAGATCAAGCGCTGCAAGGCGCCCTGCGTAAGGCTCGTGGAGGCGCCTGAATATGCCGAAGACGTGCGCCATTCGGTGATGTTTCTGGAGGGACGCAGCAACCAGCTGACCAATGAGCTTTCCGCCAGCATGGAGAAAGCCGCGATGGACCTGCAGTTCGAAGAGGCAGCGCAGCTGCGCGACCAGATCGGTCTGCTGCGGCGCGTGCAGGACCAGCAAAGCATGGAGGGCGGCAGCGGCGACGTCGACGTCATCGCTGCCTTCGTCAACCCGGGCGGCGCGTGCGTACACCTGATCACCGTGCGTGCCGGCAGGGTGCTGGGCAGCAAGAATTTCTTTCCGCAGGTGGGTATCGAAGAAGAAGTCGCCGAAGTCATGTCGGCGTTTCTCTCGCAATACTACCTGGGCAGCTCCGAGCGCGACCTGCCGAGCGAGTTGATCGTCAACGTCATTCCCGAAGACCACGAAGCGTTGCTCGATGCCCTCGATACTTTGCGTGGTCGTGAATTGAGCCTCAGCCATCGCGTGCGCGGCACCCGTGCACGTTGGCAGCAACTGGCCGTGACCAACGCCGAGCAGGCGCTGGGCGCACGGCTCGCCAATCGACAGCACGTGGCCGCGCGGTTCGACGCGCTGGCCGAAGTACTGAACCTGGACGAGCCACCGCAGCGGCTGGAGTGCTACGACATCAGTCACTCCAGCGGCGAAGCCACCGTGGCGTCGTGCGTGGTGTTTGGCCCCGAAGGTCCGATCAAATCGGATTACCGCCGCTACAACATCGAAGGCGTCACCGCAGGCGATGACTATGCGGCCATGCACCAGGCCTTGATGCGCCGCTTCAGCAAGATCAAGGCAGGCGAGGGCAAGTTGCCCGACGTGCTGCTGGTGGACGGCGGCAAGGGCCAGTTGAACATGGCCCGTGAAGTGCTGAACGAACTGGCCATTCCCGACCTCATCCTGCTCGGCGTGGCCAAAGGCACGACCCGCAAGGCCGGCTTCGAAACGCTGTACCTGAACGACGTCGCCCATGAATTCACCCTCAAGGGCGACTCACCGGCGCTGCACCTGATCCAGCAGATCCGTGACGAAGCCCACCGTTTCGCAATCACCGGTCACCGAGCGCGGCGCGGCAAGACGCGCCGCACCTCGACCCTGGAAGGGGTTGCAGGCGTGGGCCCCAAGCGCCGCCGCGAGTTGCTCAAGCATTTCGGCGGGCTGCAGGAAATCGCCCGCGCCAGTGTCGAGGAAATTGCCAAGGCACCGGGAATCAGTAAAAAGCTGGCAGAGTCGATTTATGCAAACCTGCACAGCGAGTAGAATGCCATCTCACCTTGCAGCCAGTTGTGCCGATGAATATCCCTAACTTGCTTACCGTACTGCGCGTCCTGCTGATACCGTTCTTCATATTGCTGTTCTATCTGCCCTACCATTGGAGCTATATGGCAGCCAGCACCGTGTTCGCGATAGCGGCGGCAACCGATTGGCTGGACGGCTATCTGGCCCGCCGTTGGGAGCAGAGCACGCCATTCGGTGCGTTCCTCGATCCGGTGGCCGACAAACTCATGGTGGCGGTGGCCCTGGTGCTGCTGGTGCAGGAACATGCCAACTTCTGGCTGACCCTGCCGGCGGCGATCATCATCGGTCGCGAAATCGTCGTCTCGGCGCTGCGCGAATGGATGGCCGAAATCGGTGCGCGTGCCCAGGTCGCAGTGTCCAACATGGGCAAATGGAAGACCGCCGCGCAGATGCTGGCTTTGGTCATCCTGCTGGCCAATCCCAAGGCCGCCACCTTCTGGGTCATCGTCGGCTACGCCCTTTTGCTCGTCGCCGCCGCGCTGACCCTGTGGTCCATGCTGCAATACCTGCGCGCCGCCTGGCCGCACTTGCGCATCACAGCCGAGAAGAAATAAAACTATTTTTGAATCAAGGGCTTGACGGGTGTCGCCGATTAGATAGAATGGCGCCCGTCAACACGATGCGGGAATAGCTCAGTTGGTAGAGCACGACCTTGCCAAGGTCGGGGTCGCGAGTTCGAGTCTCGTTTCCCGCTCCAGTTTGTTTGCGTGCAGCAGTTTCTTGCTTCACGTTTGGGGCCGAGTAGCAAAGTGGTTATGCTGCGGATTGCAAATCCGCCTACGCCGGTTCGATTCCGACCTCGGCCTCCATCATCGAGAACCCCGCAGATTAACGTCTGCGGGGTTTTTCTTTGGGCGACTGAAAAGGCATGTGTTCCAGAACTTTTTGGCATGTGTTCCAGAACTATTCACTTCGAAGGCTGCGCGATTGCGCCCACGCGACGATAGACCTTCTTGGTGATTTCCTGTTTCGAGTGTCCCAGGAGCCGGCTGGCGTCCTCGATATCGAGGATCTCTGATGCTGCCTTCGGACGGATATCGCGGAATTGAAACCCAGCGATTTTCTCAGCCAGTGCTGAGTCTCCTGCCGCAATAGCAGTCGCCACTGCTGCCTTCCTCGCATCATCCCAGCGCATCCCAAGCACGCGCTCACTGATCTTCTGACCGCGGCTGTTGGTAATAAAGTAGGGCGATTTCTGGTCGATGGCGGCGTAATTCATCCGCTCGATCAGTACTCCAAGGGTGTTTTTCACACCATCAACCTCCATTTGGATGCGCAGACGTCGTTCTGTCTTGCCCTGGCTGACCAGCAAGTAGATGCCCTCGACGTCATATCGACCCATAAGCCTGACGTCCGCTGGCCTTTGGCCGGTTAGGTAAGCCAGGTCCATGGCATCCTTCAGCTCCTGCGCTGCCGCTAGATAGACAGCTGTCCAGACCTGGTCATTGGCATAGTAGTCACGCGGCTTTTCCTTGTTCTTCCGAACGCCTTGGCAGGGGTTCTCTCTGTCGGTCAAACCCCACTCCCTTGCAGTATTAAAGACGTGAGATAGCAAGGCGATTTCGCGGTTGGCCCGCACCTTCGCCGTACGGCTGTCGCGGTATCCTGCGATCATGGCTGGCGTGATGGAGTCGATTGGCGCGGTATCAAATACCAACCTCAGCTGTTTGAGCTCTCCCTTGTTGTCGCGCTGGGTTCTCGCCGACTTCTTCGGAATGATGTGGTCGGCGTAGCGATCAAAGACCGCCCTCATCATGGTCAGGTCCGCAGGCTTGATTTTGGCCTCGAGATCGGCCCACTTGATTTTGGCCAGGCCTATGTCCTTGCCTAGCGGGACGTCCGTCCCCGTCACATCCCTGTAGTAGTAAGCCACCCAGATGCTTCCGTTTTTCCTGGTGCGCTTGCGCCGGTACATGCCCGGCGGCAGGTCGCGGTTCTCAGCATTGCGTGGGCGCATATTCAACGTACTCGCGAAAAGTCAGGCGCCCACGCCGGACGAGCCGGCGGTGGGTTGGGGTCTAAAATGGTCGGCGATCCTACGCCAAGCTTCATGCGAGCGTACTGGCGGCCAACCAGCGGGCGCTTGCCGCGGCTTTCCACGTACGTCCACTTTCGGTCGTCCAGCCAGCGGCGCTGCCAGGCCCGCGCTTTATAGCCCGTGAGATCCGCCAACTCTTGGTCGGAAAGGATTTCTGATTCCATAGGTATGCTCCGTGCCGCGCTTGGCTGCAGAAGGGGTTATTCGGAGGGCCAACCGATAGGCATTCCGTCATCACGCATCAGGTGTGCAGGTAGATCTTCACGCGTGCACATCGGCATGGTTCCAGGCGTGCCACACGCATGGCATCCGGCAGGTCCTCCGCGGCAAATGGTGTGGGTGACCGAGAAACCGCTTATGCAGCGATTGTTCAATGGGTCGTACTCAACGCACGGGATTATCTCGGGCATGACATAGCTCCGGCCTGCCGATCACCGGCAGGCTGCATAGATGAGAGGGAAGGGGTTGTTTTGCGCCATTCGAGCTTTGAAAATGGCGGCTCGGATCTTTGATCAAGGATGAGGCGTGTGAAGACTATTGTCTGGCTATTGGTTGTAGCCGCTGTTGCATGGAAATTCTTCCCACAGATCGAGGAGTGGCTTACGCCAAAAGCTCCTATAGAGGTTTCAAACAACGTTGTGTCGCCAACACCGTTACGGCCTGCTGCGAGCCGCCCGTCCTTCTACTGTGATGGCCGGCAGTACTGCTCTCAAATGACTTCCTGTGCTGAAGCAAAGGCCTTTCTGAAAAACTGTCCAGGCATGAAGATGGATGGAAATTACGATGGCATTCCTTGCGAAACCCAGTGGTGCAAGTAATCGGTCAACGTCTACGGACATAGCTCCGCCACACCGCTACAGCGGCTGACTTTGAGAGAGTGAGTAGAGTTTGTCGTACTGAGTCGGGTACGCTCGGGCAATTGACCTTGCAAGGAAAAGCAGATGCTTAATGGAACGGATACCGTTGGACATACATTCAAACGGGCTTTTTACCGAGTCGACGGTGTGACGATGTACGCCTTCTGGGTGATATGGATCGCGATCTCGATCTGGACCGTATTTGATGTTGAAGCACCTAAAATAGATGTGTTGGCCACCTTGATAATTGGTTTAATCGGTCCGTTTTTCTATTTGATGTTGGGCTTGATGCGCTTCCCTGGCTTGGTCACTGCGATCGCTATTGCGGTGACAAACACAAGATTTCTCTTGGCTTGGTTCTGAGCGGCTGGGGCTTATCGAACTTGGGCGTTGGCGTTCTTGATGAAGCGGCCGATGATCATGCCGAGAGGAAGTTGCAGGCAGAGCCACACGGTGACGCATTGAGCTGCTAGTAGGCTCATTGTTTCCTCGCTTGTGCATACCGCTGCTGGCGCTTCTTGGAGCAGGAGCGGTGGTTTCCGTGGGATCGATAGCTGCCGCACACGTCGCAGGAGCCATCGGCTGACAGGGCGGGCATGGGGCGCTTGAAGGTTCGGAGGGCGGTCATGCGGCCACCGCCTCGCGCGCCGCTGCACGCCATGGATCATTGGCTCGGGCCAGCGCCGCCATCGGTGGAGGGCTCACGCTGTTGCCGCACATATGCACCTGCTCGGTCTTCGTGAACTTCCGGCCGTCGGCGCCCTTGTCGATGATGTAGTCAGCGGGGAAGCCCTGGGCACGGTACAGCTCATGCGGCTGCAGCATGCGCAGGCAGATGTCGACGATCACATAGGGGGTGCCTTTGACCATGACGGTCACAAGTGCCAGCCGATCCTTGGTCGTGATCGTCGGCGCCGGGCTGCTGCAGCCGCTGACGTTCTCCGTGCCGTAGTAGCTGATCAGGAACGCCGCAACGCGCAGCGCGCCCTCTTCATGCTCAGGCGACAGCTTCAGCTCCACCAGCGAGCTCTTGCCGCCACCGCCGGCCGTGATCGTCGGTGCGGGTTCGTCGATAGCTTGGCCGACGCTGGCGCCAAACTGGCGCTCCATGAAGGCGGTGACCATGCCGTGGTGGGTACCGCCGGCGCTGATTGTGTGAAGTGGGCAAGCGGTGTCACGTGCATCGCAGTTGCCGCGCAGGTGCACCAGGTTGGCGGTGACCAGCTGCTGCTGGCTGCCGGTGTTTGTGACTGTGGTCATGGGCTCGTCCATAGGCTTGGCGTCGGTGGTGTTGAATCCGCCATTCATTTGGGCCATGACTGCCGTGCACACGCCCATGGCATGCGCGGCACCGGCCGGGCGCTGGTAGTTGCCGCCACTGGTGATGGTCGGCAGTGGCTCGTCGAGGGCCTTGCCGGCGTCATCGAATCGGAACTTCACCAAGTGCGCCGCCGCCATGGCGCGATGGCTCTGCGTCATCAGCGTCCCCATTGGCTGCTCCGAAAAAACCGGCTTGCCGCCGTAGCTCGGGCCGCCTGCACCCACCATCACCGGGCTGGCCATTGAAAAAGAGCCGCCGCGCGGCCAAGCGGTCACAGTGCGCAGCGGCTCATTGGCGGACTGGGCCAGCTCGTCGGACCAATTCGCGATCGGCACGATGAATGGGTTGGTGCTGTCGATCACGAATTTCTTCATGCCCTTGGCAACCCGGCGAAGCGTGGCCGGGGCCAGGTCCTTCTTGCGGCCGAAGATGCTTTTGCTCGGCACCGACCAATCGATGCAGTCTGCAGCGGTGCGCCACTTCTGCTGGCCCTTGGCGGGCTGGCGCGCATGGGTTGCCTCTGGCCACACAATCGGCTGGCCGTCGCACCGGGCGATCATGAACAAGCGCTCGCGGCTGGTCGGCGCCCCGAAGTCGCAGGCCTTGATGACCCGCCACTCGACGGCGTAGCCCATGCCTTCCAGTAGTGCGACGAACCGGCGCCAGGTAGTGCCGCGGCGTTTCGGGTCGGGAACCAGGAACTGCTGGTGCACCGGCACAACCTCGCCCGGGGCCGCGACCTGGCCACCCAGCTTCATCACCCGCCCGGTGACCTTGTCGCGCTTGGCGATCAGCGGGCCCCACTGCAGGATCTGCTTCACGTTTTCCAGGCTGATGACCCGAGGGCGCTTCTTGCCGCCCCACTTCAGGCCGATCCACGAAAGGTTGCGGATCTCGCGCTTGCGCGGCTGCCCGCCGGCGGCCTGACTGTGATGCGTGCAATCGGGGCTCATGTGGAACCAGCCGACCGCCCGGCCGCCGCACTCCTGGTCGGGATCGCCTTCGAACACGTCGGTGGTGTAGTGCCGGGCCGCCGGGTGGTTGGCGGTGTGCATGCTGATCGCCGCAGGGTTGTGGTTCTTGGCCACAGTCACCGCACGCCCCAGGCCCATTTCCAGCCCGGTACCGGCGCCGCCACCACCGCAGAAGAAGTCCACCACGATCTCATCATCTTGCGGATTGAAGCCAAGGCCGTACTGGGTTTTGAAATCGAGAGCGTGTTTCTTCTGGTAAGCGGACATAGGGCATCCTCGCTGGGTAGCGTGATTTGCTGAAGTGGGGTATTTATCGTTCTATGGAATCTGTGGGAGTGGAGTAGCTGATGAACCTAGCGCAACAAGCCCTTGTGGACCGCACCCTCAGAGCGATTGGATGGATATCGCTTGTCATAGGGGCGTTGATATTGGTCGTTGGCCTCGCTAACAATCTCGATTTAGAGGATCTGTTCGATACTGAAGAGGCAGCTTTGATTGTCTGGCCCCCATTTGTAATAGGCATCGTCGCTTTATGGGCGCGAGCCTATATGCGGGCTGGTCGCATATCGATATGAGTCGGTTCTCTGAGTTGGAACTATTCATCGTGATAGGTGAAGGTAGGGGGAGGGTTAGGCGAACAAGGTGAGCTGCTGTTCGGCCTTGGTTCTTTCTTGCTGACGCAGCTCTTGGGCCGCCAGCTCGTGTTCAATGCGCGCTCTGGCGATCGCCATGTAGGCCGGGTCCTGCTCGCATCCGATGAAATTGAAGCCTTCGCGCATCGCGGCCTTGCCAGTGCTGCCGCTGCCCATAAACGGATCCAGGGCAATGCCGCCGACCGGGGTCACCAGGCGCAGCAGGTAGGCCATCAGATCGGTCGGCTTGACCGTGGGGTGGTTGTTGCCCTTTGTGTCGGTCAGCGCCACCTTGCGAAGGGTGGTGCCCTTCTTGAACTGGGCGCCGGGGTTGACCAGGCCTTCGTGCCGATCGGCGCGGCTGGTCTTGGCGCAGTAGAAAAACCGGGCCGCGCTTCCGCTGTCGCCATGGAAGGCGCCGGGCACACGCTTGCGCATGCCGCTGTAGCTGACTGCTCCGCTGAACCCATTGGCTGTTGGCTCGGTGCCCGTGACCGAGGCAGCGGCGCCGGCCTCGGTGGGAAACATTGCAACCACAGCATCACTGCCATCGTGAATAAGGTTCGCTGGCCAGCGGCCCGGCTTCATGGCTCCGATGAACTGGACGTCCTGTTTGTATGCGCCGGTAGAATTTACGACATGCCCGGGAGCCATACGCCTCTGGGAGTACTCGCCGCCCTTGGCGTCATCGGAATGGATCCGGCAAGCATCGATATTGATTGCGCCGGTGCCGTGCGTTTCCACATTGGCAGCTACGGTGTTAGGGATCGGCTTGCGCGCCATGCAGATTGGCTCGTGCGCAGGCTTCAGTGCAGTGCCCCAGCCATCGTGCTCGCCTTTCAGATTATGTGACTTCGGAAAGCCGCTACCGAACACCCACATGATCTGGTCGCGGATCTCGAACCCGGCCATCTCGATGCCCACCGCCATGTGGTGGTAGGTGCGGGGCGCAGCGAACGACAGCAGGTACCCGCCAGGCTTGAGCACGCGCAGGCATTCGGTGGCCCACTCGAACGTGAATGCCTGGAAAGCACGCATGCCGGCCGGGGTCAGGTCGTACTTGCCTGCCTCTGCCGCGATGCTTCGATGGCCTCCGATCGCGCCACATGCGACGGCATGCGACGGCATGCTGGCGCGGTATGCGGCGCGCCCTTCGATGTCAGCGCCGTCCCAGCTCTTACCCATGAAGCGGATTCCGTAGGGCGGATCGGTCACCACGCTGTCGACCGAATTATCGGCCATGGTGCGCATGGCTTCGAGGCAATCGCCAAGGTGCAGCTCGTAGCTCATGGCAAGCTCCATTGCGGATGACTCTCTGATTTCTCAGTGAGTGGAAAATTGTGCGGGTTTGCGGTATAGAGAGTTTTTAAAGGGATGTTCTATCGTGCAGAAATCAGAGCAGGTACATGTCGAACTACAGAAAGCCGCCAAAGCTTTAAAGTCAATGAAAGGTGCTACCAATATTGAAGAATTAGAAGAATCTTGGAAGTCCTTTCTTCATCGTTTGGAACGCACTTGGAATCGAACGCTATATCACTATGGGAAAAGTCCCAAATGGAATGGGTGGCAGTCCAATGTCCTGAAACTACGCAAATCCGATCCTTTAATCTCTTACCTAATCAATGCGCGTGGTACTGATGAACACACTGGAGACGACATTGTAAGTCGAACGAATGGGGGGGTTGCCATTAACAGCTCCGATGGGAAAGCCCTTCATATAAAGCATTTGCGGATAGATCAACACGGGTTTACGTATGAAGGCTCATCAAATTCTGTTCTTGAGTTCATATCATCTAATGTTGTTCCTAAAGATATAACTAATCGTGGTCGGCTTTATAGTGTGCCCACATCCCACCTTGGAAACCCTATCAATGACATAACCATCATTCATTTGGCGGAGTTAGGTCTGGCGTTTTACTCGAATTTTATTTCGGATGTGGAGCGGGTGTTTGTTAAATAACCTACGACTTTACCAGTCTGATGGTTCGCGCAATGCCTGGTGTCTTCGTTACGAGTTTGAGCTTGACCAGCGCACCTAGGCGCTCAGCTATGCAGTTCGGCCTGACGCCTGCAATAGCAGCCAGTTCGGCGATGGTGGGGGAGTACTGTTTGGCCTCAATGTACTCTTTGATGTGCTTCAGTGTTTCGAGTTGGGCTTTAGTTGGCTTCTTGCTGGCCGGCATTGACTGCCTCCTTCGATTGCAGGGGAGGCGGGCCCGCCATAGGCCCGCGCATTTTAACGTGGATCGAAAGAGCCCAGTGCAAGGCTCGCCGCTTCGCTGATCTTGTCCTCGAGCACCGCTTTGAATTCCTGGGCGATGTCTTCGCGCTGGACCTCTTCCCCGATCCACCGCAGTTTCAGCACTGGCTGCTGACCGCTGGTGATGACCGAAAGGCGAAACTTGATCTGCTGCTCCGTCAGGCCCTCGAACGGGATGACGTTGAACAGCAGTGCCACCGGCAAGGTTTCCTTGCTGCGCGCCTCGATCTGGTCCATGGCGCTGCGGCTGGCGCTGGTATCGCCGACCGTTGTTTCCGATTCGCTGGTGACCTTCACGGTGACGGTGCGCACCGCGGCGATAGCCTTGGCGATCGCGATGGCAGTTTCGTTCTCGTCGACCGGGGTCAGGTACTGGTGCCAGTCTTCGATCCAGTCGCTCATATCCTTCTGGGTCATCGCTTTGCCGTTGACGGCCTGGGCGGCCTTGTAGCCGGCAGATGGCTTCAGCTTGAGCAAAGCACGGTCATCGGCGTGGCCCGGGCTGAGCTCGTCACCGATGTTGAAGAAAAGGGAGCAGGACATCTCGTCCTGGTCGATGAAGCCCTTGGTGCCGGGCATGTTGCGCTTGATCACATGGCCAACGAAGTCAGCCAGCGAGTGGGTAGAGAAGGTGCCGCGGAAGCGGCTACGTCCGGCCATGTAGCGCTCAAGATCGGCCACGTGAACGGCATCCGGAATCAGCGCGACCGGTGTGGTGGTGGGCAGCATCTTGCCGGCGGCCGACAATGCGGTCTCGGTTATCTGCTGAATTGCATCTTTGGTCAGGGACATTCTTCTATTCCTGGTGGTGGGATTCGAGATCAGGTGCGGGGTTTGATCGGGGCGTCTTCACGACTGAACAACTGGTCGTGCTTCTCTTGGAAGAGGCTGATGCGGCCGCCGGAGCCGACGTGCATCGGGGTATCCAAGCTGGTGTTCTCACTGCGCGTGCCGCGCTTGGTGGGCACCTTGTAGTCGAGCTTGTGCTTGATCTTCACCTGGTGGGATTCGCCGATCTGGCTGAAGTCCAGTGTGATGACCAGTTTCCCGGCCTTACCGTGGTCGACGACGCCCGAGGCGACTTCGGACAGGGCGTGTCCGATCTGGCTGGCGAAAGCGCCCCCGTTCAACTCTTCGAGGAACTCGGCGGTATCCGTGGGTGTAGGCATTACGTATCTCCAGGCGATGTAGTTCAGCTAGCCCAGCGGGTGCGGTACTTCACGATGTCGCGAGCAGTGGAAACGCCGCACCCATACTTGGCCGCCAGGTATTCGTAGCCGCCAACGCCCGCTTCATACTCGGCGCGCATGGCGGATACTTGTTCAGTAGTGAGTTTTGCCCGCTGGTGGCTGGCGCCGCAGCGATGGTTTGTGTGGTTTCGAGTGATCTTTTGCATACAGTCCGCTCACGGGTATATCCAGCCAGCCCAGACAGGCACGCTGGTGCAAGTGGCGGTCGATCGTTCGCTTCAAAGCCGATGCCCGATCGCAATACCGTTCTCGCTTGCCATCAGCCTGATTCGCTTTTCGCAGGTGCCCATGGCTTCTGCGGCTTCCTTCACGCTGTAGCCTTGTTCGGCCAGGTGGCGCAGCTTGGGCGAATCCTTGTCGCGCTCGGTGCGCAGCTTGGCGTGGTGATTGGCCATGGTCTGGCCACCGATACGCTCGCCTGAAACACCGATGGGCACGATCTCGATCGCCTTGCCGGCGGCGAAGAACTGGTCGATCTGGCTCGACAGGCGCTCGATGCTGATCTGCCGGGGGTCTTGCTGCGGCCCGATCAATGCACACCTGCCATGGCCACCTTGGCGTCGGCACGCGCTTCCAGTTCCTGGGCGAAGTTCACCGCGGCTTTGTAGGCGAAGCGGAAGCCGCGCACCCGGCCGGTGGCCAGCTCAACAATGTGGTAGGCCTTCTCGCCCTTGGTGACCACCTGGTAGCGGATCTTCTGCACAGGTGCCTCCTGCCCGATCATGGCGTACATCTGCTCGGTGGCGATGGTCATGCGAGCTCGCAGGGCCTGAAGGCCTTCGTTGCGCGCCTGGATACGTGGGTGCATGTCTTTCTCCTTGTTTGAAGGCATTGGTCAGGACCCTGGTGCAGGGTGCTGGCTCATATCGACGGCCAAAGAAAAGCCCGGACATGCCGGGCTTTGCGCTCAAGTGGTACCACCCTACGAGAGCGGTGCATGCTGCCCTGGGCGGGCGCTGATTTATGGCTTCATGGCTCAACCCTCCATCCGTACGCCGCTGTGTATAGGCAGCGGCACCTCTCAAGCGCAGTATTCGAAAGCCTCGGCCTTGCGCATTACACGCACCTCGGCGGTACGGCGTTCCGGCGCGCGCCGGTCGCGGCGCATTGAGTGGTCATCAGCCACCGCGTGCATGGTGATGAGCGCGGCGAGCAGGATGCACACCGGCGAGATGATTTGGCGCTTCATCGCCTCGGCTACCAGCGCGGCCCGGCGGTGCACGCCGAGCTTGAACATGGCCACGTCCAGGCGCTTCTTCACGGTGCCCGGCGAGATGCCGAACACCTTGGCGATTTCTTTGGCCGTCATACCAGCAGCGACTGACATGCAGTACTGCAACTCTTTTGGAGCCAAGCCACGCCCGAGGTGGCCTTTCCATTCGCCGCTGATGATGGTTTCCATGATGATTCCTCAGACTTGGTAACTCGTTCGTTTTCCTGTCTAGCCCTGTTGCCAAGGCCAGCCAGTGAAATCAGGTGCCGGTCTATTCCCGGCTGTCATTCAGTCCTCGGCACTGGCGCCGCTCCATACCCGCTGCTGATTGCAGGTCGTGAGTCATCGTTGGTTTGGGCCGTGAGCTTCCTCCCCGCAGCGTGAATCAGCATCTGTTCGCCGTGGATCGTAGGTCTATACAACATGCACGCCGCAGCTCGTTCGCCCAGCTAAGTGGGACAAGGTGCATGAGGTCGGTGCTCCCAGCCGAGGCTATCGGGCGCGCTAATTCGAATCGGTCTATATGAGCCCCGTTACCTGCCACGGTGGCCTTGGCTGAACCATGGCAAAAACTCCAGGGCTCGATCTCACTACACGTCTGCCGGGTTTCCCCACCACTGCCCGTCGTCGCACATTTCGTATTCGATGCTGATACGGGTGGCTGTGTAGCTTTGCGTCCTCCATGGGGGGAGGCCGGCCAGTTCCAGAGCTGGCATGGGATCGACTGTTTGTTGCTCGCACTTACCTGTGAAGGGGTAGTCGGTCGCGAGGATCTTGGCATTGGTAAAGAGCGGACCGATCCGCTGAGGGCCTCGTGAGGGGCTGTTGCGTCTCGATGGATGAACTATCACGCATCGTGTTTTGTGAGTCAACACGTAATGTGATTTTATTTTTCATGGTTGGTGGGTTCCGATTTCACATCTCGTGATATATATTGACACCAGAACTGTACGGATATACAGCTGAAAGAGGATGTATGGCGAAGGCACAGAAGAAACCGATTGAGCATATTGAGCTAAGTGGACTGGAGCGCCTGCGTCTCAGGGTCTCAGGCATGATCAATCACCCTATTGCGCAGGAGCGAAAGACCGTAACAATCCACCGCCTGGACAGCGACGGCGATCGGGAATGGGAGGAAGTGATGGGTGCGCTTGGTGAGGTGGACGGCATCGAAATGACGTTCAACGACGAGGATGCCTCGGTGATTTTGAGCTGGGAGGCGCCATCGGATGAGGATCCGCGGGCTGAGGCTCAGGAGGATTTCGATACGCTGGAAGAGCCGGCGCCGTTCTGATAGAGAGGAAAAATGCCCGCTGCATGAGCGGGCCTATTGAATAACATTGGTAGTTAATGTTATTCCTGAAGCTTATATCCTAAATAATACAGCCCCCAAAATGTTGCTAGTATCATTTGGAAGAAGCCTACCATATAAATTGAAGATAAGAATATTGCCACCCATTCACCTGAAATTTGAGGGCTGATACTGATGGCCTGAATATCTTCAGAAAATGGGATAAAAATTATTGCTAATATAGTTAGGATAACGCTTTCTGCCGTTAGGAACGCAAACAGCATCGCTAGGAATCGACGTCGGGTTAGAGATATCACATTGTCAGAGCCTCTAAGTTTGACGACGACCTTAGGTGTCGGCTCTGGAAGTATGTCATCTATATCAAGCCTACCAAATGTCGCTATAGCTGCTAATGCAGCTATGTAAAATCCGGGCAGAGATTGTACAAAGCCTAATATCAAAGACAGAGTTCCGCCAGGCTTCAGAAAAACCTCTATACTTGATAGTTTGCATACTACTACCATGAATGCGGTGCATAATATGGCTGGATATATCCAGTCGACAATCCATTTGTATGGGTGACGAATAAACAGATATCCCAGTGGCTTTGTCAGTTGACTAATAAGCATGGCTACACCATAAGTGCAAATATGGATTTGATTATAGCTCTATTTATCTTCTCAAAGCTATTTGTGTCTGAAATTGGTGAAGGGATTGTATGCTTTTTAACGTATTTGTCTAAGTCGACAAGCTTCCCTGTATCTGACGCTATTGTAGCGTCTTTGCTTTCACCAGATTCGGTTCTAAAGCGTACGCGCATATGCTGGTATTCCGTATGAGTAATGCTGACCCTTTGCCGAACCTGCCTAACTGCAGCTGCCGCAGAGCCTATCAAGCCTGCTGTCGGTTTAAGCTGCACGATCTTCTGATACTCCGTGATAGCTCCTTTATCGTCCCAGGTCGCGCCGTTGCCCGAAAAATTGATAAGATCTATTCCGGACAGGACGCCACTATTCAGATCAGCCTGAAAACTCTCTGACGGATGACCCTGCAGTTCTAAAGTATGAACATGTCTGACCATCACGGGATCGCCATTCTTAAGCTTTACGCCAGCTGCATGAGGAAGTTTGTATTCCTCTTCAAACTCTTTTCTTAAGAAAGCAATGATAAATTTCAAGTAGTTGGTAATGCTGCTTAGGTGGAGACCGGAACCATACACAGTTTCGATTATACATAAGTAATAGTTGTCCCCAAGTACTGGATCTAAGCCGATAACCACGTGTGCCGAGTACTCACTTCCGTGGTTGACAGGCTTTCTATGTACCACTCGGCTCTTGTTTTCAGGGTCGGATGAAACTGCATCAGGGGCGGTTGGGTCGCTTCGGTTGACCAGTAGGATCAACTTGTCATCTTTAAGTTCAAAGTCAGCTAGGTACACTCTAGCAGACGAACTCGTTCGACCTTTCTTAACAAGCTGGTTTCCACCATTCCACAACTGTAGCATTTGATCAGCCAAGGTGCGCATTGACTTAGGATCTGCATCAAATATTATTGGATATTCTTTGGCTCGCGTGATGCCAAAGGACTCAATCTTGATATCTACAAATGTTGCCGTCCTGTGCATTGTTTGCTCCCTGGCTAAATCTATTTCTAATATCTAATTAACTATGCTTTGCGGGCGTTCCAAATTAGCAGCACCTTCGCGTGGATCGTGACATCTTCAATCCGTGCCGTTTGATTCTCATAATGCTGGTTATCCGAAATCAGCCGGTAATTTTCTTCGTCCAACCGCATGATGCGCTTGATGTAAAGCTCTTGATGCCAGGTGATCACGTAGACGCCTTCACCGATAAATTCAGTGATGCCACGATCAACGATGACCAGGTCCTTGTCATTGATCGTGCCTTCCATGCTCTGGCCCCAGCCGGTGATCATCGCCAGAGACGTCGCGGAGGTATAGGTCACGCCTTTCTCCCGTAGTACCTCCTCACGCACAACCAGGTTGCGCACGGTCTCGTTGTAGTCGGGCGGGACCTGACCATGACCCATTGCAGCTCGTACATCGTACTGAGGGATGACTATCTCCTCATTGCGCGGACGTAGAGCCTGGAAGTCACCCGGGATGACCTGGGTGGATGCTTCCTCGGCAGCGGCTACGATCCTGTCGTGCGCAGCGGCGGTGAGACCTTTGACCTTTGAAAGCATCTGCTTCACTTGATCTGCCGCCGAGGTTGTCACCACATGCTCGTCTTCATGGTCTGGTGCACCGGAGTCTGCTGGCTTGGACGTCAGCAGGATTTCGGATTGATCCACGCGTAAGGCTTTGGCCATAGCCGCCAGATCAGCAAGCGTCGGCTCGCGAGTACCAACCTCGTAGTTCCCAACACGCGATTGTGATTTCCAGCCACAAGCCTCAGCCAGCTGGGCCTGGGACATTCCTGCTGATTTTCTCAAGCGCTTGATGCGCTGACCTAAAGATTCGTTCATGCGCGGGATTTCATCACGAAATGAAATATTCCGGCTCTCACTTATTGTGTTTGCCTTTAACACGATGCGTGTTTATCCTTGGTGCACGTTATTGAGGATCGAGCTGATGAATCAGGTTCGCAAAATTCGAGAAAAAGCCGGAATCACGCAAGCTCAGCTTCGCCGGTCTCTGGGCTGGAATCAGTCGAGGTTAGCCAATTATGAGGCTGGCCGTCGGTGTCCAGGACTCGAAGAGGCTCGACAGATTGTAAAAGCACTGAACGTGCTCGGGGCTAAGTGCGCACTTGACGATGCTTTTCCGCCGGCTGTGAAGACAGCTGCTTGATGGGCGAATTATGAGTTTAAAGCAGGGCTGCGAACAGTTCCTCTTAAAGGGCTGTTGATTTAACCAGTAACAAAACTGCAGATGAAAAAAAACCGCCTGGCAGGGCGGCTTCTTCAACAACAAACGTGGGACCAATTATGCACATCCAGATCGCCCCCCGCAATAGCTCTGATGATTCGTCATCTATGCCCAATCATCATCCCATGACGCGTCATTTCATGTCGTCGCGCGCGATCGCCGGTCTGACCGGAAAGAATCATTTCCACGTTAGGCGCGACATCCTCTCAATGCTCGCCGACCTGAAAGAGGATGCATCCAAACTTGGATGCATCTATCTGGAAGCGCAGAACCGCAAGCAGACCGAGTACCTACTGGACCGCGAGCACACCGACTGCCTGTTGACAGGTTACAGTGCTGAACTGCGCATGAAGGTGATCCGCCGCTGGCGTGAACTCGAGAGCCAGGCCCAGCAGCAGTCGATTCCCAAGACTTACGTTGAGGCTCTGCGCTTGGCCGCCGACAAGGCCGAAGAGAACGAGCGACTGCTCGGCGTGATCCTGCTGCAGGCCCCGAAGGTTGCCGCGATCCGTCGCTTGGCTGCCGCCGAAGGCGCCATATGCATCACCGACGCGGCCAAGCAACTGCATATCGCCCCTTCGAAGCTGTTCACGTGGCTTCAGGCCAACCGCTGGATATTCCACCGTGGTAGCTCCACCCGCTGGATCGCCTATCAGCCGCTCATCACCGCCGGCCTCATGGTGCACAAGGTCACCCAGCTCAAGCCTGACTTTGAGACCGGTGCCGATCGTGCTGCCTACCAACCCCTCATCACCCCGAAAGGCCTCGCGTGCTTGGCCGAGAAGAATATTGGAGCCTCGCTGTGAGTGTTCAAGCAATGTCCTGGGCACTGTCCCGCCGCGACCTCGGCAAAGACTCGAGCGCGCGTCATGTGCTGCTGTGCCTGGCTAACTATGCCGCCGCCGACGGCCGTGGAGCGTTCCCGTCTGCAAAGACCCTGACCGAAGACACTGGCCTGTCCGAGCGCACCGTGCGTTCGAAACTCGATCTGCTCGAAGCCCAAGGCCTCATCGTTCGTGGCAACCAGGCCCTGGCCGCCGTGTATATCGATCGCCATGACCGCCGCCCGGTGGTGTACGACTTGATGCTCAAGCGGGGTGCAGTAGATGCACCCCGTGAAGAGGGAGCGGGGTGCAGCCAGCAACAGAACGGGGTGCAACCTACGACAGAACGGGGTGCAGCCATTGCACCCAATACATCACTTAACCATCAGTTAACCGAACAGCAGCAGCACGAGATTTCGGATGTGGTGGAGGAGCAAGACCTGGCCGCCCCTGCAGCGTTGGATGGATCTGCCGAAGGTCGCCAGCGCTTCTCGATGCACGCCGAATGGGCCGTCAACCACGCCGCCCTGGCTGCCCAGCTCAAGATCATGGGGATAACAGTGGTGCTCACTGACGAAACCTTCGGGTCGTTTATGGGCTTCCACATCGCCAAGCCTGATATCCGCGACACTGACGGCGGCTGGCACCACCGTCTGGCCAAGTGGATCAAGCGTCAGGCCACCGAAAGCGCCACCACGGGCGAAGAATCGACCGACTGGGCAGCCAAGGGGGTTCGCCTGTGAACAAGCCAGCCAACGTCCGCGAACTCATCGCGACTCGCCGTACCGACCCAGCGTATCAGTCACCTGTCCAGCCCGGCGCAGTGGCGGTAGATCCTGCCACCCAGGCGGTTATTGACGACCTGTTCCTGCGCCTGCGCGGCGCTTGTGGCGCCTGGCGCCAGTCGTGGCCTACCGAGGCTGTGATGAACGCTTCCAAACTCGAATGGCTGGCTGAGTTCATGCGCGCGGGCATCAACCGTATGGAGCAGATCGACCACGGGATGCGCGTTGTGAGCGCAAGCAAGCGGGCATTCGTGCCTACCCCCGGCGAGTTCGTGAGCTGGTGTTTTGCGCCCGAAGGTCTGGGCCTGCCCAGTGTCGAGAAGGCCTATGCCCAGGGCCTGCGCAACTGCCATCCAGCCATGCGCGCCGATGCCAAGTGGATGCACCCGGCCGTCTACCACGCCACGGCCGCCGCCGGTTTCCATAGCCTGCCGCTGCTCACCCGCGAACTGGGTATGGCCTCGTTCGAGAAGCACTACCTGGAGCAGTGCCGGAAGATCTGGAAGGGCGAGCAGCTGGGTGCTGTCCCGGTGGCAGAGCTCGCCGCGCCGGCCGCGCCGCGCAACCCAGAGGTGGCCCGTGCTGCCCTGGCAAACCTTCGTTCGAAAGTATTGGGAGCACGCCCATGAGCATCCGCCAGACCAAATTGACCAAGGCCGCCCGCAGCCGTGACTGCCAGGTGCGTGTGCCGGGCGTGTGCAGCGGAAACCCTGAAACCACCGTGCTGGCGCACTACCGCCTAGCCGGTACAAGCGGCATGGGCTGCAAGCCGAACGACTTCCAGGCCGCCTGGGCTTGCTCGGCCTGCCATGACTACGTTGATGGCCGGAGCCACAGCCGCCGCGAAGATGATCTCCTGACGGCTCGCCGCTGGCACGCCGAGGGCGTCATGCGCACTCAAGACATTCTGATTCGTGAAGGGAAGGTGGCCTCGTAATGATCAGCGACAAGATGCGAGAGCAGTTCGAAGCCTGGGCATCCGAAAACGGTATGGCCATGCACCTGGCCCGCGGCGAGTCTGGCCTATACGTGAGCCGGGTCACTCAGAACTACATGGACTGCTGGCAAGCCTCGCGCGCCGCGGTGGTGGTAGAGCTTCCTGAGCCATATGCCGTGATCGGGGATTATGCCGCTTGCGGTGGTGGCCGCGCCGTGTGGGATGTGGACTTCGCAGAAAAAATCATTGACCGCATGTGCCATAAAACTCCTGTGTACGACATGGCTAGCCTGCTGGCCGCTGGCCTGAAGGTTAAGCCATGAAGGCTGCCGAGCTGATGCTGTTCAAGCCCAAGGTGGTACGTGCCAAACCGGGTGACCGTGAAGGCCGGGAGCAGGCCGCGCTCATGCGCGAGATCGAGCTGCGCTATCCGGATGTGTTCGTGCTGATCTACCACGTCCCGAACGGTGGGCATAGGCACAAGGCCGTCGCCGCTAAGCTGAAAGGGCAGGGCGTGAAGGCCGGCGTGCCGGACCTGGTCTTGCCAATGGCGCGTGGCGGGTTCTTTGGCCTGTACATCGAGTTCAAGGCCACACCGCCGAACGACGCCGCTATATCGATCAGCCAGTACACGTGGATACGTCAGCTCACTGAGCAGGGTTATCTGGCGATCGTCTGCCGTGGCCACTTCGATGCCATGGAACAGCTGCGGGCCTACCTGCGCCTGGAACCAACGAGGGTCGCTGTATGACCCTACTGGTCGTTTTTTCCGATGCCGAGCTTCGCCGCCGTGCAGATGACCCCTCTGCTGTGCTCATGCGCGACCCGCGTCATCCCGGCCTGTACTTCCGGTTTGCCGAAGCGCGCCCGCGCGGCACCTGGAGTCTGGTCGTGCGCAAGAAATGGATGCGGATCGGCTCCTACCCTGATCTGTCGGCCAAGGCTGTGCTGGCTGCGTTGCCTGAAACCCGCCAGCGGCTGGGCGCGGATGCCAACGCTACCGCTGCGGTATGCCCGTGGGCCACCTTGGGCGAGCTGTTGGCCTGGTACAGCGACCGGATGAGTCGAGACCGGCATCTATCCGCCAAGCGCAAGGCCACGGCCAAGTCCGCCATTGCGTGCCATCTGATCCCGCGCGTGGGCGGCCTGGCCTTCACTGAGATTGATCGCGCTACGCTCGACACCAAGCTGATGTGGCCGCTGCAGGAGAAGCTGTCGTTGGAGTTCGTTCGGCTGATATTCGCGCTGCTGGTGCTGGCATGCCGGCAGGCATTCGTGCTCGGCATGATCCCCACCAATCCGATGGCCGGGATCAAGTTCAGCGATTTCTCCAAGACGAAGATCAAGGCCAAAGCGGCACGGCTGCGCGGTGTGCAGATCCAGGATCTGCTCGAGCAACTGGCCGATGCCTTCAAGCGGCGCCCAGCCCACGGCATGCTGGCCTTGATGATGCTATGCCATGGCACGCGCGTCGGTGAGACACGCATGGCGCTTTGGTCGCATATAAGCCTGGCCGACCGCACTTGGCACATCCCGGCGGTGCACACCAAGACCCGAGTCGAGCATTCGCTACCACTGACCGATCAGCTGTGTGCACTGCTGGCCCGGTACCGTCAGCGCCAGACCGATATCGGCTACAGCGGGCAATACCTGTTTCGGGCCCGTCATGGCAAAGGCATGAGCGAGGGTCAGGCCAGCCTGGTATTCACGCAGCTGGGGCAGGGCGAGTGGACCAGTCACGACCTGCGCAAGTTGGCCCGCACCGGCTGGGCGGACCTTGGTATCGACTTCCTGATCGGCGAGATGCTGATCAACCACGCCATGGGCCACAACGTGCAGGCCTACATCCACACCACAGTTGAAGAGCGCAAGCGCGAAGCCTTGGAGAAGTGGCACAGCCATTTAGACGCCAAGGGATTCAGCGTGATCCACGGGTTGGAGGGCGTCGAAAACAAAGAGTCCAGCATCGGTCTGGAAGCCGCGTCGCACAAGGGCTGCGAGCCAGTTCAAGAATCAACCATAGGCGAGGTTTCAAAATGAAGATTTCATCTGACAGCGCCATGGCTTTTGCCTACACCTTCCAAGTCCCAGGCACACAAAAGCCAGCGTCCGAAATCCGGAAGGAGTTCGATCGCTCGAAGGTGTTCATGGTGATGAAGCAGGACTTCGACCAGTTCACTCGGCTTACGGTCGTCATGGATGGGGGCCAAAGGTTCGAAATCGACAGCGACAAGGTGCCTTTCAACATCGACTGCGCTGCTGACTGGCTGGTGGGTGAAGCATGATGAAAACCCACGGACCAGCCTTCCGCGCCGCTCAACTCGACCTGGCCAAGTGCCCGGCATGCCGCGGTCGCGCCGTGGTACAGGGCGTTTTCCATGAGCTGCCATGCGAGCAGTGCAACGCGTCCGGTTGGGTTTCGGCTGACACCGGCGACGCACTGCCGCTGGAGGTGCTGGTGACCCAGCTGAGCATCCGCCTGCAGGCCGCAGATCATCAACTTGCGCAATTTCGCAAGCTGGCCCCGTTAGGGCCTTCAGCGCAGTACGAACAGAACAACCGCCGCGGCGCCGGCGGCACGAACTACACAGGGGATTGAGCATGGCTATCTATCGCAACGTATTGTCAGCTGTCGTTCGGGCTCTGGCAGCCGAAACCATTAATAGCGCAGGCGGATGCGACTTCGAGCCCAAGGTGCAGTGCTTCAAGCAGAAAGGCGAGATCGTGGGCAAGGAGGCTGCATTCCTCGTTGACTGCATGGTGTTCAGCCGCCTGCACAAGAATCTGAGTACCAACCACTGGCGCGCTCTGGTGGCCAAGTTCTCCACCCATGCTGAACGCAAGCATGCAGCAATCAGCGAGATCACCAAGGGCTACCGCTCTCCGGCGCCCGAGCGGTTCCGTCATTGTGCGATTGTCACCTGGGCAATGCCGCGCCTGCCCGGTGTTGACGGAAAGCGCAGCACGAACGTATTGCCGGCGGCCTGGTACGAGATGGACAACTGGAGCGATGAGCCCCATCCGATTAAGACGCAGGAGCGCTGGCGCCGGGAAATTCGCAAGGGGTTGGAGGCGATGGTTGATCTGGCGCTGACCGAGGCTCAGCACATCCTGGAAGAGGAAGAGCTATTGATTGCAGATGTCGCTTGACAGATATTGAGCCCATGAGCCATTATTTACTTATCCTGTCATCCCTGCGCACATAGGGGATGTGACTACAAAAGCCCAGTCTAACCTCTGGGCTTTTTTGTACGGAAAGCTTTTAGGTGTAATGTCGTTTTGCTATATTCCCGGCCCTAATTAGGGAGGGATCCATGAAAAAAGCACTACTTGCTACAATCTTCGCTACTTTGTTCGTATCCGGCTGTACAGTTCGGGTTGCGGACATGACGGTCGCTAGCACTAAGAATTACAACATCAACGCTTCGAAATTCGTAAAGGGCAAGCGTGTGATTGGTGAAGACAACTATCCTGTCATCATTTTTCCAACCGGCATTCCGAACATGAAAACAGCGATGGACCATGCCATTCAGCAAGATGGCTGCGCAGTTGGGCTTACTGACGTTGTGATGAGCCAGCTGAACCATTCGTTTCTCTTCGGCATGATCGGCTTCCGGGTTGAGGGCGATTTGATCATTGATACGTCACGCCCAGGCTGTGAACGTCGAGCCTGATCAGTCCAATTCTATTTTTAGGAGCCCCGCCGTCGTGCGGGGTTTTTCGTTTCTTCGGGGTGGAGAAGTGGTCTATCTCACCGGCCTTATAAGCCGGAGGACGCCGGTTCGAACCCAGCCCTCGCAGCCACATAGAATCGGCCACAGCCAGGATGGGCCTTCGGGCGTATCTGGACACGGTACGGCTGGTCGTCACGTGATGCGAAAGAATACTGGCATGTGGGCATCCATTTATTTCAAGGCTTTACTCGAAATGGGGGCGGACTGCTAAGATTTGTACCCTTTTGACCCTGAGATGGATCCTATGCGTCAGATTTTAGCAATGACATTTGGGGGCCTTACCCCAAGCTACTACGCTCGGCAGCTGTTCTTCGGCGCGCTGTTCGCGGCCTTTTTCATTTATATGAAATCACGCGCACCACATGGAATCGACTTTGGAACGGTAGCGATCGCAGTCGTAAGCACCTTGCTCTATCCCTACTCTAGATTTGTGTATGAAAGCGTAATTGGCTTCATCACTGGGCATAACGTGTTCTTCGTGAATGCGCTGCTGATGCTCCTCGTCAAGTTCATAACGATGTTTATTTGCTGGTTCTTGGCAATCTTCATCGCACCATTGGGATTGCTGTACCTTTATTGGCATCACAGTAGGTAGCTAACCAGTTAATTTTCTAAGCCTGACTTGATATTCGGGTTTTGTCGCTCTCAAGCCCTGGCAACCGCTGGGGCTTTTCGTATCTAGCTCCCCAGCCTGGGGAGGCATTCGGACTTCAATCATGCCAGAGAAAGACCCTGACCTCTGGGCCCAGGTATGGCTGCACCTTCGCTTGTACCTGGCCAATCCTCTCTGGCAAGGAGCGATCATGGCAACGGTAATTTCTGGCCTTCGTGTGTTGTACGAGGCCAAAGAGACTAGCAAGCGCCGCATCCTGCTGGAGTCGCTGATCTGTGGTGGGCTGAGCCTGTCCGCGAGCAGCGTGATCGAGTGGATGGAGTGGCCCTCGAGCTTGTCCGTTGCCGCCGGCGGTGCGATTGGCTTTGTCGGTGTGACTGTCATCCGCGAAATGATCGTGAAGTTTCTCGGACGCAAGGCGGACAGCCTATGAACATGCTCAAAAGCATTGCCGCTGCACTGATCATCGGTTTAGTGGCTGCACTGCTCATTGCCATCCAGCAGTACCGCGTGATTGCGCTGGAAGGGCAGGTAACGGTGCAGACACGGGCGGCGAAGGATGCAACCGAAGCCAACACCGAAAGCCTGAAGACCATCACCACGCTCCAGGCAGAAGCCAAGCGCAACGCCAACTACCTGGCCGATCTGCAGCAGCGCCTCAAGGCCAGCGAAGACAAGGCCCGCCAAGCGAGGAAGGACTTTGAAGACCTCAAGCGTAAGAGCCCGGCTGTTCGTAAGTGGGCTGATCAGCCTCTGCCTGACGGCCTGCGCGGCAAGCCCGCCGCTGGCGGTGGTAAAGACATCAGCGGTAAGGCTGGAAGCGCCGGAAATGGTGCCGTGCGAACGGGTCAGCGATAGCGATGACAACTTAGCGCTGAACGGCGACCTTTGGGCGCTGAAGGATCGCGCCATCAACCTGCTCGATACCTGCGCTGATCAAGTCGACGCGCAGATCAAGCGCAGTCAGAGCAAATAGCTGGAGGTTTGCGTGGGCAGATCTCGTCAGCCCTATACACCCTGCAAGCTATACGTGGACGGTGCCGATGGCATTGCAGTCGGTGACTTCATTACCACGGCTGCCGGTTCGGCGTACTTGGTGCAGACGCTTCGGGTGAGCCGAACCCGGCCAGAGCGTAAGCACATGGAATGCCTGCGCTGGCCCATTGCCGAGGTGCCGCCTGATGCGCGGTGCTACCTACTGACCTGGTACAAACGCTAAGACGTGCGAGATGACCTGTAGCGGCTGTACCCTCCGGCGTCGGCACATGACCAAGGCCGCCAAGTTGGCCTACCGCCGATTGAAGGGGTTGATATCGCCCGAGCTGCCTACCGAGGATGTGAGCCATGCCACCCCGAACGATGAAACCGTGCGCCGCCTCGGGCTGCCAGGTGTTGAGCCGTAACCCGAAGTACTGTGACGAGCATGCACATTTAGCCAAGCCATGGGGAACGCGCCAAGGCTCAGGCCGCGGTGGTCGACCGTGGCGCAGGCTCCGAGAGCAGGTGCTGAAGCGTGACAAGTACCTGTGCCACTGCGCTGAGTGCGCCCGCGTGGGTCGTATCAGGCCTGCTGACGAGGTGGATCATATCCTCGCCCTGGCCCATGGCGGCACGGACAGCATGAGCAATCTGCGGGCCATCAACCATGTCTGCCATTTGGCGAAGACGCAGGCGGAAAGTCGAGCAGCCCGGCTGGATCGTTGAGGCACGCCATTGCCCCGATTTGTCGTCGGCTCTGCACCGCCATGGGGCGGGGGGAGGGTCGAAACCCCAGTACCTACGGATGCGGACACCGCCTGCCCGTCGTTTTTCTACACCCGCGAAATTAAAAATTCAGGAGTTGCGCGATGGGAGGCACCGCCACGGTCGCCGGCCGTGGTCGCAAACCCAAGCCGACGGCCAAAAAAGAGCTGGCTGGAAACCCTGGCAAGCGTGCGCTGAACAAGGCAGAGCCTCAGTTCTCGCAGATCACCAATGTCGATCCACCGGACTGGCTTAGCGATCGCGCGGCGACCATGTGGAAAATGATTGTGCCCGAGCTCCTACGCGAGAACGTTGTGGCGCTCACCGATCTGCACAACGTAGAAGCGTTCTGCGTAGCCTATGACAACTGGCGCATGGCACAAGAGTCGATCCAGTCATCTGGCATCGTTGTTACAGGCGCCACGGGCGGACCGATGAAGAACCCGGCTTTGACCGCTGCCAACGAGACGATGCGGCAGATGGTCACGTTCGGCTCGATGCTCGGCCTTGACCCCGCCAGCCGAACCCGCCTCATCGGTGGCAACAAGGAGAAAGAAACCAACGCATTCGCTGACCTATTGAGATCCTGAATGGCCAAGTCCGCCCACCCCAACGTCGATAAAGCGATGGTGTGGGCCAGGTCTCTATTGCGCGGCAAGGTGCCGGCCTGCCGGTTCATTCACCTCGCGGTACAGCGTCACTTCGACGACCTGGCGGCGAGCAGAAAGCGGTCCTTCAAGTACAAGTTCGACCCGGCCAAAGCAGAAAAGAAGCTGAAGCTGATCCAGCTCTTGCCGCACACCAAGGGCGAGTGGGCGTTCAAGCGTCAGCTGATCACGCTCGAGCCTTGGCAGATGTTCGGTATGGCCGTGACCTTCGGGTGGGTCAAGAAAAAGGGCGGTCATCGCAGGTTTCGTGAGAGCTACTGGGAAGTGCCCAGGAAAAACGGCAAGTCGGTGATTGCCGCCGGCGTGGGCATTAGCATGTTTGTCGCTGATGGTGAATTCGGCGCCGAGGTCTATTCAGGGGCGACTACCGAGAAGCAGGCGTGGGAGGTGTTCAGGCCAGCAAAGCTGATGGTGAGCAAGTCACCCATGCTGATCAAGGCAGCGGGCATCGAGGTCAACGCCTCGAACATGAACATTCCGTCGGACTTCAGCCGCTTCGAGCCTTTGATCGGCGACCCAGGTGACGGCGCTTCGCCCAGTTGCGCGATCGTCGACGAGTACCACGAGCACCGCACCGCTGCCCAGTACGACACCATGCTCACTGGTATGGGCGCCCGGCGGCAGCCGCTGATGTTTATCATCACAACTTCCGGCGCCGATATCGAAGGCCCATGCTACGACAAGCGCCGTCAGGTCATCGAAATGCTCGAGGGAACGGTCCCTGACGATGAGCTGTTCGGCTACATCTGGACACTGGACGAAGGCGACGATTGGACCGACCCCAAGATGCTGGCGAAGGCCAATCCCAATCACGGGGTTTCGGTGTTCCAGGAGTACCTGGAAAGCCAGCAGGCAAGGGCCATTCGCTCTGCTCGGTTCACCAACACCTTCAAGACGAAGCACCTCAATCTGTGGGTGAGCGCCAAATCCGGCTTTTACAACATGGCCAAGTGGAAGACGTGTGAAGACACATCGCTGACCCTGGACCAGTTCGAAGGACAAGAGTGGATTGGCGCGTTCGACCTGGCGCGCAAGCTTGATATGAACTCAAGGGCGCGTCTGTTCTGGCGTGTCATCGATGGCCGGATCCACTACTACAGCATCGCTCCCAAGTTCTGGGTGCCCGAAGACACCGTTTTCAACAGCGACAACAAGCGCATGTCCGAACGGTTTCAGGCTTGGATCAATTCTCGGCATTTGGACGTTACGCCGGGGGCCGAGATCGATTACCGCGAAATCCTGGAAGACACCAAGGATGCCAATCATCAGGCGCCGTTGCGGGAATCGCCCATTGACCCGCATGGCGCTACCGGGCTGAGCCACGATCTGGATGACGAGGGGTTCTGCCCCATCACCATCATCCAGAACTACACCAACATGTCAGACCCCATGAAAGAGCTCGAGGCTGCCATTGAGGCTGGCCGGTTCCACCATGACGGCAATCCGATCATGACCTGGTGTATCGGCAATGTGATCGGCAAGCACCTGCCGGGCAACGATGACGTGGTACGGCCCATCAAGCAAGGCGATGACAACAAAATCGATGGCGCGGTTGCGCTGATCATGGCTGTCGGCCGAGCAATGGCGCAGGTCGTGGTGAGCGATGGCGGCATTGACCGATTTATGGATTCAATCCGGGACCCTATATTCGAATGAACACAGCATCGATCATTTACCTGCTGACCGCAGTACTGGGCTTCGGCTTCGCGGTGACAGGCGTTTACGTCCTGTTGGGGGTGGGGTGGGCGTTTCTTGCCGCTGCTGTCTCGTGCTTTGTGGCAGCAGCGTTCATTCGCAAGGGGCTGACCAGTGGCTAAATCCCTGAAGTCTGTCCTGAGCAGCGCTGTCATGGCCCCCCGGTCTTCGATTATTGATTGGGTAGGCCGCTCGATTTCCGGAGGGGCTTCCGGTATCTGGTCACAGACCGTGGGCAGTACATCCGCCAACGGCAAGACCGTGACGATCAACAAGGCCATGCGTCTCGCCGCCTGCTGGTCGTGTGTGCGCCTGATCTCCGAAACAATAGCGACCCTGCCACTTGGCCTGTACCGGCGGATGCCTGATGGTGGCCGAGAGGTAGCCAGTGACAACGATTTGCACTGGATCCTGAACACCAACCCCAACAGCCGCATGACCGCCGTGCAGTTCTGGGAAGCGGTAGTGGCCTCAATGCTGCTGAAGGGGAACGCGTTCGTCGAGATCATCCGCATCAACGGTCGAATCGTCGCGCTTGAGTTCTTGCTGCCTAACCGCGTGGAGATGGACGTAGCCGATAACGGCGAGCTCACTTACCGGTACCGGGAAAAGACCGGTCGGCCGCGTGACATTGCCGGCAGCGACATGATGCACATCCCGGCATTCTCCCTGGATGGGCAGGTTGGGCTATCACCCATCGCCTATGGCGCCGATGTGTTTGGGGCGGCAATGTCAGCCGAGGACGTGGCCAGCGCCACTTTCAAGAACGGCATGCATCAGACCGTAGCGTTCGAAGTGGATCAGGTGCTCAACAAACAGCAACGCGATGACTTCCGGGATTATGTCCGGCGCATCAGCGGCGCAATGAATGCTGGCAAGTCACCGGTTCTGGAGAAGGGCGTAAGTGCCAAGGTAATTGGCATCAACCCCATTGATGCTCAGCTGCTGGAATCGCGAGAGTACAGCGCCGAGGAAATCTGTCGTTTCTACATGGTGGATCCGACCTTGGTCGGTTACAGCGACAAAGCATCGAACTGGGGTACCGGGCTTGAGCAAAAGCTGCTTCGTTTTCTGACCTTCACACTGCGCAGTTACATGCGCCGCATCGAGGAGGCGATCAGTCGAAAGCTTCTGACGCCTGCGCAGCGCCGGCAGATTTACCCGGAGTTTTCCATCGAAGGCTTGATGCGCGCTGACAGCGCGGCACGGGCCACGCTGTACTCAGGGATGGTCCAGAACGGCATTTACACGCGTGACGAATGCCGGATGAAGGAGAACCTACCCAGGATGGGTGGCAATGCCGGGGTACTCACCGTGCAAACCAACCTTTCCCCGATCGATCAACTCGGGCGGGGCGATGACGGGCAGGCCGCAAGGGCTGCTCTGCAGAACTGGCTCGACCAGCCGGCCAACTCGAAGGAATAAATCATGCAACCTAAATCCAAGGCTCGCAGTTTCAACTGCGAGCTGAGCCCGCGCGCGCTCGACAAATGGAACCCGGCCATCAAGGCGGCCGTAGAGTCCACTGGCGACACCATCACCATCTACGGCGTGATCGGCGAGGACTGGTATGGCGACGGTGTGACTGTCTCCCGCATCGATACTGCCCTGCGCTCCATCGGCGACAAGGCTGTCACCGTCTACATCAACTCGCCCGGCGGCGACATGTTCGAAGGCCTGGCCATCTACAACCGTCTGCGCGAGCACAGCCAGGAAGTCACCACCAAGGTGCTCGGCCTGGCCGCCTCAGCGGCATCGGTCATCTACATGGCCGGCGCCAAGCGGGAGGTCGCCAGCAGCGCCTTCCTGATGATCCACAACTGCTGGACGATGGCTGTAGGCAACCGGCATGGCCTGCGCGACATCGCCGATACCATGGAAGAGTTCGACGCCGCCATGGCCGACCTCTACGCCGAGGGCAGCGGCCAGCCGGTTACCGACGTCGCCGAAATGATGGACGACGAGACCTTCATCCGCGGCAAGCGCGCCCTGGAGCTGGGCTTCGCCACCGGCCTGCTGTCTTCCGACGAGATCACCGAGCGCCAGGATGAGCAGATTCAGCAGAGCAACTCCCTCAAAGCGATGGACGTAGCCCTGGCGAAGGCGGGCATGACCCGCAGCGAACGGCGTGAGCTTTTCGCCACTTTCAAGTCCAGCACGCCGCGCGCTGCTGGCGAGGGCAAGCGCAGCGCTGCCCCGATCGATAAGCCTCGCGCTGTCGAGCTGGAC
The DNA here is from genome assembly GCA_900596015.1 of Pseudomonas viridiflava. GTDB lineage: Bacteria > Pseudomonadota > Gammaproteobacteria > Pseudomonadales > Pseudomonadaceae > Aquipseudomonas. The sequence goes on along the minus strand of UVIF01000023.1, from coordinate 666,015 downwards.
CTGGCACCCCTACCAAAACTCTCTTTCTCTGTCCCTGCATGAGGCTTCACACCATGATGAAATTTCGTCTGTCCCCGGCATTCTTGATGGCTGTGCTGTCCATCGCTGCCATGATCCCGATGACTTTCGGCGCTACACCGGAGGCCTTCTTCGGCTCGTTGTTTCTGGTGGGCCTATCCACTGCGCTCGTCAAACGCGGTACCTCTCACTACCGTGGCTGGAATGCTCAAATGGGTAAAATCGGTGAAGATGACATCGAGGCCCAGTACAAGCAGACCCAGGCCAATCTCAAGGACATCGGCGACCAGCTCAAGGCGCATGCCGAGCAGGCACAGAAGAATGTCGATCGCCATGAAGGCTTGAGTCGCGAAACCTCGGCGAAGGTCGACGAGTTGCTGATGAAGCAAGGCGAGCTGCAGGCTCGTGTGCTCGAAGCCGAGCAAAAGCTGGTCAATGCCAACCGCGATACCCAGCACAACGAAGCGCCCAAGTCTGCGGGCGAGCTGTTCGTTGCCAGCGAGCAGATGGAAGGAGTCAACTCCTCGTTCCGCGGCTCGCGTCGTGTGTCGGTGCCCCGCGCCGCGATCACCACCACCTCGGCCGGCGGCCTGGCTCCCTCCGAGCGCAGCGACGTCGTCGCGCTGCCGGGTCTGCGCCGCGCTACCATCCGTGACCTGGTTGCCCCCGGTCAGACTGAGGCGGGCTCCTACGAGTACGTCCGCGAGACCGGCTTCACCAACAGCGCAGCAATTGTTGCCGAAGGCGGCGCCAAACCGTACTCCGACATCACCACTGCTCTGATCACCGCACCGGTGCGCACCATCGCCCACTTGTTCAAGGCCTCGCGCCAGATCCTGGACGATGCCAAGGCGCTGCAGAGCTACATCGATGCTCGAGCCCGCTACGGTCTGCTCCTGGCCGAAGAGTCGCAGCTGCTGTACGGCAGCGGTGCAGGTGCAAGCCTGCAAGGCTTGGTGCCGGTAGCTTCCCAGTATGCTGCGCCCGGTGGCGTGGTCGTGACCGGTGAGCAACGCATCGATCGACTGCGCCTGGCGCTGCTGCAGGCCGAGTTGGCCGAGTTCCCCTCGGACGGCATCGTGCTCAACCCGATCGACTGGGCCTTGATCGAGATGATCAAGGACAACGTGGGCCGCTACATCATCGGTCAGCCACAGGAAGGCACTGCTGCACGCCTTTGGAACCGCCCGGTGGTTGGTACCCAGGCGATGAAGCAGAACGACTTCCTGGTAGGCGCCTTCAAGCTGGGCGCGCAGATCCTGGACCGCATGGAAATTGAAGTGCTGATCTCCACCGAGAACGACAAGGACTTCGAGAACAACATGGTGACCCTGCGCGCTGAAGAGCGCCTGGCCTTCGCCATCTACCGTACCGAAGCCTTCGTGACCGGTAAGCTCGCTGCTGCGGCTTAAACTTTCCACCCCCGAACGAAGGGTAGCACCGCTGCCCTTCAGAGGTGAGCCATGTCTGACTTACTGATCAAACCGCTGCGTGCCTATGAGGACCGCGGCATCATTCGTGACGCCGACAATAAGCCGTATGCGGCCCCTGTCTGGCTGGCCAAGGAACTTCAGCAATTGAAACTGTGCGAGATCGTTGGCGAAGTGGGCGTCGAGAAAGGCAAAGCTGCAGGTGATGGCAAGGAGCTTGGCTTCAAACTCCAGAAGAAAGGCCAGAAGTGGATCATCGTGGATGCAGAAGCTGCACAGGTCGGTGAGTTCATCGGCAGGCGCGAAGAAGCTGAAGTCGAATTGGCGAAGCTGCTGGCTGCTACTCCGCCTGCAACTGCTGTCACAAGTACTGCTGACAGCCCTCCGCCTGAAGCGGAACCGCCGGCCGATCAGTCACCGGTTGCCGAGCCGCCTGTAACGCCGCCCCAGGAGTAAGCAATGTCCGTGATCAAGATCGAGACGGCCGTTGAGCATCTGCGGGCCGAGGATGACGATCGCCCCTTGATACAGGGACTGCTGGATGCTTCCGAGGGTGTGGCCAGTGCTTATATGGCACGGTCGATTTACATCAGCCAAGATGCACTGAATGCCGCTCGAGTGTTGGCACCCACGCTGAGAGGCCAGGCGCGTGCAAGCCACGCAGTTGCCATTGGTTCAGTGGAGCTGGTTCAGGACTTCGAGACCCGCGAATCAATCCTTTCGGACGCCGATCACGTGCTCAACGAGTCGCTGAACATGGCAGACGCTATGGTCCGCGGCGTAGTGCTGAACAAAACCATCGAAGCGGCCTGCCTGCTGATACTGGGGCACCTCTACACAAACCGCGAGGATGTCATCGCCGGTTCGGCCACAGGCAGTGCCATGGAACTGCCGATGGGCTCCAAGTACTTGCTAGCGCCCTATCGCGTACAGATGGGGGTCTGATGGCACTTAAAGAACCTGGCGCTGGAGAATTGAACCGGCGCATTACCCTACGGCGCCGTGACGACTTGCCGGCGCCGGATGGCGGTCTTTCGTCGCTATTTTCGGACGAAAGAAAGCGCTGGGCGCGCATTGAGCCTGTCGGTACCGCGATCTACAGCGGCAGTGTTCAGGCCGATAACAAGATCACTCATCGGATCACCGTGCGCTACTTGGGGGTTGTCCCCATCGATTTCGAGGTGCTGCATGCCGGCGTAGTTTACCGGGTGAAGCGCGCTACAGACCTCAATGGCCGGCATCGCTTTACTGTGCTGGAAGTGGAAGAGTTGGGGCTGCAACAGGCCGGGGGAGGGTTGTATGGCTAGACCTGCCGCGTACATGCACTTTGGCGATTTCGACAGCTACGGCAAGCTCGATTTCGACAAGAAGGAAATCCGCAAGGCCATGCGCAAGGCTGGCGTGCTGGTACGGGCGAAGGGCCGCAAGCTGGTCAGCAAGCGGTCCGTGTCGGAGAAGGGCCAGTACCCAGCCATGCGCAAGGGCACGCTGCGCCGGTCGATCACCTACCGGGTCAGCCGCGCCGGCTTCCTGGTGAAGATCGAGCCGCAAAAGACCGCCGACATGAAAGGCTTCTACCCGGCCTATCTCTGGTATGGCGTGCGGCGCAACGCCAAACGCGGCAAGTCCCATCGCAAGCAGGAAGCAACCGGCCCGTGGCGGATCGAGCCGCGCGAGAACTACATGGTCGATGCGCTCAACAGCAGCAAGGGCGCCGTGCGCTCCATCCTCAAGCAGGCCTTTGCTGACGCACTGCGCTGATCAACGAGACAACCGATGAAAATCACCCCTGTGGTTCTGCACCTGCGGCAGCGCTGCCCGATCTTCGTTGGCCGCGTGGCGGGCGGCATCGACTTTGATGCGGTAAAGGCCAGTCAGCAGGTTGACCGACCGGGCGCCTTTGTCATTGCCACCGGTGATGACGCGACCGAGAACGACCTGGAGAACGCCATTCGGCAGGACATCACCGATGCCTTCGATGTGGTGGTCATCCTCGACACCCGCGACAGCCGCGGTCAGTTGGCGGTGGACGTGTTGCATGACATTCGCGCTGAACTGTGGCGGGCCCTGGTGGGCTGGAGTCCGGGCACGGAGTACGAGCCCATCACCTACGACGGCGGCGAGTTGGTTCAGATCGACCGGGCGCTGGTGATCTACCGCTACTCGTTCGTGACCGCTTTCCAACTTGGGCGTAACGCTGAAACGGATCCGGCCGAAACCTGGCACGAACTGGAACTCGACGGCTTGCCCATGCTGCAGGGCATGGACATCAACGTGGACTGCATCGACCCAGCAGACCCAAACCTGAAGTACCCCGGCCCGGATGGGCGCATCGAAATTCAACTCAAAGAGGAACTGCCATGAACCGCATCACTGTGGTGCCGGCCAAGGGGCGCGCGGTGCCCGATCCGGAAACCGGGGAACTGCTGCTGCCCGAGGGCCGTGAGGTGCCCGATGACGCCTACTGGCGCCGCCGTCTTGCTGATGGCGACGTTGTGATCCCCAACCCGCCCGCCAAAGAGGCCTCGACCAAATGAGCGTAGGATTCCAACAGATCCCCGCGGACATCCGCGTGCCGCTGTTCTATGCGGAAATGGACAACTCGAACGCCAATAGTGCCTCCAGCGCGCTGCGCCGCTTGATCGTGGGCCAGGTGAACGATCTGTCCACAGCCGAGGAAATCGGCAAGCTGGTGCTTGTATCGAGCCTGGCCCAGGCTAAAACCATCGGCGGCCAAGGCTCGATGTTGGCGGCCATGTACGACACCTGGCGCCAGAACGATCTGGTGGGCGAGATCTGGTGCCTGCCGGTCAAGGCCACCGCCGGCGCTGCGGCCTTGGGCAAGGTGACCGTCACCGGTACTGCCACCGAGACCGGCCTGATCAGCCTGTATGTGGCCGGCGTCCGCATCCAGGCAACGGTGCCCTCTGGCGCCACTCCTGCGGTTGCTGCAGCGGCGCTGGCCACCAGAATCAACGCCACTGCTGATCTGCCTGTCACCGCCGTGGCGGCGGCTGGTGTGGTTACGCTGACCTGCAAGTGGCTGGGAGACTCCGGCAACGACATCGGCCTGAGTTTGAACCGCCTGGGCAAGAGCAACGGCGAGTTTACCCCTGCAGGTCTCACCGTTGTGGCTGCTTCGATGTCCGGTGGCGCTGGTACGCCTGACGCTACGGCTGCGCTGGCGGCGCTTGGCGATGCGCCCTTCGAGTTCATCTGCGTGCCTTGGGCCGACACCACCACCTTGGAGGCCTGGAAGATCGCGATGGGTGATGCCAGTGGCCGCTGGTCCTGGGCCAAGCAGCTTTATGGCCATGTCTACAGCGCGTTGCGCGGCACGCTCGGCACGCTGGTCGCGGCTGGCCAGCCTCGCAACGATCAGCACATGACCATCTTCGGTTTCGAAGCGGGTGTGCCGCAACCGTTCTGGCGTGTGGCGGCCGCCGGTGCTGCCCGCCAGGCGGTGTTCATCTCGGCCGATGCCAGTCGCCCAACTCAAACCGGACCATTGGTAGGGATCGACCCGGCGCCTGAGGGGGCACGCTTCACCCTGACTGAGTTCAATTCGCTGCTGCAGTACGGTATTGCCACCTTGTTCTATGAAGGCGGCTATGTGCGCATCCAGCGCGCTATCACCACCTACCAGAAAAACGCCTACGGCCAGGCCGATGATTCGTACCTGGACAGCGAGACGATGCACCAGAGCGCGTACATCGTGCGCCGGCTCAAGGGCATCATCACGAGCAAGTACGGTCGCCACAAGCTGGCGAGCGACGGTACCCAGTTCGGCGATGGCCAGCCGATCGTCACGCCCAACGTGATTCGCGGCGAGCTGATCAGCGAATACGGCAATCTGGAGCGCGATGGCCATGTCGAAAACTCGGCGCTGTTCGCTCAGTACCTGATCGTTGAGCGCGACAGCCGAAGCCCAACCCGGATCAACGTGCTGTACCCGCCGGACTACGTGAACGGTCTGCGCATCTTCGCGCTGCTCAACCAGTTCCGCCTGCAGTACACCACTGAGGCGGCGTAACGCTGTCCCATCATCCAGGCCCGCCGCGTGCGGGCTTTTTCATTTGGAGGCCCACCCATGGGGCAGAAAGTTGCTGGTACCTGCTACGTCAAGGTTGACGGTACGCAGTTGACCCTCAAGGGCGGCGTGGAAGCGCCGCTCATGGACAAGACCCGGGAAACGGTAGTGCCCGGCTTTTTCAAGGAAGAGGACAAAGCCCCCTGGCTCAAGTTCTCGGCGGTGCACACCGCAAACTTCCCGCTCAAGGCATTGGCTGAGGGCATCAACATGACCATCACCGCCGAGTTCAAGAACGGCAAGGTCTACACGCTTTCCGGCGCCTACCTGGTTGATCAGCCAAGTTCGAACGGCGAGGAAGGCACCATTGAACTGCAATTCGACGGCGTGAAAGGGGTATGGCTGTGATGGATGAAAAACAAGAAGTGGCGGTGATGAACCTGAACAAACCGATTCCCCTCAGCGCGCCCATCATCGCTCACGGTGAAGAGCTCACAGAGCTGACCTTGCGTCGTCCTACGACCCAGGAAGCGCGGGCTATCAAGGCGCTGCCCTACAAGATCGACGCGGACGAAGCCGTGAGCCTGGACCTGGACGTGGCAGCAAAGTACATCGCCGTGTGCGCCGCGGTGCCGCCTTCGTCCGTCAACCAGCTAGACCTGGCTGACCTCAACAGCCTGGCCTGGGTGGTGGCTGGTTTTTTCATGAGCCCGGCATCGAAGCCCTCGACCACCTGATCGCGCTTGTCTACGACCTGGCCTACTTCTGGAAGGTTGACCCTGAACAGATGATGGCCAGGCCGCTGGATATCTTTCTCGAATCGCTGGCCCAGGCCCAGCGGATCAACCGCGCTATGCCGGAGGAATAATGGCCAATCAATTTCAGCTCAAGGCGCTGATCACCGGCGTCGACAAGCTGTCGCCAACGCTGGCCGGTATCCGCAAAAACGTCTCTAGATTCCGCAAAGGACTGCAGAACACCGGCCTGGGCAACCTGAGTTTTAAGGATGTGATCGCCGGCGGTGCGCTGGCCGCGCCGTTTGTGATGGGAACAAGGGCGGCGATCCAGTTTGAATCTGCCATGGCCGACGTGCGCAAGGTGGTCAATTTCGACGCGCCGAGTCAGTTCAAGGAAATGGGCGACGACATCACAAAGATGTCGGAACGGCTGCCGATGGCTGCCAATGATATCGCCAAGATCGTGGCGGCGGGCGGTCAGTCGGGCATCGCTCGGGGCGAACTGCTCGGATTTGCGGAAGATGCCGTGAAGATGGGTATCGCCTTTGACCAGACGGCCGAGCAGAGCGGCGACATGATGGCCAAGTGGCGGACGTCGTTCAAAATGACACAGGCCGAGGTGGTGGGGCTCGCTGACAAGATCAACTATCTGGGCAATACGGGGCCAGCAAACACCAAGCAGATTTCCGATATCGTCACCCGGGTTGGCCCTCTGGGCGAAGTGGCCGGGGTTGCGTCGGGCCAAATAGCGGCCATGGGCGCAACGATGGCCGGTGTGGGTGTCGAGCAGGAAGTCGCTGCGACTGGCATAAAGAACTTCATGCTGGCGCTGACCAAGGGCAGCGCGGCGACGAAATCTCAGGCCACAGCCTTCCAGGCGCTTCGCTTGGATTCGAAGGCGGTAGCCGCCGGCATGCAGAAGGATGCTCAAGCCACAATGGTCGGTGTGCTCAAACGCATAGCCGCTGTGGATGCCACCAAGCGGCCGGCGCTGCTCAGTAACCTTTTTGGTACGGAGTCGATCGGCGCGATTGCGCCACTGCTGACAAATCTCGGATTGCTCGAAAGCAACCTGAGGAAGACAGGCGATGCCGAACAATACGCCGGGTCGATGGAAGCAGAGTACGCATCGCGATCGGCGACCACCGAAAACACGCTGACGCTTATGCGCAACGCGGTGAACCGCGCAGGTATTGCCCTGGGCAACGCGTTCCTTCCAGCGCTCAACGCCGTAGTGACCGCCGTACAACCCCTCATCAGTCGCGTTTCAGATTTTATTCAGGCCAATCCTGCATTGGTCCGAGGGCTGGCCGTGGCCGGCGTTGCCTTCACGGCTGTGCGCGTGGCCGTGTTGGGCGCCATGGTGGCCACGCGTTTACTCGGACTCGCCTTTGCTGCCACTCCGATCGGTATTGCAGCGGTTGCCATTGCCGCAGCGGCAGGGCTGATCGTCGCGAACTGGGACAGGCTGGCGCCTTACTTCGAACAGTTGTGGCAAAGAATTCAGGGCCCAGCCATGACGGTGTGGGGCTGGATGAAAGAGGCCTTCAGTTGGACGCCGCTGGGGTTGATCATCGATAACTGGCAGCCGATCGGCACGTTCTTCTCGGCGCTGTGGGATCTGATCAAAGCGTACTCGGTGCCGTTCTCCGATTTCTTAAAAACTCTATTCGACTGGTCGCCGGTTGGCCTGATCATCAAGCACTGGGAACCCATCGTCGGCGTGTTCAAAGGCATATGGGACCGGGTAAAGCCGTTCCTTGAACCCATCATGAAGTTCCTCAACCTGGGCAATGCGCCGGATATCGGTGTGAACCTGACCGCGAAAGTTGGTGAGCTTGCGGCAGCACAGAACCAGCTCAATGCCGGCGTTGGCGGCGGCACTGGTGCGTTCCTACGTTCCGACGCTGTTCGCGCGGCCGCCATCCGGCAGGAGCAAATGAAGCGGGTGGCAGGTGTTGGCTCCAACGAGTGGTTGCTCAGGACCCACACCGGCCCATTGCCAGGCGCTTTCGTGAAGAGGGACTCGGCCAACGATGCCATTGCAGGGTCTAAAGGATCAGCGCAGGAGGCGCGCCGTCTGGCTGCAGCGGTAAGCCAAGCTGCTACACCTCTTGCGGCGCCCCGGGGTTTGGCGCCTGTCTCATCACTGACCGTGCCATCGGCATCGGCGTCGAGTGGTGTTTTGCCTGCGCCGGGAAGCCTGCTCACGAGGGGCGGGGGTGCCACAAAACTCAACGGCGAATTGGTAATTCGCCTCGAGGGCTACACCCGCGGCGTACGTCCGCAACCTGCCACAACCGACCAACCGGGTCTCAAGGTCAGCACCAACGTCGGCTACCGATCCCTCTCAGGAGCACAATAGATGGCCGATACGTGGCGCGAGCAGTTGCTGCCAGCGTCGTTTCGGGGTGAGACGTTCCTCATCGAGGACACGTCTGTGCCCGTGGGGCGCAAGGTTCAGCTGCACGAATACCCCAAGCGTGACGAGGCGTACGCTGAGCAAATGGGCAAGGTCGCCCGTGTGCATAAGGTCAGGGCCTACATCATCGGCGCCGACTGTTTCCAGCGGCGCGACAAGCTGCTGAAGGCACTTGAAACCGAGGGGGAGGGCACGCTAGTTCATCCTTGGCTCGGGCAGTTGTTAGTGGTGCCGGGCGCATGCGAAATGGCCCACAGCCGCCGCGAAGGCGGCATGGTCACTTTCGACCTGACGTTCTATCCCGGCAACGCACAAACCAACCCGTCGGTGCGTGCTAACACTGCACGCATGGCGGCGCAGACATCGGCCACTCACTGGAGTGCAGCGGTCGGTCGGTACAAGGCAGCCATGGCCAAGGTGGACTCCTCTCGGATCAACCTGATCGGCTTGCAGAATCGACTCACCGGAGTCTTCGGTGTCATCGCCGGGCAGTTTTCCCCTTTGGGCAACACCGTGGGAACTGCAAGGTCCTTGGCCCAGATGCTGACCAACTCACCCGGCGCGCTGTCGAGCCTGTTCAGTGGGTATTTCAGCGACCTGGGTCAGTCCTCGGCGAAGCGCTCGAGCGTTACCTCTTCGAGCAGCACCGGTTCGTCATCGGGCAGCAGTGGTAGCGACTCGGCCAGTTCGGCGTCAGTAGCCAACGCCACGAGCACGACCAGCGCCGGGGCCTCGAAGTTCAATAGCTACACCGATGCGGTGGCCACAGTGTCCAGGCAGGCAGAAGCCGCAGCGAGCATTGATACGGTAGCAGTCGGCAGTGGCGCGGACACCACGGCGGCAGCGCAGGCGCTGGCCAACCTGGTGCAGGACGCGGTGCTGGTCCAGGCCACGGCGACGGCCGCGCAGATGCCGGTGGTAACGCCCCCGGCGGCGGAGCAGATCACCGCTTCCCTGCAGCAGCAGGTCGTGGAACCTGTCGAGCGGGCTGAGGTGCCGGTGGCGGATGAAGTCATTGCGGCGCGCGATGCGCTGGATGCTGTCTTCTGGCAAGCCGCGCTCAAGGCGGACGCCACTTACTACCCGGCAATCATTGCCTCGCGACAGCAGGTGGTTCGACACCTGACGCAGGTAGCTGCTTCCGGTGTGCAGCTCGTCAATGTCACCCCAACCGAAACCACGCCCGCGGTGGTGCTGGCCTACCGGCGATTCGGCGATGCCACCCGCGAGGGCGAGATCGTCCAGCGCAACAAGATCAACCACCCAGGCTTCGTGCCCGCCGTACCCATTCAGGTAGCCAGGGAGTAACCGCATGTCCGACCCGAAGACGGCCGTGACCCTGACCGTCGACGGGCTGGATTATTCCGGCTGGACCTCGGTCGAGATCAGCGCGGGCCTTGAGCGTCAGGCGCGCAGTTTCAACATTGGCATCACCTGGAAGTGGCCAGGCCAGAACGTGTTGCGCCCGGTCAAGCAGGGCGCCGGCTGTGAAGTGCGCATCGGCAGCGACCTGGTCGTGACCGGCTGGGTCGATGCGACGCCGATCAGCTACGACCATGAGACGGTCACCACATCCATTGCCGGCCGCTCATCCACTGGCGATCTGATCGACTGCGGCGCGATTAACCAGCCCGGCCAGTGGAAGGGGCAGAGCGTGCAGGCCATCGTTCAGGCGCTGGCCAGCCCCTACGGGCTGACAGTCAAGAGCGAAATTGCGGCGACCAGCGGCTTGACTGACCACACCATCGAGCCGGGCGAGACGGCGTTCGAATCCATAGACCGTCTGCTCACCCTCTACCGGGTGTTCAGCACTGACAACGCCCAGGGCAATGTCGTCCTTGCTCAGGTTGGCAGCGCTGGCCGCACGGCCGAATCCCTCGAACTGGGCCGCAACATACTCAGCGCTGATGCGGCTTTGGACTTTACGCGAGTGTTCTCCGAATACCGCGTGGTCGGACAGCGTTCGGTGAGTGATGACGAAATTGCCCAGGCGGCCACCGAGGTCAACAGCTTCGTCACCGATCCACGCATGACCCGCAAGCGGGTCAAGGTCATTCACGAAAGCGGACAGCTGAACGAAAAATTGGCTGCCGACCGGGCGAATTGGGAGCGCGGCACGGCGGTGGGCAAGGCGCTCGAGACAACCTATGAGGTGCAGGGGTGGCGGCAGGGCAACGGTGCGCTGTGGTTACCCAACACCATCGTGCGCGTGGTGGATCCAGTGATCGGCTACGACCGCGACATGCTCATCGCCGAGGTGACCTACACGCTCAACGATCAAGGGACGATCTGCCGTCTTCGCGTCGGCCCGCCCGAGGGTTATCTGCAAGAGCCCGACGACCCGCATAAGAAGCGCAAGGCGAAGAAAACCGACGCCGTCGAATACCTCCTACCTGCGGACTACCAAGACAAATGAGCCGACTGATGAACATGCTGACGCGCGGCGTGGTGGCCCTGGCCAACTCTGCCGGCAAGATACAGCGCCTGCAGATGCGTTTGACCCACGGTGAACTTAAGGACGGCATGGAACACCTGGAGCCCTATGGCTTTACCAGCTGCCCTCACGAAGGGGCCGAGGGGCTGGCCGCTTTTCTGGGCGGCGACCGCTCCCATGGGGTAGTCGTCGTCGTTACAGATCGTCGCCATCGTTTTCAAAACTTGAAGTCGGGCGAGGTGGCCATCTTCACCGACGAGGGGGACTTCATCCATCTGAAGCGGGGCAGGGTAATTGATATCGAGACCCACACCCTCAACATCCGCGCGGCCACCGCGGTCAATTTCGATACGCCCCTGATCACCCAAACCGGGAAGATCGTCAGCCAGGGCGATCAGGTCGCCGGCGGCGTCAGTCAGATCAATCACCCACACGCTGGCGTTAAACAGGGTACCGACCAGAGCGGCCTACCCGTGCCTGGCGGTGCGGCATGAGCGTGCTCATCAATGACGACGTAGAGGTCAGCCTACGCCGCGCAGTGGAGATCAGCCTGTTCACCTGGCGGCGGGCCAATGCCTCGGACCAGTTGGAGGACGATGAGCGCTACGGCTGGTGGGGTGACAGTTTTCCGCTGGTCGCCAATGACCGCATCGGCTCGCGTCTATGGCTGCTACGGCGCCGCAAGCTGACCACTGAAACCATCGGCGCTGCCGTGACGTATGCGCAGGAGGCGTTGAGGTGGCTGCTCGATGACGGCCATGTCACCAACGTACGGGTACTCACTGAGCGCTCCGGCAATTCGCGTTTGAACTTGGGCGTAACTCTCACGCTACCGGTGGGCGAAACCCTCGACATTTACCCCAACGAACATTGGCAGGTGCTCTATGCCGTTTGAAACTCCGACCCTGCCCGTGCTGATCAATCGTACCGCTGCCGACCTGGCCAGCGATGCATTGCGCCAATCGGACGCGCAAGTGCTGGTCCGCGCTGTCAGCGGCGCAGCCTACGGGCTCTATGGGTACCTCGACTGGATCGCCAAGCAGATCCTGCCTGACACCGCAGACGCCGCCACTCTCGAGCGCCAGGCTCTGCTGAGACTTGAAACGCCACGCATTGCCGCCAAGAGCGCCGCCGGCTCGGCAAGCTTTCGTGCTTCGGCCGGTTCGATTCTGGACGCCAATCTGGTCGTCCAGGCCAGTGATGGTCGCCAGTATCGGGTGATGACGGCGGTCAACCCGGTGTCGGGTACCGACACCGCAAAGCTCGAGGCGGTCGACGGTGGGGCGCTGGGCAATGCACCCGCCGGCCTGGCGCTCAAATTGGTACAGCCGGTGGCGGGAATTGATGAGACGTTCACGGTGCTGGCCCCAGGTATCACTGGGGGCAGCAATCAGGAATCGGTCGAGTCCCTGCGCAGCCGCGTTATCCGCAGCTACCGAGTAATCCCGCACGGCGGCAACGCCGAAGACTATGTGACGTGGGCGCTGGAATGCGCAGGCGTAACGCGTGCATGGGTCGTCAGAAACTACATGGGTCCCGGCACGGTAGGCGTGTTCTTTGTGCGCGACGGTGACGCCTCGATCATCCCCGATGCCAACGAGGTGGCGACAGTCAAGGCATACATCAGCGCCAGAGCGCCTGTCACTGCTGAGGTGTTCGTCTTGGCGCCTGTGCTCAAGGCGGTCAACTACACACTCAAGATCACCCCTGATACGACGGTCGTCCGGGCTGCCGTGGCAGCTGAGCTGGCCGACCTGCATGAGCGGGAGGCCGGTCTAGGCGAGGCCTTGCTGATCAGTCACATCCGGGAAGCCATCAGCAGCGCTGAAGGCGAGATGGATAATCTGGTTTCCAGTCCGGCGGCTGACGTCACCGCCAAGGCGAACGAGCTGCTCACCGTGGGAGCCTTCACATGGCTGTGAGGACGGCTGATCAGTACCTGTCCCAGCTCGGTGCGCTGCTGCCGCAAGGACCTGCGTGGGATATGGAACGAATGCCTGAGCTTGCTCTGGTGCTGCGCGGGATCGCCCAGAAGATGGCTCGCATCGATGCGCGCGCTGAGGCGTTGAGCGCCGAGATGGATCCTGCGCTGGTCTTCGAGCTGGTTCCCGATTGGGAGTCGGTGATGAATCTGCCGGACGAATGCCTAGGCAACTCGCCGGCGTTCGCTGATCGCCAGCTTGGCGTTCAGCAGCGCCTCATTGCAGTAGGCGGGCAGAGCGCCTCGTTTTTTATCGCCATCGCCAAAGGCCAGGGCTACCCCAACGCTACGTTGACCGAACTCCGGGCACCGCGGTTCGGACGTTCGCGAATGGGCTCCGGTCATTTCGGTACCTGGAGTGCCCAGTTCATGTGGACGCTGAACACCGGCGGCCGCCAGACGCTGGGTCGTCGCTTTGGCGTCAGCTACTGGGGCGAGCGCTTCGGCGCCAACCCCGGCAGCGCTCTGGAATGCCTGATCAGGCGAGCGGCTCCGGCCCACACCGTCGTGTACATCAATTACAGCTGAGGAAAAAACGTGGATTACCCAAAAAGTGTGCCCAGTGTCGGGTTGGTGGGTGGGAAGTTTGTCGATGAAAACCAAGCGACCGGCGTCGTTGGCTCGCTCATTCCATCGCAGTGGGGCAACGCCGTCACCGATGAATTGTTGGCGGTTATAAGGGCCGCGGGGATTGCTCCGAATGAGGCCAATAATGGCCAGCTGTTGGCTGCACTGCAGGACATGCTGCGAAAATCGGCAGGCCGCCTGCTGCGCACCAGCGTCTATACCTTGATCGGCGGCGTGCAGATGGTGTCGGTCAATGGTTCGGCTTTCACTGCAGTCGGCGCAGGGAGCTGCACTTCGCTGGCGGACACCAAGGCTATCGATTATGAGGTAATGGCGGGCGGGGCGGCAGGTGCAGGCTGTGCAGCCGCGGGCAACAACCAGATCTCGGTGGCAGGGGGCGGTAGCGGCGGAACCTATGCGCGTGGCTATTTGCCCACGAACGCTGCATTCGTGCTTGCTGTAAGCGTGGGGGCTGGCGGCATAGGCGTAGCTGCGGCCCCTGGACAGCCAGGAGGATCTTCATCACTGGGTTCGCTTGTCACCTGTCCAGGCGGTACCAGCTCTGCTACAGGCAGCACCCTTGCCCCCGGTACGACGCCGTTTATTGCTGGAGGCACGCCCCAGCCCCCAGCGCCCAGTGGTTCGTTTCTCTTCGCTGTCCGGGGAGGCCAAGGCGAATACGGCGCCTTCTTCTCTTCGGGCGGTTTCTTTTCCGGACCTGGCGGGGGTTCTTTCTACGGCCCCGGCGCGCCTCCGGTCAGCTTCTATGCCAACGGCAGTCCGGCCGTCAATCACGGGGCAGGCGGCTCTGGCTCGTTGACCACCGCCAACAATGGGGCATCCATCGGGGGCAATGGCCGGGAAGGCATTATTACCATTCGGGAATACGCATGATGAAAACCTACGCACGCGTCGAAAACAGCATCGTTCAGGAGATCATCCTCCCTGCTACCTATGATGAGGATGATCCCGCCGACCAACCGACTTACAAGGCGGGTGATGAGATTCCGATCGAGCTTCGCTACGCGAGCGAGTTTGTCGCGACGCTGGTGGACGTCACCCGGCTGGATCCGATGCCAAGTTGGTACTGGACCTATGACGGCAATGCTTTTCTGCCCTACCAGCCCCCTCAGCCGACCGCTGCAGAGATTCTTAAGGCTAACACTCAAACCCGCGATGCACTGCTGACTCAAGCTTCAAGGGCGATTGCGCCACTTCAATATGCAGTCGATTTGGAGGATGCCACTGACGCTGATTTGGCGCTGCTGAAGAAGTGGAAACAGTACAGCGTGGCGGTGAACCGGGTGGATCTGAAAAAGCCTGATCCGGCTTGGCCTAAAACACCGGCCTAACCCACCGAAACGCTCAATGCTCGCCCAGTGCGGGCTTTTTTCCGTCTGCAGAACACAAGATGAGCCAGCCTCGGCGATCGCTCACCGAGGCCTTGTCAGTTTTGCCCAAGCTTGAACTTTATGTTCTCCAAAGGGCGCCACGAAAAAGAAGGGGGCGGTGAATAGCACCCAGGCTGGTTTGGTGGCGTGGCATCACAGCGAACGGTGTAGCCCTTGCTACCGATCTCGCGGTTACCTTCCCCAGTACCTCTCTCGCTGTACGCAGCGCAGCCACCAAGCGTCGCCAGTACCAGCAGTGTAAATACCTTCTTCATTTCTGACTCCCTTCATAAAGCGCATAGCTTAGCGCTGATACACGCCTGACCACCATACCCGCCATCGAGCGGGTTTTTTTCGCCTGGAGAAAAGCATGAAGATCTCACCGAAGGGCATCGCCCTGATCAAATCCTCCGAAGGGCTGCGGCTCAAGGCCTACCCCGATCCCGGCACCGGCGGCGTGCCCTGGACGATCGGTTACGGCAGCACGTCGGGCGTCACCCGAAACATGGTCATCACCGAAGCGGAGGCCGAGCAAATGCTGGCGGAAGATCTGATGCGGTTCGAGCGCATCGTGGAGCGCTTGGTGCGCGTGCCGGTTAACCAAGGCCAGTTCGATGCGCTGGTGTCGTTCACCTACAACGTCGGGGAGGGCAACTTCACCAACTCGACGCTGCTGCGCAAGCTGAATACCGGTGACACCGCTGGTGCCACCGAGCAGTTCTCGCGCTGGGTCCATGCAGGCGGGAAGGCGCTGCCGGGCCTGGTAACGCGCCGCGCCGCTGAGCGGGCGTTGTTTCTGGGTACCGCGTGACCTGAACAGCACTACACAACAATCACGCGCTCCACTGCGCGGCTTTCCAAAGGTGACCACCGTGGCTGCATACACCGTTCAAAAAACCTTCCCCTGGCGTTGGTCAAATGCGCCTGTCGTGATAGCTGCTGTAGTCAAGACCGGCACGGTTATCGTCGAGAAGCCGGCCGGAGATACGTGGATTCCGGCCTTCACATTCACGGAAACGGGCTGCCAGGCCCTTTGGTTGGGGCGTGGCTTGTTCCGCATTACTCCTACTGGAAACGCCGTCTATGAGACCGACGAGCAATGACGGTCACGGCGGGCAGTGGAGTCGTTGCGGGGGTGAACCTTAAGGCCTCGATTCGAGGTGTGATTGCCAGCAGCGAAGAACGCCGTGGGCTGCAGCTGATCCAGAACTACAGGTTCGCTGTTGATCTGGCTGGATGGTCGGCGGACCCTGCATACGTGCGAAAGACAGAAGCGGGCTTCGCCGGCGGTGATGCGTTCGTCGAGTACAACGGTGTGTCGGGTAACTTCGACAATTTCACCACTTCGAACGATGCCAGTTCGGGAATGCTCGTTGAGCCGTCCACGACCTACATCGTCAGCGGTAGCCGAACCGCCAGCTTCACCGGGAACTACCCTCAGGTGCAGATCAATACCGGCGCTGATGACGGCGCCGGCCATGCCTTCCCCGGCACCACCCTAAGCTCCATGCGATTCACGGCGGCTGCAGCAGAAACTCGTTGGTCGCTGCAGTTCACCACCGGTGCCGATACGAAAAGGGTCTGGATTCGATTCCAAGGCCTGGGCGGCGTCGGCCGGTTGCGGCTGATGAAGCTCAACCTGACCAAGGATACAACCGTTCAGCCGTATCGGGACTACTACAACAACAGGACCTGACGCGAGTGCGCATTCCGAGCCCCGCAAGACCCAGCACTTGATTCGGACGCATATATTTTGCGCGGGGTTAAGCGAGTATTTGCATTGCGAAAGTGTAGGTTGGTGAATCATCCTCCTACGATTGCATACCTTGGATGACTGCCCAAGTTCCACGGCTGGACTTGGGCAGCAGATTGTTTGAGGAAAGTACCTTGAATCAATATAGGTGCCCGTCTGAACTTCAACTGCCCGCCAGGCCAATGAGCGCACCAACTCCAGACCCAAGAATGGCGGATATTAATGGATGCTCTAGCATCTGAGCGACACGGCCCTTAGCCTGTTCGATATCTTCCTTGGACGCTTCGCTGCCTTCAATTTTTTTGAGCAGATCTGCTATGCCATTTTCGATATGCTGAGTGTTGTAATCGCCAACCTGAATGCCATTTGAATTATGAATGTTAACAGTAGTGTGTTTCATCTGGGATCTTTCTTTCTCGGGGCCTTTCCTGAGTGTTAGCGTCCAATGCGGGCCTATCGATCCTAAACCTTGGGAAAAACTGCATTCAGTGACGTGGTGGACTTCTACCTTCTCATTTGGAAGTATCCTCTCCAGGTGGTCACCTTCATCAACGTCGAGGTTAGGCTCGAAAATGGAGGCTTTAGGACCCATGCTTGTATTGTACGGCCCTAGCCTACGGCCATCTTTCTTAACCAACCAAACTGTATCATTTTGCAACGACTCAAAAGGGTTCATGAACTGCTCCTTATAGATGATACTGGGTTTACATAGCGCGTATTGCTACGGATTTACGGACAGTCTAGAAACAACTGAGGTTGACCAGTCTTTTTGTGATCTCCGATTTTTTGGAAGGGGGCGTCGTGCATGGACCAGAGGTTGGTCCAGGTTCTATGTCACTGAGCTTGGGTGTCAGGTTCAGCCATTCCAGCGTGTCCATGTGCGCCTCCGTTGTCCTGGGCCAAGCATAGTAGGCTCTGCTGCTCTTCGCTTGGGCAACGCGCGGGCAAGGCTGGCTGCGGATCTGGCGTTGCCAATGTTTCGCGAAAAGGGTAGGGGCTCTCGGCTGACTGCCGCGCTGCCATCTGCATCCCCCGCATCCGATTGCCGATTGCCGAGCGCTGATAGCGCGACGTGGGCGGCGGAGGGATCGCACCTGTACGACGCTAGCAGGAGCGGCGCTTTGCCGCGCTCGCGCAAGGCGATGGTGTAGACAGTACTATCTTGCTGTTTGCTTAGTGCTTTTGCCTGTTTGAGAAATATATCAGCTGTCCAACTTCCTATCAGGGCGTTTCTTAGACGCATCGCCAAGAAATGACATAAGAAAATCACTGCTATAATGATTTTTACCTAATGCATCTTGCATATAAGCGGCCACCTTTCCGACTGCGAAGCTGCTTTCTGGGAATTTATCTGCTGGTATCCATACTTGAATTGAATTTCCTGGCTCAATATTGCATGGGACTTGCAATTCGACCCCATCTTCAAACTCGGCGTGGACGTAGCTGAACCTTTTCGGATTTTTTCTGTACTTAACAAAATATATCAAATCTTTCCAGTGAGAACTGATTTTGTACGGGTATGCAATACCTAGATGCTTGACATAGATGGTCTTGTTGCCAGTATTCATTATGCTGATAACGCCATATGAATCAGGGTGGTTGCTCTTTAGTCCTGGTATTAAACTTACCTTAATGCGTTTGGCGTTGTTTATAAGCTGGTGTACAAATATCAATGTGCTAAGGATTGCGGCATAAACAGCGGTAATGTCAGTTGGAGTCAATTTTTTTCACCTGTTACGAAACGACAAAGCGCTTTGCGGTGACTAGGCTGTTAGCCATCTCGCTTGTCCATAAGGAGCCCTATTGCGCAGGCCGCCAGCTCTTTCCCCTGCTGCTCGCCCAACCAGTCAAAAAGTGCAGACCATTCCCAGCCTGTCATGAACTGGGACCTTCTAGCTTCTTACTCGGTCGTGGGGGGATGGCCTCGACCAAGGATGCTGCTGAATTCCTGAGGGCATACCTTTGTAAAAGGTTTTCCACAATATCCATTACGTGTGAAATCGTCGATTCCGATGGAAGGTGGCCTCTGTGAGTTGCTGCGTGACCTGCCTCAAGAGCAGCTGCCAATACGTTAGCATCTTGCTCTGTGAGGTGATTCTCTTTGATTAGTGCTTGCATTTTTACTATGAAGTTGCCTTTGTCACCGACGGTGTCATTCATGTACACGTCAATAAGTGCCCGTGCTCCCATCATCGCAAGCCTTTTGCTGTCCGCTTGGAGAGCCGTATAAACCTCACGAAGTAAAAATCTCCATCCATCAGGAAGCTGCCATAACCATGAAGGTATTTTTCTTGAAACTCTTGGCGGGTAGAACTCTGTGTCATTAGACATATCGTAATCAGAGTGCCAGTGGTCAGCGCGCATGGACGCATTATCGCATCCCAAGCACTGAAGCATACGGTACACAGTTTCCCACTCAGAATAGCGGTGACCATCATCTTCCGATTCTGCAACCTTGCACTTGGCAATTTCTGCGTGATTAGTCGTTCTTCCGCAGTGGTTACAGAATACCTTCGACTTTGCTAGTTGAGCCTCATCCATCTTAGTCCTCCATGAGCGGTTGTGATTCGCCAAAGCACAGTTGATGATGCGGTGTTCTATCGTTGAAGCCCGACTGGGCAGTCATCTACCGGCGGTTGATGAAGACGCTGGCGCAATCGTCATTCCCTCGCCGCCGGTCGTCTGTCTGGGCTGCAGCGAGCGCTATCAATGCTTCACAGCGAACCCCATTCCGCGCATGACCCACTTAGAAGTTGATGCATCCAGTAAATCTTTCTTGGCAGCAAACCCTCGCATGTCTCCGAACGGGGTAAATCCGGCTATCTTGGAAATTTGATTGTGAAGCTCCAGACAGAAATCCAACGCGTCGCCGATGGCCTCACGCAATTGGGCGGGTTCCACTTTTTTCCCATGAATTACTTTGTCTCTAATTTCTTCGGCCCGCTCGATAAATGATTTGCCGGCAGGCTCCTGGCCATAGACGTTGTTGAAAAGGTCTCTATAGCCATCTCTGGTTAAGTGCTGAAGGTTCAAAATTCTGCGGGCGAATGTTGAGTCCACGCTGTGCTCTCTGACAAGGCCGCCGTATAGAGACCTGTTATAGGCCAATTCGATTTTAAGAAATAGGTATGCTAAGGGTATATCGAAAGGGAACTGGCCCTTCAGCAGTTGCTCAAGGTGGGGGAAATGCCAATGAATATGTTCCGGCATTGTGGCGAAATGCTTGATCAAGGATTTATAGCTAGGAAACCTTGGAGGAGGAGTTGGTACTACAGCGTTTTTTTTGACCATGCAAATTTCGTCCGTGAGGAAATAAGAACTCTACCTTTTTTTGAGCTCTGGTAGGGCGCAGGCAAGCGACGATAGGTCCGGCTTGACCTGAGTTATCTTAGGGCAAATTTAGGGCAAAATCAGGTACTTTTCTGTCCTCCGCCGTCGCAGTCTGAAGCCTCAAACCTAGGGTGAACTGGGACTTGAGCGTACTACCATCTAGACCTATAGGGTTCGAATCCCTATCTCGCAATGAGCATCTTTTTGGCATGAATCCTTCCTGGAACTGCTGGGCGATCTGTTCTCGATATCCTCGCCGGAATCATCGCCGATCGCAAAGCCCTGAAGGCGCTGCAGGATTATGTGAGGGGCATTGGCCAACTCAGCACAACCCCATGATGCAGGCCACTATGGCTATCCATGCCAGGCCGGCCACAGCCACAAAGACGGCGAACGGGAAAAGCGGACCGCTTGGACCTTTTCCATTCATGCAGAAGCTGGATCCACGTTACCGACGATCCACAGCAGGTCGCGCCATGGGAATCTGCTCTGGCCGCCCATGAGCTCGCAACTTGGGCTGTGCATGAACGGCTTGCTCGAGTCGCGAAGCTGCTGCCACCCGTCGCAACTCCTGCAGCGGATGTGAGGGAAGGGGTCATCGTGCACGGACCAGAGCTTGGCCCAGGTGTCGATGTCACTCATCTTAGGTGTGAGGTTCAGCCATTCCAGCGTGTCCATGTGCGCCTCCGTTGTCCTGGTCCAAGCATAGTGAGCGCTGGTGCTCTGCGCTAGTGGGCTCAGCAGATGACGGATCTGGCGCTGCAGACGTTTCAGGGAAGGGATATGGAATCTCAGCTGCTTGCCGGGCGGCCATCTGCATGCCGCGCATCTTGTTGCCGATCGCTGAAAGCTCGACGTGAGCAGTGGAAAGGTCACGCTTATAGGACGCCAGCAGGTGCAACGCCTGATCGCGCTCGCGCGCGGTGACGGCGTGAATGTCCACCAGCTTCAGGATGTTCGCGCGTGCCTGACGCAGGTCGGCGGCCACCTGCTCATACTCTGCCTGGACCAAAGCCGCCTGCTGCTTCCATATCTGGGCTTCGGTGGGTATGCCAAGGCATCCGAACTCTTCGTCTTCGATTTCCATACTGCCGCTCACCAGTACTGTATGTGCGCACAGTATTGGAGGTGAGGGGGATTGCTCAAGGGTGGGTCGATGGATGGTGCAGGAATGTTGGGTGAGGGTGGGCAGAACGCTCGGAGAACGGGCAGAAAGGCTGTCTAATACTAGCGATCCCTACCATGCGTTTGCTGACTCTAAAGTGAGCTTTCCAGGGCTTGCGATTTAGACAGATGGGCGCGCTGAGGCACGCCGCTCAAGGCCTTGAACGCTTTTTGACCACTAATGCTGCATCATAACCATGTGGTGGCACAGTGGGATTCCATGTACGCTGCTCGGAAAAACAACCGAACGCTATGTCAGCGGTGGAGAGGGAATTCCCAATGAAGGTATTTATCAGTTGGTCGGGTCCTGTTAGCAAGCGGCTGGGCGAGGCAATCAGGGACTGGCTTCCAGGGGTAATTCAGCTGGTCGAGCCATATTTTACTCCTTCCGACATCGAGAAAGGTGGACGGTGGGCGAGTGATATAGCAAAAGAATTATCTAATGCCGAAATAGGGATACTATGTGTAACCCGTGACAATATTCACAGCGATTGGCTACTTTTTGAAGCGGGGGCTCTCTCCAAAAGCCTAGAAAAATCTTACGTCTGTCCGATTCTATTTGGTATTAATAATGCTGACCTTGCTGGGCCTCTTAAGCAATTTCAGACGACAGAGTTTAGTCGTGCAGATATCCATAAGTTAATCACCGTTATTAACGGACGGCTCGGGGACAGAAAACTCGCCTCCAAAACTCTTGATAGAGTGTTTGACATGTGGTGGCCGGATCTTGAAGCGAAGATCAATGGAATAATGGAAAGTATCACAATCGTTGATGGGCCGGTCCGTGAGGACCGGGAAGTAATTGATGAGATTTTATTGATTACAAGATCTCTTACGAGGCATAATTCAGCTTCTATTCCTTCAAGTGTATTGGTTGAGCTTTTCGAAGGTTTCATCGCTCTGCACGATCAAGAAGCATCCGAGAGCGGAAGTTATAGTGATTCACTTGATTTAATGAAAGAGATGCTAAGGCCTCTTCGCTATCTTGCCAAGAAGAGCAATTCTCCAGATGTGGTTGAATTAACGGGTCGCCTTAGTGCTCTGAGCTTCGAAACACAACGTGATCTGCTAGACGAGGATAATGATATTCCGTTTTAGCCCCTGAGGCCATTGCGTACCATGTGCGTTTTGCTGAAAGAAGTCGAATGGCGAAAGTCCTTCGACTCACCATGCTCAGGCTGCGCAAAACCCCGCCTAAAAGCCGCGTATCTTCGTTTGCAAAAGCACAGGAAAAACCACTTTTTGCGAAGCTCAGATAGACAAATGTCTGTATGATATCAACGGCTTAAGTTACGTTGGTCCGCTTCATGGGGTGCAAAAGGTTCAGATAGATTCACTTTCTCTACCACTGTTCTACTGCTTGAATAGCCTCCTTCTTGGACAGTGACGAACCCGTCTGTGCGGACCAGCCGAGAGGCAAGGTGCACATGTCAGCGGGCCTGGTGTGCCGGATGGTAGGGTAAAGGTGTAGCAGGAAACCGGGATCCGTATGCCGAACCTGCATACGGATAGGAGAAGTCTTCTGATACCAATTTTGATACCAATGGCTGTTATTTATTGATTTGCGGTTAGTGCTATTGAGCGGCAGATGCCCGAAAACATTGATCCACAGCTAACATCAGCAACCACTTTAGACTGCATGCCGATGCTAGCCAAAGCAGATTAGGCCTAGGCGCCTTGGCTTCCAGCGCGCCCAGGCTGAGAGGGTGCCTGCTAGCGATCCATTTAGCGATTCTTGACTACTTCTTCAGGTGTCTCCGGACATCGTTGACCATCGGGCCTACTGCTTTAACGGCGGCTTTGAGTTCAGTTTCGGTTACGCCCAGTTCTTTCGTCCAGTAGGCCAACTCCCACGGTTCGGAGGTGTTAACCCGAGCTCGATCCTGTGGCCCACGGTTTTTCAAGTCATCTGCCATGAAGCAATTTCTTTTCTGGTTGACGCCGGGGAGATCCGGACCAGTCGAGTGTAGTAGGTCCTCGGATCAGCGCTCGTGCTAGCGGAAATCTTGCCGGTTGATAGCGGTATAAATCACAAAAATCACACCAGAAATGTGTTCCAGAACTCATCGACCCAACCCTGATGGAATGCGGGCTGCAGAGCATTTGTTTTTCCATAGTTATGGAACGAAAAAGCTCTGAACACCGCAGCCAGCTTGACTTTAGGGGGCGGATTGCAAATCCGCCTACGCCGGTTCGATTCCGACCTCGGCCTCCATCATCGAGAACCCCGCAGATTAACGTCTGCGGGGTTTTTCTTTGGGCGGTCGAAAAATTATCGTTTGGGTATCAATCGGAGTTATCCCCGTAACAGTCGTCATCTGGTGCAAATCTCTTCGGCTTCGAGAAGAGCATGAATACCTCACCAACGAGCATGGCCCTGGTCAAATCTGCCGACCCGCTCTGGCTAGGGGCCTACCTCAACCCGGTTGACTACGGCCTGACATTGGCGGTCAGTTTCGGCAGAACGTCGCGCTTCATCCGGAAGGTGGTCATTACCCAACCCCAAGCCTGGCGGATGTAGGTAGCCGATCTGCTTACCGCCTTGGCTTATCGCGCCGACCGGGTAGTATCAGTCAGCTCGAAGGAACCAGATTTTTTTAGGGGTAACGTATTGCTTTGAAAAGCTCGGGAACTGCTCTACAAAATCGCTAATATCTCCATCGGTTTTGATGTCTCGGGCAAGTTTGAAAGCTCGCAATGATTCAGTTGCGGGAGTTGAGATTCCCACCACTATGACGATCGCGCAGGCATAGCGTCTGAATTTATGATTGTCTTGTATTGCTATGATCATTCCTATTATGAGCGCTGCCAGTGCTGGTTTAGATGCATTCATGGCCAGGTCGTTGTAGAGACCCAGTTGCGTTAGTGGGAGAAATGCGAGGATGACGAGCGAAATCCATATAATGGGGCTTCTTGAGGCGCGCGATGATAATGCAACTGCTCCAACCGGCAAGACCTCAAGCAGTAAAAAAAACAGGTATCCTGGCACTGTAAAGCAAGGTTCGCCTGGAGAGCCGATCAAGCAGGGATGATCCCAGGCCCAGTTTTTAGGAATTCCTTCGATATCAAAAGTAAGGTAGTAGCAAATAAGGGCGGATACAGCGGCAACACCGGCCAGGTATATGATCTTTATATCGGCGGTTTTGAATCCAGCGTGAACCAAAGTCAAAAGTAAATAAGGAGCTATCCCTATTGCTGCAAAGGGTGACCATAAAAGGCATGACATGAGAATGAGAGGAGATACAAACAGCTTCTGCTCAATCGTGGGTCGCCTGATCAAAAAGGCTACTGATATCCACGCAGGAATCGTGCTCTGCGGTGCCCAGAAAACCGAAGTGAGTGGTGAACTGTACTCAATCCAGCCAGCCCACCATTCCAGGTGTTCAAGAGGCCCGCGCTGAAATCCAGTTACGTAGTAACCCACTACATCTGCGCCGCTAAACAGCAGAAAAATAAATGGAGCGATGTACTTCAGGCGTAAGCACGTGATCAGTGAACACAGCTGATTCAGGAAAATAAAAAGACCCAGTCCTAGCCATGCCGCTAGAAAAAACCCATTCGAGAAGCCAAAGATTTTCTCGGCAAACGATGGAACTACGTATGCGCCAATATAGTATCTAAGTGTATAGCCCTGTTCTGCTATGAAGCTATGTCTGGCCAGCTCGTTGAATATGGCGTAATGCTTGTACCAGTCGCCATTGGCATACAGCGGGCCCACAGCGCCGGCATTGATCACCAGGGCAGCTGAAATACCTGCGTTCAAAGCAAGTAGCGCGTAATTTTCAGGATGTGCTTGGCCTGATTTTCTCAGTCTGCTAATGCAGTAGACTAGAAATGATACTGATGGGATGGCCACTAGGATAGTGGTATAGAAAGCAAAGAAAAACAATAATGGCAGTATTAGGTACAGCGCACCGAAATAATCTGTCGGCTGGAGCTCAATTCTGTGCTTCATGCTCAGCGATATATTCAAGTTAAGATTTTCCCTTCCAATCGGTGTCGTTTCGAATTTTTGGCGTATGAGATTCTACACGCACTGCAGGCTTCGACATACGGCGACTCAGTCGCTGGGGCACAGCGTCAAGCATCGGGTTCAAACGAATGCTGGCGGCCAATAATCTTTATCTGATCCAGAGGTCAGTTGCTGCCGATGTATCCTGCGCATTGCCATGGCTTGGATCAAGTCGCTTGGCGACGTCTCTTACCGCAGCCATCCGGACGCCAGAATGGGCTGTCTGATCATCACTGGCACCTTGCCTATCTCGCATCTTGGCCGCTTCGGACAAGAGTGTTTAAATGGAAAGAAATCAGGAGGATCCGTTATGGGCAAGAATGCCGAAAAGCCTTTCTACATCGCCGCTGCCCCGTTGATTGCAGTGGGCTGCGTCTTTGCCGCGCTGGGCGCATCGGGTCAGGAAGCGTTCGGATGGACAGCAATCGGGCTGCTCGTGCCCGGCATCGTCATGCTGATCACAGGCGCCATGCGTGGGCGCCGAGCCGCCTGACCGTTCATCGAACAGCCCGCGCAGTCAAAACGGCGCAGGCAGTCGTCAGAAGTCCCATCTGGTGGTGATCATTACATTCCTTGGCTCGCCATAGACTGCCGAGTTATAGAACCCGATGTTGGTGTAGTAGTACTTGTCGAGCAGGTTGTTGAGGTTGACCGTAGTGGATAACGCCGGGGTGATCTGGTATTTGGCCATGAGGTCCACCACCCAGTATTGCTTCTGGGCGAAGGTTTCGTAGGTACCGCGTGGCGAATTCCAGATCTCTTGCCACGCCTTGCTCTGCCAGCGTCCGCCGCCACCCACAGTCCACTGGTCTAGCTCGCCGGGCAGATTGTAGGTAGTGAACAAGGTGAACTGGTTTTCCGGCTCGAACGTCGAGATTTTAACACCGCTGTCATCGCGTACTACTTTATGAGTAAAGCCGGCCTGCATCTGCCAACCTTGCGCAAGCTCCCCGGAGACTTCGAGCTCAAAGCCCTTGGTTTGCGCATCGGTACCTTTGAACGCGTAGTTGGAAGGCGTTGGGGTGAGGTTGTTGTAGTCGTCATCGGGCACTGACCGATTGCTTTCCTTGACTTGAAAGTAGGCCAGGCTGGCGTTCAGCCGGCCTTCGAAAAACTCGCCCTTGATACCCACTTCGTAGTTCTCGCCTTCGTCGGGCTCGAGCAACTTGCGGTTTCGATCCAGGTTGTAGGATTCCTGCGCCATGAAGATGTCGGTGTAGCTGGCATACACCGACAACTGTTCGTTCAGGTCGTAGACCACGCCTGCATAAGGGATCAGTCGGCCGCTTTCGCGATAGGTGTCGGTATTGCCTGTCACGGTGTAGTTGACCAGGCGGCCGCCGAGGATGAAATGCAGATCGTCGGTCGCGTTCAAGCGCGTGGTCAGGTAGACGCCGGTCTGCCGAACGACATCGTCGCTGATCTGCTGCGCGGTACCCCAGGCCGGTTTGTCGACGTTGCCGTGCCAGTTGAAAAAGTCTAGCTGGTTGCCGTTGGGATAGGTCACGTCCCAGAACCCCTTGCCATCCCAGTGCGCCTTGCTGATCGAGCCGCCCAGTACCACCTCGTGTTCGCGGCCCAGGAACTCGAAAGGACCGCTGACATAGGCATCGGCTGAATCACTGCTGGTTTCGCCGCGGTAGCGCTGGCCATTGAGCCGAGCCGTGCCATCGGCGGCTGGGGTATCGCCCTGGATCGAGCCCAGTTGTGCGTCATAGCCGTTGATCTTGTGGTCCAGTTGCAACTTGGTTACCCAACCATCACCAAACTGGTGCTCCAACGTCGCGAATACGGTACGCGTGTATTGCTTCCAGCTGCTCCAGTCGGCGGCATTGCTGAAGGAGCGCTTGACGTCGTTACGCTCGCCGGCGGCGTTGAGCAAAGGGAAGCTGCCAGACCAGGTCGAGCCGCGCGGATCGTTGTCCTGGTAGTCGCCGCCCACGGTCAGCAACGTGTCCGGAGAAAGGTCGAACTCGAGAATGCCGTAGTACACCTCGGCCTGGCTGCTGTAGCGGTCCATGAAGGAATTCTTGTCTTGATAGGCCGCCACGGCACGGCCGCGTACATTGCCGGTCGGCGTCAGCGATCCGCTGACGTCGACTTCGCTACGATAGTTGTCCCACGAGCCCGCGCCCAGGCTCAGATGCCCCTGGAAATCGGTGGTGGGCTTCTTGCGGATCAGGTTGATCGTGGCACCCAGCGAGCCTGCACCGACCAGCAGGCCCGGCGACCCCTTGAGCACTTCGATGCGGTCGTAGACCGCCATGTCGCTGAGCGAGTTGCCGGCCGAATAGCCGACGTTGCGCACCGCGGATGGAATGCCATCGTACTGAAAGTTGTTGATCGAGAAACCGCGAGCGTAGTAATTGGAGCGATCGCTGTCATAGGCCGAGACGGTAATGCCGGGGGTGTGCCGCATCACGTCGTCGACACTGTCCAGCCCGAAGTCATCCATGTGCTGTCGGGTGACCACAGTGACCGATTGCGGTGTCTGCCTGGGGCTCAGTACCAGCCGCGTGGCCGTGGCGATCAGGCCGGGGGTGTAGGAGCCGGTGCCTTCGGTGATATTGCCCAGCTGGTTGCCGGTGATCTGGGTGGGCGCCAGGTCGAGCCCGACACCGGCGGTCGTCAAGGCAATCAGGACGAAACCATCGCCCTGTTTCACGGCGCCGATTCCGCTGGCGCCCAGCAGCTCGTCCAAGGCCTGGTCGACACTGAATCGGCCGTGCAATCCAGTGCTGCGTTTGCTGTCCAGAAGTTGCGGATCGAACACGATGGTCACACCGGTGCTGCGGCTGAGTTCGGTCAGGGCGCTGTCCAGGCTGCCCGGCTGGATATCGATCTGCTGCAGGTCGGCTGCCTGCACCGCAGAGGCGGCGATACCGGCAAGGCTCCAGCAGAGCACGGCAGGGAAGACGGTTCGGCCTAACAGGCGAGGGCGGAGGCGAGACGGGAGGCGCTGGGTCACTTTGAGGATCTCGAACGGATTGAGTGAGGCATTCAATGAGCTATGCCGTCCCAGATTCGAAATCCCATCACGGCGCGTCGATGTTTCACAATGCCTTGCCGACGTGGGACCAATAGCGGGTGATCTTTCGCACGTGCAGACCATGCGCACGGGCAATCAGCGCCACCGACTGATCGGCGTGTGAGGTACTGAAGTTACCGCTGACGGGCAGCGTGGCAATGCGTTGCTCCCAGTTCAGGTAACCGACCCGGTAGCGCGACAGTTCGCCGAGCACCTGGGCCAATGGCCGGTTGCGAACGATCAGCATACCGTCGCGCCAGGCACCGTGGTCGGTGTCCGGCCCAGGTGTGCGCCGCGCCGCTGACTGGCTGACCAGCCACTGCTCGCCTGCGTGCATCTCGAGCGCTGGGCGCCCGGCACTCGCCTCCAGGCTGATGGTCCCCTCGGCGACTGTCAGGCAGGTGTGGTCGCCGAACAGCCTGGCCTCGAAGCGTGCATGAAGCGCATCTACCCGGCAGTGCGGCGTGGTCAACTGCAGGGGCGTGTCGCTGCCCCCTGTTGCCGCACTGATCTCGCCGCGCAACAGCGTGAAACGCCGCGCGCCTTCGACGTCGGTTTTCACTGCGCTGTCGGTGTTGAGTTCGAGCAGGGTGCCACTGGGGAGTGTCCAGCGACGGTATTCCCCGGTGCGGGTGCTGTAGTCGGCGAGCAGGCGTTGCCACGGCACGTATCGTTGGGTGCCGCAGCCAATCGCGGCGGAACATGAACCCAGCACGAGCAGCTTGAGCAATTGACGTCGCTGCCGGCGTTCGGTGGGAAGTCGGTTCAGGGCGCTCATCGCGGCACTGGCCGGCAGCCGCGCAAAAGGCTCGTTGAGACCCTGCAGACGTTGCCAGGCCAGGGCATGCCGGGCGTCGGCCGCCAGCCAGTGCTGGAAGGCATCGTGGGTTGCCGCGTCGGCTGTGTTGAAGCTGATCTTGAGCGACCAGTCGATGGCCGTGTCGAGTATCTGCGGCGGCACCAGGGTAGATGGCGTGCTCACCGTGTTTCCTGCGCGAAGGTCGCGGTGTAGCAAGCGCGCAGCGCCTGGGCGATGTAACGCTCCACGCTTGGCACGGACACTCCAAGCTCTCTGGCAATGGCGGGGCACTTCAAGCCCTCGAGCTGCGCAAGCAGGAAAGCCCGACGCACGATGGGACGCAGGCTGTCCAGCAGGCAGTCGATGGCCACCAGCGCCTCGATCGCCAGAAGTCCCGTTTCAGGCGAAGGCGCCTGTTCGCAGGGCAGTTCCGCTACCGTTTCCAGCCAGGCTCTTTCAATATCCCGACGCCGCCACAGGTCGATGACCAGACCGCGTGCCACAGTTCGCAGATAGGCACGCGGCTGCTCCATGGTTTGCAGGGTGCGGCGCTGCAGCAGACGCACGAATGTGTCCTGCGCCAGATCGGCGGCATCGGCGGTGTTGCGCAATCGGCCGTACAACCAGGCTCGGAGCCAGGAGTGGTGGTCCTGATAGAGTCGTTCCAAGCCTGGGCCGGTGTCCGAAAGATGCATGCAGGATCCCGTGGATCAGCAGATGATAAAGGCTCGCATTATCATCTGATGGCCGGCAGTTTGAAACCTACTATTTGAATCGTCGGTTTTGACACCCTCATTCATGAACAGCTTTCCTTGCCAGAACAGCGGGCAGCAGGGGCGAAAGCGTATCCACTCGATACCGCCGATACGTCATGACGACCGTTCATTCCATTGGCGCCAAACTATTGCCCCACAATAATGGCACTAAGATATCATTGGGCAGTCTAGTAAAATTCTGAATCATATTTCCCGGTGCCCCATGCAAGCCGTTCAAGCTCAACCGGCTCATTCCCCCGAACCACACACCATGGCACTGGTTGAGCAGGCCATTGCAAGTGGCGTAGGTGGTCTGACGTTCGACCGTGAACTGGAACGTCGCTACGAGGCCGATACACAACGCCAGCGGTTGCAGTTCCTGACATCCACGGGCATCTGCGGGGCAGTCATCTACAACCTGTTCCTGATCAGCGACTGGCTCGCCCTCGAAGATGTGTTCGCCTATGTCGCTGTAGGGCGCCTGCTGTTGATCACCCCCATGATCGTTGCCATCCTGCTGCTGGCCCAGCGCCTGACTTCGCGTCGAGCACTGGAGACGGTGTCGGCGCTGGCCACGGTATTATCTTCGCTGATGCCGCTGGTGGTGATGATCTACAGCGACAGTCCCTATCGCCTGCACTATCAGTTAGGCATGCTGTTGCTGATGGTCTATTGCACGATGATTCAGCAGTTACCGTTTCGCTTCGCGGTGGCGGCCATGGCCAGCATGCTCGGCATCCAGTTGCTGACCACTCACATCGCGGGATTCATGGACCCGGTGACGTGGCGCGCCAATGCCTTCTTGTACGGCTCCACGGTGGTGCTGTTGCTGATGGCGTCGTATTTCCTCGAGCGTGCGAGCCGACTCAGCTATCTGTTTGCCTTGCGCGGACGCCTGCTGGAAGTGCAACTCACCGAGATGGCTCGCACAGACCCACTGACTCAACTGTTCAACCGGCGGCATCAGGGTGATGTCACAGCCCAACTGTGGCAGGCAGCGGGTACCGAAGCGACCTGTGTGACGGCAATCCTCATCGATATCGATCACTTCAAGCTCTACAACGACAGCTATGGCCACCTGCAGGGGGACAGCTGTCTCAAGCAGGTCAGTGCAACCATCAAGGAGTTGTCCAGGCAGTCCAACGCCATGTCGTTCCGTTTCGGTGGCGAGGAGATGCTGGTGCTGCTGGTGGGGGCTGACAGCCAGCAGGCCAGGCAGTTGGGGCAGGACCTGTGCACGGCGGTGGCGGACCTGGGGCTTGCCCATCCGGCCCTGGGTGCTGGAGCTCGGGTAACCATCAGCGTGGGCATAGCGATGGGCATCGCGCCCTATGTATCGGCGCACAACCTGATAGGTGCTGCCGACAAGGCCCTGTATGCCGCCAAGAACGCCGGGCGCAACTGCCTGCGTCAGGCCCCTTTCGAAGGTAGCGCTGCGGCTTGAAGGGCCACCTGAAGGCTCAATTCTGCAACGCTTGCAGGCGTGCCTCCTTGGCGTCATCGAAAATCATGTAAAGCGCTTCGATGTCGGCCGGCTTGAGTTTGCGAGACTGTTCGAGTCCCAGGATCAGGGCAATCTCAAGCGCGCCCTCGCGCTCCACATCCGCCTTGGTGCTTGCGGCATTCAACGCGCGGACCAGGCCATTGACCGAGCCTCGGACGTCTTTGGGCAGTTTCAGTAGATCCAGTCGTTCCTGCGGCATGTGACGCTCTCCAGCAAAATAGGGGTAATCGGTGGTCGTTCCACCTGCGCCTAGCGCGTCAATTCGTGACCGTACGGTACGCGGAAGCCCGACGCATTGCGATGACCGCCACCGCCGAACTGTTTGGCGACTTCCGAGACATCCATGCCTTCATCGGTGCTTCGCAGCGAAAACGAGCGACCTTTGGGGCCGTCCGAGTAGCAGGCGGCAAACGGCTCGCCTTGGGTCATGATGTTGCCGGCATCGCTGGCGAACAGTGAAGGTATGTTGGCCACCGGCACGTCGTGGCCGCCGATCGACATTCGCCGCGCGGTGGCGCGCAGCAGATCGGCCACGGTTTTCTGCCGCTGCCGCTCGATCGCAATGCCGTCCGCCAGCAGCGTTTCGACGGGCGCAGCCAGCAGCGCATCCCACACGGCAAAGTCCTGCGGGTAACTGAACAGATTGGACAGCACTTCGCGCGTGCCCGGCAGGTTGAACCGCCACAGGTCGCGGTCCTCGATGTGATCGATAAGGGCAGGGCGCGGCTGGCCGGCGAAGAAGTAGTCCCAGGCCAGGCCCGCGCCCGAGCGGCTCATGTCGAAAAGCGCATGCACATTGCCGCCTTCTGCCTGTTCGCCGAAGGCTGGGGCCGGCGGCACTTTGAGCAGGTCGGCCTGGGCAGTCTTGTGGTGATCGAGCACGAGGATCGAAACGGCTTGGGTCGCCATCGCCATGAGCGTCTCGTAATCGTAGGCAAAGTCGACGATGAGCACACGCCTGCCGCTGACATCGGGTGGCGGCTGACCGTGCCCGGCGGCATGAAATTCGACGTCAGGCCCAAGTGCCTTGCGCACTACCCAGGCTGCGCCGAAGCCGTCGGCACAGTTTCCGTGGTAGATGCAAAGCGTAGTGGTAGGGGCTGCGGTCATGTAAGGCTCCGGAATCGACGGGTGTTGCAGGTCGAGCATTCTAAGCGATTGCCGGCCCCAGCGCGTGACTGGCAACGCCGAACCATTCATGATCGGGCGACCGTCCATCGCCACGGCGAAGTATTTGGTCGACACCGGCAGTCATTGTCATCTCAAGCAGTGCATTTCACATAGGCACTTTATCGTGGAAAGAACCATGTCGATTTCAACGTCCAGCCCGGATCAGCGTCTCCATGCGATCCAGGCATTGCTAGAGGAATTTTCGCTGCGTGGGGTCGACATGCGCGCGGTTGGCGAGGCGGCGAAACTCAGGCTGCTGGGTAGCCCGCAGCTTTGCCTGCTGCCTGCCGACTACCGTGTCCAGTGCGCCAAGGCGGTTGACGAGCTGATGGAACAGGCCGCGGCCTCGCAACCCTGAACCTTCGCTTTTGCATGGCCATGTGGCCGTCTGCATGCAGACGTCGAACCCTGTGATGGACGCTAACCGGAGGTACTTGCAGCCATGGTCGAACTCGCCGATGCCCTCTACCAGCAGATGGTGCAGGCGCCCTATCTGGTACTGACCGGAGCAGGCATCAGTACCGCTTCGGGCATTCCCGATTATCGCGATACCGACGGGGTCCGGCGTGGCAGCGCGCCCATCATGCATCAGGACTTCATCGCCAGCGCCGCCACACGCAAGCGGTACTGGGCGCGTGCGATGGTGGGCTGGCGCGGTGTACACCAGGCCACGCCAAACCCTGCTCACCAAGCGCTCGCCGCGTTGCAGGCGCAAGGCCTGATCAGTGGCGTGATCACCCAGAACGTCGATGGGCTGCACGACGCAGCGGGTAGCCGCAATGTGGTCGAACTGCATGGCAACCTGCACCGGGTGGTCTGTCTGGACTGTGGCATGCGACTGCGGCGCGATGATGTGCAGTCGCTGCTCGAAGCACAGAACCCCTACCTGCAGGATGTGCATGCGGTACTCGCGCCTGACGGCGACGCGCAATTGGCAGCACGCTTTCTTGAAGCCTTCCGTATGCCCCATTGTCCTTGCTGCGGAAGCGACCTGCTCAAGCCCGATGTGGTGTTCTTTGGCGGAGGCGTCGAACCGGAGCACGCTCAGGCGGCCTGGAAGGCGGTAGAGGCAGCGCCAGGCATGCTGATCGTCGGCTCATCACTGATGGCCTACTCGAGCTTTCGCCTGTGTCAGGAGATGTCTCGCCAAGGCAAACGCCTCCTGGCGATCAACATGGGCCGCACTCGCGCCGATGGACTGCTCAGCATCAAGGTCACCCAGCCGTGCGAGCAGGTCCTGCCCCAGATAGCGCAAAGGCTGGTCCAGGGCAGTCAGTCGTCAACCTAGTGCGGTGTCCATGAACATCATTACCGCGAACCCCAGCATCAGCCCCAGTGTTGCCGGCGTCTGGTGACCATTGCGGTGGGTCTCCGGAATCACTTCGTGTGACACCACGAAAATCATGGCGCCGGCGGCCAGTCCCATGCTGATCGGGTAGGACAGCGCGAACCCGCTCGACAGCCCAAGCCCCACCATAGCGCCCAGCGGCTCCATCAGACCTGAACCCATCGCCACCAAGGCCGCCTTGCCCGCGCTCAGCCCCGTTGCCCGCAGCGACATGGCCACGGCCAGACCTTCTGGAATGTCCTGCAACAGGATTGCGCTGGTCAGAGGGATGCCGACCGCAAGGTTGCCGTCGGACAGGCTCACGCCGATGGCCATGCCTTCAGGCAGGTTGTGCAAGGTAATGGCCAGAACGAACAGCCATACCCGGTGAATTCGTTCGGAGTTCGGGCCGTGTCTGCCCGCGTTCTCATGTTCGTGGGGAATGACCTTGTCCAGCGCCAGCATCAAGCCTACGCCAAGCCCCAGGCCGAGGATCACCACCAAGGCGGCGACCGCAGAGCTGTCGGTGTGGGTATTGGCGGCTGCCAGGCCTGGCAGCAACAGTGAGAAGGTACTGGCTGCCAGCATCATGCCGCCGGCGAAGCCGAGCATCACGTCCTGGACCTTGGAAGATATTTCTCTGAGTGCCAGGGCGATCAATGCGCCCAGGGCCGTCGCTGCAAAGCCACCGGTACCGCCCAGCAGCGCATACCAGGCATGCTGACGGTCGGCGTGCAGCAGGGCATTGACGATGCTCCACACCACCACCACCGCACTGACGGCCAGAAGCAGGCCGGTGAGGGTCCATAACCAGGGTTTGTCGCGAAAACGCTGTGGCCAGCTGTCGCTGGTGGCGGTGTTGGAAGGCATAGGGCTCTCTGGAAATTGCTGCGGGCTTAAGCATGGACCCGAATTAGCGACAGGGGTTGCGCTGCATATGAAAGGGCGCTGTAGGAAAAATCTTTTTTTAGCTGCATCCAAATGCCCGGCTGATGAGTAGTACCTACAGCAGCTACACAAGGCGCTGCCGGTTCGATCACTCTTATGGAGCTTACGAGATGAACAGCACACACCGTTTCTGCCTGACCAACGTCCTCTTTGCCGCCACCTTCGCACTGGCCACCACTGCCCACGCGCAGATGGATCTGCCAGCTCCGGTTCAGGTTCCCGCAGGCAACAAGGTCGCGATGGAAACCGTCGGCATGGGCGAAATCACTTACGAATGCCGTGACAAGGCCAATGCCGCCGGCCAGACCGAGTGGACGTTCGTCGGCCCCAAAGCCGTTCTCAATGATCGCTCCGGCAAGCAAGTAGGCACTTATTTCGGCCCGCCCGCCACTTGGCAGTCGGCTGACGGCTCCAAGGTAACCGGCACCCAGGTCGCCGTCGCACCCGCCGGTGACGGCAATCTGCCTTACCAGTTGGTCAAGGCCAATCCGGTCGAAGGCAAGGGTGCCATGCAGGGCGTGACCTACATCCAGCGCACCGCACTCAAGGGCGGCGTAGCCCCCACCAGCGCGTGTACTACCGCGCAGAAGGGTCAGAAAGAAACCGTCAAATACCAGGCCGACTACATTTTCTGGTCCGCCAAGTAACAGTCGTATAGACGTGGCGCGCGGAACGGCAAGTTCGCGCGTCTGGTCTACACTGCCGAGCGAGCTTCATTCTTCCACTTGCCATGGCGGTCTTTCTTGTCCTTGCCGGAAAATCCATTCGATTACGAATTTGCCTTGCAGAACTGTGCCCGTGGCGATCGCCAGGCACTGCACGGCTTGTATCAGCGCGAAGGCGGTCGCCTCCTGGCCGTGGCCTTGCGTATCGTCGGCGATCGGGCGCTGGCCGAGGACATAGTTCACGATGCGTTCCTGCGGATCTGGACGCACGCGGCTAGTTTCGACGCGCAGCGCGGTTCGGCACGGGGGTGGATGTTCACCATTACGCGGCATCTTGCGCTCAACCACATTCGCAGCAATGCCCGGTTGCGTACGCTGAGCGAGGACGATCTGCAATCGCTGTTCGCCGACGAGACGGCGGATGTGGCCCTGGGCAGCGCGCGGATCGACGGGTGTCTGGAGCAACTCGAGCCGCAGCGGCGTCAGTGCCTGTACCACGCCTATCTGGATGGCTATACCCATGCCGAAATCGCGCAGCGGCTGGACACGCCGCTGGGCACGATCAAGGCTTGGATCAAGCGCAGCCTGGCATCACTGCGCGAGTGCATGGGATGAGCGAACGAAGCGAGACGGTAGAACCCATGAATACTGAAGAACTGGCCAGCGAGTACGTGCTGGGAACGCTCGATGCAGAGCGGCGGGCAGACGTGGAACGGCGACTGCCCACTGACCTCGAACTGCGCGCGGCCGTCGATGCATGGGAAGCGCGCCTGTTGCCACTGGCTGAACGCGTCACGCCTGTGCAGACGCCGGCGACGCTGTGGCCACGGATCCAGCGCAGCCTCGAAGGCGCAGGCGCGCAGCCGATCCCGATCTGGTGGAATCGCCTGGGTGTCTGGCGCGGGCTGGCGGGCGCCGGGCTGGCGGCAACGCTGGTGCTGGGGGCCTTGTTGTTCAATGTCCGCGCGCCAGTGCCGGGTCCAGCCTATGTCGTCGTGCTCATCGCGCCGCAGGACAAGGCGCCGGGCTGGGTGGTGCAGGCCAGCGATTCGAGGGAAGTCCAGCTGATTCCATTGAGCGATGCGCCAGTGCCGGCCGACCGCGCCCTGCAGTTCTGGACCAAGGCCGACAGCTGGCAAGGTCCCGTTTCGCTGGGTCTGGTGGAGCCGGGGCAGAGCGTGCATGTGGCGTTGGACAAGCTTCCGCCGCTGGAGAACAACCAGTTGTTCGAGCTGACCCTGGAGCCCAAGTCAGGCTCTACGACAGGCAGGCCAACCGGCCCCATCCAGTTCATCGGCCGTGCGGTCAAGGTGATCTGACGCGTGATCGGGCTGCCTACGGGCGCATGCGCTCTTCTTGGCAGTCCGGCCCGCCCATGTCGAACTCGCGACAGATCAGCGGGCGATTCAGGTAGATACTGCAGCTCATGGAGCGTCGGTCCAGTGCCGCGCACCATCCGTCGTCCAGGCGCGACATGGTTTCCGAGCCCCATTCATCCACTTCAATGAAGCGCTCCGGTACGCCGGTGTCGGTGATCAGCATGACTTCGAGACGACAGCACTTGGCGGCGCAGCGGTCACAGCTGATGGAAGGGTCGATGTCGCTGGTTACAGCGATGTCATGCAGCGCAATCAAGGGCAGTGCCTGGCAGGAAATGATCGGCGCAGCGTACCGGTAGTTGCGCCGTTTCACAAAGCAAGCCGTGCACCTTCAGGCTTCAGGCGACGGATTGCAGGTCAGGCCGCTTTGGGAGGTTTGCGCTTGCGCTTGTTTTTCCACGGCGTCGCGCCTTTTGGCGCAGGACCGCTGATGACCATGCGCAACCCGGCGCAACGCTCCACCAACTTGCTCATCCAGGCCGATTGTTTGGCGACGAAGGTTTCCAGCGACATCTCGCCGCTCTGCACCATGTCCAGCGCCTGCTCCCAAATGGCAGTGGTGCCTGGGTCGGCGATGGCTCGAGGTACCGCGTCGATCAAACTGAAGGCGGCGGGTGCCGCGGCCAGAGCCTTGCCCTGTTTGGTCAGGTAGCCGCGGTCCAGCAGGCCCTGGATGATGCCCGCACGAGTGGCCTCGGTGCCGATTCCGGTGGTGTCCTTGAGTTTCTGCTTCAAGCGCGGGTCTTCGACCAGCTTGGCGACGTTTTTCATCGCCTTGATCAGATCACCTTCCGTGAAGGGTTTGGGTGGTTGGGTCCACAGGTCCTTGAGCTTCACGTCGCGTACCACACAGCTCTGGCCCTCGGTCAGCCGCGGCAATGGTTGGGGAGCCGGCGCTTCGCGACCCTTGGCAGCGCCGAGCGCCTGCGGTATGGCGCGTTTCCACCCGGGTTCGACCACCTGCTTGCCGACCGCGCGCAACGCCTGGCCGCTGCAGTCGAAGTCGGCCTGGGTGCGGTCGTATTCGTGGTTGGGCAGAAACTGCGCCAGGTAGCGGGCGCGGATCAGGGTATACACCGCGCGGTACTTGCCCTGCAGTTTGTCGGACGTAGCGGCGACGGTGGTTGGAATGATGCCGTGGTGGGCGCCGACCTTGGCGTCGTTCCATGCGCGTGAGCGCCGCTGCGCATCGAGGTGGGGAAGCAACGCTGCCAGCCCTGGGTCGGCGCGGCCCAGTGCTGCGATGATCGCCCCGGCATCACCGTGCTGGCTGACCGGCAGGTAGCCGCAGTCGCTGCGTGGATAGGTGATGACCTTGTGGGTTTCATACAGCGACTGCGCCACGTCCAGGGTTTCCTGCGCCCCCAGCCCGAGCTTCTTCGAGCAGACCTCCTGCAGGGTGCCCAGGTCGAAGGGCAGGGGGGCTGCCTCCTTCATGCGCTCGGTACGCAGTTTGCTCAGCGTTGCGTGGGCTGCCAGGCTGATCGCTGCAGCGGCCTGCTGCGCCAGCGCCTGGTTGAGGCAGCGTCCTTGGTCGTCACAGCTGTCCGCTGGCGGTATCCACTGTGCCGTGAACTCGGTCTGCTCGCCAAGCAGTTGCACATCGATAGCCCAATAGGCGGCAGGGACGAAATCGGCGATGCTGCGGTCACGGTCCACCACCAGGCGCAGGGTCGGGGTTTGTACTCGCCCCACGGGCAACACGCCCTGGTAACCGGCCTGACGGCCGAGCAGGGTGAACAGGCGGCTCATGTTCATGCCGATCAACCAGTCGGCACGCGAACGTCCCAGGGCGCTGTGATAAAGAGAGAACGTCTCGGCGCCCGGCTTGAGGGCCGCCAGGGCCTTGCGAATCGAGGCGTCGTCCAGCGCCGACAGCCACAGGCGCTGCACCGGACCACGGTAGCGACAGTGATCGACGAGCTCGCGGGCGATCATTTCGCCTTCGCGGTCGGCGTCCGTTGCGATCACCAGTGCCTGGGCTTCACCCAACAGGCGCTTGACCGCCTTGAACTGGCTTGCGGTCTTGCGTTTCACCTGCATTTTCCATTGCTGCGGGATGATCGGCAGATCCGCCAGCACCCAACGCTTGTAGCGCGCGTCGTAGGCATCGGGCGGCGCGGTTTCCAGCAGGTGCCCGATGCACCAGGTCACCGTGACGGCATTGCCGATCCAGCAGCCATCACCGCGGCGCGTGGCGCCCAGCACCTTGGCGATGTCTTTTGCCTGGGAAGGTTTTTCGCAGAGAAACAGCCGCATAGGTACCCTGATGAAGAAGCTGTGCAGAGCCGTAGCATGCCAGACGTGTCAAGACAGGCAAGCTTTATGTGTATGGATGTACAGTTTATGATGTTGCCACATATGAGCTCGGCCGCCAGTTGCCGCGCCCACTCTCTTCGTTAAAGGCCCGCCGCCGTGACCCCACAACAGGGTTTCATCCTGACGCGACATTGGCGCGACACCGCTGAAGGCACCGAGGTCGAGCTGTGGCTGGCGACCGATGCCGGGCCGCGGCTGCTACGCCTGCCGCCCCAGCCCTCGGTCGCCTTCCTGCCTACGGGCCAGCAGGAACAGGCCCGGCGTCTGCTCGAGGACGGGGCCGGGATACAGCTCAAGCCGCTGACGCTGCGCGATTTCGACCAGCAGCCCGTGTCAGGCCTGTATTGCCGGCAGTATGGCCAGTTGCAACGGCTGGAAACCCTGCTCAGGCAAGCCGGCATAACGGTCTACGAGGCCGACATTCGTCCACCGGAGCGCTACCTGATGGAGCGCTTCATCACGGCGGCCGTGGTCTTCGAAGGTCAACTGCAGGCCAACGGTGAATACCATGAGGCCAGGCTCAAGCCGGCGCCGGCCTACCGCCCCCAGCTGCGGCTGGCGTCGCTGGACATAGAAACCACCGCCCAGGGTGAGCTGTATTGCATCGGCATCGAGGGCTGTGGCCAACGTGACGTGTTCATGCTCGGCCCGTCCAATGGCGATGCGCGTACGCTGGATTTCGCCCTGCATTACCGGCAAAGCCGGGTGGAACTGCTGCAAAGCCTCAATGCCTGGTTCGCCGAACACGACCCGGACGTAATCATCGGCTGGAACGTCGTGCAGTTTGACCTGCGCGTCCTGCACGAACACGCCAGGCGCCTCAACGTCCCCTTGCTGTTGGGCCGCGGGGGCGCGGAGATGACCTGGCGCGAACACGGCAGTGGCAACGATCACTATTTCGCGGGGGCGCCAGGTCGGCTGATCATCGACGGGGTCGAGGCGCTTCGTTCCGCGACCTGGAGCTTTCCTTCCTTCAGTCTCGAAAACGTGTCGCGGACGCTGCTGGGCGAGGGCAAGGACATATCCACGCCGTACCAGCGCATGGACGAAATCAACCGCATGTTCGCCGAGGACAAACCGGCCCTGGCGCGCTACAACATCAAGGATTGCGTCCTGGTCACGCGGATCTTCGCCAAGACCCAACTGCTCACCTTCCTGCTCGAACGCGCCAGCGTCACAGGCCTGCCGGCGGACCGCAGCGGTGGCTCGATTGCGGCCTTCACTCATCTGTATCTGCCGGCGATGCATCGCCAGGGGTTCGTGGCGCCCAATACCGGCCAACGCCCGCCCGAGGCCAGCCCAGGCGGCTTCGTCATGGAATCGCGACCCGGCCTGTACGAG
Organism: Pseudomonas viridiflava; assembly: GCA_900596015.1. Taxonomy (GTDB): domain Bacteria; phylum Pseudomonadota; class Gammaproteobacteria; order Pseudomonadales; family Pseudomonadaceae; genus Aquipseudomonas. The sequence goes on along the minus strand of UVIF01000023.1, from coordinate 625,511 downwards.
TCGGTGCTGGTGCTGGACTACAAGAGCCTGTATCCGTCGATCATCCGCACGTTCCTCATCGACCCGGTAGGTCTGGCGGAGGGTCTGGCCAACCCCGACGATCAACATTCGGTCGAAGGCTTTCGCGGCGCGCGCTTTTCACGTACCCGGCATTGCCTGCCGGCCATCGTCGCCAGCGTCTGGGATGGCCGCGAGACGGCCAAGGCGCAGGGCAACGCGCCGTTGTCGCAGGCGCTGAAGATCATCATGAACGCGTTCTACGGCGTGCTGGGGTCCAGTGGCTGTCGCTTTTTCGACACGCGCCTGGCATCGTCGATCACCCTGCGCGGCCACGAGATCATGCGCCGTACCCGCGAGCTCATCGAGGCGCGCGGTTACCAGGTGATCTACGGCGACACCGACTCGACGTTCGTCTGGCTCAACGGCGCCCACGACGAAACCGAGGCCAGCCGCGTCGGCAAGGAACTGGTGGCCGAGGTCAACCTCTGGTGGCATCAGCATCTTCAGCGTGAATATGGACTCAGCAGCGCTTTGGAGTTGCAGTTCGAGACCCATTTCCGGCGTTTCCTGATGCCGACCATCCGTGGCGCGGAAGAGGGCAGCAAGAAGCGCTACGCGGGATTGGTCAGGCGCGCCGACGGTCAGGACGAGATAATCTACAAGGGGCTGGAAAGCGTACGTACCGACTGGTCGCCGCTGGCCCGTGAGTTCCAGAAGGCGCTGTACTCGAGAATCTTCCAGTATCAGGGCTATCAGGCGTATGTCCGCGATTACGTGAAACGAACCCTGGCGGGTGAGTTGGACGACTTGCTGGTGTACCGCAAGCGACTGCGCAGGCCGTTGCACGACTATCAACGCAACGTGCCACCGCACGTACGAGCGGCGCGCATCGCCGATGAACTCAACCGCTCGATGGGGCGGCCCCTGCAGTATCAGCGCGGCGGCTGGATCAGCTATGTGATGACGGTGGCGGGCCCCGAGCCCCTGGAAGTGCGACATTCGGCCATCGACTACGACCATTACCTGACCCGACAGCTGCAGCCTGTTGCCGATGCGATCCTGCCGTTCGTCAACGACGATTTCAATACACTGATCGGCGGCCAGCTTGGTCTGTTCCAGTAGGCTCAAAGGCTCTGGCTGATGAGCTCCATGGCCAGCGCCATAGCCAGGCCTGCTGTCACCCAGCCCCGCAACCCCAGCCCCTGGCGTGCCTTGTGATGCCAGCGGTCGTGGCCCAGCAGCGTCGCTGGGGCGAGCAGTTGGCGCCAGTGCAGCTCGGTGGCATGAAAGGCGGCCAGATGTGCGCTGTCGCTGTCCAGCCAGCGGCGGAAGTCGATGCGCTCGCTGGCGGTGGTCAATGGGCTCTGCAGCTTGACGTACCAGTGAATGGCCATGCTCTGGCCTGTCAGGGCTGGTTTGCAGCAGGCACGCAGTGCGTCCTGCATTCTGGCTTCGACGTCGGCGACTGTCGTGTGCAGGCGCTGGGCGATGGCGAGGTAGGGGAGTTCGTCGAGACGGCTGTAGAGCAGGACTTGTCGAGTCCGCCTGGGCAGGTTCTGCACCTGTCGATAGAGGCGGTCCGGGTGTGGCTGGCCGTGGATGAGGTCTGACAGATCATGCGAGGGCGTGAGCAGTGGGGTCATCGGTGACACCTCCTTTTGCGCGAAACCTGGTCATCTGTAGAGTGAAAGCGAGTTCGGACTTCCGTTTTCCGATGTTCTTTTGATATCATGCCCGCCATCTTTGCAGTGGCGCCTTCAAGTCGGTGAAGTTCGAAACCGACGGCGTGCAACACTCTTCATTAGCCTGAAGAGCAAAAAAAAGACCCGGCAAAAAGCCGGGTCAAAAACCGTGATTAGCCTGATGAGGAGATAATCTGAAGGTCCGACCTAAGGCCCTTCGGATTATCCAACCGATCTCTCGACCGGTTGAGCTCAATAATAATCGTTATCATTTGCATGTCAAATGATTTGTCTGTGGTTTCTTCTTTTTCTTCTGTCTTCTGTGCCCATCCCTCACTCCAGCGGCAGCTCGGTGGTGCGCTTGACTTCGCTCATGGCGATATTCGAGTAGGCTTCCTGCACATGGGGCTTCTGCAGCAGATGGTCGCGCAAGAACCGCTCGTAACTGGCAATGTCCTTGGCCACTACCTTGAGCATGAAATCCATGCCGCCTGCCATCGTGTAGCACTCGAGCACCTGCGGGTAGCCGATGATGGCTTCCTCGAACTCGGTCAGATGCCGCCTGCCGTGCCCGGACAGCTTGATGCTGACGAAGATGGTCATGCTCAGGCCGAGTTTTTTCGGGTTGAGCAGTGCAACCTTGCGCTCGATCAGCCCTTCTTCCTGCATGCGGTGGATGCGTCGCCAGCAGGGTGACTGGGACAGCTCCACACGTTCGGCGACCTGGGCCGCCGAGAGGTCCGCGTCGTGCTGAAGCAGGCGCAGGATGCGCCGATCGATCGGGCTGAGGCTGGTTTGCATGAATGAGTCCGGTTCTTGTGGTTATCAGGTCGACTTCATGCAGAGTATGGCTCGTTTCTGACGTTCTGCTCCAGTCACCCTCGCTGATTGGCTCAATGCAACGCGGCACGCTTAGCCTGGGATATGACCGAACTTGCCCGCCTGATAATCGGCAAACGCCTGCTGGATTTCCTCGCGGGTGTTCATCACGAACGGACCGTAGCTGGCCACCGGTTCGCCCAGTGGCGCGCCGTGGCCATAGAGCAGCGTGGCCGGGCCGGTGGCATCGACCGTTACCGTGTCGTGTGTGTCACTGAGTTTGACCAGATGATGGCACTGCAGCGAGGCACCGGCGATCTCGGCCTCGCCATCGACCACGTACAGAAAGATGTTTTCGCTCAAGGGTGCCGGCAGCGAGAGTCGGGCGCCGGGTTGCAGGTGTACGGTCATCAGGCACAGGCCGGTCAACGACTCGATCGGCCCGCGCCTGGCGCCATGCTCGGCGGAAACATAGTCCCCGGAAATCAGGCGGACCTCGGCCAGGGGCTCGGTGATCGTGGGGATGTCCGCGCCTTGCAGGCCGACATAGGCCGGAGGGGTCATCTTCAAACGCCCTGGCAGGTTGACCCACAGCTGGAGAATTTCCAGCGGGCCGCCTTCACGCTTGAACGACTGCGGCGAGAGCTCGGCATGTACCAGCCCGGAACCCGCCGTCATCCACTGCACGCCACCTGCGCCGATGATGCTTTCATGGCCGCCGCTGTCCAGGTGCGACAGCTCGCCCTGAAGGATGAACGTGACCGTCTCGAAGCCACGATGGGGATGCGGTCCGAACGGCAGGCCCTGGTTGTTGGGTGGATAGGTCTGCGGACCGTGGTGATTGAGAAACAGGAACGGATCGAGCTGCTCTATGCCGGGGCCCGGCAGCGGGCGACGGGTGATCAGCTCACCGATATCGTCGCGCTGCGCGGGAAACTGCTGGAGGACGGTTCGGGTCATGGGGCCTCGGTGTGCGGATAATCATTGCGGTGCATGACTATGCCGCACACGCCCGCCGCCTGAACAGCTCAGCGGCGATCGAGCCAGACCGTCTGGGCGTTGCAGAACTCGCGCACCCCGAAGTGCGACAGCTCGCGCCCGAAGCCGCTTTTCTTGATGCCGCCGAAGCCCACGCGGGCATCCGAGGCACCGTAGCCGTTGATGAAGATCGCCCCGGTCTCCAGGCGCTCGGTGAAGTACTCGATCAGTTCGCCATCGACCGTCCATACCGTCGCCGACAGCCCGAACTCACTGTCATTGGCCAGTGCCAGCGCATGCTGTGCATCGCGCGCCTCAATGATGGACGCCACGGGACCGAACAGTTCCTGATCGAAGGCGGTCATGCCGGGCTGCACGTTACCAAGCACCGTCGGTGCGTAGAAATTGCCATCGCCGGGGAGTTTGTGCCCGCCCAACAGCAGTTCGGCACCTTGCTCGATGGAAGTCTGGACCTGGCCATCCAGCTCGTCGCGCAGATCGTAACGCGCCATGGGGCCGATGTAGGTGTCGTCGAGCTGCGGATCGCCGACCTTCAGCGCCCGGGTGGCGGCCAGGAAGCGCTCGGTGAAGGCCGGCAGAATGCTGGATTCGACGATCAGGCGCTTGGCCGCGGCGCAGACCTGGCCGGTGTTCTGGAAGCGCCCGAGCAGGGCAGCGTTGACCGCTTCGTCCAGGTCGGCATCGGCCAGGACGATGAACGGGTCGCAGCCGCCCAGCTCCAGTACGCACTTCTTCAATGCCGCACCGGCTTGTGCGGCAATCGCCGAGCCTGCACCGACGCTGCCGGTCACGGTCACGGCAGCAACCCGTGGGTCGGCGATGGCCCGCGATACGCCAGCAGGCTCGACATTGAGCACACCGAACAGGCCGTGGGGCAGGCCCGCCTGGTCGAATGCCTCACGCAGCAGCGTGGCGCTGCCCATCACGTTCGGCGCATGCTTGAGCAAGTAGCCATTGCCGGCAAGGATCACCGGAACGGCGCCGCGCAAGACTTGCCAGAGCGGGAAATTCCACGGCATCACTGCCAGCACCGGGCCCAACGGACGGTATTCGATGCGCGCTTTCTGGCCTGGCACCTGGGTGGCCTCGGCGGCGAGCATTGCCGGGCCGTGTTCGGCGTACCACTGGCACAGTCCGGCGCACTTCTCGACTTCGGCGCGCGCCTGGGTGATGGGCTTGCCCATTTCCTGGGTGATCATCTGCGCCAGCGACTCACTGTTCTTGCGCAGCACGTCTGCCATGCGTGCGATGGCTGCAGCGCGCTCACCGAGCGCAACGTAGCGCCATTGTTCGAAGGCGGCAAAACTGCCGGCCAGGGTGTCCTCCAGTTGCGCCTCGCTGTCGAAAGGGTAGCGTTGCAGCTCGGCGCCGGTGGCGGGGTTCAAGGAGATGGCATGCGTCATGACGTTCACCTGTCGAAGGAAGATGTCGACCACGATACGGGCATGGTTAAATCATGAAAACTGAATAATAATCACCGAAACCATCTCGTTTGGAGAATGTATGGACCTGACCCAATTGGAGTTGTTTCGCGCTGTGGCCGAGGAAGGCAGTATTGCCGCCGCCGCTCAGCGCGTGCATAGGGTGCCTTCCAACCTCACGACGCGGATCAAGCAACTGGAAAGCGAACTGGGGGTCGATCTGTTCATCCGCGAAAAGCTGCGCTTGCGCCTGTCGCCCAATGGCTGGAGTTTTCTCGACTACACGCGACGCATCCTCGATCTGGTCGAGGAGGCGCGCCAGGCGGTGTCGGGTACCGAGCCGCAGGGCTCGTTCGCACTGGGCTCGCTGGAAAGCACGGCAGCCGTGCGCATCCCACCGTTGCTGGCGGCGTACCATCATCGTTATCCCAAGGTCGAGCTGGACCTGTCCACCGGACCGTCGGGCGACATGCTCGACAGCGTGCTCGGCGGGCGGCTGGCCGCTGCCTTTGTCGACGGCCCGCTGCGTCATCCGCTGCTCGATGGGCGTGTGGTGTACGACGAAGAAATGGTGCTGGTCAGCGCGCGCAGTCACGCGCCTGTGTCCCGGGCCCAGGACGTCAATGGCGAAACCATTTATGCCTTTCGCGCCAACTGCTCCTACCGTCGGCACTTCGAAAACTGGTTCGTCGCCGACGGCGCGGCGCCCGGCAAGATCTTCGAAATGGAGTCCTATCACGGCATGCTCGCCTGCGTCAGTGCCGGCGCCGGCCTGGCCTTGATGCCGCGCAGCATGCTGGAAAGCATGCCCGGCAGCAGCAACGTCAGTGTCTGGACCCTGGCCGAAGAGTTTCGCTGGCTGCACACCTGGCTGATCTGGCGCCGTGGCGCAGGTTCGCCCAACCTGGCGGCAATGCTCGAACTGCTCGACGACAGCGTCCCGCAGGCCTCGACGGCCTCCAAGGCTTCGGCATCTGGCACTGCGGCGACCTAGTCATTCACCGGGTCGGGGATGTTCCAAGGTCGCGGGGTGGCGAAATGTCGCAGGCATACGTTGACGTTACCGGCCACGGAAAATAGGCTACGCGCCGACCCAGGGTAAATGTTCGCGGTGCCCGTGCTTGCTATAGAATGCACCGCATGTTTTTCGATGCCCGATGAGGGCACGCCAGCCGTTGGCGCCGTCGTGGCGCCCGGCCAGATTTGAAGGAGTACGCATGGCTGTCTACAACTACGACGTAGTGGTGCTGGGTTCCGGCCCCGCCGGAGAAGGGGCGGCAATGAACGCCGCCAAGGCCGGACGCAAGGTGGCCATGGTCGACAGTCGGCGCCAGGTCGGCGGCAACTGCACCCACCTGGGTACCATTCCTTCCAAGGCCCTGCGCCACTCGGTCAAGCAGATCATCCAGTTCAATACCAACCCGATGTTCCGTGCCATTGGCGAACCGCGCTGGTTTTCGTTCCCGGACGTGCTCAAGAGCGCCGAGCGGGTGATCGCCAAACAGGTGGCTTCGCGCACCAGCTACTATGCGCGCAACCGCGTCGACGTGTTCTTCGGCACCGGCAGTTTCTCCGACGAGCAGACGGTCGAAGTGATCTGCGCCAACGGCGCGCAAGAGAAGCTCATCGCCAAGAGCGTCATCATTGCCACCGGTTCGCGGCCTTACCGGCCCGCCGACATCGACTTCAGCCATTCGCGTATCTACGACAGCGATACGGTGCTGAGCATCACTCACACCCCACGCAAATTGATCATCTACGGCGCCGGCGTCATCGGCTGCGAGTACGCGTCGATTTTCAGCGGCCTGGGCGTGCTGGTCGAGCTGATCGACAACCGCGAGCAGTTGCTCAGTTTCCTCGACGCCGAAATTTCCCAGGGCCTGAGCTATCACTTCAGCAACAACAATGTGATGGTCAGGCACAACGAGGAATACGAGAAAGTCGAAGGCCTCGAGAACGGCGTCGTGCTGCACCTCAAGTCCGGCAAGAAGATCAAGGCCGATGCCTTGCTCTGGTGCAACGGCCGTACCGGCAACACCGACCGCCTGGGCCTGGAGAACATCGGCATCAAGGTCAACGGTCGCGGCCAGATCAGCGTCGACGAGGCCTACCGCACCTCGGTGCCGACGATCTATGGGGCAGGCGATGTGATCGGCTGGCCGAGCCTGGCCAGTGCTGCTCACGACCAGGGCCGCTCGGCAGCCGGCAGCGTGGTCGACAACGGCAGCTGGCGCTTCGTCAACGACGTACCGACTGGCATCTACACCATTCCCGAGATCAGTTCGATCGGCAAGAACGAGCACGAACTGACCCAGGCCAAGGTGCCATACGAGGTGGGCAAGGCGTTCTTCAAGGGCATGGCCCGTGCGCAGATTTCCGGCGAGCCGGTGGGCATGCTGAAGATCCTCTTTCACCGCGAAACCCTGCAGGTACTGGGCGTGCATTGCTTCGGCGACCAGGCCTCGGAGATCGTGCACATCGGCCAGGCGATCATGAACCAGCCTGGTGAGCTCAATACCCTGAAGTATTTCGTCAACACCACCTTCAACTACCCGACCATGGCCGAAGCCTATCGGGTTGCAGCCTACGACGGCCTCAACCGGCTTTTTTGAGCGGCTCCGGCCGGTGGCCTGAGCCGGCCGGGGAGACCGATTTCAGCGATTCCCGAGGGTGGCGCTGGCCAAACCGGGAAAGTCTGTAATCAGGCTGTCCACGCCGAAGTCGGCGAGTCTGCGCATCAGTGCAGGCTCGTTGACCGTCCATACCGACACATGCAGACCCTGGCGCTGGGCCTTGAGCAAGCGCTCGGGTGTGCACAGCGTCCAGTTCAAGGCAAGCAGCTCGCACCCATAACCTTGCGCCACCTTGATCGGGTCCAGCCAGGCGTATTCGGCCACCAATCCGCGGGCCATGTCCGGGGTCAACTCCAGGGCTGCGCGCAGCACTTCTCGGGAGCTGGAGGTAATGGTGATCTTGTCCAGCAGATTCATGCGTTGTGCCAGCTCGCGGATAGCCAGCACGGTAGTGGCGGCGCGCGTGCGCGATGCGCTCTTCACTTCCAGCTGCCAGTGATCGAAGGCGCATTGCTCGAACAGTTCCTCAAGGCGCGGAATGGGGCAGGGTGACACCCATCCCGGCCCACCCTTGCGCGCGTCGTAGCTGGTCAGCGCCTGTGCGTCATGCTCGACGACCTTGCCGCCACGGCCGGTGGTGCGCTTGAGGGTGGGGTCATGGATGACCATCAGTTCGCCGTCCCTGGACAGATGCAGGTCCAGCTCGCATCGGCGCACACCGTGTTCCAGGCATTGCTTGAAGCTTGCGAGGGTATTTTCCGGGGCTTCGCCCTTGGCACCGCGATGGCCATAGATAAGCGTCACGTTCGCTCCTTGAGTGAGAAGAGTGGGTCAGTCGGTGGTCGCGTCTTGCCGCTCGCGCGCCTGACGCCGTTGGACTTGCTGCTTGTGCAGGATGTAACGGGCGAGCAACTGGCGCTGGGCATCACTGATGTCGACGAATTGGGTACCGATCTCGAACTGGTCGTTGCCCACTGCGATGCAGTTGGTGACGCTTGCCTTGAGTGACAGCCCCAGCGCTTGCGGCATCAGCGCGATCCGCAACGCCAGGCGCGTTTGCTCCACCATTGGCTGTTGCTGGAAGAACGCCAGGCCGCCTTCGGACAGCACCACTGGCCGGGCCTCGCCGATACGCTCCACAAGCGTCTGCGCAACCACTTGGCCAAGCAGGTCTATACGCTTGTTCTGGGCCTTGAGCACGGCTTCCACCGCACGGTCGGCTTCGCCGAGCTGGCGCAGCAGATGCTGGGTTTCAAACTCGGCAAGGTGCATTTCGCCAAGCAGGTCGAACAGCGGCGACGCATCCTGCAACATGTCTTCACCCGCCGTCTCGCTGGCCGGGAGTATGGTGATTTCCAGTGCGATGCGGTCATCGATGCGATAGTATTCGCGGCGATCTTCTTCATCTGATGTCGACATGACGAACCCAGGGTAGAGGCGATGGTCCGAGTGTAAAGCTGCTCGTCACGCCCTGCCAGCAGGACGTCTCCTCTTTCACCCGAACAAGCCCCGACATGTTCAGACCTCTTTTCGTTTTCATTGGCGCGCGTTACACCCGTGCCAAGCGGCGCAATCATTTCGTGTCGTTCATCTCCCTCACCTCGATGATCGGCCTCGCCCTGGGCGTGGTCGTGATGATCGTCGTACTGTCGGTCATGAACGGCTTCGATCACGAGATGCGCACCCGCGTGCTGGGCATGGTGCCCCACGCCACCGTCGAATCCGGCCAGCCAATTGCCGACTGGCCGGCGCTGGCGGCTCAGGTCCGGCAGAACCCGCAGGTGGCGGCGGTCGCGCCGTTCACCCAGATGCAGGGTCTGCTGACCCATGCCGGCCAGGTGCAGAAAATCCTGCTCAATGGCATCGACCCTGCGCAGGAACACAACGTCTCGATCATCGACGCCTTCGTCAAACAGGGCAGGGTCGATGACCTCAAGGCTGGCGAGTTCGGCCTGATGATCGGCGACAAGGCGGCGACCAAGCTGGGCGTGGGTATCGGCGACAAGGTCACCTTCGTGGCACCCGAAGTCACGGTGACTCCGGCCGGCATGTTCCCGCGCATGAAGCGCTTCACCGTGACCGGCATCTTTCACGTCGGCGCCGGCGAGCTCGACGGCTACCTGGGCCTGGCCAACCTCGAAGACCTGGGCAAGCTGCACCGCTGGAAAGCGGGCGAGGTTCAGGGCCTGCGCTTGAAGTTCGAAGATCTGTTCCAGGCCCCGCGAGTGTCCTGGCAGATCGCCAAGCAGCTGGGTGACCAAACCTATTATGCTCGCGACTGGACCCGTACCCACGGCAATCTCTACCAGGCCATCGGCATGGAGAAGGCCATGATCGGCCTGCTGTTGCTGCTGATCGTCGCCGTGGCCGCGTTCAACATCATTTCCACATTGGTGATGGTGGTCAACGACAAGAAGGGCGATATCGCCATTCTGCGCACCCTGGGCTCGACGCCGGGGCAGATCATGCGCATCTTCATGGTCCAGGGCACGGTGATCGGCGTGGTCGGTACCTTGATCGGCGCCGTGGTCGGGATTCTGGCGGCCTTGAACGTCAGCGCTGCCATTGCCCTGCTGGAAAAAGCCATCGGCCACAAGTTTCTCAATGCCGATGTCTACTTCATCGATTACCTGCCTTCGCAGCTCATGGCCAAGGATGTGTTCATGGTCTGCGGCGCGGCATTAGTCCTGAGTTTCCTCGCCACCCTGTATCCGGCCTGGCGTGCTGCGCGTACCCAGCCGGCGGAGGCGTTACGTTATGAGTGAGTCGGGCATGAGTGAACAAGCAGTATTGAGTTGTCGCAACCTGGGCAAATCCTACGAGGAAGGCCCTGAATCCGTGGTCGTGCTGGACAACCTGCAACTGGAGCTGCATGCCGGTGAGCGCGTGGCTATCGTCGGCAGTTCCGGCTCGGGCAAGAGCACCTTGCTCAACATGCTTGGCGGGCTCGATACGCCCAGTCGCGGCAGCGTATGGCTGGCGGGTGAAGAGCTTTCGGCGTTGAACGAGCGGGCTCGTGGGCTGCTGCGCAATCGTGCCCTGGGCTTCGTCTACCAGTTTCACCACCTGTTGCCCGAATTCACCGCGCTGGAAAACGTCTGCATGCCGCTGCTGATCGGCAAGACCGCCATCCCCGAGGCCAAACAGCGCGCCACTGCGCTGCTCGAGCGGGTAGGCCTGGGGCACCGGCTGCAGCACAAGCCGGCGGAGCTGTCCGGCGGCGAACGTCAGCGTGTTGCCATCGCCCGCGCCCTGGTGAATACGCCGGGGCTGGTGATGCTCGACGAGCCCACAGGCAACCTCGACAACCACACCGCGCAAGGCATTCAAGACTTGATGCTCGAGCTCAGCGTCTCGCTGCGCACCGCGTTCCTGGTGGTCACCCACGATTTGAGCCTGGCACGACAGATGGACCGCGTACTGCGTCTGGAAGACGGGCGTCTGGTGCCGATCTAGCTTCTTCTTTTCTAACGGGTTACCTCTGCATGTTCAGACCCTTGTCAATTTTCATCGGCTTGCGTTACACCCGCGCCAAGCGACGAAAGAACTTCATTTCGTTCATTTCCATGACCTCGATGATCGGCCTTGCTCTGGGCGTGCTGGCGATGATCGTGGTGCTGTCGGTGATGAACGGCTTCCAGCGCGAAATGAGCTCGCGCATCCTTGGTATGGTGCCGCATGCCATGATCCAGGGCGTGAAGCCGCTGGACGACTGGCGTCCCGTGGCTGCCGCCGCCATGAAAAACCCCGAAGTGCTGGCGGCCGTGCCGTTCACCGAACTCGACGGCATGCTCTCGTACAAGGGCATGATGCAGCCGATCCAGATCAGCGGTGTCGATCCGGCCCGCGAGGGCGAGGTGTCGATCGTTGCCGACCACATCGTCCAGGGTCGCCTGGACGATCTCAAGCCAGGTGAATTCGGGGTTGTCGTCGGTGAAATCACCGCCAGGCGCTTCCGCTTGAACGTGGGCGACAAGATCACCCTCATCGTGCCGGAAGTCAGCACTGCGCCGGGTGGCATCACCCCGCGCATGCAGCGCCTCAATGTGGTCGGCGTGTTCAAGGTCGGCGCCGAACTCGATGGCTCCATGGGCCTGATCAACGCGGCGGATGCGGCGCAAATGCAGCGCTGGCAGCCGGGTCAGGTGCAGAGTGTGCGGCTCAAGCTAAAGGACCTGTACACGGCGCCGGAAGTCAGTGCGGCGATCGTCAAGGACCTGGGCACGGCCTATAAGGCCGACGACTGGACCCATACCCAGGGCAGTCTGTTCAGTGCCATGAAAATGGAAAAGACCATGATTGGCCTGCTGCTGCTGATGATCGTTGCGGTGGCGGCGTTCAACATCATTGCCACCCTGATCATGGTAGTGAACGACAAGGGCGCGGACATTGCCATCCTGCGTACCATCGGCGCCACGCCGAGGCAGATCATGGGGATCTTCATGGTCCAGGGTACGGTCATCGGCGTGGCCGGCACCGTGATCGGAGGCGTGCTGGGCGTGATCGCCGCGATCAACGTCAGCGCCATCGTCGGCTGGGTGGAGCGCGTCAGCGGCCAGCACATCTTTACCTCGGACGTGTATTTCATCAGCAATCTGCCCTCCGAGCTGCAAGGTGGAGATGTCATGCTGATCTGCGGGGCAGGGCTGGTGCTGAGCTTCCTTGCGACCATCTACCCTGCGTATCGAGCGTCGCAGATCGAACCGGCGCACGCCTTGCGCTACGAATGATCCATGACGACGACGTTGCGAGTGTGCAGCCGCACCGTCGTCGCCATGCAGCAACGCGGCAAATTCGCTAAACTGCCGTCGTTCATTCAGTCAGGTTTATTTCATGCATCCCGCAGCCGAACATTCTCCCCTGGGCAAGTCCAGCGAGTACGTTTCCACCTACACCCCTTCTTTGCTGTTTCCCATTCCCCGCGCAGCGAAGTGGGCCGAGCTGGGCTTGAGCGCGGAAACCCTGCCTTATACCGGCGTGGACGTGTGGAACTGCTTCGAGCTTTCCTGGTTGCTGCCTTCGGGCAAGCCGGTCGTGGCCATCGGCGAGTTCAGCATTCCTGCGGATTCACCGAACATCATCGAATCCAAGTCGTTCAAGCTGTACCTGAATTCGCTCAACCAGACCGCGTTCGTCTCGGTGGATGATCTTCAAGCCGTGCTGGTGGAAGATCTTTCCAAGGCGGCCGGCAAGTCGGTGGGCGTCAAGGTGCGCCGGTTGGCGGAAGTGCAGGCCGAGGGCGTGGTCCAACTGCCTGGGGTGTGCATCGACGAGCTGGACATCACGGTCAGCAGCTACGATCACCCACAGCCTGAGCTGCTGCGTTGCGACCCAGGCTCCATTGTGGAAGAAGCCATCCATAGCCACCTGCTGCGGTCCAATTGCCCAGTCACCAGCCAGCCGGACTGGGGCAGCGTGTGTATTGCCTACAGTGGCCCGGCGCTGGACCACGCCAGCGTGCTGGCCTACCTGGTCAGCTTTCGTCAGCACTCCGATTTCCACGAGCAATGTGTCGAGCGGATTTTCACTGATCTGCAGCGGCTGATGCGGCCGGAGAAACTGACTGTATTCGCCCGCTACGTGCGTCGCGGCGGCCTGGACATCAACCCTTATCGCAGCACTGACACGCTGCCCGCGGCCAATGGCCGGCTGGTTCGCCAGTAAGGGTGCATCCAGCAGCCGCTTGGGCAGGCGGCTGCAGTCGTACAGTCATCAGATACCGATGTTGCCGAGCGTCTGCACGATATTGCGCAGTGCGCCGGCCACGCCAGGGTGATCCACCTCGAAGCGCTCGACGGCCAGGTTCACGCTGTCGGCGACCGACGGGTCTGCCGTGGCATTTTCCAGCTCCATGCGCGCCTTGATCTGCTCCATCAGGACGCGCATGTCTTCGCGCTCTTCGAGCGACAGCGTCTGGTTCTTTTCCAGTTGCTCGCGCAGTTCATCGAGTTGTTCCTGCAATTCGCGGGCTGGCATGACGTTCTCCTTGAGTGATAGGCACTTACATGGACCGCGCCCCGTGCGCAAAGGTCCGTGTCGGCCCGTATCATTGGAATTTCCATGCCGTTCCAGACGGCCGCGCGAATGAACTTGAGGGCGTGTCTGAAGTCTGGCATGGGTACGTTCAGATTGATCAGCAGCGCTGCGTTTGCCAGCGCACTGCCTAATCCGGCCTGGACACTTTATACTGGGTCACATTTTGTTGGCGGTCGCATGCGACCCAATCGTATCTCAAGGAGTAACACGTATGCGTCTGACCGGTTCAGCTGTCATCGACCGAGTGGCTGGAGCCTGTCTGCTCCTGGGACTTGCCGTGGCGCCCGTGGTAGCACAGGCCGCCGAAGAAGATCCGTGGGAGCCGGTCAACCGTGCGATTTTCCGGGTCAACGATACGCTGGATACCTACGCGCTGAAGCCCATCGCTCAGGGCTACCAGTGGATCACGCCGCAGTTTCTGGAAGACGGCATCCATAACGTGTTCAGCAACATCGGCGACGTCGGCAACCTGGCCAACAACGTCATGCAGCTCAAGCCCGCCGCTGCCGGTACTGACACTGCGCGCCTGATCTTCAACACCACGTTCGGCTTGTTCGGCTTCTTCGATGTGGGCACCAAGATGGGCCTGCAGCGCAGCGATGAGGATTTCGGTCAGACCCTGGGCTACTGGGGCGTGAGCAGCGGGCCTTATGTGGTCCTGCCGCTGATGGGGCCAAGCACCGTGCGCGATGCGTTCGCCAAGTATCCCGATACCTATACCTCACCGTATCGCTACATCGACCATGTGCCGACCCGCAATACCACGCTGGGCGTGAACCTGGTGGATACACGCGCCAGCCTGTTGTCTGCCGAAAAGCTGATCAACGGCGACAAGTACATCTTCCTGCGTAACGCTTACCTGCAGAACCGCGAATTCCGCGTCAAAGATGGCGAAGTAGAAGACGATTTTTAATTGTTACCAGGCATTAAAAAGGCGACCCGAGGGTCGCCTTTTTAATGCGCCGGGTTCAGTCCATGCTGAGCGTATGCAGGCCTATGATCTGCAGGCCAGCCTCGTTCGGATCCTCTACGCGTATCACTTCAGCCTGGATGTTCAGATCGCTCAGCGTCGGATGGTTCGAAGGCAGATGCACACCAACCTGATTCCCTACGCTTAATTGGGTCTTGGCTTGCAACTGCATGCCGGTGCTCGAAAGATCCTTGCATACGGCGGGAACAACAACGTTGCCAACCCTGAGGTTGACCTCTGCATCCACGGTCATGCGGATGAAATCACGTTTCTCACTGTAGTCACGATCACTGTGGCTCATGGTTTGTCCTTCGATCTGGTTGCTATTGTTGACGTTTTTATAACCCAAGGTAATAGGCCAGTCGGCCCGCCTTGGCCCGTGTCGCAACACCCTTGAAACGCTTGCCGGATGGGAGTACCGTCTGCGCCTTACAAGGCATCTCTGCATCCGAATGCTCAGGGCACCCCGCGCTTGTATTCGCCTCCGCGAGAGGCTAGAAGTAAAGGTAGGCGATGCATTGCTTTCGTCGCCAGTTTTTACCTTGCTGACCTACTTACGACAACCAATTTCTGGCGCCGTTTGCCCACATGCAGAAAACCAGTGCAACGCTGCTGATCATCGATGACGACGATGTGGTGCGCGCAAGCCTTGCGGCCTACCTCGAAGACAGCAGCTTCAGCGTGCTGCAGGCGAACAATGGCCTGCAGGGCCTTCAGGTATTCGAGCGACAACAGCCTGATCTCGTCATCTGTGACCTGCGCATGCCGCAGGTTGGCGGCCTTGAATTGATTCGCCAGGTGACCGAGCGTTCTCCCGATATTCCGGTCATCGTGCTGTCCGGTGCCGGGGTGATGAACGACGCAGTCGAAGCGTTGCGTTTGGGCGCTGCCGATTACCTGATAAAGCCCCTCGAAGATCTGGCGGTGCTTGAGCATTCGGTTCGCCGGGCCCTGGATCGCTCGCGGCTGCTGCTGGAAAATCGTCGCTACCGCGAGAAGCTGGAAACGGCCAATCGTGAACTGGAAGCCAGCCTGCATCTGCTGCAGGAAGACCAGACTGCCGGCCGGCAAGTGCAGATGAACATGCTGCCGCAGAGCCCCTGGAGCACCGACGGATTCCGTTTCGAACACCAGATCATCCCGTCGCTGTACCTGTCGGGCGATTTCGTCGACTATTTCCGGGTCGATGAGCACCGCGTGGCGTTCTATCTGGCCGACGTTTCCGGCCACGGCGCTTCGTCGGCATTCGTTACGGTGCTGTTGAAATTCATGACCACCCGCCTCATGTTCGAATCAAGGCGCGGTGGGTCGATGCCCGAATTCAAGCCGTCGGACGTGCTGGGGCATATCAACCGGGGCTTGATCAACACCCGCCTGGGCAAGCATGTCACCATGGTCGGCGGGGTGATCGACGAGCACACCGGGCTGTTGACCTACAGCATTGGCGGGCATTTACCGCTTCCGGTGCTGTACACCCCCCAGCAAACACAGTACCTGCAGGGCCGTGGCCTACCGGTGGGTCTGTTCAACGAAGCCACGTATACCGATCACGTCATGGCGTTGCCGGAGCAGTTCAGCCTTACCCTGTTTTCCGATGGGATACTGGACTTGCTGCCGGGGGAAACGTTGAAGGAAAAAGAAGCTGCATTGCCTGAAATCGTCAGCGCAGCGGGCGGCAGCCTGGATGGCTTGCGGCAAAAGTTTGGACTGGCCACACTCGGGGAGATGCCGGATGATATCGCCCTGATGGTGCTGAGCAGGAACCTTGCATGAGTACTGGTAGAATCCAGTTTGCGGAACAAAGCGGCACGTTCGTGTTGAAATTCGTGGGTGAGGTGCGCCTCACGCTATGCTCGGCGCTGGATGCGACAATAGAGCGGATCTTCACCGCTCTGGACTTTTCAGCCATCGTGATCGACCTGACCGAGACCCGCAGCATCGACAGCACCACCCTGGGCTTGCTGGCCAAACTGTCGATCATGTCTCGTCAAAAAGTCGGATTGCTGCCAACGGTAGTGACGACCCACGAGGACATCACGCGCCTGCTGCAGTCCATGGGTTTCGATCAGGTGTTCAACATCGTCGGTCGCCCGATTCCTTGCCCCGATTGCCTGACGGACCTGCCTTCACAGGATCTGTCCGAAGATGTGGTCAGGGCCAAGGTGCTGGAAGCGCACAAGATTCTCATGGGCCTGAACGAGTCCAACCGCGAAGCCTTCCACGATCTGGTCAACGCCCTGGAACGGAGCTGAGTTCCTTCGGGCGACTCCCTCTGCTATAAAAAAAGGCGACCTTGCGGTCGCCTTTTTCGTGTGCGGCAGGCTGGAATCAGGAAACCTTGGCAGTCAGCAGGGTTTCGAGTTTCTCCTGATCGCGAGCGAATTGACGAATGCCTTCAGCCAGCTTTTCAGTGGCCATTGCGTCTTCGTTCGATGCCCAGCGGAACTGCGCCTCGGTGAGGATCTGCTTGGGTTCGCCGGCATTGCCTGGCTTGAGTTTCTGCTCCAGCGTGCCTTCATCTTCTGCCAGCTTGTGCAGCAGCTCCGGGCTGATGGTCAGGCGATCACAACCGGCCAGTTGCTCGATCTGGTTGATGTTGCGGAAGCTGGCGCCCATGACCACGGTCTTGTAGTCGTTGGCTTTGTAGTAGTTGTAGATGCGCGTCACCGATTGCACGCCTGGATCGTCCGAACCGGTGTATTCCTGGCCGGTGGATTTCTTGTACCAGTCGTAGATGCGACCCACGAACGGCGAGATGAGGAACACACCGGCATCGGCGCACGCTTGCGCCTGGGCGAAGGAGAACAGCAAGGTCAGGTTGCACTGGATGCCTGCCTTTTCCAGCTTCTCGGCGGCGCGGATGCCTTCCCAGGTAGAGGCCAGTTTGATCAGCACACGCTCGCGACCGACACCGGCCTTCTCGTACAGGTCGATGATCTGGCTGGCCTTGGCCAGCAGGGCCTGCTCGTCGAAAGAGAGGCGCGCGTCCACTTCGGTGGAGATGCGGCCGGGGATGGCCTTTAGGATGCCAGTGCCCACGGCGACCGCGAAGGTGTCCGAGGCCAAGCCGACATCACCGTTGCTGTCGCTGATGGTCTTGCGCAGCATGTCCTTGTAGGCTTCCAGCGAGGCAGCCTTGAGCAGCAGCGACGGGTTGGTGGTGGCGTCGACCGGCTTGAGCTTGGAGATGGCGTCGAAGTCGCCGGTGTCGGCGACCACGGTGGTCATTTGCTTGAGTTGTTCCAGCTTGGAAGTCATGAGCGTGCTCTGTCCTGTGCGAATGAATGACGTTACCCGAGCGCTGCGTCCGGCTCAAGGGCCAAGGGCGTGCAGCAGGGGGAGGGCGGCGGAAAGACCTACGTTCGAGTGTCGCGCCGCGCGACGGTTCAATGGATCGAGTATGCGCTTGAATCCGGCCAATCTTGAATCTGGCCAATGATGCATCGTTGGGCGATCAGCGCCCTTCGAGCAACGCCCCGGCCTGATCGAGCAGCGCCAGCGGGTCATCGGTCTTGTGGATGTCCACCGACAGCAGCTGGCGGAACTTGCGCGCGCCGGGAAAGCCCGCACCCAATCCGAGCATATGCCGCGTAACGTGGTGCATGGCACCGCCTGACGCGATATGCGCGGCAATGTACGGCCGCATCTGCCGCAGCGCGTCGAAACGGCTAAGCACCGGCGCGTCGCTGCCGAACAACTGCTGGTCGACCTGCGCCAACAGGTATGGGTTGTGATAGGCCTCGCGTCCCAGCATCACACCATCGAAGGTCTGCAGATGCTCGGCGCAGGCTTCCAGCGTCTTGATGCCACCATTGAGTATCACTTCCAGGTCCGGAAAATCCGCCTTCAAGCGCTCGGCAATGTCATAGCGCAGCGGGGGAATGTCGCGGTTTTCCTTGGGCGACAGGCCCTCAAGGATGGCAATCCGTGCGTGCACGGTAAAACTGCGGCAGCCAGCCTCGCGCACCTGCCCGACGAAATCGCCCAGCGCCTCATAGCTGTCGCGCCCATTGATGCCGATGCGGTGCTTGACCGTGACCGGAATCGACACCGCATCGCGCATGGCCTTGACGCAGTCGGCCACCAGCGCAGGGTGCGCCATGAGGCAGGCGCCGATCATGTTGTTCTGCACACGATCACTGGGACAGCCCACGTTCAGATTGACCTCGTCGTAACCGTGCGCCTGCGCCATGCGCGCGCACGCCGCCAGATCGGCCGGCGTGCTTCCACCCAACTGCAGCGCGATGGGGTGCTCGGCATCGTCGTAGCGCAGAAAGCGCTCGTGATCGCCATTGAGCAAAGCGCCGGTGGTGACCATTTCGGTGTAGAGCAAGGTGTGCCGCGAGAGCAGGCGCAGGAAGTAGCGACAGTGGCGGTCGGTCCAATCCATCATGGGTGCCACGCTGAAGCGGCGGGAGGGCTCCAGGCTAGGTGCGGCGGGCGTTTCAGCTACATTCTGTACCATTTTACTCTGCGCGTTTTGTACCAGTTTTCGGGCGTTTTCGGACGTTTTCGTGGGGTGAGTGGTAAGTTTTACCACTGTGAGAATGACCTTGACCACTTTCGCCGGGGCCACTATTCGAGGACGAAAAAGGGCTGGCGAGGTGTTTGCCATGCAGGTCGGCTCCGTACGAAACGTGACGGGAGACAAGTCTACCAAGACACTCGGTCGTTCGTGCGAAAACAGGTCGCTTATCAAGCGCTGCAGGATGACCTTGAGGATCTGCGTTCTGAACGCGTGGCCATCGAACGTCTGTCTGGCATAGACACTGACTTGACCTTGAGCCTGGAAGAAATGAACGCCCGGTTCGAAGAGGCATGTGTGCCGTACACCTGTGTTCTTCGTTTCCAGTGCGTGACAGATACAAAGCCCAATCTACCAGGCGAACCTGATACCAGCCAAAGAGGCTGGTCGACGTGTCACTGATCAGCCCTTACCAGCGATAGTCGACCGAACCGATCAGCGCTCGCTCGTCGCCGTAGCGGCACGAGACGTTGCAGAACAGGTACTTCTCGTTGGCGACGTTTTGCGCCTTCATGGCCACGGTCCAGTTCTTGTCGACTTCATAGGTGACTTTCGCGTCGAACAGGGTGTAGGCGGAGACCTTCTCGTTGGCGTCCGAGCTGGACGTACGGCTGGTGCCCATGTAGCGGGCGCCGCCGCCGACCACGACCTGAGGCAGGCCCAAGGCAGTCAAGCGGTAGTCGGCCCACAGGTTGGCCATGTGATACGGCACGCCGTCGATGCGCGTACCTACGCGGGTGGACACCGCATCGTCGGTGATCTTTGCATCGGTGTAGGTGTACGACGCAGTGGCGCTCAGATTCGCGGTGATCTCCGCTTTGGCCTCAAGCTCCACACCGCGTGAGCGGGTTTCACCGAACTGCACGCTGTTGCCGGTGAGGTCGGTGCTCAGGGAGTTTTTCTGCTTGAGGTCGTAGACCGCGGCGCTCAGCAGCGCTGTGGTGCCGGGCGGGGTGTAGCGCACGCCGATCTCGTACTGCTCGCCCTCGGTCGGATCGAACGAGGTGTTGGCGTTGGCGTTGAAGACGTTGGCCGGCAGGAACGACTGGCTCCAGCTGACATAAGGCGCCAGCCCGTTGTCCGCTTGGTAGACCAGGCCGACACGGCCGGTGGCTTTCTTGTCATCGCGCGGCGTGCGAGCGCCAGTGGCGAAGCTGTAGGTTCGGCTTTCGGCCCAATCCTGACGACCGCCCAGCAGTAGAATCCACTTGTCGTCGAACTTGATCTGGTCTTGCAGGTAGACGCCGGTCTGAGCGCTGTGCAGGTCCGAGCCGGTGTTGGCAGTTGTGACGTTGGTCGCAGCGCCGTACACCGGATTGGCCGGACTGAACATGGAGTTGGCGCCAGCGAAGCGATGAGAGTCGTAGGTCTTGTGGTAGTAGTCCACGCCCGCCAGCAGGACGTGCTGCCAGCGGCCGCTGTCGAGGGTCCATTGCACGTTGTTGTCGCTGGTCCAGCCTTCCGAGCGCTCGCGGCGAATGCTAGGTCGGCGCGCCAGCTGGCCTCGGTTGCGCAGGGCGGCGCTGCCGGTATCAGCGATCTGCATGTAGTCCCAGCTCAGGTCCGCCTCGAAGTGGCGTAGCGAATGGCGGATTTTCAAGTCAGGTGTGAAATCGTGTTCGAACAGGTAGCCCAGACTGGTCGAGTAGTTGTTGTAGTGATCGAAGCCGCGCTCGCCGGTGAACAGGTCGCGGTCGACCTTGGGGTAGCGAGTGCTGGACGAGGTGGTCAGGTCGAAATCCAGCGGTGGTGCAAAGCCGGTACGGGTTTCCTGGTAGTTGGCCAGGACCGTCAGCGAGGTGCTGTCGTTCGGGCGCCAGGTGAAGGCGGGTGCGATGTAGCGGCGGTCGTCGTCGGTATCGGTGGTCTGGGTGCCACTGTCGCGCCAAAGGCCGGTCAGGCGATAGGAGAACTGTCCGGCGTCGTCGATCGGGCCGCCCAGGTCGAAGCTGTACTGTTTGCGCGCATGGCTGCCGTATTCGATATTGACTTCATGCAGGGGCGTGTCGGTCGGGCGCTTGGTGATGGTGTTGAGCAGACCGCCCGGCGACAGTTGGCCGTACAACACAGAAGAAGCACCCTTTACCACTTCCACGCGCTCCAGGCCGTAGGGCTCGATGCCTCCGTCATACACGCTGCCTTGCAGTTTCATCCCGTCGCGCAGAATGCCGCCGGTGCCTGAACCGACGTTGAAGCCACGGATCACGAAGTCGTCGGCTACACGGCTGAACCCGCCTGGCTGCGCGATCACGCCTGGCGTGTAGCTCAAGGCCTCGGCCAAGGTGTCGGTCTTGCGGTTGTCCATCTCGTCGCGGGTGATGACCGAAATCGACTGAGGAATATCCTTGATCGCCGAGTCGGTCTTGCTTGCGCTGGTGCTGCGAGTCGCCACAGGTCCACGGATCCGGCCAGTCGGGTTTTCCAGGGCCTGGGCATCGATGGTGGTTTCCTGCAGCTCCAGGGTGGCGTTGGATATGGCAGCGCTGGCGCTGTCGGCGGCGTAGGCCGTGCTCAGTGGCAGGCCACTGAGTAGCATCGCCAGTGTCAGCGGGTGATAGGCAAAGATTTTTTTTGCCGGCATGGGGACTCCTGTGCGTTAAACGTTGTTTGCCTGAAGGACGAAATCAGGCCGCGCCTCCGTCTCGACGATCAGCACAAGCAGAACTGTAACAAATAGGAATGGTTATTATTCATATTTTGTTGCGAATATCTGTTGGAAAGCTACACCCCTTAGATGCTCGACCCGAGAGCAGGGCGCCTCGCATCGCCCCTCTTGAACTGTCACTACAAGCGCTGGTGGCGATCATGACCGTCAAGTCCGCCACGCCAGAGCGGCCTGACGATCACTGTCTAAGCTTATGTTTATTCAGTATTAATTGGATTGAAAACGGTCGATTACACTCAGCGACCGCAAGCCAGACGCAGGCGCTTTCCGATGTTCGCTTTATCTGTTTCAACACGTCTGGAGGTCAACCGATGACCTTCGACTACGCGTTCGCATTGTCCACGCTTCCCGCTTTTGCGCGCGCCGTGGCGGTCACTTTGCAAGTCGGCTTGATCGCCATCCTGAGCTCACTCGCTGTCGCGGTGCTCAACGCGGCCATCGCCACGTTCCGGGTCCCGGTGCTGCATCGGCTCGTGCCGCTGTACGTCGAGCTTGCGCGGAATACGCCGCTGCTGATTCAGCTGTTCTTCATCTACTTCGCCTTACCCGCTCTGGGCGTGCGGATTTCCGGTTTCGCGGCGGCGGTCATTGCCATGACGTTCATGGGAGGTGCGTACCTGACCGAAATACTGCGCGCGGGCATCGAAGCGGTGCCCAAGTCGCAGATCGAGTCTGGCCTGTCCATCGGTCTGTCGCGCTGGCAGCTGTTGCGCCATGTAGTGCTGCCCCAGGCAGGCATTCTCAGCTTGCCTGCGCTGTTCGCCAACTTCGTGTTCCTGCTCAAGGAGACCACGGTGGTGTCGGCCGTTGCCGTGCCGGAAATTCTCTACACCACCAAGAGTTACATCGCTTTGTATTACAAGACCTACGAGATGCTGGCAGTGATGACCGGGTTGTGCGTGCTGTTGTTCTTGCCGCTGTCGTTGCTGCTGGGCCTGCTGGAAAGGAGGCTCCAACATGGCCAGTTCGGGTCTTGAGCTGCTCTGGGTATCGGCACCTCAACTGCTGACCGGGGCCGGTCGCACCTTGGGTATTTCCGCGCTTGCGATCCTGTTCAGCAGTGTCGGCGGCCTGTTCTATGGCGTGCTGCGCAGCCTGGGCAAGCGCTGGCTGGACGTGCCGCTGAGGGTCTACCTGGAGCTGTTTCGCGCCATTCCGGTGCTGGTCTGGTTGTACCTGTTCTTCTTTGGCCTGCCGATCTTCTTCGGCGTCAGCCTGCCTGCGTTCTGGTGCGCGGTGCTGGTGTTGTCGCTGTGGGGCGCCAGCGAGATTGGCGAAGTCGTGCGTGGCGCGCTGCGCTCCATACCCCGCGGGCAGCGCGAGGCAGGACTGGCCATCGGCCTGGGCCTGGGCCAGTTGTACGGTCGGGTATTGCTGCCCCAGGCGCTCAAGCGCCTCACGCCGCCGGTCATCAACGTCTGCACCCGTTTGCTCAAAACCAGTTCGCTGGCGGTGCTGATCGGCGTTGTCGACATCACCAAGGTGGGCCAGCAGATCATCGAGCGCACCTACGAGTCGGTGCTGATCTACGGCTTTCTGTTTGTCTTCTTTTTTATCGTCTGCTATCCGCTGTCGGCCGCTTCCCGCGTGCTTGAACGGCGCTGGAATCACGCATGAGCGTATTGATCGAACTCGCAAGCTTCAGCAAGAAATTCGCCGATACACCGGTGCTGACTGACATCGATCTGCGGGTGACCGAAGGCGAGGTGGTGGTGATCCTGGGCCCCAGCGGCTGCGGCAAGAGCACCTTGCTGCGCTGCTTGAACGGCCTGGAACTGGGCCACAGCGGTACCTTCACTTTCGATGGGCAGTTGCTGCCTGCCAATGCCGACTGGCGCCGCGTGCGTCAGCAGATCGGCATGGTGTTTCAGAGCTATCACCTGTTTCCTCACATGACCGTGCTGCAGAACGTGCTGCTGGGGCCGCTGCAAGTGCAGAAGCGCGATGCCCGGGAAGCGCGGCAGCAGGCCGAGGCGCTGCTGGCTCGGGTTGGCCTGGCCGAACGCGCCAACGCCTACCCCCGCGAGCTGTCGGGCGGCCAGCAGCAACGGATCGCCATTGTGCGGGCACTGTGCATGAACCCCAAGGTCATGCTGTTCGACGAAGTCACCGCTGCGCTGGATCCGGAAATGGTCAAGGAAGTCCTCGAGGTGATCCTCGATCTGGCGCAGGGCGGCATGACCATGCTCATCGTTACCCACGAAATGGCCTTCGCCCGCGCGGTGGCCGACCGCATTCTGTTCATGGACCGCGGCCGTATCGCGGAACAGAACGATCCCGAAACCTTCTTCAGCGCCCCGCAGACCGCACGCGCGCAGCAGTTCCTGGAAAGGTTTTCCTACGTAGAAAACATGCCGAAAAGGAAAGCATCGTGAACTTCAAAACTGCCTTGGTTCTACCCGTACTCGCCCTTGGATTGCTGGCCGGTTGCGACAAACCGGCCGAACCCAAGGCCTCCACCCCAGCCGCGACGGCGAAACCTGCCACCAGCTACCTGGAAACCATCAAGGCCCGCGACAAGCTGATCGTTGGGGTGTTCAGCGACAAACCGCCCTTTGGTTTCGTCAATGAGCAAGGCGAATACGTCGGGTTCGACACCGACCTGGGCAAGCGCTTCGCCAAGGACCTGCTGGGTGACGAGAAGAAAATCGAGTTCGTCAGCGTGGAGCCGGCCAGCCGCATCCCGTTTCTGCAGAGCGACAAGGTCGACCTGATCCTGGCCAACATGACCGTGACACCCGAGCGTAGCCAGGCGGTGGACTTCACCAACCCGAACCTGCGTGTCGCCGTGCAGGCGTTGGTGGCGGACGGCAGCAGCGTACAGAAGCTCGATGACCTGGCCGACAAGACCACCATCGTCACCACTGGCACCACGGCCGATCTGTGGTTGACCAAGAATCACCCTGACTGGAAGCTGCTCAAGTTCGAAAAGAACTCCGAATCACTGCAAGCCCTGGCCAGCGGCCGCGGCGACGCCTATGCCCAGGACAACCTCGTGCTGTTCAACTGGGCCAAACAGAACCCCGGTTACCGCGTACTCGCCCAGAAGCTGGGCGATGAGGCGCCTATCGCACCGGCCGTGAAGAAAGGCAACACCGAGCTGCGCGATTGGGTGAACGACGAGTTGGCCAAGCTGGGTGAAGAGAAAGCCCTGCTCAAGCTTTATGACCAGTACGTGCGCAAGGACTTGCCAGCGGACACCGACCCTAATCTGGTCATCGTGGAGGGTGGTCGCTGGAAGCCGTGAAGGCCGATCTTGCGGATCAGTTCTGCCCAAGCTTGAGATGGAAATTCTTCATGAAATTCCACGAATAGGAGGGCGGCGGAGAATAGCAGCCAGGTTGATTGGCGGGCGTGGCGTCACAGCGCACCGTGTAGCCCTTGCTGCCGATCTCGCGACCGCCTTCGCCGGTGCCTCGGTCGCTGTAGGAGGCACAGCCGCTCAGTACGCCCAGGATCAATAGTGCAGACAGTGTTTTCATTCCAGACTCCTTCCGTAGAGCGCGCAGCTTAGCTTCGATCCGCCTTCAAAAGCTATCCACCTGCGAACATGCCTCCACCGCCGCGAGCCTGATGTGATCAGGCGCGCGGTAGCGTTCAGGTATCGTTGCGCGCTGCCATCAACTGCTTCATTTCCTCGCCGCGCAGCGGCGGGCTGAGCAGGTAGCCCTGGACGAACGGGCAGCCCAATGCCTGCAGCCGGTCCAGCTGGTCCTGGGTTTCCACGCCTTCGGCGACGATGTCGACATCCAAGGCGCTGCCCAGCGACAGGATGCTGGTGACGATGGCGATGGTGCGTCTGTGGGTCATCATGCGCGTGACGAACGAGCGGTCGATCTTGATCGAGTCGATCGGGTAGCGGTCGATGTAGCCCAGCGAGCTGTAGCCGGTCCCGAAGTCGTCCAGCGCAATGTGCACGCCCAGCTCGCGCAGGTCGGCGAGGGCGATGGCCACGGTTTCCGGTTCGTTGAGGAAGACCGATTCGGTGATTTCGATCTGCAGGTTGTGGGCGCTGAAGGAGGTGTCTTTCATTATTTCCGCGACCTTCGCCACGAACCCGACATGGTTGAGCTCGGCACCCGAGACGTTGACGTTGAGCTTCAGTGTGCAAGCCGCGTTGGCGTTCCAGCGCTTGAGTTCGGCACAGGCGGTCTGCATGACCCAGCGGCCCATTTCATGAATGATGCCGATGTCTTCCGCGACTGCGATGAACACGT
This sequence comes from Pseudomonas viridiflava, assembly GCA_900596015.1. Taxonomy (GTDB): domain Bacteria; phylum Pseudomonadota; class Gammaproteobacteria; order Pseudomonadales; family Pseudomonadaceae; genus Aquipseudomonas. The sequence continues at coordinate 599,604 of UVIF01000023.1, read as the reverse complement.
CGGGCGGTACGTTGCCGAGCACGGGGTGCTGCCAGCGGACCAGCGCTTCGACGCCTTCGATGCGGCGCGAGCGGGCGGCAAAGATTGGCTGGTAGACCAGGTAGAACTCTTCTCGCGCCAAGGCGTGCTTGAGCGCGTTGCGCATCAGCAGCAGGTCGACCGCCGCTTGGCGCATGGAGAGGTCGAACAAGGTCCATTTGCCTTGGCCTCGTTTCTTTGCTGCGTACATGGCGACGTCGGCATCGCGGACCAGATCTTCGGCGCTGGTGTGGGCGGCGTCGAGTGTGACGATGCCGACGCTGCAGGAGGTGAAGATCGCCTGGCCCTCGACGTCGACGGCGACTCCAAGCGCCTGGATGACCCGTTGCGCGGTCTCTATCGCAGCGTGCTTGGAGTCATTGCCGGTGTGGAGGATGGCGAACTCGTCGCCGCCGATGCGCGCCAGCACGGCGTTGCCGTTGAGGCAGGACTCCAGCCGCTGCGCCACGATCTGCAGCAGGATGTCACCGGCACGGTGGCCCATGCCGTCGTTGATGTATTTGAAGCGATCCAGGTCCATGTACAGCACCGCCGCTTCGCGCTCGGCATGGTCAAGGTTGAACACTTCCTGAATCTTGGCCATGAAATAGGCGCGGTTCTTCAGCCGGGTCAGGTCGTCATGGAAAGCGGCGTAGGTCAGCTCTTCCTGAATCCGTTCACGTTCCACCAGGCGTGAGCGCAGCGCTACCTGTTCCTCACGGTCGATCTGAGCTTGCTTGAGGCTTTCTTCGGCTTCCTTGCGTTCGGTGATGTCACGCTGCACGGACACCCAGTGGGTAAACCAGCCTTTTTCGTTGGCCACCGGCACGATACTCAACTGCACCCAAAAGCGGGTGCCATCACGGCGCGTGTTGATCAGTTCGACTTCGATCGGCTGCCATTTGGACAGGGCGCTGCGGATCTGGTCCAGGGTGCCGCGATCGGTTTCCTCGCACTGCAGGATGCGCGGCGTCTTGCCGACGATTTCTTCCAGGCTGAAACCGGTGGTCGCCAGGAACGCCGGGTTGCAGTAGACGATCCGCGGGCCGGGCTGGTCGATCGGCTCCGCCTCGGTGATCAGGATCGCATCCTTGGCGTGGACCACCACCGACTCGAGCAGGCGCAGCCGCTCGATCACCCCCGCAGGGCCGGTGCTGGCGGGGACCAATAGCGACGGCGCAGGGTGGTAAAGAGCAACGGAGTGGGTCTTGAGTGCGTAGATCTGGGCGGGGCTAAGCAACTTGAACGGCGGCGTCAGCGCCAACAGAACGATACCGACGAGCGCGTCGGTGTGGTCTTTGACGGCGATGCATACGCGGTACGTGTCCGCCAGCGAGCCGAGGAAATCCGGGATCGAGTGGATGAAAGGCGAGCCGTCGCCGATGTCGACCACGTCGCCGTAGGACATCAGCATGCGTAGCCAGGACTCGGTGGCGGCGTCTACGGGCACTTCGCGCGTTGTGCCAAAGGCGGCAGTCACGCGCCAGGCGCCAGGTGCGCCTTCGATGAGCAGCCCGCCGCAACAGTGGGTGATGGCCGCTGCCGCCTGAACCAGACCTTGAAGAGCGGTGTGCTTTGAATCTTTTTCAGGGACAGCTGAGAGCATGTGAAGGACCCAGACAAGGACGAGAAACGGCGACCTCCTGTCACTCGATATCATTTTGACATCATTGTGATAGTGATACTACGCCTTCCGGTCGGACTGCCTTTGAGTCTTTAAGGTGCATCTGTGCGTTCAAATATCGACGCAGGAGAGCAGGGCGGCGATCAACGGTCGTCTACGCGGCTCGAGCGGTAACGCGTGCGCGGCTCAAGCTCGCTCAAAAGTACTTCAGCCAGCCAATGTCGCGTCGCTGCTGCTTGAGTTGCGCGAACCAGCGGGTGGGAAAGTACAGGGCAATGGCCAGCAGCGCAGTCCACAGCCAGATCCCGCCCAGGCTGTCGAAACCGTAGTACTTACCCTGGTTCAAACCCCAGATCTGCACGGCGAGCAGGTACATCGCCTTGAGCACCAGCAGGTGCAGCACGTAGAAAAACATCGGTGCGCCACCGTAGCGCGACAGCACCTCGAGCACTTTCCGCCCTTCGAGGCGCTGGAACAACGCAAGCAGCAGCAAGCCTGCGCCCATGGTCGGCATCAGGTACAGCAGCGACGGCGGGTATTTGGTCAGCGACATGAAGCTCATGAAGGTTCGCACGTTGTCGTCCAGCACGCTCCAGGGTTTTTCGCCGTAGCCATTGAGATAGCGAATGGCGATGAAGCCCAGGATCAGGCCGATACCCCAATTGAGTAGCAAACGCTGGCGTCGAGCCGGGTCGGCGCCGCGGGCGAACCAAGGGCCGGCGCAATAGCCCAGGGCGATCAGCCCGATCCACGGAAGGATGGGGTAGGTGGTGCGGGCGCGAGTGTATTCGGTGATTTCCAGAAAAGCGCGCTGGTGCAGGATCGACCAGATCTCGAAGAATGGTGAGTCGGCGGTCAGGACGATGCCGTCCAGCAGATTGTGCCCGGCGACGATGACTGCGCCCAGGACCGCCAGGGCGGTGCGCGGCATGTAAATGAGTGCCGCCAGTGCGATCATGCTCAGGCCGATAGCCCAGATCACCTGCAACCACAGGGTAGTAGGCACCAGGGTTGCGTTCCAGGCGAAGTTGACCAAGGTGAGTTCGAGGAAGACCAGAAACAATCCGCGCTTGAGGAGAAATATCGAGACCTCCCGCGGACTGTGGGATTGCCCGTACAGCCAGGCGGAGAGGCCGGTCAGGAAAACGAATACCGGGGCGCAGACCATGCTGCTGATACGCGTGAAGAACAGCTCGGGGGGCGTGTTCACCGGGTCCATGGGGTCGCTGACCTGAACATGCAGGAAGAAGGTCTCGCGAACATGGTCTACCAGCATGAACAGCATGACCAAGCCGCGCAGTGCGTCGATTGCGAGCATGCGGGTGCGTGAAGCGGCTTGGGCCGAGGCAGTGGAAAGCGAGCCGGGAAAGGGTAGGGAAGCGTCGGCGTCTGCCATGGGTATGCATCCAGGAAAAATTCGGAATGCGAATGTTACGATATAACGTGATTTTTTGGGAGTCTTTCTGCTGGGACGTGTTGAATTGTCAGTCCCGCGAACAAGGTGGGGTGGTGCGTCAGACAGACTGTGTAAAGCTTCGCGGGCAGAGCCCGCTCCCACAGGTCATAGTCGCATGTGTGGGAGCGGGCTCTGCCCGCGAAAGTGGTGGCGCAGGGTATCCGGCAGATACCAATCAGGCGCTTTCTTCCTGTTGCAGGCGCTTGATCAGCGCTTTGGCAGCAGCTTCGGAGGAAGCCGGGTTCTGGCCCGTGATCAGATGGCCGTCTTCGACCACGTAGCTACCCCAGTCCGGCCCTTTGGAATATTCGCCGCCGTTGGCCTTGAGCATGTCTTCGACCAGGAACGGCACGACGTCCGTCAAACCCACGGCATCTTCTTCGGAGTTGGTGAAGCCGGTGACCTTCTTGCCCTTGACGATGGAATCGCCATCGGGCGACTTGACGTTCTTGAACACCCCGGGTGCATGACACACAGCCGCAACGGGTTTGTTGGCGGCGTAAAAGGCTTCGATGATGGTCTTCGAATCGTTGTCTTCGGCCAGGTCCCACAGCGGTCCGTGGCCGCCTGGATAGAATACGGCATCGAAGTCGTATGGGTCGGCCTCGCCAAGGGGAAAGGTATCGGCCAAAAGCTTTTGAGCCTGCGTATCCTGGGCGAAGCGGCGGGTGGCATCGGTCTGCGCATCCGGCTCATCGCTTTTGGGGTCCAGCGGTGGCTGGCCACCCTTGGGCGAGACGAGGGTGACTTCGGCGCCAGCATCGACGAAGGCGTAGTAGGGTGCGGCGAATTCTTCCAGCCAGAAGCCGGTTTTCTTGCCGGTATCGCCCAGTTGGTCATGGGACGTCAGAACCATCAAGATCTTCATGCAAACTTCTCCTGCAGGTGTGGGGACGCAACGCATCGCATTGCCCGATTCTGTTTTCAGAAAGCACCTGGCTGCAGACGTTCAAGACAATCCGCGCCGGGTACGTATGGGGCCGGATGGAACGCTGGCGCATCCGTCCAGTCATTTCCTTCAGGACCGACCCTTTGCGGCCTCCCAGAAATGGCTCGCGCCCACCACCTAGAGGATTTGGCCAATGGCAACTGCAACCGTTCGATACCTGTTCAACGGCGCCCCGCGCAGCTGGACCCCACCGGCCGAGGTCGAGCAGAGCCTTCACAGTATCGTGATGCATTTGTTGCAATTGCATTTCGGCGACGGTGAAAACAGCCTGGTGATGCCAACCGCCGAGGACACCGACGAGCAGGTTCTCGAGCAGGCGGCGCGGATGGGGCTGACCGACATCGAAGTGGTCGAAGGCGCCGTGCGCTAGGCCCTCACGGCCCGGTACAGCGCGCGGATCAGATCGGACTGGGTGATGATGCCGATCAGGTGACGTTCGCTGTCGATGATCGGGATGTGTCGATGGCCATTTTCCGAGAACACCGGCACCAGCTCGGTCAGCAGGCGGTCCGCGCTGGCTACGCGCACTGAACGCGTCATGATCTGCCCGACGATGCTCGTCGTCGGCTGATTCCGGCGGGGTCGCAGAAGGGCGCGCAGGTGCCAGGCCACACCGTCATGGGCATCCAGATCCAGTTGCTGCATGAAATCGGCCACTGTGACGATGCCCACCAGGTGACGCTGTCGGTCGATGACCGGCAGTGCCTTGATCCTGTGCTTGCGCATCAGTGCCCAGGCATCGCGCAGCGGCATCTCCTGGCGTGCGGTGATCGGTTCGCGACTCATGACTTCGGCGCAGCGCAGCTCACCCATGTTGCGCTGGTACGCCGATGCCTCGGCGTGCTCGAGCAGTGCCTGCAGATCATTTCTGTCAACGTCCAGCACCTGATTGTAGTGCACCAGCGCGGCGTCGAGGTCGGCATGGCTGAAACGGCTAGGGTTGGACGGCGTGCTGGTGGTGGGTACATGGGGCCATGGCCGACGCGTCAGGTTGTTGTAGATCAGGCCGGCGGCGACCAGCAGCAGCGAATCGATGAGGATCGGATTCACCGAGTAGGTGAACTGCTCGCAGCCCATCACCACCATGAGCAGGGCCGCCGCGCCGCCGGGCGGGTGCAGGCAGCGGGCAGCGAGCATCAGCGCGATCGCCAGGCCCACCGCGAGGGCTGCGGCCAGCGTCGGATCGGGCACCCATTTGACGCAAGCAATACCCACCAGTGCGCTCAGGGTGTTGCCGCCCGCCACCGACCAGGGCTGTGCCAGAGGGCTCGCGGGGAGGGCAAACACCAGCACCGCACTGGCACCGATGGGCGCCACGATGGCCAGCCCCAATGCGCCGTGCTCGGCGGCCCAGTGCCCTTGCAGACCCAACGCCGCAATGGCGCAGACCACCAGCACGCCCAATGCCGCGCCGATGCAGGCGCGCCATTTTTCTCGAGCGTTGATCGGCTGGCGGTTGGGCCAGAGTACGCGCAGTCGAGACACTGTCAATGCGGGGCGCGGCGGATAGTCTTCATCAAGTCCTGCGGGCTGATCTGACCGACCACATGGACCCCGCTACCCGGCAACGGCAGGTCGAGGATATGCCCCTTCATCTTGCCGATCACATGCATCTCGCACGGTTTGCAGTCGAACTTGAGCGTCAACACTTCATCGCCGTGAATCAGCTGCATGGGCGCGACCTTGGTTTTCACGCCTGTCACCCCCTTGGCCTGCTTGGGGCACAGGTTGAACGAGAAACGCAGGCAGTGTTTGGTGATCATCACCGGCACTTCGCCCAGTTCTTCATGGGCCTCGTACGCGGCGTCGATCAGCTCGACCCCGTGCCGAAGGTAGAAGTCGCGGGCCTTCTGGTTGTACACGTTGGCCAGGAACGACAGGTGCGATTCCGGATAAACCGGCGGCGGTGTCGTTTCGGCCTTGCGGCTGCCACGAGGATGGGCCTGGACACGCGCGGCCGTCAGCGCCTCGATAGCCTCGCGGCGCAATGCCTTGAGCTGCGAGTTGGGAATGAAAAACGCCTGCGGCGCATCCAGTTCGATGGCCGTCGCATGGTACTGGGTGGTGCCCAGCTGCCCCAGCAGATCATGCAGCTGCTCCAGGGCCTGCTCGGGTTTGTTGGCCGGGCCGAACGGGCCTTCCAGCGCAACGTCCACGCGCACACCTTCCTCACTGGTAGCGGTCAGTCGCAGGCGCTGCTCGGTCAGCTGAGCGAGCCAGGCCAGACCGACGCGTCGCTCGGCGGACGTCTTCTGCAGCGCCTGCTGCCAGTTGTGGTCCAGGTTGCGGTTGAGCGGGTGGTTGGGCCGTAGCTGGAACAGCCCTGCAGGCATCTCGTTGGGTTCGACGCGATAGCGGTAGCGCTTTTGACCGTCTTCCTCGAACTCGCCCTTGAGCTCGGCGATGTTGGCGCGAAAACCCACGACTTCGCGCTTGACCAGCACGTTCAAGCCATCGCCGTTGGACAGTGGCTGCTCGCTGACCACCAGCATGTCGCGCTTGCCGACTTTCTCTACCAGCCCCACCGGCAGACCGGTGAAGGTCGGCGAGTCGAACGCGCCGATGTCGATCTTGCGCTCGCTGACGAAATAATCCGTGCTGCCGCGGTGAAAAGTCTTGTCCGGGTCTGGTACGAAAAAGTGCGCAGTGCGGCCGCTGGAGGCGCGGGCCAGGTCCGGGCGGTCTTCCAATACGTCGTCGAGGCGCTGGCGGTAGTAGGCAGTGATGTTCTTCACATAGCCCATGTCCTTGTAGCGGCCCTCGATCTTGAACGAACGCACGCCGGCTTCGACCAGCGCACGAATGTTGGCGCTCTGGTTGTTGTCTTTCATCGACAGCAGGTGTTTTTCATAAGCCACCACGCGACCCTGGTCATCCTTGAGGGTGTAGGGCAGGCGGCAGGCCTGGGAACAGTCGCCACGGTTGGCGCTGCGTCCGGTATGGGCATGGGAGATGTTGCATTGACCGGAGAAGGCCACGCACAGGGCGCCGTGAATGAAGAACTCGATGGCCGCGTCGGTTTCCGCGGCAATCGCGCGGATTTCGCTCAGGTCCAGTTCGCGCGCCAGCACCAGTTGGGAGAACCCGGCCTGGTCGAGAAACTTGGCCCGAGCCAGGGTGCGGATGTCGGTCTGGGTGCTGGCGTGCAGTTCGATCGGCGGAATGTCCAGTTCCATCACGCCCAGGTCCTGCACGATCAAGGCGTCCACGCCGGCGTCGTACAACTGGTGGATCAGCTTGCGGGCCGGCTCCAGTTCGTTGTCGTGCAGGATGGTGTTGAGCGTGGTGAACACCCGCGCATGGTAGCGGCGAGCGAAGGTCACCAACTCGGCGATGTCGCTCAGCTCGTTGCTGGCGTTGTGGCGCGCGCCGAAGCTGGGGCCGCCTATGTAGATGGCATCGGCGCCATGCAGGATGGCCTCGCGGGCGATGGCAACGTCGCGTGCGGGGCTGAGCAGTTCGAGGTGGTGCTTGGGCAGGGACATGTTTTTCTGGTCTGAGTCATCACGGTCAAGGCCGCCATTGTAGCGGCGAATGAGCGGGACGGCACGGTCCGCGCGTCGCAGCCCCGTTCGCCCACGCAGGCCAATCGAACCGGCGGCCTGGGCTGGCGTCTACCGGGCAGCGCCCGTGCCGCTGGCAATGGAGGATACTGCCGATGAGCAAGCACATCACCGCCCAGGCTCTGGGCATCGACATTCGCGACGAAAACGGCCTGTTCAGATGGCTGCTCGCCAGCTTTCTGATGGGCAAGCGCATCCAGGCGGACATTGCCGTAGAAGCCTATCGTGTGCTGGTCGAAAAACATGGTCGCGACACGCCCCGCAAGCTAGGTAACTGCACGCACCGCGACTTGGTGGCCATGCTGGGTGAGGCGCATTACGTGCGCTATGACGAAAGTACCGCAACGCGCTTGAGCGCCTTGGCGAAAAAACTGCAAACCGAGTATGGCGGTACGATCGGTGAGATGCGCGCGGCGAGCACCGATCGCCGCGACTTCGAGCGCAAGCTGGAAGCGTTCGAGGGTGTAGGGCCCAAAACCGTCGAGATTTTCATGCGCGAAGCGGGCGGGGTGCTGTTTTGAAAAATCACTGCATACGGGTGGGCTGCGCCGGCTGGAGCCTGTCACGCGAATACGCCGAGCGCTTCGCGCCTGACGGTACCCATCTGCAGCGCTACGCGTCGAAGTTGTGCTGTGTCGAAATCAACAGTTCGTTCTACCGTTCGCACCGGCCGCAGACCTATGCGCGATGGGCGGCTTCGGTGCCTGATGATTTCCGCTTCTCGCTCAAGGTGCCGAAACAGATCACTCATGTTCAACGGCTTGAAAAGTGCGCCGCGGCCTTGGACGAATTTCTGTCGCAGTGCGCACAGCTTGGCGACAAACTCGGTTGCCTGCTGGTGCAGTTGCCGCCTTCGCTGGTGTTCGACGCTCAGGTTGCCGAGGACTTTTTCACTTGCCTGCGCGAGCGATTTGTCGGGCCGGTGGTGGTCGAGCCTCGTCACCTTTCCTGGGTCGAGGCCGAGCCGCTGCTGCAGGCGCAGCGTATTGCGCAGGCGGCTGTCGATCCGTCGCGCATTGCCACCGATAGCACGCCCAGTGGCTGGCGCGGCTTCCGATATTGGCGGCTGCATGGCTCGCCGCGCATCTACCACGACGCGTACGACGCCGAGTGTCTTTCACGCTTGCGCGTGCTTCTGGCGGAGGCCGCCGCAGACGTCGAGGTCTGGTGTGTATTCGACAACACCGCCTCGGGCGCCGCGCTCGCCAATGCGTTGGACACGCGGTATCCGCCTTAGCGGTGCTGCGGTGTGTCTGGGTAAACGCGTTGAAGCCGGACGCGGCTTGCGCCGCTGCTACGGGGTGCGGTGGGCTCGGATGCGGCTGCTACAGGGGGTGGTTTTGCAGGCTGCGTTCGATGCGGGCGAGGCCTTCGGTCAGCAGCGAGCGCGGGCAGCCGAAATTGAGCCGCACGAATTGTTCCAGGCCTTCGCCGAAATCCGTGCCGGCGCTCAACCCCACGCGTGCCTGCTGAAGGAAAAAGCGATGCGGGTTGTCCAGGCCCAGGGCCGAGCAGTCCAGCCAGGCCAGGTAGGTACTTTGCGGCGCATGGACGACGATGCCCGGCAGGCGCGCGCGAATCGTTTCCAGCAGATAGTCGCGGTTGTCCTGCAGGTAGGTTTTCAACTGCTGCAGCCACTCGCCTGGCTGCGCATACGCGGCATGGGTGGCTTCCATGCCCAGCGGATTGACGCTGTCGACCATACCCACCCGCGCAGCATCGAAGCGCGCGCGCAAATCAGCATTCTGAATCACCGCGAAGGCCGTCTTCAACCCGGCCACGTTGTAGGTCTTGCTGGCTGACATGAGGGTGATGGTGCGCTGGGCGACCTCAGGCGACAGCGAGGCAATCGGGACATGACGGCGGCCGTCGAACTGCAGGTCGGCATGGATCTCGTCGCTGATGATCAACACATTCTGCGCTACACAGGTGTCGGCAATGGCCTGCAGCTCGTCGCGCGAATAAGTCTTGCCCAGCGGGTTGTGTGGATTGCTGAGAATGAACGCTGCGCTGTCGCCGAGCGCCTGTTGCAGCCTGTGCAGGTCGCAGGACCATTCACCTTGCGCATCGGCGGTCAGCGGGACTTCGATGCTGCGCATCTTCCAATGCCTGGCCGCTTCGCGCAGCGGTGGGTAGTTTGGCGTATGCACCACCACGCCGGCGCCTTCGTCCACCAGACCATGCAGAGCCATGTTGACTCCTGGCACGACGCCGGGCAGGACCACGATGTCCTGCGTCTGCACCTGCCAGTCATAGTGATCGCGCAGGTAATCGACCAGCACCTGACGCAACGCTTCGGACGGCATGCTGTAACCCAGAACAGGGTGCGCCAGGCGCGCCTGCAGCCGTTCGATGACTGCTGGTGGCGCAGCGAAATCCATGTCGGCCACCCACATGGGCAGTACGTCTTCCGGGTAGCGGCTCCATTTGGTGCTGCTGGTGCCGGTGCGGTCGAACAGCGTGTCCAGGTCTGTGCTCATCATGTGCTCGGGGCTGCAATACGTGGAAATTGAAGGGCTTGTGGCGGCATATTACTCAGCGCAAAGGTGGTAGGCTACCGATGGCGGACGATATGGCACATTCGTACGTAAAAAGATATTCAGGGTTTTTTTCAAACTTTTTCACTTGCGCCTGGGTCATTGCAGTAAGCGGGTGCTTGTACCCGCCCTGCCATTGACCCCAAGGACTACCATCATGATCCGCGATGACCGTATCGCTCCAGACGGCTACACCACCCCGGTCTACCATGACCACGCCACGACCGCGCCGTTGCTCAAGCGAATTTCGTGGAGTGCCATTCTGGCTGGTGTCGTACTGGCCATGGTTGTTTCGCTGTTGTTGAATCTGCTGGGCACGGCCATCGGTACGGCCACCATCGATCCGATGCAGGAAGCCAATCCGCTGTCCGGGATTGGCACCGGTGCCGGCATCTGGGTGGTCGTCAGCGCCGTCATTTCGCTGTTCGTAGGTGGTTGGGCTGCAGGTCGTCTGGCACAGCGCGAAGGCGCTTTCCACGGTCTGCTGGTATGGGCAAGTGTTTCGCTGATCACCGTCTACCTGGTGTCCAGTGCAGTCACCGGCGTCGTCCGTGGCGGCCTGAACCTGGCCGGCAGCGGCATGTCGGCACTGGGCAGCGGTATCGCCCAGGTGGCTCCAGCACTGGGCGACAAGATCCAGGATCAGCTGCGCGCACAGGGCATCGACTTCAATCTGGACGATATCCAGGGTGAAATCGAGTTGGCCATGCGTCAGACCGGCAAAGCCGAGCTGAACCCGGACAACGTCAAGCAGGAAGCTCAGGCCACTCAGCAGGATGCTCAGAACACTGCCCAGCGCAGCGCCGAGAATCCTCAGCAAGCCGACAACCAGCTGGGTGGTCTGATGGACCGCATCAAGGCCAAGGGTGACCAGGCTTGGGATGCTGCCGACCGTCAAGCACTGGTCAACCTGATCAAGGCTCGTGGCAACAAGACCGACGCTGAAGCCAACCAGATCGTCGATCAGGCTCAGGCCAGCTACCGTCAGGCTTATGCCAAGTATCAAGAGCTGAAAGCTCAAGCCGAGCAGAAAGCCCGTGAAGCTGCCGAAGTGGCCGCCAAGCGTGTTTCGCAAGGCGCCTGGATCCTGCTGATCACTCTGGTGATCTCGGGTCTGGTATCGGCCGGTGCCGGTGTACTGGGTCGTCGCACTCAGCCACCTGCCAAGGTCGTTGCTGCGGTCTAATCGATCCGCACATGTAACACGGTTGTAGAAAAGCCCACGCTGATCAGGTCAGCGTGGGCTTTTTCGTTTCTATATCGTTGCAAGCCTGCAACCAACTGTTCGTCTATCAACACCTGGGCGACAAGTTGCATCACTTTGCAGCGCCAATGCTGCCTGTATGGCCAGTGTTCGGCTTTTTTTCCGGATTGGCACGATAGCTGCTCAAGCCCCTGCGAGCGCGACTATACGAATAGAGGCTCCTCATCTTTTCGTAGCGTTCAGGAGCTTCATCCATGGGTTCAACATCGGGCCGCAAGCCCAGTGGTTCATATCGCGCTTTCGTATCAAGCAGCGTGGCATTGTTCACCGCCACCAGTTTGGGTCTGGCCCACGCCGAGGATACCCAGCTGTCCACGGTGGTGGTGACGGGCGCGGCGCGCAGTGAGGCGCAAAAGGCCAAGGTCGAACTGGACAAGACTCCCGGTACCACCGCAGTCGTCGATATGAAAGAAGTCGAGAAAGGCCGTGCCTCCAATGCCGAAGACGTACTCGCGCTGCAACCAGGGGTGTTCGCGCAGGCCACCAGCGGCACCGGTGCCAACAAGATTTCGATTCGCGGTTCGGGTTTGAATACCTTCTATCAGGGCTATGCCCTGGGCATCAAATTCCTCTACGACGGACTGCCGATCACCGGGCCGGGCGGGACTCAGGAAGACCTGCTGAACATGGCCGCAGTCGATCACACCGAAGTGCTGTACGGCGCCAACGCCTTCAAGCACACGGCGCTGTCGCTGGGTGGCGCGATCAACTTCGTCAGCCGCACCGGACGCACGTCCCCAGGCAACTACGCACGGTTCGAAGTCGGCAGTTTCGGCTATCGCAAACAGCAACTGAGCACCGGTGGCGTGGTCGGCGACAGCGACTACTATGTCAGCGTGCTGCACAACGAACGCGACGGCTATCAGGACAACACGGCCAACAAGGGCCGCGACCTGATCGCCAACTTCGGCCATGTGTTCAGCCCCAAACTGGAAACGCGTTTCTTTCTGCGCTACCGCGAAGAACAGCTCACCAACGGCAACACCTTGACCCGAGCCCAGCTCAAGCATGATCCGCGCAGCAACGACGTCCCCACTGGTCGCAAGAAGGACGGCACCACCTTGCTGGGCAGCAACACCACCTACAGGTTCGACGACGACTCGACCCTGGAAGTAGGCCTGGGGTACAACGACTACCCGTTGCTCAACGGCTGGCGTTATTCGGTTTCGCCACAGGACTGGCGCTCCAAGGACACCAGCGTGGTCCTGCGCTATCGCCGCGCCCACGACGAACTGTTCGGCCTGCCCAGCGACAGCAGCATCACCTTCAGCAATACGCTGGCCTATCTGGGCGATGTCAAATCCCACAGCCGCAGCACCGGCCAACTGTTGCAGTACACAAAGTACACCGGCTCGCGCGACAGCGTGCTGGCGCTGGGCAACGAGCTGCAGCTCAACGACAGAACCTGGCTGTCCACCGGGCTTTCTTTCATCAACATCAAGCGCAAGGCCGAGATCGAATACACCACCGGGGTGAACACCAGCGAGTTTCCCGATGGCGTGAACTACTCCGAATGGGACACCGCGCCGCGGCTGGGCCTGCGGTATGAACTGACGCCGGACATCCAGCTGTTCGGCAACGTCAGCCGCTCCATAGACCCGCCCGTGACCTGGCAGTTGGGCAGCACCGGCTCGCCGTTCATACGCGACGTGAAACCCCAGAAGGCCACCACCGCCGAGCTGGGCGTGCGTGGAAGTGCCGGGATTTTCGATGGCAGTCTGACGTTCTATCGCTCTTGGATCGATGACGAGATTCTGTCCGTGGTGGTGCGTCAGGCCTCGGCCAATCAAGACCAACTGGTGGCTTCGTCCAACGCCAGCCCAACCATTCACCAAGGCGTCGAGGCGGGCTTGAATGCGCTGCTGTGGGAAGGGGAGAACGGCGACACGCTGAACCTGCGCCAAGCCTACACCTTCAACGATTTCTACTATCGCCACGACAACACCTTCGGCGGCAACGAACTGCCCAGCCTGCCACGCCACGTGTACCAGGCCGAGCTTCAGTACCAGCAGGCCGGAGGCTTCTACGCCCAACTCAACCTGCGTTCGGCCTCCAGTTACTTCATCGACTACGCCAACAGTTTCAGCGCGCCGTCCTACACCATCCTCGGCGCCCGCGTAGGCTTCGAAGCCCCAAGCAAACGCTGGGACGTGTTCCTGGACATGCGCAACCTGACCGACGAACGCTACGCCACCGCAGCCAACACCACCTACGACGCCCGTGGGCAGGATTCGGCCAATTTCTACCCGGGGGATGCGTTCAATGTCACCACTGGCGTTGCGTTTCGGTTTTGATAGGGCCCTGCTTTGACGATGCATGAGGGACCCGAATGAAGGCTTGCCCGGTGGTCATCCGCTATAGAGAAGGCTTGGAGGTTCTCGCCTTCGAGCACCCTCTAGCAGGGCTGCAGTTGGTGAAAGGGACCATAGAGCAGGGTGAGACTTCGGCCGCGGCGGCTGTTCGCGAATTATTCGAAGAGGCGGGCATTCGATCAAGGGTGGTGCTTGACTTGGGTACCTGGCACTACACAGGCACCGGTGAGATATGGATGTTTCATCAATGCGAAGCCACTGGTGAACTTGCGGATCACTGGGTGCATTATTGTCAGGACGACCAAGGACATCGTTTTCGTTTTTTCTGGCACCGGCTTGCCAGCCAGCCCGATGAGCGATGGCATAAGACTTTCAGAGACGCACTGCATTTATTGCGTAGCCGGTTGGCGGTCGAAACCTGTCGCGAATGATTTCTGGGATCTGTAGGCGCAGCACACACCGTCTGCAGGATTTAACGCAGTTATAGCAGAGAGAGAGAGGATGACATGCGAGAGCGCAAGGCAGCGCGCTGGTTGGTGATTGATCCAGAAGAGAGAGTTCTTCTTTTCAGGTTTCACCATACGGCCGGACCGTTGGCGGGGCAGGACTACTGGGCCACGCCAGGCGGTGGCGTCGAGGAAGGTGAATCCTTCGCGTCGGCGGCAATACGGGAGCTACACGAGGAAACCGGAATTCACGTTGTGACGGCAGGTCCTGTTGTCGCCAAGCGGGATTTTGTGATGCAGATGCCTGATGGAGAATACGTACGTGGTTTGGAGCAGTATTTTGCCGTACGCGTCCCACTGCAGGAGCTGTCTCGTGAAGGGTGGACCCCGCAGGAAGTCGAAGTCGTTGCCGAGTGTCGCTGGTGGTCTGCTGACGAGCTCCAGTCTACGCAAGAAACCGTATGGCCCGAGAACCTGAAAGAGTTGCTTTCGAAGTCCGACAGCGCGGCCTCTCCTGTGGTGATTCGCGTTGCGGCCAGCACGGATGCGCGCGCCTTGGCCAGCGTTCATCTGGCCGCCTGGCAGGCGGCCTACCAAGACCTTCTTTCACCGTCCTACCTGCTGGCGCTCGAAGACAAGCTGGATCAGCGGGCAAAACTGCTGCGCGAGGCGATCGTTCAGCGGACAATGTCGTTGTGGGTGATAGAGCGAAGCGGGCAAGTCCTGGGTTGGGCCTCGTTCGGGCCCAGCAGGGATGCTGAGGCGGGCTCGGCTACGGCCGAACTGCGCGCTATCAATCTGCTGCCCGAGGTCTGGTCGCAAGGTCTGGGTCGCCGGTTGTGGCAGGTCATCCAGGAAAACCTCACGCGCGACGGCTACACCGACGTGACCGCGTGGGTATTGGCGGGGAACGAGCGGGCAATCGGGTTCTATCAGGCCATTGGGTTCGTCCGCGAACCCGGCAGCGAGCGAACGGTGGTTGAGGATGGGGAATCTCTGTCGCTTGTGCGTTATCGCAACCAGTTGATCCCGCCTCTGGTGCAGACGCCACGTCTTGAAATAGTCGCCCCGAATGTTGCCCTGGCACAGCTCTTGGCGGATGCCTTGAACGCGAGTTACGAAACCCATCGTCTGTTTCTGGTTTGGAGCCGGCCACGCTGGGAACTGACCGATACGCTGGACACCCTGCAGCGAGCGCAGAGCGATTTCGTCCGCCACGATGCGGAGAAAAAGTTCTTCCTGCTGACTCGCGAGCACCCGCAGCAACTGGTGGGGTGTATCGGCTTCACCCCCAAGGCCGATGGCTCCCACGAGATAGGCTACTGGGCGAACCAATCATTTCAGAGTCGGGGTTTGATGCGCGAAGCATTGACGGCACTGATTGCCCAGTTGTCTGGAACACGTTTGTACCTGACGACGTCTTCGGCCAACACCGCCAGCCGCCAGCTCGCGGAGTCGGTCGGGTTTCGTCTGGTTCGTACCTTGGTCGGCGATCGTCGATCCGATGTCTTCGGGGTGTGTGACACGCTGGTGTTCAACTGGCCCGTAGTGCGGCCTGCAGCATTCGAAGATGCGGCGCAGATCGCTGATGTGCATATCCGCAGTTGGCAGCAGGCGTATCGTGATTTGATGGATCAAGCTTATCTGGACGGACTGGATCAGACCTTGCTGCAGAGACAGGCAAACTGGGAACAGAGCATCACAGGGCACGATTCGCAAGTGCAGGTCGCCTCGTTGGCGGACGCTGTCGTCGGCTGGATATCGTTCGGGCCCAGCCGCGACCACGATGCAGACCCTCAGCGGGTAGGCGAAGTGATGGCTGTGTATGTACTGGCCGAACACTGGGGGGCCGGAGTAGGGCGGCGGCTATGGCTAGCGGCCCTTGCCTGGCTGGCCGAGCAGGGCTATGAAAAAGTCACGCTGTGGGTACTGGTCGAAAACGTACGGGCGATCAGGTTTTATCAAGCCGCTGGACTTGCCGAGGAGCCGGAAACACGACGGACGCTCGAACGCGGCGGGATGAAATTGCAGGAAGTCCGGTACAGCGGCCGTCTTTGACTGAGCGGGGTAGGTCTCATGCAGCTGTATGTCGTTCGTCATGGCGAAACATGGGCCAATGCCGAGCATCGGTATGGAGTTCACGCCGTTGCAACTTGACGACCAGAAACATCATTGGCTGGAAGCATCCTCCTGAACCCCGTCGATGGTCAGCAGTTGCTCCAGTATCTGCTTGGCCTGCGCGCCTGAAGTGCGTTTGAGTTCGATGGTGATGCTGTCTGTGTCGTCACGATTGCCTTTTTCGACGATGAATTGTCTGACCTTGCCCGCGCGGTTGCCCATCACTTCGTTGACCTTTTTCAGGGAAAGCGTCTGCGACGGGGCGATCAGTTTGATGACATGGACCTGCACGCGGTTGCGGTAGACCCGCTCCATAGGTTTTATGGCGATCAGGATCACCAGAATGATAAAGGTGGCGGCGGTGCTGACCACGTACAGCCCACCGCCTACCGACAGGCCGATGGCGGCGACCGTCCAGAGGCTGGCCGCCGTGGTGAGTCCGCGAATCACTTCGCCGCGCAGCAGGATCGAGCCGGCGCCCAGGAAACCAATACCTGAAACCACCTGCGCCGCCACCCGCGAGGGGTCGAGTTCGGTGTGCGCCATGGCCAGGGCATCCTGAAAGCCGAACGACGATACGATCATGAGCAGGCACGAACCCACGCAGACCAGCATATGGGTGCGCAGGCCGGCGGCCCACAGCAGCCGCTCGCGTTCGAGCCCGATCAGGCTGCCGAGCAGGGCAGCCAGCAGCAGGCGGATACACATTTCCCAATCGGTGAGCATGGTTGACCTCCTTGGTAAGAGTGGAACCCGCCGTCGTTGGCGTCGGGTTCCAAATTGACGATAGGCATGCTGACGACTCCAGGCGCTTATTGTTCACGATAAATAGGTGAAGAATTCTTCGCGGACGATGATCACGCCCACCAATGAGTGCGATCGTATTTTTTGTAGGAGCGGTCCGCGGCCGCGAAAGGATCGCTGCGGTGTGTCAGGCAAGTGGCGGTGAAGCCTTCGCGGCCGATGACCGCTCCCACGGATGATCGATATCGGGTGTTTGTTGACCAGGCTGTAGTGAAGTTCAAGTGTTCGAATCAAGGCAGTCGTCCATCAGCAAGTGTGTGCTGGCGGCCACTTGGCCGCTCTAACGCACGGTTTTAACGAGTTTCAGCAGCTCAATAGCTGGCACGCTCTCTGCTATCACCCTGTTGCCAATAAATAAGCACCGTCTTTTTTCAGGGCGGTGTTATATGAGTCAAGCAGGAGCAGGGAATGAACGGGGAAGTCATTGCAAGAACTATGGCACGCAGTCGTTTGCCGTCGGCGCTGGGCGCTGGGGCTACATTACTGTTTATCGGTCAACTTCATGCCGCACAGGTCAGCGAATCGGCCGAGCAGAAGCCAAGCAGTCAGCTCAGTACCGTGGTCGTTCAGGGCGCCAGGCTCGACGAAGGCCAGCGTGCCGAAGCGGCATTGAAGGAGGTGGCGGGGGGGGTCAACTATGTCGATTCGGCAGCCATCGAAAAAGGTCGCGTGTCGACCAGTACCGATATTTTCGCGCTGCAGCCCGGTGTGATTGCCACTCAGGGTGGCGGCAGTAACGACGGCACACGGATTTCCATTCGCGGGTCGGGTATCAACAAGGGCGTGGGTTATTTCCGCGCCGGTATTTTCTACCTGTTCGACGGCCTGCCGGTGTCAGGGCCTGGCGGTACTCCCTACGAACTGTTCGAGCCGCTGGGCCTGAGCCATACCGAAGTGCTGCGCGGCGGCAACGCCTTCGATATCGGCTCGTTGTATCTGGGCGGTGCGATCAACTACGTGACCAAGACCGGCTACAACTCCGCGCCGTTGCAAGTGCGCTACGAAGCCGGTAGTTACGGTTATCAAAAACGTCAGATCAGTTCGGGGCAAGTGCTGGGTCCGCTCGACTATTACGTCAGCCTCACCGACTCGGCGTCGGACGGCTTTCAAGATCAGACCCAAGGCAAGAGCGCCGGTTTTGTCGGCAACGTCGGCTATCAGTTTTCGCCGCAGTTGAAATCCCGTCTGTACTACCGCTACCGAACCACCGACAACGAGACGCCGGGTTATATCACCCGCGCGCAACTCAAGGATGACCCCGAACAAGCCAACCCGGCCAGCGTGAACGTACGCGCCCATCGCAAACAGCCAGGCTCGACCTGGGTCGCCAGCAAGACCCAGTACACCTTCGATGACGATTCCAATCTGGAAGTGGGGCTGGTCTACCACGACTATCCGATCGACGCGCGACAGGGTGTCAATCGCACGGCCTGGGGCTTCAGCGATTACTCCGCCAGTTTGAAATACGACCGCCTGGATACCCTGTTCGGCAAGAACAGCATCACCCGGTTCAACGTGCTGCGGACCGAGCATTTGAATGCCTATGCCAAGACCAAAGTGCGGATTCCTTCAGGTATCACCGCCAACCTGCCGTCCGGCGCGTTGGTGCGCAAGGCCGAATACGAAGGGTCCGATACCGTATTGAGCGCCAGCAATGAAACCGAATGGATCGACAACACACTGTGGTTGAGTGCAGGACTTTCCGCCGTGGAGTTCCAGCGCAAGGCCAAGGTGTCGTATCCGGTGGGTGGCGAGGCCGATAACCCGAACAACCCCATCGAAAAGAACGACTGGGAGTTCGCGCCCAGGGTGGGTGTGCGTTATCAGATCAACCCCAACTGGCAGTTGTTCGGTAACCTCAGTCGCACGGTCGAGGCGCAGCAATCGTGGGCTTATGTGTCCGGTGCGCAGGTGTTCACGTCCGGGCCGGCCACCGGGCTCAATTCCGGTGGGCAGAAACTTGAGCCGCAGATTGCCGATACGTTGGAGTTCGGTACCCGTGGGCAGTTGGGCAACAACACTTGGGACCTGACGTTCTATCGCTCCCATGTGCAGGATGAATTGCTCTCCGTGATCATCAGGGAGGCGACTTCGGGCGCCGATGCACTGACCTCCGAATACAACGCCAGCAAGACCATTCACCAGGGTGTGGAACTGGGTCTGGATTCTCTGCTGTACCAGAACGACGGCGATGCGCTGCACCTGCGTCAGTCCTACACCTACAGCGACTTCTTCTACCGTGACGACGAGCAGTTCGGCAGCAATCGGTTGCCGGGTATTCCCAAGCACAACTATCAGGCTGAGCTGCGTTATGACTTCAGCAATGGCGTGTATGTGGGGGTGAACACTTACTACGCGTCCAAGACGCCGATGGACTTTGCCAATACCAAGGATGCCGGCTCCTACAACCTGTGGGGCGCGATCCTGGGATGGGACTCGCCGAAGAAGGATTGGAATGTCTATCTGGACCTGCGCAACCTGACGGACGAGAAGTATGCCGCGTCCATCAGTCCGGCGTTCAATGCCGGCGGCAATGATGTGCGGGCAATCATCCCAGGGGATGGGTTCGGCGCATATGCCGGGGTGCAGTACAGTTTCCGGTGATTCAATGCCTGCGCAGGAGCGGTCGTCGTCCGCGAAAAGGGCGCTGCGGTGTGTCAGGCATACCGAATCGCGCCCTTCGCGGCCACGGACCGCTCCTACAGGGTCATTTGCCTATCGTGGTAGGAGCGGTCGTCGGCCGCGAAAAGGGCGCTGCGGTGTGTCTGGTGTATTGCGGGACATTCTCCGCGGGCAGAGCCCGCTCCCACAACGATGATAAGTGTTGCTGGAACAGCAGTCATTAAGCAGTTGAGGCCATTTCAAACATCCAGCCGCTATCTGATATCAGTGAAGTTCCCTGTTCAGGGCACTTGGCGATTGGCACGAACACTGCAGTCTACAACGTTATCGATGGCGTCGCAGACCTCATCACCGAGTCCGACTATACCAATAGAAGCTCGCCTTATATTCATTGGGTGGGAGCAATACTTTTGAAGTTACATGCCTACACGCCGTCGTTGAACAGTCGGCGCAGTACCGCCTATCGCTATACCGAATTCGCTTCAGGCCTGAGTGCCTGCCTGTTGTTCACTGTCGCTCCTGCCTTCGCCGATACATCAGAGCAACGTTTGCAAACGGTCACTGTGCAGGCCGCCAAGGCGACGCCGGTCGAGCAGTCCCGTGCCCAGCTCAAGGAAGTGCCCGGGGGCACCAGCCTGGTCGAACAGGCCGAGGTCGACAAAGGGCGCTCCGCCAGCCTCGAAGACACTCTGGCGTACCAGCCTGGCGTGTATGCGCAATCGGCCGGTGGCAACGACGCGGTCAAGATTTCCATCCGCGGCTCCGGCGCCAATGCATCACCGGGCTACTTCCGCGAGGGCACCAAGTTCCTCTTCGACGGATTGGCATTGACCGGCGCCGGCGGTACTCCGTACGAGCTGCTGGACGGGCAGGGCCTGCAGTACACCGAGATCCTGCGTGGCGCCAATGCCTTCGAGTACGGCGCCTTGTCTCTGGGTGGCGGCATCAATTTCATCACCCATACCGGCTACAGCGCGCCGGGCAGCCAGATCAAACTGGAAGGCGGCAGTTTCGGTTGGCAGAAACAGACCCTGCGCACCGGCGGTGTGGTCGGTGATGCAGACTATTTCGTCAGCCTCGACAACGCTCGACGCGATGGTTATCAGGATTACACCTTCAGCAAGTCCAAGGGAGTCGTGGGTAACTTCGGCTACCGGTTCAACCCGAAACTTCAGACTCGTCTGATCGTGCGCTACCGCGAGGAATTTCACGAGAACGCCGGTGCGCTGACGCGCGCCCAGCTCAAGCACGACAGCACCCAGACCAACGCGGCCACGCGCGCCAGCCGCGGCGACTCGACCAAACGCGGCTCTACCTGGGTAGCCAGCAAGACCACCTACACCTTCGACGACGACGCCACCCTGGAATTCGGCGTGGGCTACCACGACTATCCGCAGATCCTGAACCGTCGCAGCACGGTCAACCCCAACTACTGGGACTGGAGCGACATCAACGCATCGCTCAAATACACCCTCTACGACCAGCTGTTCGGCCTCGACAGCACCACCACTCTTGGCCTCACCAGCACCGAGCACTTGAACGCAGGCGCCAAGACCTATCGCGGCGACAAGGACCTTGGCCTCCTGCAGAAAAACGTCAAATATGACGGTTCCTTCGACCATGTGTTCACCGTCGGCAACGACCTGGGCCTGACCGATCGGTTGTACCTGACCACCGGCGTCTCGGCGATCCAGATCAAGCGCGACATCGACGTGTCTTTCAGCGATCGGCCCAATACCAGCGGCTTTCCCACGCGTTACGACTACGACGACTGGTCCCTGGCACCGCGCGCCGGGCTGCGTTTTGAACTGACCCCAAACTTGCAAGTATTCGGTAACGTCAGCCGCTCCATCGATCCGCCCAGTTCGTGGTCGATCTCCAACTCCGGGGTAACCAACAACTACATCAAGCCGCTGGTGCCACAAACCGCGAACACCGTGGAATTCGGTATCCGCGGCCAGTCCGAGCGTTTCGACGGCAGCCTGGTGCTGTACCGCTCCTGGGTCAAGAACGAGTTGCTGACGACTCAGATTGCCGCCGCCACCGGCACCAGCGCAGCGATTGTCTCGACATCCAACGCCACCCCGACCATCCACCAGGGTATCGAAGCGGGCCTGACCACAAAGCTCTGGCAGGGCAGCAACGGTGATGTATTCAGCTGGCGCCAGGCCTACACCCTCAACGACTTCTACTACCGCCACGACCCTGCGTTCAGCAAGAACGAACTGCCGGGCTTGCCCAAGCACATCTACCAGGCCGAACTGCAATACCAGTACGCCAGTGGATTCTACGCCGGCGTCAACGTTCGCTCCGCGTCCAGCACCGCGGTGGACTACGCCAACACGTTCAGCGCGCCGTCGTACACGATCTTCGGCGCCCGCCTGGGCTACGACGCGCCGAGCAAGAAGTGGCAGGCCTACGTGGACCTGAAAAACCTCGGCGACAAGGATTACGTGACCGCCATCGTACCGGGCTACAACGCTCAGGGGCAGGACACCGCAGCGCTGTATCCGGGGGACGGCTTCGGCGCGTTCACCGGCGTCACCTACAACTTCTGATGGCTGCCCGGCACATGACCTCGACCTTCTTCGGCTGCGCCTTGATCGGCGTGCTGTTCACGCTCTCGGCCTGTTCGCCTGCTGCCGATGCGCCAGCCACACCGGTGGCGCAGGCACCGAGCACCGACGGTATCGTCAATGGCGATCTGATCAGCTACCCCGCGTCCGACTACCACGAAAAGGAAACGGGCAAGCGCGGCGGAACGCTGCGCGTGACCACGGCCGCCGACACCGGCACCTTCGACGTCCATTCGATTTCCCATGGCAACGTGCAGTGGCTGGGGCGAGTGCTGTACGACTGCCTGGTGTACCAGGACGAGGAGGGCAGGGTCTCGCCCTGGCTGGCGAAATCCTGGGAAGTGTCCGAAGACGGCAGGACCTACACCTTTCACCTGCGCGAGGGCGTAACCTTCAGCGACGGCGAGAAATTCAATGCCCAGGCGGTGAAGATCAACCTGGAACACATGCGCGATCCCGCCACCAAGTCGCCCTTGGCGGCAGCCTATATCGCGCCGTACGACCAGGGTCGGGTGATCGACGAGTACACCTTCCAGGCTACTTTGCGCGAACCCTATTCGCCGTTTCTCGACGTGCTCGCGCAGTCCTGGCTGGGGATGATTTCGCCCAAGCAGATCCTCGAAGCACCCAAGTCGATCGCCGAGCGCCCCGTCGGCTCCGGGCCGTTCGTGCTGCAAAGCTATACCCGCGACCAGGGTGCGGTGTTCACCCGGCGCCAAGGCTACGACTGGTCGCCACCGGTGACTCGCCATCGAGGCGAGGCCTACCTTGATCGCATCGAACTCAGCTTCGTGCCCGAGGCGATGATCCGCTTTACCTCACTCCAGGCTGGGCAGTCGGACCTGACGCTGGATGCGCCGCCGCAGAATGCCAAGGCCATTCGCGCCTCCACCGACCTGACCCTGCGCAGCCGCATTCGCAAGGGCAACCCATTTCGCAGCCTGACGTTCAACGTAGAGCAGGCGCCGTTCGATGACGTGCGGGTGCGTCGCGCGGTAGCCAAGGGCATCGACCGCGAGGGCCTGGCCTGGATCATCGGGTTCGGCGAATACCGGGTGAAGGCGGATTTCCTCGCCGCCAACACGCGCTACTACGACCCCACGTACAAGGATGTGCTGGCTTACGACGTCAAGGCCGCCAACGCCTCGCTCGACGACGCCGGCTGGACTGCGCGCGACGCGCAGGGCTATCGCACCCGCAACGGTGAGCGGCTGGGCGCGACCCTGCTGGCAACCGAAAGCGCGAGCTTCTCCAGCAGTGTTGCGGTGGCGATTCAGGCGGACCTGAAGAAGCTCGGTTTCGAGTTGCGCATCGAACTGCTGCCGCTGGCCCAGGTCACCGACCGCCGTTATGCCGGCAACTTCCAGGTCATGGGCGGTGGTTACTGGCACACCAACACCCCGGACGGTCTGTACATCCTGTACCACAGCGATTCCATCACTTCGGAAAAACGCATCGGCCAGAACGGCGGGCGTTTTCGCGATGCCGAACTGGATCGACTGTTGGCCGCAGCCCGACGCAGCCACGACCCGGCTCGTCTCGAACGACTGTACAGCAAGGCCCAGCAGCGCCTGGCCGAACAAGTGCCGGTGGTGCCTTCGTTCGAGAGCCATGTGCTGGTCGCCTACTCGAACCGCCTTGCCGGGGTGATTTTCGACACCTCGCACAACACGGTCTTTCTGCCCAGTCTGTGGCTGCAACCGGAGGCGAAATGAACACTGCTCTGCGCAAGGTGCTCTGGCGCCTGCTGGCTGGTATCGGCGTCCTCTGGGGAGCCGCGACCCTGACGTTTCTGGCCATCAACCTGAGTGCCGGTGACCCTGCACTGGCTATTCTCGGCGGTCCGGAATCCATGCCGACCCCAGAGATGATCGTGCGGGTGCGCGCCGAATACGGCCTCGATCAGCCGCTGATCGTGCAGTACGGCCACTACATCGCTCGCTTGGCTCAGGGCGATCTGGGCGAGTCCTACCGCCTGCGCATTCCGGTCACCCGGGCTATCGGCGCACAGATCGGCGCCACCGTGCAGCTGTCGATCTGCGCGGCGCTGGTAGCCGTGATCCTGTCGGTCATCAGTGCGATCACCACGGCCAAGCGCAGCCCATGGGTACGCTCCCTCGTGTCGGGCACGGAGCTGGTGCTGTCGTCGGCGCCTTCGTTCGTCATCGGCATCCTGTTGCTGCTGGTGTTCGCCTTTCACTGGCACGTGCTGCCGCCTTCGGGCTCGGGCAACTGGCAGTCGCTGATCCTGCCGACCCTGGCGCTGGCCCTGCCGATTGCCGCCGTACTGACCCAGGTGTTGCGCCAGGAGCTGGAAGACATTCTCGACCAGCCTTTCATTGCCATGGCCCGCGCCCGCGGCATGTCCGAAACCGGTGTTCGTCTGCGCCACGCCTTGCGCCATGCCCTGGTGCCGCTGGTGACCCTGGCCGGTTTCGTCTTCGCCAGCCTGTTGGGTGGTGCGGTCGTTGTGGAGCTGTTGTTTTCCCGCCAGGGCATCGGCCGGCTGATGCTCGACGCCGCCAATGCCAAGGATGTGCCCATGGTGCTGGGCATCACCTTGCTGGCGGCGGCGATCTATGTGGCGGTGAACCTGGTGGTGGACCTGGTGAACCACTGGATCGACCCGCGAGTGAAGCCCGCATGACCCGAATTTTCACGGCTGCCAGGCAGCCCGATGACGCAAGGAAAAGACCATGAGTGTTGAACAACGTACCGGCGGTTTCCCGCTGGCCCCCGACTATGCCCGCCTGCGTGCCCCTTTTGCGCCGATCTTCACCCGCATCGAGGAGACTGCACTGGCCCGCGAACAGCAGCGCGAACTGGCCTTCGAAGCGGTGAGCTGGCTGCGCGAGGCCGGTTTTGGTGCCTTGCGCGTGCCAAGCGAGCAGGGCGGCGCGGGCGCCACCCTGCCGCAGTTGTTCGAGCTACTGATCGAGCTGGCCGAGGCGGACTCCAACCTGCCGCATATCCTGCGCGCGCATTTCGGCTTCGTCGAAGGTCGCCTGTCCCGTGATGAAGCCGAGTCCCAGGCGTACTGGCTGGCCAAGGTGGTGGCCGGTGACCTGTGGGGCGCGGCCATGGCCGAGCGCACCGACACCAGCAAACAGAGCGTGACCCTGACGGCCGAAAGTGAGCAGAGCTGGCGCCTGGATGGCAAGAAGTTCTACTGCACCGGCACCCTGTACGCCGACTGGATCGCCGTATCGGCGCTGACCGGTGAAGACTTCGTCAGCGTCTCGGTGCCTACCACCGCACCAGGCGTGAGCCGCGACGACGATTGGGACGGCTTCGGCCAGCGCCTGTCGGGCAGCGGCACCACGCGTTTCGACAACGTGCCGGTGCCGTCCGAGTACGTGTTGCGTCGCTATGCGGCCGGTGAGCAGCGTCCCGAGTCCTACATTTCAGCGTTCTATCAACTGTTTCACCTGGCGACATTGGCCGGCATTGCCCGCGCGGTGCTGCGCGACGCCAGCGAGTTCGTCCAGGGCCGCACCCGTGCCTTTGGTGTGCCGGGCCAGTCCAGTCCCAAGGACGATCCACTGGTGCAGCGTGTCGTCGGCCGCCTGTCGAGCCTGGCCTACGCCGCGCAGACCCAGGTACTGGCGGTGGCGCAGGTGCTGGAGAACGTCCACGACGCCGAGCGCGCCGGGCAGGCCAGCGAAGCCTACTACACCGAGGCCGAGGTGCGCGCCTTTCAAGCCCAGCAGATCGTTCTGGAGCAGGTACTGGAAGCCACCACGTTGTTGTTCGAAGTGGGCGGTGCGTCGGCCACCAGCCAGTCGCGGCGTCTGGATCGGCACTGGCGCAACGCGCGCACGCTGGCCTCGCACAACCCGGCGATCTACCGCGAACGGGCGCTGGGCAACTACTACCTCAACGGCATCAGCCCGAATGCCGCCTGGCGCGCCTCGCAGGCCGAGCACGCCGCCGCCCAAGCCGAGCCGGTCGCTGCTCTGCACGACGAAGCCAGCGCCGTCTGAACCGCCTTCAAGGAACCGCCATGAGCCCCAAACCGCAAATGAGCATCGGCATGAACATCCTCGGCTTCGGCTCGCACTCCGCCGCCTGGCGAATGGGTGAAGTGCCAGCCAATGCCTACCTGGACGCCGAGTACTACTGCAACATCGCGCGCATCTCCGAGCGTGGCACGCTGGACGCGATCTTCCTCGCCGACGGCCCGGCATTGGGCGGCGACGTCGCGCAGCACCCGGCCGGGCGCCTCGAACCCACGGTACTGCTGACGGCCGTGGCCTTGGCCACGCAACGCATCGGCGTCATTGCCACGGCATCGAGCACCTATAACGACCCGTTCAACCTGGCCCGGCGTTTCTCATCGCTGGACCACATCAGCGGCGGCCGAGCGGCCTGGAACGTGGTGACCAATGCTGGCGATGCCGCCGCGCAGAACTTTGGCCTGGCCGGCGCGCCGCTGCACGTGGATCGCTATGCGCGCGCCGACGAGTTCATCGACATCACCCTCAAGCTGTGGGACAGCTGGGAGGACGACGCCATCATCGGCGATGCCGTCAGTGGCCGCTTCGCCGATCCGGCCAAGGTGCACACGCCCGATTTCGTCGGCAAGCACTTTTCGGTCAAGGGGCCGCTCAACCTGCCGCGCTCGCCCCAGGGCCGGCCTGTGCTGGTGCAGGCCGGCTCATCCGAAGGTGGCAAGGCGCTGGGCTCGCGTTATGCCGATGCGATCTTCACCACCCAGACCACCCTGGAAGACGGTCAGGGCTTCTATCAGGAGATGAAATACCGTGCCCGGCAATGGGGGCGCAACCCGGCGCACCTGAAGATCATGCCGGGATTGTCGACGGTGATCGGCAGCACCGAGGCCGAAGCCCATGCACGTTTCGATCGCCTCAACGATTTCTACGGCGAAGAAGGCCTGCTGTATCAGGTGGCCGCGCGGGTGGGGTTGAGCGTCGCCGAACTGGACCCCGACGCACCGTTGCCTTGGAACAGGATCGGCCCGGTGGCGTCCTTCGAGCGCGGCTCGCACGGGTTTCTCGAAGCCCAGCTGAACCTGGCGCGTCGGGAAAACCTGAGCATTCGCCAACTGTCGCGGCGCATCCTGGTCGGCCATCGCCTGCTGGTCGGCACCCCGGAGCAGGTCGCCGACACCCTCGAGCACTGGTTCCTGGCCGGCGCCGCCGATGGCTTCAATATCATGCCGGACATGTTTCCGTCCGGCGTCGAGATCTTCGTCGATGAAGTGGTGCCGCTGCTGCGCCAGCGCGGCGTGTTCCGCCACGAGTACAGCGGCCACACCCTGCGCGATCACCTGGGCCTGCCATATCCGGCCAGCCAGTACGCACGCAGCGCCTGAACCTTTCATGCCCGCAACGGACCGATTCGAACCATGAAATATCGCACCCTTGGCAATACCGATCTCAACGTCAGCCTGCTGGGCCTGGGCACCATGACCTGGGGGCATCAGAACAGCGAGCAGGACGCCCACCGGCAACTGGACCTGGCCCTGGCGCACGGCGTCAATCTGATCGACACCGCAGAGATGTACCCCACCCCGACCCATGCCGAAACCTGGGGCAGCACCGAGCGCTTCATCGGCACCTGGCTGCAGCGCAGCGGGCGCCGCGCCGACATCGTGCTGGCCAGCAAGATCATCGGCCCACCGCGCCAGCCGGGCACCGGCGGGCATATCCGCGACGGCTTGACCCGCCACGACCGCGCCAACATCACCGCAGCGCTGGACGGCAGTCTCAAGCGCCTGCAGACCGATTATCTGGACCTCTACCAGCTGCATTGGCCCGACCGCACCACCAATATCTTCGGCCAGCGTGAATACCCGTACGTCGAGGACAATGGCAGCGTCGCCATCGAAGAAACCCTGGAGGTGCTCGGCGAACTGGTCAAGGCCGGCAAGATCCGTCACATCGGTGTCTCCAACGAGACCCCTTGGGGCGTTGCGCGCTTTCTGCAGCAGGCCGAGCAACGCGGGCTGCCGCGCATCGCCAGCGTACAGAACCCCTACAGCCTGTTGAATCGGCTGTACGAAGGCGGGCTGTCGGAGTTCAGCCATCGCGAAGGGGTAGGGCTGCTGGCCTATTCGCCGCTGGCGTTCGGCACGCTTACCGGCAAATACCTGAACGGCGCGCGACCACAGGGCTCGCGGCTGACGTCGGTGTATCGCACCTTCAACCGCTACGACAGCGAGTCGGCCAGCCGCGCCATCACTGCCTACGTGCAGTTGGCCAATGACTATGGCTACACCCCCGCGCAATTGGCGCTGGGCTTCGTCGCCCGGCAGCCGTTCGTCAGCAGCGTGCTGACCGGCCAGACCAGCGAAGCGCAGTTGCAGGACAACTTCAGTGCGCTGGACATCGAGTTCACCCCGACCCTGCTGGACAAGATCGCCGAGATCCATCGCGCGACCCCCAACCCGGCGCCTTGATCGGCACTTGTCATACGGAGAATCGCCATGGCAATCAGCTCATCACTCACGGTGCTGGGTCCGGTACCCGCAGGTACCCTGGACGCCGGTATCGGTCATCGTCGCGCTCGCACGCGATTGCGACCCGGCCTGGTGCTGGCCGGTGCCTTCGTCCTGCTGCTGGTAGTGGCGGCGATTGCACCGGGCCTGCTGACCACGGTAGACCCGCTCGACGCTGTGGCACGCCAGGCGTACCGAGCGCCCGACGCCGTGCACTGGCTGGGCACCGACGAAAATGGCCGTGACGTGCTCAGTCGCTTGATTTACGGCGTACGTCCGTCGTTGCTGCTGGGGCTGGCGGCCACGGCCATGGGGTTGGCGCTGGGCACCTTGCTGGGCCTGCTTGCAGGCCTGGGGCCGCGCTGGCTCGACGCCGCAGTGATGCGCGCGGTGGATGTGCTGCTGGCGTTTCCGGATCTGTTGCTGGCGCTGGTCATCATCACCTTTTTCGGCCAGGGCACCTTGAACCTGATCATCGCCGTCGGCATCGCCAGCGTGCCGCGCTACGCCCGCCTGGTGCGTGCGCAAACCCAGGTGGTGCGTGGCGCTGGCTACGTGGAAGCGGCGACGACGCTGGGCCTGGGTCGCGCGGCGGTGATCTGGCGACACGTGCTGCCCAATGCGATCAAACCGATTCTGATCCTGGCCACCATCGGTATTGGCGGCAACATCACGGCCGGCGCGGCGTTGAGCTTCCTGGGTTTCGGCGCGCCGCCGCCCGCGCCGGAGTGGGGCACCATGCTCGCCATCGGCCGCAACTTTCTCGCCAACGCGTGGTGGCTGGTGGCGTGGCCGGCGCTGGCGATCACCTTTACCGTCATCTCGATCACCGCCATTGGCCGTGAACTGCTGCGTCGCAGCGAAGGAAAACGCTTATGAATGCCATCGTCCATCCGCCGCAGCCGCTGCTCGACGTGCAAGACCTGCACGTGGCGTTCAGCGCCCACGCGCAACCGGTGATCCGCGGCATCAGCTTTCAGCTGGCCGCCGGTGAGTGCCTGGCGCTGGTGGGCGAGTCCGGCTCGGGCAAGAGCGTCACTTCGCGTACGCTGGCCGGACTCACCGGCGCGCATTCCGAAGTGCAGGCCCGGCGCTTGTCGTTCGCCGGGCGCGACCTGCGCACCTTCAGGGAAAGGGACTGGTTGCAGCTGCGCGGCGCCCAGTTGGGTTTCGTCATGCAGGATGCGCTGGGCTCGCTGGACCCGCTGCGGCGTGTCGGCCAGGAAATCGCCGAACCGCTGCGTCTGCACACCGATTTGAAGCGCCGCCAGCGCGAGTTGCGCGTCATCGAACTGTTGCGTTCGGTCGGCGTTCCCGAGCCCGAACTGCGCGCACGCCAGCATCCGGGGCAGTTGTCGGGAGGGCTGCGCCAGCGCGCGTTGATTGCCTCGGCCATCGCCTGCAACCCCCGCTTGCTGATCGCCGACGAACCCACCACGGCATTGGACGCGACCGTTCAGGCGCAGGTCATGAGCCTGCTCGAATCGCTGCGCGGCGAGGACACCGCCATGCTCATCGTCAGCCATGACCTGGCCGTGGTCGCACGCCTGGCCACGCGCATAGCGGTGATGTACCGCGGGCTGATCGTGGAGCAGGGCAGCGTCGATCAGATTCTGCGCGACCCTCGCCATCCTTATACGCAAAGCCTGCTGGCGGCGGGCACTGCAGTGCATTTTCGTCGCGCCTACGGCGACGCGGCCGCGGTCGCTGCGACGCCTGCAGCCGGTGAAGTCCTGCTGCGAGCCGAGCACCTGAGCAAGTCTTTCCAAGGCCCGGACGGGCGTGTGCGCACGGTGGTGGCGGATGTTTCGCTGCGCCTGGAGCGCGGTCGTACGCTGGGTATCGTCGGCGAGTCCGGTTCGGGCAAGACCACCCTGACGCGGATGATTCTGGGGCTCGAACGTCCCGACAGCGGCGACGTGTGGATCGACGGCCAGCGCTGGGCCGATCTGGACAAGGCCCAGCGAGCTCGGGTCCGGCACAGCATTCAGGTGGTGTTCCAGGATCCACTCAGCTCGTTCGATCCGCGCTATACCGTGCAACGGGTCTTGTTCGAAGCGCTGCACGTGGCGGGGCATCCACGGGCGACGTGGGACGCTCGGGCCGAGCGTTTGCTGGCGCTGGTAAAGCTGGAAGCTGGGGTACTCGATCGGCGGCCCATCGACTTGTCCGGCGGGCAGCGTCAACGCGTTGCGATCGCCCGCGCACTGGCGGCCGAGCCGCAGATTCTGGTGTGCGACGAGCCGGTGTCGGCGCTGGACGTGTCGGTGCAGGCGCAGATTCTGCAATTGCTCGACGATCTCAAACAGCGGCTGGGGCTGGCGTGCCTGTTCATCTCCCACGACCTGGGCGTGATCAACCACGTCAGCGACCATGTGCTGGTGATGAAGGATGGCGAAGTAGTGGAGGCGGGCGCTGTGCGACAGGTCCTCGACCGCCCGCAACACCCTTATACCCAAGCCCTGCTCAGTGCCGTACCGACCTTGCAGACCGGCGCCCTGCGCGCGCTCACCTATCTGCCCCTGGCGATCTGAGCCGAGCCCCTACAGGGTCCGCTCGCCACACCGGACGCGGCTCGCGCCGCTGCTACAGGGTCCGCTTGCCACACCGGACGCGGCTCGCGCCGCTGCTACAGGGTCCGCTTGCCACACCGGACGCGGCTCGCGCCGCTGCTACACGATTTGCGCGTTCCTCTGTAGCAGCGGCGCAAGCCGCGTCGGCGGCATACGCGGTGCACCAGTAGAAACGCAACACCCCAAACGCGGCTCGCGCCGCTGACACTTGGAGACTACCGTTTGAAACCCTCGTACAAGGATCGTCAACATGCCCTGCGCAGCTGGAACATCCAGTCGCTGCCGGACACGCCTTTTGCCTTCGCCCGCTTCTTCGTCGGCCATTTCCGCGGTTGGTACCTGGCCATTCTCCTTTTGCAGGTCGTGGCGGTCACCTGCACGGTGCTGGTGCCCTGGGTGCTGGGGCAGATCACCCGGGTGGTGAGCAACGCCAGCGCGGCTACCCTCGACTGGCAGACATTGAGTCAACCTCTGCTGCTGTTCGCCGGCCTGTTGCTGCTGGAAATGCTGTGCACCCGGGGTGCCACCGGTGCGCACATCCGAGTGCTGCCGCTGCAGCGACGCACCGTCACTCACGCGGTGTACGCCTACCTGCAGCGGCACTCCCATCGCTTCGTCAGCAGCGAGTTCGCCGGCGCCCTGGCACACAAGATCTCCGAAGTCTCCATGGGCGTGGGCCAGGCGCTGGCGCTGTTGCTGTTCGACCTGATTCCGCTGCTGGTCACCCTGACCCTGGCCGTGGCGGTATTGGCAACGGCGTCGATCTGGCTGGCCCTGTTCATGCTCGGCTGGTCGGTGGCGTTCATCACCGTGTGCTATTTCCTGGCCAGGCGCAGCCATCCGTTGTCCCAGCAATACTCGGCGGCGCGCAGCACCAGCAACGGCAAGGTGGTGGATGCGGTGTCCAACCTGACCAACATCCGCCTGTTCGCCCGGCATTCGTTCGAGCATCGCTACCTGGGCGATTACCTGGACCGTGAACTGAAGGCGGCCGGTCGCTCGTTCGGCTACATGGAGAAGATTCGCTGGTTCCAGTCGATCTGCGGGATGTCGCTGAAGGTCGGCATGCTGCTGATCGCCTTGTACCTGTGGCGCTTGGGCAGTATCGACATCGCGACCTTCGTGATGGCTACCAGCCTGTCGCTGTTGATCATCACCGACGTGGCCAACCTGTCGCGGCGTTTCCTGGACTTCTTCGAGGCCACCGGCAACATCGCCAACGGCGTGCGCACTCTGATCCGCCCCCATGAAGTGGTGGACGAGCCCGACGCGCAACCGCTCGCCGCCGTGCGCGGCGCCATCGAGTTTCGCGACGTGAGTTTCGGCTATTCGCCGCAGAAGCCGGTGTTCGAACACCTGCAGTTGTCGATCCCGGCGGGGCAGCGGGTGGGTTTGGTCGGCACGTCCGGTTCGGGCAAATCGTCGTTGCTCAACCTGTTGTTGCGCCTGTACGACGTCAATCAGGGCCAGGTGCTGATCGACGGCCAGGATGTGCGCAGCGTGACCCAGCATTCGCTGCACCAGCAGATCGGCCTGATTCCTCAGGAACCGGGCCTGTTTCACCGCAGCATTGCCGAAAACATCAACTACGGACGTCTGGATGCCAGCCCGCAGGAACTGGCCCAGGCAATCCATCGCGCCGGTGCCAGCGCGTTCATCGACGGCATGGACCAGGGCGCGGATTCGTTGGTAGGGGAGCGCGGTGTGAAGCTTTCCGGCGGCCAGCGCCAACGTATTGCCATTGCCCGGGTGTTGCTCAAGAACGCGCCGATTCTGGTGATGGACGAGGCGACCTCGGCGCTGGACTCGATCACCGAGCGCTTCATCCAGGAGAAACTCGACGAAATCATGCAGGACAAGACCGTGATCGTCGTGGCCCACCGGCTCTCGACCGTCGCCCACCTGGACCGCATCCTGGTGTTCGAGGACGGCCGAATCATCGAAGACGGCTCCCACGATGACCTGCTGGCACAGCAGGGACAATACTTCCGCCTATGGAGCCGCCAGGCGCAGAACGCGTACGACGAAGAAGTCGCGTTGGCGTAGCCTGATCGTGATTCGCCGGAGAATAGCGGTGTGTGGGGCGAGCTGTGTGCCTGCTTACTGAAGCTATTGGACAGCGAGGGCATTCAGGATTGCCCTCGCCAAGGTCGTGCACGTCACCAGTTGCAGCGTGGCCGCTGCCTTGTGTGGAAGATCCCGAGGATCTGCAGGCGATCGCCACAAATCCGGTACGGAATCAGATAGGACCAGTTCGGAACCGCCCACTCGCGTGTGTGTTTGACCCGACCCTCGCGTCCCATCGTAGGAAACTGCGCGAGTTTATCAACACTTGCGAAGATTGCATCTGCGAAATCATCTGCAGCTTTCGGATTTTCCAAAGCAATGTAGTTGGCTTCGTCCTCTAGGTTCTTGAGGGCCTTTTCCAGCCATTCAACCCTCATTCCGACTCCAACGCCGGGCACGCATGGCCGCTACTCGTTCCTCATCGGCAAATTTGCCGTTGTCGGCTTCCTTTACCGCCTGCTCGATTTGCGTTGTCAGTGTTTTTTCATGTTCGATGTAGTCGCGAAGGACGTCCATGGCTAGATAGCTCGCGCTCTGGCCATGGCTCTTGGCAAGGTCCGCAAGAGAGTTGGACAGATCTTCCGGAAGGTTCAGCGATATACCGGTCATGGCAACCTCGGCGTTGAGTGGTGGTGAATATATTACACCGCAAAACCCCTTGAGCATTGGCGGGTTGTCGCGAGGTATGTATGAAGCCGCTCGCGACAGCGGCTTTTTCCGACGGTAGTCAAATCAAATGATCCAGCACTCCAAAGGCTCCGGCACAGCAACTGTCTGCCAGGCAACACCCATTCAACAAAATGCCTCGTCACTTCATTCACACAACACTGGAAAGCCCCGCAACGACGGGGCGGAGCAGTCGGCATGGCTTGTGCAATCACCCCTTGTGAGCTTCAGCATCGACACAAGGCGCAGCCCGACCCATGCCAGACATTCATCCGCGTTCTTCTGCAAGACCCCATGGCGGTATCGCGTGGGCCGGTTTGTTGGCCGTCAGCTTCTTGCTTGGCGGTTGTGACAACCATCGCGCTGCCGCGGCACGCACCGACACCCCTGTCAGCGGCGGCACGTTGATCTACGCCACCGACCGCGAGCCGACCTGCCTGGACCCGCATGTAGCCGGCGACATGCCGCAAGTGTTTCTCGCCCAGCAAGTCCTCGATTCACTGGTGTCGATGGATGGCGAAGGTCATATCGGCCCATGGCTGGCGAAAAGCTGGGAGATTTCGCCCGACGGCCTGACCTACACTTTCCACCTGCGCGACGACGTGCGCTTCACCGACGGTACGCCGTTCAACGCCGCAGCGGTCAAGGCCAACCTCGACCACATGGCCAACCCCAAGACCCAGTCGAGCACCGCGGGCGGTTACATCCGTCAATACCAACGCACCGATGTCCTCGACAACTCGACCGCCCAAGTGCACCTGGCCACACCCTACGCAGCATTTCTGGAAGTGCTGGCGCAAGGTTTCCTCGGCATCGAATCCCCCCAGGCGCTGCTGCGCTCGCGTGATGTGAACTGCGAAAGCCCAGTCGGCACCGGCCCGTTCAAGGTAGTGCGCTGGGACCGTCAAAGCCAAGTGGTGCTTGAACGCAACCCGCACTACAACTCGGCGCCGCCCACTGCCCGGCATCAGGGGCCAGCCTATCTGGAGCGCATCGTCTGGAAGTTCATCCAGGAGCCATCCGTGCGTTTCGCTTCACTGCAGGCCGGTGAGGTGGACGTGATCGAGGCGCTGCCACCCGAATCCCACGAAGCGGCGCGGCGCAATCCGGACCTGCAGCTGATCATTGCCCAGCGGCCCGGCAACCCCACCAACGGCACCCTGAACATCCGCCGTGCGCCGTTCAGCGATATCAAGGTGCGCGAAGCCTTCGTGCGCAGCGCCGACATCGAAGGTGCCTTGAAAAGCGTCTACTTCGGCGACTTTCCCCGCGCCGGTGGTCCGCTGAGCAACGCCACGCGCTTCTACAGCCCCGACTTCGAACACGCCCAGGATTACGATCCGGCGCGCGCGTCACAACTGCTCGAGGAAGCCGGCTGGACTCGTCGCGACGAGGACGGCTATCGCCTCAAGGACGGCAAGCGCCTGCAGGTGAGGGTGATCCTCGGCAACCGCACGCCGCCATCGGAATTCACCCTGTGGGAGCAGGTTCAGGCCACCACGCGGCAGGCCGGCATCGAGCTGATCATGGAGCAGATGAGCGACGTGCAGGCGACCAAGCGCCAGGCCGACTGGGACTACGACATCCGCGTCGGCTACTGGAATACCAACACCGCCGACGTGCTGCGGATCATCTTCAGCAGCGCGTTCATCCAGCCTGCGGGTGTGGGCGGCTATCACCAGAACACCGCAGGCTTCAGCGATCCGCAGTTCGACGATCTGGTGCAACAGGCCCTGGCCACTCAGGACGCCAGCCAACGCCAGGCGTTGTACCGCCAGGCACAAGCCGTTGCCTCCAGCCAATACCTGCAACTGACCACCTATCCGCAAAGCACCCGGCTGGGCATCTACAAGACGACCCAAGGGGTTCGTCTGGAACCCTCGCTGGCCGTGACCTACCTCTATGACGCCTGGGTGAACAAATGACCACGACACGCCTAACCGTCGCGCCGCCGGACCCGCGCCGCCAGCGTTTGCTCCGCCTGGGCCGCCGCGCCGCCGTGCGCCTGGGCGGTGGACTGCTGGTGTTATGGGCAGTCGCGACGCTGACCTTCTTCGCCCTGCGGCTGATGCCGGGCGATCCGGTGCAGGCCATCCTCGGTGGACCCAGCGGCAACCCGACTCCGGAAACCATCGCCGAGGTCACCCGCGAGTACGGCCTTGACCGGCCGCTGGCGGTTCAGTACGGGCTGTATCTGGTGCGTTTGGTGCAAGGCGACCTGGGCGTTTCCTACTCCCAGCACATGCCGGTCACACGGGTACTCGCCGAGCAGGCTGGGGCGACGCTGGAACTGACGCTCAGCGCGTTGCTGCTGGCGTGGCTGCTGGTGCTGGCCCTGACCGTGTTCACCGCAGGTCGTCGCAGTTGGGTCGGGCGCCTGGCGTCCCTGGCTGAAACCCTGTGCGCCGCCCTACCGCATTTCTGGCTGGGCATCGTGCTGCTGGCGGTGTTCGCCTTCGGCCTGCGCCTGTTCCCACCGGCAGGCAGCGACGGCTGGCGGACCCTGGTGCTGCCGACGATAGCGCTGGCGGTACCGTTGGCTGGGTTCATCGGCCAGGTCACCCGCGAATCCCTGGAGCTGACCCTGGAGCAACCCTTCGTGCTGACCGCGCGCACCCGTGGCCTGAGTGACGTGGCGGTGCGCTTCAAGCACGCGCTGCGCCATGCCGTCTTGCCAGGGGTGTCACTGTCGGGCTGGGCGATCGGTGCGCTGATCAGCGGTGCCGTAGTGATTGAAGTGATCTTCTCGCGCAGGGGCTTGGGCCGTCAGTTGTATCAGGCGGTACAGCTTCAGGACTTGCCGTTGACCATCGGCATCAGCCTGGTGGTAGCCGCCGGTTACGTGCTGGCCAACATTCTCGTCGACCTGGTGTACCAATGGATCGACCCACGGCAGAAGGAAACCCTGGCATGAGCGATCTGATCCTCGAGAGCCCGGCGCTGCCGCTGCGCAGCCAACGTCGAGCTCTACGAATCCGCTGGGGCGCAAGTCTAGCCATCGGCTTCCTGGCGCTGGTGATCGTGGCCGCAGTGGTACCGCAGCTGTTCGCTCACGGCGACCCGCTGGCCATTGTCCCGCGCGACGCCTTTCATCCGCCCGGTTGGGCGCATTGGTTCGGTACCGACCAATCGGGTCGCGACATCTATTCACGGGTGATCCACGGCGCGCGCCTGTCGCTGTTCGTTGGCCTGGCCGCGACGGCCCTGGCGATGAGCATCGCCATTGTCCTCGGGCTGCTGGGCGGCCTGGGCGGGCTGCGCACCGATCGTGGTGTGGGCTGGTTGCTGGAAGTCCTGTTCGCTTTTCCCAGCCTGGTGCTGGCGTTGCTGTTCGTGGCTATTTTCGGCAGTGGTATCGGCCCGCTGATCATCGCCACCGGCCTGGGCGCTGCACCGGGGTATGCGCGGATGGTCCGCGGGCAGGTTCTGGCGGTGCGCAACGCCGGCTACATCGAAGCGGCGCGCGCCCTGGGCCATCCGACTCGACGCATCATCTGGCGACAGCTGCTGCCCAACGCCATGCGCCCGCTGATCGTGACCCTGACCATGGGCGTCGGTCAGGCCATCGTCTGGGCCTCGGCGTTGAGTTTCCTCGGCCTGGGCGCGCGGCCGCCGACGCCGGAGTGGGGCACCATGCTGTCCATGGGCCGCGACTTCATTGCCAACGCCTGGTGGCTGACGTTTTTCCCCGGGCTTTTCATCGTTCTCACCACCTTGTCGACCACCGTTGCCGGTCGCTATCTGCAACAACGCCTGGAGGGTCGCCTGACATGAGCCACAAGACGCTGATCGTCGAAGGCCTGAGCGTGGAGTTCGCCGGGCAGAGTGTGGTGCGTAACCTGTCGTTCACCCTGGAACCGGGCAGGACCCTGGCCTTGGTCGGCGAATCCGGATCGGGCAAGAGCGTCACCGCGCGCAGCCTGATCGGTCTGGCCGGAGAGGGCGCGCAGGTGCGGGCACGCCGCCTGCAATACGGTGATCTCGACCTGCTGGCCTTGAGCGACCGCCAGTGGCGTCGAGTGCGCGGCAAGGACATCGGCTTCGTGCTGCAGGATGCCCTGGTTTCGCTCGACCCGCTGCGGCCGGTCGGCAAGGAAATTCTCGAAGTGCTGCACACCCATGGTTGGGGCGACCGTGCTTCCCGTGGCGCGCGGGTACTGCAACTGCTGGAACGGGTCGGCGTACCGGAACCGGCTCTGCGTGC
Source organism: Pseudomonas viridiflava (assembly GCA_900596015.1). Classification (GTDB taxonomy): domain Bacteria; phylum Pseudomonadota; class Gammaproteobacteria; order Pseudomonadales; family Pseudomonadaceae; genus Aquipseudomonas. The sequence continues at coordinate 561,345 of UVIF01000023.1, read as the reverse complement.
CCGGCAGCGCTCGGGCGAGTTGTCCGGCGGCCTGCGCCAGCGTGCGTTGATCGCCAGCGCCCTGGCTCTGGATCCAGGGCTGGTGATCGCCGACGAGCCGACCACCGCACTGGACGCCACTGTCCAGGCGCAGATTCTCGGTGTACTGCAGGAGATCAAGGCCCAGGGCAGTTCGCTGTTGATCATCAGCCATGATCTGGCAGTGGTCGCGCAACTGGCTGATGAGGTGCTGGTGCTGCAGCACGGTGAAGTGGTAGAGCAGGGCAGCATGCATCAGGTGCTGACCGCGCCGCGCCATCCCTACACCCGCAGCCTGCTCGATGCGGTTCCGGCCGAGCATGCGCGTGGCACCCGGCTCAGCCCAGGTGAGCGTACCGTCGCGATCGCCCGCACGCCACGGCTCGATCAGCCAGTGCTGTTGCACGCCCGCGGCCTAGGCAAGCGCTACGTAGGGCCTGATCAGCAGGTGCGCCAAGTGGTCGACGGCGTCGACTTCGAACTGCGCGCCGGCCAGACCCTGGGTATCGTCGGTGAGTCCGGTTCGGGCAAGACCACCGTGGCGCGCATGGCCCTGGGGCTGCTGGAGACCGACGACGGCCAGGTGCGTTTCCTCGATCAACCCTGGAACGGCAACGCAGAGGCACGGGTTGCCGAAAGCCAGCGCCGAGCGCTGCGCCGCGACATCAGCGTGATTTATCAGGACCCGCTCAGTTCGTTCGATCCGCGCTGGAACGTCGGGCAGATTCTTGCCGATGCGTTGGACGTGGCCGGCGTCGTGGCGGCCGAACAAGCGCCGCACATACGCCGCCTGCTACAACAGGTGCGCCTGCCTGCGGAGCTGGCCGCGCGTCGGCCCCTGCAATTATCCGGTGGGCAGCGCCAGCGAGTAGCGATTGCCCGAGCCATCGCCAGCAACCCCAAGGTCATCGTCTGCGACGAGCCGGTGTCGGCACTGGATGTCTCGGTCCAGGCCCAGGTGCTGGATCTGCTCGCCGACCTGCAAGCCGAACTGGGCCTGGCCTACCTGTTCATTTCCCATGATCTGGGCGTCATCCGCCATGTCAGCGACGAGGTGCTGGTGATGCGCCACGGTCAGGTGGTCGAGCACGCGCCGGTCGAGCAGTTGTTCGAGTCGCCACGGCACCCGTATACCCAACGCTTGCTGGGTGCGGTGCCACGGCTGCCCAGTGCCGGCGTGCCGTTGCAGGTGCCCCCGCTGGAGCCGGAAAACGCTGTACTGCTGTTCGATGAATCGCGCTTGTGGAAGATCGCCATTTGAAGGCGTTGCGTTGCTCTTTCTACCTATTTTCAGACAGGAAACTTTCATGACTCAAGCTGCCAAAGTCATTCCTTCCACTGCACCCGAAGCGCCGTTGAGCGTGGCGCAGTTGCTGGCACGCGCGGAGCAACTGCTGCCCGCCATCGCTGCCGGCGCCGCGGCGCGCGAACGTGATCGTCAACTGCCTTACGAGGCCGTCGCGCAGATTGCCCAGGCGCTGCTCTACACCCTGCGTATTCCTGCTCGTTACGGCGGCCCTGGCGGCTCGGTCAGGGACGTCATCGGCCTGCTGGTGCGCATCGCGTCGGCAGACTCCAATGTTGCCCAGGCACTGCGCCCCGGCTTCGGTTTCATCGAAGGGCTGCTGGTGTCCCGGGCCGAAGGTGCCGAGCAGGAGCGTCAGCTCTGGTTCGGCCGTTACCTGCAAGGTGTGGTGCTGGGCAACGCCGGCTGGGAGGTCGGCGGTGCCAACGGCGCCATCAGCGCCCGCATCGTGCGCGAAGGCGAGCACTACCGCGCCAACGGCAGCAAGTTCTACAGCACCGGCTCGCTGTACGCCGACTGGATCAGCGCGGTGGCCTTGGACGAGCACGACCAGCCCGTGTCGTTCATCCTGCCCCGTGACCGCGAAGGGCTGGTGCTGCTGGATGACTTCGACGCCATGGGCCAGCGCCTGACGGCGAGCGGCACGACGCGGCTGGACAACGTGCAGGTGTATGCCCACGAGGTCCGCACACGCACGGTGGAAGAGGGCAAGCGCACGCTGGTGACGCCGTTCCTGCAACTGTTCCTGGCTTCGGTGCAGGCCGGGATCGCCCGCAATGCGCTGAACGACGCGGTGGCGTTTGCGCGCAATCATGCCCGGCCGATCAAGCACAGCAGTGCCGAGCAGTCGGTGGACGATCCTTATGTGGCGTTGAGCGTGGGCGAGATTTCAGCGCGTACCTACACGGCCGAGGCTGTGGTGCTCAAGGCTGCCGAAGCGATCGATCGCGCGTGGGCGGCCGGGCTCGATCCGGTGGCTGTGGATGAGGCCGCGATCGAGGTGGCGCAGGCGCAATACATCGCCGCCGAATGCGCGCTCAAGGCGGCGGAGCGGGTGTTCGATGTGGGCGGTGCCTCCACCACGGGCCGTGGCCACAACCTCGACCGGCATTGGCGCAACGCCCGCACGGTGGCCAACCACAACCCCCGCGACTGGAAAGCCGCGGCGGTGGGCACCTGGCAGCTCAAGGGCACACCGCCCCCGACCTCCGGGCTTTTTTGAGCGCGTACACAACCCCCCGGTGGGAGCGGGTCTCTGCCCGAGAAGAACCCACCGCGGTATTCCTGAAACACCGCAGCGATTTCTTCGCGGGCAGAGCCCCGCTCCCACAGGTTCGCGGGCAGAGCCCCGCTCCCACAGGTTCGCGTCTGCCCAGTCATCCACTTATCACACGGTCCCTACAAAAACCTCAGATCGACAACCTGAGAGCCCGCACTTCTGGCTGATCACCTACTGCACGGCGCTTGTTCACCGCCAGCTCGCCCATCTTGATCAGCCTGGTGCGGGTCACGTTGCGGCTCAGGCCCAGCAGGTTGGCCGTGTGCACCTGGTTGCAATGGCTGAAACGATAGGCCGAGCGCAGCAGGGCCTCTTCGACTTTCTCGTGGAGATCGCCGACCTGCTCGTCGAACAGTCGCTGGAACAGCCGATCCAGCGAAGCCTCCACCGAATCGTCCACCGTCGGGCTGTCATCGGCGCGTTCGATGCGCATGTTCGACAGGCGCAGGTCGTCGCGCTCGATCACGCCGTTGCGGCAGATCAACAAGGTGTGGTGAATGACGTTCTCGAGTTCGCGAATATTGCCCGGCCAGCTGTAGTGCAGCAGCTTGTGTTCTGCCTCGGGCGACAACGTGGCCTGTTTGTAGCCCAGACGCTTGCAGTACACATCGAGGAAGTGTCGGGTCAACGCGATGATATCGCCGGGCCTTTCGCGCAATGGCACCAGCTCCAGGTTGACCACGTCCAGCCGGTAATAAAGGTCCTCGCGAAAGTTGCCAGCATTGATGGCCTTTTCCAGCAGCACATTGGTGGCCGCCAATACCCGTACATCAATGGGAATGCTCTTGCGTGAACCCAGGCGTACCACTTCGCGCTCTTGCAGTACGCGCAGCAACTTGACCTGGATCGGCATCGGCAGGTCGCCGATTTCATCGAGAAACAAGGTTCCGCCATTGGCCTCCTCGAACCAGCCCGCCTTGGCTGTCAGCGCGCCGGTGAAGGCGCCCTTTTCGTGGCCGAACAGCTCGGCTTCCACCAGCGACTCGGAAAACGCCCCGCAGTTGACGGCCACGAACGGCTTGTTGCGCCGCCCGCTGAGGTTGTGGATATGGCGCGCGACCAGCTCTTTGCCGGTGCCGGTTTCACCGATGATCAGCACGCTCGCTTCGCTGGGCGCGACTTGCTCCAGATGCGCCAGCAAAGCCTTGGACTTCGGGTCTTCGAACACCTGGGCAGTGGCGCGAATGGAGGTGGCGAGGGCAGGCGATGGGGGGAGTGTCAAAAGCTGCATGGCGACGCCTTCAAAGTGCAGAGTAAAAAGAATGAGTCAATCTAAAGCCACATCTGCGCTGCCTGGGCAGCCACTGCGACACTGAAGGGGATACTAAAGGATATAAAAAACGATCGTTAAATACCTTATGAGCATTAGCTTATGTCGTGACGTAAAAAACGTGACGGTCCGTCGATGCACCTGCTCGGCTTGCAAGGTCGTTGTCGGTAGAGCGCAACTGGTTAATTCTGCTGGAGAAATGGATATTTCCCGAATCAACCCGTTGTTGCCCGCGCAACAGCTAAGTTGTTCAGCTGTTCTGCAGCCAACAGTGAACTCTACGCGCTGAATCACAAACTTTCCCTTATGCCAGATAGGCAGTTTGGGATAACAAACAATTACTTTTCGAACCCGTCGAGTTTGAACATCATTCGCCCGCCGAAGAGGCCGATTGGACGGGTCTCTTCACGATCAGCCGTCAACAGGAGTAATTGATGAATAACCTCAAGGCCGCCCTGGAGGTGCGGTGGCATCCGGTGCCCGGCGAAGTGCTCGACCTGGGTCGGGTGTTCCGCGAGCCCTTGGGCGAGCTGCGTCTGCAACGTGCGCCGAAGCGCATCCTCGGTCGCCGCGAAGGTGTGCTGCTGGGGGTGTTCGCGCTGGTGCTGCATGGGGCGGTGATCTACTGGATCAGTCAGACTCCGACGCCCGCACTGCCGACGGTGCCGCCAGAAATTCCACCCATGACGATCGAGTTTTCGCAGCCGGCGCCACCGCCGGTGGTAGAGACGCCACCGCCACCGCCCGAACCGGTCGCACCTGTTGTCGAACCGCCACCGCCTGTCGAGGATGAACTGGCGGCTAGGCCAGCACCGCCGCCGCCCAAGCCCAAACCCCAGCCCGTGGTCAAGAAACCGGTGCCAAAGCCTGCGCCCAAACCGGTCGTGCAACCGCCTGCGCCGCCGCAACCGGTGGCCGCACCGACGCCGCCCACGCCCCCGGCACCTGCTGCGCCGCAAGCGGTGACACCGGCCTCGGCCAATGCCGGCTACCTGCACAATCCGGCACCCGAGTATCCGACCCTGGCCATGCGTCGCAACTGGGAAGGGACCGTGCTACTGCGCGTTCATGTGCTGGCCAGCGGCAAGCCGAGCGAAATCCAGGTGCAAGCCAGCAGCGGTCGCAGTCAGCTCGACGACGCCGCACTGGCGGCAGTGAAGCGCTGGAGTTTCGTTCCGGCCAAACGGGGCGCCGACCCGGTCGACGGCTGGGTCAGCGTACCGATCGATTTCAAACTGCGCTGATCAACTTTTTTGCTGCACGAAGCGGGCTACCTGACCAAAGGCGCATCGCACTACCTATCGCCTTGCTACAGAGAGCCTCACCATGAATCTTCTGACAGAATCGCCTTTCACTTCCGTCGAGCACTCGGTCATCTGGCTGCTCATCCTGTTCTCCGTTGCCACGTGGGGCCTGGCCTTGCTCAAGGGGCTGCAGTTCGCCCGGCTGAAGGGGCAGGATCGCAAGTTTCACAAGCAGTTCTGGGCCGCTTCCAGCCTCGATTCGGCGGCCCATCTGGCGCAGGAACAACCGGGTGCGGCGGCCCGCGTTGCGCAGTCGGGCTATGCGGCCATCCAGGTCAACGAGCAGGCACAGGCCGACCTGAGCCAATCCATCAATCATCAGGATCGGCTGGAGCGTGCCCTGCGTCAGCAGATCGTGCGTGAGCGGCGTTCGCTGGAGACTGGCCTTGCGGTGCTGGCCAGCATTGGCAGTACCTCGCCTTTCATTGGCTTGTTCGGGACGGTATCGGGAATCATGTCCGCACTCAAGGGTATCAGCGCAGCCGGATCGGCCAGTCTGGAAACCGTGGCCGGCCCCATTGGCGCAGCCTTGGTGGCGACCGGTGTCGGGATTGCCGTCGCGGTGCCGGCGGTACTGGTCTACAACTATTTTCTGCGGCGCCTGAAGCTGACGGCTGCAGACCTCGACGATTTCGCCCATGACTTCTACAGCCTGGCGCAGAAGCACTCTTTCCGCGTGCTGCAACATCCGGTGTTGGCTCGCAGTGGTGCTGCGGCTTCCGGCCACAAAGTGAAGGAGGCGTCCTGACATGGCCTTTTCGACCCAGGACACGGACGAAGTGCTCAGCGAGATCAACGTGACGCCGCTGGTGGATGTCATGCTGGTGCTGTTGGTGGTGTTCATCGTCACCGCGCCGTTGCTGACCAATTCGATCCCGATCAACCTGCCCAAGACCGAAGCGGTGGCGCCTGCCGAGCAGAAGGACCCGCTGGTGGTCAGCATCGACGGGCAGGGGAAACTGTTCATCAACAAGGACGAAATCCAGCCGGACCTGCTTCAAGTCAATCTGCAGAACGCACGGCAGAAGGACCCTGATGTGCGGGTACAGCTGCAGGCCGATGACGGCGTCAACTACGGCGAAGTGGCCCGGGCCATGGCCTCCATCGAAAAGGCGGGCATCACCAAACTGGCGGTGATCACTGCCAAGTAGTGTTATCGCATGCACCTGATACACCGCAGCGTCTGTTCGCGGCCACTGACCGCTCCTACGGAAGTATTGGATCCGCCGTGGGAGCGGTCAGCGGCCGCGAAGGGTTCACCGCGCTGTATCGGCAGGATTGCGGTGAGGGTCTTGCGGTCGATGGATGATCTTGGGGGAACCTGCCCAGGTAGATCACAGTCCAGATCCCCACGACTCACCCAGGATCTCGACAGTGAAAGTAGGCATCATTTCCGACACCCACGGCCTGTTGCGTCCCGAAGCGGTGGCGGCCTTGCAGGGCTGCGAGCGCATCATTCATGCCGGCGACATCGGCAAGGGCGACATCGTCCAGCAACTCTCCGCGATTGCCCCGGTGCAGGTCGTCTCCGGCAACAACGATGTTGGCATGGCCTGGGCCGATTCGCTCGCCGAGGTATTGCATTTCGACCTCGAAGGCTGGCCCACCTTGCTCATCCACGACATGGCCGACGTACCCGCTGCATTGCGCAGCGACACCCGCCTGGTCATCACCGGTCACTCGCACAAACCGCTGATCCAGTGGCGCGGCGACTGCCTTTACATCAACCCCGGCAGTGCCGGCCGTCGCCGCTTCAAACTGCCCGTCACGCTGGTCGTGCTCGATGTGCAGCCTGGCGCTGTGCACCCGCAACTGGTCCACCTGCTGCCGTGACGTCTACCGCTCAGCGCACCAGCGAATCCGATCCGATCTCGCTGATGGACTTGGCCCCGGTCAGTACCATGGCCACGCGCATCTCCTTCTCGATCAACTCCAGCAGATTGCTCACACCGGCGCCCCCGGCCACCGCCAGGGCGTAGATGAATGCCCGGCCCAGCAGCACCGTGTCGGCCCCCAGCGCGATCATCCGCACCACGTCCAGCCCACTGCGAATCCCCGAATCGGCCAGGATCGCCAGATCGCCCTTCACCGCGTCGGCAATCGCCGGCAACGCCCGTGCACTGGACAACACGCCGTCGAGCTGGCGCCCGCCATGGTTGGACACCACGATGCCGTCGGCCCCGAAGCTCACCGCGTCGCGGGCATCCTCGGGATCCAGAATGCCCTTGATGATCATCGGCCCGTCCCAGAACTCACGAATCCATTCCAGGTCCTTCCAGGAAATCGAGGGATCGAAATTGCTGCCCAGCCAACCGATGTAGTCGGCAAGCCCGGTCGGATTGCCGCGGTAGGTGGAAATGTTGCCCAGATCGTGCGGACGACCGTGCAGGCCAACGTCCCAGGCCCACGCCGGGTGCGTCACGGCCTGCCACATGCGCCGCATCGGCCCGTTGGCGCCGCTCATGCCCGAATGCGCATCACGGTAGCGGGCGCCGGGCACCGGCATGTCCACGGTGAAGATCAGCGTCTTCACCCCGGCGGCGCGGGCCCGCTCCAGGGCATTCTTCATGAAGCCGCGATCCTTGAGCACGTACAGCTGAAACCACATCGGCCGGGTAATGGCCGGAGCGACTTCTTCGATCGGGCAGACCGATACCGTCGACAGGGTGAACGGAATACCTTTGGCATCTGCCGCCTTGGCCGCCTGCACCTCGCCACGACGGGCGAACATGCCGCACAGGCCAATGGGCGCAAGCGCCACCGGCATGGCCAGCGTCTCGCCGAACAGCTGGGTTTCCAGGCTCAGCTCGGACATGTTGCGCAGCACCCGCTGACGCAGGGCGATGTCCGCCAGGTCACTGACGTTGCGTCGCAAGGTGTGCTCGGCGTAGGCGCCGCCGTCGATGTAGTGGAACAGGAACGGCGGCAAGCGGCGCTGCGCCGCGGCGCGATAATCGGTGGAGGCAGAAATGATCATGGGCGCGCCATCTCCCGGACGTGAAGAGCGGCGCAGGCTGGACTGTTCGTTGGCATGGGTCGGATTCCCTGATTGTTGTTGGAGATCTGCCGGGAGCAAGCTGAATTGGTAATACCAATTTACAATGTATTGGCTACAGATTAAGAGTGGCACAGGGCGTCTGTCAATTTGCCCGGCTGTGTAGCGGTAAGGAGAGAGGAACGCTGGCTGCGGTTGTCTATGACCTACCTACTTGAATGCCAGGCTCTTATTCGAATGAACACTCCCCGCATCGGCTTCGCCTGCCAATACCGACATGCGATTCGCGCCCTGACCCTCGCCGAATTGAAGCTCATCGAGGGCGCCTACAACCCCCGCACCACCACCTTGCGCTGGATGAACAGCGTCGCCACGCAAGTGGCTCACGAAAAGCTTCAAGAGGTCGTCCGCCACAACCTGCAGGCGCAACTGCAATTGCTCGACTATGTCGCGCAACTGCCCGAAGCCATGCGCATGCTGCGTTTGAGCAGCGACCTGCTGCCGTTCTACAGCCATCCGCAGGTTGCGCCGTTCTACCAGCAGCCCGAGCGCCAGGCGTGGCTGGCCGAACGCTTCGCGGCCATGGGCCAGTTGGCGCGCGATTCAGGCATCCGCCTGTCTTTCCATCCCGGCCAGTTCTGCGTGCTGGGCTCGGACAAGCCACCGGTGGTAGAAAACAGCTTGGCGGAATTCGAGTACCACGCCGACATGATCCGCATGATGGGCTACGGTGTGCAGTTCCAGGACTTCAAGTGCAACGTGCACATCGCCGGTCGCCTTGGCGCCGAAGGCATCCGCGCGATCTGGCCGCGCTTGTCCAGCGTGGCGCGCCACTGCATCACCTTCGAGAACGAAGAGAAAACCTACGGCGTCGACGACTGCCTGCAGCTCGCCGACCTGGCACCCGTGGTGCTGGATATCCACCACTGCTGGATCAACGAGAACGACTACATCGACCCGAACGATCCCCGCGTGGACCGCATCATCGACAGCTGGCGCGGCGTGCGCCCGGTGATGCATTACTCGCAGCCCCAGGAGCGCCTGCAGGAACTGGGCTTCACCGCCGAGCAGAAGCTGGAGATGGACGCGCTGCTGCAGGTGGTATCCAAGCGCGATCTGTACGGCCACAGCGAGCTTATGTGGAACCACTGGACCAACCTCTACGCGCTGCAGTTTCTCGAGCGCTTCGACATCATGTTCGAAGCCAAGCACAAGAATCAGGCCACCCTGGAGTTCCACCGGCGTTACATGATGTAACCACTGCGCACCCCCCAAGAGGCCGAACCTAGAGCCTGTGCATGGGTCTGCATTGAGGACTATCGACGCCTGCACACTCGAGGAATCCTTGCATGACGCTTACGCCGGTTACCGCTCTCGCCCCATTGCACGCTCGTGGGCCACGCCCATGAAGGATCGCCCGACCCATTCCCTGGCCTTCGACCATTTCGACCTCGACGACGAACAGCGCCGCGAAGCGCTGTTCACCCTGGCCAACGGGGTTATCTCGTGGCGCGCGTGTTCGCCCGAGGCCTGCGCCGTGCCACGGCCCGACGGGCATTACCCCGGCCTGTACCGGGCGGGCTGGTACGACGATGCCGCACGCCAGGTCAACGGCACCACCACCCATACCGCAGCGTTGGTCAACCTGCCAGACCCTTTCGGGTTGACGCTCTCGCTGGACCACCAGCCGTGGTTCGAGCTTGATCCAGACACCCTGCAGTCCTATCACCAGCATGTCGACATGCAGCGCGGTGTGTTGACCCGTCGGCTGTCGTTGCTGTTGGCCGATGTTCCGGTGGAACTCGTCGAGACCCGTTTCGTCAGCCTCGCCAACGCACAATTGGCAGTGCTGCGCTGGGAGCTGCATGCCGACAAGCCACTGACCGGCCTGCGTGTGCGGACGACGCTGGATAACAGCCGCGGCAACTACCTGATCGAACGCGACCGCGACTACGAAGGGCGCCGTTTGCACAGCCATCGCTGGGAACACCTGGCAGATGGTCGGGCAGGGGTGGTGGCGACCCTTGAAGACGCTTCGCGTAAAGTCGCGGTGGCCGTGCAGACCGTAGCGCCGTGCCAGTGGCAGGGTCAGGTGGTGGATGATCGCCTGGTGCAGGAGGGTACGGTGGAGTGGCCCGAGCGCGGCCCGCTGGTACTGGAAAAGCGTGTCATCGTTCAAGTCGACGACGAGTTTCACGGACTGTCGAGCAGCATGGCGGCACTGCCCGACGCCAGCCATGCCCAGTTGCTGGCGGCCCATGAGCAGGCCTGGCAGGACACGTGGGCATATGGGCGCATCCGCGTTGCCGATCCGGCTGTCGATCACCCCCTGCAGTTCGCTGGCTGGCATATCCAGCAGACGGTCTCTGCACTGAGCACAGGCCATGACCTGGGGTTTCCGGCGCGCGGTTGGCAGGAGGGCTACTTCGGCCAGGTGTTCTGGGACGAGCTGTTCGCCTTTCCGTTGTTCGCCACGCACCGTCCCGAACTGGCCAGCTCGTTGCTCGACTACCGCCATGCGCGTCTGCCGGCAGCGCGGCGCCGAGCCGCTCGGCTAGGCTGTTCCGGCGCAATGTTTCCGTGGCGCAGCGCCCACGACGGCGAGGAACAGACCCCGCCGTTCCAGTACTACCCGATTTCCGGCAACTGGGTGCCTGACCCCACTCACCTGCAGCGACACATCGGCTCGGCCGTGGCCTACGACGCCTGGACGCTGTACCTGGCCACCGGCGACGAACAGCAACTGGCCGGAAAGATCGGCGACCTGATCATCGAGGTCGCGCGTTACTGGGCCAGCGTGGCGCGCTTCGACGAGTCCCGGCAGCGCTATGTCATCGAAGGCGTGATCGGCCCCGACGAATACCACAACGCCTACCCCCATGCCGAGCAACCAGGCCTGGACAACAATGCGTACACCAATCTGATGGCGGTGTGGACGCTGTGCCGTGCACTGGACGTCCTGCAGCGACTGCCGACGGCGCTGCGCGAAGACCTCGTCGAACGCCTGGCACTGCGTCCCGACGAGGCATCGCACTGGGAGCATGTCAGCCGCAACATGTTCTTGCCATTCACCGCCGACGGTGTGCTCGATCAGTTCGAGGGCTTCGAACGATTGCAGCCTGCGCCGGATGAGTGGAAAAGCGAGGACAACCCACGCCTGGACTGGATGCTCGAAGCCCGCGGTGATCATTGCGACCACTATCAGGTCAGCAAGCAGGCCGACACCCTCATGCTGTTCTACCTATTGTCCAATGAGCAGTTGCACGCCCTGTTCGCTCGCTTGCGCTACCCGTTCGACGACGACATCGCACGGCGCACCATGGACTATCACCTGGGCCACGTCTTCCACGAATCCAGCCTGTCGAAAACCGTCTGCGCCGGTGCGCTGGCTCATACCGACAGTGATGCCTCGTGGATGTACTACCAGCACTGCCTGCGTACCGACCTGGACGCCAAGCCCGACAGTGGCGTGCGCGAAGGGGTCCACCTGGCAGCCATGTCCGGCGCCCTGGACGTCATGCAACGACATTACCTGGGTGTGTTCCCGGCCGTTGAAGGGCTGCGGGTGTTCCCGGCACCACCGCCGGGTCTGGGCGATGTCAGCCTGGCGATGCAGTTTCATGGGCAGTGGGTGGACGTGACGCGCGTCGATGAAGTGATCACCGTGCACCTGCGTGCGCTGTCGACTCAGCCCATCACCTTGATCCACGCACTGGGCACGGAACAGCTCGAGCCAGGTTCGTCGGTCAACGTCAGCGGCTGAGTTCAGCAGGCGGCGATGAGGGCGTCAGGACGCTTGGTCAATGTGCGCAATCAGGTCGGAGCCTTGATTGCGCACATTGCCGACGGCCTTGCTCACCGTATGCCATCGGAAATCGGCCACTGGCCGTCCCTCATGCTGGGCGATCTCGATGCTGCGCTCGGCACTCAGGTCGGCCTCCAGCCATTCCCGCGCCTGCTCCGGCGCCAGCGCCACGGGGCGGCGGTCGTGGATATCGACCATGCCTTCGTTGCTGGCATCGGTGATGATAACGAAGCCATCGCCTTCACCGGGCTCAAGCCCAGGCGTGACCTGCGCCAGGGCGGCGAAGAACATCGGCGTCTCGTCTTTGAGATGAATGAATCACGGCTGCTTCTTCTTCGGATCGTCGGCGTCCTTGACCCATTCGTACCAGCCGTTCGCAGGTATCAGTACGCGCCCATTGGGCCACAGTTGCTTGAAGAACTTTCCAGTCGCGACCGTTTCGACCCGGGCGTTGATCGGGGCAGGGCGCTTGCCATGGGCCCAGAACGGCGCCCAGCCCCATTTCACCGAATCGATCAGCAGGCCTTGCTCAGTGCCCTGCAACACCATGGCCCGCTGGGTCGGCGCAATGTTGTAGCGCGCATGCGGCTGTGGATCGACGTAGCTGATGACCTGCTGACGCGGGGCCAACTCGCGCAGATAGACCTCCATCGCTTCGTACATCGAGTAGCGACCACACATGGTGTTCTCCGTCAGATTGTCGCGGTCTTTGGTTGACCTCAAGGTTCTTACAAAGTTAACTGTATATTCGTACAGTATCAATACCAGGCAATCCCATGATCACCATTCTTGGCCCGCTCGCCCAGGGCAGCACCGCGCATCCGCTGTATTCGTTCAAGGTCCCGGCCGGTTTTCCCTCGCCTGCGGCCGACCACATGGAACAGCGCATCTCGCTGGACGAGCTGCTGGAAATCCGCGCACCGCACATCTACCTGGTGCGCATTCAGGGCGACAGCATGCAGGGCGCCGGGATTTTCTGCGGCGACCTGGTGATCGTGGATCGCTCGATCGAGGCCGAGCATGGCCATGTCGTCATCGCGGCGGTGAACAGCGAACCGGTGTGCAAGCGCCTGCACAAGCGCGGTCGCGAGGTGATCCTCAAATCGGCCAATCGCGATTACCCGCCGCGCTACATCATGGAAGGCGACGAGTTGCTGATCTGGGGCGTGGTCACATTCAGCGTACGTGCCCATGAAAAGGAATGAGCCGGTCTTCGCCCTGATCGACTGCAACAGCTTCTACGCCAGTTGCGAGCGGGTGTTTCGCCCGGACCTGGCGAAGACGCCGATCGTGGTCCTGTCCAACAACGATGGCTGTGTGATCGCCCGGTCTGCCGAAGCCAAGGCGCTGGTGAAAATGGCGTCGCCGTATTTCCAGATCAAGGATCTGCTGCGCCAGCATGGCATCGTGGCGTTTTCCTCCAACTATGCGCTGTACGGTGACATCAGCGAACGGGTGATGTGCATCATCGAGTCCATGGTGCCGGCCCTTGAGGTCTACAGCATCGACGAAGCGTTCGCCGACCTCACCGGCATGCATCAGGACCTGGACGCCCTGGGCCGAGACATCCGTGAACAGGTCTACCGGCGCACTGGCATTCCCGTAGGCGTGGGGATTGCCGGCACCAAGACCCTGGCCAAGCTGGCCAACCACGCCGCGAAGAAATGGCATAAACAGCTGGGCGGCGTGCTCGACCTGCGCGAGGCCGGTCGCCGCGATCGCCTGTTGAAGGTCACTCCGGTGAGCGATGTGTGGGGCATCGGGCGCAAGATGAGCGCACACCTGCAGGGTATGAACATCGCCACTGCGTGGGACCTGAGCTGCGCCGATCCTGCGCTGTTGCGCAGCCGATTCAGCGTAGTGATCGAAAAGACCGCCCGCGAGCTGGGCGGCACGCCCTGCCTGGCGCTCGAAGACCCCGATCCGCCCAAGCAGGAAATCTGCTGCAGCCGGATGTTCGGCAAGCGCTTGACCGAGATCGCCCCGATCCGCGAGGCGGTGGCCAGCTACGTGATGCGCGCTTCGGAAAAACTGCGGGCCCAGCATTCATTGTGTCGGCAGCTGCGCGTGAGCGTGCGCACCGGCATGCTCAATCCGCTGGAAGCCAAGTACGCCAACGGTGTGGTGGTGCAGCTGCCATACCCCACCGACGATGTGCGCCTGTTGACCAAGGCAGCGGTGCAGGGCCTGGAATTCATCTTTCGCAGCGGCTTCACCTACAGCAAGGCGGAAATCCTCCTGCTGGGCTTGTGCCAGCGCGGCGAGTTCACCGACGACCTGTTCGCCAGCGCCCAACCGGCCGCCGCCGAGCGGCTGATGCAGGTCCTCGACCAGGTCAACGGTCGCTGGGGCAGGGGGACTTTACGCCCGGCGGCGGTGCCGACCAACCCGGACTGGGGCATGCGTCGGGAGATGATGAGCCAGAGTTATACGACGCAGCTCGAGCAGCTGTGGACGGTCAGGGGGTGAGCGTTCCCTCATGCCGGTAGCCAGCGCTGCAAAAGGCGCGGCACCCGGCGCTTCGTTCCTACAGGCGCTGAACGCTGACACCAAGCCGTGCCGCAAGCCTTGCCAGATTGGCTCGATCCAAACCGAGGCTCTTGGCAGCGGCGGTGACATTGCCTCGATGCTGCATCAACGCGTTTTCCAGAAGCTCTCTTTTGTAATCATCCACGGCGGCCTTGTAGTCGACAGGCACGGACCGAATTGGATCGGGTGAACCAGAGGGCTCTGCTTCCAGTGTTGTCACCGCAGCCGGCAGGTCGAAGTCGTCTGCTATCAGAACGAGCATGTCTTTACGGGCTGAACCTGAAACCCGCTTTTTCGCCTTCAACACGGCTCTGGCGATCTGATGCTCCAGTTCGCGAACATTGCCCGGCCACGTGTATTGCCCAAGCGCACTTTTGGCGTGGGTAGCGAACCGCACCGGAGGCAGTGCCATGCGGTACTGGTTTTCCTCGGCGAACGCGCCGGCCAGAAGAAGGATGTCCTCCTTGCGCTCTCGCAGCGGCGGCACGCGTAGCGGATACACCGTCAGGCGATGATAGAGGTCGGCGCGAAATCGCCCTGTCCGAACTTCTTCGGCCAAGTCGCGGTTGCTCGCTGCCAGCAAACGAATATCCACCACGTGTGAACGGTCGGAGCCCACGCGCTGCACATCACCGCCTTGCAGCACCCGCAGCAGCTTGGCCTGCACCGACAGTGGCAGCTCGCCGATCTCGTCGAGGAACAGCGTGCCCCCACTGGCCATCTCGAATTTGCCCAGGCGATTCTCGACGGCGCCTGAAAACGCGCCTTTGACGTGACCGAACAGTTCGCTTTCGACAAGGTGTTCCGGCAAGGCGGCGCAGTTGACGCTGATCATCGGCTTGTCGGCACGGTGAGAGTGGCTGTGGAGCCGACGCGCCACCAGTTCTTTGCCAACGCCCGTTTCACCGGTAATGAGTACGGTCAGCTCGCTGGGCGCCACCAGGTCGATTTCCCCCAGCAACTGTTTGAATGCCTCGCTGGTACCGATCATCCGTTGCGGTCCGCCCTGGTGGGCCAGTCGGTAGGCATCGGCGCGCTTGCGTTCACCCTCCAGGGTGCGCATCAGCTCGTCGAAATGCCCGGCGGCCACCACCGTGGCGGCAGCCAGGCGAGCGAACGTTTCCACCGTCTGCAGATCGTCCTCGGAAAATTGACCCACCTTCAACGCGTCCAGGGTCAGAACACCCCAGATCTTTTCGTTGATGCGCAGGGCGCAGCCCATGCAGTCGTGCACAGGCAATGCGCTGGCGCCGATCAGGCCGTCATAGGGGTCCGGATAAGGACAGTCGGGTGCAAACAGTATCGCTCCGGGTGCCTCGACGATCGCTTTCAAACGCGGATGGCTGTCCACCGGGTACCGTCGCGCCATGGCATCCACCGCCAGCCCATGGGCGGCTTCGGGTATCAGCACGTGATCTTCAAGGCGCAGGATGGCGACGGCATCGGTGGGTACCAATTCACGCAGTGCATCGAGCACACGCTGGTAACGGTGTTCTGCGCTGATCTGCGCGGTGAGGTCGCTCAGCAGGGGCAGAAGCGCTTGAAGAGCCCGTGAGGACTGAGTCGAAATGACCTTGCGTTTCATATTCGAGTCTTTTTAACCGAGTCGAAAAGACTCTTTAAAATAGCTGAAGGACTGATTTTATTGGATTTTCTGTATGGCATGGCGGTTGCTATGAAGATATCACTAATCTGCATCCGGAGTTCACATGCTCACTCAAGCTCAGCGCGACATCATCAAAGCGACCATCCCCCTCCTGGAAACGGGGGGTGAGGCACTGGCTACGCATTTCTATAACATCATGCTGGATGGCCATCCAGAGGTCAGACCATTGTTCAACCAGGCGCATCAGGCAAACGGCTCGCAGCCTCGGGCGCTGGCCAACGGCGTGCTGATGTATGCCCGCAATATCGACCGCCTGGAAAACCTGGGACCGCTGGCAAGCCAGATCGTCAACAAGCATGTCGCCCTGCAAATCCTTCCGGAGCACTACCCGATCGTGGGTGCCTGCCTGTTGTGCGCGATTCGTGAAGTGCTGGGTGAAGAAATCGCCACCGATGAAGTGATAGCAGCGTGGGCGGCAGCCTATCAACAGCTCGCCGACCTGCTGATCGGTGCCGAAGAACAGGTGTACGAAAGCGTCGCCGCAGCACCCGGTGGTTGGCGCGGTGGACGCATGTTCCGGGTCGCCTGCAAAGTGCCTGAAAGCAGCGAGATCACATCCTTCTACCTGGAGCCGGTCGATGGCAAACCGGTCATCGCTCACAAGCCGGGGCAATACATCAGCTTGCGCCTGAACATCGATGGGGCCGAGCACCGTCGCAGTTACTCGCTGTCGGCGCCATCCTCGGGGGTGGGGCTGCGCATCAGTGTGAAGCGCGAGCCCACTGGTGTGGTATCCAATTATCTGCACGACCAGGTCGTCGCCGGATCGGCGCTCGAGCTGTTTCCACCTTCCGGCAACTTCACGCTGGCAGACGGTACCAAGCCATTGGTGCTGATCAGTGGCGGGGTGGGTATCACGCCGACGATCCCTATGGGCGAAACTGCGCTGCAGGCAGGTGATCGTCCTGTGGTATTCATCCACTATGCAAAAAATGCCCAGGCTCAAGCGTTCAGAGACCAGCTCCGTGAGTGGCAGCAACGTTTCCCGCAGTTCAGGGCCTACATCATTTACAACGAGGCCAGTGCCGATTCAGCAGCACAACCTGACGCCGTCGGCATGCCTTCGGTAGAGCAGCTGCAGCAATGGCTGCCCGCTGACCGAAACGTGGAAGCCTATTTTCTGGGCCCCAAGCCGTTCATGGCGTTCATTAAGCGAAGCCTGCATGAAATGGGCGTACCGGACGGCCAGGCGCATTATGAGTTTTTCGGACCTGCAGAAGCGTTGGTCTAGCACCGGTCAGGTCGGATCGCTAACCGGCACGACCAATCGAGAGGAGGGATGAGAAATGCCGAAACCCGACATGCTGTCCGAATGGGGAATCACGCATCCGATCGTTCAAGCGCCCATGGTAGGTGTCTCGACGCCGCAATTGGCAGCGGCTGTTTCCAACGCTGGGGCATTGGGCTCCATCGGTCTGGGGGCCAGTACGCCAGAGCAGGGGCGTGAGTTGATCCGGCAGACCAGGGCGCTCACCCAGGGGCCCTTCAACGTCAACATGTTCTGCCATCGCCCGGCTGCGTTCGACCGCGCCAGAAACGATGCGTGGCTGCAGTACCTTTCGGGTTTGTTTCCAGAGTTCGACGCTGTACCTCCGCCCGTCTTGAGAGAAATCTACAAAAGCTTCGTCGATGATCGAGCCATGCTCGAGATGCTTGTCGAAGAGAAACCGTCTGTCGTCAGCTTTCATTTCGGCGCGCCGCCAGTGCAGTGGATCGACGAGCTCAAGTCGGCGGGTATCTACATCATCGGTTGCGCAACGACGTTGTCCGAAGCACAGCAACTGGAGCGCGCAGGCGTTCAGGCCATCATTGCCCAAGGGTACGAAGCCGGCGGGCATCGTGGGGTGTTTGATGATGGGTTCGGTCAAGACCGGCAGATGGGCCTGTTCGCGCTGTTGCGCATCATCGATGAAAGCATGGATCTGCCGGTCATTGCCGCCGGAGGGATCATGGATGGTGCCGGGATAAATGCAGCGATGATGCTCGGCGCAAGTGCCTGTCAGTTGGGAACGGCGTTCATCCTGTGTCCGGAGTCCTGTGCAACCCCAGAGCACCGGAACGCGCTGAAAAGCGCGAAGGCGAGTCAGACACGGGTTACCAGCTATATATCGGGCCGACCGGCCCGCGGGATTCCGAATCGCCTTTACCTGGAGTCCGCAACCGACAGCGTTCCCATGCCAGCCGAGTATCCGTTGGCCTACGATGTTGCCAAAGCTCTGCATGCCGCGGCCAGCGCCAAGGGATGCCACGATTTTGCAGCCCAGTGGGCGGGTCAGGGCGCCCCGCTGGCCAGGGAGCTGCCTGCGCAAAGGCTTGTCCAGATTCTTGTCGAAGAAATACAGGCGGCCTCTCGCTTGAGTCATTCATGAAAAAACCGGGCAAGTGCCCGGTTCTTTCACTGTCGCTTCAAGCTTATCGAAACGCTGGCACCACCTCATTGATGAACAGCTCCAGCGATTTCTTCTTTTCGGCATGGGGCAGGCTGTTGTCGCACCAGAAGCTGAACTCGTCGACGCCCAGTTCCTGGTAGTACTTGATGCGCGCGATGATCTGTTCGGGCGTACCGATCATGGTGTTCTTGCGGATGTTCTCCAGTTCGAACTCGGGGCGCTCGGCGAACTTGGATTCCGGGCTGGGTTCCAGGAAGCCGTTGACCGGAGTGGTCTTGTTGCCGAACCAGGCATCGAAGGTACGGTAGAAGCGCGAGATCGCCGTGGCGCCAACCTTCCAGCCGTCGGGGTCGTCACTGGCGTGAACGTGGGTGTGACGCAGCACCATCAGTTGCGGGCGCGGTACGTCCGGGTTGTTCGCCAACGCCGCCTCGAACTTGTTCTTGAGATCGACCACTTCCTCGTCGCCTTTCATCAACGGCGTGACCATGACGTTGCAGCCGTTGGCAACGGCGAAGTTGTGCGAGTCGGGGTCGCGCGCGGCAATCCACATCGGCGGCGTCTTGATCGGCTTCGGCACGCTGGTGGAGGTGGGAAACTTCCAGATCTCGCCATCATGGGCGTAGTCGCCTTCCCACAGTTTGCGCACCACCGGTACCATTTCGCGCAGGGCGTTGCCGCCACTGCTGGCCGGCATGCCACCGGCCATGCGGTCGAATTCGACCTGGTAGGCGCCGCGAGCCAGGCCGACTTCCATGCGCCCGTTGCTGATCACATCCAGCAGTGCGCATTCGCCAGCGACCCGCAGCGGGTGCCAGAACGGCGCGATGATGGTGCCTGCGCCCAGGTGGATGGTGGTGGTCTTGCCGGCCAGGTAGGCCAGCAGCGGCATGGGGCTCGGGGAGATGGTGTATTCCATGGCGTGGTGCTCGCCGATCCACACCGTGCCGAACCCGCCTTTTTCGGCCATCAGGGTCAGTTCGGTCAGGTCTTCGAACAGTTGCCGGTGGCTGGTCTTGTCATCCCAGCGCTCCATGTGCACGAACAGCGAAAATTTCATCTTGCCTACCTCGGATCTGTTGGCGGTGATTCGTCCCGGCTGGGGGCTTGCCGCAGCCTGGGCATGGGAATGTCAGGCGAAAGCGGGAAGGGCACCCATCTTGCCGCGGCAGTAGACCAACGGGCTTTGCGGGGCGCTGGGTACCAGCAGATTCTTCACTGCGCCAACCATGATTGCGTGGTCACCGCCCTCGTATTCGCGCCAGAGCTCGCACTCGATGACCGCAATGGCATTCTTGAGTACCGGATTACCCAGAGCGCTCATGCTCCACTCGATCCCATCGGCCTTGTTCTTGCCTTTGCTGGCGAAGGCATAGGCTTCAGCCTGCTGGTCGCTGGAAAGCAGATGGATAGCGAAGCGCTTGCTGCGAATCAGGTGGGGGTAGGAGTCGGCTTTGTAGTTGGGGCAGAACAGCACGAGGGCCGGATCGATCGACAGCGAGCTGAAGGCACTGGCGGTCATGCCGACCAGTTGGCCTTCGTCGTCCAGCGTGGTGATCACGGTCACGCCAGAGGGAAACGAGCCCATGACTTGTTTGTAGATTTCGGCATCGATCATCAAAGGCACCTCTCGTTTATTCGAATATTTGTTGGTCTGATGGTATACCAAAGAAATGTTTGTGCAACCCTGAATTTCAGCCGCGAGATACACAACTGGCAACGGCTTGGGGATGGCGGGACTGAGCGATCCACTTGCCTTTTCTTGGTATACCGTAATATGGTCTGTCTATCAGAAGCGGGTTGTTACATTGATCCGGATTCCTACAAGAACAACAACAGACTCGAGTGAAAGACTATGTCCGAGCGTTCATCGCAAGACCCATTGATCGAGAGCTACACCGTCGAGCAGGTCCCCGCCACCGAGCGCCATGGGCGGGCGCGGGACCTGTTCACGTTGTGGTTCAGTACCAACATCGCGCCGCTGCCGATCGTGACCGGCGCCATGGTGGTACAGGTGTTCAACCTCAACCTCGCCTGGGGGCTCATGGCCATCGTGCTCGGGCACTGCCTGGGTGGGCTGGTCATCGCCTTGTCCTCGGCCCAGGGGCCGCGGCTAGGCATTCCGCAGATGGTCCAGAGCCGCGGACAGTTCGGCCGCTTCGGCGCGTTGCTGATCGTGTTTTTCGCAGCCTTGATCTATGTCGGTTTCTTCATTTCCAACATCGTGCTGGCCGGCAAGTCGATCCACGCGATGGTCGAGCCGATCTCGTTGCCCGTGGGCAGCGTGATCGGCGCCTTGGCCGCCACCGCCATTGGCGTGCTGGGCTACCGGTTCATCCACACCTTGAACAAGATCGGTACCTGGGTAAT
The DNA here is from genome assembly GCA_900596015.1 of Pseudomonas viridiflava. GTDB lineage: Bacteria > Pseudomonadota > Gammaproteobacteria > Pseudomonadales > Pseudomonadaceae > Aquipseudomonas. Next base: position 540,413 of record UVIF01000023.1, on the reverse strand, counting down.
GGGCGGCGCACTGCTCGCCGGATTCGCTTTCGTGTTCAGCCAGCCCTTGCCAGTCGACTTCCTTACCCGCGGTGGTTTCACCCTGGCGGGGTTCATCGCCACGGTGTCGCTGGGGGTGATCTGGCAGGTCAGCTTCTCGCCCTACGTATCGGATTACTCGCGCTATCTGCCGACCGATATCGGCATCGCCAAACCATTCTGGGCCACCTATGCCGGTGCCACGCTGGGGACCATCCTGTCGTTCAGTTTCGGCGCGGTGGTGGTGCTCGCAACGCCGCCTGGCACCGAAGCGATGACTGCCGTGGCGCAGGCCACCGGGGCGCTGGGCCCGCTGTTGATGCTGTTGTTCCTGCTCAACATTATCAGCCACAACGCACTGAACCTGTACGGTGCGGTACTGGCCATCGTCACCGCCGTGCAGACCTTCGTGGCCCACTGGACGCCCAGCGTGAAAGTACGCATCGTGCTGTCGGCGCTGGTGTTGAGTGGCTGCTGTCTGGTGGCGGTGGGCGCCTCGGGTGATTTCATCCAGGACTTCATCGGCTTGATCCTGGCACTGCTGCTGGTGTTGGTGCCCTGGGCGTCCATCAACCTGATCGACTTCTACCTGATCAAATACGGCAACTACGACATCGAGTCGATCTTCGCAGCCGACGGCGGGCAGTACGGCCGCTTCAACTGGCACGCGATCATCGCCTACGCCTGTGGCATTGCCGTGCAGTTGCCGTTCGCCAACACGGCCTTGTATGTCGGCCCCTATGCCCACCTGGTCGAAGGTGCCGACCTCTCCTGGCTGGTCGGCATCGTGGTCACCTGCCCACTGTTCTACTGCCTGGCCACGCGCAAGCAACAGCGCGCAGAGCGTGTTCGCGCCGGGTACGCCAAGTAGTTCGAACGGACAGAAACAGCACCTGCAAAAAGGCCCCGATCACTCGGGGCCTTTTGCGTTGCGGGGTAGAAGGCGCGTTGCAGGCTCAGTGCGCGCCAGCGGCCTTGTTGAGGTCAGCGTCTTCCCACTGGGTGTACACGCAGGCATCCGCCGCCGCCCAGCGCACCTGGACCCGCTCACCGGCCTGCAAGGGCATGCCCGCCGCCGACAAAGCCTTGACCGTCATCGGCGTGCCACCCTGGGTCACGACGCTGCAGGTCTGGCTCTCGCCGAGAAACAGCGTCTCGGTGACCGTAGCGGCTATCTGGTTCCAGCCCGGCAGCAGCGGTTGCTCTGCAGCTTGCGCGGCGCTCAATGCCTGGGCTTTCTCGGGACGTACCATCAGCAGGACCTGCTGGCCGGCATTGGCGCCGGGTGTCAGGCGCATGCCCAGGCTGGCGCCTTCGAAGCTGCCGGTACCATTGCTGGTGGTGGTCAGCTTGAGGAAGTTGGAGTTGCCCAGAAACGAGGCCACGAAGGCATTGGGCGGGTTCTGGTAGAGGTCGTAGCCGCTACCCAGCCCGACGATCTTGCCGTGGCTGAAAATGGCGATGCGCTGCGACAGGCGCATGGCCTCCTCCTGGTCGTGGGTCACGTAGACGATGGTGATGCCCAGGCGCCGGTGCAGCTGGCGCAGCTCATCCTGCAGGTCTTCGCGCAGCTTCTTGTCCAGCGCGCCCAGCGGCTCGTCCATGAGGAGAATGCGCGGCTCGTAGACCAGCGCGCGAGCGATGGCAACGCGCTGCTGCTGGCCACCGGACAGCTGCGAAGGGCGACGGTGTGCAAAGGCCTCGAGCTGCACCAGCTTGAGCATTGCATCGACCTTGCGATCACGCTCGGCGCGGCCCAGTTTGCGGATGTCCAGGGGGAAGGCAATGTTGTCGCGCACCGACAGGTGCGGAAACAGCGAATAGCGCTGGAACACCATGCCGATACCGCGCTTGTGCGGCGGCACGTTGACCAGCGACTGGCCGCTGACCAGGATCTCGCCGGAACTGGGTGTCTCGAAGCCTGCCAGCATCGACAGGGTGGTGCTCTTGCCCGAGCCACTGGAACCGAGGAAGGTCAGGAACTCGCCGTTCTTGATGTCCAGGTCGATATTGTCGACCGCAGCGAAATCGCCGTAATGACGGTTCAGGCCGCGGAGGCTGACCAGGGTGTCGCCGGCCTGCACGGCCTGTTGTTTGATCACAGCACTCATGTCCAGCTCCTAGGCGTTGACGGGGTTACGGCGACGAATGATTTCGGCAGCCACCATGACCAGCACCGACAGGGCGATCAGCAGCGTCGAGGCGACGGCGATCACCGGCGTCAGGTCCTGGCGCAGGGTGGTCCACATTTTCACGGGAAGGGTCTGCAGGGTGGGGCTGGCCATCATCACGCTGAGGACCACTTCATCCCACGAAACCAGGAACGCGAACAGGCCGCCGGCGACCATGCCCGGACGAATGGCCGGGAACGTCACCTTGAAGATTGCCTGCAGGCGCGACGCACCACAGATCACCGCAGCGTCCTCGATGGACTGGTCGAACAGCTTCAGCGAGTTGATGATCGAAATGATGGTGAAGGGCAGGGCGACGATCACATGGCTGACCACGAACGAGAACACCGTGCCGGTGTAGCCCAGCTTGAGGAACAGCGCATACACGGCCACCGCGATGATCACCACCGGTACGATCATCGGCAGGGTGAACAAGGCATACAGCAACTCGCGGCCCGGAAACTTGCCGCGCACCAGCGCGAAGGCCGTCGGCAGGCCCAGCAGTACCGCGAACACGGTGGTCAGCGCAGCGACTTTCAAGCTCGACCAGGCCGCCGCCATCCACTCTGGGTTGGCGAAGAACTGCAGGTACCACTTGGTGGTCCAGCCCGGTGGCGGAAACACCAGCCACTGGGACGAGCCGAACGACAGCAGCACGATGAAGACGATCGGCAACAGCAGGAACAGGCCGATCGACCCCGTGGTGAGGTACAGGCCCACGCGCAGGCGTCGACTCATGGCATTGGGGGTAAGAAGCATGATGACTTACCTCGAATTGCTGGAGCCGACCGGGGATTCCGGTTGCAGCTTCAGATAGAAATAGAACAGCACCAGGGTGATCAGCACCAACAGTGCGGCAGCAGCGCTCGCCAGACCCCAGTTGAGGAAGGATTGCACCTGTTGCACGATGAACTCGGGCAGCATCATGTTCTGCGCGCCACCCAACAGCGCCGGAGTGACGTAATAGCCCAGCGACATCACGAACACCATCAGGGCACCGGAGAACAGTCCCGAGCGGCACAGCGGCAGGAACACCCGGAAGAAGTTGGTCCACGGACTGGCGCCGCAGATGGCACCGGCCTGCAGCACCATCGGGTCGATGGCCTGCATGGTGGCCTGCAGCGGCAGAACGATGAACGGAATCATGATGTAGCTCATGCCGATCACCACCCCGGTCAGGTTGTGCACCATCTCCAATGGCTGGTCGATAATGCCCAGGGCCATGAGCAGCTTGTTGACCACCCCCGACGCCTGCAGCAGCACCAGCCAGGAGTAGGTGCGCGCCAGCAGGCTGGTCCACATCGACAGCAGTACGATGCTGAAGATCCAGCGGCCCCAGCCCCGCGGCACCAGGGTGATCACCCAAGCCAGTGGAAAGCCCAGCAATACGCTGAACAGGGTCACCAGCCCGGCCACCGAAAAGGTGTTGAACAACACCCGCGCATACGCCGAGTTGGCGAACAGTTCGCGGTAGTTGTCCAGCCCCGGTGTCGGCTCCAGCACGCCGCGCAGCAGCAGGCCAATGAGCGGGGCGAAGAAGAACAGGCCAAGGAACACCAGCGCCGGGATCAGGTTGCTCGACCCACGCCAGCGCTGGATCAGGCTTGGGCGCGGCTGGGCGGCGCGCAGCGCACCAGGGCCGCCGGCGGCGCCCCCGGTGCTGCCGAGGGCGGAGGGCGAGGACAGCTTCACTTGACCAGCCATTCGTTCCACCGTGTCGCGATAGAGGGGCCATTCTTGGCCCAGTAGGCGAAGTCCAGAGTGATCTGGTCGTCAACGTGCGCAGTCGACAGGTTGGGCGCCAGAACCGAGTCCAGGCGCTGCACACTTTCAGTGTTGACCGGGGCGTAGGCCGTCAGATTGGAAAAGTCGGCCTGGCCCTTGGCACCAGTGGCGTTGGCCACGAAGCGCATGGCTGCCTCCTTGTTTTTCGAGCCCTTGGGCACGACGAGGAAGTCGGCCATCGCCAGGTTCTGCTTCCAGCTCACGCCCACCGGAGCACCGTCCTGTTGCAGGGCGTAGACCCGACCGTTCCAGAACTGGCCCATGGTCACTTCGCCCGAGGCCAGCAGTTGCTGGGACTGGGCGCCGCCGCCCCACCAGACAATGTCCTTCTTGATCGAATCGAGCTTCTTGAAAGCGCGGTCCAGGTCCAGTGGATAGAGTTTGTCGGCGGCTACGCCGTCGGCCAGCAGGGCGATCTCCAGTACGCCTGGGCTGGGCCACTTGTACAGCGCGCGTTTGCCGGGATAGGCCTTGGTGTCGAACAGCGCGGTCCAGTCCTGGGGTTTGCCGGCGCCAACCTTGCCTTCGTTGAAGCCCAGCACGAAGGAGAAGTAGAACGAGCCCACGCCGTAGTCGGAGACGAAGCGCGGGTCCAGTTTGGTGCGGTCGATGACCTTGAAGTCCATGGGTTCGAGCAGGCCTTCGCTGGCCGCCCGCAGGGCGAAATCGGCTTCCACGTCGACCACGTCCCACTGCACGTTGCCGCTCTCGACCATGGCCTTGAGCTTGCCGTAGTCGGTGGGTCCATCCATGACCACCGCGGTGCCGCTGCTCTTGCTGAACGGATCGGCCCACGACGACTTCTGCGCGTCCTGGGTGGTGCCGCCCCAGCTGACGAAGCTCAGCGTCTCGGCTGCCATGGCAGTGCCTGCCGTGAATGCCAGGGTCGCTGCTGCCAACGCCGCTATCGCACGTTTTTTGAATACCATCTTGTACGCCCTCATTTGTCATTGTTTGAGCGGGCTGTTTCCACACCCGCGTATCGGGAGCAGTCAGGTCGTGGCGACCTGGACGATCGTTTGCTTCAGATGCCGTTGCCGTCCATGGCGGATGCATCCGGTCCGGGTGCCTGGAATGCTATGCTTTCGACCACTTCGAGGTCGTAGCCCGTGAGACCTGCGTACTTGAGCGGCGGGCCCAGGTGACGCAGTTTGCCGACGCCCAGATCCTGGAGGATCTGCGCGCCGGTACCGACTTCCGAATAGATGCGTGTCTGCGTACGCGAATAGGGGCGAACGGGCTGGGTCAGGTGCGGTACGCGCTCGAGCAGGGCCTGGGAAGACTCGTGGTTGGCCAGCACCACCACCACGCCCGCACCGTGCTCGGCGACCTTCTGCAGCGCCGCCCACAGCGTCCAGTTGGCGGGACCGGTGTACTCGGCGCCGACCAGGTCGCGCAGCGGGTCGATGACATGGACCCGCACCAGAGTCGGATCTTCACGGCGGATGTCGCCCATGACCATGGCCATGTGCACGCCACCCTGAATGCGGTCTTCGTAACTGACCAGGCGGAACGTGCCATGCACCGTGGGCAACTCGCGCTCGCCCATGCGCGTCACCGTGTGCTCGGTGCTCAATCGGTAGTGGATGAGGTCGGCGATGCTGCCGATCTTGATTGCGTGACGGGCAGCGAACAGTTCGAGGTCCGGACGGCGCGCCATGGTGCCGTCGTCTTTCATCACTTCGACGATCACCGCGGCAGGGGTGAAGCCGGCCAGCCGCGCCAGGTCGCAGCCGGCTTCGGTATGTCCGGCGCGAGTCAGCACGCCGCCTTCGCGAGCGCGCAGGGGAAAGATGTGGCCCGGTTGCACCAGGTCGGCGGCAACGGCCTGAGGCGCCACTGCGGCGGCAACGGTGCGAGCCCGATCAGCGGCGGAGATACCGGTGGTGACTCCGCTGGCGGCTTCGATGGACACGGTGAATGCCGTGCCGAAACCGCTGCCGTTGCTGGGTACCATCTGCTCCAGCCCCAGCCGTTGGCAGCGTTCCTCGGTGAGGGTGAGGCAGATCAATCCGCGTGCTTCGCGGGCCATGAAACTAATGGCCTCGGCGGTGCAGCAGTCGGCGGCAAGCAGCAGGTCACCTTCGTTTTCGCGGTCTTCGTCGTCCACCAGCAAGACCATCTTGCCTTGACGAAAGTCCTCGATGATTTCTTCGATGCTGTTGAACGCCATGCCTGCACTCTCTGGGATGACTGACTGGGATAACCGCCTGAATCGTGGTATACCATAATACGTACATTACCCCCTGTCGAGGTGAAAATGAAGGCTTATTGGATTGCTCATGTAGACGTTACCGATCCTGCGCAGTACGTGCTTTACACGCAGCGCGCGCCGGCGGTTTTCGCCCGGTTCGGGGGGCGCCTGCTGGCCCGTGGCGGGCGTTCGCAAGCCATGGAAGGCAGGGCCACGCCGCAGCGCAGCGTGGTGATCGAGTTCGATTCGTACGCCCAGGCGCAAGCCTGCTATGAATCCAGCGAGTATCAGGAAGCGGCCGCCCTGCGTGCGGGCGCCGCGAAGGCCGAAGTGATCATCGTCGAAGGTTGCGAGGCGGTCGCCGGCTAGCGCATGAAGTGGATGCGGCCGGTATCGTCGTTGCCCATGTAGATGCCGTAGGTACCGGTCGCGCGCTCCTGGATGTAGCGCTCCAGAATCTGCCGGATGGCGGGGTAGTAGATGCTGTCCCAGGGAATGTCCTGCGGCGCGAAGAACTGCCGTGCGGCAGTTTCCGGGCCGAATTCGTCGGTGATCTCGAGGGCCATCGCGCGAAAGATGATGTACACCTCACTGATCCGCGGGACGCTGAAGATCGAGTACGGCGAGAGGATTTCGGCGCGTACCCCGGCTTCTTCCCACAGCTCGCGCAGGGCACCTTCCTCGGTGGTTTCGCCGCTTTCCATGAAGCCTGCTGGCAGCGTCCAGGTGCCGGGGCGCGGCGGGATGGCGCGCTGGCACAGTAAATACTTGCCATCGGTTTCGACGATGCAGCCGGTGATGATCTTCGGATTGACGTAATGGATGTGCCCGCAACCGGAGCAAAAGGTCCGCTCGTGGGTATCGCCCGTGGGGATTCCTAGGCTCAGGCCGCAGGCACCGCATTGGGGGCAAAACCGTGGAGTGGCCATGGCGGTCAGCGTCCGATGCGCGGTTCGTTGAGGGCGATGGGCACTGCGATGTCGCGCACCTTGTGGTCGTCGTTGCGCTGCTGACGCAATGACTCCAGGGCCACTTTCGCAGCAGCACGGACGTGGTCGACAGACGCCTGGTGCGCCGCCATCGGATCGCCGCTCTTGATCGCGGTGACGATGCGCTCCATTTCGTCGTTGCTGACGCCGCGGCGGTTTTCCTGCGACACCGAGGTCGCGCGCAGGTAGCTGATGCGAGCCTGCAGCTGGCGCAACTGGGTTGCGGCAACCTGGTTGCCCGAACCTTCGAACAGCACGTCGTAGAAGCCCTGGACCGAGCTGAGCACGTCGGACAATGCACGTTCTTCGAGCGCCTTGCGATTGACCGCCAAGGCTTTTTCCAGTGCGCGAATGTCCCGGGCCTTGGCATTGAGGGTGAACAGCTGAACGATCAGGCCTTCGAGCACGCAACGCAGCTCATAGATGTCGCGGGCGTCTTCCAGGGTGATGATGGCCACGCGTGGACCCTTGGCGTCGGCGAATTCCACCAGGCCTTCGGATTCCAGGTGTCGCAGCGCCTCGCGCACCGAGGTACGGCTCACGCCCAGGCGCTCGCACAGATCACGCTCGACCAGGCGATCGCCCGGCAGGAGCTGGAAGTTCATGATGGCACTGCGCAACTTGTCGAGCACGATTTCGCGCAGGGTGACGGGGTTGCGATTGACCTTGAAGCTGTCGTCGAGGGGCAGGCGTTTCATCGGGTCCGCTCTGTTGAAAAGGCAAAAAAACAGCGGCGAGTCTAGCACGCCACCCGGCGTTGCTGCCCAACGGCGACAGGCCAGGCACCCAGGTGCGGCTGGCCGGTTGGGTCAGCGCAGGTCGATCATCCCAGGGTCGGCAATGCGCCCAGTTTGCCGCGGTGGTAGAGCATGGGCGTCAGCGGCTCGCTGGGCAGGATCAGGTTCTTCACGGCACCGACGATGATCGCGTGATCGCCACCGTCGTACTCGCGCCACAGTTCGCACTCGATGATGGCCGTGGCTTTCTCCAGCAGCGGGTTGCCCAGCTCGCTGAGGTGCCAAGCGATGGCCCGCGCCTTGTCCTTGCCCTTGCTGGCAAAGGCGTAGGCCTCTGCCTGCTGGTCTGCGGACAGCAGGTGAATCGCGAAGCGCTTGCTGTCGCGCAGGACCGGGTAGGTGTCCGACTCGTAGTTGGGGCAGAACAGTACCAGCGCCGGGTCGATCGACAGCGCACTGAATGCACTGGCGGTGATGCCGACGATGCCGCCTTCCGGGTCCAGCGTGGTGACCACCGTCACGCCGGATGGGAACGAAGCCATCACTTCTTTGTAGATGCCGGGTTCGATCATTTCAAATTACCTCAACGCATCACGAATGGGTCGGGCATGGGTGCCTGGGACAGGTTGATCCATACCGTCTTGAGTTCTGTGTAGGCCAGCACCGAATCGATGCCGCTCTCGCGGCCATAGCCACTGTTCTTGAAGCCGCCGATCGGCGCCATGGCCGATACCGCGCGGTAGGTGTTGACCCAGATGATACCGGAACGCACGTCACGGGCCAGGCGGTGGGCCCGGCCCAGGTCGCGGGTCCAGATGCCGGCGGCGAGGCCGAACTGGGAATCGTTGGCCATGGCCAGCGCTTCTGCTTCGGTGGAGAAGCGGATGACCGACGCCACCGGACCGAAGACTTCCTCCTGCATGATCTTCATGGAGTGGTTGTCGCATTCGAACAGGGTCGGCTGGTAGTACCAACCGTCGCTGTCGGTCTGTGCGCGCTGACCGCCCATGCGCAGGGTAGCGCCTTCTTCCAGCGCCTGCGCGACCAGGCTTTCGACCACGGCCAACTGCTGGGCGGTGGCCATGGGGCCCATTTCGCTGGATTCGTCCTGAGGGTTGCCGATCTTGATGCGCTTGGCGCGCTCGACCAGACGCTCGACGAACTCGTCGTAGATCTCGTCCTGCACCAGCAGGCGCGAACCGGCCACGCAGCTCTGCCCGGAGGCGGCGTAGATGCCGGCCACTACGCCGTTGATGGCGCTGTCCAGGTCGGCGTCGGCGAAAATGATGTTCGGCGACTTGCCGCCCAGCTCCAGAGACAGCTTGGCAAAGTTTTCAGCGCTGCTGCGTACCACGTGGCGCGCGGTGGCGGCACCGCCGGTGAAGGCGATCTTGCGCACCAACGGGTGGCGGGTGAGGGCGGCGCCGGTGCTCGGGCCATAGCCGGTGACGACGTTGACCACGCCCGGCGGAATGCCTGCTTCCAGAGCCAGGCGCGCCAATTCCAGCAAGGTGGCACTGGCATGCTCGGAGGGCTTGAGAACGATGGTGTTGCCGGCCGCCAGGGCTGGTGCCAGCTTGATCGCCGTCAGGTACAGCGGGCTGTTCCAGGGAATGATCCCGGCAACCACGCCGATCGGTTCGTGCACCGTGTAGGCGAACAGGTCAGGTTTGTCGAGCGGCAGTGTGCCGCCCTCCAGTTTGTCTGCCAGGCCTGCGGTGTAGTGGAAAAACTCCGGCAGATAACCCACCTGGCCGCGGGTTTCGCGGATCAGCTTGCCGTTGTCACGACTCTCGAGCTGAGCCAGCGCTTCCTTGTTCTCGCCGATCAGGTCTCCCAGCCGGCGCAGCAGCTTGCCACGGGCGGTGGCGGTGAGCCCGCGCCATGCCGGCGCCTCGAACGCGCGCTGCGCGGCTTGCACGGCGCGGTCGACGTCGGCCTCGTCGGCGTCGGGCAACAGCGCCCAGGGTTCGGCCAGGGCCGGGTTGTGACTCTCGAAGGTCTTGCCGGACAGCGCATCGACCCACTGGCCGTCGATGCACATCTGAAAGCGTGAAAGGGTCATGCGACGATCCCCTGTGCCTGGTTGTCCAGGCGCTGGGCCCGGGTAAGAAAATCCAACAACATCTGGTTGACCAGCCGGGGTGATTCCATGGGCATCATATGCCGTTGCTCGTGGAGTATCGCGACCTCGGCGTGGGGAATGCGCTCGGCCATTTCCCGGGCCATCTGGGGCGTGGAGCCCGGGTCGAGTTCACCCGTGGCGATCAGCGCCGGCGCCGCGATGTTGCCAAGGTCATCGGCGCGGTACATGTCCTGGGTGGCGAACAGTTCATAGGTGGTCAGGTAGCCCTGCGGATCATTGCTGGCCAGGGTCTCGCGCAGCGCGGCTATCTGCGCCGGGTTGGCCGCCTGATACTCGCGGCTGAACCAGCGCGACAACGCTGCCTCGGCGTTCGCGTCCGGACCATGCTCGGCAGCCTGGCCCGTACGAGCTATTACCCCGGCGCGCTGTTCGGCGCTGCGGTTGAACACGCTGTTGAGCACCACCAGGGCCAGCAGGCGTTCGGGGTAGTGCAGGGCGAACGCCCGTGCCACCAGCCCGCCCATGGAGAAACCGATGACCGTCGCTGCGGGTACCTGCAAGTGGTCCAGCAGTTCGAGCAATTGGTCGGCATAACCGAGCAGCGCCGTGCCAGGCGCAGGCAACGCACTGGCGCCATGTCCGAGCATGTCGTAGGCAATGACCCGATAGTGCGGCATCAGCCCGACGAACTGGCCTCCCCACATTTCCTTGTTCAAGCCCACTCCATGGATGAACACCACGGGCGGGCCGTCACCCGCGGCCAGGTAACTGGTACCGGCCGCAGTGCGTTCAGCGGTAAGCCGAATCATGGAGCGCTCCTGAATCAAGTGGGTCACTGGGCCTTTTCGGCAGCCAGCTCTTCCAGGTCGATGTAACGGTTGCCGATCCGCGGGTGCAGGCGCCCGCCGTTGGCGCAGCCCAGGACGACGACGATCTCATCGGCGCGCGGCGAATCTTCGATCTGCATTTCCAGGGTGACGTAGTGAGAGCGCAGCCCTTCGTCGTCCTTGTGCATCATCGGGATCTGAATAGAGGTGCCAGGGCCGCCACGCTTGTTGGTGAAGCTCAGGTAGCTCTTGGCTTGCACCGCCTCGCGGTAGTGGTTGCCGAAACGCAGGGTGTGGATGACGGCCGAGGCGTGCTCGATTTCGCCGTCGGCACCGACCACTGCCGCCTTGCCGTAGGCCTCGATCTTGTCCGCACCACCGATGCTGGCCACCAGGCGCTCGACCATCAGAGCGCCGAGGTCCGAACAGCTGGCCTTGATCTCCGGTTTCAGGTCATCGACGAAGCCGCGGCCCAGCCACGGGTTCTTCATGACCACCGCCAGGCCGACCATGGTCACGGGGCTGTCGGTGGCCTTGCCGCCTTCGATGAGGGTCTCTTCGGAGTAGGTGACGATTTTGCGGATCTCGAAGCTCATGCCTGTTTCCTTCTTGGAGGGTGTGTATCTGGTATTATGGTATACCAAGAACGAGCTTCGGCAAGTGTTTTTTTGCAGCGCGATCTGTCTCGTCAGACTGCCCGCAGAACTGGGGGTGGCACCTGGCTGAAGAGCTAACAATGCTTGGCGCGCGTGGCGCAGGCGATCGGGTTCACCTTCGTTTTGTTTTCGGGAAGCACGGTTGGCAGTGCACCGGCGTGAACGACGCGGGCACGCTTATGTGCCGTGTCATGCCAATAGAGAATGAATGAATGTTCTTATTTATCGCTTTTTCTATTTCGCGCAGCTGGCCAAGATTGACCATCGAACAAACATAATAAAGGAACGCTCATGGTCGAATTAGCCCAGACCGAGGCCGCCGCTCGGTCGGCCAGGTCGAAGTATCGCTGGATAGTGCTGTCGGTGATCGTCGTGGTGTACATGCTGGCCGCTGCCGATCGCGCCAACATCGGCATCGCGTTGCCCTATATCCAGAAGGAATTTGGCGCCACCAATGCGCAGGCGGGGATGCTCGTCAGTGCATTCTTTCTGTTCTACTCACTGGGTCAGATTCCGGCAGGCTTCATCATCAGCCGATTTGGCGTGCGGCTCGTCGCGCCGGTGTCGATCACGCTGACGTCGATCGTCACCCTGTTGATCGGAACCGCGCATAACTTCGGCATGATCAAGCTCTATCGGTCCGCCTTGGGCATCGCCGAAGCCGCACTCCCGCTGTCCATGCTCAGCACCATCAATCGCTGGTTTCCAGCGGGTGAAAAGGGCTTGGCCACGGGCGCATTTCTTTCTGCCGCCAAGATGGGCGCCGTCATAGCCCCACCCGTGGGCGCCGCCATCATCATGCTCTACGACTGGCGCACCATGTTCATCGTCTTCGCCATCCCCGGCCTGCTGCTGGCATTGATCTGGTGGTGGGTGGTGCCAAACGATCCCCGTGCCTGCAAGCGGGTCAACGGTGCCGAAGCCGACCATATCGAAGATCAGACCCCGGCCGAGAGCGGGCCCAAGCGCCGTCAGCGAGATTTCGGCGCGTTGGACAAAGTGCTGCGCTACCAGCGAGTGGCACCCCTGGCTTCCTCTAAATCGGTATTTGCCTCCTGGAACATCTGGGGCTGTGGCCTGGGTTATTTGCTCATGACAGGCGTGGTCAATGTGCTGCTGGCCTGGTTACCCAAGTACCTGAGCGAAGTGAAGCACTTCGAACTGATGCAGGTTGGCTTCATCGCCGCGCTGCCGTTTGCCGGTGGAGTATTGGGCAACATCGTCGGGGGCTGGTTCTCGGACCGGATTCTGGACCGTCGTCGCAAGCCCACCATGATGATCAGCGCGGTGGCCACTTGCGTGATGATGGTGGCGTTGGTCTATGCGCCCAACGGGCTGTTGGCGGTAAGCTTGCTGTTGTTCGGCACGGGCTTCCTGCTGAACATCGGTTACTCGTCGTTTTCGGTCTATTCCATGGGCCTGACCAACCGCACCACCTACCCGGTTGCGGCCTCGTTGGTCAACAGCGCGGGGCAGGCGGGCGGAGCGATAGCGCCCCTGGTCACCGGCTTTCTGCTGGACAGCTACAGCTGGACAGCGGTCTTCATTTTCCTGGGGATCTGCTCGCTGGCGGCCCTGGCCTTTGTGCTGACCATTGCCGAACCGGCTGATCAGGTCGAGCCCGCCGCGCAATGACAATGTTGCGTCAATCCTGGTAATACGCAATGGGGCGTCGAATGCACGGTGCCCCGGGCTCATCGTTGCAACTGGCGAGTGAAGTCGCACAGCTCGACGGCCAATGCCGACACTTCGGTCATGAACGCTGAAGGGCGATCGTTGCGATACATCGCCTTGTAGGGCACTGGAGGTAATGTCGGGGTTGTGCGGATGATGTTCAGTTTGCCCTCATCCACCAATGGCCGAAAGCATTCCAACGGCAGATAAGTCACACCCAGGCCTGCGGCTGTCAGTCCGAGCATGGCCGTCAGACTGTCCGAGGACAGCGTCTTGGGCAGGTCGACGCCCAAGGTACGCAGCCATTTGTTCACGAACAGTCCCGAGCCCGATTTCTTGCCTTGAACCAGCATTGGGTATTTCGCCAGTTCCGCAAGGTCGAGCACCTCATCGTGGCCTATCAGGCCCGGTGCGGCCATCCAGGCATTCTCGACCTCGCCCAGGGCGACGGAGGTCACTTCCGGTGCGGTAAAGGTGTCGGGAATGATGATCAGGTCGATCATGTCGTCCATGAGCTTTTCATGGAGGTTACGGCTCATGTCGACCTCCGGCTCAATAATGAGACCCGGATAATCGGTTACCAGGCGCGTCACTAATCGCGGCAGCCAGGTCCATGCGGTCAATTCGGTCACACCCAACCTGAGCCGGCGCGTCACCACTTGGGTACCGTCCTTGAGAGAGTCGATGCGCTCGGCAAGCCCGAGCATTTCCCGCGCTATCACTAACAGTTCCTCGCCAGCGCTGGTCAACCGAGCGCCGCGTTGCGAACGGTCGAACAGCTGCATGCCGGTCGACGCCTCCAGTTCCTGAACGCGTTTGGATATGGCGGACTGAGTGGTGCTCAGGTGCTCTGCAGCGCGCTCGAAAGTTCCGAGCCGCTCTATCCAGTGTAAGGCAAGCAATTGGCGTAGGGTAATCATGTACATTCCTTAATAGAATGATTGGATATTGAATAATATCGCTTTTTCTATTTCGTAGCCTGTTTATGGTGGTGTTATCTGCCATCGGAGAACTGTCTATGACTGCCGTACTCGCCTCATCCGAACGTGACGAACTGGTAACCGCATTTGCCCGCACCTCCACTTCGATCATCAGTGACTGTCTGGATCGTTTGCCGGGCGCGGCGTTGCGCCCCTTTCACAAGATCGAAGGGACCATGGCCGGTATCGCTTTGACGGTAAAAGTCGCCAATGGCGATAACCGAGCGATTCACCAGGCCCTCGAACTGCTCGAACCTGGCCATGTACTGGTGGTCGATGGCGGCGGCGATGTCAGCCGTGCGTTGATGGGCGACATCATGGCGGCCATTGCTGAAAAACGTGGCGCGGCGGGTGTGGTGATTGACGGCGCGATTCGCGATCTGGCGACCATTGGCAAGGGCACGTTTCCGATGTTCGCACGGGCCGGCATTCATCTGGGCCCCTACAAGAACGGACCTGGTGAGATAAACGTTCCAGTGAGCATCGATGGGATGATCGTGTCGCCGGGCGACTTCGTCGTCGGTGACCACGATGGCATCGTCGCCTTCGCCGCATCGCGCGCGGCCGAGCTGTTGAGCGCCTGTCATGCAACCGAACAAAAGGAAGCGGAAATGATGGCGCAGATCGCCGCAGGCACTTACAAGGGCGCCTACGCCGCTCACTGATTGGAGGAGATACAGCATGAAAATCGGAATTATCGGTGCAGGCGAAGTCGGACTGACCTACGCAAGACCCTGGGCGGCAGCTGGGCACGAAGTCGTTTTGTGCGATCTGAAGCCGTCCGCTGCTGCGGCGGCCTTCGCTGCGCAGTCAGGCAGCGATATCTGTACATCGGTTGCAGACATCGCGCCAAGCTGTGACGTACTGGTATCGTGCGTGTTTGGTACGGTGTCGCTGTCCGTCGCCGAGCAGGCGCTCGCGCATATGGCCAAGGACGCCTTATATGTGGACATGACCACTGCCGATCCCGCATTGATCAGGACGGCGGCGCAACGTGCCGCAGAATTCGACGTGAGTTATGTCGATGTGGCCATCCTCGGTGCGATTGCGCTGACGCACGAAAAAACCAACTTGCTGGGCGCCGGCACTGGTATCGAGCGCGCCCTGACGTTGTTCGCCTTCGCCGGCGCGCCGCTCAAACCAGTGGAGGACGGCGCAGCCGGTGATGCGGCGGCCTTGAAGATCCTCAGAAGCGTATTCACCAAGGGCTTGGAAGCCCTGACTATCGAATGTTTCATGGCCGCGGAGAAGCAAGGTGTCAGTGACAAGTTGCACGACGCCTTGAGCGACATCGATCAGGCAAGCCTGCGCGATTTTCTCGGTGCCCTGATCCGCACCCATGTACTGCATGCGCCGCGTCGCTTGAAGGAAGTCGAAGAAGCTGAGCGGCAGTTGCGTGCCGCTGACATGCCGGTCGCGGTGCTGCCGGGGGTCAGGGATCTCTTCCAGCGCACGACCGACCAGATCGCCGCGAATCCGATCGATGTGGCAACGCCCACGCTGCCCCAGGCATTCGAGTGGTTGTTCAAGGCCAACAAAGTATCCAGATGAGTGCGCGGTGACGTAGCTTGTGTTCCCTGTGGGAGCGGTCCTCGGCCGCGAAAAGGGCCCCGCAGTTTGCCTGACGCTCCGTGGCGTCTGGTTCGCGGCCGCGGACCGCTCCTACAGGGCATTTGCGCGTTTTGAAGGGGGGTGGGGGTATCATGGCCTGATCACAGGCGAGGTATCCATGTTCGATTGGGAAGATCTGAGGCACTTTGCGGCCTTCGTGCGGGCGGGCTCGTTGACGGCGGCGGGCAAGTCGCTGGCGGTGGACCATGCCACCGTGGCGCGGCGCATCGCGTCACTGGAAACCGCGCTCAACCTCAAGCTGGTCGATCGCCGCTCGCGTGCCTACGTGCTGACCCACCAGGGGCTGCGGATTGCCGAGTTCGCCGAGCAGATGAGCAGCTCTTCGTTCGCCCTCGAGCATTACGCTGGCGCCGACCAGCCGGACGTGCAGGGCGAAGTGGTGCTGTCGGCGCCGCCCGTATTGCTGGGCAGCCTGATCGCGCCCCACGCCGGTAACCTGCTGGTGCAGCATCCGGCGTTGTCGCTGCGCCTGGTGGGCACCAAGTCGCGCACCTCGCTGGCGCGCCGGGAGGCAGACGTCGCCGTCAGCCTGGCCCGGCCGCAGGAGTCGACATTGGTCGCGAGCCTGCTCGGGCACCTGGACTATGCGCTGTACGCCAGCCCTGCCTACCTGGCGCAGGCAGCGAAGCCACGCTTCATTGGCTACGACGCTTCGCAAGCCAAATCCGTCCAGCATCGCTGGCTGGTCGAGCAGGCCGTGGACGGTGAATTCGTGCTGTGCAGCAACGACCTGCGCGTGCAGGCACTGGCTGCTGCAGGCGCAGCGGGTATCGTCTGCCTGCCGGCGTTCATTGCCGCCGAACACGGCCTGCAACGGGTCGACCCGGAAGCGGCCACCTTGAACATCGAGGTCTGGATGGCGTTCCACGAAGACGTACGCGCAACGCCACGCATCCAGGCGGTCAGCGAATTCGTGCGGCACTGCATGGCAGTGCTGCCACGCTTGTGAATTTCTGCATAGCTCAGGTGCGACGCCTGGGGGTTATGTCCGGTCGGAGTGGGCGCTAAGGTAAAGGCATCGGACCGGCATGTCGCGCGGTCCCCCGCAGGAGCCTTTCCATGAACTACGTCAAGCTGGGCAACACTGGCCTGGACATCTCCCGCCTGTGCCTGGGCTGCATGACCTTCGGCGAGCCGGATGCCGGTACCCACCCCTGGACCTTGGGCGAGGATGCCAGTCGGCCGATCATCAAGCATGCGGTGGAGCAGGGCATCAACTTCTTCGATACGGCCAACAGCTACTCGGCCGGCACCTCCGAAGTCATCGTCGGCAAATTGCTCAAGGAGTTCACCCGTCGCGAAGAAACCGTGATCGCCACCAAGGTGTTCTTTCCGGCCAACATGTGGGAAGGCTCGAAAAAGCCCAATGAGCAGGGCCTGTCGCGCAAGGCGATCATGGCCAGTATCGATGCAAGCCTGCAGCGGTTGGGCACCGACTATGTCGACCTCTATCAGATTCATCGCTGGGACTATCACACGCCGATCGAAGAAACCATGGAAGCCCTGCACGACGTGGTGAAAGCAGGCAAGGCGCGCTACATCGGGGCGTCGTCGATGTACGCCTGGCAATTCGCCAAGGCCCAGCAGGTCGCGGCCAGCAACGGTTGGAGCCGGTTCGTCTCGATGCAGAACTACCTCAACCTCATCTATCGCGAAGAAGAGCGCGAAATGATTCCCCTGTGCCTGGATCAGGGCGTCGGCCTGATGCCCTGGAGCCCGATGGCCCGCGGCCGGCTGACCCGCCCGCACGGGATGCAGACCGAACGTACCCGCACCGACATTTCCGGGCAGTCGTTCTATGCCGCCACCGAGGTCGAGGATGGCAAGGTGATCGACGTGGTCGAGCAGATCGCCAAGGAACGCGGCGTGCCCATGGCGCAGGTAGCGCTGGCGTGGGTGTTGAACAAGCGCGGCGTGTCGGCGCCCATCGTCGGTGCTTCCAAAGCCGTGCAGTTGGACGATGCCCTGGCTGCCCTGCAACTGTCGTTGAGCGAAGAGGAAACGGCGCGGCTCGAAAGCCCCTACGTACCACACGTGGTGACCGGTTTCGCCTGACAGAGCTGGACGCAGGTGGGTCGCCGAAGAATCGCGCGGATGCTATCGTTGCCGGGCGATCCACTGCCCGAGTTGAACATGACCCACCCGTTTCCCTTTTCCCGAGAGGGCATGAGCGAGAAAGTACGCTGCCACGACTGGGCCGCGACGCCGCTGGGGCCGATCCACAGTTGGCCCGCCGCCCTGCGCATCGCCGTCGATATGCTGCTGGCATCACGCTTCCCCGGCTGTCTGGCCTGGGGAGGCGAGCGCATCACCCTGTACAACGATGCGTTCGAGCCCTTGCTGGCGGGCAAGCCGCCGGCGCTCGGGGTGCCGATGCACATCGTCTGGAACGAAGTGTGGGACGACATCGAGCCGATCATGACGCGCGCCTTCCAGGGCGAAGCGACTTTCATCGAGGACTTCCCGCTGGTCATCCAGCGCAACGGCAGGGCCGAGCAGGCGTATTTCACGTTCTGCTACAGCCCTGTACGCGACGAACATGGCACCATCGTGGGCATGCTCGACACGGTCATCGAAACCACCGCGACATTGCAGGCCAGGGACAAGGCCGAGCAGGCAGCCGAAGGCTTCGAGCGTGAAGCCATGGCGCGTACGGTCGAACGCAACCGGTTCTGGGACCTTTCATCCGACATCATGTTGGTGGCCAGCCGCAGGCTCGAAATCACAGCCATCAATCCGGCCTGGTCGCGGGTGCTGGGCTGGAGCGCCGAGGACCTGGTTGGCCATCACGCCATCGACCTGATCCACCCCGACGATCATGAAGCGGTAGCGGTCGCGATGGTGCCGCTGTATCGCGGCGAACGCCTGCATGACATGACCTGCCGCCTGCGCCACCGCGACGGCAGTTACCGTTGGATTGCCTGGGCAGCGGTGCCTGCCGAAGACTCGTTCCACTCCGTAGGCCGTGACGTGACCGAAGAGCGCGAGCGTGCGCTGATGCTGCAGCAGGTCGAAGAACAACTGCGCCACAGCCTCAAGATGGAAGCGGTCGGGCAGTTGACCGGCGGGCTTGCCCACGACTTCAACAACCTGTTGACCGGTATCAGTGCCAGCCTGGAACTGCTGCGTCAACGTGTCGAACAGGGCCGCATCGGCGAGCTCAAGCGGTACATCGACGCTGCACAGGGGGCGTCGGCCCGGGCCGCGACCCTGACTCATCGGCTGCTGGCGTTCTCGCGTCGTCAAACCCTGGCGCCACGGGCTGTCGAGCCCAAGTCCCTGATCGCCGACCTCGAAGACCTGGTGCGCCAGACGCTGGGCCCGAGCATCGAGTTCAGTGCCCAGGGCGACGACGATGTCTGGTGGGTGCGGGTGGACGCCAACCAGTTGGAAAGCGCGCTGCTCAACCTCTGCATCAACGCCCGTGATGCAATGCCGGGGGGTGGCAGCCTGTGGTTGCGCGCGCGCAATCACCATCAGTTCGCCCGAGCCCGCACCGAGAACGATCTGCAGCCGGGCCAGTACGTGTGCCTGAGCGTGACCGACAGCGGCACGGGCATGGATCCGCAGACCATCGCACGGGTATTCGATCCGTTCTTCACCACCAAGCCACTGGGTCAGGGCACCGGCCTGGGCCTGTCGATGGTGTACGGCTTCGTCCGCCAGTCGGGCGGGCAGATCCGTGTCGATTCCTCACCGGGGCAGGGCACCGCAATGCACCTGTTTCTGCCGCGACACACCGGCGAGATCGGTGCGACGCTGCCGGTAGTGACCGGAGCCCTGCCAGACACCGTAGCCACTGGTGAAACCATCGTGTTGATCGACGACGAAGGAACGTTGCGGCAGATGGTGGGCGAGGCGTTGCGGGAGAAGGGCTACCGAGTGCTGGAAGCGGCCAATGGCGTGGAGGGCCTGTCACTGGTACAGGGCGGCTTGAGGGCCGACCTGTTGATCACCGACATCGGCCTGCCGGGTGGCCTCGATGGCCGTCAGGTGGCAGATGCCGCCTGGGCATTGGAGCCCGGCCTGAAAGTGCTGTTCATCACCGGCTATGCGGATCAGACCGCGGCCAGCGACGAGATACCGGGCGCCATCGTCCATGTGCTCACCAAACCATTCACTCTGGACCACCTGACCCACACCGTGCGCTCGATGTTGGTCAGGCGTTAGCTCACACCACTATCCAGCGCCGCTGCTGGCGCCCGATTCGCGGTCTTTCTCGATGGTTCGGGTGCGTTTCTCCAGCACCAGGTACACCACGCAGGCAATCGCCAGCGGTAGCAGGAAATACAGCGCACGGTAGGCAATCAATGCGGCGAGCAGCGCACCTTTGGAGTATTGCCCCTGCAGCAGGGTGATGAAGATGGTCTCCAATACACCCAGGCCGGCTGGGATGTGGGTGATCACACCGGCAATGCTGCTGATCAGCAGGATCGCCAGAATGGTCGGATAGCCGACTTTCTCGGGCAGCAGCGACCACACCAGCAAGCCCATCAGGCTCCAGTTCAGCGCGCCCAGACAGGCTTGGGTCAGCGCCATCTTGAACGAGGGCAGGAGGATTTCCTGCTTGCGTATCGTCCAGGTGCGTTTCTTCGAGAAGCGGCAGGCCGCCAGGTATGCCAGCCCAAGCAGGATGATCACCACGCCGATGATCTGCAGCCCGGTACTGCCGATCTTGAAACCTTCGGGCAGCGCCGGCAGGCCCATCGCGAACAGCGTACCGGCCACGAACAGGTAACCCAGCCAGTTGGTGATCAGGCACAGGCTGAGAATCTTGGTGATGGCCGGCACATCCAGACCCAGCTTGGAGTACAGGCGATAACGCAGGGCTATCCCACCGACCCACGAGCCCAGGTTGAGGTTGAACGCGTAGCACACGAAGGCCAATGGCAGCACCTGCCGACTGGGCACTTCGTGGCCGATGTAACGCTTGGCCAGCAAGTCATAGCTGGCGAACGTCAGGTAGCTGGCTGCGACGATGCCGGCACCGATCAGCAAGGTGCTCAGCTTGTAGGAGCTCAGCGCATGCTTGACCTCCTGCCAGTCGAGGTTTTTCACCAGCATAAACACCAGCACCGGGACCAGGATGAAGCACAGCACGGTCATGATGCGCTTGGCCCATACCCACTTGCTGGATTTGGACGACTTCCCTTGTGCATTCTGCGGCGCGGTGCTCATACCGTCTCCTTGCGGTCCAGGGCAGGCGCCTGGCAATGCTGCGGCTCAACGTCGATCAGCGGTACCAGCTTGGGCGAATGCGCAGGAATGAACCCCACCATGGCCGGAAAGTGGCGCAGGAAGTGGAAGGTCAGAAAGATGATCGGCGCGCGCCACCAGTACCCGCGCAGAACCCGTTGCAGGCTGATCGACTTGCAGGTGCTTTCGGCCAGTTCCTGCAGGTGATCGTGTAGCCGCTGGTTGAAGCGGCGGTCCTTGATGATCAGGTTGCCTTCCAGGTTGAGCGACAGGCTCAGCGGGTCGAGGTTGCTGGAGCCCACGGTCGACCATTCGCGGTCCACCACTGCGACCTTGCCATGCAGCGGACGCTGGCAGTACTCGCGGATGACCACGCCGTCACGCAGCAGATAGTTGTAGAGCAGGCGCGAGCACAGGCGCACCAGCGGCATGTCGGGCATGCCCTGCAGTATCAGGGTCACGTCGACACCGCGGCGGGCTGCGTTGCGCAGCTCGCGCAGAAAACGGTAGCCGGGGAAGAAGTAGGCGTTGGCGATGATGATCCGTTCACGCGCACCACGAATCGCCTTGAGGTAGTGGTCCTCGATATCGGTGGTGTGTTCATTGTTGTCGCGAATGGTCAGCAGCAGCCGCGCGCTCGCACTGTCGGCATCGGGCGACGGGCTGCGCGAGCGCCATGGCGCACGGTCGCGCACGACCTTGCTGGTGCGGTCGAGCAGCGCCAGGGTGGCTCGGTGCAGGTCGGCCACGATGGGGCCTCGTACCCGCACGGCATAGTCCTGCTTGGCCATCGGGTCGCCGGAGTCCGCCAGGTGGTCGGAACTGTAGTTGATGCCACCGACGAAACCGATTTCGCCGTCGATGACCGCGATCTTGCGGTGCAGCCGACGAAACAGGTTGGTGCGTACGCCCATCACCCGCGGCTGCGGGTCGAAGGCCAACAGTTTCACGCCCGCATCGGACAGCTCACGCAGGAACTGCGTGCTCAGCTCCGCCGTGCCGTAACCGTCCACCAGCACTTCCACACGCACGCCGCGTTGCGCCGCCTCGATCAGCACGCGCTGCAGATCCTTGCCCACTTCGTCTTCGTAAATGATGAAGGTTTCGATCAACACTTCCTCGCGAGCCTGGCCGATAGCCTCGAACACTGCCGGGAAGAACTCCTCACCGTTGATCAGCAGCTGGATTTCATTGTTGTCACGCCATTGCTCGCTCATAGGCGAACCTCCACTGCGAGGGGCACATGATCGGAAAGATGGGACCAGGGTTTACGCGACAGCACCTTGGGCAGGTGCGCAGTCGCGTTGCGAATGTAGATACGGTCGAGCCTGAGCAGCGGCAGGCGGGCTGGGAACGTCTTGGCATGCCTGCCGAAGGCTTCGACGAACACCTCGGTCATGTTGCAGTCGGCCAAGGCCTCATCGGCGCGCAGGCGCCAGTCGTTGAAGTCGCCGGCGACGATGACGGCAGCCTTCGGATCCAGGCTGTCGAGCAGCCGACACAGCAACTTCAGTTGCTGCTGACGCTGGCTTTCGCTCAGCCCCAGGTGCACGCAGACGGTGTGCACTTCTCCGTGCCCCGGTACTGCTAGCACCGAATGCAGCAGGCCACGCTCCTCGGTGCCATTGACGCTGACATCGAGGTTTTCGTGGCGCACGATGGGAAACTTGGACAGCAGCGCGTTGCCATGGTCGCCGTCCGGGTACACCGCATTGCGGCCGTAGGCGTACACCGGCCACATGCTGTCAGCCAGGAATTCGTATTGGGGAACGTCCGACCAGTTGTCGTAGCGCTGGCCGTGGGAGCGATGCATCCCGAGCACTTCCTGCAGGAACACCACATCGGCGCCCAGCGTGCGAACAGCCTCGCGCAACTCGGGCAGCACGAAGCGCCGGTTCAGCGGGCTGAAGCCCTTGTGGGTATTGACCGTCAGAACATGCAGGGAAGTTACCGCCACAGCGTCCTGGGGTAACGGCTGAGGATTGGGGGTGGTCATGCTGAAGCTCCTGAGGGGACGACAGGGGCACTTTGGCCCCTATGGTCCGACTCGGAAGCGATTGTGAAGGTTCAACGGTGCCCTTATCGTCGCTGGCGATAAAGGCACACCAGATGTTTCCCGCTGCCGCGGCTATCTGAGCAGATTGCCCTTGGACGTTTCCCGCAAGGTCAGGATGGCCAGCAGCGCACACACCGCCGCGCCCGCCATGAAGTAGCCCGGTACCAGCAGATTGCCGGTCCGGGTGATGATCGAAGTCACCACATAGGGTGTGATCCCGCCTCCCAGGATCGCACCCAGGTTGATGCTGATCGCCATCGCCGTATAGCGCACGCGAGTCGGAAATTGCTCGGCGTAGGTCGGGTAACCCACCGATTGCACGATCGGCATGGGCAGGGTGGCGACAAACATCGCCAGCGCCGCGATCCACAGGCTGCCACTGTCCATCAGCATCATCATCGGCACCACCAGCAGGGTATAGCCGACGAAGCCGATGGCCAAGGCCTTGCGCCGACCGATACGGTCCGACAAGCCGCCCCAGAACGGCATCATGCCCGCCATGCACAGGCTGATCACCGCAATCACCCAGTAGACCTTGGACTTGTCGAAATGCAGGTAGGTGGTCAGGTAGATGTTCATGAACACCATGCCGATGAAATAGCCGGCATTCTGCGCAGAGGCGAACACGATGACCCGCAACAGCGCCGGCAGATTCTTGCCGAACACTTCCCTGACCGGCGCAACCGGAGGCTTGTCCTTGGCCAGGAACGCCTTGAACTCCGGGGTCTCCTCGACGTTGTGGCGCATGTGGAACGAAAAGATCACCAGCGGGATGGACAGAAAGAACGGAATCCGCCAGCCCCAGGCTTGCAACTGCTCGGCGCTGAGCAGCCCGGTGGTGATACCGCAGACAATCGCCCCCAGCGCCCCACCGACGGCGACCCCCAGCGGCGTGAACGCGCCGAAGAAACCACGCCGACCGTTGGGCGAAGACTCCGCCACGAACGCCGCAGCGCCCACCACTTCGCCGCCGGCGAAGAAACCTTGGGACAAGCGCAACAGCACCAGCAACACAGGGGCGGCGAGGCCGATCTGCGCGGTGGTGGGCAGCACGCCAATCAGCGCCGTAGCGGTGCCCATGCCGATCACGGTACTGAGCAGCACCCGACGTCGTCCGATACGGTCGGCCAGACGACCCAGCAGGACGCCACCGATCGGGCGTATGACGAAAGCGATGCCGAACACCGCCAGGGTGGCGAGCAGGGCCGCTGCCGGATTGTCACCGGGAAAGAACAGGGGCGCGATGATGGTCGCCATGTAGCCGTAGATGCTGAACTCGTAATATTCCACCGCAGTGCCGGTCGCCGAAGCCATGGCTGCACGCCTGGCAACCACGGCTGAATGCTCTGAGCCCTGGGTGACGCTTGCCTCGACGTCAGTGCGCCGCATTGGGCTACTTTCAGAAAGAACACCGGACATGAATACCTCCCGCTTTGGCTCGAGGCCAGGAAATTGGATGGCAGAAAGTGCTGCCTGAAAAGGCGTAACAAAAAACCGGCAGTGCACCGTCCATCCGCGCACTGCATGCGGATGCCCTGATGCCTTTGTTCGAAGCGCAACGTCCTTACTGCGAAGCCACTGCGGCGGCTGCAAGGGGAGGTTGGCAATTGAATCGGGGAAGAGGAGGAGGCCTGGTTGCGCCGTCGCTCTGCTGGCGACGGTCGCTGCGTAACGGATTACTTGGCGAACAGCTGACTCATGTCCTTGAACGCCTTGAACTCCAGTGCGTTGCCGCACGGGTCGAAGAGGAACATGGTGGCCTGTTCACCCACCTGGCCCTGGAAACGAATATAGGGTTCGATGACGAACTGGGTACCGCGCGCCTTCAGCCGTTCGGCCAATGCCTCCCACTGCGCCCACTCCAGAATGATGCCGAAGTGCGGGACCGGTACATCGTGACCGTCCACGGGGTTGCTGTGCACGCTTTCCTGGGAAGCCGTCTTGGGGTGCTCGTGAATAACCAGTTGATGGCCGTAGAAATCGAAGTCGACCCACTGCGCACTCGAGCGGCCTTCGGAGAGCCCGAACACTTCACCGTAGAAATGACGTGTGGCCGCCAGGTCGTAGACAGGTATTGCGAGATGAAAAGGAGAAAGGCTCACGGTGGTTTCCTATGGCTTTGTTTTGATCTGAAGCCATTCTTGTCCGTGGATGAGTGAGATAAAAGCGTAAATCCTGTGTTCTGAGCACGGAAAATTTCGATTGATTCTGCATTCGATCAGGATTTTGCACCATGATTGTTCATACTGCCCCACAGCGGTTCAATCTTCGGCTGTAAACGCTGCATCGTTATCCCACATCACCGGCCTCCAGAACGCAGCTTCTGAAGATGTTGAAAAGTGCCGAGTGCTTTTGCCGATACTTCGACACCAATACGATCTCCCGGAAAAACGTCAGCTCGTGCAGCTCCAGCACCCTCACGTCCGCCGAATGCTCCAGCCATAGACCCGCCCTGGGGACCAACGCGACGCCAAGGCCACTGCCGACCATTTTGACAATGGCGTCCAGCTCGTCCAGCTCCAGTGCCTGCCGCACATGGAGCTTCTGTTCCTTGAGAAACTGGGTGACCAGGCGGCCTCCGAACGAGCCGCGGTCATACCGGACAAAAGGCTGTTGCGCCAGGATCGCCAGCGGGTCGTCGCCTGGGACGTTCTTCGCCGCGATCAGTACGAAGGCCTCGCGCGCGATGACTTCGGCATGCAGGTCCTTGGGCAGCGCAAACGGCGGCTTGATCATGATGGCCAGGTCCAACTCGCCCGCGTCCACCTGGCTGAGCAGGTTCAACGACACACCCGGCACCAGGTGGGTTTCGATGAAAGGCGCCTGCTTTCTCAACGCCACCAACGCCTGCGGCAGGATCCCGGTTTGCACCGTGCCGATGGCGCCAATGCGCAGCGAGCCGTGGAAATCATTGCCACTGTCCGCCGCGCCCATACGCTCGAAAAGCCGCAGGATCTCTTCAGCCAGCGGAATGGCCCGCTGCCCGGCAGCATTGATGGTCGCCGCACGCCCGGTCCGATCGAACAGCCTGACACCCAGGGTCTGCTCGAGACTCTTGATCTGCGCGCTGACCGCCGACTGCGTCAGCCCCACCTGCTGCCCGGCTGCCGCGAAGGTGCCACGTTGCGCAACGCAGATGAATGTCTTGAGTTCTCGGATCATGGGGTGCCTTGGAGAGTTGTGGGTAGTGCAAAGCTTCTGTCACAGACTGAACAACCGAAGCATCATTCTCAAAACTCAAGCCTCATCAAATCTGTTATGTTGTGTCTTAATGGTCGATATAGAAAATAGGCCACAAAGTATTGGATTTAGCGCTGGCCAGTCCAGATTGTTAACGTAGCGATTGCGTCTGTACAGCACAGGCTAGGTACAAACCATGTTGGAATTGAGCTTCAGCAAACCCGATGAGATCGTCAAGCGTCTTTGCGATCGATTGCGCACTGAGCGCTTGGCGTTGAACATGACCCAAGCCGAGTTGGCGGGGCGTGCCGGTATCGGCGCCAATACCGTGTCCAACCTTGAAGCAGGGCGCAATGTCGGCTTCGAGAACGTGGTAAGGGTAGCGATGGCCCTTGGCAGAACCCGAGAGCTCGAGGGCCTATTCCTGCCCAAGCTGGACAGCATCGAAGACATTCGCCGCTATGAAAACAGCGCCAAACGTGTTCGTTCAACGAGGAAAGCCGGCAATGCCTGAGCAGGTAGATGTGTTCTACGAAGGCTGGGGCGAGCGCTGGAAGTGGGGCACACTGGTGTCCACGACTGCCCTGACGGGGCGTCCGCTGATCGTATTCGAGTACAGCAACGAAGCCAGACAAAGAGGTTTGGAGCTGTCGTCCTACACACTGCCGTTACAGGGCGCTCTGTTGCGCCAGGACTTTCCGGAGCACCAGTTGCACCTGCCAGGTCCCGTCTATGACGCGTTGCCGGACGGGTGGGGCATGTTGCTGATGGACCGCATGTTCAGGCGTCGAGGACTCAGCACGGCGCGTATTGGCCCGTTGCAGCGGCTTGCCTACATCGGCAATAACGCCATGGGCGCGATGACGTTCGAACCGAGGGTCCCGGAAGGACAAGCGTCTGACGTTCACATTCCATTGGAACAGCTCGCTGCAGGCGTCCAGGAAGTGCTTCAAGGAGACGGTGGCGAATTCCTGCAGACGTTGCTGCTGGTTGGTGGCTCGCCGCAAGGCGCCAGGCCAAAGGCGCTGGTGTATCGCAACCCCGCAACAGGCGGATTTACTACAGCGGCCACACCGGGTTTCGAAGCCTGGTTGGTCAAGTTCCCTGCCAAGGAAGAGCATGCTGAAGTCTGCGCGGTCGAAATGATCTACGCCGAATGCTTGCGCATGTGTGGCATCCAGACCCCAGATACACAGTACTTCAGTTTGCCCAATGGCCTCGCGGCCTTCGCCAGCAAGCGATTTGACCGCCGTAAGGGCTTGCGTATACCCATGCA
Organism: Pseudomonas viridiflava; assembly: GCA_900596015.1. Classification (GTDB taxonomy): domain Bacteria; phylum Pseudomonadota; class Gammaproteobacteria; order Pseudomonadales; family Pseudomonadaceae; genus Aquipseudomonas. The sequence goes on along the minus strand of UVIF01000023.1, from coordinate 512,956 downwards.
GAGCCTTGCGGCTTTCACCGGGGCCGATTATCGATCGCCGGGAGTGTTGGACTATGTCAATTTCTTGCGGGCCACCCGGATGTGTACCAACGACGTGCGAGCAATGGCAACGGCCTTCGAGCGTGCGGTCTTCAATGTCGCGCTCAACAACCGGGACGATCATCTCAAGAACTTTGCCTACATCATGACGCAAGAGGGTCAGTGGGAACTGTCGCCAGCCTATGACGTAACATTCTGCGAAGGACCAGGCGGTTATCACCAGATGGATGTGATGGGTGAAGCGCTGTCGATCTCTCGCGCGCAAATGCTGCGGCTCGCTCAAGAGGCTGAAATATCCCCCGACGATGCAGGCAGAATGATCGACCGTATCTGTGGTGTGGCCAGTAGGTTTGCAACCCTTGCCGAGGATTTGTATCCAGGCGTTATCACTCGAGACACTTTGCGGATGATTCAGCATCGCATCGATGAGAACGTTGGTCGGTTACAGGATGGTCCTACGCATCCCTGAAAGCGTGATGTCGCGGGGGCGCTCGCCTGCGTGATCGCCAGCGGTACTTTCATTATCGGCTGATACAGCCAACGGCTCAGGAGCTAAGTTCAATGGTCAACGTCTCGCAGGCACCGTTGATTCTCATCACAGGAGGCAGTCGTGGGGTCGGTGCGGCAACCGCCCGGCTGGCCGCGGCCAGAGGTTATGACGTGGCTATCAGCTATGTGGCCAACGAGTCCGCAGCGCTGGCCGTGGCGGCGGATGTGGAAGCATTGGGGCGCAAGGCCCTGGCAATGCGGGCCGACAGTGCGGACCCCCAAGAGGTGGCCGAGTTGTTCGCCGCCATCGATCGCACATTCGGACGCCTCGACGTACTGGTCAATAACGCCGGCGTGCTGGCGCCTCAGTCACGCCTGGAGGACCTGGGTTACGAGCGGATGCAGCGCATCTTTGCCGTCAATGCCATCGGGCCAATACTCTGTGCCCAGCAGGCAGTGAAGCGCATGTCCACCCGCCACAACGGGCCGGGCGGCGTGGTGATCAACGTCTCTTCGGCCTCGGCCCGCCTTGGCAGCCCGAACGAGTACGTCGACTACGCAGCGTCGAAGGGTGCTCTGGAGACCTTCACCATCGGCTTTGCAAAGGAGGTGGCCCGCGAAGGCATACGCGTCAACTGCATTCGCCCCGGACATATCTACACCGAAATGCACGCCAGTGGCGGTGAGCCGGGACGGGTCGATCGTGTCAAGGACTCGATCCCCATGGGGCGGGGCGGTCAGCCGGAGGAAGTGGCACGCGCGATTCTGTGGCTGGCCAGCGAGGAGGCATCGTTCGTTACCGGTACATTCCTCGACGTCACGGGCGGCAAGTGAGTCAGGGGTATGAATTCTGGGGAACAGCACGCTGCCTCGCCTTGCGGCTCAAACCCGGTGTCTTGCCCGTGATGCGCTTGAATGCACGGCTGAAGGCGGCCTGTGAGGTATAGCCCAGACGCTGCGCCACTTCTTCGATCGGCAGCCGCTCAAGTGTCAGCCACTGGGTCGCAAGCCGCATTCGCAGTTCGGTGACATAGCGCAGCGGGGACATGCCGATCGTCACTTGAAAGCGGTCTGCGAACACCGAACGTGAGGTATGGCAGTGCTCTGCCAGTTGCGCAACCGTCCAGTCGCGGCCGGGTTGTTGATGCAGCGCAAGCAGAGCACCGGCCAGGCGTGGATCGCGCAAGGCGGCGACGAGGCCAGAAGCGTTTCCGCAGGCGCACTCCACCCAGCCGCGAACGATCATGGCGGCCACCACATCGGCCAGCCGCGCAAGAATACCGGGGAAGCCAACACGTGCAGCGCTGACCTCGCGTTCCATGGTGGTCAGGATAGGTACCAGCCCAGGATAGCGCTGGCCACCGGCATCGATCAGCATCAGACCCGGCATCAGCTGGCCGAGGCCATGGATACTGCCCAGCTCGAACTCCATACAACCACTGAACAGAAGGGTACTGGGCGCGGGGCGGGCATCGGTTCCGATATCCACGGCGCTGACGGTATCCCCGAGGGCGGCTCCATTTAAACGGTCAATGTCCTGAACCGGCACGTCGGGGTGGGAGAGCAGTTCATGGGCCGCGCCATGGGAGATGAACACAGCGTTACCGGCAGACAGCTCATAGGTGGTGCCATCCTCCATATGCAGCACTGCAGTCCCGACGGCCATGAAGTGGAACCAGGCGTGCCCCGGTTTTGCCGCGAAACCCAGACCGAAGCGTGGACCTGCGTTGATACGCCGGTAGTCGACGCCCCGCAGACGCATGCCCTGCAACAGCTCGTTGATGAGATCCGAGGACAGAGCGAACTGTTCTACCGACATGGTTCAGGTGCTTTGGTCAAAAATGAAGGTTTTTGGATCATAGATCATCCAGCCTTCGGCGCCTAGACTGCGGCTCGCAATGAAAATTGGGAGATCCGAATAATGACCGACTGTGTATGCAATGCCCCATCCGACCCTCATGCTGGTGACAGCGCGAACGAGGCACCTGCGACCCCCGCGTGGATGGCCGTCTTCTCACTGGCAATGGGCGTCTTCGGTTTATTGACTGCGGAGTACCTGCCCGCCAGTCTGCTCACGCTGATGGCGACTGACCTGGGCGTTTCCGAAGCGCTGGCTGGCCAGGCGGTAACCGTGACTGCCGTGGTGGCGCTGTTCGCCGGTTTACTGGTGCCAGGCCTGACCCGTAGCATCGACCGACGTTGGGTGTTACTGGGTTTTTCCACGCTGATGGTCGCCTCCAATCTGCTGGTCGCCATTTCCTCCAACTTCGCCGTGCTGCTGTTGATGCGCATCCTTCTGGGTATCGCCCTTGGCGGGTTCTGGAGCATGGCGGCGGCGGTCGCGATGCGTCTGGTGCCGAGCGCGTTGTTGCCCCGGGCGCTGTCGATCATTTTCAGCGGCATTGCCATCGGTACGGTCGTTGCCGTGCCGATGGGCAGCTATCTGGGCGGCTTGTATGGCTGGCGCAGCGCGTTCTTTGCCGCGGCGGCGGTTGGCATCGTGACCCTGGCGTTCCAGTCGTTCACCTTGCCGCGGCTTGCGCCACGTCGGCCGGCACGCCTGCGTACCGTGCTCGAGGTGCTGCTGCGTCCGGGCATTGCCATGGGGATGTTCGGTTGCGTGCTGGTGCACAGCGGCCACTTTGCCATGTTCACCTATGTTCGGCCCTTCCTTGAAGGGACCACCGGCATCGGCGCGCAAGGGCTGTCGCTGATGCTGCTGGGGTTCGGTGTGGCGAACTTCGCCGGCACGCTGCTGGCCGGGAAACTACTGGAGCGTCACCCGCTGGCCACGCTCGTATTGATGCCCGCGCTGGTTGGTGTTGCGGCACTGGCATTGGTGCTTTTGCCGGCCTCGGTGCCGGGGCAGGCGGTACTGCTGGCGATCTGGGGCCTGGCCTTTGGTGGCGTACCGGTGGCATGGTCGAACTGGGTGGCCAACGCAGTGCCTGACCAGGCGGAAAGTGCTGGGGGTATGGTGGTGGCATCGGTGCAGTCCGCCATTGCCACCGGCGCCGCTGCTGGGGGAGCGATGTTCAGCCTTGGTGGCAGCGGGGGTGTGTTCGTGGCAGCTGCCGTGCTGATGCTGCTGGCGGCGCTGTTGATTGCGGTGAGGGTGCGGGTTTCTTCTGGTTGTGGGGGTGGCGAGCCTGAGCCGGCGGTGCATCTGTGATTCTGATCAGTCGTTCGGCGAGCGCTTGCAGCGCCGTGAGGATCAGCGCCTGGTAGCGCAGGGGCGCTTGATCGCCGAACTGCGTCTGGGAGAGTCTGAGGATGTCGACAATGTCGGCGCGCGCCAGGTTGGAAACCTGATACTGCAGCATGCTTGGTACCTGAAGCGACTTATGGAATTTTGATACCCAACGCATTCAGCGATGGTGTATCCATTTGGCCGTTTATGGTCAGCCCACTGTCCATCTGAAACGCCATCAATGCACCACGTGTCGCTTTGCCCATCACCCCATCAATGGGGCCTTGGTAATACTGGCGCACCATGAGCGCAGTCTGCACGCGGGTGACCAAGTCGTTTTTCTGCTCATTGGTCGCGCGGCTTTTTGAAGTGCTCGAAGTTGTACTATTGGTAGTGTCAGACGACTGATAAACGCTATTGCGGCTTGGGGTGCTGCTGGAAGCACCCGGCGTGCTGTAGCTTCGAGTGCTGGTAGCGGGTGGGCTGTAATAGCGAGGTGCGCTATAGCCACCCGAGCCGCTGTAGTGAGAGCTGTGCGAACTATGGGATCGGTGAGAACTGTGCGAGCGATGTGCCGCATAGATGTTGACGGCGTCTGGCGCATTGAGCGTATCGGCAAACACCGGGGGCTGTAGCTTGTCGTTGGGTTGCCAATCCGCATCGGCGAGCGATAGATGGCCCGCCTGTGCAAGGGTGATACCTGTCATTGGCAGTAGGCTGATCCCACTGATCAGTACTTTCCAGCGGTCGAGCAATTTCACTGTGCACTCCTTGCATAGGCGCTGAAGGCCTCGGTCGATAGTGATTGTACGCCGCGGCTTTGCCAACGGTCGGTGTGGGATTTGAAGAAACCAGAGCAATGTTTGACGGCAGCGCATTGCTGGCAGGTATCGATGAACAGGTTCTTCCAATCCGAGATGCTCTGGCGGGCGAATCGCGAGAGGTGGGCCGGGATCAGGCACAAGGGCAAGTTATAGATTGAAACCGGTACTCCTCGGTTGAACAGGAAATACACGGCCTGGCTCAACGGTTCTTGATAGTCCAGCGGATCAATCCACAATCCTTCGTAGTTCTTCCTGGCCAGGCCGGTACTTTCGATCCCCATCAGCGCAACATGCCGCACGAAGGGCAGGTTCCTGAACACGTAGTGGGCGAGCTCTGGCAAGCGTGGCGTGGTCAGCCGATTGAGCACCACGCGTATCTCGATGATCTGGTTAGCGCGCGCGAGGTTGTAAAGACCTTGCAAGGTTTCGCTGAACGCGCCTTGAGCTTGCACCACATGGTCATGGTCTTCGGCATTGTCGGCGTACAGCGGGATGCCCCAGCTCAGTTGAGGGTGGCCGATGGCAGAAAGCGCTGCAATCCAGCTCGGATCTTGGAACAGACGCCCGTTGCTGAGCACGTGAACAGATTTCTGCGGCAGAACGGCTTTGCACTTGGCCAGGATTTCTAGCAGGCCGGCGCGATAAAGCGTTGGTTCTCCGCCGCTGATTCCCAGATTTTCCTCGCCGGGGTCCATCAGGTCGATCAGCCGTAAGTTCTCGTCGATATGCCAACGGTCATCGATATCTTTGGGCGGCTGCGAGCACATCAAACAGAGGCTGTTGCAACGATCGGTCATGAACAGCAGGTTGCTGTCTGAACCTCGTCGATAGAGCACTCGCACCAACGCGTTACCTGGTGTGATAGCAATGACATCGCCGGGCTGCACGACATCTGCATCTTTGGGGGTGTGCAGGTGTGGCCGCGCGCTGTCGAAGTCGCCGATCATTGGCTCCGGGATCAGGAAACCACCCACTGGTAATGAGAGCAGATGGGGGCTCCGTCGCCGCTCTTCGTTTGGCAGCCAAAGCAGCAAGTCATCGAACTCAGCCATTCCGGCACAAACAGCCAGGCCTTGCGCGATAAACTCATCCAGAGTGATTACTTTGAACAGTTTGGGCTCATTCAGGTGATGAATTTCGAAGTGGGTATCTTTGCGCAGCATCACCATCAGCCCCGGTAACCGGGGAACCGGACATCGTTGTAAGAGCGCCTGTTCAACCAAGACAGCAGTACTCTCTGTACGTTGTCGTCGCTATCGCCAAGCAGGCCGAAAATATGCTTCAACAGCCCCATGTTCTTCTTGCAGAAGCTGCTGAACACTCGGTGGCCGATCGGGTCAGCTTGGCGGGCATAGTGCTCGATGGGGTCAGCACCACAGTACGGGACAAGTGCGCAGTCGGAGCAGCCCGGCAGCGCTCTGCTACACCACTGGCGAGCAACGCGTTCATAACAGGCGATGAGAGTAACTCCGACAAGGGTTGCTGCACGGTGCCGAGCCTCAACCCGTCTTCACCCATCTCCAGCAACATTCGGGCTTCGTCCGAGGGATAGACGTAACCGTCATAGTTGTAGACGAGCGCCGCAGTGCCTGCGCCAGCAGGGGAACGCAGGTCTACATAGCCGGAGGAGAAGGGTGTCAGGATATTTTTCAGCAACAGGCTCGCATAACTCTCTGACAGGTATACACCCTGTTGGTTGATATCCAGCAAATAGGCCAGTGCCTTCTTGTAGAAAGCCAGGTATCGCTCAATAGGGTAATCAAGTCGATGGGCTCTCTTAGTGGCAAACCCATAAGGGCTAAGAGGACGAAGCGAGATGCTGGAGAAGCCTTGGCTTACATACTCATCGATGATCGCTTCAGGTTGTTCGAGGCTTCTTGAAGTCAGCGTGGTCAGCGCGGAAACTGCATCATGGCCAAGGCGCTGACGGACCCATTGGATGCCTTTTACCGTGCGTTCGTAAGAGTCTCGGGATGGGGTAGGGCGGTTGGCATTGTGCAAGAGCGCTGGCCCATCCAGCGAGGTCGAAAACTGGATGCGATTTAGTTCTGCGAAGTCGAGTATTTCCTCTGTCAGGTGGTGCAGCGTGGTGGTAATGACGAACTGGATATCCCGCTGTTCGACCACGTTGCGTTCAACGACCCATTCGACAATCTTGCGGACGCGCTCGAAGGCCAGAAGCGGTTCGCCACCCTGAAACTCCACAGTCAAGGCGGGAGCGTTCGATTCGAACAGTCGATCGACTGCCGCCTGCGCATCCGCTTCTGATAGGTCATGCCCGGATCCTCCCAGAGGCGCGCGCGATACTTGGCAATACTGGCAGGTGTGATTGCAGCGCAATGTAACCACGAATAAGTGCAGTGCAGGGCCCTGGAAGAGGAAGTCCTTGCGGCTGCGATACTGCGCGGCCATTTCCGGGAAGGGGTCGTGGCGGCCCGGTTCGTAAATGAAATGGCGAGCCAGCAGGTCCTTGTAAAAAGGCGTACTTGGTTGCACGTCGAAGTAACTGAGAGCTCGTAACTGCGCGTCATTCACGTGCATATACTCACCGGTATCGGAAGTAAGCAGGATGTCACGGTCATGTCCCGTGTTCATGCGCATGAATCGAAAAGGCAGCAAGCGGTAATGCTTGGCGTCTGTCGCAATCAACGTCATTGGCAATTCCCACATCCAGCGAGCGCGGCTCGGGCCAGGACCTCGCGCAACCCTACTGTTTCGCGGTGGATATGGTCACGTAGGGCGAAGTCGTTTAGATGCTGGAGGATCAGCGAGTGAGCCTGCTCAGGGGAAAACGTTAGCCTTGCCTCAGCGGGGTGGGCAGTGAGGCTTATCTGAGTGGCTTCGATACCGATCTGGATCGAGACAATGTCGGCCAGGGAATAAGCGGTGCGTTGCACAACACTGAGCGGGTAGGCTGCGCTATCTAGTTGCAGCGTGACTTGCCATGTCATCGGAAGCGGTCCTTCAAATCCGTTGAGAACATGTGGATTCTGCCGGTTGCCAGGGCGTTATGCCATCATCTTTTTTTACAATCTCCTGCAGTTGTCGAGCATTGCAGATGGTGCACCCGCTATTTTCAAATCATCCGAACCACGGACCCCAGATGTACCTCATGTGGCAATCCACCAGAATTGCAGTGCCATGGTTTGTGGAAAGCAAAATGATCAGATAAACAGCCGACTCGACGACGCCTAGAGACTATCCGGATCCCCAAAAAACATCTGAATCCGCGACCTCAACCACCGCTCCCCAGGGTCGTTATCCTGCGATCCCCTCCAGGCCAGGTGCAGCTCGAACGACGGCGTGTCCAGCGGCAGCGGCTCGGCGCGCACGCCGCCGGCAGCGGTGAGCGAATCGGCGGTGTAGTCGGGCACGGTGGCGACGATGTCGGTGCCAGCGAGCAGGGTGCTCAGGCCGTTGAATTGCGGTACCGCCAACACTACGTGCCGTGTGCGGCCGTGCTTCTTCAACTCTTCGTCGATGAAGCCGCTCAGGTCGCCGGCGAACGACACCAGCGCATGGGGGCGGGCGCAGAACTCGTCGAGAGTGAGGTTGCCCGGCTTGGTGTCGGCGCGCAGCAGCATGGGGCGGTTGCGCCGCAGCACCTTGCGCTTGGCGTTGGCCGGCAGGTCATCGGTGTAGCTGACGCCGATGGAAATTTCCCCGGAGGCGAGCAGGGCGGGCATGAGGATGTAGTTGGCGCGACGGATCACCAGTACGATGCCTGGCGCTTCGGCGCGGATGCGCTTGAGCAGCATGGGCAGCAGGGCAAATTCGACGTCGTCGGACAGGCCGATGCGAAATACCGCGTTGCTGGTGGCCGGGTCGAAGTCGGCGGCGCGGCTGACGGCGGTGGAGATGGAGTCCAGTGCCGGCGACAGCAGGGCGAAGATCTCCATGGCCCGCGCCGACGGTTCCATGCTGCGCCCGGTGCGCACGAACAGCGGGTCGTCGAACAGGCCGCGCAGGCGTGAAAGGGCGGCACTGATGGCCGGCTGGCCGAGAAAAAGCTTCTCGGCGGCGCGGGTGACACTGCGTTCATGCATCAAGGTTTCGAACACGATCAACAGGTTCAGGTCGACGCGACGCAGGTCGTTACGGTTCATCTATAGGCCCGCTGGAACATGAAGAAGAGGTGCAGGCGTGAATCTTAAGGGCAAAGGCTGCTACCCTGCACCGGAAAATTTCGGTTTGGGTCATCCTCGTGCGGCTGCGCAGAGCGGCCGCAGGGTCGAATCAATGGCAAGCATGTCGACTATTAACAGGCGCTGATAGCTTAAGCGCGAATGCCCAGATAAAGTTCATGGCATTAGAGGTTTACAAGGCGAGGTTTGCGATGTCCCGCACGATCCGTTTTCATAAATTTGGTCCGGCGCAGGTCTTGACCTGCGAAGAGCATGCAGTGGCATCGCCCGCTCCGGGCGAAGTTCAGGTACGTGTCGAGGCGATCGGTATCAGCTGGTACGACGTGCTCTGGCGGCAGAACCTGGCGCCCTCGCAAGCACGCCTGCCGGCGGGCCTCGGTCAGGAAATGGCCGGCGTGGTCACGGCGCTGGGCGAAGGGGTCGAGGGTTTCGCGGTGGGCGACAAGGTCGCCAGCTTTCCCGCAGAAAGCCCCAACGAGTACCCGGTCTATGGCGAAATGATCCTGTTGCCGGCCACGGCCCTCACGCGTTATCCCGACATTCTCTCGCCGCTCGAGGCAGCGGTGCATTACACGCCGTTGCTGATCGCCTACTTTGCGTACGCCGAACTGGCCCGTGCCAAGCCAGGGCAGACTGCATTGGTAACCGACGCCAGCCACTGCGCCGGACCTTCGTTCGTGCAGTTGGGCAAGGCCTTGGGCCTGAAGGTGGTCGCCGCAACGCGCAATCCGGCCGAGCGCGATTACCTGTTGTCGCTGGGTGCCGAGAAAGTCGTGGTGACCGAGGAACAGGACCTGCTCATGCAGATCGACAAGTTCACCGGCAATCGCGGCGTCGACATGGTTCTGGATGGTTTGGGCGGGCCGCAGATGTCGGTACTCGGCGACGTCCTGGCACCGCGTGGCAGCTTGATCCTGTATGGCTTGCAGGGCGGCAACCAGACGCCGTTTCCCGCGTGTGCCGCGTTCCAGAAGAACATCCAGTTCCATGTACATTGCCTGGGCAATTTCCTCGGCAAACCGGAACTGGGGATCGTCCAGGATGCCGAGGCCTTGCAACGCGCGCTGCGTGATATCAACCAGATGACGGCAGACCGCGTGCTGGTGCCGCAAATCGCGAAGGTGTATCCCTTCGACCAGTTCGTCGAGGCGCACAAGGCCATGGACGAATGCCCCTGCGGTGGTCGCATCGCGCTGCAGCTGTAACCGGCCGACACGGCAAGCAAGGCGTTCCTGCGCGGGACGCCTGTTTTCTGAAGCGTCAGTAGCCCGGATTCACGCAGTTTTGTAGGACCTTTCCACTTCTCTTTCAGACTCATCCGATTGCGCCTGGCGCCGGCGTGAGCGCCTCATGGTGCTCGTGCGGATTTGCCGTGCGCCCGCCAATCTGCATTGTCCGTTGCCCGCTTTCTGTATCTTTTAATTGGGAAACGGCTCTTCATAATGCGCGCTCCATGCCCGTCTTCGGGGCTGTGCGAGCACGTTTCGAAGTGTGGCAGTCGTCCGGTGGGTTCTCGGCCAGTACTCGGAAAGCAGCAATGAGCGCAATGCACCAGCAAGCCATGAATCGCGTTTACCAGCAGGTGTTGTCGCGTTTGCTCGGTTCCTTCTCGCCAGCACGGCGAGTGGCGGTACAGCCACTGATCCAGCGCTTGATGACGGCCGCCGGTGGCGCCCAGCGACTGGGTGGCTATCGAGTCGTTTACAGGCTCTGCGGCAGCACGGCCGGCCATGGCGGTCTGGCGTTGCTGCGGGCAGCGCAACTGACCTTGGCTGCCCGTCATCAACCGACATTCTTCATCCGTGCGGCGGTAAGCAGCCAAGCCCTGCTCGACGACGTCCGCAACGGCAACATCCAGCGGGCCTGCAATGCGCTGTTTGTGCACGACGATCCGCGCATCGAACTGCTGACGTTCGCCGACGATACCCTGTGGCCGTACGAGTATCGCCTTGCAGGCGGCAACTCCCGACAATCGAGCTGCCGCAGCGAATTGTTGAGCGCGGCCCACGAATTCGCTTCCTTGAGCGCTGCCAACCTGCAGAATCAGGGCTATCGAGCGATTGCACGGGTCTATCAGCGATTGGTGGGCTACTCGGCCGCGGCCGATGCCATCGTGCTCGACCAACCGGTGTTGCAGCGACGACATTTCGTTGCGTGGGCAATGCGTGAGCGGCGCCGGGCGAGCGCATCGCCCGTGCCTCGCGAACACTGGCAGGGCAGTGTCTGTCTGCAGGGCCTGGGTACTGGCGTCGTGGGCATGCCCCGCGGCCAGCGCGGCGATCTTCCTGCCAGCGCGCGATTGCTGGGTATGCATGATCTGCTCGGTGAACCATCGGCGTCCGATGACGCCCTGTGGCAGTTTCTGGGCTGCCAGCCGGTGCTCCCACTGTTTGACCGACACGAGATCCAGCATCCGCAACTGGCCTGGTTCGCCTACCTGTACGGACTGCGCAGCCAGTGGCTGCACGGGGGCAGCTTCGAGCAGGGGCTGGAGGCCTTCCGCAACGGTTTCGGCCGCGCGGGTACGAACCCGACCCGGGCGGCACCCCACCTGTCCAGGGCACAGGTGGAGGGGGCTGCCGAACAGATGCAGACCCGCCTGTCCACGTGGTACGGGATGGACCCGGCGCAGCTGAGTTGTGCGGTGTACGCCCCGTTCAGCGATCGCGGGGCACGCCTGGAAGCGTTTCTGCAGGCGTGCCATCCGGGTATGCAAGTGGCGCTGCCACATCTGCACAGCGGGCTGCGGGGTTCAAGAGTTTCAGCACAGGTCTCGCAGTGGCTGGAATCGGTCAGCGGGCTGTCCTTGCCGACCCTGCAAGGGCTCTACCAGCGACCCAGGTTGCCATGAGCGGCGCTGCCAGGGACAAGGCCGGCGCATTCGCCTATCAGGGTGTTTACCGTTACCTGCTGCGTCTGATCGACGGGATCGAACCAGGGCTGCGCGTCAAGCTGCCATCCCTGCGGGCGCTGGGGCGAACCCTGGATGTTTCGGTCTCCACCGTGCAGGCCGCCTACGGGCTGCTCGAAGCCGAAGGCCGAATCGAGCCGATCGCCAAGTCGGGTTACTACGCACGGGGCTCCACAGCCTTCGGGCCGGCGCTGGTCAGCCCCGATCTGCTCCAGCAGGTACTTGCCGGCGCCTGCCAGTCCAGTGTGGACGTATTCAGTGGTGCAGCACCACCGCCCCGGGCCGATGCCTTGAAAACCCTGCTCAGGTTCGAAGTCGAGCTGGCCCGGCGTTATCCGGCAGGGCTGGGGAGCATCGTCCAGCCGTGTGGTGAACTGGAGCTGCGCCATGCGCTGGCGGCGCGCTACACCCGTTGCCTGGACCACCACTGGTGCGCCGACCATGTTTACCTGGGCGCTGACCTGTCGAGCGTGCTGCACATGACCTGGACCGCCATGCAACTGCAAGGCGCAGTGGTGGTGGTATTGGTGCCGTGCGGCTGGCGCATCCTGCGCACCTTGCAGCAGGCCGGGGCGCGGGTGATCGAGCTGGTGCTCGATGAGCGCGGCCGGGTGCCGATGCAGCGCCTGCGCGAAGTGCTCGCCAGGCGCCAGGTTCGCCTGATGGTGCTGGGCGCCTCTTTTCATGGCCCCCACGGCACCTGTATCAGTGACGCCGACAAGCGCACGATTGCCAGCCTGCTGGAGCGGCACGGGGTATGGGTGGCCGAGGATGACACCGAGGGCGACCTGTGCTTTGAGGCGGTACCGCGCTTTCGCGAACTGGTGGCACCGCAACGCTTGCTGATCTTCGGCTCGCTGCAACCCGTCATGGGCGCCGAGGCGCCTTTCGCCTACCTGCTGTCGCGGCATTGGCCGAGCAGCCTGCAGCAGTACTGCCTGCAGCGCGTGACGGCTGCGCCACCCTTGCGCCACAAGGCGCTCGCTCGGTTCATCGGCAGCGGCGCCTACGACCATCACCTGAACCTGCAACGCGAAGCCCTGCAGCAACAGGTGACAGCCTTCACTACGCTCCTGCACACGCGGCTGAATGAACGATTGCAACTGACACGCAGCGTCGGTGGCGCCTGTGTATGGACGCGGGCGCGGTACCCAGTGGACATGCGCGGCGTCCACGAGGACCTGCGCAGACAACGTCTGCTGATCGCCCCAGGTGACATCTTCAGCCTGCAGGGCCATTGCCATCAACACCTGCGCCTCAATGGTTGCGGGCACTCGGCGATGCAGTGGGAGCGCTGCGCCGCAGCGCTGGCAGTGGCCCTGAAAGCGCACCAGGTGTAGTCCACCATCGGTCCATTTCCGATTGCCTTGGCTTTTTTCTGTATGTATAAACAGTGGCTTTCATGACACTGGTTTGGCGAAAACGTGGCATTTGCAGCGCTCGAAGACCCTTTCTACTACCTGGCCAATTTCCGCCGCGTACTGGCGTGGCTGGAGCAACGCTACCTGGACGTGCTGGATGCCGAGGAACTGAGCTTCATCCAGCGTTTCGACGCGCTGCCGCAGCCGTCCCAGGCGCTGTTGGTGCGCATGATCATGCGCAAGGGCGAGATGTTCCGCGCCAGTCGCCTTGACTACGCCGAGATCGGCTGTGCAGACGCGGCGGCGCGACCGCTGCTGGCCAGCGGTTATCTAACCGATCAAGCCCCGCTGACGCTGCAGCAGGTGGGTGAGGTGTTGCTCAAGCCGGAGATCGTCAGCTGTTTCGCAACCCACCTCGCCAAGCCATCGCTGCCCAAGCCGCAACTGCTGCTGGCGCTTGCAGAACACGACTGGCCCGTGCAGCCGTTTCGGGGCTGGTGTCCAACGTTGGTCGACACGCTCTACTGCCTGACGGTGCAGGCGCTCTGTGACCGTCTGCGGTTGCTGTTCTTCGGCAATCTGCATCAAGGCTGGACCGAGTTCGTGCTGGCCGACCTGGGGGTGTATCGCTACGAGGCAGTGCAACTGGCGCCCGAGTCACGGGGGCTGACCCACCGCGACGACGTGGCAGCCGGGCTGGCCCTGCATGCGTGCAGCGAAGCGATCGAGGCCGGGCTGCCGTGTGAAGACATTCACCGCCAACTGCTGGCGGTGACTACCGACAAATCCTGGTTGCAGAGCCGTCGGCAAAAGCTGCTGTTCCGCCTGGGCTATGCCTGCGAGCGTCAGCAGGATCTGCACCAAGCCCTGGTGGTGTACCGAAGCTGCGCGTTCGCTCAGGCCCGTGCGCGGATCATTCGCGTGCTCGAGCTGCTTGGTGAATACAGCGAGGCGCTGGAATTGGCCGAACAGGCCAGCCTGGCCCCGCTCAATCCGGCCGAGGCGCAGCAATTGCCGCGCATGCTGCCGCGCCTGCGTCGGCACCTGGGTTTGCCTGCCCAGCCCAAGCGCCACGCTGCAAAAGTGGCGCGCCTGGACCTGACTCTAGTGCTCTGCGAACAGCGCTTGAGCGTCGAGCGGCGGGTGGCCGCCTCGCTGCACAGTGACGACGCGCCGGTGCACTATGTCGAGAACACCTTGTTCAACGCCTTGTTCGGCCTGCTGTGCTGGAAGGCGATTTTCGCACCGTTGCCCGGGGCGTTTTTCCACCCGTTCCAGAACGGCCCGGCCGACTTGCATCAGCCCGACTTCCGCCAGCGTCGCAGTGCGCTGTTCGACGCGTGTCTGGGCGAGCTCGACGATGGGCGCTACAAGCACACCATCCGCCAGACCTGGCGGGACAAGCTGGGCGTGCAATCGCCTTTCGTGCACTGGGGCATGCTCGACGAAACCCTGCTCGAACTTGCATTGGGCTGTATTCCCGCGCAGCACCTCAAACACTGTTTCGACCGCGTGCTGGAAGACGTCAAGGCCAACCGTACCGGCATGCCCGACCTCATTCAGTTCTGGCCCGCCGAAGGTCGCTACCTGATGATCGAGGTCAAGGGGCCCGGCGACCGCTTGCAGGACAATCAACTGCGCTGGCTGGAGTTCTGTGCCCGCCATGCACTGCCGGTGCAGGTCTGCTACGTGGAGTGGGCAGGACAGCCCGCGTGAGCTACACCGTGGCCGTACGGGCCTTGTGCGAGTTCACGGCGAAGGTGGGTGACCTCGACCTGCGCTTCACACCCTCGCCGTCGGCCCAGGAGGGCATGCTCGGCCATCGCCGGGTGACTCAGGGCCGCGGCGATGGCTACCAGAGCGAAGTCACCCTCAGCGGCCAATACCATGAGTTGCAGGTGCGCGGCCGTGCCGATGGCTATGACCCGGCGCTGAACCGCCTGGAAGAGATCAAGACCCACCGCGGCGACCTCGACCTGCAGCGCGACAATCATCGCCAATTGCATTGGGCCCAGGCCAAGGTCTATGCCTGGCTGATGTGTCAGCAGTTGCAGCTGACGCGCATGGACGTTGCCCTGGTGTATTTCGATGTCGATTACGACAAGCAGACCGTGTTCAGCCAGCAGTGCCAGGCGCAGGAGCTGGAGGCACATTTCGAACGGCTGTGTTCGCGCTTCCTGCAATGGGCGCGTCAGGAGCTGGCCCGTAGCGCCGAGCGCGATGCGGCGCTGCGGGCACTGACTTTCCCCCATGCGGCCTTTCGCGTCGGTCAGCGCGAATTGGCGGAAACAGTCTACAAGGCGGTCAGCACCGGGCGCTGCCTGATGGCCCAGGCCACCACCGGTATCGGCAAGACCCTGGCCACGCTGTTTCCGTTGCTCAAGGCGATGGTCCCGCAGCAACTGGACAAGATTTTCTTTCTCAGCGCCAAAAGCCCCGGTCGTGCCCTGGCGCTGGAGGCCGTGGCGCAATTGCATCGCCAGCCAGGCCTGCCGCTTCGCACGTTGGAAATGGTCGCGCGGGACAAGGCCTGTGAGCATCCGGACAAGGCCTGTCACGGTGAATCCTGCCCATTGGCCAAGGGCTTCTACGACCGGCTGCCGGCGGCTCGCGAAGACGCCGTGCGCTTGCAGATCCTGGATCAGGCACAGGTGCGCCAGACCGCCCTGGCGCACCGCATCTGCCCGTATTACCTGAGCCAGGAACTGGCCCGTTGGGCGGACGTGGTCATCGGCGACTACAACTACTATTTCGACCTCAATGCCCTGCTGTTCGGTCTGGCTCAAGAGCGCCAGTGGCGTGTGGCAGTGCTGGTCGACGAGTCGCATAATCTGGTCGAGCGGGCGCGCGGCATGTACAGCGCCACCCTCGACCAGCGCACGCTGCAGGCCGTGCGCGCAGCGCCGCCAAGCAAGCTCAAGAGTCCGCTGCAACGTGTGAATCGGGAGTGGAACGCGCTGCACGCCGAGCAATCGGGGCCATACCAGGCGCACGCGCGTCTGCCGGACAAGTTGATCCTGGCGCTGCTGCGCTGCATCAGTCTGATTGGCGACGAAATGAATGCACAGCCCCAAGGCATCGACCCGCAACTGCTGGACTTCTATTTCCAGGCGTTGCAGTTCACCCGTGTCGCCGAGCTGTTCGATGAGCACTATGTATTCGACGTGACTCGCCGCGACGGTTCGGGCAAGCGCGTGCAGTCGCAGCTGTGCCTGCGCAATATCGTCCCGGCGCCCTTGCTGGGGCCGCGCATCGCCGCAGCACGCAGTGCCATTCTGTTTTCCGCGACGCTCAGCCCGCGACGCTACTATGCCGACCTGCTCGGGCTACCCAAGGACCATGCGTGGATCGACGTGCAGTCGCCGTTCAGTGCCGAGCAGTTGGAAGTGCGCATCGTCGACGACATCTCCACGCGCTTCAACCATCGACTAGCCTCGCTGGGGCCCATCGTGGAACTGATTGCCAAGCAGTATCTGGCACAGCCGGGCAATTACCTGGCGTTCTTCAGCAGTTTCGATTACCTGCAGCAGGTCGAGGCACTGTTGGCCGAGCGCTACCCGAACATCGAGCAGTGGGCCCAGGCACGCAAGATGGATGAAGGCGCACGGCGTGACTTTCTTGCCCGCTTCACCTCGAGCAGTCAGGGCGTCGGTTTTGCGGTGCTTGGCGGTGCGTTTGGCGAGGGCATCGATTTGCCCGGCAAGCGCTTGATCGGCGCTTTTATCGCTACCCTTGGATTGGCCCAGTTCAACCCGGTCAACGAGCAGATCAAGGGGCGCATGAATACCCTGTTTGGTTCGGGGTATGACTACACCTACCTGTATCCCGGTTTGTGCAAGGTGGTGCAGGCGGCAGGACGGGTGATCCGTGGTCAGGACGACAGGGGGGTGGTAGTGCTTATCGACGACCGCTTTGCCGAGGCGCGGGTCAAGAGCCTGTTTCCACGATGGTGGGCGGTTTAGTTTCCGGCTATGTGGGAGCGGGCTCTGCCCGCGAAGAGGCCGCCACGAATACACAAAAAAACCCGCCGAAGCGGGTTTTTTCATGCAGCCGATTTTCAGCCTTTCACAACCACCGAACCCAACTGGAACCCGGCATGCTGCACCAGCTCCAGCAGCGGTTGCGGGTACACGCCCAGGAGAAAGGCGAGGGCGGCGATGGCCAGCAGCATCACGCCACCGGTGCGCTGTTCCCACTTCAGCGGGGCATCGGTGCGACGCAGGTTCTTTTCCATCAGGAACAAGGTCACCATCACGCGCAGGTAGTAGAAGACGCCGATGGCGCTACCAATCACCAGCGCACCGGTCAGCCACCACAGTTGCGATTCCACGCCTGTGGCGATGATGTAGAACTTGCCGATGAAACCAGCGGTCAGCGGAATGCCTGCCAGCGACAGCATCATCACGGTCAGCACCGCCGTCAGGTACGGACGGCGCCAGAACAGGCCGCGGTACTCGTACAGTGCATCGGCATCGCGGCCGTTGTACGGCGAGGACATCAAGGTGATCACGCCGAACGCACCCAGGCTGGTGATCACGTAGGTCACCAGGTAGACGCCGATGGCTTCCAGAGCCAGGCCCTTGCTCGCTACCAGCGCGATTAGCAGGTAACCGAAGTGGGCAATGGACGAATAACCCAGCAGGCGCTTGAGGTTGCTCTGGGTCACCGCCAGCAGGTTGCCGATCAGGATCGATGCCACCGCAATCACCGCCAGCACATCGCTGAGCACACCGCTGCTAGCTGCCGGCGACAGCTGGAACAAGCGCACCACCACGGCGAACACCGCGACCTTGCTGGCAGTGGCCAGGAACGCAGCGACAGGCGCCGGAGCGCCTTCGTACACGTCGGGTGTCCACAAGTGGAAGGGCACCAGCGACAGCTTGAACGCCAGGCCCACCAGCATCATCGCCAGGCCCAGTTGCGCCAGCGCACTCGGCACGCCAGTGGCGGCCAGGGCCAGACCGATGCCCGAGAAGCTCAGGCTACCGGCATCGGCGTACAACAACGCCATGCCGAACAGCAGGAACGCCGAGCCTGCGGCCGACAGCACCATGTACTTGATGCCGCCTTCCAGCGAGCGCTTGTTGAAGAAGGCGTAGGCGATCAGTCCGTACGTGGGTACCGAGAGCAGTTCCAGGCCGATGAACAGGCCGGCCAGGTGCTGCGCGCAGACTAGCACCAGGCCACCCAGCGCGGCCATCAGGATCAGCAGGTAAAGCTCTTCACGGTTGCCGGGATAGCCGGTGGCGCCATCACCCAGGTAGGCGTGTGCCAGGGTCACGCAGGCCAGTGTGGCGACCAGGATCAGCGCCATGTACAGCGCGGCGAAGTTGTCCACCTGCAGCAAAGGCGTCACGGTCATGGGCGTGAGCTTGAGCACCGGCAGGATCGACAGCAGCGCCAGGTTCAAGCCCGCACACGAGAGCAGGAAGGTTTGCGAATGGTTGCGCCGCCAGGCGATCGCCAGCATCACCGCTACGACGGTGACGGTGGTGATCAGCAGCGGCGCAAGCGCAATAAAGTGTTGAATCGTCAGGTCCATAGCGCTCTTACCGGGCCGAAGCGAGTTGAGTGAAGGCGGTGCCGAACCACTGCTGCACACCGGTCATGGTGGCGGCGGAGGTATCGAGGAAAGGCTGCGGGTAGACGCCAAGCAGAATCAGCAGGCCCGCAAGGCCCAGCACCATGATCAGTTCGCGGTTGTCCATGCCGGCCAGTACCGCGTCCGACTTGGAGGGGCCGAAGTAGGCTCGGTGAATCATGATCAGCGAGTACACCGAACCGAACACCAGCCCGGAGGTGGCGATGGCGGTGATCCACGGGGCGACGGTGAAGCTGCCCAGCAGGATCAGGAACTCACCGACGAAGTTGCCCGTGCCCGGCAGGCCCAGCGAGGCAGCGGCAAAGAACAGGCTGATGGCCGGCAGGTAGGCAATGCGCGACCACAGCCCGCCCATTTCACGCATGTCGCGGGTGTGCAGACGCTCGTACAACTGGCCGCTGAGGATGAACAGCGCCGCTGCCGACAAGCCGTGGGCGAGCATCTGGATCACTGCGCCCTGCAGGGCCTGCTGGGTGCCGGAATAAATACCGATCAGCACGAAGCCCATGTGCGAGACGCTGGAGAAGGCGATCAGGCGCTTGATGTCGCTCTGCGCGAACGCCAGGAAGGCGCCGTAGAAAATGCCCACCAGACCCAGGGTCATGGCGATCGGCGCGAACTCTGCCGAGGCATTGGGGAACAGCGGCAGGGCGAAGCGCAGAATGCCGTAGGCGGCGGTTTTCAGCAGGATACCGGCCAGGTCCACTGAGCCCGCGGTAGGCGCCTGGGCGTGAGCATCGGGCAGCCAGGAGTGGAACGGCACCACCGGCAGCTTCACCGCGAAGGCGATGAAGAAGCCGAGCATCAGCAGGTATTCGACATGCTCCGGCAACTGCGCCTTGAGCAGGTCGCTGTAGTTGAACGTCATCACACCGGTGTTGCTGTAGTTGAACAGCACCAGGCCCAGGATCGCCACCAGCATGATCAGGCCGCTGGCCTGAGTGAAGATGAAGAACTTGGTGGCGGCGTAGATCCGGGTCTTCTTGCCATCCGAGGAGCTGTGACCCCAGAGCGCGATGAGGAAATACATCGGCACCAGCATCATTTCCCAGAAGAAGAAGAACAGGAACAGGTCCAGCGCCAGGAACACACCGACCACACCGCCCAGGATCCACATCAGGTTGAGGTGGAAGAAGCCGACGTGGCGCTGGATCTCTTTCCACGAGCACAGTACCGAGAGGATACCCAGCAGGCCGGTGAGCAGGATCATCAGCAGCGACAGGCCGTCCAGCGCCAGGTGCACGCTGATGCCGAAGCGCTGGATCCAGTTGAGCTTGAACTCGTAGGCCCAGACAGGTTCCGCGCCGGGCGCAGGCGCCAGGGTGTAGTCGCCGTTGCCCCACAGCCAAAGGCCGAGCGCAAGTTCCAGGGACATGGTCAGCAATGCGATCCAGCGGGGCAGGGTAGCGCTGCTGCGCTCCGCTACCCAGCACAGAAGGCCGCCGATGAAGGGGATCAGGATCAGCCAGGGCAAAATCATGACGGGCTCGTTTCCTTTCGCAAAGTCACAGGATTCATATCAGACCGCCGCCAGCACGACGGCACCGAGCACCAGTACGGCGCCAGCGGCCATCGAAGCGGCATACCAGCGCAACTGACCGGTCTCGGTACGGCTCATGGCGTTGTTGCCGCCCTTGGCCGTACGCGGGATCAAGCCAATCACCTGGTCAACCGGGTCCTTGCGCAACAGGTGGCTGATCAGCAGGTAGGGTTTGACGAACAGCTTGTCGTAGATCCAGTCGAAGCCCCAGGCGGCGAACCACCAGGCCGACAGCATCCGGCCGATGCCGCTGTTGGCCACGGCCGTGGCAACGCGCCGCTTGCCGAGGAACAGCATGGCTGCCAGCAGGATGCCGGCCAGGGCAATCGCGCCCGAGGCGATCTCCAGGCTGTGCTTGGCCTCGCCGCCGGCATGACCGACGCTCTGCGGCAGCACGCCCGCCAATGGCGGATGGATCCAGGCACCGATGAAGGTCGACAGCACGATCAGCACGCCCAACGGCAGCCAGTGGGCAACGCCGTGGCCGGCGTGCGCTTCGGTCTTGGCTTCGCCATGGAAGGTGATGAAGATCAGGCGGAAGGTGTACAGCGAGGTCATGAACGCACCGACCAGGCCGGCATACAGCAAGCCGTTGTTGCCGCTGGCGAAGGCTTCCCAGAGGATCTCGTCCTTGGAATAGAAGCCGGCCGTCAGCAACGGCAGGGCCGCGAGGGCGGAGCCGCCGACGATGAAGCTGGCGTAGGCCAACGGCAGTTTCTTCCACAGGCCACCCATCTTGAAGATGTTCTGCTCGTGGTGGCAGGCGACGATCACCGCACCCGAGGCGAGGAACAGCAGCGCCTTGAAGAAAGCGTGGGTCATCAGGTGGAAGATCGCGCCGTCCCAGGCACCGACGCCCAGGGCCAGGAACATGTAGCCGATCTGGCTCATGGTCGAATAGGCCAGGATACGCTTGATGTCGGTCTGCACCAGCGCGGCGAAGCCGGCCAGGACCAGCGTGACACCACCGACCACACCGACCAGATGCAGGATGTCCGGGGCCAGGGCGAACAGTCCGTGGGTCCGGGCGATCAGGTAGACACCAGCGGTTACCATGGTAGCGGCGTGGATCAGTGCCGATACCGGGGTAGGACCGGCCATGGCGTCTGCCAGCCAGGTCTGTAGGGGCAGTTGCGCGGACTTGCCGACGGCACCGCCGAGCAGCATCAGCGTGGCCAGCACGATCCAGAAGTCACCGACCTTGAAATGTTCCGGCGCCCGTACCAGCAGTTCCTGGATATTCAGCGTACCCAGTTGCTGGAACAGGATGAACAGGCCGATGGCCATGAACACGTCGCCGATACGGGTCACGATGAACGCCTTGAGCGCTGCGTTGCCGTTATTGCGGTTGCCATAGTAGAAACCGATCAACAGGTACGAGCACAGGCCCACGCCTTCCCAACCGAAGTAGATGAACAGCAGGTTGTCGCCCAGGATCAGGAACAGCATGCTGGCGATGAACAGGTTGGTGTAGGCGAAGAAGCGCGAGTAGCCCTCTTCACCACGCATGTACCAGGAGGCGAACAGGTGGATCAGGAAGCCTACGCCTACCACCACGCCGAGCATGGTGATCGACAGGCCGTCCAGGTACAGGGTGAAGTTGGGTTCGAACCCGTCCACCGCCATCCAGCGCCACAGCAGTTGGGTATACACGCCACCCTCGGGCGGCGCGACGTTGAACTGCCAGATGACGTAAGCGGCAACCACCGCCGACAGGCCGATGGAGCCGACGCCGATCAGCGCCGAGAGGTTTTCCGAGAAGCGCCCGCGCGAGAACGACAGCAGCAGGAAGCCGATCAGCGGGAATACGAAGGTCAGGAAGATCAGGTTCATCCGCGCATCTCACTGGCAGCGTCGATGTCGAGCGTGTGGAAGCGGCGATACAGTTGCATCAGGATCGCTAGGCCAATGGAGGCCTCGGCCGCCGCCAGGGTGATCACCAGGATGAACATGATCTGTCCATCGGGCTGACCCCAGCGTGCGCCCGCCACGATGAACGCCAGTGCAGAGGCGTTCATCATGATTTCCAGACTCATCAACACGAAAAGAATGTTACGGCGGACCATCAGGCCGACCAGACCAAGGGTGAACAGGATGCCGGCGACAGCCAGGCCATGCTCGAGAGGGATAGCGGGCATCTGTTTACTCCTTTTCCGTACGGCCGAGGTGGAACGCCGTAACGGCTGCAGCCAGCAGCAGCATCGACGCCAGTTCAACCACCAGCAGGTAGGGGCCGAACAGACTGATGCCGACCGCCTTGGCATCGACCGTGGTCTGGCCGATACCGGCAGCGCTGGGGTTGGCGAACAGCACGTACAGCAGTTCGAGCAGCAACAAGGCACCGAGGAACACCGGGCCAGCCCAGATACCCGGCTTGAGCCACACGCGTTCCTGTTGCACCGAGGCCGGGCCGAGGTTGAGCATCATCACCACGAAGACGAACAGCACCATGATGGCGCCGGCGTAGGCGATCACTTCAAGCACGCCGGCGAACGGCGCACCGAGGGCGAAGAAGGTCATCGCCACGGCGATCAACGAGATGATCAGATAGAGCAGGGCGTGTACGGGGTTGGTATTGGTGATCACCCTGAGGGTGGACACCACCGCGATACCCGACGCGAAATAGAAAGCGAATTCCATCTTTCTTCCTTAAGGGAGCAAGCTCTTCACGTTGATCGGCTGGGCTTCGTTCTGCGCGGCGCCCTTGGGCTTGCCGGCTACGGCCATGCCGGCTACGCGGTAGAAGTTGTAGTCAGGGTTCTTGCCGGGGCCGGAAATCAGCAGATCTTCCTTTTCATAGACCAGATCCTGACGCTTGAACTCGGCCATCTCGAAGTCCGGTGTGAGCTGGATCGCGGTCGTCGGGCAGGCTTCCTCGCACAGGCCACAGAAAATGCAGCGCGAGAAGTTGATCCGGAAGAAGTCCGGGTACCAGCGACCGTCCTCGGTTTCTGCCTTCTGCAACGAGATGCAACCCACCGGGCAGGCCACGGCGCACAGGTTGCAGGCCACGCAGCGTTCCTCGCCGTCGGGGTCGCGGGTCAATACGATACGGCCGCGATAGCGCGGCGGCAGGTACACCGCCTCCTCGGGGTATTGCAGGGTGTCGCGCTTACGGAAACCGTGGCCGAACACCATGATCAGGCTGCGCAGCTGCGTGCCCGTTCCTTTTACGATGTCACCGATATATTTGAACATGGGTCAATTCCTCACTGAACCGTGCCGGCGGGCGTGTTCAACAACACGATCGCGGCGGTCACCAGCATGTTGATCAGGGTCAGTGGCAGGCAGAACTTCCAGCTGAAATCCATTACCTGGTCGTAGCGAGGGCGCGGGATGGACGCGCGCAGCAGTACGAACAGCATGATGAAGAACGCGGTTTTCAGTGCGAACCAGACGAACGACAGTTGCGGCAGAATTCCGAACGGCCCGTGCCAGCCGCCGAAGAACAGCGTTACCAGCAAGGCCGAGATCAGGATGATGCCGATGTATTCACCGACGAAGAACATGCCCCATTTCATGCCGGCGTATTCGATGTGGTAGCCGTCGGCCAATTCCTGTTCCGCTTCCGGCTGGTCGAACGGATGACGGTGAGTCACCGCCACGCCGGCGACGAAGAAGGTACAGAAGCCGAAGAACTGCGGAATGATGAACCACAGGTTCTGCGCCTGATACTCGACGATGTCGCGCATGTTGAACGAGCCGGCCTGGATCACGATACCCATCAGCGACAGGCCCATGAACACTTCGTACGACACGGTCTGCGCGGAGGCCCGCAAGCTGCCCAGCAGGGCGTACTTGTTGTTGCTGGCCCAACCGGCGAACAAAACGGCATACACCGACAAACCGGCCATGGCGAAGAAGAACAGCAGCCCGATGTTCAGGTCGGCCACGCCCCAAGTGGGGGTGATCGGGATGATCGCGAAGGCGATCAGCAAGGCACTCATGGCCACCACCGGCGCCAGGGTAAAGATCACCTTGTCGACGAAGGGCGGGTTCCAGTCTTCCTTGAAGAACATCTTCAGCATGTCGGCGGCAATCTGGAACATGCCGAACGGACCGACCCGGTTCGGCCCGTAGCGATCCTGCCACCAGCCCAGCAGGCGACGCTCTACGAAGCTGAGCAATGCGCCGCAGACGACCACCGCCAGCATGATGACCAGGGCCTTGACCACACCGATGATGATGTCGATCACTTCAGGGGTGAACCAGGTCATTGTGCTGCCTCCTGCAGGCCTTCGACGGATGCGCCGGCAAACGCCGGCGGAATGCCCGCCAGGCCAGCGGGCAGACCCACCAGGCCTGCGCCCAGTTCTTCACTGATGCGCAGCGGCAGGCGCAAGGCCTGGCCGGCGACCGTGAGGCTCAGCAGCGCGCCATCGTTGACGCCCAGGCGATCCGCCTCGGATTTGGCCAACGCGACGTAGGGGGCCGGAATCCGCTCCTGCACCGGTGCGGAGCGGGAAGAGTTTTCTTCGCTGCCGAACAGGTGATAGAACGGCACTGCCTGCCAGGTGCCGCGAGCGGGCGAGAAGGCCGCCGGTACGCTGGCGAACCAGCCCAGGCCGTCGCCCTGGCTTTCGATCAGGCGTGTGCCGGGGTCACCGGCGCGCAGGTGGCCACCCACTTCGTCCTGGAACTTGTTCCAGGCCTGTGGCGAGTTCCAGCCTGGCGACCAGGCGAACGGCACCTGCTGGCGCGGCTCGACCGAGCCCGAGTAGCCTTCCATGGAGAACGAGAAGGCGGTGTCGGTATCCTGCGATGTCCGTGGCTCGTGCACGCTGATGTTGGCGCGCATGGCCGTACGACCGCTGTAGCGCAACGGTTCGCGGGCCAGTTTCAGGCCCTTGATGCGGAACGAGGCCGACGGCGCGGCGTCGACGATGCGGGCCAGTTGCGGGGCGCTGTTGGCCACTGCAGCGGTCACATGGTCGAGTTGGGTCCAGTCCACGGGTTGGTTCAGCAGCGTGCTGCGCAATGCATGCAGCCAGCGCCAGCCTTCGTGGATCAGAATGCTGGAATCCAGGTAGACCGGATCGAACACCTGGAAGAACCGCTGGGCACGGCCTTCCTGGCTGACCAGGGTGCCATCGCCTTCGGCGAAGCTGGCCGCTGGCAAGACCAGATGGGCGCGCTCGACGGTGCGGGTGTGCTGGTGATCGGCAACGATGACCACCTTGGCAGCGTTCAGCGCGGCGTCCACCTTGGCGGCATCGACACGGGTGTACAAATCGTTTTCCAGGATCACCAATGCGTCGGCATGACCGTCGATCACGGCTTGCAGCGCGTCGTCCACCGACTCGCCGCCCAGCATCGCCAGGCCCATGCTGTTGGCTTCCGGCACGATCAGGCTCAGCGAGCCGGCCTTGTCGCGACCCTTCAAGGCCTTGGCGATGTTGCCCGCAGCTTCGATCAGGGCGTTGCAGCCCAGCGAGGTGCCGCTGACGACCAGCGGACGCTTGGCGGCCACCAGGGCATCGGCAATGCGCTGGGCCAGCTCGAGGGCGTCGCTGTCCAGGCCGCTGACGGCCGGAGCACTGGGGTCGATCGCATGGGCGACGGCGAAGCCGATGCGCGCCAGGTCTTCGGGCGCGGCGTGCACGCATTCTTCGGCGACATCGTCGAGCTTGGTGTCGGTCAGGCTGGCGATGAACAACGGATGCAGCTCATGCTGACCGATGTTCTTCACGGCAGCGTCCAGCCATGGTTGAACGCGCATGGCCTCGGCCATCGCTTCCGCCTTGCCCTTCACCGATTGACGCAGTGCCAGCGCCATGCGCGCGGCGGTCTGGGTCAGGTCTTCGCCCAACACGAACACTGCGTCGTGGTCTTCGACCTCGCGCAGGCTCGGGATCGGCAACGGGCTGTTCTGCAGCACCTGCAACGCCAGGCGAATGCGCGACAGCTCCCCGGCTTCGATACCGCTGTAGAAGTGCTTGGCACCGACCAGCTCCAGCAGCGCGTAGTTGCTTTCCAGGCTGGCACGTGGCGAGCCGATGCCGACGATGTTGCGGCCGCGCAACAGCTCGGCAGCCTTGTCCAGCGCCTCGTCGAGGCTCAGCTTGCGGTTGCCTTCGGCCAGCAGCGGTTGCCGTGGGCGATCGGTGCGGTTGACGTAGCCGTAGCCGAAGCGGCCACGGTCGCACAGGAAATAGTGGTTCACCGAGCCGTTGTAGCGGTTCTCGATGCGCCGCAGCTCGCCGTAGCGCTCGCCCGGGCTGATGTTGCAACCGCTCGAGCAGCCATGGCAGATGCTCGGGGCGAACTGCATGTCCCACTTGCGGTTGTAGCGCTCGGAGTGTGTCTTGTCGGTGAACACACCGGTCGGGCAGACCTCGGTGAGGTTGCCGGAAAACTCGCTTTCCAGGGTGCCGTCCTCGACCCGTCCGAAGTAGACGTTGTCGTGGGCGCCAAACACGCCCAGGTCGGTGCCGCCGGCGTAGTCCTTGTAGAAACGCACGCAGCGATAGCAGGCGATGCAGCGGTTCATCTCATGCGCGATGAACGGACCCAGCTCCTGATTCTGGTGGGTGCGCTTGCTGAAACGATAGCGACGCTCGTTGTGACCGGTCATCACGGTCATGTCCTGCAGGTGGCAGTGACCGCCTTCCTCGCACACAGGGCAGTCGTGCGGGTGGTTGGTCATCAGCCATTCGACGACACTGGCGCGGAACGCCTTGGATTCGTCGTCTTCGATGGAGATCCAGGTGTTGTCGGTGGCGGGTGTCATGCACGACATGACGATGCGACCACGGGTGTCGTTCTCGTCGGTGTACTGCTTGACTGCGCACTGGCGGCAGGCGCCGACGCTGCCCAGCGCCGGGTGCCAGCAGAAATACGGGATGTCGAGGCCCAGCGACAGACAGGCCTGCAACAGGTTGTCTGCGCCATCGACCTCGAGCGCTTTGCCGTCTACGTGGATAGTGGCCATGGTTCAAGTTCTTCGTTGGCCCGTTGTCAGCGGGCGTGGCTAATGGAAATCTTGTCGTTCGCCCGGCGCAGCCGGAAAGGGCGCGTCAACGGGCGATACCGGCGGCACGGGCCGCCGGGCGTGCCGTGAGTCAGGCGCCGGCCATGGTGGGTGTGGCCACCTGGGTCAGGCTGCCCGGCGTGACGGGCTTGATGCCCGCCTCGAACTCGGCACGGAAATATTTGATCGCGCTGCCCAAGGGCTCCACGGCGCCGGGCGCGTGCGCACAGAACGTCTTGCCGGGGCCGAGGAAACCGACCAGGCCCAGCAGGGTTTCGATATCCCCCGGCTGGCCGTTGCCGGTCTCGATGGCGCGCAGCAGCTTGACGCTCCACGGCAGGCCGTCGCGGCAAGGGGTACAGAAGCCACAGGACTCGCGCGAAAAGAACTCTTCCATGTTGCGCAGCAGCGAGACCATGTTGACGCTGTCGTCCACGGCCATGGCCAGGCCCGTACCCATGCGGGTGCCGACCTTGCCGATGCCGCCGGCGTACATCTGCGCGTCGAGGTGTTCGGGCAGCAGGAAACCGGTACCGGCACCGCCTGGCTGCCAGCACTTGAGCGTGAAACCGTCGCGCATGCCGCCGGCATAGTCTTCGAACAGCTCGCGGGCGGTGATGCCGAACGGCAGTTCCCACAGGCCGGGGTTCTTGACCTTGCCGGAGAAGCCCATCAGCTTGGTGCCGTGGTCTTCACTGCCGGGCATGGCCAGCGCCTTGTACCAGTCGATGCCGTTGCCGACGATGGCCGGCACGTTGCACAGGGTTTCGACGTTGTTCACGCAAGTCGGCTTGCCCCACACGCCCACGGCGGCAGGGAAGGGCGGCTTGGAACGCGGGTTGGCGCGGCGGCCTTCCAGCGAGTTGATCAGCGCGGTTTCTTCACCGCAGATGTAGCGGCCGGCACCGGTGTGCACGAACAGTTCGAAGTCGAAGCCCGACCCCAGAATGTTCTTGCCCAGCAGGCCGGCGGCTTTCGCTTCCTGTACGGCACGATTCAGGTGCTTGGCGGCGGTGGTGTATTCGCCGCGCAGGAAGATGTAGCCGCGATAGGCCTTCAGCGCGCGCGCGGAAATCAGCATGCCTTCGATCAGCAGATGAGGCTGCTGCTCCATCAGCATGCGGTCCTTCCAGGTGTTGGGCTCCATTTCATCCGCGTTGCACAGCAGGTAGCGGATGTCCATGGATTCGTCTTTGGGCATCAGGCCCCATTTGACGCCGGTGGGGAAGCCCGCACCGCCGCGGCCCTTGAGGCCGGAATCCTTCACCGTCTGCACGATGTCGTCCTGCGACATGTCGGCAAATGCCTTGCGCGCGGCGCTGTAGCCGTCCTTGGCCTGGTACTCGTCGAGCCAGATCGGCTCGCCGTCGTCACGCAGGCGCCAGGTCAGCGGATGGGTTTCAGCGGCGCGGGCAATGGTATTGGCCGGGCCGAACGAGGTGAGCTTCATACGTAGCCCTCCAGCAGTTGGGCCACGCCAGCGGGCTGGACATCGCCAAAGGTATCGTCGTCGATCATCAGCGCCGGGGCCTTGTCGCAGTTGCCCAGGCAGCACACCGGCAGCAGGGTGAAACGGCCGTCGGCGGTGGTCTGGCCCAGGCCGATGCCCAGCTTGCTCTGGATTTCGCTGACCACCGATTCGTGGCCACCGATGTAGCAAACCATCGAGTCGCAGACGCGAATGATGTGGCGGCCCACCGGCTGACGGAAAATCTGGCTGTAAAAGGTGGCCACGCCTTCGACGTCGCTGGCCGGAATGCCGAGCAGTTCGCCGATCGCGTAAAGCGCGCCATCAGGTACCCAGCCACGTTCCTTCTGGACGATCTTGAGGGCTTCGATGGACGCCGCGCGCGGGTCCTCGTAGTGGTGCAGCTCGTGCTCGATGGCCGAGCGCTCGGTTTCGCTCAGGGCGAAACGGTCTGTCTGGATGAGCGTGCTGTTCATGCTTAACGGTCCACGTCGGCCATAACGAAATCGATGCTACCCAGGTACGCGATCAAGTCCGCGACCATGCTGCCCTTGATCACCGAAGGAATCTGCTGCAGGTGCGGGTAGCTTGGGGTGCGTATGCGGGTACGGTAGCTCATGGTGCCGCCGTCGCTCGTCAGGTAGTAGCTGTTGATGCCCTTGGTCGCTTCGATCATCTGGAAGGATTCGTTGGCCGGCATCACCGGGCCCCACGAAACCTGCAGGAAGTGCGTGATCAAGGTTTCGATGTGCTGCAGCGTGCGCTCCTTGGGCGGCGGCGTGGTCAGCGGGTGATCCGCCTTGTACGGGCCTTCGGGCATGTTGCGCATGCACTGGTCGATGATGCGGATGCTCTGGCGCATCTCTTCGACGCGAACCATGCAGCGGTCATAGGCATCGCCGTTGTGCGCGAGCGGCACTTCGAACTCGAAGTTCTCGTAGCCCGAATACGGACGCGCCTTGCGCAGGTCGAAATCGCAACCGGTGGAGCGCAGCCCGGCACCGGTGACGCCCCACTCCAGCGCTTCCTTGGTGTTGTAGGCGGCGACGCCGATGGTACGGCCCTTGAGGATGCTGTTCTGCAGCGCAGCCTTGGTGTATTCGTCGAGGCGCTTGGGCAGCCATTCGACGAAGTCCTTGACCAGCTTCTCCCAGCCGCGCGGCAGGTCGTGCGCCACACCACCGATTCGGTACCAGGCCGGGTGCAGGCGGAAACCGGTGATGGCTTCGATCACCGTGTAGGCTTTCTGGCGGTCGGTGAAGGTGAAGAACACCGGGGTCATGGCGCCGACGTCCTGGATATAGGTACCCAGGAACAGCAGGTGGCTGGTGATGCGGAAGAACTCGGCCATCATGATGCGGATGGTGTCGACCTTCTGCGGCACCTTGATGCCGGCCAGCTTCTCGACGGCCAGCACGTAGGGCAGGTTGTTCATCACCCCGCCCAGATAGTCGATGCGGTCGGTGTAAGGGATGAAACTGTGCCACGACTGGCGCTCGGCCATTTTCTCGGCGCCACGGTGGTGGTAGCCGATGTCGGGCACGCAGTCTACGATCTCTTCGCCATCCAGCTGCAGGATGATGCGGAACGCACCGTGCGCCGAAGGGTGGTTCGGGCCCAGGTTGAGGAACATGTAGTCCTCGTTGGTGCCGGAGCGTTTCATGCCCCAGTCCTCGGGCTTGAAGCGCGCAGCTTCCTCCTCGAGCTGCTGCTTGGCCAGGGTCAGGCTGTAGGGGTCGAACTCGGTCGCGCGCGCCGGGTAGTCCTTGCGCAGCGGGTGACCTTCCCAGGTAGGCGGCATCATGATGCGCGACAGGTGAGGGTGGCCGGCGAAGTCGATGCCGAACATGTCCCAGACTTCACGCTCGTACCAGTTGGCGTTGGGCCAGATACCGGTGATGGTCGGCAGGTTCAGGTCGCCTTCGTTCAAGGCCACCTTGAGCATGACGTCGCTGTTACGCTCGACCGACAGCAGGTGGTAGAACACCGTGAAGTCGCCCGCACCGGGGATGGTGCGGCGATGGGTGCGCAGGCGCTCGTCCACGCCGTGCAAATCGTAGAGCATGCTGTACGGCTTGGGCACGTTGCGCAGGAACGTGAGGATCTCGACCAGCTTGGCGCGGGCCACCCACAGGACCGGCATGCCGGTACGGGTTTCCTGGGCGAGGAACGCCTCGGGGCCAAAGCGCTGGTTCAGTTCGACGACCACATCTTGGTCGTCAGCCTTGTAGGGCGGGATATACAGAGCGGTGTCCGCTGTTGTCATGGTCTCGGTCGCTATCGGTCAACTACGGTGTGAAGCCAGGGGTTCTCGGCCTGTAGCAACAGGCGTGACAAGCGCTGGATCAGACTTCGTCGGGGCTGCGCAGGTGGGTTACCGCAATACGCTGTTCGCGGCGCTGTTCCTTCTGCGAAGGCATCTCGGCGCGGTACACGCCTTGATCACCGACGACCCAGGACAGCGGGCGACGCTCTTGGCCAATCGACTCCTGCAACAGCATCAAGCCTTGCAGGAATGCTTCAGGGCGCGGCGGGCAGCCAGGCACGTAGACGTCCACGGGGAGGAATTTGTCGACCCCCTGGACCACCGAGTAGATGTCGTACATGCCACCGGAGTTGGCGCACGAACCCATGGAGATGACCCACTTGGGCTCGAGCATCTGCTCGTAGAGGCGCTGGATGATCGGCGCCATCTTGATGAAGCAGGTGCCGGCGATGACCATGAAGTCGGCCTGACGCGGCGAGGCCCGGATGACTTCGGCGCCGAAGCGGGCGATGTCGTGGGGCGCCGTGAAGGCCGTGGTCATTTCCACGTAGCAGCACGAGAGACCGAAGTTGTACGGCCACAGGGAGTTCTTGCGACCCCAGTTGACCGCGCCGCTGAGGACGTCTTCGAGTTTGCCCATGAAGATGTTCTTGTGAACCTGATCTTCTAGGGGGTCGGAAACAGTTTCCCTGGTGCCGATGGGATACTGCTCGTTGGGAGCATCGGGGTCGATCCGGGTGAGATTGTATTGCATTGCCAAAGCCTCATTGTTTCAGCTTCGCCTGCCGCTTGCGACGAGCTTCCGGTGCCCAGTCAAGGGCGCCCACTCGGAACAGGTAGACAAGACCTGCCAACAGAATTGCTATGAAAACGAGAGCTTCGACGAATCCGGTCCAGCCGCTTTCGCGGACGGACACAGACCAGGCAAAGAGAAAAAGGGCTTCGATATCGAAGATCACGAACAGCATCGCGACCAGATAGAATTTGGCGGAAAGGCGCAGACGGGCGCTCCCGACCGGCAGCATGCCGGATTCGAAAGGTTCGTTCTTGCTGCGTCCGAAGGCTTTGCTGCCCAGCAGGCTGGAGAGCCCGAGCATGAACGCACACAGACCGGCAACACCGAGAAGGAAGATGGCAAAGCCCCAGTTGTGGGCGATGAGTCCTGTCGAATCGGGCATGCTGGTTTCCTTGGCAGGGGCCGGAGCCTCTGGGTTGAATGAAGTGTCGCAGTGACGATATGTCGCAGCAGAATCAATCGCGATGATTTTATGGGTAAAAGCCGGGCAAGTAAATTTCGGATCGCAAATTAATTCGTATCATTACGCACATAGGCTTATTCAATGTAGCTCACTGGGAGGATTTAGGTGGGCTAAAGAAGAAAATATCAAGCAGGGCAAGCTTTTATCGTGAGTAGATGAATATCTTAATGATAACTAATAGCATTTAGCGCGCTGGCTCGACTGTTCGAGTTGGGTTAATTAATCGTCGGATTGTTGTACTGGTTTGTTCGGTTACCGGCATTGCGCTGGATCAAACGAACGGATAAAAAAAGCCGCCGGCAACTGCATGCGGCGGCTTTCAAATCGACACCCATCCCTGTCGAAGCGATGCTGACCCTGTGGGAGCGGGTTCTACCTGCGAATGCCGCGCTGCGGTCTGGCAGGTACAACGCGCCGAATGCTTCGCGGGCAGAGCCCGCTCCCACAAGGAGCGATGTCGACCCTGTGGGAGCGGGTTCTACCCGCGAATGCCGCGCTGCGGTCTGGCAGGTACAACGCGCCGAATCCTTCGCGGGCAGAGCCCGCTCCCACAAGGAGCGATACTCACCCTGTGGGAGCGGGTTCTACCCGCGAATGCCGCGCTGCGGTCTGGCAGTTACAACGCGCCGAATGCTTCGCGGGCAGAGCCCGCTCCCCACAGTTACCTCGCCACAGACACCTTGCACCACCGATACTGCTCCCTCCAGAAAGCAGGTTGCCTGGAGGATCAGTGGAACTGCTCTTCCTCGGTCGATCCGGTCAGGGCAGTGACCGACGAGGCGCCGCCCTGGATCACGGTGGTCATGTCGTCGAAGTAACCGGTACCCACTTCCTGCTGGTGAGCGACAAAGGTATAGCCCTTTTCGGCATCGGCGAATTCCTGCTCCTGCAGCTTTACATAGGCCGTCATGTCGTTGCGCGCGTAATCGTGCGCGAGGCTGAACATGCCGTGCCACATGTTATGGATCCCGGCGAGGGTGATGAACTGATGTTTGTAGCCCATCGCCGACAGCTCGCGCTGGAATTTGGCGATGGTCGCGTCATCCAGGTTCTTCTTCCAGTTGAAGGAAGGCGAGCAGTTGTAGGAAAGCAGCTGGTCCGGGTACTCGCGCTTGATGGCCTCGGCGAAGCGACGCGCCTCATCCAGGTCCGGCTTGGCGGTTTCGCACCAGATGAGGTCGGCATAGGGCGCGTAGGCCAGGCCGCGGGCGATCGCCTGATCGAGGCCGGCACGTACCTTGTAGAAGCCTTCAGGTGTGCGGGTGCCGGTCACGAACGGCTGGTCGTAAGGGTCGCAGTCCGATGTCAGCAGGTCCGCGGCGTTCGCATCGGTGCGCGCCAGGATGATCGTCGGCACACCGGCGACATCGGCAGCCAGGCGCGCCGCAGTGAGTTTCTGCACGGCTTCCTGGGTCGGCACCAGTACCTTGCCGCCCATGTGCCCGCATTTCTTCACCGAGGCCAGCTGGTCTTCGAAGTGCACGCCGGCAGCGCCCGCTTCGATCATGTTCTTCATCAATTCATAGGCATTGAGCACGCCGCCGAAGCCGGCTTCGGCGTCAGCCACGATTGGCGCGAAGTAGTCGATGTAGCCTTGGTCGCCCGGATTCTTGCCAGCCTTCCATTGGATCTGGTCGGCACGTCGGAACGAGTTGTTGATGCGCTTGACCACGGTCGGCACCGAGTCCACCGGGTACAGCGACTGGTCGGGGTACATCGATTCGGCGGAGTTGTTGTCGGCCGCGACCTGCCAGCCCGACAGATAGATGGCCTGGATGCCGGCCTTGACCTGCTGCACCGCCTGGCCGCCGGTAAGCGCGCCCATGCAGTTGACGAAATCCTTGTCGGGGCGGAATGAAGGCTTGGCGCCCTGGGTCACCAGGTTCCAGAGTTTCTCTGCGCCCAGCCGGGCCAGCGTGTGTTCGGGTTGGACCGAGCCACGCAGGCGCACCACGTCGGCAGGGGAGTAGTTGCGCGTCACACCTTTCCAGCGCGGGTTTTCGGACCAGTCTTTTGCAAGGGCCGCTTCTTGTTGTTCGCGTGTCAGTGCCATGGAGATAAACCTCGTGCATAGGTTCGATGATGGGGTTGCTGCGCCAGGCGCTGCTTGTGCCGAACTGCCGGTCGGCCCTGACCAAGCGCCGCGCTTGCCTGGTTGGCAGAGACGCGGACCGGTGAGGGCGAGGCCATCATGCCCCATGGATTTTCTGCACGTCAAACGTTTTGTAGTGAAAATTATAAAGCACTACATATTTGCCGATTCCGCGACTGTAGAGTCAGTTTTCGAGGCTGCGGTCGCCGATTCGCGATAGGGGCAGCGCTGTCGTGGCTTAGGCTCAATCAAGAGTGTCGACCTTTACCCGAACGGTCGTGTCGTTACGCCCCTGGGTGCTGTATTGTCGGGCGATGCCCTGTTGATTGATGCTCGAATGCTCGTTCATGCCCGCCACCGTGATCCATTCGCCGAGCCGGCCGCTGAGGGTCGATTGCGTACTTTGCACGTTGACCACGTCGGCCCGTTCCTGGCTCAATCGGTCGTTTTTTGTAGCGATATTCAGGTGTACTACATCGCCAGTCAGGCTGGCGGTGACGTAGAAGCCCTGGGTGACATCGCGATACTCGGTCTGCGCTTGCAGGCGGCCGTAGCCATCCGTACCGGCGGTGGTCAAGGGTACGCTTTGGCCGATCTGGATGAGTGCCGGGCTGCCTTCGCTGGCTTGTACCTGTTGCACACCGCCGCTGCGGTTGTCGGTGCCGTACTGGATGATGCGCGTAGTGCCTGCGCCGTTGACGCGATAACCGCGCTGGTTGGCGGTGTTGCTGTCGCTGGTGTCGACGCTGATCAGCAGGCGTCGCGCCGGCTTGTCCAATTGCTCGAGCAATGCAGTGAGCTCGTCCAGCTTGTCGGGCTCGGCGTTGACCACCAGTTGGTTGCCATAGGCCGCGACGGTGCCTTCACGGCCCACCAGTTGTTGGGCGATGGGGAGGATATCGGCACTGGTGCGATAGTGAAGGGGCATGACCTGGGTAGCCGCTTGGGCACTGGGCATCAGGCATAACAGCAGGCTGGCGAGCAGAAGGTGCAGCGGCATGTCCGTGATCTCCGCATTGGATGTGCGGACAAGTATGGCATGCGCTCAAAGTACAGGATGCAGTGTATCAGCCGAACCGCGTCGCCCATTTCGCGGGTGCTGACCGCTCGAAGACGGATGCGAGCCTCCGTAGGAGCGGTCAGTGGCCGCGAAAGGGTCGCCGCAGTCCCGCAGGCGTATCACGATGCGCCGTTCGCGGCCGACGACCACGCTCACACGTGGTCAGCCTGGACTGCGGACCATGTCCACATGAGGCAAGCCAGCTTCGAGAAACTCACCGCTGACGATGCGAAAGCCATGGTGTTCGTAGAACGCCGTGGCGTGCACCTGGGCGCTGAGCTTCTGCTCGTGCAGGCCCAGCGCACTGGCATGGGCGATGACCGCTTGCAGCAACTTGTCGCCCACCCTCAGCCCGCGCCAATCCTTGAGCACGGACACCCGACCGATCTCACCGTCGGCGAGCAGGCGGGCAGTGCCTACTGCGTAGTCGCCTTCGACGGCCAGGAAGTGCACGGCGCTCAGATCGTCCTCGTCCCATTCCAGCTCGGCCGGAATCGCCTGCTCGGCGATGAACACCGCCTCGCGAATGCGCCGGATATCTCGATTGTCCTTGTGCCAGTCCGCCACGCGTACTTCGACGCTATTCATCGATGGCGAACCCCAGGCTCCCTTGCTTCACCAGTTCACACAGCAGCGCGCGGCCTTGTTCGTCGTTCATCCATGGGCCCAGGTTGTCGATGTGCAAGGCATCGGCCGCGCAGATCAGCTTCAACAGATCGCGCAGTTCGCCGGGCAGCAAGCGGCTCTGGCCACTGGCGAACAACAGCAGGTCTTCGTCGACTTCCGACCAGGCCAGGCGGGCGCTCGGGTTACGCACCAGCAGCGCACCCTGTTCCAGTTCGGCAAGCAGATCGGCCTCGGCCATGTCTTCGC
Source organism: Pseudomonas viridiflava (assembly GCA_900596015.1). Lineage (GTDB taxonomy): Bacteria > Pseudomonadota > Gammaproteobacteria > Pseudomonadales > Pseudomonadaceae > Aquipseudomonas. Next base: position 476,867 of record UVIF01000023.1, on the reverse strand, counting down.
CGGCGACCAGCTCCGGATAGCGCGGCTCGGTCATGAATTGGCCAAACCAGGTCAGCAGCAGTCGCTCGTCACTCATGTGCTCGGCCAGCAGGCGCTTGAGGCGATCCAGCGCGTCGTGCTGGATCTGGTGCGGGTCGGCCGCAGGCACTGCATCGGCGTCGCTGTAGCGCTCTTCGTCCGGCAGGAACTGGCTGAGGAAGTCGGTGAAGTGGGTCAGCACTTCGGCAGCGCTCGGGGCACGGAAACCGACCGAATAGGTCATGCAATCGTCCACGGCAACGCCGCAATGGGCCAGGCGCGGCGGCAGATAGAGCATGTCGCCGGGCTCCAGAGTCCACTCTTCGCTCTGCTGGAAGTCGGCCAGGATGCGCAGATCCGCGTGATCGAGCAGCGGGCTCTGCGAATCGCACATCTGTCCGACTTTCCAGTTGCGCTTGCCCAGCCCCTGCAGCAGGAACACATCGTAGTTGTCGAAGTGCGGACCGACGCCGCCGCCTGGTGCGGCAAAGCTGATCATGACGTCATCGATGCGCCAGCTGGGCAGGAAGCGGAAGTGCTCGAGCAGCTCGGCGACTTCCGGAACGAACTGGTCAACAGCCTGGACCAGCAGGGTCCACTCGGTTTCAGGCAGCTTGCTGAATTCATCCTCGGCAAAGGGCCCACGGCGCATCTCCCACGGCTGGGCGCCGTGTTCGATGACGATCCGCGACTCGACTTCTTCCTCGAGCGCCAGGCCGGCGAGTTCATCGGCGCTCAGCGGGTTTTCGAAATCGGTGAAGGCCTGGCGTACCAGCAGGGGTTTCTTCTGCCAGTAATCGCGGAGAAATTCAGCGGCAGTCAGGCCGCCCAGTATTTGAAGTGGGGTATTAGCTTTCATGTGTAACCTGCTGAATTATATTGCTTTTATAACCGGAATAAAAACGCCCGGCGAAGCCGGGCGTCGAAGCGTCGTTGGCTACTGTCAGACGCGCTTGGCCTGAGCAGCCGCATTGCCTATGTAATTGGCCGGCGTCAGTTGCTTGAGCTCGGCTTTGGCCTGGTCAGGCATGTCCAGCCCGTCGATGAAGGTCTGCAGAGCTTGTGGGCCAATGCCCTTGCCGCGGGTCAGCTCCTTGAGCTTCTCGTACGGATTCTCGATGTCGTAGCGGCGCATGACCGTCTGGATCGGCTCGGCGAGCACTTCCCAACAGGCATCCAGATCTTCAGCTATTTTCTGAGTATTGATCTCTAACTTGCTGATTCCCTTAAGACTTGCCTCGTACGCGATGACGCTGTGAGCGAAGCCCACGCCCAGGTTGCGCAGTACGGTGGAGTCGGTCAGGTCGCGCTGCCAGCGCGAGATCGGCAGCTTGCTCGCCAGGTGCTGGAACAGCGCGTTGGCAATACCCAGGTTCCCTTCGGAGTTTTCGAAGTCGATCGGGTTGACCTTGTGCGGCATCGTCGAGGAGCCGATTTCGCCAGCGATGGTGCGCTGCTTGAAATAGCCCAGGGAGATATAGCCCCAGATGTCACGATCGAAGTCGATGAGGATGGTGTTGAAGCGCGCGATGGCGTCGAACAGCTCTGCGATGTAGTCGTGCGGCTCGATCTGCGTGGTGTAGGGATTGAAGCCCAGCCCCAGTTCGTCTTCGATGAAGGCGCGGGCATTGGCTTCCCAGTCGATCTGCGGGTAGGCCGACAGGTGCGCATTGTAGTTGCCCACCGCGCCGTTGATCTTGCCCAGCAAAGGCACGGCGGCCACCTGGGCGATCTGCCGCTCCAGGCGGTACACCACGTTCGCCAGTTCCTTGCCCAGGGTCGTCGGCGAAGCCGGCTGGCCATGGGTGCGCGACAGCATCGGCACGTCGGCGAAGCGATGGGCCAGCTCGCGGATCGACTCGGCGATCTGGCGCATCAGCGGCAGCATCACGTCGTCGCGGCCTTCGCGCAGCATCAGGGCGTGGGACAGGTTGTTGATGTCCTCGCTGGTGCAGGCGAAATGGATGAACTCGCTGACCTTGGCCAGTTCCGGCAGCTTGGCCGCCTGCTCCTTGAGCAGGTACTCGATGGCCTTGACGTCGTGGTTGGTGGTGCGCTCGATTTCCTTGACGCGCTCGGCGTGCTCCAGGGCGAAATCACTGGCAAGCACATCCAGTACGGCGTTGGCCTCTGCCGAGAAAGCCGGTACTTCGGCGATTTGCGGGTGCGCGGCCAGGCGCTGCAACCAGCGCACTTCGACCAGAGCGCGGAAGCGAATCAGGCCGTACTCGCTGAAAATGGTGCGAAGGGCCTGGGTTTTGCCGGCGTAGCGGCCGTCTACAGGGGAAACCGCAGTGAGCGAAGAAAGCTGCATGGGTATTCTCGGACAGTCGGGCTTTTAAAAGGGCGCGAATTATACATGAAAAAAGCCGGTTGGGCGGCGCGGGCCAACCCTCCGGTCATTCATCCGCGCATCAGGGGGTACAGCTCGCGCAACAACTTGCGGCGGCTGATCACCAGCTGCCAGCGATGACCACCCAACTGTCGCCACAGGCGCGCGGCGCGGATACCGGCCAACAGCAGGGCACGAATCTTCGAAGCATTGTTGGGTTGCTGCAGGTGGCGCGTGTCGCCGTGTACCTGGATGCGCTGGCGCAGTGTGCTCAGGGTGTCCTGGTACAGCGCACCCGTAGCGGCGATGACGTTTTCATGGCCCTGGCCGAAGTGCTCGACCTGGTTCTGGATCTGCGGGATGCGCTTGCCGATGATCTCCAGCATCTCGCCGCGCTTGGCCAGCTGCCGCTCCAGACCCAGCATCGACAGTGCGTAGCGCAGCGGCTCGCGCTGCAGGCTGCCCGGGTCCCGCTCCAGCGCGCTGGACAGCGCGCCATAACCTTCGCGCAGGTGGCTGTCGTCGCCGCCGAACACTTCGAGCGTGTTCTGCGGATCGACCACCAGCAGGCTGCCCAGCAGGCAGGCGACGTCGGCCTCGGCGGCGGAACCGGTCTTGGCGATCCGGTCGACCAGCACCGCGGCCTGGAACACCGCGCCCAGCGCTACCAATTGTTCCTGCAGATTGTTCATGGCTGGCTCCAGGGCTCGGCGACTTCGATGACGCCGCCACCCAGGCAGATTTCGCCGTCGTAGAACACCACGGACTGGCCAGGGGTGACCGCTCGCTGAGCTTCGTCGAACACCGCGCGATAGCCCTCGGCGGTCTGTTCCAGGGTGCACGCCTGGTCGGCTTGCCGGTAGCGCACCTTGGCCGTCAGGCGCCGCGGCTCGGCCAGGTCCACCGGGTTCACCCAGTAGATTTCCGAAGCGAGCAGGGCGCGGGAAAACAGCATCGGGTGTTCATTGCCCTGGCCCACGATCAGTTCGTTGGCGACCAGGTCCTTGGCCAGCACATACCACGGGTCGTCACCGGCGTCCTTGAGGCCGCCGATACCCAGCCCCTGGCGCTGGCCGATGGTGTGGTACATCAAGCCGTGGTGACGGCCGATGACCTCGCCGCTGGTGGTCTTGATCTCGCCTGGCTGTGCCGGCAGGTACTGCTTGAGAAAGTCGCTGAAGCGTCGTTCGCCGATGAAGCAGATACCGGTGGAATCCTTTTTCTTGGCGGTCGCCAGACCGTGCATCTCGGCGATCGCGCGGACTTCGGGCTTTTCCAGCTCGCCTACGGGAAACAGCGTGCGAGCGATCTGCTCACCGCCGACGGCGTGCAGGAAGTAGCTCTGGTCCTTGTTCGGGTCCAGGCCCTTGAGCAGTTGCGTCTGCCCGTCGATGTCGCGGCGACGCACGTAGTGACCGGTGGCGATCAGGTCGGCGCCCAGCATCAGCGCGTAGTCCAGGAACGCCTTGAACTTGATCTCGCGGTTGCACAGGATGTCCGGGTTCGGCGTGCGGCCGGCCTTGTATTCCTCGAGGAAGTGCTCGAAGACGTTGTCCCAGTATTCCGCGGCGAAGTTGGCGGTGTGCAGCTTGATGCCCAGCTTGTCGCAAACGGCCTGGGCATCCGCCAGGTCCTCGCGCGCCGTGCAGTATTCGGTTCCGTCGTCTTCTTCCCAGTTCTTCATGAACAGGCCTTCCACGTGGTAACCCTGCTCCATCAGCAGAAGGGCGGACACGGACGAGTCGACGCCGCCGGACATGCCGACGATGACGCGCTGCTTTGCACAGTGGCGGGGAGCTGGCTCACGCATAGGAATTCGATGGGGCCTCTGAAAAGGACGCGATTCTAACAGGGTGCGTTGGAAAACGCTCAGGTGCGAATCAGCTCCAGGCTGTGCAGGGGGCGTGTCAGGTAGTCGTCCAGGCACTGCATGACCAACTCGCTGCGCAGCCGATGCCCTTGGGCGGCGAGCTCGTCGCGGTTCAGCCAGGTGGTACCGCTGATGTCGGGATCCAGCTCGCGCTCGGGGTTCAGGTGCAAGGGCCGAGCGCTGAAGCAGATGCGCTGGTAGGTCACGCCATTGCTGGGTGCGGTATACAGGTAGATGCCGACCACGCCGGTCAGCTCGACGTCCCAGGCGGTTTCCTCGAGGGTTTCGCGCAAGGCGGCCTGCATGAGGTTTTCGTCAGGATCCAGATGGCCTGCCGGCTGGTTGAGAACCAGTCGACCGCCTTTCATTTCCTCGACGAACAGAAAGCGCCCGCGGTCCTCGATGATGGTGGCGACAGTAATATGAGGTTGCCAGGTCATGATGGAATCTCCCATTGATGGACCCCTCGTAGGAGCGGTCCGTGGCCGCGAACCAGGCGCCGCGGTGCATCAGCCAATTCGCGTTGCCCTTTTCGCGGCCGATGACCGCTCCTACGGGTGCATGCGATCTTGCGTAGGAGCGGTCCGTGGCCGCGAACCAGGCGCCGCGGTGCATCAGCCAATACGCGTTGCTCCTTTCGCGGCCGATGACCGCTCCTGCGAGAGATCGCGGATGCCAGAAAAAGTCAGCCCCGGCACGAGGCCAGGGCTGGGGGTGTTACCGATTCAAACCTTACACCAGCGAAGCGATCGCGGCGTTCAGGGTTTCGCTCGGGCGCATGGCCTTGCGGGTCAGATCGGCATCAGCGTGGTAGTAACCGCCGATGTCCACCGGCTTGCCCTGAACGGCGTTGAGCTCGGCGACGATCTTCGCCTCGTTCTCGGCCAGGGTCTTGGCCAGCGGCGCGAACTGCGCCTTGAGGGCGGCGTCGTCGTTCTGCTCGGCCAGAGCCTGTGCCCAGTAGAGCGCCAGGTAGAAGTGGCTGCCGCGGTTGTCGATGTTGCCGACCTTGCGCGATGGCGACTTGTTGTTGTCGAGGAACTGGCCGGTGGCCTTGTCCAGGGTTGCGGCCAGTACCAGCGCCTTGGGGTTGTCGTAGGTGCTGCCCAGGTGCTCCAGCGAAGCGGCCAGAGCGAGGAACTCACCCAAAGAATCCCAGCGCAGGAAGTTTTCTTCAACCAGTTGCTGCACGTGCTTGGGCGCCGAGCCGCCGGCGCCGGTTTCGAACAGGCCACCGCCATTCATCAGCGGCACGATCGACAGCATCTTGGCGCTGGTGCCCAGCTCCATGATCGGGAACAGGTCGGTCAGGTAGTCGCGCAGCACGTTGCCGGTCACGGAAATGGTGTCTTGCCCGGCACGAATGCGCTTGAGCGAGAAGGCCATCGCATCGACCGGCGACATGATCTGGATGTCCAGGCCATTGGTGTCGTGGTCTTTCAGGTATTTCTGCACCTTGTCGATCATCACTGCGTCGTGGGCGCGTGCAGGGTCGAGCCAGAACACGGCAGGGGTGCTGCTGGCACGGGCGCGATTGACGGCGAGCTTGACCCAGTCCTGGATCGGCGCGTCTTTGGTCTGGCACATGCGGAACACGTCACCAGCCTCGACCTTCTGCTCCATGAGCACGCGGCCGTTGCTGTCGCTGACGCGGACCACGCCGTCGGCGGCAATCTGGAAGGTCTTGTCGTGGGAGCCGTACTCTTCGGCCTTCTGCGCCATCAGGCCAACGTTGGGCACGCTGCCCATGGTGGTCGGATCGAATGCGCCGTGCTTCTTGCAGTCTTCGATGGCCGCCTGGTAGATGCTGGCGTAGCAGCGATCCGGGATCAGTGCCTTGGTGTCCTGCAGCACACCTTCGGTGTTCCACATCTTGCCCGAGTCGCGGATCATGGCCGGCATCGAGGCGTCGACGATGACGTCGCTGGGCACGTGCAGGTTGGTGATGCCCTTGTCGGAGTTGACCATGGCCAGGGCAGGGCGAGTGGCATAGACGGCTTGCACGTCGGCTTCGATCTGCGCCTGCTGCTCGGCGGGCAGCGACTTGATGCGCGCGTACAGGTCACCGATGCCGTTGTTCAGGTTGAAACCGACCTGTTCCAGCACGTCGGCGTGCTTGTCCAGCGCCTCCCGATAGAACTCGGCGACGATCTGGCCGAACATGATCGGATCGGAGACCTTCATCATGGTGGCTTTCAGGTGCACCGAGAACAACACGCCCTGCTGTTTGGCATCTTCGATTTCAGCGGCCACGAAGGCGCGCAGGGCATTTTTGCTCAGCGCCGCGCAATCGATGATTTCGCCGGCCAGGACCTTGGTCTTTTCCTTCAGAACGGTGGTGCTGCCGTCGCTGCCGACCAGCTCGATCTTGACGCTGCCATCGGCTTCGATCAGGGCGCTCTTCTCGCTGCCGTAGAAATCGCCGGTGCTCATGTGCGCAACGTGCGACTTGGAGTCGGCGGCCCAGGCGCCCATCTTGTGCGGGTGCTTGCGCGCGTAGTTCTTGACCGACAGCGGTGCACGGCGGTCGGAGTTGCCTTCACGCAGCACCGGGTTCACGGCGCTGCCCTTGACCTTGTCGTAGCGGGCGCGGGTGTCCTTGTCGGCATCCGACTCGGCGCTGTCGGGGTAGTCGGGCAGGTCGAAGCCCTGATCCTGCAGCTCTTTGATCGCCGCCTTCAGTTGCGGTACCGAAGCACTGATGTTCGGCAGCTTGATAATGTTGGCTTCAGGCGTGGTGGCCAGGGTGCCCAGCTCGGCGAGATCGTCCGGCACGGGTTTGCCGGCCTGCAGACGCTCGGGGAAGCTTGAAAGGAGGCGCGCCGCCAGGGAGATGTCGCGGGTCTCGACGGCGATGTCCGAAGAAGCGGTGAAGGCTTCGATGATCGGCAGCAGCGAATAGGTGGCCAGGGCTGGCGCTTCGTCGGTGAAGGTGTAGATGATCTTTGAGCGGGTGGGCATAATCGAATTAACTCTCTTCTTTGCTGAGCGTGCACAGAATCTCGAGATGCGCAGGATAGGCGCTTTCGCTCGTTGTCATCAATGAGGCGAAAAATCGAGCATTGGTCGCGGTGATGTGGGATGCATCAGTAGAGCGTCAAGCGGTCGACCGGCGACAGCGGCCCTCTCGCGACTTGCATGGGCAGCGCACGCGGGCGGACCGGTCCGACCAGAGTGACCCTGCGGTCACTGCGGCAGTATACCACTGGTCGCAGCGATGAATACTGTGTAGGGGGCACAAAGCTGGGTGGGTCGGCAGCTGCCGGAAACGAAACAGGCCATCCGTGTGGATGGCCTGTGCGGGTGCAAGTTCGCAGCAATGACGGCGAGCAAGCGCTCACGTTGCCCGGCATGCGCCCGAGGAACGCTTGCTCGCGATCACTGTTCCTGCGCCGCGATCATGCGTTCGCGGACTCTCGGGTCTCGTCACTGGTCGTCGCAACGCTGGCTTGCGTGACTTCCGCCTGCGTGATTGCGGCCTCCGCTGCCTGGATCTTTACGGCGTGCAGGCCCTTGGGGCCCTGGATAATCTCGAAAGCGACGGCCTGGCCGGCCTTCAGCGTCTTGTAACCCTCCATGGTAATGGCGGAAAAATGGGCGAAAAGATCCTCGGTCTGACCGTCTTCGATAATGAAGCCGTAGCCCTTGGCATTGTTGAACCACTTGACTTTACCACTGCGCATACCCATATCCCTCTGCAAAGGACTCCAGCTCTGGAGTATCATCCACTTCATGCGCAACACAACCGATTGAAAAAATTTGGTTGACTGCGCGGACCTTTCTTCCCCAATGTGGGTTCTACTGTTTGTAACACCGTTTTGCCGATAGTCAAGGTCATGCGGCGACCGAGTCAAAATTCGGTCACAAGGTCAACCCACCACTTCTATTCGCTCAACGATGAATCTTCTTTCCATGCATGCATTCAGTCAGATTCGACTAACCTTCAATCAAGACCGCCCGCAGTCGCACGAGGACGATTCGGCAGGCATTGCCGTCCAGGAATCCAAGCCTGCATTGCAGGCACCACCGATGTACAAGGTGGTTTTGTTCAACGACGACTACACCCCGATGGATTTCGTCGTCGAGATCCTCGAGGTTTTTTTCAATCTGAATCGTGAGCTGGCGACCAAGGTCATGCTGGCCGTCCATACAGAAGGACGGGCAGTATGCGGATTGTTTACCCGTGACATCGCCGAAACCAAGGCCATGCAGGTCAACCAGTACGCCAGGGAAAGCCAGCATCCGCTACTCTGTGAAATCGAGAAGGACGGTTAACGCCGACCACTTGGGTATGAGGTGAAGCTATGTTAAACCGCGAGCTCGAAGTCACGCTCAATCTTGCCTTCAAGGAAGCGCGCTCCAAGCGTCATGAGTTCATGACCGTGGAACACCTTCTTCTGGCGCTATTGGACAACGAGGCTGCCGCCACCGTATTGCGCGCGTGCGGCGCCAATCTCGAAAAGCTCAAACACGACCTGCAGGAGTTCATCGACTCCACCACGCCGTTGATCCCCGTGCATGACGAGGACCGTGAGACCCAGCCTACCCTGGGCTTCCAGCGTGTACTGCAGCGCGCCGTGTTCCATGTACAAAGTTCGGGCAAGCGAGAAGTCACCGGGGCCAATGTGCTGGTGGCGATCTTCAGCGAGCAGGAAAGCCAGGCCGTGTTCCTGCTCAAGCAGCAGAGCGTGGCGCGAATCGATGTGGTCAACTACATCGCCCATGGCATCTCCAAGGTCCCCGGCCACGGTGACAGTTCCGAAGGCGAGCAGGAGATGCAGGACGAGGAAGGGGGTGATACATCTTCCTCGAGCAACCCACTGGACGCCTATGCCAGCAATCTCAACGAGCTTGCCCGCCAGGGCCGCATCGACCCATTGGTAGGTCGCGAGAGCGAGGTCGAGCGTGTCGCGCAGATTCTCGCCCGTCGCCGCAAGAACAACCCGTTGCTGGTGGGCGAGGCAGGCGTGGGCAAGACAGCCATCGCCGAAGGTCTGGCCAAGCGCATCGTCGACAGCCAGGTACCTGATCTGCTCGCCAACAGTGTCGTGTATTCGCTCGACCTGGGCGCGTTGCTGGCCGGTACCAAGTACCGCGGCGATTTCGAGAAGCGCTTCAAGGCGCTGCTCGGCGAGTTGAAGAAGCGACCGCAAGCGATCCTGTTCATCGACGAGATCCACACCATCATCGGTGCGGGTGCTGCTTCGGGCGGGGTAATGGATGCGTCCAACCTGCTCAAACCGCTGCTGTCCTCCGGCGACATTCGCTGCATCGGTTCGACCACTTTCCAGGAATTCCGTGGCATCTTCGAGAAAGACCGCGCCCTGGCACGGCGTTTCCAGAAGGTCGACGTGTCCGAGCCTTCGGTGGAAGACACCATCGGCATCCTGCGTGGCCTCAAGGGGCGGTTCGAGCAGCACCACAACATCGAATACAGTGACGAAGCACTGCGTGCGGCCGCCGAGCTGGCGTCGCGTTACATCAATGACCGCCACATGCCCGACAAGGCCATCGACGTCATCGACGAGGCCGGTGCCTACCAGCGCCTGCAGCCTGAAGCCAATCGAGTCAAGCGTATCGAAGTGCCTCAGGTCGAAGACATTGTGGCCAAGATCGCGCGGATTCCGCCAAAGCATGTCACCAGTTCCGATAAGGAGCTGCTGCGTAACCTGGAGCGTGATCTCAAGCTCACTGTATTTGGCCAGGACGCTGCCATTGACTCGCTGGCCACGGCAATCAAGCTGTCGCGTGCCGGGTTGAAGGCGCCAGACAAGCCTGTGGGTTCGTTCCTGTTCGCCGGCCCTACCGGTGTCGGCAAGACCGAGGCTGCGCGCCAGCTGGCCAAGGCCCTCGGTGTCGAGCTGGTGCGTTTCGACATGTCCGAATACATGGAGCGTCACACCGTTTCGCGCCTGATCGGTGCGCCACCGGGTTATGTCGGGTTCGACCAGGGCGGGCTGTTGACCGAAGCGATCACCAAGCAGCCGCATTGTGTGCTGCTGCTCGATGAAATCGAAAAGGCTCACCCCGAGGTCTTCAACCTGCTGCTGCAGGTCATGGATCACGGCACCCTGACTGACAACAACGGACGCAAGGCGGATTTCCGCAACGTGATTCTCATCATGACCACCAACGCCGGTGCCGAAACCGCTGCGCGGGCCTCGATCGGGTTTACCCATCAGGACCACTCGTCCGACGCCATGGAAGTGATCAAGAAGAGCTTCACGCCGGAATTCCGCAACCGCCTGGACACCATCATCCAGTTCGGTCGCCTGAGTCACGAAGTCATCAAGAGCGTGGTCGACAAGTTCCTTACCGAACTGCAGGCGCAACTGGAAGACAAGCGTGTGCAGCTTGAAGTCACCGATGCCGCACGCGGCTGGCTGGCGGCAAGCGGCTACGACGTGCAGATGGGCGCACGTCCCATGGCGCGCCTGATCCAGGACAAGATCAAGCGGCCGTTGGCCGAAGAGATCCTGTTTGGCGAGTTGGCCGAGCATGGCGGGGTGGTGCACATCGACATCAAGGACGGCGAGCTGACCTTCGATTTCGAGACCACGGCGGAGATGGCCTAAGGATCTGACGCGGCTTGCGCCGCTGCTACAGGGGTTTGTACGGTCCCTGTAGCAGCGGCGCAAGCCGCGTAGCTTTTGGCATCCAAATCCCACGCACACAAAAACGCCCGGCAATGCCGGGCGTTTTCATGTGTCTCGGTTCAGCGAGCGCGGTAAGTGATGCGCCCTTTGCTCAAATCATAGGGCGTCAGTTCAACACGCACCTTGTCACCGGTCAGAATACGAATGTAGTTCTTGCGCATCTTGCCGGAGATATGCGCGGTTACGACGTGCCCGTTTTCCAACTCCACGCGAAACATGGTGTTGGGCAGGGTGTCGACGACAGTGCCTTCCATTTCGAAGCTGTCTTCTTTCGACATGCAGTAAAACCCTCGGTATCCAGTTGATGGCCCGGTGCAACTGCGCCAGGCAAAAGCGGCGTGCATTGTGCCCGAAAAAGGGGGCTCAAGCCAAGGGGTTCAGTTAAGTGTTACCCATCTCTGGTTGATAAGCAGCTCGATCGGTCGATATTGGGTCTTGTAATTCATCTTTTGGCAGTTCTTGATCCAGTACCCCAGATAGACCGCATCCAGATTCAATCGCCGTGCTTCCTCGATCTGCCACAGGATAGCCAGGCGCCCCAGGCTGCGGCGCTCTTCAGTCGGCTCGTAGAAGGTATACACGGCAGACAGACCGTTGGGCAGCAGGTCGGTCACGGCCACCGCGAGCAGCCGGCCTTCCAGGCGGAATTCGTAGAAGCGCGAAAACGGCAGGTCTCGGACCAGAAACGTCGAAAACTGATCACGGCTGGGCGGGAACATGTCGCCATCGGCGTGACGCTGTTCGATATAGCGCTGGTACAGGTCGAAATACTCTTCGCTGAAGCGGGGGGTTGCACTCGTCACCTGGACGTCGTGATTGCGCTTGACGATGCGTTTCTGCTGGCGCGAGGGGGTGAAGCCTGCCGTGGGAATGCGTGCCGGCACACAGGCGTTGCAACGCTGGCAGTGCGGTCGGTAAAGGTGGTCTCCGCTGCGTCGGAACCCCATCTCCGAAAGGTCGGCGTAGACGTTGACGTCCATCGGCTGGCTCGGGTCGAGAAACAAGGTCGTGGCTTGCTCGTCGGGCAGGTAGCTGCACGAATGGGGTTGAGTGGCATAGAACTTCAAGCGCGCCAACTCAGTCATGATGAACCCTCGGAATGAAACCATTGCATCAAGTGTAAGCCAGTGCCGGATAACTCGCCTAGCGCTGCCATGTCGCGCTGTTGGGCTGGTCGAGGTATTGGCTCAGGTAACCGGCGAACTGGTCTCGGGGGATGCTTCTCGCGCCCAGGCTGTGCAAGTGTTCGGTGGGCATCTGGCAGTCGATCAGTACGAAGCCGGCCTGCTGCAGATGCTCGACCAGGGTCACGAAGCCGACCTTGGAGGCATTGTCGGTGCGGCTGAACATGGATTCGCCGAAAAACAGTTTGCCCATGGCCAGGCCATAGAGGCCGCCCACCAGTGTCTCGCCTTCCCACACCTCGACCGAGTGCGCGTGCCCTTGCTGGTGCAGGGTGAGGTAGGCGCGTTGCATGTCGCCGGTTATCCAGGTGCCGTCGGTGTAGTCGCGCGGCCCGGCGCAGGCCGCGATGACAGCTGCAAAATCCTGATCGAACGTCACCCTGAAACGTTGCTGGCGCAGCACCTTGCGCAGGCTGCGTGATACATGCAGTTCGGCGGGCATCAGCACGGTCCGCGGATCCGGCGACCACCAGAGGATGGGCTGACCGCTTTCGAACCAGGGGAAGCAGCCGTGCCGGTAGGCCTGCACCAGGCGCTCGGGGCTCAGATCGCCACCGGCAGCCAGCAGACCATTGGGCTCGCGCATCGCCTTGCTCAGGGGAGGAAAGACCAGTTCGTTTCGTTTGAGCCAAGTCAGCATGATTGTTCGCTACGGCAGGGGAGGGTGGTATCGGCGGCGATGAGCTCATCCTGCCACGAACCTGTTGGCGCGCCAATGCGTGTCGGCAGGGCTGTGCAGCCTTGGCAGTCGAGCTTTCATGTAACTTTTCCAGACAACTGCAGTCTCATTGCACTGTTCTTCAAGATTCGCTCGTAAGGTCTTGTCGGATAAGGCAATGCACTACTGCACCGTCATTCGTGCGTCTTCTGGTTCGGTACTGAACGTCGCAAGGCGGCTAGCGCTTATATTGCAGATGCGCGAATTGCCGACAAACCCGTACAATGCGATCTTTGCAGGGCCCGTTGTCCACCGATAGTGGCCATTTGCTGTATTTTTGTCATTCATCAGTTGCGCGCTCGGACAGGCGCAGGAAATCAAGCGTTTTGAAGAAATCCACTGCCTCATCCGCTCCCGCATCGGTGCCTGTCTGGCGCCAGCAGATGCATTATCGCCTCAAGGAAGGCGCACTGATCGCCATGGGCGCGCTGTGCCTTTACTTGTGGATGGCGTTGTTGACCTACGACCAGACCGACCCTGGCTGGAGCCACACCAGCAGCAACATGGACCAGGTGCAGAACGCTGCCGGCCGTGCCGGTGCGTTCGCTGCCGACATTCTGTTCATGGTGCTGGGCTATTTCGCCTACATCTTTCCCCTGCTGCTGGCGGTCAAGACCTGGCAGATCTTCCGTCAGCGCCACGAACCTTGGCAGTGGAGTGGCTGGCTGTTTTCCTGGCGCCTGATCGGGCTGGTGTTCCTGATTCTCTCCGGCGCGGCCCTGGCCCATATCCATTTCCATTCCGCCGGCAGCCTGCCGGCGTCCGCTGGGGGCGCGCTGGGCCAGAGCCTGGGCAACCTGGCGCTCAACGCCTTGAACATCCAGGGCAGTACGCTGTTGTTCATCGCACTGTTTCTGTTCGGCCTGACCGTGTTCACCGACCTGTCCTGGTTCAAGGTCATGGACATGACCGGCAAGATCACCCTCGATCTGCTCGAGCTGATGCAGGGCTCGGCCAGCCGCTGGTGGGCGGCGCGTGCCGAACGCAAGCAACTGGTTGCCCAACTGCGGGAAGTGGACGAACCGGCCTACGCTGCGCCCAGGGTCAGCGAGCCGCGCGATGTCGCCAAGCCCAGGCCGGTGCGGCCGGCGCCGGTGGAACCAACCCTGCAGAGCCGTCCGGTAGCGCCCATCGCGCCGGTTGCAATGGCAGCGCCGGTCGCGGCCAGCCAGCCGCTGCGACCTGCGGTACCGATCAAGCCGTTGAGTGAGGAAAGCACTCAGGGTGCGCCGAGCGGCAAGCCGCCTGAGCAAAGCGCGCGGGTGCAGAAGGAGAAGCAGGCGGCGTTGTTCGTCGACAGCGCCGTGCAAGGCACCTTGCCGCCGATTTCCATTCTCGATCCCGCCGAAGAGAAGAAGGTCAACTATTCGCCAGAGTCGCTGGCGGCGGTGGGCCAGTTGCTGGAGGTGAAACTCAAGGAATTCGGCGTGGAAGTGACCGTCGACTCCATCCATCCCGGCCCGGTGATCACCCGTTACGAGATCCAGCCGGCGGCCGGCGTCAAGGTCAGCCGCATCTCCAACCTGGCCAAGGACCTGGCACGTTCGCTGGCGGTGCTCAGTGTCCGCGTGGTCGAAGTCATTCCCGGCAAGACCACCGTCGGTATCGAGATTCCGAACGAAGACCGGCAGATCGTGCGCTTCTCCGAAGTTCTGTCCTCGCCCCAGTACGACGAGGCCAAGTCGCCCGTCACAATGGCGCTGGGCCACGACATCGGCGGCAAGCCGGTGATCACCGACCTGGCCAAGATGCCTCACCTGCTGGTGGCCGGTACCACCGGTTCCGGCAAGTCGGTGGGGGTCAACGCGATGATCCTGTCGATCCTGTTCAAGTCTGGCCCGGAAGACGCCAAGCTGATCATGATCGACCCGAAGATGCTCGAACTGTCCATCTACGAGGGCATTCCGCACCTGCTTTGCCCTGTGGTCACCGACATGAAGGATGCGGCCAACGCGTTGCGCTGGAGCGTTGCCGAGATGGAGCGTCGCTACAAGCTGATGGCGGCCATGGGCGTGCGCAACCTGGCGGGCTTCAACCGCAAGATCAAGGACGCCGAGGAGGCCGGAACGCCACTGAGCGACCCGCTGTACAAGCGCGAGAGCATTCACGACGAGGCGCCACTGCTCAAGACCCTGCCGACCATCGTGGTGGTCGTCGACGAATTCGCCGACATGATGATGATCGTCGGCAAGAAGGTCGAAGAGCTCATTGCACGTATCGCGCAGAAGGCTCGTGCCGCCGGTATCCACCTGATCCTCGCCACCCAGCGACCTTCGGTGGACGTCATCACCGGCCTGATCAAGGCCAACATCCCCACGCGCATGGCATTTCAGGTATCGAGCAAGATCGACTCGCGCACCATCATCGACCAGGGCGGCGCCGAACAGCTGCTGGGCCACGGTGACATGCTCTACATGCCGCCGGGCACCAGCCTGCCGATTCGTGTGCACGGCGCCTTCGTGTCCGACGAAGAGGTGCATCGCGTGGTCGAGGCGTGGAAGCAGCGTGGCGTACCCGACTACAACGAAGACATTCTGGCGGGCGTCGAGGAAGCCGGCAGTGGCTTCGAGGGCAGCAGTGGCGGCGGCGATGGCGACGACAGCGAAAGCGACGCACTCTACGACGAGGCGGTCAACTTCGTGCTGGAAAGCCGTCGTGCATCCATCTCGGCGGTACAGCGCAAGCTCAAGATCGGCTACAACCGCGCGGCGCGCATGATCGAGTCCATGGAAATGGCCGGTGTGGTTACGCCCATGAACACCAATGGCTCGCGCGAAGTGATCGCGCCGGGCCCGATGCGCGACTGATGCAACGCTCGCGCCTTACCCTAGAACGAGGATTCCCATGCGCCTGATTCGCATGCTGTTGGTTTCTGCCCTGGCCTTCTCCAGCCTGTCGGTTCACGCCGACGACAAGGACGTGGCGCGCCTGACGCAACTGCTGGAGAAATCCCAGACGCTGACCGCGCGTTTTTCCCAGCTGACCCTGGACGGCAGCGGTACCCAGTTGCAGGAAACCGCCGGGCAGATGGCTCTACAGCGCCCTGGCCTGTTCAACTGGCACACCGACGCGCCGCAGGAACAGCTGATGGTCTCCGACGGCAAGAAGGTTTCGCTGTGGGACCCGGACCTGGAGCAGGTCACCATCAAGACCCTCGACCAGCGCTTGACCCAGACCCCGGCGCTGCTGTTGTCCGGTGACGTGTCGAAGATCAGCCAGAGCTTCGACATCAGCGCCAAGGAAGCCGGCGACGTGATCGATTTCGTGCTCAAGCCCAAGACCCGCGACACCTTGTTCGATTCGTTGCGCCTGTCGTTCCGCAAGGGTGTGATCAACGACATGCAGTTGATCGACAGCGTTGGCCAACGCACCAATATCCTGTTCATGAACGTGAAGGCCAACGAGCCGATCGCCGCGAACAAGTTCAAGTTCGACATCCCCAAAGGGGCGGACGTGATCCAGGAATAACTCGAGGTCGATTGCCGCCCCATGGACCTGTTTCGCAGTGATCCCATTGCCCAGCCGCTGGCCGCGCGCCTGCGCGCCAGCAACCTGGACGAATACGTCGGCCAGGAGCATCTGCTTGCCCGCGGCAAGCCACTGCGCGAAGCATTGGAGCAGGGCGCCCTGCACTCGATGATCTTCTGGGGGCCACCGGGCGTGGGCAAGACCACCCTGGCACGGCTGCTGGCGAAGGTATCCGATGCTCACTTCGAAACCGTCTCGGCGGTGCTGGCCGGGGTCAAGGAGATTCGCCAGGCGGTCGAGGTGGCCAAGCAGCAGGCGGGCCAGTATGGCCGTCGCACGATTCTGTTCGTCGATGAAGTGCACCGTTTCAACAAGTCTCAGCAGGACGCATTCCTGCCCTACGTGGAAGACGGCACGCTGATTTTCATCGGCGCCACCACCGAAAATCCTTCGTTCGAACTCAACAACGCCTTGCTCTCGCGGGCCCGGGTGTATGTGCTCAAAAGCCTCGACGAGGCGGCGCTGCGGCGTCTGGTCGACCGCGCGCTGAACGAGGAGCGCGGCCTGGGCAAGCGCCGCCTGTGTCTGGGCGACGAAGCCTTCGCCATGCTCATGGCCGCCGCCGACGGTGATGGACGCAGGATTCTCAACCTGCTGGAGAACGCCTCCGACCTTGCCGAAGACGGCGAGGAAATAGGCACCGAGCTGTTGCAGAGCCTGCTGGGCGATACCCGTCGACGCTTCGACAAGGGCGGCGAGGCGTTCTACGACCAGATATCGGCCTTGCACAAATCGGTGCGCGGCTCCGATCCGGATGCGTCGCTGTACTGGTTCGCACGGATGCTCGACGGCGGTTGCGACCCGCTCTATCTGGCCCGGCGGGTGGTGCGCATGGCCAGCGAGGACATCGGCAACGCCGATCCGCGCGCGCTGCCGCTGTGCCTTTCGGCGTGGGATGTGCAGGAGCGTCTGGGCAGCCCCGAAGGTGAGCTGGCGGTGGCCCAGGCCATCGTTTACCTGGCGTGTGCACCCAAGAGCAATGCCGTGTACATGGGCTTCAAGGCGGCGATGCGCGAGGCGGCCGAACATGGCTCGCTGGAAGTGCCGCTGCATTTGCGCAACGCCCCGACCAAACTGATGAAGCAGCTGGGCTACGGCGACGAGTACCGCTATGCCCACGATGAACCCGACGCCTATGCGGCCGGCGAAGACTACTTCCCCGAGCAACTGAGCCCACGTCACTACTATCGTCCTGTGCCGCGCGGCCTGGAACTGAAGATAGGCGAAAAACTCAAGCACCTCGCCAGTCTGGACGACAGCAGTCCACGGCGGCGGAGAAAAGCGTGATCCCGACCATTGTCGCGGTATCCCTGGGTGGGGTGATCGGCACACTGCTGCGCCTGTTCACTGCGACCTACATCAATGCGAACTGGCCACGTCTGTTCTATACCGGTACGCTGGCCGTCAATATCATCGGGTGTCTGATCATTGGCTACCTGTATGGGCTGTTCATGATTCGCCCGGACATTCCGGTGGAGATCCGTTCGGGATTGATGGTGGGATTCGTGGGTGGCCTGACCACCTTCTCGTCATTTTCGCTGGACACCGTGCGCTTGCTCGAAAGCGGCCAGGGACTGGTTGCCATGGGCTACTGCGCCGTGAGCGTATTCGGCGGCCTGTTGGCCACCTGGGCCGGCCTGGCACTGACTAAAATCTGACCAATACTGATAAACGAGAGACCGACATGCTCGATTCCAAACTGTTACGTAGCCAGCTTCAGGACGTAGCGGATCGCCTTGCCAGCCGTGGCTATGTCCTGGATGTGGCACGCCTCGAGGCGCTGGAGGCCCAGCGCAAGACCGTGCAGACCCGCACCGAACAACTGCAGGCCGAGCGCAATGCGCTGTCCAAGTCGATTGGCCAGGTGATGAAAAGTGGCGGCGATGTCGACGCGCTGAAAGCGCAGGTCGAGTCCATTGCCGAGGAGCTGGGTCGTGGCAAGTCGGAGCTGGAACAGCTGCAGGGCGAGCTCGACGGTATTGCGCTGGGCATTCCCAACCTGCCCCACGAATCGGTGCCGGTCGGCGAGGACGAAGACGGCAACGTCGAGGTCCGCCGCTGGGGAACGCCCACCACGTTCGACTTTCCGGTGCAGGATCATGTTGCCTTGGGTGGCAAGTCGGGCGGCCTGGATTTCGAGACGGCCGCCAAGCTGTCCGGCGCACGCTTTGCCATCATGCGTGGGCCGATTGCCCGCCTGCATCGCGCACTGGCGCAGTTCATGATCAACCTGCACGTCAGCGAACATGGCTACGAAGAAGCCTACACCCCGTACCTGGTACAGGCGCCAGCCTTGCAGGGCACCGGTCAGTTGCCCAAGTTCGAAGAAGACCTGTTCAAGATCAGCCGTGAAGGTGAAGCCGATCTGTACCTGATCCCCACGGCCGAAGTCTCGCTGACCAACATCGTGGCTGGCGAAATCCTCGATGCCAAGCTGCTGCCCCTCAAGTTCGTTGCCCACACGCCGTGCTTTCGCAGCGAAGCCGGTGCGTCCGGGCGCGATACGCGTGGCATGATCCGTCAGCACCAGTTCGACAAGGTCGAGATGGTCCAGGTAGTCGAACCATCCAAGTCCATGGAGGCTCTGGAAAGCCTGACTGCCAACGCCGAGCGCATCCTGCAGGCGCTGGAGCTGCCGTACCGCGTACTGGCCTTGTGCACCGGCGACATGGGCTTCAGCGCGGTGAAAACCTACGACCTGGAAGTCTGGGTGCCGAGCCAGGACAAGTACCGCGAGATTTCCTCGTGTTCCAACACCGGGGATTTCCAGGCGCGGCGCATGCAGGCACGCTTCCGCAACCCCGAGACAGGCAAACCCGAGCTGGTGCATACCTTGAACGGTTCGGGCCTGGCAGTCGGGCGCACCTTGGTGGCCGTGCTGGAGAACTACCAACAGGCCGACGGCAGCATCCGCGTGCCCGAAGTACTCAAGCCCTATATGGGCGGCCTCGAGGTCATCGGCTAAATGGAGTTCCTGCCGCTGTTCCACAAATTGCGCGACAGCCAGGTGCTGGTGGTAGGCGGGGGCGAGATTGCCCTGCGCAAATCGCGCCTGTTGGCGGAGGCTGGCGCGGTGCTGCGCGTGGTCGCTCCGAGCATCGACCCGCAGCTTGCCGATCTGGTGCGCGGCAGCGGTGGGCAGATGCTCGACCGGGGTTACCTGAGCAGCGATCTGGACGGCTGCGTGCTGGTGATCGCCGCGACCGATGACGAACCGCTCAACGCTCAGGTGTCGGCCGATGCCCGCGCGCGCTGTGTGCCGGTCAACGTGGTCGATGCGCCAGCACTGTGCACGGTGATCTTTCCGGCCATCGTCGACCGCTCACCCTTGGTGGTGGCAGTGTCCAGTGGCGGCGACGCCCCGGTCCTGGCGCGGCTGATCCGCGCCAAGCTGGAAACCTGGATTCCATCCACCTACGGCGAGCTGGCCGGTCTGGCGGCGCGCTTTCGGCAGAAGGTCAAGGCGCTGTACCCGGATGTCACTCAGCGCCGCGCGTTCTGGGAAGAAGTGTTTCAGGGCCCGATCGCCGATCGCCAGTTGGCCGGGCAGGGCGCCGAGGCCGAGCGCATGCTTCAGGCCAAGGTGGACGGCGCGCCGCCCCATGCCCCTGGTGAGGTCTACCTGGTGGGTGCCGGCCCCGGTGACCCGGACCTGCTGACCTTTCGCGCCCTGCGCTTGATGCAGCAGGCCGATGTGGTACTTTACGATCGTCTCGTCGCGCCGGCCATCCTCGACCTGTGCCGGCGGGACGCCGAACGGGTGTATGTCGGCAAGCGTCGCGCCGAGCACGCCTTGCCGCAGGACCAGATCAACCAGCAACTGGTAGCCTTGGCCAAGCAAGGCAAGCGCGTGCTGCGCCTCAAGGGCGGCGATCCTTTCATCTTCGGCCGGGGCGGCGAAGAGATCGAGGAATTGGCGGCCCATGGCATTCCGTTCCAGGTGGTACCGGGCATCACTGCAGCCAGCGGCTGTGCGGCGTATGCCGGCATTCCACTGACCCACCGCGACTACGCGCAATCGGTGCGTTTCGTTACCGGGCACTTGAAGAACAACACCAGTGATCTGCCGTGGCACGATCTGGTGTCTCCAGGGCAGACGCTGGTGTTCTACATGGGCCTGATCGGCCTGCCGATCATCTGTGAAGAATTGATTCGCCACGGGCGCGCCGCAGACACACCGGCAGCGTTGATCCAGCAGGGCACCACAGTGAACCAGCGGGTGTTCACCGGCACCCTGGCGGACTTGCCGCGGATGGTCGCCGAGCATGAGGTGCATGCACCTACGCTGGTCATCGTAGGCGAAGTGGTGGTGCTGCGCGAGAAACTGGCCTGGTTCGACGGCGCGCAGTATCGCTGACGAGCACAGGCAGGCGCCGGGTGTCGATGACAGGCGAAGCCGTTACTTGGGAATGGGCTGGATGTCCTGAATCACCGCGTTGCTGCGTCGGACCAGTACGAAGTTGTCGCCGATCTGCACCCACTGGCTGTCCGGGTCGGGTTGCTTGAGCCCCGAAGATTTCCACCCGATGAAAGCTGAATCGGGTTGGGCATAGGCTGCCGGAACACGGTCGCCCTTGCCCAGGGAAACCAAGTCTGTAGCGTTGCCGGGCGGGCGGAATACCTCGATGGCAAGCGTGGCGGGCGATGTGGCCGACAACAGCGCGCCAGTAAGGCACAGCGAAGCGAACAGCATGCGGCTCATGGGAAACTCCTGAAAATACCGTGGGCTGAGCGTGCCATTCTCCATCCATTCACCACGCGCTGGCCAGCGCGCGTGGCTTGCTGTTGGGTCAGTCTCGGGCCAGAGCCAGGGCTACACCTTGCCCACCGCCGATGCACAGGGTAGCCAGGCCCTTGCTGGCATCGCGACGCAGCATCTCGTGCAGCAACGTGACCAGTACCCGGCAGCCGGAAGCGCCGATGGGGTGACCCAAGGCAATGGCGCCGCCGTTGACGTTGACCTTGTCGGCGTCCCAGCCCAGCACCTGGCCAACCGACAGCGCCTGCGCCGCGAAGGCCTCGTTGGCTTCGATCAGGTCCAGTTGCTCCAGGCTCCAGCCGGCCTTCTCCAGGCAGCGGCGGGTCGCCGACACCGGCGCGATGCCCATCACCGCCGGATCCACGCCGGCATTGGCATAGGCGGCAATGCGCGCCAGCACCGGCAGGCCCAGCGCCTGGGCCTTGCTTGCACTCATGAGCAGCACGGCCGCAGCGCCATCGTTGAGCGCCGATGCATTGCCAGCGGTAACGCTGCCGTCGGCTTTGAAGGCCGGCTTGAGCCTGCCCAGGCTTTGCGCCGTGGTCTCGGCACGGGGCTGCTCGTCTACCGCGAACTGCACGGGTTCGCCTTTGCGCTGGGGCACGGCAATGGGCGTGATTTCATCGACGAAACGACCGGCTTCGATGGCTGCCACGGCTTTTTGCTGAGACTGCGCGGCGAACGCATCCTGGGCTTCGCGGCTGATGCCGTACTGTTCGGCCAGGTTTTCCGCCGTAATGCCCATGTGATAGTCATTGAAGACATCCCACAGACCATCCTTGATCATGCTGTCGACCAACGCGGCATTGCCCATGCGCAGACCGGTACGTGCGCCCGGCAGCAGATAGGGCGCCAGGCTCATGTTTTCCATGCCGCCGGCGATGATCACCTCGGCGTCGCCGCAGCGGATGGCCTGGGCGGCCAGGTGCACGGCCTTGAGCCCTGAACCGCAGACCTTGTTCAAGGTCATGGCCGGCACGGCGCTGGGCAGGCCGGCAAACATCGCCGCCTGGCGCGCGGGGTTTTGCCCGGCGCCTGCGGTAAGCACCTGCCCGAGAATGACTTCGTCGACCAGAGCAGGATCCAGACCGGTCTGTGCGATCAATCGGCGAACCACCGCAGCGCCCAGCTCGACGGCGGGAACGCTCGCCAGCGAGCCCTGGAAACTGCCGACGGCGGTGCGTGTGGCGGCAACGATAACGACGTCTTGCATGAAGGAGTCCTCGGTGGGGCGGCCGGTGGCCTTGTTCTTGTAGGAAGCGGATGGCACCGCTCGACGTACCGGAGACACAGCGACGGCACAGAGTGATTGTCGGCCCTGTGCACTTATTTGATAAGTTGCATTTTCAAACGGGTTTATAAGAAAAACACAACAATGCCAAAAACCGGCGCCCGCGATCAGCCGCCGGTCATGTTCATGAAACGCACCACCTGCACGTCGTCGTCGAGACGGAAGTTGTGGCTCCACGGCTTGAGCTGCATGGCCTGGATGATCGCCTGTTCGAGCAGTTCCGGCTGGCCGGGATGATCACGCAGGACTTGCTTGAGGTCCGCCGAATGCTCGTTGCCCAGGCACAGTAACAAACGGCCTTCGACGGTGAGGCGCACGCGGTTGCAGGTCGCACAGAAGTTGTGGCTGTGCGGGGAAATGAAACCGATGCGCGTGCCCGGCGCCTGGGGGATGCGCCAGTAGCGCGACGGGCCCTGGGTAGAGTCGGCGGACGGCAGCAGCTCGTAACGCTCGGCAATGCGTGCGCGTACCTGATCACTCGAGTAGAAGGCTTCGGCGCGGCTGTGCTCGCTGATGGCCCCCAGGGGCATCTCCTCGATGAAGGAAATGTCCAGGCCGCGGTCGATGGCAAAGGTCACCAGGTCGACCACTTCGTCGTCGTTGCGACCCTGCATGACCACGCAGTTGAGCTTGGTATGGTGGAATCCGGCCGCGTTGGCCGCGTCGATGCCGGCAATTACCTTGTTCAGGTCGCCGGTACGAGTGAGCTCGCGAAAACGCGCTGGATCGAGGCTGTCCAGGCTGATGTTCAGGCGCTTGACGCCGGCGTCGAACAACGGCTGGGCCAGGGTTTCCAGGCGCGAGCCGTTGGTGGTCATGCACAGTTCCTGCAGGCCGGGCAGGGCGGCGATGCGTCGGCACAGGTCGACGATGCCCGAGCGCACCAGGGGTTCTCCCCCGGTCAGGCGGATCTTGCGAGTCCCCAGGGCGACGAAGCTTGCGGCCACCTGCTCGAGTTCCTCGAGGCTGAGGATCTGCTGGCGCGGCAGAAACGTCATGTCTTCGGCCATGCAATACACGCAGCGGAAATCGCAGCGATCGGTGACCGACAGCCTCAGGTAATCGACTTTGCGGGCGTAGCCATCGTGCAGTGTGCGCTCAGGGGTGTGCATCAGGGGTACCAGTAAAGGGCATGACCATTTCGACTGCCAACGCCATGCAAGCGTTGCAAAAAAAATGCAGACCTTGAAGGTACGCGCCACACCGGGGTCAAGCCAATCGCTTTTTTCAATGCAGTCATCGACAGGATTGATCGGCCCCGGTGCACAGCTCGATCATGGCATCTGCGGCAGCTCGTTGGGGCGCAGGTCGAATACCAGCACCTCGGCGTCGACCCCGTTGCTCAACTGCAGCACGGTTTCCTCGCGCAGGCGCACGCCATCGCCTTCGTTCAGATGCTGGCCGTTGAGTTCGACGCTGCCCGTGGCGACGTGCACATAGGCGTAGCGGTTTTCCGCCAGCGTCAGCGTAGCGTGCTCCCGGCCATCGAACAGTCCGGCGTAGACCCGCGCATCCTGCCGCACTTCAAGCGAGCCTTGCGCGCCATCGGGCGAGATGATCAGTTGCAGGCGGCCACGTTTCTGCTCGGTCGAGAAATGCTCCTGCTGGTAGCGCGGCTCGGCGCCTGCCTGCGCGGGCACGATCCAGATCTGCAGGAAGTGCACGGGATCGACCTCGCTGTGGTTGAACTCGCTGTGGGCCACCCCGTGGCCTGCGCTCATCAACTGCACGTCGCCCGGGCGGATGACCGAGCCGGTGCCCAGGGTGTCCTTGTGCGCCAGCGCGCCTTGCAGCACGTAGGAGAAGATCTCCATGTCGCGGTGCGGATGCTGACCGAAGCCCTTGCCGGCGCTGACGCGGTCGTCGTTGATCACCAGCAGATCGGAGAAGCCCTGCTCCTGCGGATTGCGGTAGTGGCCGAAGGAGAAGGTATGGAAGGATTGCAACCAACCATGGTTGGCGAGACCGCGGTCCGAAGCTTTGCGAAGTGCGAGCATGGTGTTCTCCCGATTCTGGTGGAGCGCAGCGTTGGAGGTGCTGTGCGATGGGTAAAGATTATGCGTTCACAGCGTCGGGATAAATCGTCCCGACAGCGCAGGACTGTCACTTTCAGGTTGACAGTCGTGGGTTGCCGAGTTTGCTCTGCGTGATCGTGGGCTGGTTATAAGCTAATGCTGCATAGTTATAATTGGCTATATCAGAAATTGTTATCCTGCCGCCCGGCTACCGCTCCCGCGATGCTGAATCTGATGTGTAGGACGTAAGAATGGACGTAGGTACCTGGGGTTTCACCGTGGCCGGGCTGGTGGTCGGTTTCATCGTCGGCATGACGGGTGTAGGCGGCGGCTCGCTGATGACGCCCATCCTGCTCTGGTTCGGCATCAATCCGGCCACTGCCGTTGGCACCGATCTGTTGTACGCCGCCATTACCAAGGCCAGTGGCGTCTGGGTGCATGGCCGCAACAAGAACATCGACTGGAAGATCACCGGCTGGCTGGCGCTGGGCAGCGTGCCCGCAGCGGCGCTGGTGCTCTGGTATCTGAAAAGCCTGGATGCCGAACCGCAGGCCATGGGCGCGGTGATCAAGCAGGCATTGGCTGCGGTGCTGTTCCTGACCGCGTTCGCCATCCTCTTCAAGAAGCGCCTGCAGGCCTTCGCCAGCCGCCATGCCGGCGACCGCTACAACCTCAGCCCCAGCACCCTCAACGGTCTGACGGTGATCACCGGCGTAGTCCTTGGTGTGATGGTTTCGCTCACGTCCATCGGTGCCGGTGCGCTGGGCACCGTGGCCCTGTTCCTGCTGTATCCGTTCCTGGCGACGCGGCGCCTGGTCGGCACCGAGATCGCCCACGCCGTGCCTTTGACTCTGGTGGCGGGCATGGGCCACGCGAGTATGGGCAACATGGACTGGTCGCTGCTCGGCCACTTGCTGCTTGGCTCGCTGCCAGGCATCTGGCTGGGCAGCCATCTGTCCGGGCGAGTGTCGGACGATATCCTGCGGCCTTGCCTGGCGGTGATGCTGCTGCTGATCGGTTTCAAGCTTGCTTTCTGAACCCCTCACACCGGCGTGGGTTATTTCATGTGCAGAGCAGATTCCATGAACGCAATAGACATTCGCCCCGTGCAATCGAATCAGGTTGCTGCAACCCTGGATTACGTCATGGCTGCGCGGGCCTCGATCTTTCCGCAACTGGATGCCACGCAGATGCCGGATGACCTGGCGCGCTTTGCCGAGGTTTACCTGGGCTCTGCCCAAGGCTGTTTCCTGCTGGCCTGGCAGGCGGGCCAGATCGTAGGCAGCATCGGTTACCTGCCCTACGACCAGCGCTTCAGCCAGCTGCAACTGCCGCGCGAGGCCACCGTCGAGGTCGTCCGGTTGTTCGTTTCGCCCAGCTGCCGTGGCGCCGGCGTGGCCAAGGCGCTGTATGCAGCGCTGCTGGCGCAGGCGCATGCGGCGGGTGTGCGAACCCTGTACCTGCATACTCACCCGTTCCTGCCCGGAGCCATCGCGTTCTGGCAGAAACAGGGGTTCGAGGTGCTCGACGTCGAGTCCGATCCCGTGTGGCAGACGACTCACATGCGCTGCGCCGCTTCAGGCTGAACCAACGGCCAGGGGCGCCGGTCGGTGATAGACATACCGAAAGCCCTGGAGCCGCCAATGAAGCCCTACGTGATCTGCCACATGATGTCCTCCGTCGATGGTCATGCCCTCACCGACGGCTGGGCGCGGCCGTTCAAGAACGCCGCAGGTGAGCTGTACGAGCAGTTGGCCAAGCAGTTCGAGTTCGATGCCTGGGCCTGTGGCCGGGTGACGATGCAGGAGATCGCCCACGACGAGGGTTATCCGTCCGGGCTGGCCACCGGGCCGATTGCGCGCACGCCGTACTTTGCCGATCGCGCGGCGAGCGCCTATGCGATTTCCATCGACCCGAAGGGCAAGGTCGGTTGGAAATCCAACACGGCGCTGGACTCGCACATCGTCGAAGTGCTGACCGAAGGCGTCAGCGACGACTACCTGGCCTACCTGCAATCGATCCAGGTGTCCTACATTTTTGGCGGTCAGGACACACTCGACCTGCATCGAGTGCTGGATATTCTTGGCCGTGAATTGGGCATCAAGCGCCTGGTCGTCGAAGGCGGACCGCACGTCAGTGGCTCGTTCGTGAATGCAGGGCTGGTCGATGAAATCAGTGTCCTGCTGCTGCCTTTGGTAGACGGCCGCGGCGAGCACCCGGCGTCGTTCGAGATCGACGCCGAGCAGTGGCAGCAGCCGACCTATCTGGCCCTGGACAGCGCCGAAGTGCAGGAGGGCGGCGCGGTGTGGCTGCGCTACCGGCAGCAAGCACTGCCGGGCTGAAGGCCGGACGCGCGCAGCTAGGCCAGGGTCTGCGCGGGTACGCGTACCCAGCCTTCCATCAAGACTCGCGCGCTGCGGCTCATGATCGCCTTGGTCACTTGCCACTGGCCCGCGACTTCGTTGGCCTGGGCGCCGACGCGCAAAGTGCCCGAGGGATGGCCGAAACACACCGTACTGCGCACGCCACCCCCGGCCGCGCGGTTGACCACGGTGCCGGGGATGGCCGCGGCGGTACCGATGGCCACCGCCGCAGTGCCCATCATCGCGTGGTGCAGCTTACCCATCGACATGGCGCGTACGCTCAGGTCGATATCGGCAGCGGCAACGGGTTTGCCGCTGGACGCGAGGTAGTCGGCCGGTGGCGCGACGAAAGCGACCTTCGGCGTGTGCTGGCGCGTCTGTGCATCCTCCAGGCGACTGATCAGGCCCATGCGCAGCGCGCCATGGGCGCGGATGGTTTCGAAGCGAGCAAGCGCCTGTGGATCGCCGTTGATCGCCTCCTGCAGTTCGCAGCCGTTGTAGCCCAGGGCGGCGGCGTCGATGAAGATGGTAGGAATGCCTGCGTTGATCAGGGTCGCCTCGAAATGACCTACGCCGGGCACGTCCAGCGTGTCGACAAGGTTGCCGGTGGGAAACATCGCCCCCGCCGCGCCCTCGGCCTCGGCAGCCGGATCGAGAAACTCCAGTTGCACTTCGGCGGCCGGGAACGTCACGCCGTCCAGTTCGAAATCACCGGTTTCCTGCACCACACCGCCGCTCATGGGCACGTGGGCGATGATCGTCTTGCCGATATTGGCCTGCCACACGCGAACCATGGCGATGCCGTCTTGGGGGATGCGGGAAGGATCGAGCAGGCCAGTACTGATGGCAAAGGGGCCGACCGCTGCGGACAGGTTGCCGCAGTTGCCGCTCCAGTCGACGAACGCGCTGTCGATGGACACCTGGCCGAACAGATAGTCGACGTCATGCCCTGGCTGGCTGCTCGGGCTGACGATCACCGTCTTGCTGGTGCTCGAGGTGGCACCGCCCATGCCATCGATCTGCTTGGCGTACGGGTCCGGGCTGCCGATCACCCGCAGCAGCAGGGCATCACGCAGCGGCCCTGGCTGGCGCGCCGGCTCGGGCAGGTCGGCGAGGTTGAAGAACACGCCTTTGCTGGTGCCACCGCGCATGTAGGTGGCGGGAATGCGAATCTGCGTCATGGAGCTGTCCTCAGTGAGCGCCGGCGGCATGGGGAGCAGGCGCGGTGGCCTGCAAAAAATCCTGGGCGAAGCGCTGCAGCACACCACCGGCTTCGTAGATCGAGACCTCTTCGGCAGTGTCCAGTCGGCACGTCACCGGCACCTCCAGGCGCTCGCCATTGCGCCGCTCGATGATCAGCGTCAGCTGCGCCTGGGGCGTCAGTCGGCCAATGACATCGAACACTTCGGTGCCGTCGATACCCAGGGTCTTGCGGTCGGTGCCGGGGGCGAACTGCAGCGGCAGCACGCCCATGCCCACCAGATTGGTCCGGTGGATACGCTCGAAGCCCTCGGCGGCAATCGCCTCGACCCCGGCCAGGCGTACGCCTTTGGCTGCCCAGTCGCGCGAGGAGCCTTGGCCGTAGTCGGCCCCGGCAATGATGATCAGCGGCTGCTTGCGCAGCATGTAGGTCTCGATGGCCTCCCACATGCGCATCACCTGGCCTTCGGGTTCCAGGCGGGTCAGCGAGCCTTGGCGGACCTTGCCGTTTTCCATCACCATTTCATTGAACAGTTTGGGGTTGGCGAACGTCGCGCGTTGGGCAGTCAGGTGATCGCCGCGGTGGGTGGCGTAGGAGTTGAAGTCTTCTTCGGGCAGGCCCATTTTGGCCAGGTATTCGCCCGCGGCGCTGTCGAGCATGATCGCGTTGGACGGCGACAAGTGATCGGTGGTGATGTTGTCCGGCAGTACGGCCAGGGGTCGCATGCCCTTGAGCGTGCGCTCGCCGGCCAGGGCGCCTTCCCAGTAGGGGGGACGGCGGATGTAGGTGCTCGCCGGGCGCCAGTCGTAGAGGGGCGCGACTTTTGGCCCGGTGTCTTCGTGGATGGCGAACATGGGGATGTACACCTGGCGGAACTGTTCCGGTTTCACCGACGACTTGACCACCGCATTGACTTCTTCGTCACTGGGCCAGATGTCCTTGAGCCGAATGGGTTGACCCTGCTGATCGAAGCCCAGCACATCTTTCTCGATGTCGAAGCGGATGGTGCCGGCGATGGCATAGGCGACTACCAAAGGCGGTGAGGCGAGGAAGGCCTGACGGGCATACGGGTGGATGCGCCCGTCGAAGTTGCGGTTGCCCGAGAGCACCGCCGTGGCATACAGGTCGCGTTCGATGATCTCTTGCTGAATCACCGGATCGAGCGCGCCGGACATGCCATTGCAGGTGGTGCAGGCGAACGCGACGATGCCGAAGCCCAAGGTTTCCAGCTCCTCGGTCAGGCCGGCTTCGTCCAGGTACAGCGCCACGGTCTTCGAGCCCGGTGCCAGGGACGACTTGACCCAGGGTTTGCGGGTCAGGCCCAGGCGGTTTGCATTGCGTGCCAAGAGGCCTGCGGCGATCACGTTGCGTGGGTTGCTGGTGTTGGTGCAACTGGTGATGGCGGCGATGATCACCGCGCCGTCCGGCATCTGTCCTGGCACGTCGGTCCAGGGGCCGGCGATGCCTTGGGCGGCCAGGTCGCTGGTCGCCACCCGCGCGTGGGGGTTGCTCGGGCCGGCCATATTGCGCACCACGCCCGAGAGATCGAAGCTCAGGTCGCGTTCGTAGACGGCGGCCTCCAGGCTGTCGGCCCACAGGCCGGTAAGGCGGGCGTAGTCCTCGACCAACTGCACTTGCTGCTCTTCGCGACCCGTGAGGCGCAGGTAGTCGATGGTCTGCTGGTCGATGGCGAACATCGCTGCCGTGGCGCCGTATTCCGGAGCCATGTTGGAAATGGTGGCGCGGTCGCCCAGCGTCAGCTCGCGCGCGCCTTCGCCGAAGAATTCCAGGTAGGCACCGACGACCTTCTGCTGGCGCAGGTATTGGGTCAGGGCCAGCACCATGTCGGTGGCGGTGATGCCGGGTTGCAGTTGCCCGGTCAGTTCGACGCCGACGATCTCGGGCAGGCGCATCCACGAGGCGCGACCGAGCATGACGCTTTCGGCTTCGAGGCCGCCGACGCCGATGGCAACCACGCCCAGCGCGTCGACGTGAGGCGTGTGGCTGTCGGTGCCGACGCAGGTGTCGGGGAAGGCCACGCCTTCGCGAACCTGAATGACCGGCGACATCTTCTCCAGATTGATCTGGTGCATGATGCCGTTACCCGGTGGAATGACGTCGACGTTCTTGAAGGCCTTGCGTGTCCAGTCGATGAAATGGAAGCGGTCTTCGTTGCGACGGTCTTCGATGGCGCGGTTCTTTTCGAACGCCTGGGGCTCGAAGCCGGCGCTTTCGACCGCCAGCGAGTGATCGACGATCAATTGGGTCGGCACTACCGGGTTGACCAGCGCCGGGTCGCCGCCCTGGGAGGCAATGGCGTCGCGCAGGCCGGCGAGGTCGACCAGCGCGGTCTGGCCGAGGATGTCATGGCACACCACCCGCGCCGGGTACCAGGGAAAGTCCAGATCGCGCTTGCGCTCGATCAGCTGGCGCAGCGAGGCGTCCAGGGTGATGGGGTCGCAGCGTCGCACCAGGTTTTCGGCGAGTACGCGGGAGGTGTAGGGCAGGGTGGCGTAGGCGCCGGGCTGGAGGGCTTCGACGGCTTCTCGGGCGTCGTAATAGTCCAGTGGCGAGTTCGGCAGGGACTTGCGGTATTGTGTGTTCATCAGGTCGGCTCACGGTGCACGGCATGGTCAGGCATGGCAAAAGTTCGGCGGGGCGGCCTTCGCGGGTAGAACCCGCTCCCACATAAAACCCAGCTCCAGATTCGGAGGATTGTGGGAGCGGGGCGGGCGGCGAGCCATCTGCCCGCGAAAAGGCCCGCCAGGTCAGCGACGATCCAGGGGCACGAATGCGCGCTGTTCCACGCCTACATACTCAGCGCTGGGCCGGATGATGCGGTTGTTTGCGCGCTGCTCGAATACGTGGGCCGCCCAGCCCGTCACTCGCGAGCAAACGAAGATGGGCGTGAACAGTTCGGTGGCGATGCCCATGAAGTGGTACGCCGAGGCATGGTAGAAGTCGGCGTTGGGAAACAGCTTCTTCTGCTCCCACATGGTCTTGTCGATGGCCTCGGACACCGGGTAGAGCACCTTGTCGCCCGCTTCTTCGCTCAGCTTCTTCGCCCAGCCCTTGATCACTTCGTTGCGCGGATCGTTGTCCTTGTACACGGCATGGCCGAAACCCATGATCTTGTCCTTGCGTTCCAGCATGGCCAAGGTGCCGCGCACCGCTTCTTCGGGCGAGGCGAACTTCTGGATCATCGCCATGGCGGCCTCATTGGCACCGCCGTGCAGGGGGCCGCGCAAGGAGCCGATGGCAGCGGTCACGCATGAATACATGTCCGACAGGGTCGATGCGCAGACGCGGGCGGTGAAGGTGGAGGCGTTGAATTCGTGCTCGGCGTAGAGAATCAGCGATACGTCCATCACCTTGCTGTGCAATTCACTCGGCGGCTTGCCATGCAGCAGGTACAGGAAGTGCCCGGCGAACGTTTCTTCGTCGCTGCTGCAGCTGATGCGCACGCCATGGTGGCTGTAGCGGTACCAGTAGCACATCATCGCCGGGAACGCCGCCAGCAGACGGTCGCTCACGTGTTCCTGCTGGCCGAAGTTGCGTTCCGGCTCCAGGGTGCCGAGGAACGAGCAACCGGTGCGCATCACGTCCATCGGATGGGTGCTCGACGGAATGCGTTCGAGCACTTCCTTCAACGGCTGCGGCAGGTCGCGCAGGCTGCGCAGCTTGCCCTGGTAGGCAGCCAGTTCGGCAGGCGTGGGCAGCTCGCCGTGCAGCAGCAGGTAGGCGACTTCTTCGAACAGCGCGTGTTCGGCCAGTTCGCGCACGTCATAGCCACGATAGGTCAGCCCGGCACCGGGCATGCCGACGGTCGACAGGGCGGTCTGTCCGGCCACTTGGCCACGCAGGCCAGCGCCACTGAGTACTTTTGCTTCGGCCATGGGTTTTCTCCGATCTTGGATTTGTTATTGGAATGCAGTGATCACTTTTTCTGCGCAAACAGTGCGTCCAGTTTGCGCTCGAAGTCGTGGTAGTCGATTGCCTCGTACAGCTCCATGCGAGTCTGCATGGTGTCGATGACATTCTGCTGAGTGCCGTCGCGGCGTATCGCGGTGTAGACGTTCTCGGCCGCCTTGTTCATGGCGCGGAACGCAGACAGTGGGTAAAGCACCAGGCCGACGCCAACGCCACCCAACTGCTCGGTGGTGAACAGCGGTGTGGCGCCGAACTCGGTGATGTTGGCCAGAATCGGCGCTTTCACTCGGCTGGCGAACAGCTGGTACATCTGCAATTCAGTGATGGCTTCGGGAAAGATCATGTCCGCACCCGCCTCGATGCAGGCGGCGGCGCGATCCAGGGCAGACTCCAGGCCTTCCACCGCCAGGGCGTCGGTGCGCGCCATGATCACGAAGCTGTCGTCGGTGCGGGCGTCCACGGCCGCCTTGATGCGATCGACCATCTCCTGCTGTGAGACGATTTCCTTATTCGGCCGATGGCCGCAGCGCTTGGCGCCCACCTGGTCCTCGATGTGCATGGCCGCCGCGCCGAACTTGATCATCGACTTGACGGTGCGCGCGACGTTGAACGCCGACGAGCCGAAACCGGTGTCGACATCGACCAGCAACGGCAGCTCGCAGACGTCGGTGATGCGGCGCACATCGGTCAGTACATCGTCCAGTCCGGTGATGCCCAGGTCGGGCAGGCCCAGCGAGCCCGCCGCGACGCCGCCTCCGGACAGGTAGATGGCCTTGAAGCCAGCCCGTTGCGCGAGCAGTGCGTGGTTGGCGTTGATGGTGCCGACGACCTGCAGAGGCGACTCTTCGGCGAGTGCCTGGCGGAAGCGTTGGCCGGGGCTGGACGGCTGATTCATGGTTGGGCTCCTGGGGTGTTGTTGTAGTTGGGTTCCAGGTAATGGCGCTCGATGTTGCGCTTGGACGCAGCGATGTGCCTGCGCATGAGCAACTCGGCCAGTTCGCCATCACGCTCGGCGATGGCGTCGAGAATACGATGGTGTTCGGCAAAGGCCTGATGGGGGCGGTTGGGCGTGGCCGAAAACTGGATCCGGTACATGCGCACCAACTGGTAGAGGTCGTCACACAGCATCTGCACCAGTGTGCTGTTGCCGCTGCCCTGGATGATCCGGTAGTGGAAGTCGAAATCGCCCTCCTGCTGGTAGTAGCCGACGCCGGCCTGGAACGCGGCGTCGCGCTCATGGGTGGCCAGCACCTCGCGCAGTTCGTCGATCTGCACCTGGCTCATGCGCTCGGCTGCCAGCCGGCAGGCCATGCCTTCGAGCGATTCGCGAATTTCGTAGAGTTCGATGAGTTCGGCGTGGTTGAGCGATACCACCCGTGCGCCCACGTGTGGGATGCGCACTAGCAGGCGCTGGCCTTCCAGCCGATGGATGGCTTCACGCAGGGGACCGCGACTGATGCCGTAGGTGCGTGCCAGTTCGGGCTCGGAAATCTTGCTGCCAGGGGCAATTTCGCCATTGACGATGGCCGCCTGGATACGACGGAAGACGTTTTCCGACAGCGTCTCGGTTTCACCCGGAACACTGGAAGCGAGCTGAGCGTCACTATTGGGCAGAACGTGCAATGAGACAGACGTAGCAGACATTGTCGACACCTGGGCAGGTAGTGACAAAAAAATAGCCCTGTTGAAGCAGCTAGTCAATACGCGCCAGGTAAAGTGTCGACAATCTGTTGAAGTGATCGGGGGCACTGGCCCCCGATACCGTGCTGCTATCACTCGGCTGTGGGGTAGTCCACATAGCCTTCGGGCCCCTGGCTGTACCAGGTTTCCATCACATCCTTGTTCAGCGGCAAGCCCTCGGCGAACCGGTGGGGCAGGTCAGGGTTGGCCAGGAACGGGCGTCCGAAGGCAATGGCATCGGCTTCGCCTGCGTCCAGCGCGGCCTGCGCCTTCTCTTTGGTGTAATCGGAATTGAGCACCAACGTGCGGCTGAAGGCCTTGCGGATGACCGGATGCACGGGTGGGCGGTCGGCCTTGCCGAAGGTACCGTCGAAGGGCGGTTCGCGCAGTTCCAGGTAGGCAATGCCGATCTTGTCCAATGCCGCGGCGGCAGCCGAGAACAAGGTTTCCGGATCGCTGTCGTTGACCCCCTGCGAATCACCGTTGGGCGACAGGCGCACGCCGGTACGTTCGGCACCAATGGTGTCGACAACCCGCTGTGTGACCTCGGTCAACAGACGGATGCGATTTTCCACCGAGCCGCCGTAGGCGTCTTCGCGGAAATTGCTGTTGTCGCGCAAGAACTGGTCAATCAGGTAACCGTTGGCCGCGTGGATCTGCACGCCATCGAAACCGGCGCGCATGGCGTTTTTCGCGGCATGCTCGTAATCGTCCAGCAACCGTGGAATCTCGTGGATCCCCAACGGACGCGCCTGCACATAGGGCTGCTTGCCATCGTAGGTGTGGGTCTGACCTGGCGCAGTGGTCGCCGACGAGGAAACCGGCTGCGCGCCGCCGAGGAAGCTGGGGTGGACGATGCGGCCCATGTGCCACAATTGCAGGTCGATGCGGCCACCGGCCTCATGCACCGCAGCGGTGATCTTCTTCCAGCCCTCGACCTGCTCGTCGCTCCAGATACCGGGCGCGTAGGGCCAGCCCAGGCCTTCCTGAGTGATGCCGGTGGCTTCGGTGATGATCAGCCCGGCGCTCGCGCGCTGGGTGTAGTACTCGATCATCAGATCGGTGGGTACATGGTTACGCGTGGCACGGCCGCGGGTCAGCGGCGCCATCAGGATGCGATGGGGCAGCTTCTGCGCGCCAACCTGGATCGGGTCGAATAAAGAAGGCATCTGGTCTCCCTGGTCTGTGGGTTGAAGGCGGCTCAGGCGGTGCCGAGGGCTTTGATGATGGCGTCATTGAAGGCCGGAATATCCTTCGGGTTGCGCGAGGTGATCAGGGTCCAGCCGTTGGCACCGCACTGCTTGACCTCTTGATCGACCCAGCCGGCAGCACCGGCGTTGGTCAGGTCGAGGCTGACGCTGGGGTACGAGGTCAGGGTTTTACCGGGAATCACACCGGCATTGATCAGCAGCCACGGACCATGGCAGATGGCGGCCACGACCTTGCCGGCCTCGGCGAATGCCTTGACCAGTTGCTGGGCATCGGTGTCCTGGCGCAGGGTGTCGGCATTCACGGTGCCGCCGGGGATCACCAGTGCGTCGAAGTCGCTGGCGCTCAGGCCCTGGATCTTGCCGTCGGATTCAACGGTGCGGTCTTTCTCGGTGTCCTGCTGGAAGGTCTGCACGGTGCCGCCTTCGCTCGAAGCGTGGGTCACGGTGGCGCCTGCTTCGCGCAGCGCTTCGAGGGGCTTGAGCAATTCATCGCGTTCGATGCCGGTGTTGGCAGTGATGAACAGGACTTTCTTGCCTTGCAGTTGGGTACTCATGAAGGTCTTCCTCGGCTCAGTAGGTGCCTGGCACGCCAGGCGATCAGAAAATCTGAGCACGGAGGAAAATGGAAAGTTCAGGCGGATTCGTCTTCGGTGCGGCGGGCGGACAGGCCCGACTGCAGGCCTGCCCGTGCGTTTGCCGGGTCAGTAGCCTGCGGCAAGACCGGTGTTGCGGCGTGGATCGTTGGCACCGTAGAAACGGTTGTTGGCCACCGGTTTGGCGCCCAGGGCCGGAGCGCCTACCAGAATCGCAGCCAGGTGGTTGGCATCCTGCGGCTCACCGAACTTGTGCCCCCAGCTTTCAAGAATCTTGCGGGTGTCAGGGCTGATGGCGAAGTTTTCCAGGTTGGTGACGTCGGGCATCCACTGCTGGTGGAAACGCGGCGCATTGACCGCCTGCTGGATGTCCATGCCGTAGTCGATGACATTGAGCATGGTCAGCAGGGTGGCAGTGATGATCCTGCTGCCGCCGGGCGTGCCGAGCACCATGACTGGCTTGCCGTCCTTGGTGACGATGGTCGGGCTCATGGAGGACAGCGGCGTCTTGTACGGCGCGATGGCGTTGGCCTCGCCCTGGACCAGCCCGTACATGTTGGCCACGCCGACCTTGGAGGTGAAGTCGTCCATTTCGTCGTTGAGCAGGATGCCGGTACCGCTGGCCATGACCCGCGCGCCGAACCAGCCGTTGAGGGTGTAGGTCACCGACACCGCGTTGCCCCATTTGTCGACGATGGAGTAATGGGTGGTGTTGCTGCCCTCATGGGGCGCCACACCCGGCTTGATTTCGGCGGAAACCCCAGCCTTGTTCGGTGCGATGCTGTCGCGCAGCTTGGTCGCGTAGTTGGCGTCGAGCAGGTGCGCGATGGGGTTCTTGACGAAATCCGGGTCGCCCAGGTAGCTGTTGCGGTCCACATAGGCGTGGCGCATGGCTTCGATCTGGTAGTGCATGCCCTGCGCCGAGCCATAGCCAAGCTCGGCCATCGGGTAACCCTGAAGGATGTTCATGATCTGGCAGATGACCACGCCGCCGGAGCTGGGCGGTGGCGCGGAAACCACATGGTAGCCGCGGTAGTCGCACTCGATCGGATCCAGTTCGCGGGTCTTGTACTTGTCGAGGTCGGCCTGGGTGATGATGCCTTTGCCTGCCTGACTCGAATCGACGATGGCCTTGGCCACCCAGCCTTGGTAGAACCCGGCGTTACCCTTGTCGGAGATTTCCCGCAGGGTGCGCGCCAAGTCCTTCTGCACCAGCTTCTCGCCGGCCTTGAACGGCTGGCCCTGCTTGAGAAAGATCTTTGCCGAATCCTGGCTGTCCTTGCGGAAGTCCTCGGTGGCGGTTTCCAGCAGATCGACGTCGCCCTGGGCCAGGGTGAAACCTTCGTCCGCCAGTTTGATGGCCGGCGCCAGCAGATCGGCGCGTTTGAAGGTGCCGTACTTCTGCAAGGCCAGCTCCATGCCCGAAACCGTGCCGGGGATCCCTACCGACAAATGGCCATCGGTGCTCAAACCCTCGATGACGTTGCCGGCCTTGTCCAGGTACATGTCGGCGGTGGCGGCCAGCGGCGCCTTCTCGCGGAAGTCGAGGAAGGTCTTGCGGCCGTCGGCCATCTGCAGGGTCATGAAGCCACCGCCGCCGATGTTGCCTGCAGCCGGGTAGACCACGGCCAGGGCATAGCCTACGGCCACGGCGGCATCGACGGCATTGCCGCCGTCCTTGAGCACATCCACGCCAATGTAGGTGGCCAGTTGCTGCGCGGTGACGACCATGCCGTTCTCGGCAGCGACGGGGGCGGGAGAGGCGGCGAATGTACAGGCGGGCACCAGCGCGAACGCAAGGGCGATCAGCGACTTGGGCAAGGGTTCGAGTTTCAAGAGGTGGCTCTCTTCTTCTGCGGATGGGGAGCAAAAAGCGAATCGCTTCGCCAATCGCAAGAATAGCCGTGTTTCTCAATGTTGCTGGCGGCCGGCGGTCAACGCCGTCAGCTGCTGGCCGGCAGCATCGAAGTTATCCGCCGCCAGCCACCGCTCGAACGCTGCGCGCAGTGCCGGCCATTCGCTGTCGATGATGGAAAACCAGGCGGTATCGCGGTTGCGGCCCTTGTACACCAGCGCCTGGCGGAAGATGCCTTCGAAGCTGAAGCCCAGCCGCGCTGCGGCCTTGCGCGAGGGCTCGTTGAGGGCGTCGCACTTCCATTCGTAGCGGCGGTAACCCAGTTCGTCGAACACTCGGCGCATCAACAGGTACTGCGCTTCGGTCGAGAGGGGGGTGCGTTTCATCAGCGGCGAGAACGTCACATGACCGACCTCGATGACGCCGTTGGCCGGATCCATGCGCATCAAGGCCAGGGTGCCCACCGCGCGCTGGGTGCGCAGGTCGATCACTGCCCAGTGTTGCGGATCCTGGCTGGCTGCCGCGTGCTGCAAATGCGTGCGATAGCTGTCCAGGTCGGCAAACGGTCCGACCGGCAGGTAGGTCCAGTCGCTGCCATCGGTCTGTTGGCAATAGCCACTGAACAGGTCTTCGGCGTGGGCCGCAGCGTTCAGCGGTTCGAGCCGGCAATAGCGCCCCTCGATGACGTCGTGGGCCGGGCGAGGGCGAGCGCTCCACTCGGGGAGGGCGTGACCGACTGGCTGGTGGTGCTCGGCGTGGCTGTTCTGGTTGCTGGGCATGACGACTCCTGACGTGAGCAGAGTGAGGCAAGAAGGTTGCACCGACCTCAGCGCGGATCCAGCACGATGCCGAAGCCGCTCTTGGCTTCGCTGACGATACGCAGGTGCTGGCGCTCGCCGGGCTGTGCCTGCAGGCGCAGTTCGCGATTCAGGCGGCCTTTGCTGCACAGCAGGCCACCTTGTTTGTCGGTGGTGATACCGACGATGTGTTCGCCCGGCGGCAGGTGGAAGGTCGCCACTTCACCCACGGCCAGCAGCGCGGCGGGTTCGCGGTCGATCAGCAGCGCCACGTAACAGCCGCCGCCCAGCATGCCGATGTCGCGGTCCACCACCAGTTCGCTCGAGGGCGAAAGGGTCTGTTGCCAGGCCGACAGGCGTTCGGCCGGGACGGCTTTCAAATGCTCCGAATCAGCGCGAAACGAGGTACAACCCGACAGGCTTGCCGCGGCCAGCATTATCCAGAACACACGCATCGTTCGATTCCTCAAGGGGCACTGTGCTCCCACTCTAGCTCAAGGGGGACGGGATGCTGAACACTCGCGAGGCGACCAGCTTCAGAAAAGTTTTGAAACAGGTTCACGCCAAGGTCCGCGATGGGCAAGAATGGGCAGGCTTATCCGTACGGACTGACCTGAACCTGTGGAGGTACCGTGGCACCTAGAGACCTGATGTTGGCCCTGGTCGTGATCGTTGTATGGGGTTTGAATTTCGTGGTGATCCGCTACGGCCTCGATGGCTTGCCGCCGATGCTGCTGGGCGGCCTGCGCTTCACTTTGGTGGCGATTCCCGCGGTGTTCTTCATCCGCCGGCCGAACCTGCCGCTGCGCTGGCTGATCGCCTATGGTGCGACCATCTCCCTTGGCCAGTTCGCGTTCCTGTTCGAGGCCATGGCCAATGGCATGCCCGCCGGCCTGGCCTCGCTGGTGCTGCAATCGCAGGCCTTCTTCACCTTGTTCTTCGCTGCGCTGTTCATTGGCGAGCGGCTGCGCGCCGCCAGCGCGGTCGGCTTGCTGGTAGCGGCCGGAGGGCTGGCGATGATCGGCCTGGAAAGCGATCAGGCCACGCCGCTGATGGCGGTCTTGCTGACCCTGTGCGCAGCGTCGATGTGGGCGATGGGCAATGTCATCACCCGCCGCTTCGGCAACATCGACCTGGTCGCGCTGGTGATCTGGGGCGCATTGATTCCGCCCTTGCCGTTCTTCGCATTGTCACTGTGGCTGGAAGGTCCGGCACTGATCCAGCAATCGCTGTTGGGTATCGGCTGGAAATCCATCGGTAGCCTGGTCTATCTGGCAGCCGTGGCAACGGTGCTCGGCTACAGCTTGTGGAGCAAGCTGTTGTCGCGCTATCCGGCGGGCAAGGTAGCACCGTTTTCGTTGCTGGTGCCGGTGGTGGGCTTGAGTTCCTCGGCCTGGATCCTGGGCGAGCGCCTGGGTGCATTGCAGTGGTGGGGCGGGGCGCTGGTCATGGTCGGGCTGTTGATCAACGTGTTCGGCAGCAGCCTGTTCAGCCGGCCAGGCACGGGTCGCACCGAGGCGAAATCTCTGCAATGATGAGGCCATCGATACGTCAAGGAGATGCAGCATGATGATCCGGTCGCTGACCCTCGCCACCCTGTTCGCGTTCGCCGCACCCTTGCTGGCCGCCGATGGCGACAGCCCCCTGGCCCAGGACCGCGGG
The DNA here is from genome assembly GCA_900596015.1 of Pseudomonas viridiflava. Classification (GTDB taxonomy): domain Bacteria; phylum Pseudomonadota; class Gammaproteobacteria; order Pseudomonadales; family Pseudomonadaceae; genus Aquipseudomonas. Next base: position 437,204 of record UVIF01000023.1, on the reverse strand, counting down.
AGGGCCCGGCCGCTGGTGGTGATTGCTCCAAGCTCCGTGGATCCCAACCTGCTGAAGCTGCGCAAGGCGCTGGAAGAACCCGCCAACCGCGACGGCTTCAAGCAGCGCGGCATGGTCCTGTACACCGTGATCAATACCATTGGCCAACGCGACGGCAAGGATCTCGACCCGCAAGCCACCATGTCGCTGATCCGCGACTTGAAGCTGGGTGCCGGGTCCAGCCAGAAGTTCGTGCTGTTGGGCAAGGACGGCGAGAAGAAGCTCGAACAGGCGGGTTACGTCGAGCCTTCACAGCTGTTCAGCACCATCGACCAGTTGCCGGCGACTGAAAAGGACGCCAGTGCGCCCGCAGCCGCGGCGCCTGCTGCCCAGGAGCCTGCCAGCAAACCAGGCAAGGCGGCCAAGCCGAGCAAGGCGCCGCAGCCGCTCGACGATTGATCCGCCAGTGGTCTGCGCCGCGTTGCCGGTTCAGACGGTTGCGTTCAAACCATGTTGAGGCGCTGCTTGCGCAGGGGCGGTGGGTAGGCGGCATCCAGCGAGGCTAGATCCGCTTCGTCGAGCTTCACCTGCAAGGCCCCGGCATTCAGCCTTACGTGCTCGGGCGTGGAAGCCTTGGGGATCGCGATCACGTTCTCGTGGCGCACGACCCAGGCCAGGCACGCCTGGGCCGGGGTGATGCCGTGACGCTCGGCTACCTGGCGCAAGGCGGGTTGGTCGAGCAGGCGACCGCCCTGGGCAATCGGACAATACGCCATCAGTGGCATCGCCTGCTTCGCGCACCACGGCAACAGGTCGAACTCGATGCCGCGCTCTTCCAGGTTGTACAGCACCTGGTTGGTCGCGCATCCGGCGTCGTCCAGCTCGGTCATGTCATCGACATCGAAATTCGACACGCCCCAACGGCCGATCTTGCCCTGGGCCTGCAGACGCTCGAAGGCTTCGACGGTTTCGCTCAAGAGATACTGGCCGCGCCAGTGCAGCAGATACAGGTCGATGCGCTCGGTGTTCAGGCGCTGCAGGCTGCGCTCGCAGGCCTTGATCACGCCCTGGCTGCTGGCGTTGTGCGGGTAGACTTTGCTGACCAGCATGACGTCGTCGCGACGCCCCTGAATGGCTTGCCCGACGATCTTCTCGGCGCCGCCTTCGCCGTACATTTCAGCGGTGTCGAGCAGGGTCAGGCCCAGGTCGATACCTTGCTGCAGCGCGGCGATTTCCTGCCGTGCACGGGCCGGATCTTCGCCCATGCGCCAAGTCCCCTGGCCAATGCGTGGTACCGACCTGCCGGCCAGATCAATGCTGTTCATCACAATGCTCCTTGATGGAAAAGGAATTAAGCGCCCCTGTAGCAGCGGCGCAAGCCGCGTCCGGCCTCGACGCGGCGGGTCGGAATACCGCGGGGACCGCTGACGCGGCTTACGTCGCTGCTACACGGAGCGTGTGGGTTGGGCAGTGTCATCGGGCTGCGGTTCAAACCGTCGGGTGGCAGGATCACTGGCGAAGGTGGGCCGTGTGCTCCAGCAGCACTTCCATCAACGCGTGCGCGGCGGCCGACAGCTTGTGATCGGGCAGGCGCATCAGGCCGATACGGCGTTCGATGCGCGGTGACTCCAACGGCACGCAGCGTGCGCCCAGCTCGTGCATCTGTTCGATGCACAATGCCGGCACCGCGCTCACCCCCAGGCCGTGGGCAACCATGCGGCCGATGGTGCTCAACTGATGGCTCTCGAATGCCACCGCAAGCTTGCCATGCTGCTCGCTGATGGCGCTTTCCAGCAGCAGGCGAACCGCGGAAGGGCGCTGCAGGGCAATGAAATCGTGGGCGAGCAGAGTCTCCCAAGTGAGCATTGCCTGCTCGGCCAACGGCGAATCGGCCGCTACCACCGCCACGAACCGATCGGTGTAGAAGGGCGTGAACACCAGGGACGAGGTGCTTTCCGGTTCGAAGCCTATGCCCAGTTCCACCCGGCGATGGCGGACCATCTCCACCACGTGCTCGTTGATCACGTCATGCACGGCAACATTGACCCGTGGGTGCCGGTCACGAAAGATGCGCAGCGCCGCTGGCAGCAGGTTGCCGGCGAATGACGGCATGGCCGCGATGGACACTTTGCCCAACTGCAGGGTGAAGTGCTGGCGCAGCAGCTCTTCGGTATTGTCCCAATCCGCCAGCAAGCGGCGCGCCAGTGGCACCAACACCTCACCTTCCGGCGTCAGGCTGACGCTGCGCGTAGTGCGGATCAGCAGCGCGCCGCCCAGGTCTTCTTCCAGGCCCTTGATGGTCAGGCTCAAGGCCGGTTGCGAAAGGTGCAGTTTCTCGCCGGCCTGGGCGAAGCTCAGCGCCTGGGCCACAGCAAGAAAGGCGCGCAGTTGTCTGACGTTCATCTATTTGCAAAACCAATCAATCCTCAAGAAAAACAAAATTAACAAATTACCACCGTGGGGAGAAGATACCGACACGCTTGCCGTTGCCGACGTGACGGCGCCATAACAAACAAAACAAGGCGAACAATCATGGCTGGACTCGATAAACGAGTGGCAACCTATGCCCAGGCACTCGAAGGCCTGCGCGATGGCATGACGGTACTGGCTGGCGGGTTCGGCCTGTGCGGCATTCCGGAAAACCTCATCGCCGAAATCAAGCGGCTGGGCGTGCGTGACCTCACGGTGGTGTCGAACAACTGCGGGGTTGATGGCTTTGGCCTGGGCGTGCTGCTCGAAGACCGGCAGATCCGCAAGATGATCGCCTCCTATGTCGGCGAAAACGCTCTGTTCGAGCGACAGTTGCTCGATGGCGAACTGGAAGTCGAACTGACCCCTCAAGGCACCCTGGCGGAAAAGATGCGCGCCGGCGGCGCTGGCATCCCCGCGTTCTTCACCGCCACCGGCTACGGCACGCCGATAGCGCAAGGCAAGGAAGTACGTGAGTTCAATGGCCGCCAGTACATTCTGGAGCAGGCCATCACCGGTGACTTCGCCATCGTCAAGGGCTGGAAGGCCGACCATTTCGGCAATGTCATCTATCGCCATACCGCACAGAACTTCAACCCGCTGGCGGCAAGCGCCGGGCGCATCACTGTGGTCGAGGTCGAGGAAATCGTCGAACCCGGCGTGCTCCTGCCCGAGCACATTCACACGCCCGGCATCTACGTCGACCGGGTGATCCAGGGCACCTTCGAGAAGCGTATCGAAAAACGCACGCTCAAGGCCTGAGTCTTCCCATCTGCTCTGTTTCACATGAGGTTTCCCAAATGGCACTTACCCGCGAACAGATGGCCCAGCGCGTGGCGCGCGAACTGCAAGACGGCTTCTACGTGAACCTGGGGATCGGCATACCCACCCTGGTGGCCAACTACGTGCCGACAGGCATCGACGTCATGCTGCAATCGGAAAACGGCCTGTTGGGCATGGGTGAATTCCCCACCGAGGCCACTGTCGATGCCGACATGATCAATGCCGGCAAACAGACCGTGACGGCCCGTGCGGGCGCGTCCATCTTCGACTCGGCGCAGTCGTTCGCGATGATCCGCGGCGGCCATGTCGACCTCACTGTGCTGGGTGCGTTCGAGGTGGACGTGCAGGGCAACATTGCCTCGTGGATGATCCCCGGCAAGCTGGTCAAGGGCATGGGCGGGGCGATGGACCTGGTGGCGGGCGCAGAGAACATCATCGTCACCATGACCCATGCCTCCAAGGATGGCGAGTCGAAACTGCTGCCCCTGTGCACGCTGCCGCTGACCGGTGCCGGGTGCATTCGCAAGGTGCTCACCGACCTGGCTTACCTGGAGATCGAAGACGGCGCGTTCATCCTCAAGGAGCGTGCGCCCGGGGTCAGTATCGATGAAATCAAGGCGAAGACGGCCGGCAAGCTGATCATTGCCGATGACGTCATTGAAATGAGCTTCTGAGCACCTGCTGCACCACCCATAGCCGATCTCATACTTATAAGAACAAGGGAAACACGACCATGTCTGCACAACTTGAAGAGAGCCGCTACGCTCGCTTCGCCCTGCGCTGTTCGAGCTGGGCCGAGCGCTGGTTCCCTGACTCCTACGTATTCGCCGCCGTCGCGGTATTGCTGGTGGCACTGGGGGCGCTGGCCATTGGTGGCACCCCGACTGCGACCGCGACAGCCTTTGGCGACGGATTCTGGAGCTTGATTCCGTTCACCATGCAGATGGCTTTCGTGGTGATCGGCGGCTACGTGGTCGCCAGTTCCCCGCCTGCGGTCAAGCTGATCGACCGCCTCGCGCGCATTCCGCGCAATGGTCGCTCGGCCGTGGCCTGGGTGGCGTTGATATCGATGGTCGCTTCGTTGCTCAACTGGGGGCTGTCGCTGGTATTCGGCGGGCTGCTGGTGCGGGCATTGGCACGACGGACCGACCTGCGCATGGACTACCGTGCGGCCGGTGCCGCGGCGTACCTGGGGCTAGGTGCGGTTTGGGCACTCGGGTTGTCGTCGTCGGCGGCGCAGTTGCAGGCCAACCCTGCCAGCCTGCCGCCGTCGATCCTGTCGATCACGGGCGTGATTCCCTTCACCCAGACAATCTTCCTGTGGCAGTCGGGTGTATTGCTGCTGGCGTTGGTGCTGGTCTCGCTGGTGGTGGCCTACGCCACGGCGCCGGGCCCCAACTCTGCCCGCGACGCCCAGGCCTGCGGCATCGACCCGGCCTTCAGTCTGCCGCCACTGAGCAAGCGCAGTCGGCCTGGCGAATGGTTGGAATACAGCCCGGTGATCACCATTTTTCTGGTGTTGCTGGCCGCAGGATGGCTGTTCCACGAGTTTTCCACCAAACCGGCGATCACCGCCATCTCCGGGCTCAATACCTACAACTTTCTGTTCATCATGCTGGGCCTACTGCTGCACTGGCGTCCGCGCAGCTTCCTCGACGCTGTCGCGCGCGCGGTGCCGACCACGACAGGCGTGCTGATCCAGTTTCCCCTGTACGGCTCGATCGCCGCCATCATGACCACGGTCAAGGGTGGCGATGCGCAGACCTTGGCCCACCACATCTCGACCTTCTTCGTACAGATCGCCTCGCACGACACCTATGCGCTGTTGATGGGGGTCTATTCGGCAGTGCTCGGCTTCTTCATTCCGTCGGGCGGTGGCAAGTGGATCATCGAGGCGCCCTATGTCATGCAGGTGGCCAACGAGCTGCAATACCATCTGGGTTGGGCCGTACAGATCTACAACGCTGCCGAGGCCTTGCCGAACCTCATCAACCCGTTCTACATGCTGCCTCTGCTCGGCGTGCTGGGCCTGAAGGCCCGCGACTTGATCGGCTTCTCGTTCGTGCAATTGCTGGTGCACGCGCCGCTGGTGCTGTTTCTGCTCTGGGCGCTGGGAACGACGCTGGCCTACATGCCTCCGGTTGCGCCCTGACCCCAGCGATCCGCGCGCTACGTTGATCGGGAATATGCTCCCGCCGGGCGATTGATTGCATAGTGGCTATTGCGAAGTAGCCAGCGCTCGGGGTACACATCTAGGTTGAATGGGATATGGGCTGGACGCCCACCCATCGTGAACCGATGAAGGGAGATCTTGAAATGCTTGATAACGGCGCGGGCGGAGGTCCGGACCAGGGTGAACAGGTCAGTCAGATCATTTCCCAGGAAATACGCAACCTGCATACCGCAGCATCCAGGGACCTGGATCAGGCAGCAGTGCAAATCATAGGCAAGGTCGAGGGTTTCAGGGAGCAGGGTTTGATCAGTTCGGAGGTCGCTCGGCAGCTGATCTTCGACGTGCGCAACGAGCGCAGTCGCATCAGCCGCTGAGCACGCCCTCAGCCGGCGTTGAGGCGCTGGTCAGCCGCCGGTAGTGTCGATGTCGCCGTCGGTTTTTTCAGTGCCCACACTATCAGGGTCTACTTCGGGGTCCGATTTGAAATTGGGACTGAAGGGATTCCCTTCCGGGGTCGTTGTATCCTCGGAATTTTTGGGCTTGGGATCGAGCGCTGGATCGTTGGGCAAGCTGCTCTGCGATTCCTCGCTGTCACGCTCGACCGCGTTCGGTGCAGGTGTGTGTTCGCTCATGGTGTTCTCCCGCTGTGACTGGATGCGTGGCCGATCAGCGCTTGCCGCCTTCGGAACCGGTACCGTCGCCATTGTCCATCGCACCGGACTCAGGCTTGGTCACTGCACCGCCCATGGAGCTGCCTTCGGGGTTGCCAGTGTTCTGCGGCTTGATCTGGGTACTGGTGCCGTCACGAGGGGCGGCCGACCCGTCGGTGTTGCCATTGGGCATGTTGGTACCGGTGCCGGAAGGCACACCTACCGCTGAAGGCACGGTGCCTTTGGCAGCTGGGTTGGTTGGGCCGGTGCTGTTGTCGGCCATGGCCGGCACGGTTGCCGCAGCCAGCAGGCCTGCAAACAACGCCGTGGTGATGTATTTCTGGCTTTTCATGGAGCTCTCCTTGTTCGTGAATGCTTCATGCATTGGGCTATGAGGTGCGGTTATAGGTGCCCGCATGCCGACGAACGGCACGCTCTGGAAACGTCGGAGGAGCGGTCATTGGCCGCGAAAACAGCCACGCAGTCTCCCGGCTGCACCGCGGTGACTGCTTCGCGGCCACTGACCGCTCTCACAAGTACCACTCCCACCAGTGCCGCTTTCACATGTCATGTACAAAAAATGGGAGCGGCCATTGACCGCTCCCACAGGGAATGTACGGGATGTGGAAGCGGCCAGCGGCCGCCCACAGGGGGAGGGGCTATCAGGCCAGCAATTGCATGCCCAGTTGGAACGCAACCCATACGGCCAGGATGGTGGCGAAGCCCAGCGCGATGTTTTCGAACCAGTTGTTGCGGTATTTGCCAAGCAACTTCTTCTGGTTGGACATGATCAGCAGGCCAAGGGAAATCACCGGCAAACCAATGATGTTCAGCGCGTTCACGCCAATGGTCAGGGTCACGAAGTCGGGCATGCCTGGCAGCGACCACACCAGCGGCGTGACCAGAATGAACAGCATGAACCATTTGTGCATCGGGTCATGGTGGAATTCCTTGCCGTACTTCTCGCGACGCTCTGGACGGATGTGCTGGAAGGCATCGGTGATCAGCATCGGGAAGGCAGTGGTCTTGCCGGCGATGCTGGCGAACAGCGTGGCAAACACACCGACGAAGAAGATCAACCAGCCGCCGGTGCCGAAGAACATCTGCAGTGCCGAACCCAGGTCGTCCAGGGTTTTCACTTCGATGCCGTTGGGACGCAGGATTTCCGCACCCACCACCCAGATGGCCAGGTTGATGATGATGCCGACGAACACCGCGAACAGCAGGTCGTTACGCTGGATGCGTTTGTGTTCCGGGCCGACCCAGCCTTTCTGCCGCATCACGTAGGGGTGTACGAAGTTGGCGATGGAACCGGCCACCGCACCGATGACCGATACCGCTACCAGCAGCGCGCCATGCACGCCTTCATCCGGCGGAATACTGAAGCCGATGGTCCCGGCCAGAATGCCGCCCACGTCCGGTTTGGACATGATCGCCAAGGCCATGAAAGCCAGTGTCATCAAGGCCAGCAGCCCTTTCATGACGCCTTCGATCAGCGAATAGATGTTGCGCCCCACCAGCAGCCACACACCCAGGACCACGGCAAAGGATGCCAGCAGGGGCTGATTGATGTGGAGCAGGGTGGCCAGTGCCTCGCCGGCGCCCTTGATCATGTAGGCGTTGGTCAAATGGCCCATGATCAATGCGTAGCCCAGCATGAACCAGGCAAAGAACGGGTGCAGTTGTGCGTAACCCTGCAGGATGGTCATGCCCTGGTTGTTGCACAGCTGGAAGCGGGCAATGATGTTGACGATGAGGAATCTGAGCAGCAACGACACTGCCAGCACCCACATCATGGCATAGCCGTAGTTGGCGCCCGCCACGGAGGAGGTGATCAAGTCACCGGCGCCCAGCCATGAGAGCACGGCAATGATGCCCGGTCCGATGATCTTGGCGAGGCGGCCCATGCGGGTCGTGGGAGCGGCCGCCTTTTTTTCGAGCGAGTGGGTACTCGTCATTGGGTGAATTCCCTTTGTTGTTTTTGTGGATGGATCAGGGGGTCATTCAATCATGAGTTAGGATGTCATATGACCTGACAAGTTGCAAAAAGGTGTAAGAGGATATTTCACATTCCGCATTTTTCGCACCCCCGCAGCATCCGCCTATCGACTGCGCTGAACCAATCATGCCGCAGGCTTTCCGATGAGCCTTACCGCAAAAGGAATGCAGCCATGTCGCAGATCATCGTCGATGACACTCAGACGCCTGCCAGAGCCGACGCGGCAGCCGATGTGCTGATGTTCGGCAGCCCCAAGGACCGCCTGGACTTCTACCGCAAGGAGATCCAGTACGAAACATCCATTCTTTCCAACCGCACCGACGCCTATCTGTCCGCACAGTCCTTCCTGGTCATTGCCTACGCCTCGTCCATGGCCAACCTCAACCCGGAGTGGGGAAAGCTGTTCACCTTGGTGGTGCCGCCGCTGCTGGCGCTGTTCGGCCTGGTCAGTTCGCTGCATGCCTGGCCGGGTATCCGCTCGGCCTACGACATCATCGACCACTGGCATTTCAAGCAGAGCCAACTGTTGGACAGCGAACCGGCAATGGGCGCCGCCTATGACGAGTCGCCGTTGTTCAGCGAGCGCGAGTCGAACGAGAAGCGCTGGCGTGGGGCGCTGCTGTTCTCGATGAGATCGCCGTTTCTGTTCAGCGTGTTGTGGGTATTGCTGGGTGTGTTCGCGGTGTACGCGCAATACACCAATCCAGGCGGTTGAAACGAAAAAGGCCCCTGCATGTGCAGGGGCCTTCGGGTCATGCGGGGGTAGGTCAGCGCACCGAACTGAAAGCCTCCTGGCGACTGCGCTCATACGCCTGCGGGTCCACTGCAGCGGCGCCTGGCTTGCCCAACTCGTTCAACGGGATGCGATAGGTCTCCTTGGCACAGAACGCTGCCAACGCTGCGATGCAGCACACACCCAAGGCCAGTGAACCCACTACCATGGGGATGTTGGCGGAGCCCGGTGGGGCCATCGCGGCGAACAGCACCGGAAGCATAGCGGTGATCAGCGTGCCGACGTTCTGTGAAATGGCCATGGCCGAGACGCGGTAGCGGGTTTCGAACAGCTCAGGGTAGAAGCTCGGAAATACCGCGTTGTAGCCCTGGTAGAACACGCCCCACATCAGGATCGACATGCCGATGGCCAGCGGTACGTTATGCACGCTGATCGCATACAGGTAGAAGAACGACAGGATGCCGGAGCTCAGTGCGCCACCGATGATCATCGGACGGCGACCGATCCGGTCCGACAGATTGCCCACGAACGGGATCACGCATACCGCCACGATGTTGCCGATTACCGGGATCCACAGGTACACGCTCTTTGCGAAACCGATGCCGTAGGCCGGTTGCACCGCGTACGCGGCGCCGAAGATGGTCGCGACCACGGGGATCACGTTCATCAGCGCCATGCACATGACCAGACCCATGTTCCGCCAGCTGTGCTTGAACGCCTCCAGGACCGGCGACTTGGTGATGGTGGCGCGCGCTTCCTGAGTTTCGAAGGCCGGGGTTTCATTGACCTCGCGGCGAATGATGTAGCCGGCGATCAGCACCACGGCACTGAGCAGGAACGGAATACGCCAGCCCCACGAGTTGAACGCTTCGTCGGGCATGAAATAGGCCAACGGCAGGAAAATCGCTGCGGCGAAGATTTGCCCGGCCTGCACGCCCTGCAAGGTGAAACTGGCGTAGAAACCTCGCCGTCCGAACGGCGCGTGTTCCAGGACCATGGAACTGGCTCCGGATATCTCCCCTGCGACTGCGAAGCCCTGGATCAAGCGCAGTACCACCAGCATGGCCGGTGCCCACAGGCCGACCTGGCTATAGGTCGGCAGCAGGCCGACGGCCATGGTAGCGAAGCCCATCAGGAACATGCACAACAGCAATACGTTCTTGCGGCCGCGGGTATCGCCCCAGTGGCCGAGGAAGAACGCGCCGATGGGGCGTGCAACGTAGCCCACGCCGTAGGTGGCCAGGGAGGCGACGATGGCGACCTTGGGGTCGGTATTGGGGAAGAAGATTTGCGGAAAGATCAACGCCGCGGCCTGGGCATAGATGAAGAAGTCGTAGTATTCCAGAGCGGAACCGACCCAACCGCTGGCGGTGGCCTTCTTGGTTTGCTGCGAGCCGTGCGATTCTGACTGAGCATGCGCCATGCTGTGTCTCCGTTGTTTTTATTATGAAGCATTGGAACCGTTGGCTTCGTTTCCACCCTTGCGCACGCAGGATTGCATGAGCTGGAGTGGGGCAAAACTAACTGGGTAGTTAATGTTTAGCAGTGGTGCCGAAGAGGTGTCAATACAGCCGCATGCCGGGGTTGAGGATGTCCGTCGCCCGGGCTGCGTGCAAGACTGCCCCAAGTAGGGTCGGGTTTCAACCGAAAGTGCCGGAATAGAGCTTTGCGCAGGCGCGCGAAGCCGGTCGCTCGCGGCCGCGATCGGTGCCTAGCTTGCTTGCTATTGTAGCCGCTGATCGCACACATTTGGTTTTGATTCAGTCCGATGTGCAGCGCTCCCGGACGCGGCTTGCGCCGCTGCTACAGGATCCTGGTTCCACCGCATCCCCCGGTCGGGCCGAGACCCCAAATCCCCCGTAGGAGCGGTCAGCGGCCGCGAAGAAGTCGCCTCGGTGTATCTGTCCATGCACGGTGTGTCAGTCGCTGCCGCTGATTGCGCCCCCGGCTCAGGCCAACTCGCGGACCAGATTGCCCAGCGTCTGCATCGCCGCCAACTGCACCTTGCCCATCGGTGTGCCGTAATTCAGGCGAATGCAGTTGCCGAACCGGCCACTGGCGGAAAAGATCGGCCCCGGCGCGATGCTGATGCCCTGCGCCAGCGCCAGGCGAAACAACTGCAGCGAGTCCACCCTCGTCGGCAACTCCAGCCACAGGAAATACCCACCCTCGGGACGGCTCACCCGGGTGTCTTCGGGAAAATAGCGTGCGATGGCCGCCATCATCGCGTGCTGCTGACCCTGCAGGGCATCGCGCAACCGATGCAGGTGGCGGTCGTAGCCGCCGTGCTGAAGGTAGTCGGCAATCGCCGCCTGGCCCGGCACCGACGCGCAGATCGAAGTCATGATCTTCAGGCGCTCGACCTTTTGCGCGAAGCGTCCGGCAGCGACCCAGCCGATTCTGTATCCGGGTGCCAGGCTCTTGGCGAACGATCCACAGTGCAGCACCCAGCCTTCGCTGTCATAGGCCTTGGCCGGGCGCGGCGCATGCTGGCCGAAGTACAACTCGGCGTACACGTCGTCTTCGATCAGCGGTACCTGGTGTTCATGCAGCAGCGCCACCAGTTGGCGCTTGCGTGCCTCCGGCATGCTCGCACCGATCGGATTCTGGAACGTCGGCATGCACCAGCAGGCCTTGATCGGCAGGCGCTGCAGAGCGTTGGCCAAGGCATCCACGTCCAGCCCGTCGCGCGGATGGGTGGGAATCTCCACCGCCTTGAGCTTGAGCCGCTCCAGCACCTGCAGGCAGGCGTAGAACGCCGGCGCCTCGATGGCCACCATGTCGCCCGGCTCGGTCACCGCCTGCAGGCACAGGTTCAACGCTTCCAAGGCACCGTTGGTGATCAGCAATTCGTCGACCGGGAGGTTGATTCCGGCGATGTTGTAACGCAAGGCGATCTGCCGGCGCAGTTCGGGGCTGCCCGGCGACAGATCGGTGACCGTTTCGCGCGGGTGCATGGCCCGGCTGGTACTGGCCAGCGAGCGCGCCAGGCGCGGCAGGGGGAACAGGTCCGGGCTGGGAAAGGCGGAGCCCAATGGCACCGTGTTGGGATCCTTGATCGAATCGAGGATGGAAAACACCAGTTCACTGACGTCGACATCGGTCGATTCGGCCAGCACCTGCAAGGTCGCCGAGGGCTCCTCCAGCGATCGTTCGGCCAGCGCATTGACGAAGTACCCGGAACGCGGCCGGGCGCGGATCATCCCGCGTCGCTCGAGCAGGTAATAAGCCTGGAATACCGTAGAGGGGCTGACACCCTGAGTCTGGCTGGCATGCCGCACGGAAGGTACGCGCTCGTCGGGCTTCAGCACGCCGGTGCGAATGAGCTCGGCGATGTGGTGGGCAAACTGCTCGTAGCGTTTCATGACCGGCCTGGGTCCATGGGCGAGGGCCGCACTATGCCACAGCCGTGTGCACCGCCGGCAGGCCATACGCACATGGCTTGCCGGTGATGCGTGCCGGGTTCAGGCCTGGATCGGCGCAGGGTCGATGGGAGGATCGCCAATCGGGGTGGGTGGCACGGTCGGTTGCACCGGAACACCGTCCGGATTGTCCTGGGGCACCGTCGACGGCACGTCTGGCAGGGTAGGCGCGTCGATGTTCGGATCCGTTGGTTCAGGCGGGAGGGGAAGGTTCATGGGGCGGCCTCTGGTGGGTAATGGACATATGCCTGTGGTAGACATCGGTTACAACGATTTCGGTCCGTCCGCGCGCGTTGCAAGGTGTAAAAGCATATGAACTTTCCCTCCAGGCTTGGCTCCGAACCTAAGCGAAAGACAAACCCGGTTCACTTCACCGCTTGCACAAGCACAACAGCGTCCAGGTGACGCACAGGAGCGAGGCTCGATGACGGCTGATCAGACTTTCCAAGCGGACCAGAACGCGACCGACGAACAGACCCCAGACCATGTGCTGAGCCTGTCCCAGGCGCTGCTGTTGCCTCGGATAGTGATCGAAGACACACAGCCAGTCATTGACGGTGGACAGTTCGCCGTCAAAGCCATCGTCGGCCAGACGGTCACCGTGAGCACCAAGGTCTACGCCGACGGCCATGACAAACTGGCCGTGGTTCTGCGCTGGCACGAGGCGGGCACCGACGCCTGGCACAGCACCGCCATGCGCGAACTGGGCAACGACAGCTGGCAAGCCGAGCTGGTCGTCGATACCGTCGGTAGCCACGCGTATTGCATCGACGCCTGGATCGACCAGTTCGCCAGCTACCGTTACGAGCTGGAGAAGAAATATGCCGCCGGGGTCACCATCGACCTCGAGCTGGAAGAAGGCCGGGTGCACCTCGAGCAGGCCGCTGCCCGCAGCCAGGACACCCTGGCGCGCCAGTTGCGCCAACTGCACGATGAACTGCAGGGGCTCGATCAGGACGCCAAGGTCGCGCTGCTGTTGCAGCGTGACACTCAGGCCCTCATGTCCCTGGCGGACTCACGTGCGTTCCTCTGCTCCAGTAGTGAATATGCGCTGGATGTGGAACGCGAACTGGCGCAGTTCGCCAGCTGGTACGAGTTGTTCCCGCGCTCCATCACCGATGACAAGGCGCGTCACGGCACCTTCAACGACGTGCACAGCCGTCTGCCGATGATTCGCGACATGAACTTCGACGTGCTGTACTTTCCGCCGATCCATCCGATCGGACGCGCTCATCGCAAGGGTCCGAACAACTCCCTGACCGCCGGCCCGGACGATCCCGGCAGCCCCTACGCCATCGGCAGCGCCGAGGGTGGGCACGAGGCCATTCATCCGCAGCTGGGTACGCGCGAAGACTTCCGCAGACTGGTTGCCGCGGCGGCCGAGCATGGTCTTGAAATCGCTCTGGACTTCGCTATTCAATGCTCCCAGGACCACCTGTGGCTGAAAGAGCACCCGGGCTGGTTCAGCTGGCGCCCGGACGGCACCATCCGCTATGCGGAAAACCCGCCGAAGAAGTACCAGGACATCGTCAACGTCGACTTCTACGCCGCCGACGCGGTGCCGGGCCTGTGGACCGAGCTGCGCGACGTGGTATGGGGCTGGGTCGAGGAAGGCGTGAAGATCTTCCGCGTCGACAACCCGCACACCAAGCCGCTGCCATTCTGGCAATGGCTGATCGCCGACATCCGCAGCAAAGACCCCAGCGTAATGTTCCTTGCCGAGGCGTTCACCAAGCCGGCGATGATGGCGCGCCTGGGCAAGGTTGGCTATTCGCAGAGCTACACCTACTTCACCTGGCGCAACACCAAGCCCGAGCTGACCACCTATTTCACCCAGCTCAACCAGGCACCATGGGCGCACTGCTACCGGCCGAACTTCTTCGTCAATACACCGGACATCAACCCGTTTTTCCTGCATGAAAGCGGCCGCGCCGGGTTCCTCATCCGCGCGGCGCTGGCCACCATGGGCTCGGGTCTGTGGGGGATGTATTCGGGTTTCGAACTGTGTGAATCGGCGCCCATCCCCGGCAAGGAAGAGTACCTGGACTCGGAGAAGTACGAGATCCGTCCGCGCGACTTCACCGCCCCTGGCAACATCATTGCCGAGATCGCCCAGCTCAACCGGATTCGCCGTCAGAACCCGGCGCTGCAAACACATCTGGGCGTCGAGTTCTTTCAGTGCTACAACGATAACGTCCTGTATTTCGGCAAGCGGACCGCTGACCGCAGCAACTATGTGCTGGTCGCAGTGAGCCTCGATCCGCACAACGTCCAGGAAGCCCACTTCGAGCTGCCTCTTTGGGAGCTGGGCCTGGACGACGATGCGGCTACCAATGGCGAAGACCTGATGACCGGGCATCGCTGGACGTGGCACGGCAAGAATCAGTTCATGCGGATCGACCCGGCCTACCAACCGTTCGGCATCTGGAGGATCACTCGCGTACAGCCGTAGGCAACTGCCTGGCCATACGCTCCACACCGTGTCTCACGCTGCACTCAAGGTTGTCCGGCCGCTTCAGAGGCTGCTCACTACAGGGAATCCACAATGGCGAAAAAGCCTCGGTCGCAAGCGTTCATCGATGATCCGCTCTGGTACAAGGACGCGGTTATCTATCAGGTCCACGTCAAGTCGTTCTTCGACTCCGACAACGACGGCATCGGTGACTTTCCGGGGTTGATCGCCAAACTCGATTACATCGCCGATCTGGGCGTCAATACCATCTGGCTGCTGCCGTTCTACCCGTCTCCCCGCCGCGACGACGGCTACGACATCGCCGAGTACAAGGCGGTGCATTCGGACTACGGTACATTGGCCGATGTTCGTCGGTTCATCAGCGAGGCGCACAAGCGCGGCCTGCGTGTGATCACCGAGCTGGTCATCAACCATACCTCCGATCAGCACCCCTGGTTTCAGCGCGCGCGCAAGGCCAAGAAGGGCTCCAAGGCCCGTGACTTCTATGTGTGGTCCGACAGCGACGAGAAATACGACGGAACACGCATCATCTTTCTCGATACCGAGAAGTCCAACTGGACCTGGGACCCGGTCGCAGGTCAGTACTTCTGGCACCGTTTCTATTCGCACCAACCGGATTTGAATTTCGACAACCCGCAGGTGATGAAAGCGGTCATCGATGTCATGCGCTATTGGCTGGACATGGGCATCGACGGCCTGCGCCTGGATGCCATTCCGTATTTGATCGAGCGTGACGGCACCAACAACGAGAACCTGCCCGAGACCCACCAGGTGCTCAAGCAGATCCGTGCCGAGATCGACGCCAACTACCCGGACCGCATGCTGCTGGCCGAGGCCAACCAGTGGCCCGAGGATACCCAGCTGTACTTCGGCGATGCCCACGGCGACAACGGCGACGAATGCCACATGGCGTTCCATTTCCCGTTGATGCCACGCATGTACATGGCACTGGCGCAGGAAGACCGCTTTCCAGTCACCGACATTCTGCGCCAGACGCCTGCTATCCCAGCCAACTGCCAGTGGGCGATCTTCCTGCGCAACCACGATGAACTGACCCTGGAAATGGTCACCGATCGTGAACGCGACTACCTGTGGAACTACTACGCCGCCGACAGCCGCGCGCGGATCAACCTCGGCATTCGTCGCCGGCTGGCGCCGCTGCTCGAACGTGACCGCCGCCGGGTCGAACTGCTCAACAGTCTGCTGCTGTCCATGCCCGGTACACCGACCCTGTATTACGGTGATGAAATCGGCATGGGCGACAATATCTACCTGGGCGACCGCGACGGTGTGCGCACGCCCATGCAGTGGTCGATCGACCGCAACGGCGGCTTCTCCCGCGCCGACCCGGCCAGCCTGGTGCTCCCGCCGATCATGGATCCGCTCTACGGCTACCAATCGGTCAACGTCGAAACCCAAGCCAACGACCCGCACTCGCTGCTCAACTGGACCCGGCGCATGCTCGCCGTGCGCCGCCAGCAGAAAGCCTTCGGCCGTGGCACCCTGACCATGCTCACGCCCACCAACCGCCGCATTCTGGCGTACCTGCGTGAATACACCGGCAGCGATGGCAAGACCGAGATCGTGTTGTGCGTAGCCAACGTCTCGCGTGCCGCCCAAGCGGCTGAATTGGATCTGTCCCCGTATGCCGGCATGGTGCCGGTAGAGATGCTCGGCGGCAGCGCCTTCCCACCCATCGGTCAGCTGAATTTTCTGCTGACCTTGCCACCTTACGGCTTCTATTGGTTCCTGCTGGCCAGCGAAACCCAGATGCCGAGTTGGCACGTCGAACCGGCCCAAAGCATGCCTGACTTCCAGACCCTGGTTTTGAAACAACGGATGGAGGAGTTGCTCGACGAGCCGTCGCGCAGCACTCTGGAACACACTTCTCTGCTGCAGTACCTGCCCAAGCGGCGCTGGTTCGGCGGCAAGGATGTCGCCATCGACAACCTGCGCATCGCTTACGGCGTGCGCTTCGGCACGCCGCAAAGCCCTGTGCTGCTCAGCGAACTGGAGGTTACAGCCGGTGGGCAGACCAGCCGCTACCAGTTCCCGTTCGGCTTCATTCCCGAGGAACACAGTGGTTCGCCACTGCCCTTGCAACTGGCCCTGTCGCGGGTTCGTCGCGGCCGTGAAGTGGGCTTGATCACCGATGCGTTCGTGCTGGAAAACTTCATCCATTCGGTAATCGAAGGGCTTCAGGTCGAGAAGACGCTGGCGACCGACGAAGGCGAGATCCGCTTCCTGGCCACCGAGCACCTCACGGCGCTGAATCTGGACAAGACGTCGGTGATCCGCTACCTGTCGGCCGAGCAGTCCAACAGTTCTGTCGTGGTCGGCGGCAGCCTGGTGCTGAAGATGATTCGCCGTGTCAGCGGTGGCATCCATCCAGAGCTGGAAATGGGTGCTTACCTGACCGCCGCGGGCTACGCCAACATCTCGCCACTGATGGGTTCGGTCAGTCGCGTGGATGCCAGCGGCACGCCGCACTTGCTGATGATCGCCCAAGGCTACCTGAACAATCAGGGCGACGCCTGGGAATGGACCCAGAACAACCTCGAGCGCGCCATTCGCGACGAAATGGCCTTTGCCCATTCCGAGCAGGGCCAGCGCTACGACGCACTGGGTGAGCTGGCAGATTTTGCCGGCATGCTCGGCCAGCGGCTGGGCGAGATGCACGTGGCCCTGGCGGCGTCCGGTGCCCAGGCCGACTTCCTGGCACGCGTCAGCACGCAGAAGGATGCTCAGGGCTGGGCCAGAAGTATCGCCGGCCAGGTCGAGCGGGCGCTGGGCTTGCTCGAGCAGCGCCATTCCGAGTTTGCCGAGCAGGATCAGGCCTTGGTGACCGAGCTGCTGGGCCGGCGCGAGGAGCTGCTGGCGCAGGTCGAGCGCCTCAGCGAGCAGGCCACGGGCGGCCTGATCATGCGGGTCCATGGTGACCTGCACCTGGGCCAGATGCTGGTGGTACAGGGCGATGCCTATTTGATCGACTTCGAGGGCGAGCCTGCGCGGCCACTCGAAGAGCGCCGCGCCAAATACAGTCCTTACAAGGATGTGGGCGGTGTATTGCGTTCGTTCGACTACGCTGCGGCGATGGCGATCCGCAATGTACAAAGCACCGATGCCTCCGAGGAAGCGGCATCCGCCCGCCAGCGCGTGGCCAAGCGCTATCTGGCAGAAGCCCGCCATGCGTTCATCGGCGCCTACGATCTGGCGACCGCGGCCGTGCCACATCAATGGCAGGACCCGGACGGCGCCCGCGCTGCACTGGATTTGTTCAGCCTGGAAAAGGCTGCTTACGAGATCGCTTATGAAGCGGAGAATCGCCCGAGCTGGTTGGCCGTGCCTTTGCACGGACTGTTCGGGCTCTTGAGTACGAGGGAGAACAAGCAATGAGTGCGCACAGCGAACATGGCAAGCGCGATTCCGGCGCGTTGCCGGCAAAAGCCGATATCGAGGCGCTGATTCGTGCCGACCATTCCGATCCGTTCTCGGTTCTGGGTGCCCATAGCGACGGCGGCACAGGCAGCTACATCCGTGCCTACCTGCCGACGGCCCTGAGCGTGCAGGTATTGGCCAAGGACGGGGGGCATCCATTGACGACCCTCGACCAGGGCGACGTGCCCGGGCTGTTCACCGGCCATATCGAGCAAAGCCAACCCTACCTGCTGCGCGTGCAGTGGGCCGGGGGGGTGCAGGTCAGCGAAGACCCGTACAGCTACGGCAACCTGCTTGGCGACATGGACATCTACCTGTTTGCAGAAGGCAAGCATCGCAATCTGGGCAGCGTCTTCGGCGCCCAGTTCATCGAAATCGAAGGCGTGCAGGGTGTGCGCTTTGCGGTCTGGGCGCCGAACGCCAAGCGCGTTTCGGTGGTCGGTGACTTCAACGTCTGGGATGGCCGTCGTCATCCAATGCGCCAACGCTTCCCGGCCGGCGTCTGGGAGTTGTTCATCCCCGGCCTGCAGCCCGGCGAACCGTACAAATACGAGATTCTTGGCCAGCACGGCATCCTGCCGCTCAAGGCCGACCCCATTGCCCTGTGCACCGAGCTGCCGCCGTCCACCGCCTCGCGCGTGGCCAAGCCGATGCAGTTCGCCTGGGACGACAACGCCTGGCTGGACATCCGCGCCGAGCGCCACGCCGTGGGTGCGCCGCAGTCGATCTACGAACTGCATGCCGGTTCATGGATGTGCGAGCTCGACGAAGCCGGTGAAGTGGTTCGCCCCTACAACTGGCATGAACTGGCTGAACGGCTGATTCCTTACGTGCAGAAAATGGGCTTCACCCATATCGAGTTGCTGCCGATCATGGAACACCCATTCGGTGGCTCATGGGGTTATCAGCCGCTGTCGCAGTTCGCGCCGTCGGCACGCTATGGCACGCCCGAAGACTTCGCAGCGTTCGTCAATGCCTGCCACAAAGCCGAAATCGGTGTGATCCTGGACTGGGTCCCGGCGCATTTCCCCACCGACGAGCATGGCCTGGCACGCTTCGACGGTACCGCGCTGTACGAATACGACAACCCGCTGGAAGGCTTCCATCAAGACTGGAACACGTTGATCTACAACCTCGGTCGCACCGAGGTCCACGGTTTCATGATCGCTTCGGCCGTCCACTGGCTCAAGCAATTCCACATCGACGGCCTACGCGTCGATGCCGTGGCGTCGATGCTCTACCGGGACTATTCACGCAAGGCGGGGGAATGGGTGCCCAACGAGTACGGCGGTCGGGAAAACCTGGAAACCATCGCGTTCCTGCGTCACCTCAATGACGTGGTGAAACAGGAAGCACCGGGAGCCATGGTGATAGCCGAAGAGTCCACGGCATGGCCGGGCGTGACTCAGCCCACCCAGGAAGGCGGCCTGGGCTTCGACTACAAGTGGAACATGGGCTGGATGCACGACACGCTCAACTACGTCCAGAACGATCCGATCCACAGGCCGCATCATCACGGGCAGCTGAGTTTTGGTCTGGTATATGCCTATTCGGAACACTTCGTGCTGCCGATTTCCCATGATGAGGTCGTGCATGGCAAACACTCGCTGATCGACAAGATGCCCGGTGACCGCTGGCAGAAGTTTGCCAACCTGCGTGCCTACCTGAGCTTCATGTGGACTCATCCGGGCAAGAAGCTGTTGTTCATGGGTTGCGAGTTCGGCCAGTGGCGGGAGTGGAACCACGATCACCAACTGGATTGGTACCTGACCGAGTACTCCGAACACAAGGGTGTTCAGCAACTGGTGGCCGACCTCAACCGGTTGTACCGCGACGTACCGGCGCTGCACCAGCAGGACTGCCAGCCCGAGGGCTTCCAGTGGTTGATTGGCGACGACGCTACCAACAGTGTCTTCGCCTGGCTGCGCTGGAGTGCCGACGGTGAGCCAGTGCTGGTCGTCGCCAACTTCACCCCGGTTCCGCGCGAGGCCTACCGTGTCGGTGTGCCATTCGGCGGCGAGTGGGAAGAACTGCTCAACAGCGACGCCGAGCAGTACGCCGGTTCCAACTACGGCAACGGCGGCAAAGTGTTCGCCGAGGAGGAGGGCAGCCACGGCCAGCCTCACGCCATCAGCCTCAACCTGCCACCGTTGGGTGTGTTGATCCTGCGTCCTACGCGGGCCGATATCCAGGGCTGAAGGCAATGAAAAGGGGCTCCTTCACGGAGCCCCTTTTTTTCGACCAAGTATCGAGTCTGGGTGTTACAAGGGTCAGCGCAACCCTTCGTGCTGAGCTACCGTCGTCGGCTCGCAGCCCCACAGCTCCAGCAGAAAATCACCTTCCCTGTGTTCCACCAGCCGGTGCATGCCCAGTTCCGCGTGCAACTGTTCGTGTACCTGAATGGCCGTCTGCGGCGCCCCTTCGATGCTTGCCAGCCAGTGGCAGGCAACCAATTGACCAGCGGGGTTCAAGCAAGCACGAGCTTTCTCGATGACCTGGCTCAGGTCGGCGCGACTCAGGTAGTAACCCAGTTCATTGAGCACGATGAGGTCGAAGCGTTCGCTTGGCCAGTCGGCGGGCAGGGCAGCCTGTTGCGCCTGGGCATGGGCAATGTCGTGCAGGCGCGCCTGAGTCAGGCCTACCGCGCGGGTATTCATGTCACAACTGAGCAGGTAGTCGCAGCGTGCGGCCAGCGCCAGGCTGGTTTCGCCGTTGGCACAACCGGGCTCGAAGATAGCGCCATAGTGTTCCTGCGGCAGGCAGGCAAGCATCAGTGCTCGCTTGCGCCGTTCGTACCAGCGATGACGCATGGCCCAGGGATCGTCGTTACCCTCATAGAGTTTGTCGAAATACTGATTGTCGACGCTTTGTCCGTTCATAGAAAAACCACCTCGAACGGCTGCAGCAGCCGCTCCAGCACATAGGGTGGAAGCACAGGCGCCAGGCCTATCTGCGGATCGCCTTCCAGCTGGCTGGCGAAGGCATGAACCGCATGGCTCTTGCGTGCCACCGTGACCTTGTCCAGCGGCAGTTTGCGCGCGCGCTCCCAGGGTATCCGATCGTCTTCGGGTTGTGCCCAGTGCCAGGTCCAGATCGGCAGTTCATGATGGCTCGCGCCAGCAGCCGCGGCTGCCGTTGCGCCCGCGCGGCCTACCGCCTCATGGTCGGTGTGGCCATCGTTGCACCAAGTGCTGAACACCACATCAGTGGGCTTGAGGTAGCGCTGAATGAACTCGGTCAGGCGTTGCTCCTCGTGCGCCACGCCGCTGTCGGCAAAGCCTCCGCGAATCCATTGCAGGCTGTGCAACGGCAGGCCCAGTCGGTGCAGCGCCTCGGCGCTCTCCTGCGGGCGCACTGCACTGAGGCGTTCGGCCGGCCAGGTCTGCGAGCCTGGATGGCTCGCACTGCCGTCGGTGACGGAGATGATCAGGATCTGCCGGTCCAGGCCCGCCAACAATTGCAGCAGCCCACCGCAACCCAGCACTTCGTCATCTGGATGTGGAGCAATGATCACCGCCCGCGAGCCGGCCGGCACCAATGTCTGCGCGTCGATCAACGGCAGTTCGGCCAGGTGCCGCGAGCCGCGCCAGGCCTGCAAGGGCGTACCCTGGCCTACGATAGGGTTTTCTTTCATAAACTCCAGGTCCGTGTCGTGGGGGCGCCGAGCAATTGCCCCAGCGCGGCGAGATCGCGCTCGGCATGGCTCTGTCGCAGGTACACCGGCAGATCGGCGATCAACCGGGCAAAATGTGGATCCTTGCAGTACGGGCCGGCGCCCAGGGCTCGGCCGACATGGCTGATGACGGTGTCGGCGGTGTGTTCAGCCACCGCGCGGCACAGTCGCGCCGAATGCTCGAAATGGCCGTCGGGCTGCAGGTCGGCGGCACCGGCGGCCTGGCGCAGTACAGCAATGCAGGCACCGAGTGCCCGGTCCACTGCGCCCAGGTGCGCCAGTGCATGAGGTTCGGGCCGAGCATGGCAGTGCTGGGCCAGATAGCGGCCAAGCTCACGAGCAGCACCGAACCAGCATGCGGCGATGCCGATACCGCCCAACCAGAAACCGGGGCGGTTGAGGTAGCTCCCTGCGGTTCCGACGTACCAGCCCTCGGCGTTCTCCAGCAGGATCTCGACGCTGCCGGTGTTAGCCATGCCCACCGCGTTCCAGCCGTCATCGGTGACGCACAGATTGGCTTGGTCCATCGGCACGGCGACCAGTTGTTGCTGGCCATCGTCATCCCACGCCGTGAGCAGGCCATGGGTGACCACGCTGGCGCCCGAGCACCAGGCCTTGCGGCCGCTGAGCAGCACACGGTCACCTTCCTGGCGAACCATCACCCGTGCCTGCGGCGGCTCCGAGGCCCAAGTGCCCCAGATCGAGCCCTCGGGCGCGGGATCGGCGCCCAGTTCCTGCATGATGGCCAAGGCGTCAGTGTGGCCTTCGTACAGTTTGCACAGGCCCAGGTCATGCCCGGCTACGGCGGCCAGGCACTGCCAGCGCTGCAAGGTGTCGCCACCGGCAGGCAACGGCAGGCTGTCCAGGCCCGAGGCGCACAGCCGCCGCAGCTCCTTGCCCAGTGCCGCAGTGTCGGCGTAGCCCTGCGCTGGCCAGGTCAGAGCCTCGGTCAGGGTCGGTTTCATTCTTCGACATCCCGGTGCAGTTCGAACATCAGCATCGAGCGACCGGTCACCTGGAATTCGCTGCCGAATTCCAGACGCTCGTGCTCACCCAGATCCGGACGGTTGGTGTCGATTCGGCAGTTCCAGTATTCACCTTCCGGTACTTCGGGAAGGGTGAAGTTGACGACGTCATGGTGGGCATTGACGATCAGCAGCAGGGTCGCATCGGCCCCCGGTTTGCGAATGCCACTGGGCTGCGCGCGGCCATCGAGCATCATCCCCAGGCAGCGGCCATGGGCGTCTTCCCATTGCTCGGCGGTCATTTCGTTGCCCAATGGATCAAGCCAGGTCACATCCTTGACACCGATGGCTTCGTTGTACTCGCCGACCAGGAAACGGTTGCGGCGCAGGATCGGGTAACTGTCGCGCAGCTTGATCAGGCGTTTGACGAAACGCAGCAGGCCCTTGCCGTCTTCGTCGAGCTCCCAGTTGACCCAGCCGATTTCGCTGTCCTGGCAGTACGCATTGTTGTTGCCACCCTGGGTGCGCGAGAACTCGTCGCCGGCGACGATCATCGGCGTACCCTGGGAGAACAGCAACGTGGTGAAGAAGTTGCGCATCTGGCGCAGGCGCAGTTCGATGATTTCAGGATCGTCACTGGGGCCTTCGACACCGTGGTTCCAGGAGACGTTGTTGCTGGTGCCGTCCTGGTTGTCTTCCTCGTTGTCTTCGTTGTGCTTGTCGTTGTACGACACCAGGTCGCGCAGGGTGAAGCCATCGTGCGCGGTGATGAAGTTGACCGACGAATAGGGTCGACGACCGCGCTGGTTGAACATGTCACCCGAGCCGGTCATGCGCGCGGCGAAGTCGGCAAGCTGGCCGTCGTCACCTTTCCAGAACGCCCGAACGGTGTCACGGAAGCGATCGTTCCATTCGGCCCAGCCCGGCGCGAAGCCGCCCACCTGATAACCTCCGGGGCCACAGTCCCACGGCTCGGCAATGAGTTTCACCGAGCGCAGCACCGGGTCCTGGCGACAGGCGACGAGAAAACTGTGACGTTCAGAGAAGCCGTCGTGGTAGCGGCCCAGGATGGTTGCCAGGTCGAAGCGGAAGCCGTCGACGTGCATTTCCGAGGCCCAGTAGCGCAGCGAGTCGGTGACCATCTGCAACACGCAGGGGTGGCTCAGGTCCAGCGTGTTGCCGGTGCCGGAGTCGTTGATGTAATAGCGCTTGTTTTCGGGCATCAGGCGATAGTAGGAGGCGTTGTCGATGCCGCGCATCGACAGCGTCGGGCCCTGCTCGTTGCCTTCGGCGGTGTGGTTATAGACCACGTCGAGAATGACTTCCAGGCCGGCGTCGTGCAGGTGCGCGATCATCTCCTTGAATTCGGCGATCTTGCCGCTGGCGATATAACGCGAATGCGGCGCGAAAAACGCGATGCTGTTGTAGCCCCAGTAGTTGTTCAGACCTTTCTGCAACAGGTGCTGGTCGTTGACGAAGCCATGGATCGGCAGCAACTCGATCGACGTCACCCCGAGCTTCTTCAGATGGTCGACCACTTCCGGCACGGCCAGGCCGGCGAAGGTCCCGCGCAGGGACTCCGGCACGGCAGGGTGCTGCATGGTCAGGCCGCGCACATGGGCTTCATAGAAGATGGTCTTGTCCCACGGCACACTGACGCGGTGGTCGCGGCCCCAGGTGTAGGCCGGGTCGATGACTTTGCTCTTTGGCACGAAGGGGGCGCTGTCGCGTTCGTCGAAGCTGAGATCACCATCGGGATGGCCGATGGTGTAGCCGAACAAGGCTTCCGACCATTTGAGTTCACCCACCAGTTGCTTGGCGTAGGGGTCGATCAGCAACTTGTTGGGGTTGAAGCGGTGACCGTTCTCGGGGTCATAGGGGCCATGCACACGGTAGCCGTAGATCAGCCCTGGATGGGCGTCGGGCAAGTAGCCGTGGTAGATCTCGTCGGTGTACTCGGGCAACTCGATGCGCTCGATTTCCTCTTCGCCACTGGCATCGAAGATGCAGAGTTCGACCTTGGTGGCATTGGCGGAAAACAGCGCGAAGTTCACACCCAGACCTGTCCAGGTGGCGCCAAGCGGGAAGGGCAGGCCTTCGCGAATACGCGATGGTTCGGTCGGTTCTGGCGCGGGTGCAGCTTTCTTGTGCGGACTCATGGTCGATCCTTGCTCTTGGTTTGCACGCATACAGCGCAGGCAGATGTCATAGCATCGTCGGTGTCTTCAGAGTCGGGGGTGTCGAGGCAGGCAACAGGTCAGTGAACGCGCCGTCCGGGTGACGGACACGTGAAGTTCGGTAACTGCAGTCATCCAGCCCTGAGGCTGGACCGACGCAAAAGGGGCCCGCGTGCCAGGTAGGAGGGGTACGCGGGCGGGTGTCACTTTGCAGCAGGCTTCTTCGGCGGCCGCGGCTTTTTCGGTGCCGGTGGCTTGGCATCACCGTCAGCCTTGGCGGCCGGCTCCACAGCTGCGGCGGCCGGGTCGGCAGCCTTGCCTGGGGCCTTGGGTTTGGCGGCGGGGCCTTCGCCAGCTGGCTTGGGCTTGGGCTGAGCGGCTGCCTTCGGCTTGGCGGGCGCCTTGCCTTTGGCCGGCTTGGAAGGCGCCAGAGCTTCGGCTTCGGCCAGCTTTCGCGCCATTTCCCAATGACGCTCCTCCTGCCCTTCGGGCTGACCTTCGGATTCCCAGATCTGATAGGCGAATTCGCGGACTCGTTTATCGTCGGCACTCATTTCAACGCTCCTTATTACAGCTCACTTTGTAGGAAGAGATTGACGGGAAACTCTTTCAGCGCAGTGCTCACCAACAATTCCTTCTCTGCTGTGACTGCGTGGTCGGAGAAAAGTCCCTTCAATGTAGCCCCGGATTGCACCGATGGCAAAACGACACGGGTGTCGCCCCAGGCGCTGGCCTCGATCAATGGCGTCTGTGCGTCGGCCAAAAGGCCGCTGGCCAGACGCGGCACGATCACTACGGCCATCATCCCGTCCAGTACGCGAGCGAACGCGTGAATGCGCTCGGCATGCACGCCCTGGACGTCGAGCTTCTGATAGCTGCCGTCACGGAACAGCGCCGGGTGTGCAGCACGGGCTTGAAGCGTGCGCTGGATCATGGCCTGCTTGATGCGACCATCATGCCAGTTCTGCAGCAACTCGCTGACTGCAGGGCGTGCGTCGAGCGAGCGCTCGCGCGCAGCGTAGTCCACAGGGCGACGGTTGTCCGGATCGACCAGGCTGAAATCCCAGTACTCGGCGCCCTGGTACAGATCGGGGATGCCAGGCACGGTCATGCGCAGCAGGGTTTGCACCAGGCTGTCCAACGCGCCGCTGGGCGCAATGGTGCGGCTGGCGGCGGCAATGGCATCGCGCAGCGGACGACCTTGCTCGCTCAACAGCAACTGCTCGAGGAAATCACGGCAGGCCTTTTCGTAGGCTTCGTTCGGCGCACTCCAACTGCTGATCAGCTTGGCTTCGCGCAACGCCTTTTGCTGCCATTGGTAGAGGCGCTCGGCATAGGCGGTCAGGCCTTCGACGTCGTCACTGCGCAGGTCCAGCGGCCAACTGCCCAGCAGTGCCTGGTACAGCATCAGTTCGTCGCCACCGCTTGGTGCATGGCCGTCGCCGAAGGCACTGCGCAGGGGCGCAGCCAGTTCCAGCCATTGCTGCACTTGCTCGACGTACCAAGGTGCCCGCTCGCTGAGCACGGCCAGCCGCGTGCGGGTGTCTTCGCCACGCTTGTGGTCGTGAGTAGCGGTGGCCAGCAGATTGTCCGGGAAATCTTCGAGGCGCTGCTGGCAGGCCTGGTCGAATGCTTCCGGGGTGCCGGCGAACAGTTCGGTTTCGAAACCGACGTCGTTGCGCGAAAGCAGCACGGCGGAGCGGTAGAAGGCGGTGTCTTCGACAGCCTTGGCGGCTGCTGGCGATGTCAGTTGCTGGAAGCGCACGCAGGCATGGCGAATCAGTTTGCGTCGACGTCCGATAGGCAAGGCACGCCAGCGTTCGCCACCCAGCCAGCGCTGCAGGTAATCGAGGACCGGCCAATCTGCTTCGCCGAGGGTACCGCGTGCCCCTTCCATGGCCTTCTGGAAGAAGGCTTCGTCTTCGGCCGGACGTCCGCACGGGTTGATGTAGGTACGGTAAACCGGGAAGTGCACGATCAGCTCTTGCAGCGCCCGACGGATCGCGCCCAGGGTCAGGTCGCGGCTCATCAGGTCGCCGCGTGCCACTTGCAGCAGGGCTTGGGCCACGGATTCGAAATCGCCGGCGAGCGAGCCGTTGAGCACCAGGTTGCGGGCTACGTGGGCTTCTTCGATGAATTCGCTGGGACGTCCGCTGACGCGGCTCCACAGCTCGCCCAGTGGCTGCTCGCCAGCAGGATCGTGCTGCAGCAACGATACCTGGTTCATGAACTCGTAGCCGGTGGTGCCATCGACCTGCCAGTCACGGTGCAGGGTTTCGCCTGCGCCCAGAATCTTCTCGACGTAGATCGGTACATGGTCGATGCGTGCGGACTCGGGGCGCTGCTGCAACAGGGCATTGACCCGACGTCGCAGTTTGCGCGAGTAGCCGCGCGGGTCGGCCAGGCCGTCGATGTGGTCGATACGCAAGCCGTCCACCAGACCTGCGCCGATCAGCTCGAAGATCTTCGCATGAGTCGCTTCGAACACCGCTGGACGCTCGACACGCAGGCCGCCCAGCTCGTTGACGTCGAAGAAGCGCCGCCAGTTGATGTCGTCACCGGCGGTGCGCCAGCTGGCCAGTCGATAGGACTGCCGCTCCAGCAGCTCATGCAGGCGCTTGAAGCCTGCCTCGCTGGTGGCGTCGAATTGGGCCAGGGACGCCTGGATGGCATCGCCCAGACCGCTACTTGCGGCGCGGTTCGCCAGATCGGCTTGCAATGCGCGCGCCTCGCCGTACGCATCGTCGCTGCCATGCAAGTTGGCGAAGCGCGCGCCCAGTTCGCTGATCGGCGCATTGCCGGACGCAGCCAGAATGTGCGGATAGTCGATGGGGCAGATCGGGAAGCGATGCTCGTAGTGCTCAACGAAAAAGCTGCCTTGTTCGGCGTCGAACTTGAGCACCAGCTCGCCAGCTTGCAGGGCGGCGCCGTAGTCACTGCCCAGAAACGGCAGCAACAGCTGGCCTTCGAGCAATGGGTCGGGCGAGTGCCAC
Organism: Pseudomonas viridiflava; assembly: GCA_900596015.1. Lineage (GTDB taxonomy): Bacteria > Pseudomonadota > Gammaproteobacteria > Pseudomonadales > Pseudomonadaceae > Aquipseudomonas. Next base: position 409,277 of record UVIF01000023.1, on the reverse strand, counting down.
TGAATGTCGAAGAACTCCGAATACGGGCTGCGACGCCCCCACTCGAGCAGGTCCAGCCACCACGGGTTGTGCGCACCCCCTACGGCCATGTGGTTGGACACGATGTCCAGGATGAAACCCATGTCGTGCTCGCGCAGCGCTGCGATCAGCCGCTCCAGCGCGGGCTGGCCACCCAGTTCGGGGTTGACCTGGGTAGGGTCGACGACGTCGTAGCCGTGCATCGAGCCCGGGCGGGCTTTGAGAATGGGAGACGCGTACACATGGCTGATGCCGAGCCGGGAAAAATACGGCACCAGGCGAGCGGCATCATCCAGGGTGAAATCCTTGTGCAACTGCAGCCGAACGCTGGCCGTCATTTTTTTCATCGGTAACGCTCACTGGCTTGTTGGCGGGCGCAGGCCAGCAGCTCTAGGCGTCTGGCAGCGTCTTCATCGTCGAGAAGATTCTGGGCATGGGCGCTGTAGCGGCGGCGCCAATTGGGATGGCTGTCTATGGTGCCCGGCAGGTTGGCCTGTTCTTCGATACCCAAGGCATCGTCGATCGGCAGCAATACCAGCGGAGCAGGGGTCTGGCCAAGGAAGCGGGTGCTGGCATCGATGATCGCGTCGATATCGTCGACGCCGTCCACCTGGCTCTGCTGCAGCTCGTGCGCGAGTACCTGGCGCAATGCGCGACGCTCGTGTTCGCGGGTTTCGCGCCAATGTTTCTCGGTCGGCTCGTCGATCAGCTCGAGGTCGCGATTCCAGTCGATGTCACGTCCGCGCCACCAACCGTTGAGGGTCGGCAGATCGTGGGTGGTCGAGGTGGCCAAGGCATTATCCGGCCACGCTTGATTCTCGATGAATACGCCGTCGTTCTGCTCGAACAGCAGCACGCGCATCCCCAGCATCTGCCTGGCTGCGAGCTTCTCACGCAGGCCATCGGGCACCGTGCCGAGGTCTTCGCCGAGCACCACTGCCTGGTGACGATGGGATTCAAGGGCGAGCAGGCGCAGCATGTCGTCGATGGGAAATTGCAGGTAGGCGCCTTCCCCAGGCTTGGCGTCGGCTGGAATCAGCCACAGGCGTTGCAAGCCCATGATGTGGTCGATGCGCAGGCCACCGGCGTGGGCGAAGTTGGCCCGCAGCATCTCGATGAACGCGCGGAAACCATTGCGCTGCAGACCCTCGGGGGAGAATGCCGAGATGCCCCAGCTTTGCCCCGAGCGATTCAAAATGTCGGGTGGTGCGCCCACGGTCAGGTCGGCGAGCAACTCGTCCTGGCGGCTCCAGGCCTGGCTGCCGGCACCGTCGGCACCCACGGCAAGATCGGCGATGAGACCAATCTTCATGCCGCTGCTGCGCGCCGCTTGTTGCACCTTGGCCAGGCAACGGTCGATCAGCCACTGGCAGAACGCGTGAAAGGCGATCTCATCGCGATTGGCTGCCGCGAATTCGGCTACGGCGGTACCGCGAGGGTCGTGCCACTGCTGGGGCCACTGGCGCCAGTCCAGGCTTTCGCCGCGAGCCTTGAAGTCGGCCTGCAGCGCTTCGTAGCGGCAGTGATTCTCCAGCGCTTCGCCACCGGTGTGACGGAATGCGCTGAAATCCGCATTAAGGGGATGTTCGGTCTGGCAAAAGCTGTCGTAGAGGGCGCGCAGCAGGCGCTGTTTGGCGCCGGCAGCCGCCGGCCAATCGACCAGCGGCAGGGCTTCCAGGGCCTGCAGGGTATCGCTCAACCCGGACGTTTCGATGGCGGTGCGCACGGCATCCTCACCGAGCACTGCAGCAGGCGCGGCGTACAAGCTGTTGAGAAACAGCCGGCTCGAAGGCGAGTAGGGGCTGTAGCGGGTGTTGTCGCTGCTGCTCATGGCGTGCATGGGGCTGATCGCCAAGGCATCGGCGCCGCGTTCGCCGGCGCTGCGCACCAGCGTCTCCAGTGCTTGAGTATCGCCGAAGCCACCATCCCCGCCACGACGCACGGCGTACAGTTGAACACCCAACCCCCAGGCGTGGGCCGCATCCTGGCCATAGGCGTCGGCGACGCTGTAGCAGCGTGAGGGCGCCACGGCCAGGGTAAAATGCTGCTGTTCGATGTGCACGTCCTGGTAGCCGACAGGCAACAGGCCCGGGAGGGCGCCGTGCTTGTCCAGGCTTACGGACAGCGTGCTGCCGTCCTCCAGATGGACTTCGCACGCCGTACCCGGCTCGAAGAACCGGGCAAGGTCGAGTGGCTCACCGTGTTCGACCGTCAACAACGGCGGCAGGCGATGCGACTGCGCTGTCTTGCGCAACTCGTCCAGGCTCTGCTCGACCTCCTGCACCGAATCGGCGGGATGACCCAGGCCATGCAGCACCTTGCGCAGGACGCCGTCGGCGACCGTTTGTGGCTTGCCGTTGGCGTCGGTCCAGTCGACCGCAATGCCGGCGTGCTTGGCAAGGTCATGAAGTTGGCGTTGTTCAGTCATGCCGCTGTCTCCGAGGCACCCGCCGGAGTCAAGCTGACCAGAGCGGTGAAGGCAGGCAGTCCTTGAGTCAGTGCAGCGGTGGTATCGTTCTGGGGCCGGCTGTCGAACAGCAGGTGTTCGGTCTGCAGTTGCACCGGCACGGTCGCTTCACTCAGGTTCAGGTCGATGCGCAACACGCTGCCATCGCCCATACGCCATTTTGCCGTTACCGCTTTGTCGGCCAGCACCTGGGCACCCAGTGACTGGGCGCCGTCCAGGCGTGGGACGATCTCGTCACGGCGCAAGGCCAGCAACTGTCGGTACAACTGCACCCAGGCACCGTCCTGGCGGAACTGGAATTCGGCGAAGTCCGGCCGCGACGCCTCGAAAGTGCTGGCCGCGTTCGGATCGGGAATCTTCGCGCGGGTTGCTTCATTGGCAAAAGCGTCGAACGCGGCGAACTCGGCGCGACGTCCTTCACGGACCGCTTCGGCCAATTCGCCGTGATGATCGGTGAAGAACAGGAACGGCTCGTCGGCGGCCCACTCGTCACCCATGAACAGCATGGGAATCATCGGCGACAGCAACAGCAGGGCGGTAGCGGCGCGCAGGGCTGGCTCGCTGCACAGCAGACTCAGGCGCTCGCCCATGGCACGGTTGCCGATCTGGTCATGGTTCTGCAGAAACAGCACGAAGGCCGTGGGCGGCAGATGACCGCTCGGCTCGCCACGCGATTCGCCTTTCTGATTGGTATCGCCCTGATAGATGAAACCCTGACTCAGGCAGCGCGCCAGTTTTTCGGTCGACTGCTCGCTGAAGTCGGCGTAGTACGCCTCGTCTTCGCCAGTCAGCAGTGCGTGCAGTACGTTATGACCGTCGTCGTTCCACTGCGCATCGTAGCCTTGCTCGAGCAGATGAGCCTGATTGTGCTCGTTCTCCAGCATCAACCAGACGTGTCGATCGGCGCCGACCTGCTCGCGCAGGGTGGTGGCCATCTCCTGCAGGAAGGTCGGGTCCTGAATGGCATGCACGGCGTCGAAACGCAGGCCGTCGAAACGGTATTCGAGCAGCCACATGGCCGCGTTATCGATGAAAAAGCTTCTGACTTCGTCGCGACGGAAGTCGATGGCATCGCCCCAAGGGGTGTGCTTGTCGTGACGGAAAAAACCCTTGGCGTAACGGCCCAGGTAATTGCCGTCTGGACCGAAGTGGTTATAGACCACATCGAGGATCACCATCAGACCATGACCGTGAGCGCAGTCGATCAGATGCTTGAGTTGTTCGGGTGTGCCGTACGAAGCTTCCGGGGCATACGGCAGCACGCCGTCGTACCCCCAGTTGCGTTCGCCGGGAAATTCGGCGATGGGCATCAACTCGATCGCGGTGACGCCCAGGGCTGCCAGGCGTGCGAGGTGAGACTCGACACCGGCGTAACCGCCCAGCGCACCCACATGCAGTTCATAGATGACCGCCTGCGACCATGGTCGGCCCAGCCAGCTGGTGTTCTGCCAGCTATAGGCCAGTGGATCGACCACTATGCTGGGGGAGTGCACATCGTCCTGCTGGGCGCGGGACGCGGGATCGGGCACTGCCATCTCGCCATCGATATCGAAACGGTAAGCGGTACCCGCCGGGCATTTGTGCTCGAGCGTGAACCAGCCATCGTTGCCGGCGACCATGGGCAGCGACTCGGCATCGTCGATCTGCAACCCTACCGAAAAAGCGTCCGGTGCCCACAGTGCGAAATGGGTGAGCCCGGAGTCCTGCATTACCGCACCGTGGGACCAGGTTTCAGTTTTCCGTGAAGGCATCGATGAAACCTCTTCCATTATTGATTGAGCGCCGTTATTTATGATTCGCAGAAGTCTTGCTGCCATGGACCAGCGCCTGATAAAGCTCGGCGTAAGGTTCCACTGCCTCGCTCCAGTTGAAAGGCTGGGTCATCGCGCGGCAGCGCATGGCATTCAACAGTTCAGGCTTGCCGAAGACATAGAAGGCGCGCGCCAGGGCGGCCTTGTAGCTGTCGATGGTCGACTCGCCGAACAGGAAGCCGGTCACGCCGTCTTCGATGGTGTCGGCCAGGCCACCGGTGTTGCGCGCTACCGGCAGCGAGCCGAAGCGCTGAGCGTACATCTGACTCAAACCACATGGTTCGTAGCGTGACGGCATCAGCAGGAAGTCGCTGCCGGCGAACATGCGCCGGGCATCGGTTTCGTTGAAGCCGATACGTACACCTACGCGGCCGGGAAAGCGCAAGGCGAGTTCGCGCATGGCCTGCTCTTCCTCGGGCTCGCCGCGGCCGATGATGATCACCTGACCGCCGTTTTCGACGATGAACTGCGTCACGCCTTCGGTGAGGTCCAGGCCTTTCTGATAGACCAGGCGGGAGACCACGGCGAACAGTGGGCCATCGGACTCTTCGATTTCGAACAGCTTGCGCACGTGGGCCGCATTGACCGCCTTGCCTTCCCAGTCGTTCAGGCTGAACGGGCACACCAGGTGCGGATCGGTGGCCGACTCCCAGCTGGCGTCGATGCCGTTGGGAATGCCGCTGAGCTTGCCTTGCTGCGCCTTGCTGCTGAGAAAGCCTTCCAGCCCGCAACCGAACTCGGGTGTGGTGATTTCTTCGGCGTAGGTGGCGCTCACCGTGGTGATGTGGTTCGCGTAGGCCATGCCGGCCTTGAGAAACGACAGCTTGCCGAAAAACTCCATGCCGTCCTGCTGCATGGCATGGTTGGGAACGCCCAGCTCGGGGCAGCAGCCGCGGCTGAACACGCCTTGATAGGCCAGGTTGTGAATGGTGAACAAGGTAGGCGTGCGCAGCCCGCGCCAGTGCATATAGGCCGGCGCAAGGCCCGCTGGCCAATCGTGGGCGTGCACCAGATCAGGCTTCCAGTGGACCATGCCCTGGCCTGCGGCGATGTCGGCAGCTGCCAGGCCCAGGCGGGCGAAGCGAATATGGTTGTCCGGCCAGTCGCGGCCGTTGTTGGCTCCGTAGGGGGTGCCGTCGCGCTCGTACAGCTCCGGGCACAGCAACACGTAGATGACCAGCCCGTCGGGCATGTCCATACGGCCGATCTTGCATGGTGGCAGGGCAGCGTGGCCGCTCAGTTCACCGACGACATGGATCGGGTTGTCGCTGTTGAGCACCTGCGGGTAGCCGGGAATCAGTACGCGAACGTCGTGTACCTGGCTCATGGCGCGTGGCAGCGCAGCCGACACGTCACCCAGGCCGCCGGTCTTGACCAGGTCGGCAATTTCCGATGTCACGAAAAGAACTTTTTGTTTGTGAGCGCCAGACGGCGCCTGCAGTGCTTTGCTGGTAGGCGTGGGAACCTGCAAGTGGGCGGGTTCCGCCGCTTGCCTGTTGAAACGCTCTCCGTGATTTTCGACAGCGGCACTGATCATTGTTCTCTCCCGTGCATTACGTACTTGTATGGCAGATCCTGACTCTGAAAAAAGCGCTGATCGATTAGCGCTTCCCGCTGACACACGCACAGGCGCCGCAGCCAACGACGTTCCCGTCGCGAGCTGCAATGATTCACGGGATGGCAGGTTTGGCGGACAAGAGACATCAAATAACCTGCTCCCTATCCTGACCTGTCTGATTTGCAAAAAGTTTCGAGCTTTTTTGCATCGGATTTCCAAGCGATACGTCGCCTGCGGCCTGAGTGTAGGAGATCCGTCATTTTTTTGGGCCAGGCGCGCGACTGACGGCCGATAATTATTGGCACACCCGTACTACAGCCCTCTGCCAGAAGGCTTTCAGCGCACCTGGCAGTGCGTTGCAGGCCCGCTCGGCCAGCGATCGAGACTGTCTGCAAAAACCGTTGGGATTTGTGTCGCATTGCAAGTGCAGGCGTTGATGAAATCGACAAAAAATCCCAAGTTTTGCCCAGTGTCACAATCGACCAAAGGTATACTCGGAAACTTACCGGTATCGTCCGGGACTAACTTGAAGGCTGGCTCGGGCAATACCCGCACAGGCTTTCCGGACAACACCGTTCAAGAAATATCTTCTTCAAGCAACATAGAGTGGAGCTCTCGCATGCAACTGGGAATCATTGGGCTGGGCCGCATGGGCGGCAACATCGCCAGAAGGCTGATGCGCGCAGGTCATCAAACGGTGGTCTTCGATCGCAATCAGGATTCAGTGCATGGTCTGGCCGGTGAGGGCGCTGTCGGTGCCGCCGATCTCGCCGATCTGGTGAGCAAGATGGACACCCCGCGCGCAGTCTGGGTCATGCTGCCCGCCGGTGCGCCAACCGAGGCGACCATCGCCCAGTTGGGCGATCTGCTCGAGCCAGGCGACGTGATCATCGACGGCGGCAACACCTTCTACAAGGATGACATCCGTCGCGCTCGCGAGCTGGCTGCACGCCAGCTGCACTACGTCGACGTTGGCACCTCCGGTGGTGTGTGGGGCCTGGATCGCGGCTACTGCATGATGATCGGTGGCGAGCCGGAAATCTTCGAACGCCTCGACCCGCTGTTCGATTGCCTGGCGCCTGGCATGGGCGACATTCCGCGTACCCGTGATCGCAACAGCTCGGACGATCGTGCCGAGCGTGGCTACATCCATGCAGGTCCGGCCGGTTCAGGGCATTTCGTCAAGATGATCCACAACGGTATCGAGTACGGCATGATGCAAGCCTTCGCCGAGGGCTTCGACATCCTCAAGACCAAATCCAGCAGCGAGCTGCCGGAAGACCAGCGTTTCGACCTCAACCTGGCCGATATCGCCGAAGTCTGGCGTCGCGGCAGCGTGGTTTCGTCCTGGCTGCTGGATTTGACCGCCGACGCGCTGGCCAGCGATCAGCAGCTCACTCAGTATTCCGGTGTGGTGTCCGACAGTGGCGAAGGCCGCTGGACAATCGACGCTGCAGTCGAGCAGGCGGTACCGGTACCGGTGCTGTCCAGTGCCTTGTTCGCCCGTTTCCGCTCGCGCCAGGACGCCACCTATGGTGACAAGATCCTCTCGGCGATGCGCTTCGGCTTCGGCGGTCATGTCGAGGTTCCCAAATGAGTAGAGCGACCTCGAAAGTAGATGCCGCTCCACCGTCAACCCTGTTTCTGTTCGGCGCCCATGGCGACCTTGTAAAACGCTTGCTGATGCCGGCCTTGTACAATTTGAGCCGGGATGGACTGCTGGACAACGGCCTGCACATTGTCGGGGTCGACCATAATCAGGTGAGCGACGCGGATTTCGCCGCCAAGCTTGAAGCCTTCATCATCGAACAGGCGCGCGCCAAGGGCATCGACGAGCCGGACAAAGTGCTGGATCCGGCGCTCTGGGCCAAGCTGCGCAAGCGCATCAGCTACATTTCCGGTGACTTCCTCGACGATGCGACCTACCAGGCCATCGCCGAGCGGATCGAAGTCAATGGTACTGGCAATGCCATGTTCTACCTGGCCACCTCGCCGCGCTTCTTCAGTGAAGTGGCGCAGCGACTGGGCAGCAGCGGGTTGCTCAAGGAGCAGCCCGACGGCTTCCGCCGGGTGGTGATCGAAAAACCCTTCGGCCACGACCTGGCTTCCGCCGAAGCGCTCAATGCCTGCCTGTTGAGCGTCATGAGCGAGAAGCAGATCTATCGCATCGATCACTACCTGGGCAAGGAGACGGTGCAGAACATTCTGGTCAGCCGTTTCTCCAACGGTATTTTCGAAGCGTTCTGGAACAACCACTACATCGACCATGTGCAGATTACCGCCGCCGAAACGGTCGGGGTCGAGACCCGTGGCAATTTCTACGACCAGACCGGCGCGTTGCGCGACATGGTGCCCAATCACCTGTTCCAGCTGCTGGCGATGATTGCCATGGAACCCCCCGCGGCGTTCGGCGCCGACGCGGTCCGTGGCGAGAAGGCCAAGGTGATCGGCGCCATCCGCCCCTGGTCCAAGGCCGACGCCTTGAAGAACTCGGTCCGCGGCCAGTACACCGCAGGGCAGGGCGACAAGCCCGGTTATCGCGAGGAGCCCAAGGTCGACCCGCAGAGCACCACTGAAACCTACGTGGCGCTCAAGGTCATGGTCGACAACTGGCGCTGGGTCGGCGTGCCGTTCTACCTGCGCACCGGCAAGCGCATGAGCGTGCGCGACACCGAAATCGCCATCTGCTTCAAACCGGCGCCCTACGCGCAGTTCCGCGACACCGAAGTGGACCGTCTTAAGTCCAATTACCTGAAGATCCAGATCCAGCCGGACGAGGGCATGTGGTTCGACCTGCAGGCCAAGCGCCCCGGCCCAGCCATGGAGCTGGAAAACGTCAAGCTGGGCTTCGCCTACAAGGACTTCTTCCAGATGCAGCCGTCCACGGGTTACGAGACGCTGATCTACGACTGCCTCATCGGCGACCAGACCTTGTTCCAGCGCGCCGACAACATCGAAAACGGTTGGCGCGCCGTGCAGCCGTTCCTCGATGCGTGGCGCGACGGTGGCAGCATTGCCACCTACGCGGCGGGCGAAGACGGTCCGGAAGCAGCCGACGAGTTGTTGGCGCGCGATGGCCATCATTGGCATCGACTGGGATGAGTGCGGCTGCGCAGCACCTCATCCAGTTCGTTCTCAGCGACATGGACGGCACCCTGCTGATGCCCGATCACAGCCTCAGCCCTGCCGTCATCGAAGCGGTGGCGCAGCTGCGCGCCGCCGGGGTACGGTTTACCCTGGCCAGCAGTCGCCCACCGCGGGCAATGCGCGAGCAGATCCGGGTTTTGGGGATCGACCTGCCCACGGCTGCATTCAATGGGGGCGTGCTGGTCAATCCTGACGGCAGCGAGCTGCAGTCCCATTGGGTGGAGCGCGAGGCGGTCGATACCTGTCTGGCGATGTTTGCCGAGCACCAGTTGGACGTCTGGGTATTTGCCGACGACCAGTGGCTGGCACGCGACCGCGAAGCTCACTATTTTTCCAAGGAGCTGCACGCTCTGGGCTACGAGCCGCTGATCGTCGACGATTTCACGCCCTATCTGGACCGTGTGCACAAGATGGTCGCAACCTCCAGTGACTTCCAACTGCTGATCGATCTGGAAAAGCAGCTGCAGGCACCGTTGAGCGGCAAGGCGATTGCGGCACGCTCGCAGCAGTATTACCTGGACATCACTGCGGTGTTGGCGAACAAAGGCGAAGCCTTGGCAACCCTGGCAGGAAGTCTGGGCATCGATCTGGCCAATACCGCCGTATTGGGCGACGGCGCCAACGACGTAGCCATGTTCAAGCGCGCCGGGTTCTCCGTGGCAATGGGCCAGGGCGAGCAGGGGGTGCGCGATCAGGCCGATGCGGTTACCTCCAGCAACGCGGCAGATGGCGTAGCGCAAGCCATACACGAGCTGATACTGCCCCGCACTCGAGGTTGATGCAGTTTTCCGGCGCGGCGCCGATTCCCGGTCCGCGCCCGTGATCATGAGGGTTCCATGCTGGCGCTGATCGAAGACTATGCCCTGTTGGGCAACTGCCGTACCGCTGCTCTGGTTGACAAGTCGGGTTCACTGGATTGGCTGTGCTTTCCCCGTTTCGATTCCCCGGCCTGTTTCTCGGCCTTGCTGGGTGACAGCGAAAACGGTCGCTGGCGTATCTGTCCCAGCGATCCGTTGACCGGCACCGAGCGCCGCTACCGCGACAGCACCGTGACCCTGGAGACCGTGTTCCATACCGAACACGGCAGCGCCATGCTCGTCGACTGGATGCCGGTGGGCGAACAGGACTGCGTGGTGCGCACTGTGGTCGGCCTGAGCGGAAAGGTCGCGTTCGACATGGAACTGGTCATGCGCTTCGACTACGGCAGCAGTGTGCCCTGGGTCGAGCAGGCGCACCCCAGGACGCTGACTGCAGTGGCCGGCCCCGACATGCTGGTGTTGCGCAGTGCATCGGACCTGCACGCGGTGGACCACCGTACCGGCAGCCGCTTCACCGTGGGTGCTGGCGAGCGGCTGTGCTACCGCCTGAGTTTCCAGCCCTCGCACCTGCCGTTGCAGCCGGCCGTGGATGCCGACCGCTGCCTGGCCGAAACCGAGCGCTATTGGCGTGAATTTGCCGAACGCTGTCCGCACGTTGGGGCCTGGACGCCGCTGGTGAAACGCTCGCTGTTGACCCTCAAGGCCATGACCTATGCCCCCACGGGCGGCATTGTTGCTGCGGTCACCACCTCGCTGCCTGAACAGCTGGGCGGCGAGCGCAACTGGGACTACCGCTACTGCTGGCTGCGCGACGCCACCATGACCCTGTTGGCCTTCATGAACCTGGGCTACTACGAAGAAGCCGCCGCCTGGCGCAAGTGGTTGATGCGTTCGGTTGCCGGCAACCCCGAGCAGATGCAGATCATGTACGGCCTGGCCGGCGAGCGCCGATTGCCCGAGCAGACCTTGCCATGGCTGGCGGGTTACGAAGGTTCCGCGCCAGTGCGCATCGGCAACGGCGCCGCGACCCAGCGCCAGCTGGATGTCTACGGCGAAGTGGCCGATGCGATGAGCCAGGCGATCCGCGCCGGGCTGCCGCGACACCCACGCGGCGCTGCGATTTTCCGCGTCATACTGCCGTACCTGGAGAGCATCTGGGAGCAGCCGGACGAGGGTATCTGGGAGATTCGCGGTGCACCGCAGCACTTCACCCACTCCAAGGTCATGGCCTGGGTGGCTTTCGATCGTGCGGCGAACCTGGCCGAGCCGACCGAGGAAGGGCAGGAGCAGGCCGCGCGTTACCGCGCCGTCGCCGACCGCATTCATGCCCAGGTCTGCAGCCAGGGCATCGACGCGCAGCATGGTCATTTCGTTCAGGCCTATGGCTCGACCCATACCGATGCCAGCCTGCTGCAGATCGCCTTGACCGGTTTCCTGCCGCCGGATGATCCGCGGGTGGTGGCGACCGTGGCGCGCATCGAGACCACGCTGATGCGCGACGGTCTGCTGCTGCGTTACGACACCGCGCACGGAGTCGATGGCCTGGACCCCGGCGAAGGGACTTTTCTGGTGTGCTCTTTCTGGCTTGCCGATGTCTATGTGCTGCAAGGCCGCATGGCCGACGCCCAACGTCTGTTCGAGCGCCTGGCCGGTCTGTGCAACGACGTTGGCCTGCTGGCCGAGCAGTACGACCCAAAGGCCGGGCGCATGCTGGGAAACTTTCCCCAGGCGTTCAGCCAGCTGGGCATCATCAACACCGCGCTGAACCTGTATCGCGCACAGAACCCGGCCCAGGCCCGCGCTGCCGCCGCCGTGGGCGCGCGCGTGGAATGATCGCGCGGAGTTGCCAAACGAGGATTTGATTCGATGAGTGAACGCTGGACCACAGCGGTGCTCGATACCGCACAACCCGGTGGCTTGGCCGTTGCCCGCAGCAGTCAGGGGTTTCTCTGCAATGCGCGCGGCGTACTGTTCGAGCGAGATTGGCTCAAGCAGCAGTCCGTTGAGGTACTGACCGAACACGGCATTGGGCATTTCGATGGCCGGCCGGTTTACCTGCTTGAACTGCGCAGCCCGGATACCCCGGACGACTGCTACTGGCAAGGTCTTCGGCAGTTCATGCTCGAAGGCGATTTCCAGGTCTATCGAATGCTCGGCTATGCGGCACAGATCGGCACCTGGGCGCGTGAGCACAGGTTCTGCGGCAGCTGCGGCGGTCCGACATCGCAGGTGCCGGGTGAGCGTGCGATGCACTGCGCGCGTTGCGAGTTGCGCAGTTACCCGCGCATCTCACCGAGCATGATCGTACTCGTCACGCGCGGCGATGAAGTGTTGCTGGCGCGCTCCCCGCGGTTCGTGCCGGGTGTCTACAGCACCTTGGCAGGCTTTGCCGAACCAGGCGAGTCGGCTGAAGACTGCCTGCGCCGTGAGGTAATGGAGGAGGTACAGGTGAGCGTACGCAACATCCAGTACATCGGCAGCCAATGCTGGCCGTTTCCGCATTCGATGATGCTGGGTTTTCACGCCGAGTACGCTGCCGGTGAGATCATTCCGCAACTTGACGAAATCGAGGACGCCCAGTGGTTCCGTATCGATGCGTTGCCCGCCCTCCCGGCTGGTCGCTCGATTGCCCGGCATCTCATCGACCTGTATGTGGCGCGCCGCTCAGGCCTGCCCGAACCAGTGCTGCCAGGCTAGCCGCACGGTCAGGGCCAGTACGATGGTGATGAACACCGGACGAATGAACTTGGCGCCGCCGCCAATCGCCGTGCGCGCGCCGAAGAACGCACCGACCGTCACCGCCATGCCCATGCTCAGACCGATCAGCCAATCGACCTGGCCGCTGACGATGAACACCGTGAGGGCGGCGATGTTGCTGACGAAGTTCATGCTGCGCGCCACGCCGCTGGCGCGGACCAGATCCAGCGGGTACAGCAGCAGTGTACTGACGGTCCAGAAAGCCCCGGTGCCGGGGCCTGCCACGCCATCGTAGAAACCCAGCGCCAGGCCTTGGGGCAACTGCCATTTGCGCTTGATCGGCGCGTGGCTGTCCAGCGGCGCTTTGGGTGTACCGCCGAACAGCAGGTACAGACCGCAGGCGAAAACGATCACCGGCAGCATCTTGTTCAGCCATTCGGCGGGCATGTAGTGCGCCGCGCCCGCACCGAGAAATCCGCCTACCAAGGTGCCCAGCAGGGCATTCTTCCATTGACCTGGATGAAACAGCTTGCGGCGATAGAACGTGTAGCCTGCGGTAGCGGCGCCAAAGGTCGAGCTGAGCTTGTTGGTGCCCAGCACCAGGTGGGGTGGCAGCCCTGCGGTGAGCAGGGCAGGGGTCGTGAGCAGACCGCCGCCGCCAGCTATGGCATCGATGAAGCCGGCCACGAAAGCCACCAGCACGAGAATGAGCAGCACAGTCGGCGTGACGCTGAGGTTGGACAGAAAATCGAAAGACATGGGTGGGCTTCATGGCAGGGTGCATGCGAAAGGCGCACGCGAATGCAGCCATTCTAGCCGGTGCACACCGCTGCATGCATCCGTAGGAGCGGTCTTTGGCCGCGAATGCAACGCCGCCGATCCCCAGATCCACCGCGCCGCTCATTTCGCGGCCACGGACCGCTCCTATAGGGTGTCAGACCGCGCCGCCGAATTGGGCTAGCCGATCTGCTCTTTAGCCAGCTTCACCACATTCTCCACGGTAAAGCCAAACTTGGCCTGCAGCTTGTCGATTGGCGCCGAGGCCCCGAAGCTGTTCATCACCACCTTCGCACCGGTACTTCCCACGTACCGATCCCAACCCAGCGGCCCGGCCTGTTCGATGGCCACGCGCGCGGTCACGGCGGCCGGCAGCACCTGCTCGCGGTACTGCGCATCCTGCTCCTCGAACAGCTCCCAGCACGGCAGGCTGACCACACGCGCCGCGATACCCTGCTCATGCAACTGCTCATAGGCCTGCACGGCAAGGCCCACTTCACTGCCAGTGGCGATCAGAATCACCTGCGGATTTTCGCTGTCGGCCAGCACATAACCGCCACGGGCGACCCCTTCGGCACTGCCGAAGCGCTCGCGGTCCAAGGTCGCCATGGGCTGGCGCGACAGCACGATGCACGACGGTCTGTCAGTCTGTGCCAAGGCAATCTTCCACGCCTGGGTGGTTTCGTTGGCGTCGCCTGGGCGCAACGTCAGCAGCCCCGGCGTCGCGCGTAGCTGGGTCAGGTGTTCGATGGGCTGATGGGTCGGGCCGTCCTCACCGACACCGATGGAGTCGTGAGTGAAGACGAACACCACCGGCAGCTCCATGATTGCCGCCAAACGAATCGGCGGCTTCATGTAGTCGCTGAACACCAGAAAAGTCGAGGTGTAAGGGCGGATGTAGCACAGCGCCAGGCCATTGGCGATCGCGCCCATGGCGTGCTCGCGGATGCCGAAGTGCAGATTGCGGCCGCCGGGCTGGGTGGCCGAGAAACTGCCGGCACCGTCGAACGTCAGGTTGGTCTTGGTCGACGGAGACAGGTCGGCCGAACCGCCCAGCAACCAGGGAATCTTCTTGGCGAACGCATTCAGCACCTTGCCGCCTGCGGCACGTGTCGCCACACCCTTGGCGTCGGTGTCGAAGGCTTCCAGTTCGGCCTGCCAACCCTCGGGCATTTCCCCGGCACGCATGCGCCGCAGTTCCTCGGCCAGCTCGGGTTCGCGCTCGGCGAGTGTCTGCAACTGCTGCTGCCACTGCGCATGGCGTTCACCATGGCTGCTCAGCAAGGTGTCACGCAGGTGATGGGCCACGCTGTCAGGTACCGAGAAGCTGCTGTTTTCATCCCATCCGTAGGCTTTCTTGGCCAGCTTGATCTCGTCATCACCCAGCGCCTCACCGTGGGCAGCGGCGGTGTTCTGCTTGTTCGGCGCGCCGTAGCCGATCACGCTGTCGACCATGATCAAGGTCGGCGCATCGCGGTTCTGGGTGAACTGCTCGAAGGCCTTGGCAAGCGCTTCGGTATCGTTGGCGTCGGTTACGTGCAAGGTGTTCCAGCCGTAACCCTTGAAGCGGGTCAGCACGTCTTCGCTGAACGCAAGCTCCGTATGACCCTCGATGCTGATCGTGTTGTTGTCATAGATCCAGCACAGGTTGGCCAGCTTCAAATGGCCGGCCATCGACGCGGCCTCGCTGCTGACGCCTTCCATCATGTCGCCGTCGCCACAGATCGCGTAGACGTTGTAGTCGAACAGCTTCAGGTCGTCGCGGTTGAAGCGCGACGCAAGCCAGTGCTGCGCCATGGCCATGCCCACACTGTTGGCGCAACCTTGGCCAAGGGGCCCGGTGGTGGTCTCGACACCGGTGGTGAAACGGTATTCGGGATGCCCCGGGGTCTTCGAGTCCATCTGGCGAAACTGCTTGATGTCGTCGAGGCTGACCGCAGGCTGGCCGGTCTTGGTCCCGTGCTCGTCGATCTCTTCGACGCCCGCCAGGTGCAACAGCCCGTAGAGCAGCATGGAAGCGTGGCCGGCGGAGAGCACGAACCGGTCGCGATTGGGCCAGTCGGGATGCTCGGGGTGGTAGCGCAGGAAGCGGCTCCACAGGGTGTAGCCCACCGGTGCCAGGGCCATGGGCGTACCAGGATGACCGGAATTGGCCTTCTGCACGGCATCCATGGCCAGCGTGCGCAGGGTGTTGATGCACAGCTGGTCGGTGGCGGTGGAAGAGGCTGGATTGGAAACTTGATTTGGCATGTCGATTCGATCCCACATTGAGTTCGCGAGGAAATCGCGGTGAAGATGTCGTCAGGGTTGACCTTCGTGCGGCCGGGTAAGTTGCGTTGCATGCTGGTGCGCTGCACGACGGCCAATTGTTACCCGCCGTGCAAAGCAGCTTTATCGAAATCCGGTTTGCCCGGTGCCCGTGTCCGGGCCTAAGCTTGCGCGTTCGATGCCGTATGCCCTTATCAGTGGAATCCATGATGCCCAGCCAGTTTCCTTCCGCCAGGCCGCGCCGCCTGCGCCGCAACGCTTCTTTCCGCGATCTGTTCCAGGAAGCCGAATTCAACCTTGGCGACCTGGTGCTGCCGATTTTCGTCGAAGAAGAGATCGATGACTTCGTGCCCATCAACAGCATGCCGGGAGTCATGCGCATCCCCGAATCCAGGCTTGCGGGCGAGATCGAGCGCTACGCGCGTGCCGGTATCAAATCGGTGATGACGTTCGGTGTATCCCACCACCTCGACGCCGATGGCAGCGACACCTGGAACGAAAACGGCCTGGTGGCGCGCATTGCCCGTATCTGCAAGGACACGGTGCCAGAGATGGTGGTCATGGCCGACACCTGTTTCTGCGAGTACACCTCCCACGGTCACTGCGGGGTTCTCCACGGTGAGCATGTCGACAACGACGCGACCCTGATCAACCTTGGCAAGCAGGCCGTGGTTGCGGCGCGCGCCGGTGCCGATTTCATTTCACCGTCGGCGGCCATGGACGGCCAGGTGCAAGCGATCCGCAGCGCACTGGACGAAGCCGGTTTCCTCGACACGTCGATCATGGCCTATTCGACCAAATTTGCCTCTTCGTTCTACGGGCCGTTCCGCGAAGCCGGCGGCACGGCGCTCAAGGGGGACCGCAAGACCTATCAGATGAACCCCATGAACCGTCGCGAAGCCGTGCGTGAATCGCTGCTCGACGAGCAGGAGGGCGCCGACGCCTTGATGGTCAAGCCTGCAGGGGCCTATCTGGACATCATTCGCGATATTCGCGAGGCATCGCGCCTGCCCCTGGCGGCCTATCAGGTCAGTGGCGAATACGCGATGATCAAGTTCGCAGGCCAGGCGGGCGCAGTCGACGAGCAGCGTATCGTCCGCGAGAGCCTGGGTGCGATCAAGCGCGCCGGTGCCGATCTGATCTTCACCTACTTCGCCATGGACATCGCCCGCGAAGGCATCTGAGTCGTTGGTTCACTGGCCCTGGCGCATCGGCATGCGGTCGATGGTACTGAACAACGCTTGCGGGTCGACCGGCCCCGGCTGGTCGACCTTGATGCCACCGTCCTTGCCCACCAACACCACCCGGGCGGTCGCGTCGGCCGCGTGCCCGACCGCGCGCAGCAGCGCCGCGCTGGCCTCCGTGCCGATCGGCTGGCCATTGCGGCTGGCCTGGCCGGCGACGATTTCGTAGAGCACCATCTCGCGTTCAACGAATGCTTCGCGGTTCTCCGGCCTGGCCAACGCTGCACGCAGGTCGATCAGCGTGGCGTCGCGAGCATCAGGAACGATGACGATCAGTGGACGGCTCTGCCAGCGTTCGGCAGTCAGCGGGTTGCCCTGGCTGGCGTGGGCCAGCGATGCACCCAGCGCCATGGCTGCGATCAGTATTTTCATGTTCACCTCCGTTCGTCGAGCAGGGTTTGGCTCGAGAGTGCCATTCTCGACAATGACATTCCCGGTAGAACTTGGGCATGCGCGACGGGTTCCAAGGCATATCGCTCCTGCGCAATGGGTAATGCAATGCCACTTAGAATCCAGCATCAAGACATCGAACAAACCAACCTGCGCACCGTCAGTGAAATCTGGCTGGCGGGCCCGGCGTGCACGTTCAGTGCTGAAAGCGAACTCGACACCCTGTGTTTCTGGCGGGGAAGGCCGGCTGTCAGCCACGACATGCTCAGCGAAGGCACCCACGAGCAGAATCTGCAGCGTCTGTGGCTGGTCATTGCTGACATTGCCGATAATTCCGCCGTGGCTGCCGTAGAGGCCAGGCTGCGGACTGCGCTGGAAAAGCAGAACATGGAAGGTGAGTTCTATCCTGCGCAGCAGAAAAATACGACCGAGCTGTAGTCAACTCTATTTGCGTTTCCAAACAATGCAGAAAGCCCGGTCAGTCATTGACGGTTCGGGCATATTGCATGAGTCTTTGTCTAGGTTTGGATCGTAACCTTTTGATTTGAAACATTATTGTTTTCCAGTGCGATGGCACGCGTGGTGCATTGTGTTCCCTGCAAGCATTACGTGAGCGATCACACACGTTGAACCTGCTAGGAGCACGACAATAATGATGACCCCTGCTGACCACCTTCCTCCTGCCTCGCTGTCCACTGCCTCGGACAGTTCCAATCACTCAGGTGTTTCCTGGGCCGCGATCTTCGCCGGCGCGGCGGGCGCTGCCGCCTTGTCGATGATCCTGGTCGTGCTGGGCTTCGGCCTCGGATTTTCAGCCATATCGCCCTGGGCCGACAAAGGAGTCAGCGCCACGACCCTGGGCGTCTCCACGGTAATCTGGCTGACATTCACGCAAATCGTCGCTTCCGGAATGGGCGGTTATCTGGCCGGTCGCTTGCGGGTGAAATGGGCCAACATGCACGGCGACGAAGTGTACTTCCGCGACACCGCGCACGGGTTCCTGGCTTGGGCAGTGGCCTCACTGGTCACCGCGATGCTGGTGCTGGGCTCGGTCGGCAGTGCGATTGGCAGCGGCGTACAGGCCGGCGCCAGCGTTGCCTCCGGTGCCGCCGTGGCAGCCGGCAGTTCCGCGAATGACAATGCCAGCGATCCCTACGGCTATTTCGTCGACATGCTGTTCCGTGACAATCGCCCGGTAGCGGTCAGCGATGACGCGGCCCATGCCGTGGTAACCCGCATCTTCGCTCGCACCGTGAGCAACGATGGTCAGCTCGCCGGTGAAGACCGTGCCTACCTGGCGCAACTGGTCAGCCAGCGTACCAACCTGACCCAGGCTCAGGCCGAGCAGCGTGTCGATCAGGTCTACGGTCAGGCGCTGAAGTCGGTCGAAGACGCTGAAATGGCCGCGCGCCAGGCAGCCGATACCGCCAAGAAGGTCGCGGCCGCCACTGCACTGTGGACGTTCGTTGCGTTGCTCTGCGGCGCATTCTTCGCCAGCTTCGCGGCAACCTTCGGCGGCCGCAGTCGTGATGCCGTGGTCTGGCATGAACGCGACCGCACCCGCACCCACGCACCTACTTCGATTCGCTGATCAAGGAGTATTACCATGCGCTCGATTCTCTTGTTTTTCCTCGGTGTGCCTATCCCGATCATCATCTTGATCGCGCTGTTCATGCACTGATCCATCCAGCAGTTGCCTGACCACATAACGCCCCCGGCGCAATCCGATTGCCCGGGGGCGTGTCGTTTGGGCGCGTTGGCAGGCGAAGTCGCAATCGAAAAAAATTGTTGTCCTGATGTTTCATTTGTCATCGCTGCCGCCCTGAATCCAATGGGCTTGGCCATACTGGGGTCTGCCAACTTCGTGGGAAGTATCTTCCTCAATCGTGTGAAAACCGTAAGGAACTGCTCCATGCCGACCCGCCGCCAATTTATCCAGTACTCCGCCCTGTTGGGCGCAGCCGCGAGCTGTGGCTCGCTCATGTCCCCCCTGGCATTCGCTGCACAGCCGCTGCTGCAGCGCAAGATTCCTGCATCGGGCGAACTGCTTCCGGCCATCGGCCTGGGCACCTCGCAAACCTTCAACGTCGACCCCGCCTCAGCCGAAATGGCGCCACTGCGCGACGTCCTGAGGGCCTTTGTCGACGGTGGCGCCAGCGTCATCGACACCGCGCCCAGCTATGGTCGGGCCGAGCAGGTCACAGGCGATCTGGTAAGCCAGGCCGGCGTGCGCGACAGGGTGTTTCTTGCAACCAAGGTGTCGTCAACCGGTCGCGAGGCCGGCATGCGCCAGATCGAGGCCAGCTTCAAGGCCCTGCAGACCGACAAGATCGACCTCATTCAGGTCCACAACCTGCAGGACACCCGTACCCAGCTGGCATTGCTGCGTGAACTCAAGGCCCAGGGTCGCATTCGCTACATAGGCGTCACGCATTACGTGGAATCGGCCCATGACGAACTGCTGGCCGTGCTGAAGAAAGAGCCGGTCGACTTCGTTCAGGTCAACTACTCGATAGGCGCGCGCAATGCAGAGCGTACGTTGTTGCCGTACTGCGCAGAGCACGGTATCGCCACCTTGATCAACCGTACGTTCGAAGCTGGCAGGCTGTTCGCCAAGGTCAAGGGCTGCACGCTCCCCGAGTGGGCAGCAGCCGAGCTGGATGCCAGCTCCTGGGCCCAATTGATGCTCAAGTTCGTGCTGGCAAACCCTGCGGTCACCACGGTCATCCCAGCGACCTCGCAGCCGCGCTATGTGCTCGATAACCTGTTGGCCGGGCAGGGCCGCCTGCCCGATGCCAGGCAGTTGCAACGCATTGCAGCCGAATTCGCCTGAGGTGCGGCGCCCATGAGCCGCATCGGTGCGCGTCTGCGCCAGGCGATCAATGCCCGACCCAATGAAGGACAGGCAGCGCTGGCCGCGTTCGCGTTGTTTTTCTGCCTGTTCTGCGGCTATTTCATGCTTCGGCCGATCCGCGAATCCATGGGCATCCAGGGCGGGGTGGACAACCTGCAATGGCTGTTCACGGCCACCTTCGTGGCCATGCTGGTGGCCGTGCCGCTGTTCGGCTGGCTCAACTCGAGGGTAGCCAGGCTTCACTACATCGACTGGGTGTATGGCTTCTTCGGCGGCAATCTCTTGCTGTTTGCCGCAGCCTTCGCCGCGGCCGAGCAAGGCATCTGGCTGGCGCGGGTGTTCTACGTATGGATTTCGGTCTACAACCTGTTCGTCATCTCGGTGGCGTGGAGCCTGATGGCCGATGTGTTCGATGGCGCCCAGGCCAAGCGCCTGTTCGCCTTCATCGCCGCCGGAGCCAGCGTCGGCGGCTTGGCAGGCCCGGCCATGAGCGCGCTGCTGGTTGGCAACATCGGTGCCAGCGGGCTGTCGATGGTGGCCGCGGCACTGCTCTGCGTGGCGATCGTGCTCAAGCACCGGCTGATGAGCTGGCGTGCCGAACACGGGGCAGGGCGGCCGGGTGCCGCCCACGCCGAGAGTCCACGCAAGCCGGTGGCCGGCAACCCGTTCAGTGGGCTGACGCGTGTGCTGCAATCGCGCTACCTGCTGGGCATCTGCGCGTTCGTCGTGCTGTTGGCCACGGTCAGCACCTTTCTCTATTTCGAGCAGGCACGTCTGGTCGCCGAGCGTTTTCCCAGTCGTGAAGAACAGGTGCGGGTATTTGGAATCATCGACTTCGTGGTCCAGGCCGGTGCGCTCACTGCACAGCTGTTCATCACCGGGCGACTGGCCCAGCGGTTGGGCGTGAAGACCTTGCTGGCGCTGGTGCCTGCTCTGGTCTGCCTGGGCTTCGTCGGATTGGCGCTGGCACCGGGGTTCGCCATGCTGGCGGGGCTGATGATCGCGCGCCGCATCGGCGAATACGCATTCGTGCGCCCTGGTCGCGAAATGCTCTTCGCGCCACTTGACGCGGAAACCAAATACAAGGCGAAAAACTTCATCGACACGGTGGTCTACCGCGGTGGCGATGCCGTCAGCGGCTGGGTGAAGAGCCTGCTTGACCTGATGGGACAAGGCGTGGTGCTGATCGCACTGGTGGGCGCCGCGTGCGCTGCGCTGTGGGGTGTAGTGGGCTGGTACCTGGGTGGCAAGGCGGACGCGGCCTCTGCGGACCCTGCAGACGCTTGCAAATAAACCGCCTCGATGATGCACCGTTGGCTACAGTAAAGCTGAGCTCGGCCGAAAACTTCTGATTACACCTATACGTTCGGACATGATGTCTACGACCAGACGCTTCACCTGCACCGGCCTGTTCACGCTGATCAAACGGTTGTGCAGCGTACCTCAAGGCAATTCGCGCCTGCTGGCGGCCCAGTACCAGGCCCTGGCCAGGCAGATTCCCCTGATGTACTTCATTCTGCTGATCAACAGCTGGGCGCTGGCCTTCACTCATATGGCCAGCTCGCCCGTGTGGATGACCGTGCACATACCGTTGGTATTGACCATCATCAGCCTGGTGCGCGCGTTGGCCTGGCGCCGCGGTTGGCAGCAGCAACCCGACGACGTCGAAGTCGCCCAGGCGCTGGCGCGGACCAACCGTATCTGTTGTGTCGTGGCCATCGGGTTCACCGTTTGGGCGCTGGCGCTGTTTCCCTATGGCGACAGCTATGCCAAGGCCCATGTAGCCTTCTACATGGCTATCACGGTGATCGGCTGCATTTTCTGCCTCATGCACCTGCGCTCTGCTGCTTTGATGACCGCAGCCGTGGTCAACGTCGCGTTCATTGCCTTTTTCGCTTCCACCGATAACCCGACATTCATCGCCACCAGCGTCAACGTGATGCTGGTCACAGGCATCATGCTGGTGGTGCTGCAGAACAACTACCGCAACTTCACCGGGCTGGTGAATGCCCAGGCGCACAGCGAGGCGCTGAGCGACGAGAACTTCCTGCTGGCGAACAAGGACAGCCTGACCGGGCTGCCCAATCGTCGATGGTTCTTCAACTGTCTGGACACTTGTCTGACCCAGGCAGGGGAGCAGGGGCAACGGCTGGGCGTAGGCATTCTCGATCTCGACGGCTTCAAACCGGTCAATGACCTCTACGGGCACAGCGTCGGCGACCGCTTGTTGGCCGAAGTCGGTGCGCGCCTGGCTGCCTTGCTGCCGGACGGCGTTCACGTCGCTCGCCTGGGCGGCGACGAGTTCGCATTGATCCTGCCCGATTGCGGCGAGAACCTGCAGATTTCAGCATTTGCCGAGCGCATTTGCGTTGAACTGGGCAAGCCCTACCTGTTGGTCGATGTGCCGATCCAGGTCGGTGCTTCCATGGGCGTGGCCACGTTCCCGGACCTTGCCGCGAATGCGCATGAGCTGTTCGAGTACGCCGATTACGCGCTGTATCACAGCAAGCGCCATGTCGTCGGCCACATGTCGCTGTTCTCGGTGCTGCACAGAAAGCAGTTGCAGAGCGCAATCCTGACCGAGCAGGCGCTGCGTCGCGCCGATCTGGATCGCGAGTTCAGCGTCGCCTTCCAGCCCATCGTCGAGTTGCAGACCGGCGCCACCGTAGCCTTCGAAGCCCTGGCGCGCTGGCAGAGCGCCGAGCTGGGGCCGGTGCCGCCCGGGCAGTTCATTCCGGTCGCCGAACGCAGCGGCATGATCAACCGCCTGACCCTGCCATTGCTGGCCAAGGCGCTGCAGGGCGCGTCCGCTTGGCCGGCGCCGATTCGGCTGTCCTTCAACCTGTCGGCCCACGACTGCGGCTCCCCCGTGGCCGTGCAGGCCATCGTCAAGCTGCTGGCCAGCGGCCTGTTCGACCCCGCCCGGGTCGATCTGGAAATAACCGAAACCGCAACCCTGCAGGATCTGGATCTGGTTCAGGACGCGATCGCGACGCTGCGAGCCCTGGGCTGTGGTATCTCGCTGGACGATTTTGGCACCGGCTATTCCAGCCTCAGCCATCTGCATGCACTGGCCTTGACCAAGCTCAAGGTGGACCGCAGCTTTGTCGCGCGCCTGCACGAGAAACCGGCCAGTTACAAGATCGTCAAATCGCTGCTTGCCCTGACCCAGGATATGGATCTGGATTGCATCTTCGAAGGTGTCGAAACCCGTGAGGAAGCCCATGCGCTGGCCGCGCTGGGTTGCCGGTTCGTCCAGGGCTATTACTTCGCCCGGCCCATGTCTGCGCAGGACACCGAGAGCTGGCTGGCGCAGCCCATCCCGCGGTAAGGCCGCCGCTGTCGCCCAGGCGCAGGCGGTGCAGTCGCGCCCAGCACGCAGGCATCGGCGGACCGTTGCTCGAGTAACCCTTTGCTTTCCTTGCACAATCTTGGACAATCACGCCCCTTTTCAAGGCCGGGGCGCTGCCAGCTGCACGTTTTTCCCGCTCCCGGCCATCAGTTGAACACAGGCAAGCGGAGATTCGACCGGATGAACGAGCAGGCCAACAGCCTCGACCCACGATACGCCCAGGCGCCCGCCACCCTGACTCCCTGGAGCCGCCACGACACCACCTGGATGCTGGGCCTGTTCGGCACCGCGATCGGCGCCGGTACCTTGTTTCTGCCGATCAACGCTGGCCTCGGCGGCTTCTGGCCGCTGGTCATCCTTGCCGTACTGGCTTTCCCGATGACCTACTACGCGCATCAAGGCCTGACCCGCTTCGTGCTTTCCGGCCGCGCCGGTACCGATATCACCGATGTCGTCGAGGAGCACTTCGGCCTCACGGCAGGGGCGTTGATAACTCTGCTCTATTTCTTCGCCATTTTTCCGATTTTGTTGATCTACAGCGTGGGCCTGACCAACACCGTCGGCAGTTTCATGGAGCATCAGTTGCACATGCAGACGCCGCCGCGGGCGGTGCTGGCGTTGGTGCTGATTCTCGGTCTGTTGATCGTGGTGCGCTGCGGTGAACGGTTCATCGTCAAGGCGATGAGCCTGATGGTCTATCCGTTCATCGTCGCGCTGGTGTTGCTGGCGCTGTACCTGATTCCGCATTGGAATGGTGGCATCCTGGCTACCGCCGGGGACTTGCCCGCACCCGGTGCACTGATCCATACCCTGTGGCTGGCGATCCCGGTGATGGTATTTTCCTTCAACCATTCGCCGATCATCTCGGCCTTCGCCGTGGACCAGAAACGCCGCTACGGCGAGCACGCCGACCAGCGCAGCAGCCAGATCCTGGCGCGTGCCCATGGGCTGATGGTGGTGCTGGTGCTGTTCTTCGTGTTCAGTTGCGTGCTGACCCTGTCCCCCGAGCAACTGGCCGAGGCCAAGGCGCAGAACCTGTCGATACTGTCCTACCTGGCCAATCACTTCAGCAATCCGGTGATCGCGTTCGCTGCGCCGCTGATCGCTATCGTGGCCATCGCCAAGTCGTTCCTCGGCCACTACATCGGCGCGAGCGAAGGTATCAAGGGCCTGGTCCTGAAGTCCGGCCGTCGACCCAATGCCAAGACTCTGGATCGCTTTACCGCACTCTTCATGTTGCTCGTCTGCTGGCTGGTGGCCACGCTCAATCCGAACATCGTGCGCATGATCGAGAGCTTCGGCGGGCCGGTCATTGCTGCGTTGCTGTTCCTCATGCCGATGTACGCGATCCGGCGCGTGCCAGCCATGCGCAAGTATGCCGGGCACCTGTCCAACGTATTCGTGACGCTGGTTGGCCTGGTGGCCATTTCGGCCTTGGTCTATTCGCTGAGCGCGTGACCAAGCCTGTTACACTGACCCTCGATGCTCGACCTGTGGCTGCCGATTTACGGCATGCCCAGGGCGGGCGCGCACCGAGGTGGTCGCGATGGACGAAGTACAGCAACTGGCTGACATGCTCAAGGAACACGCCGCAGCCCAGCAACGCCTGCAACAGGCGTTCAAGGACCAATGCCAACACTGGCAAGACAGCATCCAGGCGCTGTTCGGTCAGATCGAGACTTGGCTGGCGGCCCTTACCGACCGGCAACTGCTGGCGATCGAACGTTCGCCCTGGGTCGCTACCAGCAGCACCTACCCCAGCGAGCACTCGCCTTTCATCAGTGAATCACTGGCAATCATTCTTGCTCAGCGTCGAGTCGAGCTGGTACCGCAGGTGATGGGGCAGGGTGGGGCGATGGTGATCGCCGTCGCGGGCCTGACCTCGGATCGCCACGGCAGCATTTCCATCGTCAAGGACTCGGCCGATGGCGCCTGGTATTGGCGCAAGGAACGAGGCACCAAGGAGGCAGAATCCAACGTGCTGGACGCCGGTTTCTTCGCTCAACAGCTTCAGGGACTGATTCCCAAGCCACGCGACTGAGAGCGGCCCTGCGCTGTCGACAGCACGCGTTGTATGGCTTTCGGGATGCTGAAACGCTTCTTTGAAATTTCTGTACAACTATTTTATTTTCTTGAGTTTCAGCGGGTTGCGTTGATTCTTCGGCGAACTGCAAACTCCCGTTGCACCCGCGCGAGTGCAGGTATATATCTCTTGGAACGCGAACTGTTCTGTAGTCCCGAGGCCTAGTCCGCCGCGGGTAGGACGCCGATCACAGGCTCTACAGGAGATAGACCATGCTTCCCCCAGGACTCAGCGCGCTGGAGCTGCGCAGTATCGTCGAGCAGGCGTTTCTGCCGCAGAAATGCGTGTGCACATTGACCAGCGATCAATCGCTGTGCGTCAAGCTGATGAATCCGCAGACTGACCAGGTCGAGCTTTTCAAGGCGGACATTCCCTTTGATCGAGTCACCAGCGCCCGCGAACGCGCCAGGCTGGTCCTCGAACTGCGAGAGCAGCCACGCCCGGCAACGGGAGAGGTCCACGCCAGAGCCGGTTGATTGCCGTTTTCGGCTCATCCGCGACGTTGCCTCGTCGGAACACTTATTTTCACACTTCGCATAGGCCGTGCGTCACTTTTCATGGTTAACTTTGTCCTTTCTCAATCCCGAAAAAGGACAAGGCTCATGGCTCAAGTGACGCACAAAGGCAACGCGATCAACGTCAGTGGCGAGCTTCCCCAGGTCGGCGCTCAGGCGCCGGCGTTCACCCTGGTCGGCGGTGGCCTGGCCGAGGTGTCGCTGCAAAGCCTGGCCGGCAAGCGCAAGGTGCTGAACATTTTCCCAAGCATCGATACCCCTACCTGCGCCACCTCCGTTCGCAAGTTCAACGCCCAGGCCAACGACCTGACCAATACCGCCATTCTCTGCATCTCTGCCGACCTGCCATTCGCCCAGGCACGCTTCTGTGGCGCCGAAGGCCTGGAAAACGTCCAGAACCTGTCGACTTTTCGCGCCCATGAATTCCATCACGCCTATGGCGTCGACATTGCCGACGGTGCCCTCAAGGGTCTGACCGCACGCGCCGTCGTCGTCCTCGACGAGAACGATAAGGTGCTGCACAGCGAACTGGTCCCCGAAATCGGCCAAGAGCCCAATTACGAGGCCGCCCTCGCTGTTCTGAAGTGATCCGTCGCAGCACCTGACAGCCCGCAGTGACCCCGGACGCGGCTCGCGCCGCTGCTACAAGGGCTACAACGCACCTGTAGCAGCGGCGCAAGCCGCGTCCGGCGCCGCATTGGCCGGCACGCAGGCTACGACGCACCTGTAGCAGCGGCGCAAGCCGCGTCCGGCGGCACCGTGCGGGGTCAGATTCTCCTGCGTCGGCCTTAAAGCGGCGCGCGCCGCTGCTGAAGGGCGTTTCATTCCCTGCCAAGGTAAATTGCCCGTAAAGGCGCTTTGCTTATGCATACCAACTCCTTATCGTTCAGCCTCCTAAAAGTAGAAGCCCACCCGCACAATGGTCGATCATTCAATGCAGTCCCCAGGTCCCCGTAAATCGCGTCGCTGGCTGTACGGCTTGTTGATGGTGGTGGTTGTCGCCGTGTTGTGCTGGTGGTTCTGGCCGACCAAGAAAACTCCGGAAAATGGCGCCGCCTCCACACCCGCCAGCGCCGGGCGCAACGCAAGCGCTCCGCGGCCCGGCTTCGGTGGCTCGGCCGAGCCCACCCCGGTGCGGGTCGCCGATGTGACCACCGGCGACTTCCCGGTGTATTACAAGGCTCTGGGTACGGTGACAGCGACCAATACCGTGAATGTGCGCAGCCGTGTTGCAGGCGAACTGATCAAGGTCAACTTCCAGGAAGGGCAGCGAGTCAAGGCCGGCGACCTGCTGGCCGAGATCGACCCGCGCAGCTATGAAATCGCCCTGCAGCAAGCCCAAGGCACGCTGGCGCAGAACCAGGCACAGCTGAAGAACGCGCAGATCGACCTGCAGCGTTACAAGGGCCTGTTCGCCGAAGACAGCATTGCCCGCCAGACCCTGGACACCCAGCAGGCATTGGTCGGCCAATACCAGGGCACCATCCAGACCAACCAGGCGGCGGTCAATGACGCCAAGCTCAACCTGGACTTCACCCGCATCCGCGCGCCCATTGCCGGCCGCCTGGGCTTGCGCCAGCTGGACATCGGCAACCTGGTGGCCGCCAACGACACCAATGCGCTGGTAGTGATCACTCAGGTGCAGCCGATCACCGTGGCCTTCACCCTGCCTGAAGGCCAGCTCACCCCGGTGCTGGCGCGCTATCGCAGCGGCGCGAAACTGGCAGTGGAGGCCTGGGACCGAGGCGACACGCGCAAACAAGCCACCGGTGTGCTCGGCAGCCTGGACAACCAGATCGACACCACCACCGGGACGCTGAAGTTCAAGGCGCGCTTCGAGAACCAGGACGAAGCCCTGTTCCCCAACCAGTTCGTCAACGTGCGGCTGCTGTCCGATACCCTCAAGGGCGTGGTGCTGGTGCCCTCGGCGGCCGTTCAATACGGCGTCGACGGCACTTTCGTCTACGCCATGGATGGCAACGACAAGGTCAAGATCCGCCAGCTCAAGGTAGGCGCCACCGATGGCAGCAATACCGTGGTGGAACAGGGCCTGGCGCAAGGCGACCGGGTGGTGCTCGAAGGCACCGACCGCCTGCGCGACGGCAGCCGTGTCGAAGTGGTCGATGACAGCGCCAAGGTGCCGACCTCGCCCGGGCAGCATCTGCAGGGCCAGGATGGCGCCGCCGTTCCCGGTGCGACGGGCAAGACCGGGGCATGAATATCTCGCGGCTGTTCATCCTGCGCCCTGTCGCAACGACGCTGACCATGCTCGCCATCGTTCTGGCGGGTGTGCTTGCGTATCGCTTGCTGCCAGTGTCGGCACTGCCGCAGGTCGACTACCCGACGATCCGGGTCATGACGCTCTACCCCGGGGCCAGCCCGCAGGTGATGACCAGCGCGGTCACCGCGCCGCTCGAACGCCAGTTCGGACAGATGCCCGGCTTGACGCAGATGGCCTCGACCAGCTCGGGCGGCGCGTCGGTGCTGACCCTGCGCTTCAGCCTGGAAATCAACATGGACGTCGCCGAGCAGCAGGTGCAGGCGGCGATCAATGCGGCGAGCAACCTGTTGCCATCCGATCTGCCCGCGCCGCCGGTGTACAACAAGGTCAACCCGGCCGACACCCCGGTGCTGACCATTGCCATCAGCTCCAAGACCATGCCGCTGCCCAAGCTCAACGATCTGGTCGATACGCGCATGGCGCAGAAGATCGCCCAGATCAGCGGCGTGGGCATGGTCAGCATCGCCGGAGGACAGCGCCAGGCGGTGCGCATCAAGGTCAACCCTGAAGCGCTGGCGGCCAATGGCTTGAACCTGTCCGACGTGCGCACCTTGATCGGCGCCTCCAACGTCAATCAGCCAAAGGGTAACTTCGATGGCCCCACGCGGGTGTCGATGCTCGACGCCAACGACCAGCTGCGTTCTCCCGA
Organism: Pseudomonas viridiflava; assembly: GCA_900596015.1. Classification (GTDB taxonomy): domain Bacteria; phylum Pseudomonadota; class Gammaproteobacteria; order Pseudomonadales; family Pseudomonadaceae; genus Aquipseudomonas. The sequence goes on along the minus strand of UVIF01000023.1, from coordinate 380,348 downwards.
GGAATACGCCAATCTGATCCTCGCGTACAACAACGGCGGTCCGCTGCGCCTGCGCGACGTCGCGCAGATCGTCGATGGCGCCGAGAACGAGCGGCTGGCCGCCTGGGCCAATCAGAACCAGGCCGTATTGCTCAATATCCAGCGCCAGCCGGGCGCCAACGTCATCGACGTGGTCGACCGGATCAAGGCACTGCTGCCGACGATCACCGACACCATGCCGGCCGGGCTCGACGTCACGGTGCTGACCGACCGCACCCAGACCATCCGCGCCTCGGTCACCGACGTGCAGCACGAACTGCTCATCGCCATCGCCCTGGTGGTGATGGTCACCTTCCTGTTCCTGCGTCGCTTCAGCGCCACCTTGATCCCGTCCATCGCCGTGCCGCTGTCGCTGGTGGGCACCTTCGGCGTGATGTACCTGGCCGGGTTCTCGATCAACAACCTGACGCTGATGGCGCTGACCGTGGCCACCGGCTTCGTGGTCGACGACGCCATCGTCATGCTGGAAAACATCTCGCGCCACATCGAAGAAGGCGAAACACCGATGCAGGCCGCGCTCAAGGGCGCGCGGCAGATCAGCTTCACCCTGTTGTCGCTGACGTTCTCGTTGATCGCGGTGCTGATCCCGCTGCTGTTCATGGCCGATGTGGTGGGGCGGCTGTTCCGCGAATTCGCCATTACCCTGGCAGTGGCCATCCTCATCTCCCTGGTAGTCTCGCTGACCCTGACGCCGATGATGTGCGCGCGCCTGCTCAAGCGCGAACCGAAGGAAGAGGAACAGGGCCGCTTCTACAAGGCCAGCGGTGCCTGGATCGACTGGTTGATCGCGCGCTACGCGGGCGGCCTGCGCTGGGTCCTGCGCCACCAGCCGCTGACCCTGCTGGTGGCGGTGGCCACCCTGGGCCTCACGGTGCTGCTGTACCTGGTGGTGCCCAAGGGGTTTTTCCCGGTGCAGGACACTGGGGTCATCCAGGGCATTTCCGAGGCCCCGCAATCCATTTCCTTCCAGGCCATGAGCGAACGCCAGCAAGCCCTGGCCAAGATCATCCTGCAGGATCCAGCCGTCTCCAGCCTGTCTTCCTACATCGGCGTGGACGGCGACAACGCCACGCTCAACAGCGGCCGGCTGCTGATCAACCTCAAACCCCACGGCGAGCGCGATCTCACGGCCAGCCAGATCATCGCGCGCCTGCAGCCGGAGGTCGACAAGCTGCTGGGCATGCGTCTGTTCATGCAGCCCGTGCAGGACCTGACCATCGAAGACCGGGTCAGCCGCACCCAGTACCAGTTCAGCCTGTCGTCACCGGACGCCGATCTGCTCGCCACCTGGAGCGCACGCCTGGTGGACGCCTTGAAGCAGCGCCCCGAGCTCACCGATGTGGCCAGTGACCTGCAGGACAAAGGCTTGCAGGTGTACCTGGTGATCGACCGCGATGCCGCCAAGCGGGTCGGAGTGGACGTCGCCGATATCACCGATGCGCTGTACGACGCCTTCGGCCAACGGCAGATCTCCACCATCTACACCCAGTCCAGCCAGTACCGAGTGGTGCTGCAGGCCACCGACGCCAGCACGTTGGGGCCGCAGGCGCTGGAGCAGATCTACGTCAAGGCCAGTGTCAACGGCACCGGTACCACCAACCAGACCGCCGACAGCGACACCACGGCGACCAGTGGCACCCAGGTGCGTCTGTCCAGCCTGGCGCACATCGAGCAGCGTCAGGCACAGCTGGCGATTGCGCACATCGGGCAGTTTCCGGCGGTGATGATGTCGTTCAATCTGGCCGAGGGCGTGGCCCTGGGCAAGGCGGTCGACGTGATCGAGCAGGTGCAGCGCGACATCGGCATGCCACTGGGCGTGCAGACCCAGTTCCAGGGTGCGGCGGAGGCTTTCCAGGCGTCGCTGCAGAGCACCTTGCTGCTGGTGCTGGCGGCCATCGTCACCATGTACATCGTGCTGGGCGTGCTCTACGAGAGCTACATCCACCCCATCACGATTCTTTCGACTCTGCCTTCGGCGGCGGTGGGGGCCCTGCTGGCGTTGCTCATCAGCGGTAATGACCTGGGCATGATCGCTATCATCGGCATCATCCTGTTGATCGGCATCGTCAAGAAAAACGCGATCATGATGATCGACTTCGCCCTGGAAGCTGAACGCAATCAGGGCCTGGATCCGGAAACCGCGATCTATCAAGCCGCGCTGCTGCGTTTCCGACCGATTCTGATGACGACCATGGCCGCGCTGTTCGGTGCGGTACCGCTGATGCTGGCCAGTGGCTCGGGTGCGGAGCTGCGGCAGCCACTGGGGCTGGTGATGGTCGGCGGGCTGTTGGTCAGCCAGGTGTTGACCCTGTTCACCACTCCGGTCATCTACCTGTACTTCGACCGTCTGGGGCGGCGTTGGGGACGCCAGCCGGCTGCCGTGGAACAGGCTGAATCATGAACCTGTCCGGACCTTTCATCCGTCGCCCGGTGGCGACCTTCCTGATGAGCGTGGCCATCATGCTGCTGGGCGGGGTCAGCTTCAGCCTGCTGCCGGTGTCGCCGCTGCCCAGCATGGACTTTCCGGTCATCGTGGTGTCGGCCAACCTGTCCGGTGCCAGCCCCGAGGTCATGGCCTCGACCGTCGCCACGCCCCTGGAACGCTCGTTCGGCGCCATTCCGGGCGTGACCACCATGAGCAGCCGGTCGAGCCAGGGTTCGACCCGGGTCATTCTCCAGTTCGACCTCGACCGCGACATCAACGGTGCGGCCCGTGAAGTGCAGGCGGCGATCAACGCCTCGCGCAACCTGTTGCCCAGCGGTATGCGCAGCATGCCGACCTACAAGAAGATCAACCCTTCGCAAGCCCCGGTCATGGTCCTGTCGCTGACCTCCAATGTACTGGAGAAGGGCAAGCTCTATGACCTGGCCTCGACCATCCTCTCGCAGAGCCTGTCCCAGGTGCCTGGGGTAGGGGAAGTGCAGATCGGCGGCAGCTCGCTGCCCGCGGTGCGCATCGAGCTCGAACCGCAGTTGCTCAACCAGTACAACGTTTCGCTCGATGACGTGCGCACGGCCATCGACAGCACCAACGTGCGCCGGCCCATCGGTTTCGTCGAAGACGGCGAGCGCCAGTGGCAGGTGCAGGCCAACGATCAATTGGACAAGGCCGACGACTACAAGCCACTGATCATTCGCTACCAGGACGGATCGGTGCTGCGCCTGAGCGATGTGGCCAAGGTCACCGATGGCGTGGAAGATCGCTACAACAGTGGGTTCTACAACGACAACTCGGCCGTGCTGCTGGTGATCAACCGCCAGGCTGGCGCCAACATCATCCAGACCGTCAGCCAGATCAAGGAACAGCTGCCTGCCCTGGAAGCGCTGTTGCCCGAAAGTGTCGAGCTGAACATCGCCATGGATCGTTCGCCAGTGATCACTGCCACCCTGCACGAAGCCGAGATGACGCTGCTCATCGCCGTGGTGCTGGTGGTGTTGGTGGTGTTTCTGTTCCTGGGCAATTTCCGCGCTTCGCTGATTCCCACTTTGGCCGTTCCAGTGTCGCTGGTCGGCACGTTCGCGATCATGTACCTGTGGGGTTTCTCGCTCAACAACCTGTCGTTGATGGCCCTGATCCTGGCGACCGGGCTGGTGGTGGACGACGCCATCGTGGTGCTCGAGAACATTTCCCGGCACATCGACGACGGCGTGCCGCCGCTGCGCGCCGCCTACCTGGGCACTCAGGAAGTGGGCTTCACCCTGCTGTCGATGAACGTCTCGCTGGTAGCGGTGTTCCTCTCGATCCTGTTCATCGGCGGCATCATCGAGAGCCTGTTCCGCGAGTTCTCGATCACCCTGGCCGTGGCCATCGTGGTTTCGCTGTTCGTTTCTCTGACCCTGACCCCCATGCTCTGCGCGCGCTGGCTGAAGCCGCACCGGCCCGAACACGACAACCGCTTGCAACGCCTGAGCAACCGCATCAATCAGCGCATGGTCGCCGGCTACGACCGCAGCCTGGGCTGGGTCTTGCGTCATCGTCGGCTGACCCTGCTCAGCCTGGTGCTGACCATCATCGGCAACGTGGCACTGTACGTGGTGGTGCCCAAGACCTTCATGCCGCAACAGGACACCGGCCAACTGATCGGCTTCGTGCGCGGCGACGATGGCCTGTCGTTCTCGGTCATGCAGCCGAAGATGGAAACCTACCGCCGCGCGTTGCTCGCCGATCCTGCGGTCGACAGCGTGGCCGGTTTCATTGGCGGCAACAACGGCAGCAACAACGCCACCATTCTGGTGCGCCTGAAGCCGATCGAAGTGCGCAAGATCAACGCGCAGCAGGTGATCGAACGGCTGCGCAAGGAGCTGCCCAAGGTACCCGGCGGCCGCCTGATGCTGATGGCCGATCAGGACCTGCAGTTCGGCGGCGCACGCGAGCAGAGCACCTCGCAGTATTCGTACATAATCCAGAGCGGTGATCTGTCGGCCTTGCGCACCTGGTACCCGAAAATCGTCGCGGCGTTCCGCGCACTGCCGGAATTGACCGCCATCGATGCGCGTGAAGGGCGCGGTGCCGCGCAGGTGACGCTGATCGTCGACCGCGACAAGGCCAAGCGCCTGGGCATCGACATGAGTACCGTGACTTCGGTGCTCAACAACGCCTACAGCCAGCGGCAGATTTCCACCATCTACGACAGCCTCAACCAGTACAAGGTGGTGATGGAAATCAACCCCCGGTACGCCCAGGACCCGATCACCCTGGAGCAGGTGCAGGTGATCACCATGGACAACAAGCGCGTGCCTCTGTCGAGCATTGCCCACTACGAAAACAGCCTGGCCGATGACAGCGTCAGCCATGAAGGGCAGTTCGCCTCGGAGAGCATCTCCTTCGACCTGGCCAACGGGGTGACCCTGGACGTCGCCACGCCGCTGATCGAGCGGGCCCTGGTGCGGGTCGGCCTGCCCGAGGACATCATCGTCAAGGTCGCCGGCACCGGCGATGCCTTCGCAGCGGCGCAGAAAAGCCAGCCGTTCATGATTCTCGGTGCGCTGGTCGCGGTCTATCTGGTGCTTGGCATCCTGTACGAGAGCTACATTCATCCGTTGACCATTCTTTCGACCTTGCCCTCGGCGGGGGTGGGCGCGCTGCTGAGCATCTACCTCACCGGTGGGCAATTCAGCCTGATCTCGTTGCTGGGCCTGTTCCTGTTGATCGGCGTGGTGAAAAAGAACGCCATCATGATGATCGACCTGGCGCTGCAGCTCGAGCGCAACGAAGGACTGGGCCCGGCCGAGTCGATCCGTCGCGCCTGTCTGCTGCGCCTGCGTCCCATACTGATGACGACCATGGCGGCCATTCTGGGTGCGCTGCCATTGATGTTCAGCACCGCCGCCGGTGCCGAAATGCGCCGCCCGTTGGGCCTGACCATCATCGGCGGCCTGGTGTTCAGCCAGATCCTCACGCTTTACACCACTCCGGTGGTCTACCTCTATCTGGACCGCCTGCGCCACCGCTTCAACACGTGGCGCGGCGTACGTACCGATGCCGCTCTGGACACTCCGCTATGACCGACTCCGTTTTTCCGCGCGTCTCGCGCCTTGCCAGTCTGGCGCTGTGCAGCCTGATGCTGGGCGCCTGCACCCTGGGCCCGGACTACCAGCGCCCGACGATCGCCACGCCGGTGGCATTCAAGCAGGCCGATGGCTGGCGTCAGGCCAACCCCAGCGATGCCCTGGCGCGTGGCGCCTGGTGGGAACTGTACGGTGACCGCCAGCTCGATGCGCTGGTGGTCAGGCTCAACCGTTCCAACCAGACCGTCGCCCAGTACGAGGCGCAGTACCGGCAGGCGCAGGCGCTGGTCCGCAGCACCCGCGGCGCGCTGTTTCCCACCGTCGATCTGAGCGCCGGCAAGACCCGCTCCAGCCAGGGCACCGGCAGCAGCGGTTCGAGCCTGAGCCAATCCAGCAGTGGTATCCGCGACACCTACAACACGCAACTTGGCGTGAGCTGGGAAGCCGACATCTGGGGCAAGCTTCGCCGGGGGCTGGAAGCCGATCGCGCCAGCGCCCAGGCCAGCCTGGCGGATCTGGCGGCGATGCGCCTGAGCCTGCAGTCGGAACTGGTGCAGAACTACCTGCAGTTGCGCGTGATCGATGAGCAGAAGCGCCTGCTCGAAGCGACCGTCCAGGCATATCAGCGCTCCCTCGACCTGACCCAAAATCAATACCGCGCGGGTATTTCCGGTAAGGATGCGGTGTTCCTCGCGCAAACCCAGCTGAAGTCGACCCAGGCCGATCTGATCGATCTGGCCTGGCAGCGGGCGCAGCTGGAGAACGCCATCGCCGTGCTGATCGGCATGGCGCCGTCCGAATTCAGCCTGGTCGCCAGTACCGACATTCCGCCGTTGCCGGCCATTCCCCTGGCGTTGCCGTCGCAACTGCTGGAGCGACGTCCCGACATCGCCGCCGCCGAGCGCTCGGTGATGGCCGCCAATGCGGAAATCGGCGTGGCCAAAACGGCCTATTTTCCCGACCTGACCCTGAGTCTGGCGGGCGGCTACAGCAGCAGCAGTTTCAGTAATTGGGTATCGTTGCCCAACCGCTTCTGGTCGGTCGGCCCGCAGTTGGCGATGACCCTGTTCGACGGCGGGCAGCGGGCCGCCGAAGTGGACCGCAGCGAGGCGGCCTATGACCAGACCGTCGCGCAGTACCGGCAAACGGTGCTCGATGGCTTTCGCGAAGTGGAAGACTACATGAGCCAGTTGAAAGTCTTCGATGAAGAGGCCTCGGTGCGCAACGAAGCGCTGCAGGCGGCGCGGGAGTCGTTGCGACTGACATCCAACCAATACAAAGCCGGGCTGATTGGCTATCTTGACGTAGTCAACGTGCAGGCCACGGCGTTGAGCAACGAACGCAGCGTGTTGACGTTGATGCAGAGCCGGCTGGTCGCCAGCGTGCAGTTGATCGCGGCGCTGGGCGGCGGCTGGCAGGAACCGGCACAATAGCGGGTTTGCCACGCGCCTGCCCGTAGCAGCAGCGCACGCCGCGTCAACGGTGGGCGCGTTTCATCGGATTCACCGCAGCGTCCGTGACGCGGCTTGCGCCGCTGCTACAGGATTGCTTCGCAGTGTCACATCACTCCTGAAACTCCGCACGCCTTGGTCGAGATATCGATGTTGATTGGTACCTATTCTTCCGCTCTTGTCGTCGTATCGCTGTGTGTCGCCATTCTGGCGTCGTACACCGCGCTTGATCTGGTCGGACGTATTGCCACGGCGCAGGGCCGGGCTGTCTATCTATGGATGAGCGGCGGGGCGCTGGCCATGGGCATCGGCGTGTGGTCGATGCATTTCATCGGCATGCTCGCTTTCGAACTGCCGATCCAGCTGGGCTATGACCTCGGCCTCACGGCGGCTTCGCTGCTCATCGCCGTGCTCAGTTCTGGCTTTGCTTTGTGGCTGGTCAGCCAGCCGCAGCTGCCGGGACCGCAACTGGCCGTTGGCGCATTGATCATGGGCGCCGGTATCAGCAGCATGCACTACACCGGCATGGCCGCGTTGCAGATGCAGCCAGGCATCGTCTACGACCCTGCGTTGTTCGTCGCGTCGCTGGCGATTGCCGCCGGCGCTTCCGGCGCGGCGTTGTGGATCGCCTTCCGCCTGCGCCGCAACCGTCCGAACGTGCGCCTGGCCCGGGCGGGCGCGTCGGTGGTAATGGGCATCGCCATCGTCGGCATGCACTACACCGGCATGGCTGCTGCCGAATTCCCGGCGGGCAGCGTCTGCGGCGGTGCCCTGACCGGCCTGACCGGCGACGGCCTCGACTATTTGGTGCTGGTGACCACCCTGGCGGTGCTGGGCATGACCCTGCTGACATCGGTACTCGACGCGCGCATGGAGTCGCGTACCTCGGCGCTGGCCAATTCACTGACCCTGGCGAATCAGGAACTGACTCAGTTGGCCTTGCACGACAACCTGACCGGGCTGCCCAACCGCATACTGCTGGCCGACCGCATCGGCCAGGCGATCAGCCAGGTCGATGCCGTCGGCGGCTACCTGGCAGTGATGTTCATCGATCTGGATGGCTTCAAGCCCGTCAACGACGCCTTCGGCCATCACATGGGCGACCAGTTGCTGCGTGCCGTGGCCTCGCGCCTGCGCGGCAGGCTGCATGGCCAGGATACCCTGGCGCGGATTGGCGGCGACGAGTTCGTCTTGCTCGTCAGCCTGGAAGAACCGGCCTATGCCAAGGGTATCGCCGCGCAGCAGGTGCATCTTATCGGCCAGTCGTTCGAGGTGGCAGGGCACACATTGCAGATCTCGGCGAGCATCGGTATTGCCCTGTACCCAGGCAACGGAGTCGACCAAAGCGAGTTGCTGATGAATGCCGACGCAGCCATGTACCACGCCAAGAGCATCGGCAAGAACGGCTACAGTTTCTTCGAAAGCTCGATGAACACCAATGCCCGCAAGCAACTGCAGCTGCTGCAGGAACTGCGCATGGCGCTCACTGAGCAGCAGTTGCGCCTGTTCTACCAGCCCAAGTTCGATGCCCGCAGCGGCGAGCCGATCGGCGCCGAGGCGTTGCTGCGCTGGCAGCACCCGCGAATGGGCCTGCTGGCGCCTGCCTCCTTCATCGATCTTGCGGAGAAAACCGGGCTGATCATCGACATCGGCAGCTGGGTGCTCGACGAAGCCTGTCGGCAGATGCGCGAGTGGGTCGACCAGGGCTTTGGGCACTGGCGCATCGCGGTCAATCTTTCCGCCCTGCAGTTCGGCCATGCCGGCCTGGTGCGCGGCGTGGCCAGCACCCTGGATCGGCACGGGCTCGACGCGGCCAACCTGACTCTGGAAATCACCGAGACCACGGCGATGAGCGACGCCGACGCCAGCATGAACGTGCTCCAGCAGCTCTCCGACATGGGGGTCGATCTGTCCATCGACGATTTCGGCACGGGTTATTCGAGCCTCATGTACCTCAAGCGGCTGCCGGCCAACGAGCTGAAGATCGACCGTGGGTTCGTTCGTGACCTGGAGCAGGACAGCGACGACGCCGCCATTGTGTCGGCGATCGTTGCCCTGGGTCAGGCGTTGGGCCTGCGGATCGTGGCCGAGGGGGTCGAGACCAGCAATCAACAGCAGTTTCTGACACGCTTGGGGTGTGATTCCCTGCAGGGTTATCTGCTGGGCCATCCGCTTCCGGCCGAGCGTTTCATGCACGACATTCAGGCGGCCAGGCATATCAAGAGCGCCAGCCGCGCCTGAACCCGGTCTTTGGAGGCTACGGATTTCATGGAAAAAGTCATTGTCATCACGGGCGGCAGTCGAGGCATCGGTGCTGCGACCGCGCTGCTTGCGGCCAGCCAGGGCTATCGTGTCTGCATCAATTATCGCAGCGACGACGCAGCCGCTCAGGATGTGCTGCAGCGAGTGCGGGCGCTGGGCGTGCAGGCGATCGCAGTGCGTGCCGACGTCAGTCGTGAAGATGGCGTGTTCCGTTTGTTCAGCCAGGTGGATGCCGAGTTGGGCCGGGTCACTGCGCTGGTCAACAACGCGGCCACCAATGGGCCCAAGGCGCGGCTGGACGAGATGTCCGAGCAGCGCCTGCTTGGCGTAATGACGACCAACGTGCTGGGCCCCATGTTATGCGCCAAGCATGCGGTAGGACGGATGTCGCGACGGCATGGCGGCCAAGGTGGGGTGATCGTCAACGTGTCTTCGATCGCCGCTCGGTTGGGGTCCGCAGACGAGTACATCGACTACGCGGCGTCCAAGGGGGCCATCGACAGTTTCACCATCGGATTGGCCAAGGAAGTGGCCGGGGAGGGCATCCGTGTCAACGCGGTTCGCCCGGGGATGATTTTCACCGACTTCCATGCCCTGTGCGGCGAGCCCGGACGAGTCACCCGCAAGGAAGGCGCCGTGCCCATGGGCCGCGGTGGCCAGCCCGAGGAAATCGCCCAGGCAATCATGTGGTTGGCGAGCGACCAGGCCAGCTACACCACCGGCGCCCTGCTGGATGTCGGCGGCGGCCTGTAATCCCCCCTTGTAGGAGCGGTCATCGGCCGCGAAAGCATTGCCACCGTATACCTGACACACCGCAGCGCCTGCTTCGCGGCCACAGACCGCTCCTACGGAGATTGCGCTTACCTCTCCTGCAGGAGCGGTCATCGGCCGCGAGGGGCCCGGCGCGGTGGCCTGGAAGGACGCAAGGGGGATTGCGACACAAAGGTTTGCCGTAAACGTCAGGGCCGTTCGCGGGGCTTGCCATTAGATGGCCATAAGCTCGAAGATGTACGCCGTTGGTTTTCTGGCATGGAGCGTCTATGAGTTCCGATTCCCCGACCTTTGCCGCGCTTGGCAAGGGCTCCGCGCCCATGCTCGAGGCAGCTTCGCTGGAAGCGATTCTGCAGCAGGCCCGTGAATGGCCCCACAGCACTGCGTGGGCGTGGTACCGGGCGGGCGAACAGCTGCATCTCGAAGGTCAGGGCGACCTGCAGCGACACTGGCCCCTGGTGCTGGCCAACCATGAGCTGCAGCGCTTCTGCGAAAGCTGCAGCCTCCAGCTCTGGCCCACCGGACATGGCGAAGCGGTCCTTGGATGGCTGATGGCCCCTGTGCACGTCTCCCATGATGGCGCCCTGGCCGACCTGGCTGCCGCCATCGGCCTCCAGGTGCAGACCGACGCTCTGGCCCGCGCGCAGATCACTCAACGCGTACTCTACGAAATCACCTACCTGGCCAGCTCCACGCGAGATCGCGGGATTTTCCTGGTCGGCGTACACAAGCTCCTGGCCACCCTTATCGATGCCGAGAACTTCTACCTGGCGCTCTACGATGCGCAAAGCGGCAAGATCACCTATCCCTATTACGTGGACGTCATTGACGTCGAGGCGCTGGAAGCAGAGAACTACGAGTACCTGACGCCCGAGCATCTGTCCCTGACCGGCCAGGTACTGACCAGCGGCCAGCCACTGCTGATCGACGCCAAGGGTATCGCCCTGGCAGGGCGGCAGGGGCGTTTTCATTGCGTAGGGCACATCCCCGAATTCTGGATGGGTTCGCCGCTCAAGAACGCCCGCGACGAGGTGTTCGGCATGATCGCCATGCAGGTCTACGACGTCCAGCGGTCGTACAGTGCAGAAGATCGGGCGCTGTTCCTGGTCGTCGCCCGGCACGTTGCCATGGCGCTGGACCGCATCCTGCATCGGGCCGACCTGGAGGAAACGGTGTCGCGCCGTACCCAGGAATTGTCCCAGCTCAACGCCGCGCTGCGCCTGGAAGTCTCCGAGCGCAAGCGCGCCGAGCACCTGCAGGTCGCGCTGTTCCAGATTGCCGAGCTGTCGAGCAAGCCGGGCGAAATCGACGGCCTGTATCACAGCCTGCACGTGATCGTTGGCGACTTGCTGTATGCACGCAACTTCTACATTGCCATCTTCGACGGTGACAGCGGCGAAGTCAGCTTTCCCTACTACGTCGATGAACAGCTCACCGGTCGCCCGCAGCCGCGCCGCGGTCGGCGTGGCCTGACCGAGTACGTGATTCGCCAACGCTGCGCCTGCCTGATCGATTTCGACGCCGCGACGCGCTTGATGATCCAGGGTGAAATCGAAGACAGCCGCGAGCCGATCCGCTCGCAATCCTGGCTCGGCGTTCCGCTGTTCGACGATGACCGTGTGCGCGGCGTACTGGTGGTGCAGAGCTACGCCAGCGACGTGCACTACACCCTGCGCGACCAGGACCTGCTGACGTTCGTCTCGCGCCACATCGACACGGCGCTGTCGCGACGCAGCGCCGCCGAGGCCATCTATGAAGCGAACCTGCGGCTGGAAGCGCGGGTCCAGAGTCGAACCCGCGAACTTGACCATGCCAACGCCAAGCTGCAGTACGAAAATGCCCACGATGCACTGACTGCGCTGCCCAATCGCATTCACCTGCAACAGCGTCTGGCCCTGGCCTGGGACCAGTACTGCACCGATGGCCGTGAACTGGTGGTGATGTTCATCGACCTGGACCGCTTCAAGATGGTCAACGACAGTTTTGGCCACCACTTCGGCGACCAGTTGCTCAGGGAAGCCGGCGCTCGTCTGCGCGACTGCCTGCGTCAGCACGACCTGCTGGCCCGGCTGGGCGGTGACGAGTTCGCCGTGCTGGCGCCGGATTCGAACCTGGAGGCTGCGGTGGAGATGGCCGAGCGCATTCTGGTGGCGTTCGATCGGCCCTTTTTCATCAATGCCCACGAAGTGTTTTCCTCGTGCAGCATCGGTATCGTCGGCGCTGACAGTCAGTTTCACAGCGAGCCGGCCGATCTGCTGCGGGACGCCGACAAGGCGATGTACCGGGTCAAGAATGCCGGCCGCGACAGCTATGCGGTGTTCAACCAGGCGTTGCGCCGCGAAGTCTCCGACCAGGTCGAGCAGGAGGGCGCCCTGCGCAACGCGCTCAAGCGCAGCGATGAACTGTTACCGTATTTCCAGCCCATCGTCGATGTCCAGACCGGTGAGGTGCAGGCGCTGGAGGCGTTGATTCGCTGGCACCAGCCGGACGGCCGCATCGTCGCCCCAGGGCACTTCCTGCCCGCGCTCGAAGGCCTGCGGCTGATCGGTCGTCTCGACCTCTACATGCTGACGTGTGTGGCCGAGATTCTTGCCCAGCCCGCGCACGCACACTGGCCCCCCGTGCATGTGAACTGCTCCAGCTACAGCATCACCCGCAGCGGGTTTGCCGACGAGGTGTTGGCCGTGCTCGCGCGCCATCAGGTAGCCGCCTCGCGGATCTGCCTGGAGCTGACCGAGGGCGCGCTGGTGGCCGAGCCGGCCATGGCACAGCGGACCATGCAACAGTTGGCCGAACACGGCATGAGCGTGGTGCTCGATGACTTCGGCGCAGGTTTCTCGTCCCTCAGCTACGTTCACCAGTACCAATTCAACGGCTTGAAGATCGACAAGTCGTTCATCCTCGAATTGACCAGCAGCGCCCGCAGCCGGGCCATCGTCCGGGCCATCGTGCGCATGGCCGAATCGCTGGGTTTGACGGTCGTCGCCGAAGGGGTAGAGGACCTTGCCACTTTGCAGTTGTTGCGTGAGATGGGCGCTTCCCAAGCCCAGGGCTATTACTTCGCCCGGCCCGCCGCGCTGCAGGACCTCGATCTGGCGGCGTGTGGCGGCGTTGCGGCGGTGTCGTAGCGGCCGGGTACCTCGCATGACGTATGATCGGCGAAATCGTTTTCGAGAAATCAGCCATGACCGATGTTGTTTCCAGGCCTGCCGATGTAGTGATCATCGGTGGCGGCTTGAGCGGGACCCTGCTGGCCGTGCAGTTGCTCAGACAACCTCACGCACAGAGGATCGTCATCATCGAGCCGCGTCCTGAACTGGGCCGCGGCGAGGCCTACAGTGCCACCGAGTTGGGGCATACCCTCAATGGCAACGCGGCGCGCATGAGCGTGGACCCCGACAATGCCGACGACTTGACCGAATGGCTCACCCAGTTCATTGCCAATGGCGGTTGGCCGCAGTCGGCCGAACAGGCCCTGCCGGTGGCCGAGCTGTTCCCACCGCGTGGCATCTTCGGGCTCTATGCCCAGCAACGTCTGGCCGAGGCGCGGGCAGTGGGTGCCCGCTACGGGTCTACCGCAGCGCATGTGCGCGCGGAGGCGATCGATCTGCAGACCCACGGCGAGCAGGTCGAGGTCATCCTGGATAACGGGCAAACGTGCTACGGGCGGCAGGCGGTGCTCGCCACGGGCATGTTTCCCGCCGCCCGCACCGCCTTGAAAGTGCCAGGCGGGCTGAACGCTGCGGCGGTCGATCCGTGGGACGTGCAGGCCATGCGTGGCCTCGATCGTCAGGCCCGAGTGCTGATCATCGGCTCGGGACTGACCATGGTCGATGCCGTGGTCTCGCTCGACCAAGCGGGCCACCGCGGGCCGATCACGGTGATTTCGCGGCACGGCTTGTGGCCTCATGTTCGTCGTCAGCCGCCGAGCTGGCCGGATTTCCTGGCGACCGCCGACGACTTGCGAAGCCCTCGTCAGCTCATGGCCGAAGTGCGCAGGCAATGCCGTCAGGCGTTGCAGCAAGGTGTCGACTGGCAGGCGCCGCTGGACACCGTGCGCGTGCATATAGCGCGGCTGTGGAGCCAGGCCAGCGAGCGCCAGAAGCGCCAGTTCGTGCGCCATGTGCGGCCCTGGTGGGAGAGCCATCACCATCGGTCGCCGCCGCCCAGCGACGCGCTGTTGCAGAGGCTGATCAGCGAGGGCAGGCTTACGCTGCAGGCAGCCTGCTACCAACGTGCCGAAGGCACGACACTGACGATTCGCCGCCGGGGCGAGTCTGCATCGGTGCAACTGCACGGTGATGCGTTGATCAATTCCAGCGGCATCGAGTATGACTGGCGTCGCGTCGACAAGCCGTTGCCGCGCCAGCTTCTGGCGCGTGGCCTGATCCGGCCGGGACCTTTGGCCTTGGGCATACAGGCTGACGTTGACGGGGCTGTGGTCAACGCGCACGGCCTTGTTGCCGAACGACTGTTTGCCATGGGCCCGCCGTTGCGTGGCATGTGGTGGGAAAGTACCGCAGTCACCGACGTCGCCGCGCAGGCCAAACGCCTGGCGATGACATTGCTGAGCCGCTGCTGAACCAGCGCTGCACAGCCACACCGCAGCGCGCCCTTCGCGGCCACGGACCGCTCCTACATGGATCGCAGTTGCCCCTGTAGGAGCGGTCACTGGCCGCGAAGAGGGCGCCGCGGTAAACCTGGCAGACCGCAGCCATCTTTTCGTGGCCACGGACCGCTCCCACATGGATCGCGGTTGCCCTTGTAGGAGCGGTCACCGGCCGCGAAAAGGGCGCCGCGGTCTTTCAGACGGACCGCAGCGGTGCTCAGTCGTTGGGTTCGGTGGTATTGACGTACGGCGGCACCTTGGCCAGGGTCAGCGATCGCGCCTGATCGGCCTGAATGCCCTGGCGCGAGGCCAGCGGCTCGAGCTTCTGGATCTCGCCGGTCTGCAGCGAACGCTCGATGGCGGCCAGCACCCGCACATCACGCCAACCTTCGTCACCATCCGCTTCAGGCTGGCGGTCTTCGAGGATGCACTGAGAGAAGTACTCCGTCTCACCGCCAAACTGATCCACTACCGGAAAGGTATGCGACTGCGTGTCGCCGTCGATGATCGAGCGATAGGCGATGGCAACGCCTTCACCGAAACCGAAGCAAGGCGATGCCTCGAACTCCCCCTTGGTGCCGATCAACTGGAAACGCTCGGTCGCCGGCAGGCTGTAGCTGACGGTGAACGTGGCCTGACGCTGCTCGGCGAACCGCAAGGTCACGCTGACGGTGTCCGGGGTATTGATCGGCCGTCCGGGTGTGTGCGCACCAACGGCATGCACTTCCAGCGGCTCGCCGCCGAACAGGTTGCGCACGGCATTGAGCGGGTAGGGCCCCATGTCCGCCGCCGGGCCAGCCCAGAATCCGCTTTTCATGCGGTGGTTCTGTGCATCGGTGTGTTGCGTGAAGGTCGCAGTGAACAGCCGTGGCTCACCGATATCCCCCCTGCGCACGTGCTGGACCATTTCCACCGTGCCGGGCTCGCAATGCAGGCGGTAGGCGATCATCAGCTTGGCCTTGCCGCGCTCGGCTGCGGCATTGATGGCCAGGCAATCTTCCTCGCTGGCGGCCATGGGTTTTTCCAGCAGCACGTGGATACCGGCTTCCAACGCCGGCACGGCGAATTCGCGATGACGGAAGTTGGGCGTGGCCAGGTAGATCGCGTCGATCTCGCCAGAGGCCAGCAGTTCGGGAAACTGCTCGTAGCTGTAGCTCTTGAGGTCATACATTGCGGCCAGTTCATCGGCCTTGATCGGGTCGCCGGTTACCAGTGCAGTCATCACCGAATTGCTGGTCTGGTCCACACCGGGCATGAACGCACCTTGCGAAATCCAGCCACCGGCAACCACGGCGTAACGAATTTTTCCCTGAGCATCAGGCATGGGTCGGGCCTCCTTGTGTCACCAGGCGAAATGCGTGGCGTATAGGAAGTCGGCAAGCTTGGAGGGCAGGAGTTCCCGAAGATTGGGAAGAGGGGAGAGAAATCGAGATGGTGCGAGGTGCGGGAATCGAACCCGCACAACCAAAGGTCGTCAGATTTTAAGTCTGATGCGTCTACCAATTTCGCCAACCTCGCACAGTCGCGCATCATACTGATTAGGCTGAGAAATGTCATGCGCTAATGGTTCGATGGCGCGGCCTGCCAAACACGCACTCGCCGTGCTTAAAATCAATTCGCCATTATTTAACGTAAAAGCCGGCGTGGCGCGTCTTAATTTGCTAAGGTGGTAGCCGATTGTAAGTTTTTCATATGCCACGGTTGGCGACCATGCAATGGCTTGCAGCGCCGCGCTGATAGGCCGCCAGGAGATTCACTGTGACATCACGCGAGACTTCGGTCGCGCTCGCCGCTGCCATCGAGCAGTGCGCGAGCGAGCCCATCCGTACGCCGGGCAGCATCCAGCCGCAGGGTTTCATGCTGGTGCTCGACGCCACCGCCCAGCGTGTGCTGCAGGTCAGCGACAACGTCCGTCATTGGCTGCAACTCGAGCCTGCGCACCTGCTGGAAACGCCGGTCGCCGACCTGATCGAGCGAGGTGCGGCGCTATCGGCGCGCCTGGCCGCCTGGTCCGGGGAGGAACAGCAGCCATTTCATTTCGCCGATGTGCGCTTCGCCCAGGGCGGCCGTCGCCAGATCGCCACCGCGATGATGGTGCACCGCGTCGACGGGGTGATTGTCGCCGAGTTCGAACCCGCCGCCGATGAGGCCCATGCCTATGGCGCCCTGTACCCTATGGTGCGGACGTTCATTGGCCAGTTGCACAACGCCCAGGACGTTCTCGAGTTGTGCGAGCGCTCGGTGGTCGAGGTAAAACGCGTGACCGGCTTCGGCCGGGTCAAGGCCTACAGTTTCGACGAGGCCGGCAACGGCACCGTGCTGGCCGAGGCACGGGACGAGGGCTACCCCAGCTACCTCGGGCTGTGCTTCCCGGCGTCCGATATTCCGCGTCAGGCCAGGGAGTTGTACTGCATCAACCGCATCCGGGTGATCGAAGATGCCAACTACCAGGCATCGCCGCTGATTCCGGCCAACAACCCCCTGAACGGCGAGCCGTTGGACCTCAGTCAGGCAGCACTGCGCAGCGTTTCACCCGTGCATGTGCAGTACATGCGCAACATGCAGACGATGGCGTCGATGTCGATTTCCATCGTGGTCGACGGCCGGCTCTGGGGGCTGATCTCCTGTCACCACGACCAGCCTCATGCGGTCGGTTTTCAGACCCGCACTGCTTGTGAGCTGCTGGGCAGCGTCTTGTCGCTGCAGATCGAAACCAAAGCCGTCCATGCGCAGAACGAGCGCATGCTCGAACTGCGTCGGCAGATCGTCCAGTTGCTCTCCGCCATGGCCGACAGCGACAGCGTGCGTGCCGGCCTGCTGACGCTGCCCGAGACCTTTCTGGGCTTCGTCCGCGCCAGCGGTGCGGCGATCATCGCCGAGGCTCGCTGCGAGTTGCTGGGTGACACACCCCCGCAGGCGTTGGTCGATGCGCTGGCAGTGTGGCTGGCCGAGCGCGGCGGGCAGGAAATATTCCACAGCGACAACGTCGGTCGAGACCTGCCCGAGCTGCCCGAACTGGCGCGTTACTGCGGCGGTGTGCTGGCCGTGGCGATTTCCGAGATTCATTCCCACTATTTGATCTGGTTCAAGCCGGAGCAATCGCACACGGTGACTTGGGCAGGGCGGGCAGAAAAAAGCCTGGACAGTGCCGGTGTGCTCAATCCACGCGCCAGCTTCGATAGCTGGAAGCAGGAAGTCAGCGGCTTCTCAAGCCCCTGGGACGCACTCGAGATCGAAGGCGTACACGAACTGCGCACCGCCGTGCTGGGCATCGTCCTGCGCAAGGCCGAGGAACTGGCGCAGTTGGCGGGTGAACTGAAGAAATCCAACAAGGAGCTCGAGGCGTTCTCGTACAGCGTGTCCCATGATCTGCGTGCACCGTTGCGCCACATTGCCGGCTACGCTGAATTGCTGGCCGATTTCGAAGGCCCCAAGCTGTCCGAGCGAGGCTTGCGTTTTCTCGAACACATCGGCGAATCGGCGCGGTTTGCCGGCACCCTGGTCGACAACCTGCTGAGCTTTTCCCAGATGGGCCGTTCGGCCCTGCGTTTCACCGACGTCGACCTCAACGCGCTGGTCGAGTCCATCCGCCTGGAGATGCAGCCCGATTACGAAGGTCGCGATCTGCAATGGCAGGTGGCGGCACTGCCGCGCCTGGTGGCCGACGCCGCGTTCGTGCACCTGGCGCTGCGCAACCTGTTGTCCAATGCCATCAAGTACAGCCGAACCCGCGAGCATGCGGTGATCGAAGTCGGCGCCTACCAGCAGGACGCCGAGACGATCATTTTCGTGCGTGACAATGGCGTGGGCTTCGACATGGCCTACGCCGGCAAGCTGTTCGGGGTGTTCCAGCGCCTGCACCGCATGGAAGAGTTCGAAGGCACCGGGATTGGCCTGGCCAGCGTTCGCCGCATCATCGAACGACACGACGGCCGGGTGTGGGCCGAAGGCGCCCTGGATCAGGGCGCGACTTTCTACATGGCGTTGCCGCGACGCGCACATTCCGCCAGCACGAATTCACCGAGGTAAGCGATGCTCAAACCTATTCTTCTGGTCGAGGACAATCCCAAGGACCTGGAGCTGACACTGGTGGCGCTGGAGCGCAGCCAGCTGGCGAACGAAGTCATCGTCATGCGTGACGGTGCCGAAGCGCTGGACTACCTGCTGCGCCGCGGCAGTCACGCGGCGCGTGACGCGGGCAACCCGGCAGTGCTGCTGCTGGATCTCAAGCTGCCCAAGGTCGACGGGCTGGAAGTGCTCAAGGTCGTCCGCGAAACCGAGCAGTTGCGCAGTATTCCGACGGTCATGCTGACCTCTTCCAGGGAAGAACCGGATCTTGAACGCGCCTACTCACTTGGAGTGAACGCTTACGTGGTCAAGCCGGTCGAATTCAAGGAATTCGTGTCAGCCATTTCCGACCTGGGTATTTTCTGGGCGGTCTTGAACGAGCCGCCACCTGGCTCGTCACGAATCGTTCGTCGTCCCGGCTCTTGAGTCCTGCTCGCGCTGTGTGACGGTCGGGACCCAACCACACCCAGCGCGCCCCACCCAATGGCGCACGGATGGCGCAGAGCGCGCCGCACTCCAGTCACGTATTCGGATCTCTATGCCGCCCAAGCCTTTGCAACTGTTGTTCGTGGAAGACAGCCCCCTCGATGCCGAACTGGCGCTGATGAGCCTGGAGCGCGCGGGCGTCCCGGTCGAGTCGACTCTGGTGTTCAATCATCAGGCGGTGGAGCAGGCTTTGGCGGGCGGCGAGTTCGACCTGATTCTGTGTGACTACATGCTGCCCGGCTCATCCGGCCCTCTGGTGCTGCAGGCAGCGCAGCGCCTGGCGCCGATGACACCGTTCATCTTCCTGTCCGGGGTCTACGGCGAAGAGCATGCGGTCGAGATGATGCGCCAGGGCGCCATCGACTATGTGCTCAAGCAGAATCTGAGCCTGTTGCCCCGTGCCATCCAGCGTGCCATGGACGAAGTCCACGAGCGTCATCGTCGGCGCGACGCAGAGCGTTCCCTGCAGCACGCCGAAGTGCGTGCGCACATCGCCACCAACGCAGCGCGGATGGGTGTCTGGGACTATGCGCCGCCCAGCGACACGTTGCTTTGGGACGAACGCTGCCGGGCACTGTACGAGCTTGACCCCGCTACCGAAGTCAACCTGGCGCTGTTTCTCGACTATTGCCACGGCGAAGATCTGCCCGTGGTTCAGGAACGCATGACTGCGGCCCTGACGGTCGACGATGGGCGGTTGTTTCACATCGAGTATCGCGTGCGTCTGGCCAGCGGTACCCTGCGCTGGATTGCCAGCCATGGGCAGGCCTTCTTCGAAGACGGTGTGTGCGTGCGTTTCACCGGCGTCATCCAGGACATCACCGAGCAGAAGCAAGCCACCCAGGCCCTCGAACAGCTCAACGAGATGCTCGGGGAACGGGTAGTCAAGCGCACCCGTGAGCGTGACCGTACCTGGGAGCTTTCCCGCGAGTTGCTGGGGGTGATGCGCTTCGACATGTCGCCGGTGTCGCTCAACCCCGCGTGGGAATCCACACTGGGCTGGACCCGTGAGCATCTGGGCAGTATCCAGCTGTGGGAGATCATTCATCCCGACGATCTTGCCGCGACCCGCCGCGAGACCGAGAACATCGCCAACGGCAATGTCTCGACCCGCTTCGTCAACCGCATGCGCCACGCCGACGGAAACTACCGTTGGTTGTCCTGGACCATCGTTCCGGACGAGGGGCTGATGTACACCGCCGTGCGCGACATCACCGGTGAGCGTGAAGTGCTGGATGAGCTGGCTGGCGCCAACCATCAGCTCCGCGAGCAGATCGACGAGCGCCAACGCATCGAGGCCACGCTGCACCAGCTGCAGCGCCTGGAAGCGGTCGGCCAGCTGACGGCGGGTGTGGCGCACGACTTCAACAACCTGCTGACGGTGATCCTGGCCAGTACCACCTTCATCGCCCGCGATTTCGAGAAGGGCAGGACCGAACGCATTCAGGGCCGCCTGCAGAACATCAAGGAGGCGGGCGAACGCGGTGCCAAGCTCACCGGTCAGTTGCTGTCCTTCTCCCGCCGTCAGCGCCTGGAGCCGGTTGCGGTGAACCTCAACGGTACCGTCGAAGGCATGATCGAGCTGTTGCA
Source organism: Pseudomonas viridiflava (assembly GCA_900596015.1). Classification (GTDB taxonomy): domain Bacteria; phylum Pseudomonadota; class Gammaproteobacteria; order Pseudomonadales; family Pseudomonadaceae; genus Aquipseudomonas. Next base: position 359,564 of record UVIF01000023.1, on the reverse strand, counting down.
GCGCACCTTGGGTGGTAGCATCTGGATCGAAACCGACACCGCGCCCGACCTGTGGAATGCGTTGGTGGATCCGACCCAGACAGAAATGATCATTCTCAACCTGGCGATCAACTCACGCGATGCCATGCCCGGTGGCGGCACCTTGCGCCTGTCCACGGCCAACGAAACGGTCAGCATGGCGGCGCAGCGTCCGGAAGACCCGGAGCCAGGCAACTACGTGGTGCTGTCGATCCAGGATTCGGGTACCGGCATGAGCCAGCAGGTGGTAGCCAAGGCCTTCGAGCCGTTCTTCACCACCAAGGAAGTGGGCAAAGGGTCAGGCTTGGGTCTGGCTCAGGTATTCGGCTTTGCCAAACAGTCGGGCGGTGGCGTGGCCATCATGACCTCGCCAGGCTACGGCACCACGGTAAAGGTCTACCTGCCGGGCGTTCCGGATCAGCCTGTGGCGCACGCAGACGAGCCCGCCTATGTCGCTGCCGCGCATGACGAAAACGAGCGCCAGACCATCCTGCTGGTGGACGATGACCACGACGTGCGCGAAGTGACGGCGACCATGTTGCAGGGCCTCGGCTACAGCGTGATCGAGGCCGACAGTGCCGAGCAGGCGCTGAACAAGCTCGACCCCAGTGTCGACCTGGTCCTGACCGATTTCGCCATGCCAGGCACTAATGGCGGCGAGTTGGCGCACATGATCCGTCGCCGTCATCCGAGGTTGCCGATCGTGTTCGTGACAGGCTATGCGGAGCTCGAAGGTCTCGACGCCGAGCATTATCCTTTGGTGCAGAAACCCTTTCGCGAGCAGGAGCTGGCGAGCAAGCTCTGCGCTGCCTTTCGTACCTAGCGACCGATGCCTGCCGATTCAGCGGCCGGCCGTTTTGGGTACCATCGGCACGCCTGCCTTGATTCGCTCGTAGATCTCCTGGCGATGCACGGCCACATCCCGTGGCGCGTCAATGCCCAGGCGAACCTGGCCGCCCTTGACGTCGATGATGGTGATACGAATATCGTTTTCGATAACGATGCTTTCGTCGGTATTGCGCGTCAATATCAGCATGATGAAATCCTTGCAATCGAGGGCTTTCGTTCAAGGCATCTTTGCTTAGTGACGTGTGGCGTGCAGGAATAATTCCATTCGATGCGCATTTACCGTCAGCGACGTTTCTTACCGCTGGGTTGTACTGAACCACGGCGCTTGTAGAGGGTCGGTTATATAAGGCATCGCCTTGATTACCCACAAGAGGTAGGCATATGACAGACGTAGAATTGGAAACCACCAAGCAGTTCATGGAATGGGAAGACTCGTCAGCGAATTATCTGGACGAGCAGGTTCGCCATGAGGAAACGCTCAAGAACGGCTGCCGTATCGTGGTGCGCGCGCGCAAGATCGGCGAAGACAAAATCTCGGTGTTCTTTGGCACCTACGGCGTGGATGGCCGTGTGATCAAAGAGCAGACCGAAATACGCGATGGATTGACATGTGCCAAGGATGCTTTGGCATTCGCCACGGACAAGGCGAAACGGCATGCAGGCGGTGGGGCAGGGGCTCCGGACGACAATCATCACCAGGCAACGCCTGTCTGATGATGTAAGCGGTGACTTCGCGCCGCGGTGCAGCCTGGCTGAAGCCAGTTGCACGGCGGCGTTCGAAGGACCGCGGCAAGCGGCCGATCAGGCCTTGCCATCTCCTTTTTCCGGTGCAGGGCTGCCTGCCTGGATACGCTTGAAAATCTCTTCGCGATGTACCTGGACATCCTTCGGCGCATCGATGCCGATTCGCACCTGCAGCCCTTTCACGCCAAGGATAGTGATCTTGATGTCGTCTTGAATGACGATGCTTTCGCCTACCTTGCGGGTGAGTATCAGCATTAACGGCTCCTTGATTCCTTTGCTTAGAATTTATCCGGTGTTTGAAGTGTGTCGATTGCTACCTGAATACGGACGCAACATGACAAATTTAATTCCCTCGAAGCGCCGTGGTTATGGATACACGGCAGTGACAGCGCAACGAGTGGCAACAGGCGCCAGTATGGCGTGCTTCTGAACAGGCGCCTAGCAGATTGGCATTACGTTTGGTTTATGGGGGCGATAGTGGCACTCTTGCTCTCTCCCTTGAAACCGGACCCTACGGTTGCCACTGGGTGCGTTGCCCACTCAACTTTCTGTCGAGGAAGCTGGCCGCACTGATCAGTGCCAGATGGCTCAAGCCCTGGGGCGTATTGCCCAAGTGATGGCCGTGTCGGTCGAACTCTTCGGCGAACAGACCCAGCGGGTTGGCATAACGCAGCAACTGTTCGAACTCCAGATGCGCCTTTTCCACCTGGCCAGCCCGCGCCAGGCACTCCACATACCAGAATGAGCAGGCGGTGAACGCACCTTCGTCGCCTGGTAGCCCATCATCCTGGCGGTAGCGGTAGACCATGCCATCGCGCACCAGCGTGCGCTCGATTGCCTCGAGTGTGCTCAGCCATTGCGGGTCGCTGGCGCCCACGAAACGTACCAGGGGCATCAGCAGCATGGAGCCGTCGAGCTCGACGCTGCCCAGCTTCTGTACGAAATGCCCGGCGTCGGCGTTCCAGAAATTGTTCCAGATGTCGTCGTGGATCGCCTGGCGTTCCTTGTCCCAGCGCTCGAATGGCGCTGGCAGCGAACGCTTCTCGGCCAGACGCAGGGCACGGTCCAGGGCAACCCAGCACATCAGGCGTGAGTGCAGGTAATGCTCGGGCGGGTTACGCATTTCCCAGATGCCCACGTCTTTCTGCTGCCAGCTGTTGCACACCTTATCGACGATGTGGGTAACGTGTTTCCAGCCTTGGTGGGAGATCGCCTCGCCGTACTTGTTGGCCAGGTACACGGCGTCCAGCAGTTCGCCGTAGATATCCAGCTGAACCTGATCGTGGGCGCCGTTGCCCACCAGCACCGGCTTGGCACCACCATGCCCGCTCAAGTGATCGAGCTCGGACTCAGGCAGCTCTTCGCGTCCGTCCAGGCCGTACACCACGCCCAACCGGGCTGGCTCGTCGCAGCACTCGCCGACGCGATCGCGCACCCAGCGCATGTAGTCATTGGCCTCGGTGGTGAAACCCAGACGCATGAAGGCGTACACGGTGAACGATGCATCGCGGATCCAGGTATACCGGTAGTCCCAGTTGCGCACGCCGCCAGGCGCTTCGGGAAGGCCGAACGTGGCGGCGGCGATGATCCCGCCATGACGGCGCGACGTCAGCAGTTTCAGGGCCAGTGCGGAGCGGTCGACCATCTCGCGCCAGCGACCCTTGTAGTTCGAATGGCCTATCCAGTTGCGCCAGAACGCCAGGGTTTCGTCCAGGCAGGCCTGGCCGGCGCCGGCGCGCACCATGGGATCCTTTTCGGCACCCAGGATGAATTCAGCACATTCGCCTTCCTTGAGTTCGAACACGGCGATGGCGCTGTGCGCCTCGATGCGCAAAGCCTGGGTCGCCGACAGCCGCAAGGTGGGCTGGCCTTCGGCGCTGAAGCAGACGTCCTCGCCACTGGCATGAGCCTGGGTGTCGGCGCGGCTGTAGTCATGCCGAACCCGGCAGCGCAAACGGATGGTAGCAGTGCCGTTGCGCACCTCTATGCGACGTATCAGCCGGGGCAGGGCGTCGGCCTCTGCGGCGACCGGCATCAGATCGGTGACCTCGACCACCGCGTCATGGTCGATCCAGCGGGTTTGCAACACGTTGCTGTCGGGCAGGTAGATCTGCTGGCGGCGCGCGCCGGGCAGGTCTGGGGCGAGTTCGAATACGCCCGCTCGGTCGCAGTCCAGCAGGGCAGTGAATATGGAAGGGCTGTCGAATTCGGGCCAGCAGCAGAAATCGATACTGCCGTTGTCCGCGACCAACGCGGCGCTGCGCATGTCGCCGATGATGCCGTGGGCTTCGATCGGGCTTTGCAGGGTACTGCAGACGTCTTCAGCCATTGTTTCGGAACCCCGGATACAAGCTCATGCCACCGTCGATGAACAGCGTGGTGCCGTGCACGTAATCGCTCAGATCGGATGCCAGCCAGACGACTGCGTTGGCAACGTCGTCCACCTCGCCGACCCGGCCGTAGGGAATCAGCTCGAGCAGTTTCTTCTCGGCATCGCCCTGGGTGTTTTCTTCGTTGATGGCGGTGCGGATCGCGCCGGGGGCGATCGAGTTGACGCGAATGCGCTGCTCGCCGACTTCCTGGGCGATGCTGCGCATCAGCAGATCGATGCCGCCTTTGGAAGCGGCGTAGTTGACATGGCCGGCCCAGGGAATCAGCTGATGCACCGAGCTCATGTGGATGATCTTGCCAGCCGCCCGCGACAACCATGATCGCGGGCCTTGCTTCTGAAACTGCCGCAGAGCGGCGCGGGCGCAGAGGAATTGGCCGGTGAGGTTGACCTCGATCACCTTGTTCCAGTCGGCCAGGGTCATGTCGACCGTGGCGGCATCGCGCTGCAGGCCCGAATTGGCGACCAGAATATCCAGTGCGCCGTAGGTGTCGATGGTGGCGGCGAAGAGTCGCTCGACGTCGTCTTCCTTCGACACGTCTGCGCCCACCGCGATGGCTTTGCCGCCCGTTTCGCGGATCTCTGCGACCAGGCGTTCGGCAGGCTCGGCGTGGGAATTGTAGTTGACGACCACGGCGGCCCCGGCGGCGGCCAGGGCCTTGGCGGCAGCGGCACCCAGACCTGAGCTGGCGCCGGTAACCAGGGCGACCTGTTTGTCCAATGAAATCTGCATCCGGGATGATCCTCCAATAATGGCGTTTCAATGCTGACTGACGATGCGGTGCGGGAGTTCAGCGCGGAAACGTTTGGGCACGAATCCCGAAGGCGGCTGCCTAAATCAGGTAACGGCTCGATGAGCCGTCAAGCCCCTGCCAGGAGAAACACCGTGGACAAAGAATCCAAGCGTGAAGACCTCGATCACAAGCCGGAAAATGCCGGCAAGGTCGGCGAGGAACACAAGCGCGCCAACCAACAGGGCGAAAAGGCCCGCAGCCCGTCCGACGAAGGCCAGAGCAAGCCGGTCGGTTGAGGCAACCTCTGGGCAGCCCCACGTGTTGGGGCTGCTGCCGCGGCCGCGCTATGAACAGCCGCTATACCGGTTCCGCCAGCGCGCTTTGCAAATAGGCTGCAGTGCGGCTGGCGCTGACTTTGGCCACGTCTTCCGGGCGTCCGGCGGCTACGACCCTGCCGCCTTGGTCACCGGCCTTCGGCCCGATGTCGATCACCCAGTCCGCCTGCGCCACCACGCGCATGTCGTGCTCCACCACGATCACGCTGTTGCCGGCGTCTACCAGATGATTGAGTTGCTGCATCAGCCGGTCGACGTCGCTAGGGTGCAGCCCTGTGGTCGGCTCATCGAGCACGTACAGGGTGGCGCCGCGTTGATTTCGTTGTAGCTCGGTGGCCAGTTTGATGCGCTGCGCTTCACCACCCGAAAGTTCGGTGGCCGGTTGGCCCAGGCGCAGGTACCCCAAGCCGATATCGCGCAGCACGATCAGTGGACGCAGCACTGCCGGCTGCTCGGCGAACACCTCGCACGCCTGATGGACCGTGAGCTGCAACACGTCGGCAATACTGAGGCCCTGCCATTTCACCGCCAGGGTCTTGGGGCTGTAGCGTGCGCCGTGGCAGGTTGGGCAGGGGCTGAACACGCTGGGCATGAACAGCAGCTCGACGCTGACGAAGCCTTCGCCTTCACATTCCGGGCAGCGCCCCTTGGCCACGTTGAAAGAAAACTGCCCGGCGTCGAAACCGTGTCGTCGCGCATCGGCCGTGGCCGCGAACAGCTTGCGCACGGCGTCGAACAGCCCGGTATAGGTCGCCAGGTTGGAACGCGGCGTGCGGCCGATCGGTTTCTGATCGACTTGCACCAGGCGCTTGATGCTGTGCATGCCTTCGACGATATGCCCCGATTCGGTCTGCGGCACGGCGTCTTCGAGCACGTCCTCGACATCTTCACGGGCCTGGCCCAGATGCTCGCCCACCAGTTCCAGCAGCACCTGGCTGACCAGGCTCGATTTACCCGAACCGGAGATACCGGTAACGGCCGTGAAGCACTGCAGGGGAAAGTCGGCAGCGACTTTGTGCAGATTGTTGCGGCTGACCTCGGCCAGCTTCAGCCAGCTTGCAGTGGGCCGACGCGGGCGCGGCAGCGGTACGGCGCTGCCGTACAGGTAGGCACGAGTCTGCGACGCTTCGACCTGGGCCAGGCCCTTGGGCGGCCCGCTGTACAGCACCTGGCCACCCTGCTCGCCGGCCAGTGGCCCTACATCCACCACCCAATCGGCACGGCTCATGGTGTCCAGGTCGTGTTCGACCACGAACAGTGAATTGCCTGCCGCTTTCAGCCCTTGCAGAGCGGCGTGCAGCGATTCGCCATCGGCCGGGTGCAGCCCGGCAGTGGGCTCGTCCAGCACATAGACCACACCGAACAGCTGCGAGCCCAATTGCGTGGCCAGGCGCAGGCGTTGCAACTCGCCCGAGGACAGGGTCGGCGTGCTGCGCTCCAGCGCCAGGTAGCCCAGGCCAAGGTCGATCAGGGTATTCAGGCGACCCAGCAGGTTCTGCGCAAGCTGTTCTGCGGCCAGGCGTTTTTCTTCACTGAGCTTCTTGCCGACTTGCCTCCCCTCGGCCACCGGTTTGAGTTTCTGCGCCAACTGGGTGAGCGGCAGTCGCGAAAACTCACCGATGTCCAGCCCGGCAAACGTCACGCTGAGCGCTTCAGGCTTGAGCCGCTTGCCGGCGCAGACCTCGCACGCGGCACCGATCATGAACTGACTGACGCGCTTCTTCATCAGTGCGCTTTGCGAGTGGGTGAAGGTGTGCAGCACATAGCGCCGTGCGCCGGTGAACGTGCCTTGATAACTGGGCTCAAGCTTGCGCTTGAGCGCATCGCGGGTCTGCGCCGGGGTCATGCCACCGTACACCGGCACCGTCGGCGTTTCCTCGGTGAAGAGAATCCAGTCGCGCTGCTTTTTCGGCAGGTCACGCCATGGCACGTCGACGTCGTAGCCCAGCGTCACGAGGATGTCGCGCTGATTCTGCCCCTGCCAGGCTGGCGGCCAGGACGCCACCGCGCGCTGGCGAATGGTCAGGCTGTCATCGGGCACCATGGTTTTCTCGGTGACCTCATAGACCCGACCCAGGCCGTGGCAATGCGGGCAGGCCCCCTGTGGGGTATTGGCCGAGAAATCTTCGGCATAGAGCATGGCCTGGCCAGGCGGGTAGGCGCCGGCCCGCGAATAGAGCATCCGCACCAGGCTGCCCAGGGTGGTGACGCTGCCTACCGAGGAGCGCGTGCTTGGCGTGCCGCGTTGCTGCTGCAGGGCCACTGCCGGCGGCAGCCCCTCGATACTGTCGACGTCGGGTACGCCGACCTGATCGATCAAGCGCCTGGCGTAAGGCGCCACCGATTCGAAATAGCGCCGCTGGGCTTCGGCGTACAGGGTGCCGAAGGCCAGCGACGACTTGCCCGAGCCCGACACCCCGGTGAACACCACCAGGGCATCGCGGGGGATATCGACATCGACGTTCTTGAGGTTGTGTTCGCGCGCGCCGCGCACCTGGACGTAGCCGCTGGGAGCGGTAGGTTTCATGAAAAGCCTTGAAATGTATGAGCGTTGCTATAACCGACCGCAGTGGGCACGCACAATTCCAGCAGGCCTCGCAGCGATGGCTCAGGCCACCGCGACCAGTCGTTCCAGAAACGTCGCCAATGCCACTTCTTCCAGGCGCAGCCCCTTGCGTTGACGCGGCTTGGGCAACTTGGCCAGCTCGCCCATGACGAAATGCTCGAGCACCTTGGGGTGGATGTAGCACTTGCGGCACACGGTGGGGGTATTGCCCAGCTGCCTTGCCACCGCCTTGACCATGTCGACGATGTGCTGTTTGGCATCGGGTTCGGGCTGCCAGTGCAGCTCGCGCAGCATGGCCAGCGCCAGCGCGCTGCCGGCCCACGTGCGGTAATCCTTGGCCGTGAAATGGGCGCCGGTGATTTGATGCAGGTAGGCGTTCACGTCATGGGAGCTGACGCTGTGGCGTTCACCGTTCTCGTCCAGGTACTGGAACAGGTTCTGTCCAGGCAACTCCATGCAGCGCTTGACGATGGTAGCCAGCCGACGGTCCTTCACCGTCACCGCGTGTTCGACGCCACTTTTGCCCCGAAACTGGAATGCGATGGTATGCCCCTTGACCTCCACGTGCTTGTTGCGCAGCGTGGTCAGCCCATAGGACTTGTTGTCCCGGGCGTACTGGCTGTTGCCCACTCGAATCAATGTGTTGTCGAGCAGCGAGACCACGGCAGCCATCACCTTGTTGCGGTCCAGGCCCGGTGCAGCAAGATGGGCTTCCAGCTGCCGACGCACCTTGGGCAGCATCTTGCCGAACTCGATCATGCGCGAATACTTGTCTTCGTCGCGCACTTCGCGCCAGCGTGGGTGATAGCGGTACTGCTTGCGGCCACGGGCATCGCGGCCGGTCGCCTGCAGGTGGCCCTGCGGGTCGGCGCAGATCCACACGTCGGTGTAGGCCGGCGGGATCACCAGCGCATTGATGCGCTTGATTTCAGCTTCGTCGCGAATGCGCTCGCCATGGCTATCGAAGTAGGCAAATTTGCCGCGCAGGGTCTTGCGCCGCAACCCCGGCTGGTTGTCGTCCACATAATGCAGGTCTGGCGGCAGTACAACAGTCTGAAGGTCATCTTCGATGTCAGGCATGGTTTGGCTCGGTGAGGTGCATAGCCTTGTAGACCGTGGGAATTCTCTACCGTGCAGTCTGACAGATCGCTCGATTGGTCAGACTGATCGCGCTTTGGGTCAGACCTGTCCGACAGCCAAGCCAGCAGGGTTTCAGGACAATACGGCCCATCGCGTTGAACGCCCTCAGCCGTCCCCGAGCGTCCGATTCGATCCACCGTCCGACTGTCCAAGCTGGAGAAGTACCCATGAAAAAAATCTACGCCGCGTTCCCATTGGCCTGTTGCCTGGCCAGCCCGGTCTGGGCTGCCGAGCTGATCGAAAAGCAGGTCACAGTGACCGCGACGGTGCCGACCGCCGCCTTCTTCGTCGAGCCCATCGGCGGTAACTGGATGAACGACCCGCAGGACCTGGCCTACAACTCGTTTACCAAGACCTTTGTCCCGATCCGCAAACAGCTGCAGGCCAAGAACACTGCCGCCGGTGGCATCAACGCCAAACTGATGCGGCCGGCCGTGATCGTCAGCGGCGCCGACCAGATCCCTCTCACCGTTTCGGTAGGCGGCAAGGACCTCAACCACACCACCGCGCAGTTGGTGGTCAATCAGGCCGACGCCCAGGCCGGCAATGGCGCTGTGGTGGACTTTCAGATCGCCTCGGCACTGGCGGCAGGCACCGCGCCCAAACCAGGCAACTACCAGGGCGAAGTGAACATGATGTTCGAGCCGGGCCCGATCATCCCGTCTCGTTGATCACGGACAAGCGACCCCTTACACGCTCCTCCCGGTGCAGCCCACGGCGGTATCGGGCAGGGCGCCCACGGCAGGACCTGCATGTTCGACATCACTTCATTGTCCGGTGCCATACGCCTCGCGCTCGGGGCTGGCTGCCTGATAGCCGGCCCCGTTCTGGCGTACGCAGCGATTGCGCCGCCCGCCAGCGGCATCCTTGGCCAGGTGCAAGGTTTGCCCGACGATTTCGCCGAGCACTTTTTCGACGTCCCGCTGGCGGTACGCGTGGATCTGGATGGTCGTTTGCTGGGCGAGGCACTGGTGGTGCTGGGGCGTGACGACACGCTGCAATGGCTCGAGTACACCGATACCAGCGAAAGCCGGGAGACACCGCGGGTACGGCAACGCTGGGCACAACGGCTGAATCAGGGCATCAGCCTGGGCACCTGCACCACGGCGTGCGGCGATGGCCTGGTGGCCGTGCATTACAGCCTCGTCAACTCGCAGCTTTCATTACTGACCCGGGCCGCCGAGCAGGCTGCCGATGCCCAACGCTACTACGCCTTGCCCGCGCAGCCGAACCACGGCCTGATGCTGCGCAACCAGCTCAACCTCAGCCAGGCCGGCCACGAAACCGTTGGCCGCTACGCGGTACAGGGGGTCGGCAGCCTGGGTGACTGGAATACCCAGGTCAACTTCCAGATGGATAAAACCGGTTTCTACGGCTTGCGTCATCGCGTCGACCAGCTCTATGCCGAACGCGTTCAGCCAGATCGGTTTCTGCGCCTGGGATACTTCGATCCCGTCGCCCAGGGCCTGGTGCGTCAGCCCCGCTTGATGGGCAGCATGGCCGGCACCACGCTGGGCTTCATGCTCGGCAGCAGCGACACGTTGTACATCGACACCGGTGCACCCAGCACTACCCCGATCTACGTGACACCCAGCCGGCCGGGCGCAGTGGAAATCTACCGCAACGGCCAACTGATCAACACCCAGGCCGTACAGCCCGGTTTGCAGACTCTGGACACCCGGGTCTTGCCTGGCGGCATCTATGAGGTGGAGCTACGGTTGCTCGAAGACGGCCAGCTCACCTCGCGCAGCAACGAATTCGTCTACAAGCCCAGCAGCTGGCGCAACCCCGACCAGCGCTGGCGCTACAACGCCTACGTGGGCCGGCAAAGCACGCTGGCGAGCAACTGGGAAGAGGACCGCGACGGTGGCGTGGCCGCCGGCGTCATGACCAACTACTTGCTGCATCCGCGGACCATCGTCGGGCTTTCAGCCCAGCGCGTCGACGAACAGATGCAATACGGTACTTCCCTGGACTGGGACGCCCTGGACCGCCTGAAGCTCTACGGCAACCTCTACCACACCGATTCGCGCGGTAACGGCTACGACCTGCAGGGGGTGTGGAGCCATGGTTCGGGCAACGTGGTGCTCAATCACAACCGTGCCTGGCTGTACCCACAGCGCGAGCGCAATGGCAGCTATTACGTCGATCGTCGCGAATCCCCTCGGCTCACTACTCAAACCTCGCTGTCAGCGAGCCACCGGCTTAACCAGACCAGCACCGTGACCGCCCGGTTGAGCCGCACCGAAGGTGTGGCCGCAGGCAATGCGCTAGACCTGGGCTGGGCTCGTCATGGCCAATTCATGGGCAAGGACGCGAACTGGCGAGTGACGGTGTTCGACCGGCCCGCAACGCTGAGCACCGACAACCAGCGCAATCGCGGCATCAGCCTCAGCCTGAGCATGGCTTTGGGTGGGCCAAGCCAGCGCCTCTCCGCCAGCCTGGGCAGCCGCACCGGCCGTGAGGGGGAGCGCGACCACAACGCCTCGCTCAGTTACCAGCATGACCTCGGGCAAGGCACGCTGCGTAGCTTGGGCGGTACCCTCAACGCCGACCGCTACGGAACGGGAGTGGGGCTCAACGCAGGCTTCCAGAACAGTGCATTCCACGGTGACGCGTTCGCCATGACGTCTTCGTACAACGGGGAGTTGGCGTCCGGGCTGAACCTGGAAAGCACCGTGGCGCTGGGGGATGGCGAGGTGGCCTTCAGTGGTGACATCCAACCCCATGATGCCGGCCTGATTGTCGATCTGGAGTCCGATATTCCTGGTCTGCAACTGCGTGCCGACGACCACCTGGGTGGGGGAGCGCTGCTGCGGCCCGGGCGCAACCTGTTGCCGGTAGGCGCCTACCGTGCCGGTCACGTGCAGTTGGGCTTCGATAAGCAGGATCACCTGGCCGCCAGCATTCAGCCGTCGACCTTTGACTACCACCTGAACAAGGGTGCGGTGCAGTACCGACAGCTCAAGGTGGTGCGTACGGTTACGGTATTGGGCCGGGTGATCGACCAGCAGGGCAGGGCCCTCAAGGGTGCCCAGGTGATCAACCACGCCAGCCGCGCTGTGACAGAGGCCGATGGCTTCTTTGCCCTGGAAATGAGCGAAAGCAATCCCACCCTGGAAATCCGTAAGGGTGGTGTGCAGCGCTGCGTGCTGCACTTGGACATCGCCAGCAGCAAGCGCGAACAAGATGTGCTGCTGTTAGGTGATCTTGCCTGCGCCGCCGACAGTGTGGCGGCGCACCGGCCAACCACGACCGCAGAGGAAGCAGGATGACATTCAGCCTTGGAAAGGGGGGCAGAAGCCTCTGGGCAATGTTGAGCCTGGTGTGTCTGAGCGCGCCGGCGCTGGCAGCCGACGTACTGATTACCGCCGAGTTCGACTCCACCCTGGAGGGCTTCCAGCACACGACGCCCAGGGCCTGGTACTGCACGCCGTTTCCCCACGGGTGTCTTGCCGGCTTCTTCTCCACCAATGTGCCCATAACCTATCGCAAAGGTACTGAGCATTCGGCGCTGGACGTTCGGGATCAGTTCTTCCTGGCGTTGCCCGCGGCGGTAACCGTCCAGGTTCGCAATCAGGCTGGCGATGCCCACGACATCGTATTCGCTTTCGCTGCCGTTGGTCATCGCACCCACACTTCGGACGTAGGACCGCCGAATACGACGCCGCAGCGTCCGTGTGTGGCGCTAGGGTTCAGGTATAGCACGAACTTTGCCGAAGCGGCGTGGCGCCTGCGCACGCCTGCGAGCCCATTCGCGTGCTATTCAAGCAGTAATCAGGGCCGCCCAGGCGACCTGCGCAGCAGCCGTGTGTCCAAGTTCGCCATCGGTTACACCCTGACCACCCCCTCACCTATGCGGATGAAAAACGGCCTCTACACCGGTGAGGTCACCTTCACAGTGGGCAATGGTGGGCAGATCGACCTGGGCAATCAAGTGAGTGAACTCAGCGATGACACGCTTACCCTGAAGTTCAGGCTCCAGGTCAAGCATGCCTTCATCGTGGAAACGCCACCCGGTTCCGATCTGGCCGTGCTGGAGCCCGAGGGTGGCTGGTTGAACTGGACCAACAGCCCCCAGGCACCCCCACGAATCTATCGCGATCATCCTCTGCGGCTGTGGTCTGCCGGGCCGTTCAAGGTGCACACCCAGTGCGAGTTTCCGGCGGGCGGGCAATGCGCTATCCGTAACCCGGGCGATGGTCACCAGGTACCCTTCGAAGTTGCCCTGACCATGCCCAGTGGTGGCGAGCATAACGGCGCGCCCGCCCGCCGGGTAGCGCTGCCGGTGGGCGCGCTGAATGCCTTGGAATTCGACGCCCAATTACCCCTGTTCAACCGCCCCGGCATGCTGCATTACCAGGTGGTGCAGCCTTACGTTTTGCAAATGATGCAGCGTGCCGGTGCTCGCTACGAGGGCTGGGTGCGGATTGTCTTCGATGCACAACTCTAGGAAAGGAATCACCACAATGCTGAAAAAATTGGGATTGCTTGCCCTGATACTCGGAAGCGGCAGCGCCGTGGCCGGCCCCGAACTCAACATCGGCGCTTTCTACGATTACCTCGATGGGCCGCGCAGCACCTTCGTCAAGCGCGTGCGCAACGGCGGCGATGCCACCGCGTTCGTCAAGGTCGAGGTGGTGGAGGTGATTCACCGTACCGGGCAACCTGCCCAAGAGCGTTCGCTGGAGGGGCTGCCCGTGGCCGAACGTCCACTGATCGCCAGCCCGGCGCGGCTGATCGTCCCGGCCAACGGTATGCAAAGCGTTCGCTTGCTGTACCGCGGCCACCGCGACCACGAGCGTTACTTCCGGGTGCGCTTCATGCCCGTGCTGCCCACCAGCAACGACGAATTCGCCATCAGCGAGCAAGAGGCCGAGCAGTATCGCGAATCGCTGCAGGCCGGGGTGCAGGTGCTGTCCGGCTACGGTGCGTTGCTCCTCGTACGGCCTCAGAACACTCACTATGCCACCGACATCAGGGAAGTCGCAGACAGCATCGTGGTGCGCAACGATGGCACCGCCACCGTGGTGATGGACCATTTCAACGACTGCGACCGCAGCGGCAAGAGCTGCGCCACTTCCACCCTGCATCATGTGGTGCCGGGCCTGGAACGCCGCTTCGAGAAAAAGCCGGGGCGCAACTACAGCTTCGAGCTGATCGAGGGCGCGGTGCGGCGAAAAGTGACCATCGAAGGCTAGCCTGCGGAGCGTCAGAAATGTCCTGCGAACGTCGGTGAATTCGCCCACATAAAAAGGGGAAAGTGTCTAGATATGGAGCAGTGGTCAATGCGCTATATAACCTTGACCTACAACAAGGAGGTGAATCATGCGCAAGGCGTTGATCGTGGACGACCATCCGTTTCTTCGCGCCAGTGTCAGGACGCTGCTGGCCCATGAACTCCAATACGAGGTGATCGAAAGCGGCAGCAGCACCGAAGCGGTACTGCTGCATCGCAGCGAGCAGCCCGACCTGGTCATCCTCGACCTGTCGATGCCGGGCCTCGACGGTTTCGATGTGCTCAAGCGCATGAAGGCGTCGGCCTCGCCCAGCAAGATAATAGTGCTCACCTCCATGCCTCCCAGCTACTACTCGATGCGCAGCATGAAGGCTGGTGCGGCTGCCTTCGTGTCCAAGTCCGATGCACTCGACCAGCTGCGCAAGGCGATCAGTGCCGTGCAGTGCGGGTACACCTATTTCCCGGACTGCACTGACGTGTCGGCGGCCCGGGGCGACAGCGACATCACCGAAGCGGCACGCATTTCCGTCCTCACCGAGCGAGAGATCCTGGTGCTGGTCAACCTCGCCAAGGGCCTGTGCAATCAGGACATTGCGCGTGCGATGTTGCTCAGCCACAAGACCGTCAGCACCTACAAGATGCGCATGATGCGCAAACTGCGGATCAGCTCCTTGATGGAGATGACGGACTTGGCCAGGCGCCACGCATTGATCTGAGGCCGAACGCTGAGGTTCGCAGGCGCATCGGTAGGACATTTCGCCTAAAGCTTGGGAATTGTCCGACTTCCATGTCGGTTCGGTACGGCGATACTGCCGCCGCCAGACTACGGGGGCTTCGTGAGCATCTGCATCCTCCAAAGCAAGGGAAAATTTCACTCAAGGGTTCAGGAATCTTCCCATAGCGAACTCGGAATACGCCGACCGACGCCGGGCGGAATTCACCGAATACTCCTACGGCAGATGGCCTCGTCTGCGCTTGACAGCTGTCTCCTGACCCAAAACCAACAGAGTCGATGCAGAACGCTGCAAAGGAAGCCCGTGCCAGGCCTGCAGGCGCCGTCCGGCGCTCGCGCAATCAGGAGAAAGACATGCGTACAGCACTGATAATCGACGATCACCCGTTCATCCGTTCCAGCGTCAAGCTGTTGCTCAAACAGGAACGGTTCAGCGTGGTGGCCGAGGCACAGGATGGCGTCGATGGGGTCTTGATGGCAAAGACCCACCAGCCCGACCTGATCGTCCTGGACATCTCGCTGCCCGGACTGGACGGCATGGAGGCCATTGCGAGGATCAAGGAGCTGGGGACCAACAGCCGGATCGTGATCCTCACGTCCCAGGCCGCCGAGCACTTTTCCCTGCGCTGCATGAAGCTGGGCGCCATGGGCTATGTCTCCAAGCGTGACGACCTCAACGAACTGCGCAAGGCGGTGACGGCGATCGGCTCAGGGTTTACCTATTTTCCGGTAGTGGCCTTCAGCTCGGTGCGCAGCAGTGATGGCCTGGGCAGCGAAACGGAATGCATCGCGCGCCTGACCAATCGCGAGCTGACCATCCTCCAGCACTTGGCTCGTGGACTCAGCAACAAAGCCATCGGCGAATTGATGCTGCTGAGCAACAAGACCGTGAGCACCTACAAGTTTCGGTTGATGGACAAGCTGCAGATGAGCTCGCTGGTGGAGCTGGCCGAGCTCGCCAAGCGTAACTTCCTGGTGTGATGAACCTGATAGGGAGGGTCGGCCGCAGCGTTCGCTGGGTGCTCGTGTGGCTGGCCGGCACGGCGCTGGCCCACGCCCAGGTGCTGCCCCTGCTCGGCAGGTCGCAGCCTGAACCCGCCTGGTTCGAGCGGTTGCAGATGCAGCTGGCCGACCGCGACCGACAGTGGCTGCGCGCGCGTCGCGTATTGCGTGTCGCCGTGAGCCGCCCGGACTACGGACCCTTCGACCTTTCCGCCAACGGCGGCAGCTATGAAGGGATCAGTGCCGACTACCTGGCCCTGTTGGCTCGGCTGCTCGAACTGGATGTCGAGGTGCAGGCCTATCCTTCCCGCGAGCTTGCGGTTGCCGCACTCAAGGCGGGCGAGGTTCAGGTACTGGGCACCACCAGCCGCCGTGAAGCATTGCGCCACGGTCTGCTGCTTTCCGACCACTACATAGAGGACCAGCCGGTGCTGGCGATGCGCCCCGGCCAGTCGCTCGACGCAGATCCACCGGTGCGTATTGCCCTGGTGCGCGATCACGTTGCGGCCAGCGAGGTCCGCCAACGCTTCCCCGAGGCTCAGCTGCAGTTGCATCCGACACCCTCGAACGCCATGGCAGCGGTGGCCTATCACCAGGCTGACCTGTTCGTCGGCGGGGCGCTGGCGGCGTTCCATCAGGCCGACGGCAGCCAGCTGCCCGGCCTGCGCCTGCAACCGGCCGAGGGGATCGAGGGCAATGCTTTCGGCTTCGCCGTCGACTCGCGCAATGCACGTCTGCTACGGCTGCTCGACAAGGCCTTGGCGGTGGTGCCCGACGAGGCCCGGGCGGCCATCGCGCGGCGCTGGAGCGTCGAGCGTCCGGACGTGGCAGAACCGCCCGCACTGCCGTTGACGGCCACACAGCGTCAGTGGCTGGCGGGGCGCACCGACCTGCGGGTGCTGATGGATCCGCGCTTCGTGCCGGTCAGCTACCGTGACGATCAGGGCCGCTTCGCCGGTGTGGCCGCCGACGTGCTGCAACAGATCGCTCGGCGCACCGGGCTCGCCATCGAGGTGATCGAGAGCACCTCGCTCACGCGCATGAGTGAAATGATCGAGCGCGGCGAGGCCGATCTGATCGCCGCGATGATCCCAAGCCCGGAGCGCCAGACCCGCCTGGCCTTCAGCCGCGGCTACCTGAGCAGCTCAGCGGTACTGGTCACGCGCGAGGGCGGGCGCGAGCCCGTCTCGCTGGAGCAGTCAAGGGGCAAGCGGGTGGTGCTGGTCGAGGGCAGCCAGCTGCAGGAGTGGCTGCAGGAACACTACCCCTCGATCAGCCGGTTGCATGCGGCAAGCACCGCCCAGGCCTTGGCCATGCTCGACCGCGGTCAGGCCGACGCGGCGGTGCTGCCGTTGATCGCTGCACGTTACATGATCGCGCGACAGTACCGCGGTCGGCTGCGCGTCAGCGCAGCGCTGCCGCTGGCCCCGATGCATTTCGCGTTCGCCGTCTCGCCCCGTGCCCAGGTGCTGCAGTCGATTCTCGACAGCGCCCTGCAGGACATCCCACCGCCGCACATGAGCGAGCTGACGCGCCATTGGCGCACGGAAATGATCGTCGCCGATGGCCTCTGGCAACGCTACCGCTCGGCCATCATGCAAGGGTTCGCGGCCGCTTCCATCCTCCTGATGTTGGCACTGGGCTGGGTCAGCTATCTCAAGCGCCTGATCCGCCAGCGGGTCGATGCCGAGCGCGCCCTGACCACGCAACTGGAGTTCATGCGGGTAATGATCGACGGTACACCCCATCCGATCTACATCCGTGATCGCCAGGCACGCCTGATCAACTGCAATACCAGCTACCTGCAAGCCTTGGGTGTGACCCGCGAGGCCATTCTGAACAAGCCGCTGACCGGTTATGGCCTGATCGAAGAGCAGCACGCCCGGATGGCCCAGGACGCGTATCTGCAGGCCATGGAGCACGGCGAGCCGGTGGTCGATGACCGCACGCTGACCTTGCCGTCGGGCGAGGTGCTGACCATTCACCACTGGATGCTGCCCTACCGCGGCGACGACGGACGGATCCAGGGCCTGATCGCCGGCTGGGTCGACATCACCGAGCGCCAGCGCCTGTGCCAGGCGTACCGTGACGCACAGGCGCAGGCCGAAGCGGCCAATCAGGCCAAGACCACCTTTCTGGCGACCATGAGTCATGAAATTCGCACACCGATGAACGCCGTGCTGGGCATGCTCGAGCTGGCCCTGAAGAAAGCCGAGCAGGGCATGCTCGACAAGCCGGCGCTGGAAGTCGCTTCGCAGTCGGCCAACGGCTTGCTGGGATTGATTGGCGATATCCTCGATGTCACGCGCATCGAGGCCGGTCGCCTGGAGCTGCTACCGGCGCCGTGCCAGCTTGGGCAACTGGCAGGTGCAACCGTGGAACTGTTCCAGGCCCAGGCGCGGGAGAAATACCTGCGGCTCAAGCTGGAGGTGCTGGGTGCGCCGGACACCTGGCTCAGCGTCGACCCGGTGCGCTTCAAGCAGATCATTGCCAACCTGCTGAGCAATGCCATCAAGTTCACCCGTGAGGGCCAGGTCTCGGTGGTGCTCGGAGTCTGGCCGCAAGCGCGTGGCGCGCGGGTCGAACTCAGTGTCGAGGACAGCGGGGAGGGCATTGCCCAGGCCGATCTGGCGCGTCTTTGCGCGCCTTATCGACAGGCGGCCGGGGGGCGCGGTAGCCGCGTGGGTGCCGGCCTTGGCTTGAGTATCTGCCGCAGCCTGGCCGACCTGATGGGTGGCAGGCTGGAACTGCACAGCGTGCTGGGATGCGGCACTCGGGTGCAGGTGCAGTTCGACGCCGTGCCTGAGGCGAGTGCCCCGCAGAAAGCCGCTCGCGAGCCTGTGCGCAGCGACCTGCCGGCGCTGCAGGTGCTGGTGGTCGACGACTACCCGGCCAATCGTGTGCTGCTGGAGCGCCAGCTGACGTTCCTCGGCCACCGCGTAACGGTCGCCGAGCACGGTGCCGCCGGGCTGCGGGCCTGGCTGCGCGGCGCCTATGACGTGGTCATCAGTGACTGCAACATGCCGGGCATCAACGGCTATCAGTTGGTCAAGGCTGTGCGCGAGCACGAGCGGCGCAAGCATCGGGAGCCGTGTCTGTTCCTCGGCTGTACGGCGAATGCCCAGATCAGCGAGCGCCGCCGGTGCCTGCAGCAAGGCATGGATGACTGTCTGTTCAAGCCATTGAGCCTGGAAACCCTGTCACTGCACCTGGACCCGCATCGCGCCCGCTGTGGACTCGCTTCACAGGACGATGTTGATCTGGGCAGTCTCGATCAGCTTACCGGCGGCGACGCGAGCCTGATGCAGCGCCTGCTCGATGATCTGGCGGACAGCAACCTGCATGACCTCGAGCGTCTGCATTCGCTGTCTCAGCCCTACCTGACCGGCGAGGTCGCCGACCTGGTGCACCGGATCAAGGGCGGGGCCCGGATCGTTCGTGCGCGGCGTCTGCTGACGGCCTGCGAAGCGCTGGAGCAGGCCTGCACGGCAAGCCCGTCGGTCGAACGAATGCGGCGTGGCGTCGACGATCTGGCCGCTGCCATGGTTGGCCTCGACGAATATCTGGCACGGCACGACAGATCCGGCAAACCGTAGGAATTTTCCCATGCTTGTTAGGAAATTACCTGCATCCAGGGCATTGCACGGAGTTGAACATAGGCATCAGGAAACAGGGGAAGTGATCGTGTCAGACATCAAACCAACGGTGTTACTCGTTGAAAGTCATGGGTTCCAGCGTGCGATCGCGGTGCAGATGCTCAGCCAGTTGGGGTGCTCGTGCGTGTACCAGGCGCAGACCAGCGAGCAGGCGGTGCAGCTGCTGCGCGAGCACCAACCCATTGATGTGCTGGTGTGCAATGTCGACGTGCTGGGCGTAGGGGCGTTGCGCATCATCGAGGAAGCGGTCATCCGCAAGCGGGTGCGCGCCGTGCTGATCGGCGGCGGGATAGAGCCGGAAGTGCGCACCGGGCTGTACCAGTGGGTGTCGATGCTGGGCCTGGAATACCTGGTGGACGCAGGCAGCCCGTTGGATTTCGACCGCTTGCAACGCTTCTTCGAAGCGCTGAACAAGCCGCGCGAGGCGCTCGTGCCGACGCTTGCGAAGGCTCGTATCGGGCGCGTCGAGGTGCAGGCGGGAATCGCTGCCGGTCAGTTCGAGGTGTGCTTTCTACCGCGCTGCACGGTGGCCGATGGGCGCATCCGCAGCGTCGATGCGCAGTTGCGCTGGCAGCATCCACGGCATGGCCAACTGGCCATGCCGCAGTTCTGCGCGGCCGTTGAGCGGGCCGGGCTGGGCAATTCTTTGCTGCTGTACATGGCCGAGCAGGCGGTCGAAGTCCAGCAGCGGCTTGCGCGTGCCGGTTTGCAGGTGGGCTTGAGCCTGGGGGTGCGGCTCGAGCAGCTCGGTCACCCACCGCTGATGAACGAGTTGCTGGGCATACTGCGTGGGCATCTGACCGGCAAGCACCGCGTGGCCCTGGAACTCAGCCACGTCGGTCTGGCCCGGCCCAAGGCCCAATACCTGGAAACCCTGCTACGTGTGCGGTTGATGGGCTGTGATCTGGGCATGCAGGGGTTCGGTTTCGGCGGTGCCTCGCTGCAGCGCCTGTGTCAGTGGCCGATCAACCAGCTGCGTCTGGCTTCACCCTTTCTGCTGGAAGCCCCGCACCAGTCGCGGCACTTGGCGGTGGTCCAGCACATGTCGGTGGCCGCGCGCACCCTGGGTATCGAGCTGACGGTGACCGGGGTGCAGAGCGCGGTGCATCACCTGCTGTTGTTCGATCTGGGCTGCCTGCGCGGACAAGGCGACTACTTCGCCAAGCCGCTGGGCGCCGACGCGCTGCGCGAACGTCTCCAGCAACCGAAAACCCTGCAACCGATACGCCGGGAGTAGCCCCGTCCGCGTGCGCGCGACCTGTAGCAGCGGTGCAAGCCGCGTCCGGGGGCGCTGCGGTGTTCAGGCCAATACCGCCACGGCCTTGATCTGCGCCCAGGCTCGCAACCCGGCCGCTACGCCCAACTGATCCGCCGAATAACGGGTGATTCGCGCCAGGATCACTGTCTCGCCGGCGCGCAGACTGAGCTGCACATGGGCCGGATTGTGCGCTGCCGACACCTGCTCGACGGTGACGGCGAAACGATTGAGAATGCTGCTGGCGTCGTCCGGACTCAGGCTGAGGCTGACGTCGCGGGCCTGTATCTTGATACGCAAGCGGTCGCCGGCTGCCCGCGGGGCATGGGCGACGCGCAGAGGTTCGACGACGCCCGGCAATTGCAGGGACAGCAGCTGATAGATCGGATCGTAGTCGCGGACCCTCGCCTGCACCACCACACCGGCGTCGGCTTCGCGCGCCATGGGCAGATCGAGGCGCTCCAGCGTCGGCCCCAGCGGCCCGCTGCCCAGCACGCGGCCGTGCTGCAGCACCACCAGATGGTCGGCCAGCCGCGCGACCTCATCCTGAGCATGGCTGACATACACCACGGGAATGTCCAGCTCGTCATGCAACCGTTCCAGATAGGGCAGGATCTCGGCCTTGCGGCGGCTGTCCAGCGCCGCCAGCGGCTCGTCCATCAGCAGCAGCCCAGGGCTGGTCAGCAGCGCGCGGGCGATGCCGACGCGCTGCCGTTCGCCGCCGGACAGGTTGGCCGGCCGGCGTTCCAGCAAATGCTCGATGCCCAGCAGGTTGCAGGCCTGATCGAGCGCAACCTTGCGTTGGCCGGGTTTGATCCGCCGCCAGCCGTACTCGAGATTGCCGCGCACCGAGAGGTGTTCGAACAGGCTGGCCTCCTGGAACACATAGCCGAGGGCGCGTTTGTGCGGCGCGAGGAAAATGCCCTTGGTGCTGTCCTGCCACACCTCGCCGTTGACCTCGATGCAGGCATTGGGCGCCTTCACCAATCCGGCCAGGCAGCGCAGGCAGGTGGTCTTGCCGGAGCCGGAATCGCCGAACAGCGCGCTGACCCCACGTCCGGGCAGTTGCAGGTCGACGTCCAGCGAGAACGCCCCATACGTCATATCGATACGGGCACGGATCATTCCATCAACTCCATGACGAACGCGGCTGGCGGCCGCGGTGCAGCAACAGCAGCACGGCGAAGGAAAACACCAGCATGGCCCCGGCAAGCCAGTGCGCCTGGGCGTATTCCATGGCTTCGACATGATCGAAAATCTGCACCGACACCACCCGCGTCTTGTCCGGTATGTTGCCGCCAATCATCAGTACCACGCCGAATTCACCCACGGTATGGGCAAAGCCCAGAATGCTGGCCGTAACGAAACCAGGCTTGGCCTGCGGCAGCACCACGGTGAAGAAACAGTCCCAAGGGCTTGCGCGCAAGGTCGCGGCCACTTCCAGAGGGCGCTCGCCGATGGCCTTGAAAGCGTTCTGCAGGGGCTGGACCACGAAAGGCATGGAGTAGATCACCGAACCGATCACCAGCCCGGTGAAGCTGAATACCACCGAGCCCAGACCCAGTGCTTGAGTGGTCTGACCGATGAAGCCATGAGGGCCCAGCGCCAGCAACAGGTAGAAACCGATGACCGTCGGTGGCAACACCAGGGGCAGTGCGACCACCGCGCCCACCGCGCCCCGCCAAGGCGACGCGGTACGCGCCAGCCACCATGCGATGGGCGTGCCGATCAGCAGCAGAATCAACGTGGTCAAGCTGGCCAGCTTGACCGTCAGCCAGATTGCGCTCAGGTCGCTGGCGTCCAGCGGCATCAGATCTGGTAGCCGTACGACTTGATGATGGCAGCGGCGGCCGGGCCTTTCAGGTAGTGCATCAGCGCCTTGGCGGCGTCGCTGTCACGGCCCTTGTTGAGAATCACCGCGTCCTGCTTGATCGGATCATGCAAGGCCGCCGGCACGATCCAGGCCGACCCTTGTTCGACTTTGCCATCCTTGAAGATCTGCGACAGTGCCACGAAACCCAACTCGGCATTGCCGGTAGAGACGAACTGGAACGCCTGGGTGATGTTCTGGCCTTCGACCAGTTTGGGCTGGGTGACCTGGGTCAGGTTCATCTTCGCCAGCACCTGGGTCGCCGCCAGCCCGTAGGGTGCCGCCTTGGGGTTGGCGATGGACAGGTGCTGATAGCTGTTGCCCTTGAGCACGGCGCCTTCGGCGTCGACATAGCCAGGCTTGGCCGACCACAGCGCCAGGGTGCCCGTGGCGTAGGTGAAGCGTGAGCCGGGAACGGTTTCCTGCTCGCTTTCCAGTTTGGCCGGGGTGCTGTCGTCGGCGGCCAGGAACACTTCGAACGGCGCGCCGTTCTTGATCTGGGTATAGAACTGACCGGTCGAGCCATAGGCGGCGACGAGCTTGTGCCCGGTGTCGGCCTCGAATGCCTTGGCAATGGCCTGTATGGGGGCGGTGAAGTTGGCGGCAACAGCCACTTGTACCTCATCGGCGCACGCACTGTTGAGGGCCATTGCGGCGCCGAGGGCAAGCAGGCTGGTGGTGAACTTCATTGGACAGCGCTCTGTGGGAAAAAAAGACTACCGTCATATAGCAAAATATATAGCGCTTCGCCAGCCCTGCACGCTGTTTCCCGAACCTGCGCAGAGCTCGGTAACGCGGTCAGCGTCATGGCATGTCAGGCTGGCGCTCGCGCGCAAGCAGTTCGCGCTTGCGCTCGATACCCCAGCGGTATCCGGAAAGCCCACCGTCGGTGCGTACCACTCGATGACAGGGCACCGCCACGGCCAGGGCGTTCGCCGCGCAAGCCCCGGCCACGGCGCGCACTGCGTTCGGTGCGCCGATACTGGCCGCGACCTCAGCGTAGCTGGCCGTGGTTCCGGGCTCGATCCTGGCCAGTGCCTGCCATACCCGTTGCTGAAAAGCCGTACCGCGGATGTCCAGGGGCAAGTCCAGACCTGCCCTCGGCGCCTCGATGAAGCCGAGCACCTTGGCCACGATCGCTTCGAAGTCTGAGTCGGCGCCTATCAGCGCTGCCTTGGGAAAGCGCCGTTGCAGATCATCGAGCAAGGCTTGCGGCTCGTCACCCAGCAGGATCGCGCACACACCGCGCTCGCTGCAGGCAACCAGCACCGCGCCCAGGCTGCATTGGGCAA
Source organism: Pseudomonas viridiflava (assembly GCA_900596015.1). Lineage (GTDB taxonomy): Bacteria > Pseudomonadota > Gammaproteobacteria > Pseudomonadales > Pseudomonadaceae > Aquipseudomonas. The sequence continues at coordinate 335,742 of UVIF01000023.1, read as the reverse complement.
GGGCGAAATGGATCGAAGCATTGCTGCCCCCTTGGCGGAAGGCCGCCGGGGCCATGCCGAGCATGCCGTTGGCGGCCTCGTAGAACCGCCCGGATGAATTGAAGCCGCTGGCGTACAGTGTTTCGGTCACGGATTTGCCCTGATGAAGCTGCTCACGGACTTTTTCCGCCCGCCGAGCACTGGCGTAGCTGCGCGGCGTCACACCCGTCACGGCCTTGAATACGCGGTGGAAGTGCCAGGGGCTCAAGCCGGCCCGTTCGGCCAGTTCGCTCAGTTCGGGCAGCTCGTCGCTGGCCTCGATCTGGCGGCAGGCGGCGGCGACCAGTCGGCTGTGGTGGGTAGTGGGCATGGCGCGCTTCCATGGATCGTCGAAGCGGCCATGTTAGCCGCTGCTGCCGGCTCTGACACTCCGCTGCTTGCGCTCAGCCAGCCTTGCGCAGGGTGAAGTTGATCCGTTGCGGCCCCATCAGCGGGTGCACGCCTTCCTTGAGCGGCAGTACCCCGTGAAAGCGCAGGCGGTCGACGCCGCCCCAGACCATCACATCGCCGTGCAGCAGGGGCACGCGAATCGGGCGATCGCTGCGCTGCAGACCGCCGAGCTGGAACATCGCCGCAAGCCCAAGGGACACCGAGACGATGGGCGCGGTGTAATCGCGCTCGTTGCGGTCCTGATGCAGGGACATCCTGGCACCGGGCACGTAGCGGTTGAGCAGGCAGGCATCGGCGGTGAAATCAGCGAAACCGGCCGCTGCCGCTGCTTCCCGGGCCAGCCTGCGCAGTACCTCGGGCAACGCTGGCCACGGGCGGCCGCTGAGAGGGTCGTCACTGACGTAGCGATAGCCCCGCGCATCGGTGCTCCAACCGAACTGCCCGCAGTTGCTCAACGCCACCGACATGGTGTGGCCGCCTGGTGTTTCCATGCGTCGGAAGGGGGCTGCCTTGAGCACTTCGCGCAGGGCCGGCAGGATGTCGTCCAGCCAGGGCAGGGCGAAGCCACGCAGGACGAAGGTCTGCTCGGCCAGAGCTTCGCGGCGACTGGGTTGTTGTGGTTCATCGAACAGTAAGGACTGCACCGGGCTCACCCCTCGCCGTGTTGCCAGATCCCCCGGCCGTCCAGGCGCTCACGGTCATGGGCAGCGTTGAAATCCTGTGCGGGCCCCTTGGGCACGATACCGGTCGGGTTGATGGTCGGATGGCTGGTGTAGTAATGGCCCTTGATGTGTTCGAAGTCCACCGTCTGGGCGATGCCTGGCCACTGGTACAGTTCGCGCAGCCAGTTCGACAGGTTCGGGTAGTCGGCGATGCGCCGCAGGTTGCATTTGAAGTGTCCGTGGTACACCGCGTCGAAACGGATCAGGCTGGTGAACAGGCGCCAGTCGGCCTCGGTCAGGTATTCCCCGGTCACGTAGCGCTGGGTATCCAGAATCGTTTCGAGATGGTCGAGTTCGGCGAACACATCGTCGAAGGCACTGGCGTAAGCCTGTTGCGAAGTGGCGAAGCCGGCGCGGTAGACGCCGTTGTTCACGTTCGGGTAAACCGCGTCGTTGACGCGCTCGATGGCTGTGCGCAGGGGCTCGGGATAGAGGTCCAGGCGATTGCCGGTGAGGGCATCGAAGGCGCTGTTGAACATGCGAATGATCTCGGCCGACTCGTTGCTGACGATGCGGCTCTGCTGTTTGTCCCACAGCACTGGCACCGTGACCCGGCCGGTGTAGTGCGGATCGTCGCGGGTGTAGCGTTCGTGCAGGTAGCGCAACGGCTCCAGGTGGTCACCGCTCGAGCCGGTCTGACCGTCGAACGTCCAGCCGTGCTCGCCCATGTGCCAGCTCACCACCGACACGTCGATCGAGTCTTGCAGGCCTTTGAGGCTGCGCACGATCAGGGTGCGGTGGGCCCACGGGCATGCCAGCGAGACGTACAGATGGTAGCGACCTGCTTGGGCCTTGAAGCCGCCTTGGCCACTGGGGCCGGGTTGACCGTCGGCCGTGACCCAATGGCGGCGCTGCGAGGCCTCGCGCTGGAACGCGCCGTCTTCGCTGCTTTCGTACCACTGGTCGTGCCAGCGTCCTTTGATCAGCAAACCCATGTTCGTCTCCCGAGTGCGTATCGGCAAACTGTATCACGCTGTTCCGTTGCTGCGGCGCACACCGCGTGTACCGCCGACGCGGCTTGCGCCGCTGCTACATGCGTATTCCGGGCGCAGCGCGTGACCGCCGACGCGGCTTGCGCTCCGCGGTCTCCGTGGGGGCGGTCCGTGGCCGCGAGCCAGGCGCCGCGCAGCATTGGTCAGAGCGCAGTCCCCCGTAGGAGCGGTCAGTGGCCGCGAAAAGGGCGCCGCAGAGTGTCTGGTGCACCGCTAGGCCTGGTTCGCGGCCACAGACCGCTCCCACAGAGAACGATGTCAGCGCCCCTTCGTACACGCCGCCAGGTCGCGTGCCGCCCACAGCGCGCGAGCTTCGTCGAAGGCCTGCTCGCGAGAGCTGCCCAGCCCGCGCAGGGCGAGCGCCATGGTGGAGATCAAAGCCAGTTCGCCATAGCTGTCCTGGCGCTCGCCCTGCCAGAACTCGGCCAGGTGGCCAACTTCAAGAGTCGGCGGCTTGACATGGCGCTGGGCGGCCAGGGCGGGCCATTCCTCATCCCAGGGCAGGTGGTCGCGAGTGCCATAGAGATGGCTGGCGCTGTCAGGGTTGATCTCGATTTCGCCACCGTCGCCCTTGACCACGATCGCCGTGTCGCCGAGCAGGCCGCTGGCATCGCGGTGCACTGCCTGGTAGCCGGGGTGGAAGATGCTCTGCAGGCCACAGCGGGCCCCAAGCGGGTTGAGAATCCGCGCCAGCGAATGGATGGGCGAGCGCAGGCCCAAGGTATTGCGCAGGTCGATCATGCGTTGCAGGGGCGCTGCCCAGTCCATCAGCGGGGAAAATGCCAGGCCCTGTCGATCGAGCGCCTGGCCGACGGCATCCCAGTCCCGACACAGTGCGATGTTCAAGGTGCCAAGCAATTGTTCGCTGTACAGCCGCCCGGCAGTATGGGCGCCCGCGCCGTGCATGAATATGCGCCGGCCGCTGCCGCCCAGGCATTTGGCCGCCAGCAGGTACCATGGCAGATGGCGCTTCTTGCCGGCGTAGGTCGGCCAGTCCAGATCGACCGCCAACGCCGGCGCCTGCAAGCGTTCGCGCAAGGCGAGGGTGAAACCGGCGAGTTCCTCGGCGCTTTCTTCCTTGTGCCGCAGCAGCATGAGGAAGGCGCCCAGCTGTGCATCTTCCACCCGCCCGTCGAGCAGCATGCCCATGGCCTCGCGGGCCTCTTCACCGGTGAGGTTGCGTGCGCCGCGCTTGCCCTTGCCCAGGGCTCGCACGAATTGCGCGAATGGGTGTTCCTCGGGGGTTTCCAGCATCAGTGCAGGGTAGTCGGTCATATGCAATTGGTCGGTTTGGGCAGGCCCGCCAGCTTGGCAGCGAGTTTGGCAGGAGTGCCGTTGAACAGGCGATTGAGGTGCAGGCTGTTGCCTTTGTCGGCGCCCAGCTGCTGCGCGACGTACTTGATCAGCGGTCGCGTCGCGGGCGACAGCTGGTACTGGGCATGAAAGCGGCGCAACAGTTCGATGATCTGCCAGTGGTCGGGCGTCAGCTGCAGATCCTCGGCGGCAGCCAGAGCCTGGGCGACTTGCGGATTCCAGTCGGCCAGCGACTGCAGGTAGCCGTCCGGATCCAGCGCGACGCTGCGCCCCTCGACGATGAGTGTGGTCATAGCCAGCTATTGACCTTTTCATAGGCCAGGGTCAGCTCGACGAACGCTGGGTAGTCGAGCAGCTCGACCCCGGGGTTGTTCGGCAAAGCGCGTGCCTGCGCATCTTCGGCCAGGGCAAAGACGGCGACGCCGGCGCTCGCCAGCGCTGCCCAGGGCTCGCTGCCGGGCGCCAGGGCGTAGACCGCATCGCCGCTGAGCAGAATGGCGTCGTCGTTGCCCAGCAGACGCAGGCAGCTGTGCAGGCGTTGGTCGCTGAAAGGCGAGTGTGACAGTACGTGAAGGGTACTCATTACAAGGTCACCACGAGGTCGAAGCGCGCCAGCAGCTCGCGCAGTTGCGCGTCTGCAAGCGCCTGCGCGGGCAGGGCCAGCCCTGACTGGGCCAGGCCACGTCGTGCCAGGCTGGCGCTGCAGACGAACACCTCCTCGACACCGAACAGCGGCAGCGCCTGCAGGTTGGCCGCAAGATTCTTTTGTTGCACGGCATCCGGCGCCTGGTCATCCAGCAGCTGGTAGACGCCGTCGTCGAGAAACAGCATGGCTATCGGCAGATCGTAGGCACCGCCGGCCAGGGCGATGTCCAGCGCCTCGCGTGCGGCGGGGCCTGCCCAGGGGGCTTGGCGGCTGATGATCAGCATGGACTTGGCCATGTCAGTGGCCTCCGAAGCTGACGAGCCGATCGGCCTGCTGCGCGGCTTCGTGCAATTGACCCAACCCGGACAGCTGCCAGGGTTCGCTCAGGTTGGCGGCCGGGCGCTGGTAGCGCCGTGCTTCCTCGTCGTCGAGCACACCGCGCCGGAGGGCGGCGGCGATGCACACCACCGCGTCTATCTGATGTTCGGCGATGAAAGCGCGCCACTGTCCGGCCGTGTCGGTTTCATCCTGGGCGGTAACGATGTTGCTGGACGCCGTGTGCACGCCGTCCTGGTAGAAGAACACCCGCAGCAGTTGGTGGCCTTGAGCCAGGACCGCTTGGGCGAACAGCAGCGCGCGCCGCGAGGCCGGCGAGTGGGCGGGCGAATAGACAGCGATGGCAAACTTCATGGTCGGCTCTGGTGTGGAACTGTGGCCATGATAAAGGCTGCCTTCGCAAAAAGCCTAGCGGGAAGCGCCGCGCGGGGAATCAGTGGCTGCGCGGAGCATCCGGACGCGGCTCGCGCCGCTGCTACACGGGTACACAGCCGTATCGCCGGTTGTGCGGTGTGGCTGAGCCCGAACAGCCCCACCTCGATCCCCGTAGCAGCGGCGCAAGCCGCGTCGGCAATATGTGCGATGCAGCCGGACCAAGCTCCCCACAATCTCTGTAGCCTCTGTAGCAGCGGCGCAAGCCGCGTCGGCGGTAAATGCGTATTGCCGGGCCCACCACCTGCGATGTCGGCCGGTGTGACAGCGTGCCGCAGCACCACCGCGCGCCGCTCTGGACCGCGCGTTTGCGCATACCAGCCGGCCTGGTTGTCATACATCTGCGCCTCCGTGCGGTTTACAGCGCCCAAGCAGCTGCCTAAAATTCACCCCAAGCGTCGGGGCCTGACCGGTCGACAGCACGCTACCCATAAAAAAAGCCCGTCCAAGACGGGCTTTTTGCGTTTCCGGTTCGCCATTTTCCAGGCCGCCGCCCGCATACCGCCACCCACCGAGGCCTTTTTTCCATGTTGCGCCTGTTTTTGCTGTTGCTGTCCTATTGCTACAAACGCGTCACCACCAGCCTGGCCTCCATGCGCGATCAGCGCATCGACAACGCCTACTCGGCCTATGAAGAAGCCGAGGAGGGTGGCCGCTGGTCGTGGCTGACGCTGCTGACCATCGCCGTACTCAGCTTCTATATCCTCGGCAGCCTGGGCTTCTACGCCAAGGTGCATATCTGGGACGCGCTGTCCGAAGATCAGAAGAGCATGGTCATCGAGTCCATGGCCGCCAACCAGCAGATGCTCTGAACCTGCCTTGCACTAGACCACCAGCGGTTGCAGCGGATAGACCCTGTTGCGGCCCGAACTCTTGGCCCGATAAAGCGCCTGATCCGCGGCCTCCACCAGGCTCTGCGCGCGCACGTCCGGGTCGCTGTTGCGCCACACGTGAACGCCGGCGCTGATGGTCACGATCCCCAGGTCGCTGCCCGCGTGGGCAATCGCCAGCGCGCGCACTGCCAGCAGCACCTTCTCCGCGACCTGCCAGGCACCGGCTTCGTCACTCTCGGGCAGCAGCACCAGAATTTCCTCGCCGCCGTAGCGCACCACCAGATCTCCAGAGCGACCCACACAGCTCAGCACCGCCTGGCCCACGGCCTTGATGCACTCATCTCCTGCGGGATGCCCATACAGGTCGTTGAAGCGTTTGAAATGGTCGATGTCGAGCATGATCACGCCCAGCGGCCGGGCGTTGCGTCGCGCCCGACCGATCTCGTCGGGCAGCGCCGCGTCCAGTTGGCGGCGGTTGGCCAGGCCGGTCAAGCCGTCCTGCATCGCCAGCTTCTGCAGCGCGGCGTGGGCATTGCGCAGCTCCGCCTCGGTGCGCAGGCCATGACGGATCTGCCGGATCAGCGTCATCGCGCACAGGCCCAGGGCTACCCCGACCACCAGCACGAAGGCTGCCGAACGCGCCAGGTTCTCGTACCAGTTGGCCAGCAGCGATGCCTTGGACTCGGCAGTTTCCAGCACAAGCGGATAATTGCGCAGCGCCTGATAGCTGTACATACGCTCGACATCGTCCACCAGCGAGCGCTGCATCAAGGTGCCGTGGCTGGCCTGGGGCAACATCTCGCTGAAGATCTTGCCCTTGGCCATGCTGCTGCCGATCACGTTCTCATCGAACGGGCGGCGCAGCAGGATGGTGCCGTCGTTGAGCAGCAGGGCGATGACGCCGCGCTCGTCCAGGTCGAAGCCGGCGTAGAACTGATTGAAATACTCCACTTTCAGGGTCGCCAGCACCACGCCGGCAAACTTGCCGTCGGCACTGCTCAGCCGCCGCGAGACCGGAATCACCAGCGCGTTGGTAGAGCGGCTGCGAATGACCGGCCCGACGTGCACCCCGGGGTCGGGATTGTCCAGGTGGTGACGAAAGTATTCACGGTCGGCGTTGTTGATCCCCGGCGGGTCCACGGCGTTGGAGCTGGCCACCCAGCGCCCCTGGCTGTCGTAGATGAACAACCCCTGCAACTGCTCCATCGAGCGCGTCCAGCCCTGCATCAGGTTGCGCAGACGCTGGACCTCGGCAGGCGCCGTGCCGTCGACCTGGATGCGCTCGATCAGGCCCAGCAGTACCGTGTCCGATTGCTTGATGGTGTCTTCGGCATGCTGGGCCAGCGAGCGGGCCAGGTTGGATGTGGTGATCTCGCTGACATGCATGGCCTGCGCTCGCGCGGTGAGGGTCTGCCACACATCCAGCACGATCAGCGAGACGACCACCAGCGCCACGAAGAGGATAGCCATGCGCTGAGCCGAACTGTCGGACTTCAGGGCGGGTCGATACTGTGCGTCGTCTGGCATCAGGGGCTTCTTGATCGGCAGGTAGATGCAGTCTAGTGGGTTACGCCCAGCATACAACCGCTGTCTGCGATGCGGGCACGCGTGGTTGTAATCACATTGGGGCAGGTTGTACGATGACCTTGGTCGTCCATCATACGGGCTGCGTGGCGTCGTTGCGCCATGCCTTGCTTCGATAATAAATCCAACGATGCAAACAGGAGGTTTCATGACACAGCCATCGACCCGCGACGTTCCCGTCTTGATCATCGGCGCACTGCTGCCCAGCCTGCAGGAGGCCGTGGAAACCCACTTCGATGCCACCCGCTTCTGGGAACTGCCCGATCAGGACGCCTGGCTGGCGCAGCACGGCGATCGAATCAAGGCCATCGTCACTTCGGGTGCCCTGGGCGCGAGCAGCGAGGTGATCGCCAGGCTGCCCAAGCTCGAAGCCATCTTCAGCTTCGGCGTCGGCTACGATTCGATCGCCGTCGATGCTGCCCGCGACCGCGGCATCGTTGTGACCAACACTCCGGCGGTGCTGGACGATTGCGTTGCCGATACGGCCATGGCACTGACCCTCGATGTGATGCGTCGCTACAGCGAGGCCGACCGCTTCGTGCGGGCGGGCAAGTGGACCCAGGGCAAGTTTCCGCTCGCCAGCAAGATCGGCGGCAAGAAGATCGGCATCGTCGGCCTGGGCAACATCGGCGAGTCCATCGCCAGGCGCGCCGCTGCTTTCGACATGCAGGTGCTCTACCACAATCGTAAACCCAAGGCAGGCGTCGCCTACCAGTACTATGCCGACCTGGACGCGATGATTACCGATTGCGACGTGCTGGTGCTGGCAGTGCCCGGCGGCAAGTCCACCGAAGGCCTGATCGATGCCAAGCGCATCGGCCTGCTGGGCAGCAAGGGGTTCCTGGTCAATATCGCCCGCGGCAGTGTGGTCGACCAACCGGCGCTGATCGAGGCGCTGCGCGAGGGCCATATCGCAGGGGCGGGCCTGGATGTCTATGAGGACGAGCCTAACGTTCCGCAGGCGCTTATCGACCTGAACAACGTTGTCCTGCTGCCACACCTGGCCAGCGGCACCCACGAGACCCGCCAGGCCATGGGCGACCTGGTTTGGAGCAACATTCAGGGTTATTTTCACGACGAGCGCAAAGTACTGACGCCCGTCGGCTGATAGCAAGGTGAAATCTGCCCGCGCACTGCGGGCATTGTGAGGGTGGCTCCGTAGAGCGGGCGCCGGTCACCCTCATCAAGTGCCCGGCGCGGGCCATCCGCTCAGGCGGCGCCGGCCGTCTCGGCCGGCTTGCTGGCCGCGCGGCGCAGCGCAATGGGTGCGCTGGGCAAGTGGATGTCGGGGTTCGCCACGCCGCTGGGCGATAACTCATGGGTCATCTCGAACTCCGCGCGCACCGACCAGCCACAGATCTCGTTCGTACACTGCAGGTATGCCACGCGCAGAAATACATGCGTGCCTTCGCTGGTGCGGATGCGCATTCTGTTCTTGCAGTGAGGGCAAACCATCTTGTAAGTGCTCATTCTTCAAACCTTATGATCCGCACCGCGCTCGTACCGCCGAGACGCCGGGATCAACTACAAAATTTTAAGTAAGTCTTCCGTGAGTGAATTGCTGGCGCTACCTGCGTCTTGCCTTTGCACGATGGGCGGCTAAATGCATTGAGTCTGATCAGCCGCGCCGTGTAGGAAATTTCGTTATGATGTATGTAAGTTGTAGGGCAGCATCATGGATATCCTTGATTTATGAACTAGAGTTAATATTTATCCGCAATTCGAATAAATTAATATACTCAAATTGAGTGGGTCAAGCGGAAGTTCCCAACGTGTGTACCTCTGAAACAACCGAAGTGCTGAATCGGCTCAAGCATCTGCTGGCGGCTTCCAACGACGCAGCGCTTGCCAAGGCTCTGGGCATCAGCCCGCAAACCCTGGCCAGCTGGCGCGCTCGCTGCAGCATTCCGTACGCGTTGTGCATGGACCTGGCGCGTACCGACGGCATTTCCCTGGACTGGTTGCTGTTGGGTCGCGGCGCCATGCTTCTCGAACCGCAGACCCTGCTCGCCGATGATGCAGTGGTCGCTGTGCTGGCCACTCTGCAAGGCCTGTGCGCCAAAGATCTGGAGCACGTCCACCAAGTTGCCCGCGAGCGCAAACGGCTGCGCGAACTGGAGCAGGAAGTTGCCCGTCTGCGGGGCCTGGACTAAGGCGCTCAAGAACCTCTGAAACGGCGCAGAACGTCATCGATGTCCAGCTGCCGAACCCAATCTCTCAACTTCACGCTCAGCGGAATCACCAGCAGTGCGCAGCCGAATGCAGCGATGCCCCCGGTAAGTTGCGGTATCTGATCCTGCGCCATGGGTGCGAAGAGCAGACCGACGCCGGCAGACAGCAGCAGGTTGGTCAACTTGCGTGTGCAGCTCGCGACCTGTTGCCGATTGATTACCAGGCAGGCGCCCAATACGGCGCCGAGCAGGTTATCGAAGGCTGGCCAGGAAGCGGACGCAGCCAGTGCCAGGCCCGATACCGCGGCGGCGCCAGCGGCCAGAGTGTCCTGATTCATGACGCGTCCCCCGGGGCCGGTGACCCGTCGCAATGGCACGATCCGTATTGTTCAAGCACTTGGCACCTCGCCTCGGGTCTGGAGCCGCAACCAGCGGCACTGGACCCATCCTCGCCCGGCGACTCTCAAGGCTCAAGGACGCAGCCTTGTAGGAAAGCCGGACAGAGGTACCCAGCCTGAACGGCGCAGATGATCTCAGCCGATGGTGACGGCGGCGTGAGCCTTTTCCAGCAGGCGCTGGTTGCGCGAGGACAGTTGGCGCAACTGCAGTTGCTTGCCGAACTTGCTGTAGCGGGCGGCCAGGTTTTCCATGGCGGCGATGGCCGAGTGATCCACCATGTGCAGATGACGGCAATCGATGTAGACCTGGTGCGGGTCGTTCTGCGGATCGAACAGCGCCTGGAAATGCGTGGTCGAGGCGAAGAACAAGGTGCCGTGCGGGGTGTAGACGCGTGCCTCGTCGCTGTCGTGGACATCGCTGCGCATGTCGCGCGAATGCTGCCAGGCGAAGGCCAGCGCCGCGATCAGAATGCCGCAGAGCACGGCAGTGGCCAGGTCGGTGAATACGGTGATGATGGTCACCGCGATGATCACCACGGCATCGTTGGCGGGCACCTTGCCCAGTACCCGCACCGAACCCCAGGCAAAGGTCTGCTGCGCGACCACGAACATCACCCCGGCCAGTGCGGCCAGCGGGATACGCTCGATCAGTGGCGACAGGAACAGGATGAACAGCAGGATCATCACCCCGCTGACGATGCCAGACAGACGCCCGCGGCCCCCCGAGCTCAGATTGATCACGGTCTGCCCGATCATCGCGCAACCGCCCATGCCGCCGAACAGACCCGAGGTGATGTTGGCCACACCCAGCGCCACGCATTCGCGGTTGGGCTGGCCACGGGTCTCGGTGATCTCGTCGGTGAGATTGAAGGTCAGCAAGGTTTCCAGCAATCCGACCATGGCCATCAGCAGGGCATAGGGGGCGATGATCTTCAAGGTCGCCAGGTCCAGCGCAACGCTGGGCCACTCGAAGCTGGGCAGGCCGCCGGCGATGGTTGCCATGTCGGCCAGGGTGCGCGTGGGCAAGTGCAGCCATTGCACCAGCACACTGACGCCGATGATTGCCACCAGCGCACCGGGTACGGCCTTGGTCAGGCGCGGCAGCAGGTAGACCACGGCCATGGTCAGTACCACCAGCCCGGTCATGATGCCCAGTTCAGCGAACGGCAGCCACTGACCGTCATGGGTCTTGAAGTGTTCGAGTTGCGACATGGCAATGACGATCGCCAGGCCGTTGACGAAGCCCAGCATGACCGGGTGCGGCACCATGCGCACCAGCTTGCCGAGCCGCAGCACGCCGAAGATCGCCATGATCAGGCCACTGAGTACCACCGTGGCCAACAGATATTGCACGCCGTGCTGCACCACCAGCGCCACGATGACCACGGCCATGGAGCCGGCGGCCCCGGAGATCATCGCCGGTCGGCCGCCCAGCAACGCGGTAAGGGTACAGATGATGAAAGCGCCATATAAACCCATCAATGGGTTGACCTGGGCTACCAGGGCGAAAGCGATGCATTCGGGCACCAGCGCGAATGAGGACGTCAGGCCAGCCAGTACGTTACGGCGTATATCGGTCAAGGACATGCAATACCTATCAGCACAAACACCCCGCGGCTTGGCAGCCGTGGGGTGTGTCTAGCGTTGTTTTGGGAGACGATCAGTTTAACAGGTGTTGCAGGGTGTGTCTGTCAGGCGCCCATGTCGAAGGTGTCGGGGTTGGGGCCCAGGCGGCCGGTCTGCGGAATGTGGGCGATGGCCTGCATGTCCTGCAGGTCCAACTCGAAATCGAACACGTCGAGGTTCTGCGCGATGCGCTCCGGGTTGCTCGAGCGCGGAATGACCACGTGCTGGTTCTGGATGTGCCAGCGAAGGATGACCTGGGCGGCGCTCTTGCCATGTTTCTCGGCGATCTGCGACAGCACTGGCTGGGAGAGCAGCGCACCGCCCTGGCCCAGGGGGCTCCACGACTCGGTGACGATGTTCAGGCCCTTGCAGAATTCGACCAGTTCGACTTGGGAGAAATCGGGGTGCAATTCGATCTGGTTCACCGACGGCGTCACCCCGGTATCGGCAATGATGTGCTGCAGGTGCTCTGGATGAAAGTTGGACACGCCGATAGAGCGCACGCGGCCTTCTTCCTGGAGCCGTACGAAGGCTTTCCAGGTGTCGCGGTAGGCGGCCTTCTTGGGCAGCGCCCAGTGGATGAGGTACAGGTCAAGCTGCTCCAGGCCCAGCTTGGCCATGCTCGCGTCGAAGGCGCGCAGGGTGCTGTCGTAGCCCTGGTCGGTGTTCCATAGTTTGGTAGTGATGAAGATCTCGTCGCGCGCCAGCCCGCTTTCGGCCACGGCGCGGCCGACGCCGGCCTCGTTGCCGTAGATCATGGCGGTGTCGATGTGGCGGTAGCCGGCCTTGAGGGCGGCCACGCTCGACGCATAGGCCTGATCGTCATCGAGCTGCCAGACGCCCAGACCCAGTTGTGGAATCTGGACGCCGTCGTTGAGGGTGATCAGTGGTGCATGTGGCATGGCAGGTTGCTCCTGATAGCGGTGAGTCGATGGGGATGTCGACCCGCCGCTACCCGGCATAGTTCACGCCAGCAGCGCTAGACGAAGAGCATCGCCGGCTGCTCCAGCAGGCGTTTGACCGCCTGGATGAAGCGTGCCGCGTCCATGCCGTCGACCACGCGGTGATCGAAGGAGCTGGAGAGGTTCATCATCTGTCGGATCGCGATCTGGCCATTGACGACCATGGGCCGTTCCACCACGCGGTTGACGCCGACGATGGCCACTTCCGGCCGATTGATCACTGGTGTCGACGCGATGCCGCCCAGGGCACCCAGGCTGGTCAGGGTGATGGTCGAACCGGACAGCTCGTTGCGCGCCGCCTTGCCACTGCGCGCGGCATGGGCCAGGCGGTTGATTTCCCCCGCCGTGAACCACAGGTCGGCAGCCTCGGCATGGCGCAGCACCGGCACCATCAAACCGTTCTCGCTCTGGGTGGCGATGCCCATGTGCACGGCGCCGTGGCGAGTGATGACCTGCTGTTGGTCGTCGTAGTGCGCGTTGATCTGCGGAAACTCGCGCAACGCCACGACCAGCGCCCGAATCAACAACGGCAGCAGGGTCAGCTTGCCGCGGCTCTCGCCGAACTGCGCGTTGAGGTCGGCACGCAGCGACAGCAGCGCGGTGACGTCGATCTCCTCGACATAGCTGAAATGCGCCACCTGCCGCGCGGCTTCCTGCATGCGCTGAGCGATCTTGCGCCGCAGGCCGATGACCGGAATGCGTTCTTCGTCGATCCTCGGCGTGCCGGTTGCGGCCTGTTGCGCGGTGCGGTTGCCGCTCAGGAACGCGTCCAGGTCTGCGTGGCGAATACGCCCGGCAGGGCCGGTGCCACGCAGTCCGGCCAGGTCGATGCCTTCGTCGCGCGCGCGTTGGCGCACGGCCGGCGAGGCCAAGGGGCGCGCGCTCGCTTCGGCGGCGGGTCTGTCGGGCGCGCCCGTGGCCACGGGCGCGGCTGTCGGGGGCGCGCTGGGCGACACCGTCGCAGGCGCCATCACGACGTCTTCGGTTTCGTCCACGGCTGGTGGAGTCTGGGCTTCGTGATGATTGCCGGTACCCAGGACTTCGATGCGGATCAGCTCAGCGCCTACCGCCATGACTTCGCCCGGCACGCCGCCCAGGGCGACCACGGTGCCGGCCACCGAGCTGGGAATTTCGACGGTCGCCTTGTCGGTCATCACGTCGGCCAACACCTGGTCTTCACTGACGGTGTCGCCGACCTTGACGAACCATTCCACCAGCTCGACCTGAGCGATGCCTTCGCCGATGTCCGGCATACGGATTACATGCGTGCCCATTCAGACCTCCATCACACGTTGCAAGGCAGCGCCGACACGCGCGGGGCCTGGGAAATAGGCCCATTCCTGGGCGTGCGGGTACGGTGTGTCCCAGCCGGTGACGCGTTCGATGGGCGCCTCCAGATGGTGGAAGCAATGCTCCTGCACCAGCGCCACCAGCTCGGCGCCGAAGCCGCAGGTGCGGGTGGCCTCGTGGACCACCACGCAGCGTCCGGTTTTCTGCACCGAGGCGACGATGGTGTCCAGGTCCAGCGGCCACAGGCTGCGCAGGTCGATCACCTCGGCGTCGATCCCGGTTTCCTCGGCAGCGGTGACCGCCACGTAGACGGTGGTGCCGTAGGTAAGCACGGTGACGTCGCTGCCTGGCCGGACGATGGCGGCGCTGTCCAGCGGCACGGTGTAATAGCCCTCGGGCACCGCGCTGGCGGCGTGCTTGGACCACGGCGTCACGGGCCGGTCGTGGTGACCGTCGAAGGGGCCGTTGTAGAGTCGCTTGGGCTCCAGGAAGATCACCGGATCATCGTTCTCGATCGCGGCAATCAGCAGTCCCTTGGCGTCGTAGGGGTTGGAGGGCATGACCGTGCGCAGGCCGCAGACCTGGGTGAAGATCGCTTCCGGGCTCTGGCTGTGGGTCTGGCCGCCGTAGATACCGCCGCCGCAGGGCATGCGCACGGTCATCGGCGCGCTGAACTGGCCGGCCGAGCGAAAACGCAGGCGCGCAGCCTCCGACGCCAGTTGATCGTAGGCCGGGTAGACGTAGTCGGCGAACTGGATCTCGGCCACCGGTCGCAGGCCATAGGCGCCCATGCCGACCGCGATGCCGACGATGCCGCTCTCGGAAATCGGCGTGTCGAACACCCGCGAGCGCCCGTACTTGGCCTGCAGCCCTTCGGTGCAGCGGAAAACGCCACCGAAGTAGCCGATGTCCTGGCCGAAGGCGACCACGTTGGGGTCGCGGTCGAGCATGACGTCCATGGCCGACCGGATGGCCTGGACCATGCTCATGATGGCCGTGCTGTTTGTTTTCTCGACCGGTGTTTCTGTAGGCATGTTCATGATGTCAGGCTCCCATCTGCTGACGTTGCCGACGCAGATGCTCGGGCATGTCCTTGTACACGTCTTCGAAAATGGTCGCCGCGCTGGCGACTCGGCCACTGACCAGCGTGCCGAATTGTTCGGCCGCCTTCAGTGCGGCAATGACCTGCGCTTCGATCTCGCTCTCCAGCGCGGCGTGGCGCTCTTCGCTCCAGACGCCAGTGACGATCAGGTGCTGTTTGAGGCGGGCGATCGGATCGCCCAGCGGAAAGTGCTGCCAATCGTCGGCAGGGCGGTATTTGGAGGGGTCGTCGGAGGTCGAGTGGGGGCCGGAGCGGTAGGTGACCCATTCGATCAAGGTCGGTCCGTGGTTGCGGCGGGCGCGCTCGGCGGCCCAGCGCGAGGCGGCGAACACCGCGAGAAAATCGTTGCCGTCCACGCGCAGCGAGGCAATCCCGCAGCCTACGCCACGTCCGGCGAAGGTCGTGGCCTCACCGCCGGCAATCCCTTGGAACGAGGAGATCGCCCACTGGTTGTTGACCACGTTGAGAATGACCGGCGCGCGGTAGACGTGGGCGAACGTCAAGGCCGTGTGGAAGTCGGCCTCGGCAGTGGAACCGTCGCCGATCCACGCCGAGGCGATCCGCGTGTCGCCCTGGATGGCCGAGGCCATGGCCCAACCCACCGCCTGAACGAACTGGGTGGCCAGGTTGCCGGATATGCTGAAGAAGCCTTCGTCCTTGTACGAGTACATGACCGGCAACTGGCGGCCCTTGAGCGGGTCTTTCTCGTTGGAGAACAGCTGGCAGATCATGTCCACCAGCGGCAGCTTGCGCGCCATCAGGATGCTCTGCTGGCGGTAGGTGGGAAAGCACATGTCGTCGGCGCGCAGGGCGAGCGCATGGGCGCTGCCGATCGCTTCTTCGCCCAGGCTCTGTATATAGAAGGACATTTTCTTCTGGCGCTGGGCAATCACCATCCGCGTGTCGTAGATGCGGGTGGTCAGCATGGCGCGCAGGCCGTCGTGCAGCACCTGCCTGGGAATGTCCTCGGCCCACGGTCCCTGCGCCTGGCCGTGTTCGTCGAGCACCCGGACCAGGCTTGCGGCCAGGTCGGCGGTTGCCTGCGGGTCGACGTCGACGGCGGGCTTGCGCACGGTGCCCGCAGCGCTCAGCTGCAGGTAGGAGAAGTCGGTCTTGCAGCCGGGACGGCCGCTGGGTTCAGGCACATGAAGCCTGAGGGGAAGATAGTCGTTCACGTCGTCACTACCCTTGATCTTGTTGTTGTGGGTGCAGCGTCAGGGTTGAGTCTAGTCGGCCTTCATCGGCGGCTCGGAACTTATGCTACGGCCCGGCGCGGGCGAAATTTTGCCGAAAACGAGCCGTGTCGCTGGCTGCCGTGCATGAATCATGCGCCAAGGCTGCAAAATCAAGGTCGTTCATGCAGCTTCGGAGCGAAGGATTGGCACGGCCCGGAAACGCAAAAACCCGCCGAGGCGGGTTCTTGTGGTTGCAGCGGTGAGCGTGTCAGCCCAGGACGGCTTCGGCGCCCGTGAACAGCGGCTGTGCAGCCGAGCGGCCAGTCACCAGGGACAGGTCCTCAACCAGGATGCGAGTGCCCCGGCGTTGTTGCAGAACGATGTCCAGCGCGCGGCTAGGCTGCAGATCGACGTCGTCGAAGGTGATCATCTGTCCCGGTTCGACGGCGCGCTTCATGACCGCGTGGCTCATCAGGCCGATCGGTACGTGGTCTTCGTGACGGTCGATGATCACGCTCTCGCCGCGCAGCTGGAAACCGCCGATGCCACGGCTGATCAGTTCGCCTGCCGGCATGGCATGCTTGGCGATGGCGGCGACGCCAACGGTGGGGTTGGTCGAGTTGTTCAGCAGAATGCCGCCGCCGTTGAGTACGCGACGCAGCGTCTTGCCGACTTCCAGCGAACACAGGTGGAAAGGACGCAGCAGGGCATAGTAGGGGCCCGCACCCAGTTTCAGGTACTGCAGCGCCTGGCTTTGCACGCGGTCATGCCGACCGACCAGGAACACGCCGCCGGCCGCGTAGCCGCTGGGGATCACGTAGTCGACGATCGACTGGCCCAGGCCGTCGGCGAGGGCGCCCAGTATGGCCGAGCTTTCGTCGAGGTTGGTCGAAGGCAGGCCTTCCATGCCCTGACGGGTGATGGTCGCGCCGAAACCGTTGGCCACCAGCGCCTGTTCGATCTGCACCTTGGTGCCGTCGGTGAACGAGGTGGTCTGCTCGATGCTGATGCCCTGGCGGGACGACCAGTAGGCCATGTCCTCGTGGCTCGGGTTGTGGTTCAGGTAACCCTTCATGTTGCCGTACACCAGCGGTTCGAAGCCCATCATGATGGCCTCTTCACGCAGTGCCGCCAGCGAGCCGGGCTGATCGCCTTCGGCTTCGGTGATGAAACCCTTGCCGGCCAGGTACGAACCGGTGGTCACCTGCAGCTCGGCGTTGACGGTGATGACCCGCAGACCGGCACTGAAGGCGCGCTCGATCACCACGGTGCCGTGGCACACATCGCCGCTGCATTCGATGATCAGGTCACTGTGGTCGATCAAGTCGTCGAGCGAGTTGGTGAGTACGCCGTCCAACGGAAAATTCGCCAGCTCACGCACCGGGCGACGGGTCAGGACCCGCGTCACCTGTACGTCCTTGTAATGTTTGGCCAGAAGCAGAACCAGCGCGCGTGCAATCATGCCGGTACCGCTAACACCGATTCTGGTAACAGTCGTTTTGTCCATGGGGCGCACTCTCGAATAGTTGAACAGCAGGAAACAGCTAGGCACAGCAGGCCGTCCGCGATCCTTGGTCAGGGACGGCGCCTGGGTTGTGCAGGTCCATCAGGGCAAAGCAAAATCCGGGTGGAACGTCATCAGCGCAGCGGGAACGTCGAACTCATGCCCAGCTTCGAATTCTCGCCGTCGTGAATGGCTCGCTGCAGCAGCGCCAGGCGATCCTGGGCGTTGCGGCGACGAGCGAAGTAAGTCAGCAGCGAATTGAAAATCTTGCGGTTCAGGCGGTACATCAGTGGCGATGCCAGCCATACGTGTTTGTCGAACCAGGCCTGGTTGCGCGCCGAGTAGTAGGCGCGGAAGTCCGAGTTGCCCAGCAGGAACGATTCATAGATGTTGCGAGTGTTGGCCTTGTTGTTCCAGGAGTCCTCGAGCTCGTCGATGACTGCCTCGGTGAGCAGATAGAGGTGACCGCCGTTGGCCGTGATACGCCGGGTGTATTCGGTATCGTCCACATACAGGACCAATTCGCGGCGCGGCACGCCGATGCTTTCGTACAGGCTGCGATGGCCGAGCATGCCGCCATAGGGCGCGAAGGGCAGGCTGAGCATGGCCGCCGGCTTGCTGCCACGCTTGCCCCAGGGCCTGCGGCGCCACAGTTTGTAGGGTATCTGCGCAACGTGAAAACCGAAGTAGCTCGAAGGCCTTTGAGTGGCGAAACGCAGGGGCACGCCCTGGGCGATGTCTTCCTGCTGGCCGGGGCGGAAGCCCAGCACCGCAACCTGACTGCTGCCGTGCACGCCTTCCAGGCGCTTGAGCTCTGCATGCAGCAACTCCACAGCGGCCGGCGTTGGCGTGTTGTCGTCGTCCATCATCCAGATGTATTCGGCGCCATTGGCCAGCGCGGCTTCTATGCCCACCGCGTAACCGTTGGCCGAACCGCTGTTTTCTGCCAGCTGTATGACCCGCACGCGTCCCGGCCAGCGTTCGGCGAGCTCGTCCACCGGGGCGGTCGCGGCGTTGCTGACGATCAGCACTTCGTCGATTTCCGCAAAGCTCAAGGCATCGCCGACCAACTGTTCGAGGTAACCCAGGCGATCGCCGTAGGTCACCGTGACGATGGTCGTCCCCTCTTTGGGGCTCTTTTGCTCACCCGAGAACACTTCCAGGTAGGAGTAGCCGTCAATGAGGATTGTCGAGTGTTGTTGCCGAGTATCGACCATGTGGCTGCCTTCGCTTGAAAAGAGGAGGGGGTTTGCACCGCCTGTTGGTTAATGCTTTTTTCCGCGTGCTGCAGCGGAGCGCATTGAAACGAGTTTCAAGCGAGGCGAAAACTCTGCATGTTCTGTACTTGTGCTCGACATTCCTGTGCCCCATTCCATTTCGAGTTCAACTCTGTCAGTCCGGGTCCGTCAATCAGAATCCGTCAATCAGAAGTTAAAGCTACCGCCAGTCCATGCAACGCAGTGGGCGTGGTATTTCAATTATTTGAATGGCGCTTTCGCCGGAACCGGCTAGACGCTCTTCTTGCCTTCGGAAAGTCTCTGGAACGAGGTTTCATGGGCGTTGAAGCGAATTTAAGGTGGTGCTGGCACGTAAGTCAATGCAGCGAATCATGATTTTTGACAAAAATTTTACATTTGCCCCGTGTTTCTCGTAACTCATTGATTTATATAGCAGTCAATGTTCTGTCGTGGCCATCTGTCAAGAATCCGTGCGCCAAATCAGGCGCGTCAAAAAACTAATTGGCTGTATTTCAACGGCTTTAACAGGGCGGCTTGCGATAAGAACTATTTTGTTATTGGAAGACTTGCGCGGCGCATAAGTTTGCGACATTCTTCTTTCCGTTCGTCAGGGGCAGTGAACTTTCTTCGTGCCCCGTTAAAAGTACCGTTTTCCTACTGCCCCGTTTCATGAATCGGCCATTGACCGGACATGTGCGTGGGGCGTCTGGCCGTGTGCGCATCTGGACGACCGCTTGTTTCGAAAAGACTTTTCAATGTCGCGCCACGCGTGGGGTATTACCGATGTTGTTCAATTCGATGGTATTCATCGCCGGCTTTCTGCCGGTGGTCTTGCTGGGTTTCTTTCTGCTCGCCGGAACGGGGCGTAAACGCCTGGCCGCCATATGGCTGACCTTGGCGTCGCTGGTGTTCTACGGCTGGTGGAACCCCGCCAACGTGCCTTTACTGCTGGGCAGCATCGCCTTCAACTATGTGCTGGCCGGGCAACTACTGCGTACGCGTTCCAAAGCACTGTTGATCATGGGTGTCAGCGCCAACCTGGCGTTGTTGCTGTATTTCAAATACACCGGTTTTCTGTTCGGAAATATCAACGAAGCGTTTGGTCTGGGCTGGACACTGCAGAACATCACTCTGCCGCTGGCCATCTCGTTCTTCACCTTCCAGCAGATTGCCTACCTGGTCGACACCCATGACGGCGAAGTGGTTGAACATGACTTCGTCAACTACTGTCTGTTCATCACGTTCTTTCCGCATCTGATTGCCGGCCCCATCACTCACCACCGGGAAATGCTCGAGCAGTTTCGCGATGGCGACAACTTCCGTCTGCAGCTGGTCAACCTGTCCATTGGCGCCAGTATCTTTCTGATGGGCCTGTTCAAGAAAGTCATCATGGCCGACCCCATGGGCGAGAAGGCCGCTCCGGTATTCGCCATGGCGGCAGACGGAACCGTACCCGCCCTGCACGAGGCCTGGATTGGAGCGTTGAGCTACACCCTGCAGATCTACTTCGACTTTTCCGGTTACACCGACATGGCCATCGGCCTGGGGCTGCTGTTCGGCATCAGCCTGCCGGCCAACTTCAACAGCCCGTTCAAGGCACGCAATGTCATCGACTACTGGTCGCGCTGGCACATGACCCTGACCCGCTTTCTCACCAGCTACGTCTACAACCCGATCGTGCTGCGCATCGCCCGTCGACGCATGGCGGCAGGATTGCCGATGCCCAAGCGCGGCAAGATGAGCCTGGGTACGTTCTGCATGGTGGTGGCCTATCCGACCGTGCTGACCATGTTCATTTCCGGCGTGTGGCACGGCGCGGGCTGGCAGTTCGTGGCGTTTGGCCTGGTGCACGGCTTCTACCTGGTGGTGGCGCACGGTTGGCGCGCCTGGAAGGCCCGCCGGGGCTGGGCCGTGGACAGTGATCGCTGGATGCACCGGATACCGGCCGTGCTGCTGACCTTCACCTGCGTGGTGGTGGCCATGGTGTTCTTCCGCGCGCCGACCCTGGCCAGTGCCCTGGCGGTACTGGGCGGCATGCTCGGCTTGAGCGAACTGCCGGCACAACTGGCGGCCAACCACCTGCGCAGTCTGATCATGATCGCCGCCTTGCTGGCGTTCGTCTGGACGCTGCCGAACATCCAGCAATGGATGGGCCATTTGCGCACCGCCCTCAACGCCAAGCCGGAGCTTCACTGGTTGCAGCGCCGAGTGCCGGCCAGTGCCTGGCAACCCAGCGCCACCGTTGGCGTGGGCATCGGCGTGCTGGGCTTCTTCGCGCTGGCCACGGCGTTCTCGGTCGCCCCCAGTGAATTTCTCTACTTCCAGTTCTGATCACTCACCCCGTTCTAATCCATCACAAGGTGCCGACCATGGAACAGTTAGCCTGGCTTGCCCAACACCCCGACCTGAGCGCGGCGATCTCCTATGCCAAGTCGCTGAGCGATCCTCTGGCGCGTCTGCGCGAAACGGCGAGGCTGGCCGCCTACCGTCGCGATTTCACTCAGACGCTGCGTCTGGATCGCCTGGCGCAGCAGGGTATCGGGCTGCTCGCTGGCGAAGGTGAACAAGCGGTACCGGGTTTCACTGCGTTGCGCATGGCCGTTCTGGCGTCGCATACCGTCGACCATCTGCTGCCGGCTATTCGCGTCGCCGTGCTGCAGCGTGAGGTGGGCGTGTCGTTGTACCTGGCCCCCTATGGTCAGTATCGCCAGGCCTTGCTCGCGGATGACCCCGCCTTGAAGGCATTTGCCCCGCAGGTCATTGTGCTCGCCCTGGACGCCATGGATTCGCCACCTGGCTGCGCCCTGCATGCCAGTGCCGAAGAGGCCGAAAACGCGGTGCAGGCGCGGGTTGAAGAACTGCGCCTGCTGTGGCGCCAGGCCCGTGCGCGCTACGCCGCGCAGGTCATCCAGCAAACCCTGGTGCCCGCCGCCCCGGCATTGTTCGGTCACTTCGACGCGTTGGTGCCCGGTTCGCCGCGTGCCTTGCTCGAACGGCTCAACAACGAGATTCGCCGTGCCGCCCGCGAAGACGGCGTGCTGCTCTTGGACCTTGCCTGGAGCGCGGCCGGCGGCCAGTACGGCGACGGCCTGGCCAACCCGGTCCGCTGGCATCAGGCCAAGCAACTGGTGAGCCCGATCTGGGCTCCGCTCTACGGCGACCAACTGGCGCGCATCGCTGCGGCGGTGGTCGGTCGCTCGCGCAAGTGCCTGGTGCTGGACCTGGACAACACCTTGTGGGGTGGCGTGGTGGGTGACGATGGCGTCGACGGCCTGTACCTGGGGCAGGGCAGCGCTACCGGTGAAGCTTTCCTTGCCTTTCAGCACTACGTGGCGCAGCTGGCGCGCCGCGGCGTGATCCTGGCGGTGTGCAGCAAGAACGACATGCGCGTGGCCGAAGCCGCATTCGATCATCCGGAAATGGCTCTGAAGCGCAGCGACATCGCCGCCTTCGTGGCCAACTGGGACGACAAGGCGAGCAACCTGCGGCGCATCGCCGAGCAGTTGAACATCGGCCTGGACAGCCTGGTGTTCGTTGACGACAACCCTGCCGAACGCGACATCGTGCGCCGCGAACTGCCCCAAGTGGCAGTGCCAGAGCTGCCCGATGACGTCGCCGACTACCCGGCGCGAGTGGCTGCCGCGGGTTACTTCGAGGCCATTGCCTTCACCGCAGACGACAGCGCCCGTGTCCAGACCTACCGGGCCAACGGCGAGCGCCAGGCGGCGCTGGGTCAGGCCACCGACATGGCCGGTTACCTCAAGGGCCTGGAAATGGTCATGCAGGCCCGCCCCATAGGTGCTGCGGAGCTGGCGCGGGCGACGCAACTGATCAACAAGACCAACCAATTCAACCTCAGCACACGGCGCTACAGCGAGGTGCAGGTGCAGCAGATGGCCGACACCCCAGGCGCGGTCGCCTTGAGCCTGCGCCTGACCGACAAATTCGGCGACAACGGCCTGATCAGCGTGGTGCTGGCGCGCCCCGACACCAGCTGCGCCGACGACGAGCTGTTCATCGACACCTGGCTGATGAGCTGCCGCGTGCTGGGGCGCCAGGCCGAACAGGCGGCCCTGCAGGTACTCGCCCAACATGCCACCGCCGCCGGCTACAGCACATTGATCGGCGAATACCGCCCCAGCGAGCGCAACGCAATGGTCGCCGACCATTATCCGCAGCTGGGCTTCATCCGTGCGCCGAACCCCGATGCCAGTTCGCCTGCCACGCTGTGGCGTTACCCACTGACCGCGTCCTCCACCTTCAATCACCATATCGAGATCCGCCATGACTGAAACCACCACCGTGTTGCACGAACTGACCGACCTGTTCCGTGACTTGTTCGACGACGAAGGCCTGGTGCTGAGCAGCGACACCACGGCCGATCAGGTCGAGGGCTGGGACAGCCAGATGCACGTGATGCTGATCGTCGCCGCCGAGCAGCGTTTCGGCATCAAGTTCCGCACGGCGGAGCTGGAGTCGTTGCGCAACGTCGGCCAATTCACCCAATTGATCGAAAGCAAACTTTCCGGGAGTTGACCGATGCAACCGACCGCACAGCCACACGCATCGCCGCCTGCGGGCGCCGCGATGGGCCCTGCCTACCTGATCTGGATGGGTGTCGGGCTGTTCGGCAGTCTGGCGCTTTTCGCCGGCTTGATTCTGGGGCTGCGCGCCACCGGCAACCTGCCGCCACCAGCGTTTTCCAATAGCCTGTGCGCGGACGAAAAGCTTTCATTCATGCGTGAGCATCCCGCGCAGGCGCCGAACCTGCTGGTGGTGGGCTCGTCGGTCGCATGGCGGCATTTCGACGGTCAGACCGTTGCCGACAAGGCACCTGGGGTAAGGCCGTTCAACGGTGCGTTCTGCGGACTGCGCGCCAATCAGGCGGTGTACGTCGCCAACTGGCTGCTGGACCGCGAAACCACCGTCGAGCAAGTGCTGATGATCGTCGACCCGTTGGACTTCGCGGGTTGCAGCACGGTCGCCGCGGCTGTGTTCGACCGCCGCGATGCCGATGCCTACGTGTACGGACAGGGCTCGGCCTGGCTGCCCTACATGCGCTATTTCACCCCCGGCTCGCTGCTGCGCAACGCGCGTACGGTCAAGGCGCAGCGGGCCGGGCAGGTCGAGTTCGATCCGCTGGTCTTCAACCGCTACGGCGACGGGCCGTTGGATACCCGCAATTCTCGCGCGCTGCTGTACGGCCAGCCCGACGCGCTTGACCCGACCTGCTTCGCAGCTCTCGACAGCCTGGCGCAGCGCCTCCAGCGCGAAGGGCGCCCGCTGACCGTGGTAGCAACCCCATTGCATCCGCAGTGGAAGGCCGAACACGATGGCGACGGTCGCCTGCTGGCCGCGTTCGACAGCGCGCTGCGCCAGACCCTGGAGCGCACTGGCGCGCGGTTGTGGAACGCCGATACCGAATACCAGGTCGGCGAGACCGCCTTCGTCGATGCCATTCACTTGCGCTGGAGCGCGGCTCAGGCGCTGTCCGTCGACCTTGCGGCGCGCCTGGCGCCGGTTGCCGAGGTGGCGGTGGTGCAACGCCAATAGCCGTCGCCACGGGCTGTTGGGAGGGGAGCTTCGGCGCTGAAAATAACCGTTCACATACCCTCGAAACGTTAAAAACCTGTCATGTCTCGGCCCTGCTAGTCTGCCCGTACGCACCCACGGACAGCTGCACCATGAAGGCTTGGGCCGTTCCCCTGATCGCGCTGTGCTACAGCGCTTCGCTCGACGCTCGAACGCTGGCGTTGACCGAGGCCGAGCGCGGTTGGATCCGTGACCACCCGGTGGTGGAGTATGCGGTGGATCCCTACTGGCCCATCGAGTATGTGGAAAATGGCCAGCACCAGGGGCTGACCCGTGACTACATCGATCATATCCAGCGCACCACCGGCCTGCGTCTGGTCCGCGTGCCCAGCCCCGACTGGCAGACGACACAGCAGGCCCTGGCCAGTGGCCGGCTGATGCTGGCCTCGGCAGTGTCCGAGCGTTTGCTCGACGCACAGCCTCGCAGCCAGTTGCTGTTGAGCCAGCCGTACTTCTTTGGCGCGACGGTGGCGATCACCCGTGCCGGCAAGCCCATGCTGTTCACCGCCAGCCGGCTGGCGGGGCAGACCGTGGCGGTGAAAGGCGGTGGCGGCTATGAACACTACCTTCGCCAGCACCATCCGGACGTTCGCTTGCTGTTGCTCGGCGATGCCGAACAGGCCTTGGCCGCAGTGGCCGAACAGCGCGCCGACGTGGCAATCGGTCTGGACGTCGTGCTGCAACCGGTATTGCGCCGCAAGTACGCCGGTCGCCTGCACCTGGCCGGCGTGGTGGCCGACATGCCGGTGGTGTTGGCCATGGGCGTGACACCCAGCGAGCCGCTGTTGCGCGCCATCGTCGACAAGGCGCTGGGCAGCCTTACCTCCAAGGCCACCGATGACATCTATGACCGTTGGCTGGCGCAGACCGATTTCGGCGCACCCACCTGGCAGACCCTGGCGCAGTATTACTGGCTGGAAATCGTCGCCGCGGTCGGGCTGTTGCTGCTGCTCGCCACCCTGGCCCGTCGCGCCCGCGTGGCGCAACGCCGCGCGCAACGCAGCGAACGGCGCATGGCGCGTTTCCTGGCCATGCTCGGCCATGAGATTCGCACGCCGATGAATGCGGTGCTGTCGGCCATCGAACTGCTGTCGCGCAGCCATCTGGGTGTCCGTGAACAGCAGTGGGTCGGCCTGGCCAACGATTCGGCCGTGAATCTGTTGGAGCTGCTCGACGACATTCTGGAGATCACCCGCCTGGATGCCGGCGCGGTGCAGCTGCACCTGCAGCCCACCGACGTGGCCGCACTGGGCCGCAGCGTTGCCGAGCTGTACCGCCTGGAGGCCGAGCGTAAAGGCTTGATCCTGGATTACCGCGCGCTGGGGTTCGATCACAGGTTGCTCAGGATCGACCGCCTGCGCGTGCGGCAGATCCTCACCAACCTGCTCTCCAATGCGGTCAAGTTCACCCACCGCGGCCAGGTCAGCCTGGCCCTCGAATGCCGCTCCACGGCCGATGGCGCAAGCGCATGGCTCAAGATCCGTGTCAGCGACAGTGGTGTCGGCATCGCGCCGGATCGCCAGAAAGATGTGTTCGAAGCATTCACCCAGGCCAATGGCAGCACTGCCGAGCGCTACGGTGGCAGTGGGCTGGGTCTGGCCATCTGCCGCGAGCTGATCCAGCTCATGGGTGGCAGCATCGCCCTGCGCAGCGAAGTGGGCAGCGGCACCGAAATCAGCTGCCAGGTGCCGGTGGGGATGCAAGCGTTGTCGCCGACACTGGCTGCAGCCTCGCCTCCCGCTTCGGCGGAAGCCTCGGTGGCGCTGCGCAAGACGGTGCTGGTGGTCGAAGACCATGTGCTCAACCAGCGCGTCATCGTCCAGCAACTGGATATGCTGGGCTACCGCTGCGAGGTGGTCGGGAGCGCGAGCCAGGCCTTGCGCGCAATCACCGTGCATGACGGTCTGGGCCTGGTATTGCTGGATTGCCAGCTGCCGGACCTCGATGGCTATGCATTGGCCCGCAAGATCCGGCAAATGCCGAGCAGCCATGGCCACGTTCCCATCGTTGCCATTTCCGCCGCCAGCGATCCCGAACACGTGCAACGCTGCTATGCCAGCGGCATGAACGATGTACTGCTCAAGCCTTTGCAGTTGGCGGAGCTGGCACGGGTCTGCGGCCAATTCCTGAGGGTCGCCGAGCGATCGGTGGCGCCCCTTGCGCCGGCACTCGATGCAGCCACCCGGCGAACGCTCGAGCAGCTTCTGATAACGACCTGTCGAGACGATCTGCGCGAGCTGACCCAGGCGTTGCACGAGCAGCGCCGGCAGGTGGCCGTGGGCCTGGCCCATCGCATGGAAGGGGCTGCGCGCATGGCCGGCGCACTGCCGCTGGCCGAAGCCGCAGAGTACCTGCGGCAGCGCCTGGAGATGGCGACGCTGCCGCGCGACGACTGGCAGCCTTGGGTGGATGAGGTGTACAGGGCACTGGAGGACGTCGAGAAGCTGCCATCGCCCTGAGCTTGTCCGAACCTGGTATTCGCGAATTGATTCTACAGACCCATAAGTGCTAGTATTGGATCTGTAGATCAAAAAAAGGGTCTGATCATGACTGCCTCGCTGCAAACCGCCGAGTTCACCCGCGACCAGTGCGTAGCCGGTCTGCGCACCGCCTTGCGCATTCTGGACAAATGGAACGCGTCGGGCGAGCAGGCCTGCAAGATCCTGCGTATCTCGCGCAGCACCTACAGCCGCGGCCGGCAGGGCGATGCGCAATGGTCCGTGAGCCTGGACATGGACCAGATGCATCGCATCAGCTTCGTTTTGAACATTCACGCGGCCTTGCGCACGATCTTCGACAACCCGGAAAACGTTTATGGCTTTGCCAACATGGAGAACGCCAACGCCTTCTTCAACGGCCGTAAACCGCTCGAGGTGATGGCCCAGGGTGATTTCATCTCGCTCTACGAAACCTTTCGCCGTGTGGACGCGTTGCGTGGCGCGCAATGGTGACGGCGGCTCGATTGCCTACCGTGGCCGGTGCCGCCGTGCAGGCCTATCGCCTGGTGAACTCACGGTTTCCGCCCATCGCGCTGTTCGACGATGTCGCCGATGCCGATGAGTTCGACATGCTCTATCGGCTTCAGGCGCTGACCAACCCCAGGCTGCAGAACGAGGTGGGCGCGCTGCAGTTGATTGCCCTGGACCAGATTCCGTTTGGTATCGTGGGTTGTTCCTACGCCACGGCGCCGTTCACCCATGTGAATGCCGATGGCTCGCGCTTCAGTGATGGCAGCTATGGAGTGCTATACCTGGCCGATACGGTGGAGACGGCGATTGCCGAGGTGCACCACCATCAAAACCGCTACTGGGCGAAGGTAGCCGGCTTGAACTACGAACGTTTCGTCTTCCGCAGCCTGGTCTGCGACTTCAATGATGCCGCCTGCCGGGATGCCACCGGGCTGTCGTTGCAAGATCCGGTCTACGCCCCGGACGACTACAGCGCCGCCAATGTGCTGGGTGCGCAACTTCGGCAACTGGGCGCCACGGGCCTGCTTTACCATTCGGTACGCTCGCCGGGCAACCATTGCTGGGCATTGATGACGCCCAGGCCTGTTGCCTCGATCATCCAGGCAGGGCACTACGAAATGATCTGGAACGGTGGGATTACCAGCGTCAACCGGATCTCCAATCCCTAGCGGTAGACCGCTCGCCCGTCATTGCGCCCAGTCAAGTTGAACCCGTGCTGCGCTACCGGGCTCTGAACAGACACTGTTTTCAATCCCACGGGTGATGCATGATCCAGATCAACAGCTATACCACCGTCAAGCGTCGACCACGTGTGCCGCACGACATATTCGCCCACTACTGGCGCGACGTGCACGGTCCGCTGTGTGCGCGGCTACCGGGGTTGGGCCTGTACATCCAGCACCATCTGTCCCGCGAGCAGGATGCCCATCTCTGGCCGCTGGCCGAAGGCATCCAGGAAATCAGCGACTACGAGCTCGACGGCGGCGTGGAAATCGGCTTCCTGTCTGCGGCTGACCAGAAGCAGTTTCAGGACGCCAGCTCGCTGTTGTTCAGCGACGAACAGAACATGTTCGAGGAAACCCTGGCTTATGACCTGCCCGAGGGCTCGATCAATCTGGTCAACCGCACCGGCGATGAAGTGATGAATGGCCTGGATCAGGCCGATCGCATTCACTTGCACCTGAGTCCGCGCGGTACGCTGGAAAGCCTGCATCAGTACCTGCGCGACGGACTGGGCCCGCTGCTGGCGGCCAGCGATGCGGTGCTCAAGGTGCGCCTGCACCTGTGTGCGCCGTTCGAGAACGACGGCATGCACCCGCCGGCTCCGGATGTGGCGCACGAGGCGACACCGGTGCGGGCGCAGCTGGCCGTGCTGGAGATCGCGTTCGCCAGCCCACTGGCACGTCGCCAGTTTTTCCAGAGTGACGAGTTCCAGCAATCGCAGGCCGAGCAGGCTCGGCACATTGCCCAGCTCAAGGCCTTCGCCGTGTCAGGGGTGTACACGTACGTCCATGACGGCCAGATCACCACGGCAGGCCTGCGGGGCAGCCGTGCGGCGGAACTGATCGACTACCTGGGCGCTACCAACCAGTTGACTGCGGATGTAAGCGCGTTGTTCGTACAGCATTCGAGCTGATAACCCGAACCCCGGATGCACAAACGCTCCCCCTCGGCCACACGCCGGGAGGAGCGTTTTTTTTGCCTTACTTGTTTGCCAGCGCCGAGTAGCTGTTCATCAGGTTGCGGTAGTTGGGAATGCGCTGGGACAGCAGGTTGCCCAGGCCTTCGATATCGTTGCGCCAGTCACGGTGCAGCTCGCACGCCACCGAAAACCAGTTCATCAACTGTGCGCCCGCCGCTGACATGCGTGCCCAGGAGGCCTGTTGCACGGTGTGGTTGAAGGTGCCGGAAGCATCGGTGACGACGAACACCTCGAAGCCTTCGGCCAGCGCCGACAGGGTCGGGAACGCAACGCACACATCGGTGACTACGCCTGCGATGATGATCTGCCGGCGGCCGGTGGCCTTGATGGCAGCGACGAAGTCTTCGTTGTCCCAGGCGTTGATCTGGCCGGGACGCGCAATGTAGGGCGCGTCCGGGAACATCTCCTTGAGCTCTGGCACCAGCGGCCCGTTCGGGCCTTGTTCGAAGCTGGTGGTGAGGATGGTCGGCAGCTCGAAGAACTTGGCCAGGTCGGCCAAGGCAAGGACGTTGTTCTTGAACTCGTTCGGCGTAAAGTCCTGCACCAACGAAATCAAGCCGGTTTGATGGTCGATGAGCAGAACTACGGCATCGTCTTTGTTCAGGCGGTTGTAGGTCGTGTGGGTCATGGTCGGGTCCTCTCGGTTCGCTGGGGGTGTGTTGGAACTGAGGCTAGACTAGCTTCGACCCTGGGGAGGATAAATCGGGTGGACAGCGTTTCACTGTCCACTACCGGGTGACAATCAGCTGATCGAGCCATTCTCCGGGGCGGGGCTGGCTTCGCCCTTTTCGTTGATCAGCAACATGCTCTGTGGCGCCGACAGCGCTACGCCCATGGTGCGCAGGCGGTCAAGGATGGTGAACAGCAGGTCGCTGCGCGCCGTTCCCACCGAACGCGGGCTGTTGACGAAGCCGCTGACGCTGATCAGCAAGCCAGCGCTGGTCAGGTCCTTGAAGGTGACCGAAGGGGCCGGCTCGGCCAGGACCGCTTCGTGCTCGGCATAAGCGGTCATCAGCAGCTCGCGGATTTTCAGCACGTCGGTGTCCAGCGGCAGGGTGAGGGTGATGCCCACCACGCCCAGCGCGTTGCCCATGGTCACGTTGCGCACGTTCTGGGTAATGAACTGCGAGTTGGGCACGATCACCGTCGAGCGGTCGCCCATCTGGATTTCCGTGGCGCGCACGTTGATGCGGCGGATATCCCCCTCCACGCCAGCCAGGCTGACCCAGTCGCCGACCTTGACCGGCCGCTCGGTGAGCAGGATCAGCCCGGAGATGAAGTTCTGCACGATTGCCTGAAGTCCAAAGCCGATACCGACCGACAGCGCGCTGACCACCCAGGTCAGGTTGGTCAGGCTGATGCGCAGCGTCGACAGCACCGCGATGCCCAACAGCACGAAGCCGATGTAGCCGACCAGGGTCACCAGCGAGGCGCGCATGCCGGCGTCCATGTTGGTTTCCGGCAGCAGGCGGTCACCCAACCAGTTCTTCAGGACACGGATACTGAACAGCCCGCCGACCAGCAGCAGTACCGCAATGAGGATATCGCCCGGCACGATGTTGAAGGCGCCGAGGGATTTGCTGCCCACGTCCAGCCGGGCGAAGCTGGCCAGCAGTTCGCTGGGGTTCGATCCCGACGGCATGAAGGCCAGAATCAGCGCAACGCACAGCAGCAAGGTTCGGCCCACGCCAGCCAGCAGGGTGCTGGCCTGGGCCTGATGCCGTGGCGACAGCCCGAGCATGGCACCCAGGGCTTGGCCGCCGGACTGTTTGGGCGAGAGCAGGGTTTCGCAGATGTCGACGAAGAACACCGTCAGCAGGTACGCGGTCGAGGTGACCAGGCTGATCCACAGCAACTTGACGGTCAGTACATAGGCCAGCGTCAGGTAACCGCTCAACAGCCCGAGCACGATGATGCCGATCCACACCGAGAGGATGAACGGGATCAGGCCGACGAAGCCTGCGGTGCGCTCGAGGGTGAAGCGGCGGCGCGTCTGGCGCACACGCACCAGGCCATAGACGAAGATCGACGCCACCAGCAGCGCGGTCAGGCCGTTGACCGCAACCGAGAGCGCCAGGCTGCTGGCGATCACGCTGTTGATACGTTCGAAGGTACCGGTGAACAT
This sequence comes from Pseudomonas viridiflava, assembly GCA_900596015.1. GTDB lineage: Bacteria > Pseudomonadota > Gammaproteobacteria > Pseudomonadales > Pseudomonadaceae > Aquipseudomonas. Next base: position 304,600 of record UVIF01000023.1, on the reverse strand, counting down.
CAGTGCCAGCGCAAGCACGGCTGGCAGGTTGCCGATGGCGCTGGCGATCGGGTCGGGAATGTTGGGCAGGCGCCAGGACGGGTTGGGCAGCATCAGTAGGGCGCGGCCCATGCCGACGATGAAGGCGCAGAACAGGATCAGTGTCTGCACCTGTTCGATCAGGTTCAACACATTGGCGCTGGGCTGCGAATGGCTGACGATGCCCCACTGCAGCAGCGAGGTCGCCGCGCTGATGGTGAGCACCGTGGTCAGCCCGGTGGCCATGGCCAGGGTACTGCGGCGCAACCGACCTTCGGGGAACCAGCGAATCATGGCCCGCACCAGCAGCCGCTCGATCAGCCGTCGCGCCACCACCCATACCAGCAGGGCGCCCAGCACGATCGTGATGAACGTGCCGCGTGAGCCGGGTGCCAGGGCGCTGTCGAAGACTTGAGAGACGTCCTGCCACAGGCTGCCCAGCTTTCTGACGTCGTCGTCGGTGGGCTGGATCAGGCTGGACCAGAACGCGGAGCTCAACGGGCTGGCGGACCGGGTGCTGATCTGGGTGTCCAGCAGGTTGCGACGCAGGTTGAGAATCTGGATCGCCAGGTCACCGGCCGAGGTACTCAGCGCGGTGGTATCGGCCTGGTCGGTGGTCAAGGCCTTCTTCTGATTGGTCAGCGTGCGGCGCTGGGCCGTCAAGGTCTGCGGCTCGTCGGGTTGGGCTGCGCCGAGCACGTTGAGCTGGTCATCCAGATGCCCCATGTCCACGCCCTGGCGAGCCAGCAACGCATCGGCCTGACGCTGCACTTGCAACGCTGCCTGGCGCAGGCTGGCCAGCAGGTCGTCGTTGGCGGCAGTCGACACCTTCTGGCGAATCTGGTCGAGCTGATCGCTGAGCTGCGCGGGCGTGGCAAGCACTTCCACCGGCGCGCTGGCGGTGCTGGCCGGCGGTGCCGGGGCGGGCTCGGCATGGACGGGCAGGGTGGCCCACAGGCACAGGGCCAGCAAGCCCATGCAACAACGATTGATCACGGAATGCCGCATGTTCGGATTCTCTTTGGGTGGTTGCCAGCTGCGGCGAGCAACCAAGCGTAGAAATGATGGAGGCCTGAGCCAGGACGACAGGCATTGCCCGCGCTGGCGCCGCGCGAGGTTACAACAACTCGATGAGATTTACGCACTCGTCGTCCGCGAACGGGTCACTGCCGATCGTCGGATTCATCAAACCGTAACAAAAGCTGTGCACAGTTCCGTTGCCCTTTATCTCAGTGAGTTCCTTAGATGAAAAGTTTGATGAAGTCTGCCGCGCTCGCCGTTGCCGTTTCGCTCAGCGCCAGCTCCATGGCCTTCGCTGCCGAAAGCGTGCGGCTGACCGGCTCCGGCGCCAGCTTTCCGGCCCCGATCTACCTCACCTGGTTCAAGGACTTCAGCAAGAAAACCGCTGGCGTTACCGTTGACTACCAGTCCAAGGGGAGCGGTGCGGGCGTACAGGACTTTTTGAACAAGACCGTCGATTTCGCGGCCAGCGACTCGGCCATGAAAGATGAAGACATCGCCAAGGTGGCCGAAGGCGCGCAACTGCTGCCGATGACCGCGGGCGAAATCGTTCTGGCCTACAACCTGCCGGGCAGCCCCAAGGGCCTGAAACTGCCGCGTGAAGTCTACTCCAACATTTTCCTGGGCAAGATCACCAAGTGGAACGATCCGCAGATCGTGGCCGCCAACCCGGATCTGAAACTCACCGACATGCCCATCACCGTGGTCGTGCGCGCCGACTCCAGTGGCACCACCGCAGTGTTCACCAAGCACCTGGCAACCATCAACCCAGCGTTCAAGCAGACCCTGGGCGAGGGCAACACCGTCAACTGGCCGGCCAGTGACAAGTTCATCAAGTCGCCCAAGAACGACGGCGTGACCGCCACCGTTCGCCAGACCCCAGGCGCGATCGGCTACATCGAGTATGGCTTCGCCAAACTGGCCAAGGTCGACTTCGCCGAGCTGCAGAACAAGGCCGGCAAGTACGTAGTGCCCAATGCCGAAAGCGGTGCCGAGGCCCTGGCCGCGGTGAAGATGCCGGAAAACCTGGTGGCCTGGCTGCCGGATCCAGAGGGTGAGAAGTCCTACCCGATCACCACCTACACCTGGATGATCTTCCGCAAGCAGAACGAAGATCCCGCCAAGGCCAAGGCCATGCGCGACATGATCGAGTACAGCCTGACCGAAGGTCAGAAGATCGCCGATTCGATGGGCTACATCCCGCTGCCACCGTCGGTTGTGGAGCAGGTTCGTAAGGCCAGCGCCAACATTCAGTGACATGCGCAAGACCTCTCCCGTCCAGGCATCGCTGCCGGGTCGGGCGGGGTCTACTTCCACACCCCGGAATTAATCAATGAACAGCCCTTTCGTTGTACCGGATAACCCGGACTCAGCCTGCCAGCCGCCTTCGACGAAGGATTTTCTGGTCGATCGCACGTTCCGTGCGCTTGCGCGCGTCGGTGTGGTGCTGATTCTGGCCGTGGTATTTGCCCTGATATTCGAAGTAGGGCGCAAGGCACTGCCCGGCATGGAAAAACACGGGTTCGACGTGCTGTTCGGCACCGTGTGGGATGTCAACCAAGGCAAGTACGGTATTCTCCCGGCCATCTGGGGCACGCTGTACAGCGCCCTGATCGCCCTGATCATCGCCGGGTTCTTCGGCATCAGCATGGCGATCTTCCTAACCCAGGATTTTCTCCCTGCCAAGCTGGCAGCGGTGTTTCGTACCATCGTCGAACTGCTCGCGGCCATTCCAAGCGTCGTCTACGGCCTGTGGGGCATCTATGTGGTGATTCCGGCCATCCGTCCGCTGACCACCTGGCTGCACACCGAACTGAGCTGGATTCCCTTTTTCGGCACATCACTGAGCGGGCCCGGGCTGCTGCCGGCCGCACTGGTGCTGGCCATCATGATTCTGCCGACCATCGCCGCCGTGTCCCAGGACGCACTGACCGCTGTGCCGATGAAAACCAAGCAAGCGGCCTACGGCATGGGCACCACGCACTGGGAAGCGATCCTGAAGGTCATGGTGCCCTCGGCTGCGACCGGCATTTTCGGTTCGCTGGTGCTCGGCCTCGGGCGAGCCCTGGGTGAGACCATGGCCCTGGCCATGCTGGTGGGCAACGCCAACAACATCTCGCTGTCGCTGTTCGCACCGGCCAACACCCTGGCGGCGTTGCTGGCACTGAACTTCCCGGAGGCGGGGCCCAACGAGATCGAAGTGCTGATGTACGCGGCACTGGTGTTGATGCTGATCACCCTGATCGTCAACCTCATCGGCTCCATGCTCATGGTCTACGCGCAACGGGGTAGCAAATAATGACAAGCCTGAGTACGCCTACCGCTGCGCTGCCCAGCCTGCAGCGCAAGTTCGAAGGCCGCGCCCTGCGCAGCCTGGTATTGACCACGCTGGTCTGGAGCGGCGCGTTGATCGCCAGCGTGCCCCTGCTGTCGGTGCTGTACATGCTGATCACCCGCGGCGGTGCGCGCCTGAGCCTGGAAGTGTTCACCGAGCTGCCACCGACCGGTTTCGAAACCGGCGGCGGCTTCGGCAATGCCATGGCCGGCACCTTCGTGATGGTCGGCATCGCGGCGGCAATCGCGGTACCTGTGGGCATCATGGCAGCGGTATTCCTCGCCGAACTGGGGCCGGACAGCAAGCTGGCCAACGCCGCGCGCTTCGCAGCGAAGATGCTCACCGGCCTGCCGTCGATCCTGGCCGGGGTGTTCGCCTATGCGTTGGTGGTCATGACCACCGGCACCTATTCCGCACCGGCGGGCGGGGTGGCCCTGGCCGTGCTGATGCTGCCGATCGTGGTGCTGACCGCCGAAGAGTCCATGAAGATGGTCCCCAAGGTGATGAAGGACGCGGCCTATGGCATGGGTTGCACGCGCTCGCAGGTGATCTGGAAGATCATCCTGCCCACCGGCATGCCGGCGATTCTCACCGGGGTCATGCTCGCCGTGGCGCGGGCTGCAGGTGAAACCGCTCCGCTGTTGTTCACCGCGCTGTTCAGCAACTACTGGATCTACCACGAAGGCAACCTGGCGGTGATGAACCCCACCGCGTCGCTGGCCGTGCTGATCTACAACTTTTCCGGCATGCCCTTCGACAACCAGTTGGAGCTCGCCTGGGCGGCCTCCCTCGTGTTGGTGATGATCGTGCTGTTTGTGAACATTGTCAGTCGTGTTTTCGGCAAGCCCAAGTTCTGAGAATGGGAGCACCTATATTGTGAGTGTACTATCCGTGCAAAAAGCCGTCCCGTTCGCGACCCAGGCACCTGTGGTCATGGACTGCAAGCTCGACAAGATCTTCTACGGCAACTTCATGGCCGTGCGCGACAGCCACGTACCGATCGAGAAGAACAAGATCACCGGCTTCATCGGTCCCTCGGGTTGCGGCAAGAGCACCGTGCTGCGCAGCCTGAACCGCATGAACGACCTGGTGAAGGGCTTCCGTTTCGAAGGCCACGTGCATTTCCTCGGCCAGGACGTGTATGGCAAGGGCGTGGATCCGGTGGTGGTGCGCCGTTACATCGGCATGGTCTTCCAGCAGCCCAACCCGTTTTCCATGAGCATCTTCGACAACGTTGCTTTCGGCCTGCGTCTGAACCGCTACAAGGGTGACCTCGGCGACCGGGTCAAGCATGCGCTGCAGGGCGCGGCGCTGTGGGACGAGGTCAAGGACAAGCTCAAGGTCAGCGGCCTGTCGCTGTCCGGCGGCCAGCAGCAACGCCTGTGCATTGCCCGCGCGATCGCCACGGAGCCCGAAGTGCTGCTGCTCGACGAACCCTGCTCGGCCCTCGATCCGATTGCCACGCGCCGCGTCGAAGAGCTGATGGTGGAGCTCAAGAAGGACTACACCATCGCGCTGGTTACCCATAACATGCAGCAGGCCATACGCGTCGCCGACACCACCGCGTTCTTTTCGGTGGACATTTCCCAGGGGACGCGCACCGGTTACCTGGTGGAGATGGGCCCGACCGCGCAGATCTTCGAGAACCCGCGCGAACAGATGACTGGCGACTACATCAGCGGCAAGTTCAGCTAGCCAGCGGCAGGATGCCGTTTCACCCCTCGACTCCAGGAATATTCATGTCTGCAACGCGTCGTCTTGATCTGCCCGCCATCGAAGGAGCCCTGCGCGAAGTGCAGGGCCGCTTTGCCGAGCTCAGCGAGCACTTCACCGAGCAGCGTGATCCCTTGACGGACGAGGTCGTGGAAAACGTCCTGGCCGGCTATGCCCTGGTCGACGAATACGTGGCAGCAGGGGTTGACCTGTTCGACCTGCAACAGGTCAACCTGATGCTGGAAATCAATGCCACGGTGCTGTGCGGGCGTGACCCGGCGCGGCGTGTGGAGTTTGCTCAGCACCTGGCCGCCACCGAAGAGCATTTCTTCAACAACACCGAAGGTGGCATCAAGGATCTGTACAACTGGTACTGCACGTACCGCAGCGAGTCGGTGTGGAAGCGCGCCGCCGGCGTCTATGTACGCATCCTCAGCAAACCGCAGTTGTTCATCGAAGGCAACAACCGCACCGGTTCGCTGATCGTCAGCTATCTGCTGATCCGCGCCGGGCTACCGCCTTTCGTGCTGTCGTTGGATAATGCGCAGGGTTATTTCAACCCTTCGTCGGTGATCCGCAACTCCGCCAAGCATGGCGTCAAGGCGCTCTACGAATTGCCCAAGATCAAGAAGAAATACGCCGCCTTTCTCGAAGAGCAGGCACCGGACCCGAAGAAATTCTTCCTCAGCCACAAACAGTTGGCGTTGCACGAGGGCAGGGGTCGATGAACCAGACACAGCGCGCTGACCGATGCGAGCACAGCGCTTCAATTCAACCGTGGCCCAAAACGATGTGGCAAGCGATCACAGGTCTTACTCCGATGAATCCGTTCAACCGTCCGCGCGTGCGTATCTCATTCGACATCGACGACACCCTGGCCTGCCTGCCCCATCACAGCGAAGCCGAACAGAACTGGCTGCCGGGCTTCGTGCATCGCTGGCTGGGCGAGCCGCTGCGCATCGGTACCCGCTCGCTGACGCGGGAACTGCGTCGTCAGGGTTGCAGCATCTGGGTGTACACCTCGTCGGGGCGCACACCGGCCTATATCAAGCGCTGGCTGCTGCTGCACGGTATCCGCGTGGACGGCGTGGTCAACAGCGAAGTCCATAGCCGCGCCCTGGCCAGCCATGGCATGAGCCTCTCGCCGTCGAAGTTTCCGCCGGCCTTCGACATCGACCTGCACGTCGATGACTCCGAGGGCGTGCAGAGCGAAGGCCACGAGCATGGTTTTCGCGTGGTCGTGGTGCGCCCGGATGACCAGAGCTGGACGCACCGCGTGCTGGAGGCGGTCGCCGCGGTCCAGGCGCAGCTGGCGCGACAGCAGACGCTGCGCCACAAACAGCCGGTGGGGCAGGTTTCCCAAGCCTACTCCTGAGCTTTTCCGGCGCCGGATCCTGGCGTCAGGTAGATGCCTGCTGCGACCCGCACAGACGGGTCCCCGCGAATGCATCCGGGTCCACGTCCTGGTACTTCTTCATGCGCCGCCACAGCGTCGTGGTACTGATCTGCAACAAGCGGGCGGCCTGTTCGCGGTTGCCCCGCACGCTGTGCAATGCCTCGAGCAGGACCTGCCGCTCGCTGCGGTTCAGCGCTGGCGGCACTTGAGGTAGGGGCTGGGCGGGCGAGGGCAGGTCTTCCAGCGCTTCCTCCAGCCACGCTCCGCTCATCTCGCGGCCCTGGCCCATGACGGCCAGGCGCTCGACGATATTACCCAGCTGGCGAATGTTGCCTGGCCATTCATGGTTGCTCAGCCGCGCCAGCAGGGCTGCTCCAGGGGCGGCGGCTGGCATGCCGAAAGTTGCCAGCAGATGGCTGACCAGTTCGGGAATGTCCTGGCGCCGTTCGCGCAGGGCAGGCAGTTGCAGCTTGAGTACGCAGATGCGGTAGAAGAAATCCTCACGGAACAGCCCCTGCGCCACCAACTGCGGCAAGCGTTTGTTGCTGGCCGTGATGATGCGAATGTCCACTGGCGTGACCTTGTCGTCGCCGATACGCACCACCTTGCGCTCCTGCAGCGTGCGCAGCAGCTTGAGCTGGATTTCCGCCGAGGTTTCGCTGATCTCGTCGAGAAAGATCGTCCCGGTGTGGGCCAGCTCGAACACGCCGGCCTTGCCCTCGGTCAAGGCACCGGTGAACGCCCCCTTCACGTAGCCGAACAGTTCGCTCTCCAGCACGCCGGGGGCGAAGGCGGCGCAGTTGATCGCCACGAACGGGCCATGGCGCCGCTTCGAGGCGTTGTGGATACTCTGGGCGAACAACTCCTTGCCGGTACCGGTTTCGCCTTCGATCATCACCGTACTGTCCACCGCAGCGAAGGTCTGCGCCAGGCGCTTGGCCTTGGCCAGTGCCGGGCTGCTGCCGATGATCGATGCGAAGGTATTCTCGGCCACGTGCTGGCGCGCCAGCTGACGGCGCATCTTCTGCTCGATGGCCTTGATTTCGGTCTGCTTCTGCAGGGTCGCGACGGCGCCGATCACCTGGTCGCCGAGGGTGATCGGCGCGATGCTCAGGGTCAGTGACAGGCGCCCCAGGTTGATCAAGGCACCGCGCACCGCCTCGCCCTTGTCCAGCACGCGGCCGAAGTAGTCCTGCGCCAGCAGGCCGGCCACGTTGTCGCCGCAGCGCACGCTGCCCAGGTAGTGGGTGGCGACGCTGTTCATGTTGGTGATCACGCCGTGGCTGTCGATGCTGAAGATGCCTTCGGAGACACAGTCGAGAATGGACCGGATCATCTCGTAGCGGCCCTGCAGCTCCAGACGCTTGTGCAGTCGTTCCTGCTCGATGCGCAACAGGTGCAGGGCTTCGTCGATGGCATCGAAGGCGGCGTCGGCATCGGCGTCGGACATGATGTAGTGCAGGCCGCGGCCCTTGACCGCCTGCTCCAGGGACAAGCCACCGATAGCCACCTCGATGCCCTGCGCCTGCAGGCGGTCGAGTTGCGCGTCGGTGCTTTGCGCGCTGCCGAACGGGTCGATCGGGCAGATGGTCACCGCCGGCATGAACGGCTTGGCTTTCTCAAGGATCGCGGCATAGCCGTCGGACGTAGCCAGGAAGGCGATGCGGTCCGACACCGCCAAGGCTTTGTGATAGGCATTGATGCAGTCGAAGAACGTGTGGCGCACCTCCACGACAGGCACCTGAAAGTGCTCGCGCAGCACGCTGGCGGTCTTGCCACGGCTGATCAGTACGCTGGCACCTTCGTCGATCGCCTGTTGCGCCATCAGTACTGCCTGATGTTGCGCGGCTTCCACCACGGCCACATGCAGTCCACGTTTCTCCAGCACCTGATTCATCACCGCAGTGAGGGTGGTGGAAGGAGAAATGACAGCCAGTTTGCCGAGCATTGAATCGCTCCTCGTGGATGTGCGGTTGTTGGGGGTGAGGCGTCCATTGCACGCTAGTGGCTGGTGAAAGGTTTTGCAATGGACTGCAATGGTATTGCAAGACGATCGTTGACCAGTTTTAGTGTCTTTTTGATCCAAGTAATTGATTGCATTGTGTAAAAAAGCCGTCGTCACAGATTGGCACAGGCTTTGCTCCACTCCTACCAATAACAATAGAAATAGGGAACACGCTGATGGAACTGCTCTTCATCGGGTTTGGCGAAGCCGCCTACCACCTTGCCACCGGCTTGCGTACCCAGGGCGATCTGCGGATCGGCGCCTTCGATGCCCAGGCAGACGACCCTCAGCGCGGCGCGACGATCCGCCAGCGCGCCGAGCACACTCAGGTCACACTCTTCGATTCGCTGGAAAGCGCCTGCCAGGGCGCCCGTTTCGTGGCCTGCCTGACCAGTGCCAGCAGCGCACTGGCCGTGGCCGAGCGCGTGCTGCCGCTGCTGGTGGCCGGGCAGACCTATGTCGACATGAACTCGGCCGCGCCCACCGTCAAGCAAGCCATCGCCGCGCTGCCCAGGGCCCCCGGCGTGGGCTTCTGCGACGCTGCGGTGATGGGCACGGTGCCTGGCAACAATCATCGCGTACCGATGCTGCTGGCCGGCGACGGTGCCCGTGCGTTCGCCGACGCGTTCACCCCCTATGGCATGCAACTGACCGTGCTGGACGCCGAGGCCGGCGCCGCTTCGGCGATCAAGATGCTCAAAAGCGTGGTGATGAAAGGCCTGCCGCAACTACTGCTCGAAGCCTTCCAGGCAGGGGAGAAGTTTGGTGTGCTCGACACGCTGGTCGATTCCCTCGGTGAATCGCTCAACGGCAAGACCGTCGAGCAGCTCGCCAACACCTTCACTGCGCGCACGCTGATCCACGCCAAACGGCGCAGCGCCGAGATGGACGACGTGGTCACCACCCTCGAAGACGCCGGGGTCGACGCCACCATGTCCAGGGCCAGCCACCAGCAGCTGGAAAAGCTCGCCGCCACCGACTGGCAAACCCTGCTGGGCGCCAATGGCAGCGATCTCGATTACCGCGACGCCATTCGCCAGCTGGTCAAACATTCCTGAGGAAGACGCCATGAATACCGAACACTACCTGCCCCTGCCCGAGCTGATTCCCCAGGACCTGCTCGACCGATTTCGCAAGCTCAGCCCCGCACAGCTGTGCGATGGCATGGCCAAGCTCGGCATTGCCCGCAACGGCGCCATGGACGCCGATCTGATGCCGCTGGACGACCGCAAGATCATGCTCGGCACCGCCTACACCGTCGACACCGAAGATGGCGACAACTTTCCGATTCACGTGGCGGTGTACCAGGGGCAGCCGGGCTATGTCCTGGTGGTCGCCGGCAAGGGCTATCCGGGGCGCGCGTACATCGGTGACCTGATGGCGGGGGCGGCGCAGGCCGTTGGCCTGGCCGGGCTGGTCATCGATGGTTGCGTGCGTGACAAGCTGCCGCTGGCCGAACTCGACATTCCCGTATATGCCAAGGGTTTCATGCAGCGCAGCCCCGGCAAGCAGGGGCCAGGCAAGATCAACACCACCGTTACCTGTGCCGGTGTGGAGGTGGCCGCGGGTGACCTGGTGTTCGGTGACTACGACGGTGTCACCGTGGTACCGCGCGCGCGGCTGCTGGAAGTGCTGGAAGCGTCGGAAAAGAAAAGCATCTATGAAGAACAGCGTCGCGAGGTGATCGAGCAGTACGTCCGCTGCCGCGACAACGGCGAGCCACTGCCTGAGCTGGCCCCTGATTGGGTCACCAAGCTGTTGCAGGGCCAGTAGGGCCCTGCAGGCTCGGTAGCCAAGACCGAGCCTGCGCAACAGACGCTGCCTCTCTCGATAAAAATAATATGTGGAGACGTTCGGATGCTGACCATTCTGGGCTATACGTTGATCACCTCGTTCCTGCTGTTGGTGATCAAGCAAAAACTTTCGCCCTTTACCGGCCTGATCGTCGTGTCGCTGGCGGTCGGCGTGCTGGTCTGCCTGCTCAGCGGCGTGCCGCTGGACATGATCATAAAGTGGATCAAGGAAGGCCTGTTCTATTCCCAGGGAGAGGACGGCAAGATCTCCCTGGGGACCGTGAACCCCACAGTGATGATTCTGTTCGCGGTGCTGTACTTCAGCCTGATGATGAACGTGGGGCTGTTCGATCCGTTGTGCACTTACCTGATCCGCAAGGCCAACGGCGACCCGCTGAAGATCATTCTGGTAACCGCGTTCACCTCCTCGGTGGTGACCCTGGATGGCGACGGCACCACCACCATCCTGATCATCACCACCGCCTTTCTGCCGTTGTACAAACAGATGGGCATGAAACTGTCCAACCTGGCCATGCTGATCATCCTGCCTTGCGGGCTGGGCAACTGCCTGCCGTGGGGTGGGCCGCTGGCGCGTGCTGCCGCGGTGCTCAACCTTGAGGTGAACACGCTGTTCGTGGCGATCCTGCCGATTCTCGGGGTGTCGTTCATCTATGTGTTCGGCATGGCGTACCTGATGGGCATCAAGGAGCGCAAGCGCCTGGGCTTTGTCGCCGGCGAGAAGGTCATCGTTACCCCGCAACAGATTGCCGAGATGGTCACGGTCATCGAGGACCACGACAAGGAACTCAAGCGGCCCAAGCTGTTTCTCTTCAACCTGGCGCTGACGGTGGGCATGCTGGTGATCCTGATCGCCGGCTGGGCCAGTGGCGCGGTGGTGTTCATGCTGGGCACGGCGCTGGCGCTGACCGTCAACTACACCGCTGTGGAACAGCGTGAGCGGATCACTGCCAATGGCGGCGATGCGGTGGCGGTGGCCTCGATCATTCTGGCGGCAGGGTGCTTTCTGGGGATCTTCAATGGCAGCGGGATGGCGGGTGCGGTCGCCGAGCACATGGCCAGCCTGATTCCCGAGTCGATGGGCAGCCACACGGCGCTGATCTTTGCGTTCCTTGGCGCGCTGGCCTGCTATGCGTTGCCGGTGGACGCTTATTACTTCGGTATCCTGCCGGTGGTCGCGCCCATTGCCTACAGCTTCGGCATCACCCCCACCGAAATCGGCGTTGCCTCGTTCATGGGCCAGGCGCTGCGCTACGCCAGCCCTACGGTGGCCTGGCTGTTCCTGCTGATGAACCGCACCGAAATGACCTTCGGCGAATACCAGAAGGAGTTCTTCAAGTGGTCGCTGCCGATGTTCGCGATCTTCCTGGTGACTGCCATCGTCACCGGACAGTTGCCAATCGGTTGAGGCGCCCAGGGGCGTTCACCGCGCCGACGGTGAACGTCGATTAAACGGCTGTGGTGGGCGATGGTCTATTCGTAGACATCGAGTGCAGGGATGTCCTCTGCGCTCGCGCAGGAGAAAAGCCGTGAGTCATGCATTGGAGCGAGTGAGTTTCCTGGGGTTCGACGTGTTCGGCACGGTTGTCGATTGGCGTACCAGCGTTGCGCGCATCGCCGAGCCGTTTCTGGCCAGGCATGCAGTGCAGGTTGATCCATTGCAGTTCGCCAGCGACTGGCGCGGGTGCTATCAGCCTTCGATGGAAACCATCAGGTCGGGTCAACGTGAATACGTAACGCTGGATGTGCTCAATCGCGAAAACCTCGGATGATCGATCACCTTGACCACATTGTCCTCACCACCATTGATCTGGAGGCCTGCAAGGGTTTCTACATCGACGTGCTGGGCATGCAACTGGAAAGCTTTGGGGAAGGGCGTGTGGCGTTTCGCTTCGGCCATCAAAAAATCAATGTGCACGTGCGGGGGCATGAGTTCGAGCCCAAGGCGCACTTGCCTGTGCCCGGCGCACTGGACTTGTGTTTCATCGCCAGTTGCAGCCTTGAGCAGGTGATCGAACGCCTTGAGTGTCACCTTTGGCCCATCCTCGAAGGGCCGGTCAAGCGCACCAGTGCCACCGGCCCCATTCGCTCGGTGTACGTCCGCGATCCGGACCTGAACCTCGTCGAGATATCCGACTACCTTCCAGCGCCTTCAGCCTGATACACCGCGCCGTCCTTTTCGCGGCCACGGACCGCTCCTACATGCACACCGCGCATGTCCCCAGTGGGCATGCCTTCTGTAGGAGCGGTCCGTGACCGCGAATGGCGCAGCGCAGTTTCCCTGACACATCACGCCGCCCTCCTGTAGGAGCGGTCATCGGCCGCGAATGGCGCAGCGCAGTTTCCCTGACACACCAAGCCGCCCTCCTGTAGGAGCGGTCGTCGGCCGCGAATGGCGCAGCGCAGTTTCCCTGACACACCACGCTGCCCTCCTGTAGGAGCGGTCATCGGCCGCGAAGCGCGCACCGCGGTCTACCTGACCCACCGCTTCAGCGCGACAGCAGCTGCTCAACTTCTTCGCGGCTTGGCGCATAGGCCCCGGCATTCGCGCAGGACACCGATGCGCAGGCTGCAGAAAACGCCAGCCGTGCTTGGGGAGATTCGATACCCAGCAGGCTCGACGCCAGCCAGCCGGCCATGCTCGCGTCGCCGGCGCCAACGGTGTCGGCTACTTTGACGGCGATTGCCGCCTGTTCGACCTTGCCCTCAAGCGTAAACAACACCATTCCCTGCGCCCCACGGGTGAACAGAACCTGTGCCCCTTCATTCATCTCGCGCAACTGCTGCAAGGCCTGCTCTTCGCTCAAGCCAGGATAGATCTGCCGCAGATCCTCATCGGACAGCTTGATGATGTCCGCCAGTGCGACCATGGCGGGGAACGTCACCTCGCGGTATCGAGCATCCATCAGGTTGCGCCAGTTGGGGTCATAGCTGATCAGTTTGCCATGCCGCTTCGCCTCCCGCGCCACCTCGACCAGCCTGTCACCCAACGGCTGCCGGGCCAGGCTGATGCAGCTGAAATGACACAATCGCGCAGCCGCCAGCCACCCCGAGGGCAGCAGCTGCACATCGAAATGCAAATCCGCCTCACCGGCGAAAAAATAACGGGGAGGGTGGCTGGAAGGCACGATCGCCACCAGTGGATCGGCCTCGACGCGCTGCAGGTAGCGCAGGTCCAGCCCGGCAGCTTCGGACTGTCGGTAGAGCTCATCGCCCAGTGAGTCGGTACTGATCGACCCCGCGAACGCCGTCGGCACCCCGAGGCGGCTCATGGCCCGCGCCACGTTCCACGGCGCGCCTCCCGGATAGCCTTGCCAGCGACCGGGCGTGGTCTGGACCAGATCGGTGAGTGCTTCACCGAACACGACAACCGTGGGCAACTGCATGTTCATCCGTTCTCCTCTGAGGGGCTTCGTGGCCCGAATCACCTGTAGATTCCACGGGCTCGAAAACTGCGGCGGGCTATAGGCCTGTATCGCGCACTCATGGTTTGATCTACAGGTCGGTAAGAGCAACCTTACTCTGGACAATGTCCGGGTCGATAGCCCGCCAGATACACCGCCCCGATACTTTTTTGCCCTCGGCCCATGCTGCTCTGGGGCCACAAGCGAACAGTACCCGGCCCGCCGTCGCCGAGTATCACTGCCGCACGCTTGCCAGGTTCCGGATCGACAGCGGCGTGCAGTGCCTCAAAACGTATACGCCACGCCCGCCTGAACCGTACGCGGTGCGCCTGGATACGCGTACGTGTTGAACGCGCCTTCGTCGTAGCCCTTGTTGAACACATTCTGCAGTTCCAGGTTCAGGCGAACGTGATCGTTCACCTGATAGAAACTCAACAGATCGACCACGCTGTAGCGGTCCATGGTGTAGGTCTGGGCTGCGGTCTGTCCGGCGCGGTCGTCGATGTATTTCAAACCTACGCCCAGGCCCAGGCCTTTGGCTGCGCCGTCCTGGAACTCGTAGGTGTTGAGCAGGCTGAAACTGTTGCGCGGAATGTTGGCAAGGCGGGTGCCGTTGGGCAGGTTGTTGTCGTCGGTCACCCGCGCATCGACGTAGGCGTAGCCACCTATCATCCGCCATTGTGGCGTGAGGTTGCCGGCGATGGTGATGTCCAGGCCACGGCTGGTGACTTCGCCGGCCGCGACGCTGTAGGTCGGGTCGACCGGATCACGGGTGAGCACGTTTTGCTTGACGATGTGGTAGACGGCGCCGTCGATGCTCAGTTGCTGATCGAGGGCTTCCCACTTCATGCCCAGCTCGTAAGATTTACCTTCTTCCGGGTCAAACCCGCTGCCATCGCGGGTTGCACCGCTATTGGGTTTGAACGACCGCGCGGTGTTGGCGTACAGCGCCAGCGTATCGGTAAGGTCGTAGATCAAGCCCAGCCGCGGCGTTGCCGAGGTCTGCGCGGCGTTCCAGTCCACAGAGCCTGGCAAGCGGTTGTCGTAGTCCTGTTCGAAGCGTTCCAGACGCACGCCTGCGAGCACTTTGAAGCGCTCGGTCAAGGCCACCTGGTCTTGAATGAACGCGGCCCAGGTTTTCAGGTTTTCCGTGTCGTGTGTGGTGGTGCGGGTGAGGGCCGGGCGTGGCTGACCAAGCACAGGGTTGTAGAGGTCGATGGGGTAGGTACCGGTCGCCGCGGACGAGCGCTGGATGATCGAGCGGTAGTCGTAGTTTTCATACTCCACGCCGGCCAGCAAGGTGTGGGAAAGCCCCGCGGTATCGAAATGGCCGGTAAGGTTCAGCTGATAGTCGCGGTCGGTCCATTCCAGTTTGCGGTAGTTGAAGTTGCGCTGCAGGGTACGGCCATCCAGCGGGGCTGCGTTGGCTTCGACCGCATTGCCCGCAAGGCTGCCGTCGAGCCACTGCATGCCGCCGGCCAGGGTCCAGTCATTATCGAGGCGGTGCTCGAACCTGAGTTGGGCCATGTCGTTGTCGTTGTGCAGCAGGTTGTCACGCCCGTGCTCCCAGACATTGGTGTCGCGCGAAGCGCTGCCCCGTTGAGTGGCGTAGCGCGTCAAGCCGCGATCGAGCGGATGGTTGTTGCGCATGAAATCGCCTTCGAAAACGATTTTGGTAGTGTCGCTGGCTTGCCAGCTGAGCACGGGCGCGATGTCGTAGCGTTCGGTTTCCACATGGTCACGAAAGCTCTCGCCGCCTTCGCCCAACACGTTCAGCCGATAGGCCAGGCGTCCATCCTCGCTGAGCGGCCCGCCGGCATCCAGCGTAGCGCGGCGCATGCCCTGATCGTTCAGCTGGCTGCCAATCGTCACCTTGCGCTCGGCCAGCGGCTGCTTGCTGACGACGTTGAAAGTGCCGCCCGGATCACCACGGCCATACAGGCTCGTCGCCGGACCGCGGATCACTTCCAGGCGCTCCACGGTATTGGCGTCCGGGGCATTGGGGTAGCCGCGGTTGATCGGAAAGCCGTTGCGGTAGAACTCGCCGGTGGTGAAGCCGCGCACGGTGAAAGTGGTCAGGCCCTGACCCCCGAAGTTGTTGGCGCGGCCGACACCCCCTGCGTAATCCAACGCGTCCTGCAAGCGAGTGGAGGCGGTGTCTTCCAATACGTCACGGGGCACGACGCTGATCGACTGAGGGGTCTCGTGCAGGGCTGTGTCGGTGCGCGTCGCACTCATCGAGCGGGTGGCTTTGTAACCCGTGACCGGACCGTCCGCGCGTTCATAGTCACTGTCGGCCTCGATGTTCACCGCTTCGAGCTGAAGGTTTCCACTGGCTTCAACGGGTTCGGAGGCCCAGGCAGACACCGGGGCAGCTTGCAGCAGGCACAGCGAAAGTAACGTGCGACGCATGGGTTCATGGTTCCAGGCAGGGGAGGCTAGCGAAATGGCAGCGGATTCTATCCGCAAACGATTCGCATTGACAGTTGCGCAGATTGAAACCTTGCTTCAGACACCCGCGAGTATTTCCGCCAGCTTGTTGTGCTCCCAGGTACTTAGAAGCTCGATAGGGTCGGTACCGTAGCGCTGGGATGAATCGAAGAGGTAGGTGCGGCCGTCCGGGCTTTCACAACGTTCGCAATGAAAGCGTCGGTTTTCTTGGTTGTGGAAGGTGATGATCCAGCCGTCGGTGCCGACAGTCATTGCTGCGCCGTAGGCAACGGCCCAATCCGTTTCGTCGAGACGGTGCAAGGTGCGAATACCTAGAGCGACGTCACGAAGAAGCTGGCAGGTTTCTCGAGCGGAGAGGGCGGCGGCGGACACTTGAAGAGCCTGATCAAAGTGGAGAGCACCTTTATAAGGGAAGCAGAAGGGGCCAGCAATCGCGCTGAAACAGTCCCAAGCCCATTAATAACATCATGACGTGCTCGCAACCCAGCTTTATCCCGTGCGCCTTGTATGAAGGCGACCAGTGAACAGACGCTAACTATCCTGGTGCGAATACCTGGATGACCTAGACCATAAAGTAACATCATGACAGAGCGCAGCTTAAAGTGTCTTCCATTCCTGTATTACCAACTGGTAAACACCAAGTAGGGTAGGGTGCACGTCACAAGACCTAGCCTGATGTGGAAAATTTGGGAAGGAGGGCGCATTACAGCATCAGCTATATCATGATGTTATTTACCTGCAACGCCCTATCCAATTGCTTCGCCCATTGGCAATACGCATCAAATGCCTAGGCCTCTTCAACCGATTTTTTTTGCAGGGGCCCATAAACACGATGCTTCTCTTTATAACGATAGAGATTCATTGCCTCCACATAGGGCTCATCCTCCAGCAACGCCAGGCGGGTGTTCTTGCGGATTACAACTTTGGGCTCGTAACTCGAAAGCGGCTTGATCTTCGGTGCGGCAATATCCGTTTCATACACGAAAGGCACCGGCGCGATGATGGGCTTGGCCTTCGAGTCACCGTTCCTGACCCGTGCCCGGATATGAGGCTGAACCAGGCGGCGAATGGCAACCTGTTCCTGCGGGTCGAGCTTGCCCAGCATGTCGATGCCGTAGAGCAGGGCGTTCTCGGCAGCGGCTTCCGAGGAGTGGTGCACCGTCGCCTGTTTGTCATGGTATTGCTCGAGCTGTTCGTGCCACTCTTGCAGCAGATCACCGGCTATCTTGCGGGCGCCGGACGAGCCGGTGTCATCCCAGTAGAAATTGATGTTCGACGGCGCAGTAAGCACATTGGTCAGCCGCAGTGCCTGCTTGGGAACGATGCCGTTGCCGCTGCCCTTGAAGCGGTTCCACACGTTGCGGCGGTCATTAGTCTTGTCGATGGCCCCGATCAACTTGCCCAACTCGACACGCGTCGCGTTGGTCTGGAGAATCTTCTCGATGACAGTGCGGGGCAGGGCAATGGCACCTGGCACACGCAATGTTTCCCGCGGATGCTGACCGACCTTGACCCAGATACTGGTCAAGGCCTCGAACGCCGCCTGTACCGCCTCGTCACCCTGTAATACACGCACCTCTATCGGCTCGTTGCGCACGGCGTCCTCAGGCCGAAAATCCAGACCAAACATGGCATCGACACGTACGTGGTCAACTGCAGCGCGCAATACCTCGCCCAAATCGGTCAATTCGGCCTGGAGCCTGTTGACCATGGCGATGGCGGCGCTGGTTTGGCTGAGATGAAGATCCATGCGTGTGTCCGGATAATGGGCAAGGGAGCTATTCTAGCTGGGTACTGTATCTTTATACAGCTCTTCGCTGGTTGGCTACACAGATAATCCGTGAACGTTGCCGTGGAGAGGGTCTTGAAGAAAAGTGAGCTACCGATGAAACACTGCGTCACCTGCGGTCTTCCGTTCACCTGGCGCAAGAAATGGGCGCGCTGTTGGGACGAGGTCCGCTACTGCTCGGAACGTTGCAGACGGCAGAAGAAGCCGGTTTCCGGGGGTTGAATATTCCAAAGCGTGTGGCTGTCATCCGCCAGCGATATCACCATCAGGCACGCAAGCGGTGCTCTGCCGAACAACCAGGCTGTGGGGCAGCGTCACGTGGCGCACTTCAAGCGTGCGCTTCTCGATCAAACCGATCAGCATGTCCACCGCGTGCTGGCCGAAGCACTCGGCTGGCTGGGCAATGGTCGTCAGCGGTGGGTCGCAATAGGCCGCCAGTTCAATATCGTCGAAGCCGGCCAGCGAAACGTCCTGGGGAACTCGCAGGCCCATTTCCTTGATGCGCTTCAAGGCGCCAATGGCCATCTCATCGCTTTCACAGAACAATGCAGTAGGGCGTTCGGGCATGCCGAGCAACTGCAGTGCTCCGTCATAGCCTGCTTTCAGGCTGAAATCACCGGGGCAGATCAACCTGGCGTCGGGTGTGATGCCTGCTGCACGCAAGGCTGCCTCATAGCCCGCACGCCGATCATGAGTCAATGGGCTGGTGGTGGGGCCGTTGATCAAACCGATGCGTCGGTGGCCCAAGGCAAGCAGGTGCTCTGTTACCGTCTGTGCGGCGCCATGGTTATCCAGACTGACAGTAGGATGACGGCCGCTCGTGAGGATTTCGCAGGCGTTGACGATAGGGGGCAAGTCGGCTGCGTCGGTAGTCGAGGCGAATGGATCATAGGCGCGAAGCTGCAGCACACCGTCGGCTTGATGGGCATGCACCAGGTCGGCATATTCGCGCTCGGTCGCTTCGCAGCCCAACGTGTCGCACAGCAATACACGATAGCCCGCCGCCTGAGCGGCTTTCTGCGCGCCGCTGATCACACGGGCAAAAAAGCTGTTGGCAATGTGTGGCACAAGAATGACCAGATTGAACGTGCGTCGCGAACGGAACTGCACAGCCATCAGGTTTGGCCGGTAACCGGCCTGTTCCACCGCAGCATTGACCCGCTCGCGCGTCTCGGGCAGCACCCGTTCGGGTGATTTCAATGCACGCGACACCGTCGCCACGGAAACGCCGGCCAGCCGCGCCACTTCACGAATATTCGACACGCCTACCTCGCTCCCGGTAATCCCGACGCAGAGCTTACCTCAGTTTGCCGCTGCCTCCCGTACCGCGATGATCCGCCCGATGGTGTTTGACAGGGGGCGCGTTGGCGCCTAGATTCCTTGAACAATGTAACCGGTTACATCGCTAAGTCTCTGATTGCAGATCTGACCAGTGCTGAGCCGACAAGAATCTAGAGGCTGGATGTCATGCAAAAAACCAGAATGGGTTTCGTCGGTGGTGGGGAAGGGTCGTTCATTGCCCTGGCACATCGGCAGGCGGCAGCGCTGGATGGGCGATTCGATCTGGTGTGCGGCGCTTTCAGTCGCGATTCGCTGAACAATCAGCGTACTGGAAACGCGTTGGGCCTCGCGCCACAGCGTGTCTATGGCGACTGGCGAGAGATGATCGACGCCGAAGCGCGCCTCCCCGAAGACCAGCGCATGCAGTTGCTGGTCAACGTCACGCCCAATCATCTGCATGCGCCCGTCGCACAGCGCGCGATCCAGGCAGGCTTCCATGTGTTCAGCGAAAAGCCCGCCGCTTTGAACCTGGCCGAGCTGCAGGCGCTGGACCAGACCTTGCTTGGCAGTGACCGACTCTATGGCTTGGCTCACGTGTACCTGGGCTACGCCATGGTGTGGGAAGCCCGCGAGCTGGTGCGTAAGGGCCTCATCGGTGCCGTGCGTAAAGTCATCGTCGAATACCCACAAGGCTGGCTCAGCCAGGACATCGCCAGCCAGGGCAACAAGCAGGCGGACTGGCGCGACAACCCGGAACAATCCGGCATTGGCGGCTGCATCGGCGACATCGGCACCCATGCGTTTTGCCTGGCGGAATTCATCGCCGACCAGCAGGTATGCGCGCTCAGCGCGCAGTTGGGATCGCACGTCGACAGTCGCCGACTGGACGACGATGCCAGTGTGCTGTTCAAGATGAGCGGCGGGGCCAGCGGGGTTCTTATCGCCAGCCAGGTCTGCGCCGGCGAAGAGAATCCGTTGAAGATTCGCGTCTATGGCGAGTTGGGCGGGCTGGAATGGCGGCAGGAAGAACCGTCCAGTCTGATCCACCGTTCGCTGGACCAACCCATGCGCATCCTGCGCTCAGGTCTTGGGCAACCTTGGCTCAGTGCCGCCGCCACGCGCCGGATGCGTTTGCCCGCAGGGCATCCCGAAGGCTACCTGGAGGCGATGGCCAATCTGTACGTAGATTTTGCCGACGCCATCCAGGCGGGTGTGGCCGGCAACCAGGTGCCGGGCGTACCCGGCATGGACATCGGTTTGCGCGGGATGGCCTTCATCGAGGCCGCCATCACCAACCACCGCGGCGACGCCAAGTGGACCGAACTGGTCAGCCCCTCTTCCTCACGGAGCACCTCGCAATGAATCTTCCCGCCGATACGGGGCTGCGTGGCCCGGGCATATTCCTGGCGCAGTTCATGTCGTCCGAAGCGCCGTTCGACAACCTGGCCAACATCGCAGGCTGGGCTGCGTCCCAAGGTTACACGTCGATCCAGCTGCCCACGCTCGGCACCCGCTACATCGACCTGGAGCGCGCAGCGCAAAGCCAGGCGTATTGCGATGAGCTGAACGCGGTGTGCGCCAAAGCCGGCGTGCAGATCAGCGAGCTGTCGACCCACCTGCAAGGTCAACTGGTCGCCGTGCATCCTGCTTTCGACGCGGTGTTCGACGAGTTCGCGCCAGCCCACCTGCGCAATGCTCCACAAGCCCGCACCGAGTGGGCCGTCGACCAACTCAAGCTTGCCGCACGGGCCAGCCAACGCCTGGGCCTGACGGCGCATGCCACGTTCTCCGGCGCCTTGCTCTGGCCCTATGTCTACCCGTGGCCGCAGCGGCCCAGTGGTCTGGTCGAGCAGGGTTTTGCCGAGCTGGCCCGGCGCTGGTTGCCGATTCTCGACTGTTTCGAAGAGGCCGGTGTCGACCTGTGCTACGAGATTCACCCTGGTGAGGATCTGCACGACGGCGCTTCCTTCGACCGCTTCCTGCAGGCAGTCGATCATCATCCGCGCGCCACCATCCTGTACGACCCCAGCCATCTGTTGCTGCAGCAGATGGACTACCTGGGTTTCATCGACCGCTACCACGCGCGCATCCGCATGTTCCACGTCAAGGACGCCGAGTTCCGTCCCGATGCCCGTTCCGGCGTGTATGGCGGCTACCAGGACTGGGTCGATCGGCCGGGCCGCTTCCGCTCGCTGGGTGACGGCCAGGTGGACTTCAAATCGATCTTCAGCAAGTTGACCCAGTACGGCTTCAACGGCTGGGCCGTGCTCGAATGGGAGTGCTGCCTGAAGGACTCGGCACAAGGCGCAGGCGAGGGAGCTGCTTTCATCGAACGGCACATGATCCAGCGCACGCAACGCGCGTTCGACGATTTCGCCGGCGTTAGCGCCGACGTGCAATCCAACCGAAGACTATTGGGCTTGCCCGAAGACTGAACCGCCCAAGCTTTCGACCGACACCTGCCATAACAATAAAACGGTGAGCGCAATGAAAACGATGAACGCCCGACTGAGCGTGATGATGTTCCTGCAGTTCTTCATCTGGGGTGGCTGGTTCGTCACCCTTGGAACATTCCTGGCGACGGGCCTAGGCGCCAGCGGCAGCCAGATCGGCCAGGCATTTTCGACGCAGTCCTGGGGAGCGATCATCGCTCCTTTCGTCATCGGCCTGATCGCCGATCGCTGGTTCAACGCCGAACGCATCCTCGCTGTGCTGCACCTGCTGGGCGCGGTGCTGTTGTACCAGCTGTACAAGGCGCCGGACTTCGCCGCTTTCTATCCTTATGTCCTGGCCTACATGGTGGCCTACATGCCCACCCTGGCCCTGGTCAACTCGATCGCCTTCCGCCAGATGAAAGAACCGGCTCGGGAGTTTTCCCGCATTCGGGTGTGGGGCACTCTCGGCTGGATCATCGCCGGCGTGGTGATCAGCATGGTCTTCGCCTGGGATTCGGCTCAAGGTATTGCCGGTGGCGCACTGCGCAATACGTTCCTGATGTCGGCCGTCGCTTCGCTGCTCCTGGGGCTGTATAGCTTCACCCTGCCCAGCACGGCACCTTTGCAGGCTACCGGCGAGCGTCAGGGGTTGCGGCAGGTGCTGGGCCTGGACGCGCTGGGGCTGCTGAAGGATCGCAGCTACTTGATATTTTTCCTTGCGTCGATCCTGATCTGCATACCCTTGGCGTTCTACTACCAGAACGCCAACCCGTTCCTGGCCGAGATCGGCATCGCCAACCCCACTGCCAAGATGGCCATCGGGCAAGTGTCCGAAGTGCTGTTCATGCTGTTGCTGCCGCTGTTCATCGCCCGCTTCGGCATCAAGATCGCACTGCTGGTCGGCATGTTCGCCTGGGTGTTGCGCTACGTGCTGTTCGCCTATGGCAGCGGCGGTGAAGAAATCGCCCTGTTGATGATCGGCATTGCCTTGCATGGCGTGTGCTACGACTTCTTTTTCGTCTGCGGACAGATCTACACCGATGCCAAGACGCCTGAACGCTTCCGCAGCTCGGCGCAGGGGCTGATTACCCTGGCCACCTATGGGTTGGGCATGCTGATCGGTTTCTGGGTGGCGGGGCAAGTGACCGATCACTACGCAACGGGCATGCAACATGACTGGAAAAGTATCTGGCTGTTCCCGGCGGGGTTTGCCGGGGTGGTGCTGCTGGGTTTCGCATTGACGTTCAAAGCCAGGCGTAACTGAACACCTGGCGAACTCTGGGAGCACCGTTGCGCTATCAGCCAGTCATCTGCGCCAACCAGTCTTGCCTCATTTGCGGTACGGATTGGACAAGGCTCTGCGTGTAGTCATCGAACGGTGCGCTGAGTGCTTCAGCAGTGGGCCCTCGATGAACGATACGGCCGTTGCGCAGCACGGCAACCTCATGGGCGATCTGCCTGGCGACGTGCAGATCGTGGGTAATGAACAAGTACGATACGCCCGTTTCGGCCTGCAGCTGCCGCAGCAACGCCAGTACCTCCTGGGCAACCAGCGGATCCAGTGCCGAAGTGGGCTCATCGCAAATGATCAGTGCAGGCTCGGCAGCCAGCGCGCGTGCAATGCATACTCGCTGTTTCTGCCCCCCGGAAAGCGTGTGCGGAAGTCGCTTGGCGATGTCTGCAGGCAGGCCCACCTGACCCAGCAATGCGATCACCCGCTGTTGCCGCTGCTGTCGGCCTAACCCGGTAAATTTCTGCACGGCGCGAGCGAGCTGATCGCCGATCGACAGTCTGGGATTGAGCGCGCTGTCAGGAATCTGGTTGACCAGCTGGACCTGCTGCAGGTGGTGGTGGGCCCGCTTCCCGAGCGTCAACGGCAGCGCCTTGCCTCCCAGCGTCATGGAACCGCCAACGTCCGTGAGCAATCCGCAAATAGCTCTACCCAAGGTCGACTTACCTGATCCCGATTCGCCGATGAGCGCCAGCGTGCAGCCTTGCCACAGACGCAGTGAAACGTCGTCCAATACCGGCCGATGGTGATACCTGGCGCTCAGTGAACGGATGGTCAGCAGTTCTGTCTGCACCGATGGAACAACGCCTGGACCGCGAGAAGTGCATCCGGCATCGAGCAGATCCCGGGTGTAGCGCTGCGTGGGCCGTTGCAGAATCTGCTGGGTCGCGCCGTGCTCCACGCATTGGCCATGACGCAACACCATGATGCGGTCGGCCAGTTGTGCAACCACGGCCAGATCGTGGCTGATGTAGATGGCGGCTACACCCGCCCGGCGGATGACCTGCGCGATGGCCTGAAGAATGCCCAGTTGGGTGACGACGTCCAGTGCGGTCGTCGGCTCGTCGAAGACGATCAGCTCGGGCGAGCTGCACAGCGCCATGGCAATCATCGCCCGCTGCAACTGCCCACCCGACACCTGGTGCGGGTAGCGTGTATAGAAGGTTTCGGGCTCCGGCAGACTGAATTCGGCGAACAGCTGCAGCGCCCGCGCCTTGGCCGTGGCCGCATCCATGAGCCCGTGCCATTGCGCAGCTTCGATCACCTGCGCACCGATGGTCAGGGCCGGGTTGAAGGCCGATCCGGCCGATTGTGCAACGTATGCAATGCGCCGGCCGCGAATCCGTCGCAGGCCAGGTTCCGGAAGGCGTAGCAGGTCCTGCCCATGGAACAGGACACATCCGCCTGCCAGCGTCATGCCTTCACGCAGATGACCCAGGATCGCCTGGCCGACAGTGGATTTTCCCGCTCCGGACTCGCCGATCAGACCCAGCACCTCGCCGGCATTGAGCGTGAACGACACGTTATCGACCAACATCCGCCGAGGCTCGCCTGTGGGGGCAATTCGTAAATGATCGACGCACAACAATAGAGGTGCAGAGGCGTGGGTCGAATCAGTCATGGTTGCGCGCTCCCCACTGGCGGGTGTTGCCGTTCAGCAGCCAATCGGCCAGCGCATTGATGCACAGCGCCAACACGGCAATCGCGGCGCCCGGTATCAAAGCGGCCCACACGCCGAACAACACGCCGTCCTTGTTATCCCGGGCCAACCCGCCCCAGTCTGCCGTAGGGGGCTGAATGCCCAGCCCGAGAAAAGACAACGCGGACAGAAACAGCAGGATGAAAACGAAGCGCAGGGCGAATTCAGCGATCAGGATGGGCAGGGCATTGGGGAGAATTTCCCGCAGCAGAATCCACGCCATGCTTTCTCCGCGCATGCGCGCCACGTCGATGAACTCCATGGCGGCAATATCCGCCGCCAACGCACGCGCCACGCGCAGAATCCGACTGGCCTCCAGCAGCCCAAGCACCAGGATGATCACACTCACGGTCTTGGGCAGCGTGGCCAGAATGACCAGCGCCAGTATCATGGTCGGTATTGCCATCAGCACGTCGTTGACGCGCGAGATCAGTTGGTCGACCCAGCCCCCGGCAGCCCCGGCGATGAAGCCCAGCGTCGTTCCGCCGACGAACGCCACCAAGGCTGCGGCGGCGGTCACCGACAACGATGTGCGCGTGCCCCAGATCAGCCGCGACAGCAGATCGCGGCCCAGATTGTCGGTGCCCAGCGGCGCCAGCGCCGACGGGACATCCCAGGCTGCGCCAATCACCTGATCGGGGGCATGGGGAGCCAGCCATGGCGCGAGGAGGGCGACGGCCACGAACAGAATCAGACCGACAATGCCGGGCAGGTGAACGATTTTCGGTGCGGGCATGGATTATTTTCCGTGGCGTAGACGGGGGTTCGTCAACAAGGCGATCACGTCGGCGAACAGATTCAGCAGGATGTAGATGGCTGCCAGCACCAGCGCGCAGCCCTGAACCACGGGCACGTCCCGTTTGCCGATGCTGTCGACCAGGTACTGGCCCAGGCCGGGATAGACGAAAACGTTTTCCACGATCACCACGCCCACCATCAGGTAGGCCATGTTCAACACGATGACGTTGATGATCGGCCCCCAGGCATTGGGCAATACGTGGCGCCACAGTACCCGCATGGGCGAAAGCCCCTTGAGCACAGCGGTATCGACATAGCTGCTGCGCTGGGCATTGAGCAGCGCCGCTCGGGTCATGTTGCTCATGTGGCCCAGCACGGCGAGTACCAGCGTGGCCATGGGCAGTGCGATGGCTGTCAATCGGTCCGAGAACGGCATCCCCGCCTGCACGCTGCTGTTGCTGGGCAGCCAGGCGAGGGTCATCGAAAAGATGAAAATCAGCAGGTAGCCCGAAAAGAATTCGGGCAGAGCCACCGTCGTGCGACTCAACAGGCTCAAAAGGCCGTCGACCCAGCCTCCGTGGAAGCGCACCGCGATGAACCCCATGAACAGCGCCAGCGGTACCGCGACCAACGCGGTAATGCCCGCCAGGAACAGGGTGTTGTTCAGCCGCTGCGAAAGCGCGACGGAAATGTTTTCCCCAGAAGTCAGGCTGCTGCCGAATTCACCCTGCAACAATCCGCCCAGCCAGTGCAGATAACGCCAGCCTGCCGGTTGGTCCAGGCCCAGTTGCAGCTTCAAGGCATGCACGGCCGCAGGCGTTGCGGACTGCCCCAGAATTGCGGTCGCCGTATCGCCCGGGAGCAGGTTCAGCCCGATGAAAATCAACAGCGAGGTCGCCAGCAGCATGACCATGCCCACCGCCAGGCGCCGCGCGATCATGCTTGCCAGCGCGCCTTGCCCCCCTGCGCGAGCGATAACCGGAAGTGTCACGGACATCGACCTTATCCTTCCAGCCAGACTTTCTCGGCGGCTCGGTTGCCACTGAGCGGCACCCCAGGCACCGACGTGAAACCCTTGACGTTCTTGCGCGTGGCCGCCAGCGCGTCGGCGTACAGCGGGATGATTTCACTGCTCTGCTCGACCAGCATCACCTGGATGTCGTGGTAGATCTGCCGGCGTTTGTCTTCATCGGTTTCGCCACGCGCCGCTTTCACCAACTGATCGAAAGCCGGGACGCGCCAAGCGGATTCATTCCAGGGCGCCTGGCTGGTGAATACCATGGACAACAATGCATCGGCAGTGGGGCGTGCCCCCCAATTGGAGGTGCAGAACGGCTTCTTCAGCCAGGTATCGGTCCAGAATGCGTCGTTTGGCACCCGTTCGATGCCCAGCGGAATGCCAGCCTTTTGCGCCGACTGTTGATACAGCTGAGCGGCATCCACCGCCCCTGGAAAGCCCGCGTCTGCCGCGAAGAGCGTGAGCGGGCCTGCGAACCCTGCTTTGTGCCAGTGGAAGCGCGCCAGATCAGGGTCGTAAGGTCGCTGAGGAATATCCCGTGCGAAGTAGCGGTTCGATGGGAACACTGGATTGTCGTTGCCCAGCGAGCCATACCCGCCCAGAACCGTGTCGATCAACTGTTGCCGGTCTATCGCGTATTTGAGTGCCAGACGCCCGTCGAGGGAGTCAAACGGTGCCACGTGGGCCAGGCCCGGCAGGGTGAATATCTGACTGTCCTTGTCCCGCACCAGCTGAATCGAGGGCAGCTTTTCGATGCGCCCGACTATGCGCGGATTGACCCGATTGATGATCTGCACGGAACCACTGACCAGCGCCGCAACCCTGGCGGTCGAGTCGTTCATGGCCAGGGTTTCGACGGAGTCGACATGGCCCCGTGAAGGGTTCCAATGGTTGGGGTTGCGCTTGACCAGCATGCGCACGCCCGGCTGGAAGCTTTCCAGAATGAAGGCGCCGGTGCCAATGGCTTTCTCGAAGGCCTCGTTTTCGGCTGTGATCACGAAATGCACCGCTGACAGCAAGGCGATGAACTCGACGTTCGGCTCCGCCAGGGTGACAGTGACTTCGTGATCCGCAGTGGCTCTCAAGTCCGTGACCGGGTCCAGATAAACCTTGACCGGGGAGGAAGATTTCTCGCTGCGGTGGTGATTGAGCGACCAGACCACGTCTTTCGCGCTCAAACCGCGGCCATCATGAAATTGCACGCCCTTGCGGATGTTCAGGACCCACTTGCGGCCACCGTCATCGCTGGACCAGGATTCGGCGAGTGAAGGCACGATTGCTCCGCTATCGTCGACTTCCACCAAGGCATTGAACAGCTGACTGCCGGTGAAATACATCCAGCTTTCGAACCAGAAGGCCGGATCCAGGCGGTCTGTGGTCGACGCGTTGTCCAGGCCGATCGTCAGGTGGCCGCCCTTTCTGGGGCCCAGCGGCTGCTGTGCGAAGGCATTGGCCAACGGCCAGGCGGAGGTCATGGCGGCGGTCATTGCGGCCGCCCCGGTACCCTTGATGAACGAGCGACGATCAAACATGCAGGGCATCCTGTGCTACGGGTACGGACTCAGAGCCGGTGAGGGCGGTCGACAGTGCGCGAATGTGTTCCGGACCGATGCCACAGCAACCGCCGACGATACTGGCGCCCTGATCGACCCACTCCCGCGCCCAGCGCAGATAATTGTCCGGCTGGGTGTCGCGGCGCAGTGCGCTGATGCCCACGTTGGCACCGCGTTTATGGTCCGACGGTTCGAAGGCATTGGCGTAGATGCCGAGCGGTAAACTGCTGTGTTGGCCAGCCTCGAGCAACGCAGCGCTCATGACTTCCGGCGGGCTGCAGTTGAACAGCACGGAAGCCGCGCCCAGTTCGACCGCCGCCAACACGGCGTCGGTGATGCTTTCCCCGGATCGCAGTCGAGCCTTGCCCTCAGCATCCAGGGCGTCATCCAGCGTGAAGGAAAACCAGCGTGGTCGTGGGTCATCTTTCAATAACTCGGCCACCAGCCTGACTTCGGCAATGGAGCTCTGCGTCTCTGCCAGCCATAGGTCGACATGCTCGCTCAGCGCGTCGATCAGCACCCGCAGGACCTTGCCAGCCTGCACCGGCTCGAACAGATCCGGGCGATACGAGCCAAGCGGAGGAGGCAGCGACCCGGCAACGCGAACGGCGTGAGGACTGGCATCGGCAGCAGCACGGGCGAGGGTGCCCGCCAGCTGCGCCAAAGCGGTGCCATCGTTATTGAACCGCGCCTCGCCGATATGAAAAGGCACCACGGCATAGCTGTTGGTGGAAATGACCTGCGCACCGGCAGCGATGAACGCGTCATGTGCCTGGCGCACATATTCCGGGGCTTCGATCAGCGCCAGTGCAGACCACTCCGGTTGACGAAACGGTGCGCCGTTTCGCGACAGCTCTCGGCCCATGCCGCCGTCGAGGATTTGAATGTGTTTTGCCATCGTATTCACCAGAGCGCCAAATGATGGCTGTGTTGTAGTGGACACTCAGTCACAAACCCACGACCGAGCAATCGCGAAGAACGCATTCGAACGCAGCTTGCCATTCAGGGTTTTCAACCAGACAAACGAGCGTCGAAGTGCAGCGTCCTTAGATTGAATCGCACTATAAAAGCCATCGCAACGATCACAATGGAATAGACCGCTCTGATTCGGGTATATATTTGCCAACTGTTTACCGAGCAACAGCTATTCAACAGTATTACTTCGAGACTGACCCCGGCATGATG
Organism: Pseudomonas viridiflava; assembly: GCA_900596015.1. Lineage (GTDB taxonomy): Bacteria > Pseudomonadota > Gammaproteobacteria > Pseudomonadales > Pseudomonadaceae > Aquipseudomonas. The sequence goes on along the minus strand of UVIF01000023.1, from coordinate 275,458 downwards.
GGCAGTGACATCATCGCGCAAATAAACCCTATATGAATCGTTACGTGAACAATGAATCTTCCATTATTCGTTTCTCTCGACGGGCCCAAGGGCACCGGAAAAACCACGCTGTTGGAGGCCGTAACTAAATTATTGAGGGCCGACGACAAAAAAGTGATCCGGTTATGCGAGCGCAAGAGCGATCCCTTCAGGGGTGAAACGATGGTCCTGGTCAACCAACTGGCGAGAAGTCCACGTCAGGACCTGGAGTGGGAGATCTGTGAGCGTTTTGCCCAGAGCCGAGCCTGGATCTCCCAGAACGTGCTGACCCGGCAGCCACGCGACAGCATCATCCTGATCGATCGCTGGTACCCATCGGAGGCCGCGTTTCGCCGGATGATCCCATTCGCAGACATTCTGCAGCTGAACATCGATCGAAACGTGCGAGTGCCGGACCTGCATGTCGGGGTTGTTACAGACCCGGATATTTCATGGGCGAGGGCAGCAGCACGAAGGCGCGGACTCAGCAGTACGGTGATCCATACCCTGCAAGAACATGTCGCTTGTACCCAGGCGTTCGAACGGGCGATTGCAGATCACGGCTGGGTTTGCTGCCGTAATGACGGCAGCCTCGAACAGGCTACGATGCAGGTGGTTTCCGCGATCAACAGGGTCCTTGGGTCGTCGCTGGAAGGGAGCGTGTGATCCCACTACCGCTCGACCACACGCGCCAACCTCACCACCGTCACGCCATTGCCCAAATGCCGTAGCGACGGTTGCACCAGCACACAATCATCGTATGGCGTGACCACTGCTTGGTCGCCATCCCAAGCCAGCACACTCCCAGCCTCGCCAATCAACTCCAACCCACGAAAGTCCTCGACGAACGCGAACTCCATGCTTCGGGCCACCACCGGTTCGGTAACCTGCAAGAAGCGCTGGGCTTGCGGTGCACTCGTGCTGATGTAGTTAGCCATGTCTGCTGGCTCCACCACCCCCGTCGTCACAAGAAAGCGAGCCGTTACGTCCATGGCTACCTCACAGCTACGTTGGGAGAAGTGCTGCCCGGTCTCGATCAGCAAGGCATTTTTCTGGCTCAACGGGTCTGCGAAATCCTGGTAGTCGCGCAGGCGGCGGCCATTTGGGTGGCCGGCATCGGCGGCCACGGTTCGCGGAACACCCAGTGTGGCGGCGAAATCCATCCCTTTGGTCTGGGCGCCACACATCATGATCGGCGGCGCTTCCTCGTGCATGGAATGGATATCCAGCAGCAGGTCCACCGTATCGACGATGGGGCGTAGTTCCCGTGCCCGGCGCAGTTCGATGGAGTCCTCTGACCCATCGAGTTTGCTCGGCAACCAAACCCGGTTCATGTCCTCATCGAGATAGCGAGTGGCGTCGATGTCATCCGGGTCGAAGGCGTGATAGGCGGCGACGTTGCCAAACGCCAATGTCAGGCGACCGCGCACCGGGCGCACTTCATCCTTGAGCAACCTATCCAAGGCAATCGCGCCGCTGACCTCGTTGCCGTGGGTCAACGCCATCACCATGACGTGAGGGCCGGCCAGGCCGCTGTCGAAAGAATGCACGTAATCGACGCCGCAGTTCCCTTCCTGCCATGGGCGAATGTCGGGAAATTCGACCTCGATGGGGTAGGGGGTCAGGGTAGCGCGTACTTGTTCCAAGGTCTTCATGCAGGTCTCCTGCGGACAAAAGGTGTTTTGGCAATAAAGGGCAGCGTGGATGTCAGCGTATTGAGTTTTTGCAAGCACACGGCTCAGGTGGGGCGATGATTACGCATGCGTCTACCCAGAACGATCACCGCAATCACGCTGACCAGCGAGGTGGCCACCACATAGAAGCTGGGCGCGAGTTTGCTGCCGGTAGCGTCGATCATCCACGTCACGATCAGCGGAGCGAAACCACCGAACAGGGTCACGGAAAAGTTGTAGCTCAGCGCGAGTCCGGTGCCGCGGATGCTGGTGGGGAAAATGTCGGCGAGCATCGCCGGGATCGGCCCCAGGCAGGCGGCGATCAAGATCCCTACCACTGCTTGCACCATCAGCAGGGTCGTGACGCTGGGGTACAGATTCAGCCAGACGAACATCGGATAGGACGACAGTCCGGTGATCAACAGCGCCAGAGTGAGCACGCGGAAGCGACCAAAGCGGTCCGACAGGCTGCCGAACACCGGCGCCATGAACATCAACATCACACCAGTGACCAGCGCGCCCAGATAGGAGGAGGTGGCAGTAATCTGCAGTTGTTTCAGGGCGTAGGTGGGCATGTACAGCTTGTGTACGTAGTTGAACGCCGTCGCGCCAGCCACCACGCCAATGGACAGCAGGAGGCTGGTACGGCCCTTGACCAGTACGTCGCGCAGCGGGGTCTTGGCTTCGCCCTTGGCGGCGACTTTCTGAAAATCAGGGGTTTCGTTGATCTGGCTCCGAATGTAAAAGCCGACCGGGCCGATCAACAAGCCGACGCCGAATGCCACGCGCCAGCCCCAATCGTTGAGTTGCACATCGCTGAGCAGGTAGCTGAGCAGGGCACTGACGCCCGCCGCCAGCACGGTGGCAAGGCCTTGGGTCGCCAGTTGCCAACTGGCGAAGAAGCCTCGGCGGCTGGGGTCGGCATGCTCGACCATGAAAGCGGTGGCGGCGCCGAACTCTCCGCCGGTGGAAAAGCCCTGGAGCATGCGCGCGACGATGATCAACAACGGCGCGGCGATACCGATCTGTTGGTAGGAGGGGGTAAAGGTGATCATGGCGGTGCCGATCAGCATGATCAGGATCGACATCGTCAACGATGCTTTGCGCCCCGCGCGGTCGGCGTAGGACCCCAGCACGATGGCGCCCAGTGGACGCATCAGGAACGAGATGCCGAACGAGCCCACCGCGAGCAGCAGGGAGGTGGTCTCGTTGTCGGACGGGAAGAACAGTTTGCCGATCACCACGGCGAAGTAGCCGTAGATCAGCAGGTCATAGAATTCCAGGGCGTTGCCGAAGCTGGCGGCAATGATCTCTTTCCATGGCCCGCGCCGGGTAGTGGCCGGGGTCGCGTGCAGAGTGGTCAAGGCTGTACTCATGGGTGGTTTCCGGGTTCGTTTCACGATTATCGATCCGTCCACCGGGCACAGGCAGTTGGTGGACACGATGGCAGTCATTGTTATGGGTGAAAACGACCGGGCAGCGGTGGAAGGTCTGCGCCTTCGTGGCTACCTGGCCCGAGACCAAGGTGAATCAACGTTGCGTCGCGGACAATTGCTGATTGGGCACAAGCCCGAGCCTATCCGGCACGGGCTTGTAATCGCGGGTGTGACAGGCTTGCCGCAGGGCCGGTGTTTTTTGTTTATGCGCCGTAACAGTGCGCGCAATGGCCGACTCAAACCGGATCCAGGCCTTCCCAGATGCGCATCACCTGTTCGCTTCGATTGGCGCGCAGTCGATGCAACGAAACATCGAACGGGATGTGCAGTTCGCTGCCCCCCGCGAGCACCAGCTCGCCAGTAGCCAATGCATCCTTGACCACCATGCCAGGCAGCCAGGCGAGTCCGGAACCGCGCTTGGCCATTTCCAGAATCGCCTCGTAGGAGTCGGCCTGGTAGATCATGCGCAATGCCAGGCGCTGCGGCAGCTTGGCCAGGTGCTGAGCCAGCACGCCACGCAGTGACAACGAGGGCGATAAGCCCAACCATGCAATGCTGGAGTCGTCGCTGTCCGGACCGATGGCGAATCGCGGCTGGCCGCTGTCATCGGGAGCGCTTACCGGTACGAGTTGCTCCTGCGCGAGCACCTTGGAATCGAAGCGTTCGGCGTCCACCAGAATTCGCGTCAGGGGGCTGGAGTAGATGAGTTGCAAGTCGACCTCGCCGGCGGTCAGCTTGAGGATGGCTTCTTGCGCGCCGCCGGTAACCAGTGATACGGGGAACGCGCCGAAGCGCTGGTGCAGCGACTGGTACCAGTCGGGAAAAAACACACGTGCCAGGGTACGTCCGGTGGCGATGCGCAGTGGCTGGTCACGGTTGAGACCGATGGTCTGGAACTGCGCACGGGCTGCCAGCAGCAGCTCCATCGATTGGCTCGCCGCGTCCAGAAACAATAGGCCGGCGGGGGTGAGGGACAATGGCTGTTTGCGTTCGATCAGGGGGACACCAACCCAATCTTCCAAAGCTCGGATGCGTCGACCGAAAGCGGGATGGGTCACACAGCGTATCTCCGCGGCCCGCGACAGGCTGCGAGTGCGCGCCAGTTCGATGAAGTCTTCCAGCCATTCCAGTTGCATCGATGCTCCTCATGGCGTCAAGAGCGACCGCGGGCTGCAACACGCCACCCCAAAAGGGATGGCGTTAGGCTGCTTTAAAAGTTACTGCGCGGTGCCTTGCAGGGTAGGGCCCGGCGTTGCGCCTTTGCGGCGAGTCAGTCGCTTGCCCAATTGCACGCCCGGCATCTCGACATACTTGTAGGTCAATGTCGAGACCAGCAGTACCGCAGCCATTTGCAAGACGACGATGCCGTTGTCGAGCAATATGCTGTGGGTCGAGATGTACTTGACCATGTTGGGCATGTCATGGCCCTGCAGGGTCTCTGTCAGGTCTGTGTGCAGCACTTTCGACAGGACGATGACGGCGCTCTTGAACACAAAGAGAATGGCCGCGTGCGTCAAATAGATGGAAAACGACAGGGCGCCCAGCCAGACGAAGAAGCGCTGGTGCAGCAGTCGCGAGACCACGCCGCGCTCGAACGCGAATACCAGGATCAACACACAGAACAGCAGGCTGGCATACACGCCCTTGTGATCGATGTTCGACACCAGCAGACGATAGCTGCCCAGCACCAAGGCAATCTCCAGCAGATTGAAGTCCACGGCATCCAGGTCCAGGTCCTTGATGCGATCGTAAAGCACGTACAGGCAGGCACCGGCGAAGAAACACGAGGCGCCGCGGAAGATTTCCAGCTTCAGCCAGGATTCGCCGTTCCACAAGGTGATGAAGGCTGCCAGCGACACCATTGCGAAGACCTTGACCTTGCTGGTGCGCGCCAGCACTGCCATGACCCCAAATATCAAGTACAGGTAGTACTCGATGCTGATGCTCCAGGAGGGGTAATTGAACGAGCCGGTCATGGCGCTGTTCAGCCAGGATTGCAGCAGGAGCAGGTTGGGTAGAAATTCGTCCATCGAAGTGGCGCCACTGAACGCCGGTTCGTTGAAACTGAAGCCCTTCCTCTCAGCCAGCGAGCGACCCATTTCCAGTACCAGGTAAACGCCCAACATGGTCAGGTGCAGGGGATACAGGCGAGCCGTGCGACTGATGAAGAAATCTTTATAATCGGCCGCGTTGTTCAAACGCTGGCCGTAGGTGTGAAACAACACGAAACCACTGAGGATAAAAAAGAACTCCACAAGCAGGAAGGCGCTCTTGAAAAACTCGAGTTCGGCAATGCTTTGCACCACGTAAGTGTGGAACAGCACGACGGCAACCGCGCAGAGGCCGCGGAAACTGTCGAGTACGACAAATCTTTTCATGGGTAGTCCAGGGCGTTTTAAGTATTGCTACCCGGTGACATGCCGAAGAGGCATGGCCCGTAGCCATCACACGAGCTAAGCTAAAGCAAGACTACGATGGGCACAAGGGCAATTGGTCGATTCGATAGGCTAGGTAAAAAGCATGAATCTGACCAACAGCGCCTTCTTGGGATTGAGCAAGCCGCCGTTCTTCTGGATGGCTCCGAATCAATGCTTTGCCCACCCTGTGTCAGTCATTTTGTGGAGAAGTAGATCCCTGTATAGCCTAAGAGTCGGTGCAAGCAGTCAGTGACCTCAAAGAGCTTTTATCGAGTATAAAGCACGACTTATGCTCTATGGATCAACGAATAGCAGCTAGGGGAGTGGCCCCATCGGCTCAAGCTCACGTATGAGGTCAATGAGGAGGCGCAGACCAACAGGTATCTGTCTGAAACTTGAGTAGTAAATATGAAAGCCTGGGTCATAGTGAGTCCAATCCACAAGGACTCGCTGCAGAGATCCCTCCGCAATCTGCCGCTCGACTACCTTCTGCGGGACGTACATCAAGCCTACGCCGCGCATAGCCATCGCCACACCGACGCGACCCTCATCAATAGTGATGGGGCCTGGCACATCTATCTCCATCTGCTGACCGCCTTTCGAGAATTGCCAGTGGTAGATGCGTGCATTGCCCAGGCGCACACGCAGACACCGATGATGGTGCAGGTCGTCCGGATGCATCGGAATTCCGAAACGCTGCAGGTAACCCGGCGCGCCAACGACGGCCCAAGCGACATCGGGCGAAAGTCGCTGGGCGATCATGTCTTCGGGTACCGTCCCGCCGTAACGTATCCCCGCATCATGGCCGTCACCAATGACATCTACCATTCGATTCGTGACGGTGAGGTCAACCTCTATATCCGGATAGCGATCAACGAAGACTGGGAGGACGGGGCCGAGGATGAGTTTCGCGCCGTCGCTCAAGACGTTTAGTCTGATGCGTCCGGCAGGCTCGTCGCGTAGCCGGTTCAGGGCCTCCAGCGCCTGACCGATATCATTCACCGGCGCACTGATGAGGCCTTGCAGCTCTTCGCCGGCTGCCGTAAGCGTCACGCTTCGTGTTGTGCGGTTAAGCAGTCGAACGCCCAGCCGTGTCTCTAGCCCTTTCATGGCATGGCTTAGCGCAGACGCACTGATCCCCACGTCCAGCCCAGCTTTCCTGAAGCTCTGGTGCCGAGCGATGGCAAGGAAATAAACGATATCTGCCAGGTTCGTGCGGCTCAGCTGCATTGATGACTCCGAGGGGAAAGCGTAAAGGTCAGCCGACTTTCGGTAAGCGGTCAATCAGCTTATCGAGCGTAATAGGGTAGTCACGGACTCTAATGCCGGTCGCATTATAGATAGCGTTGGCAATCGCCGCAGCGGCGCCAGAAATACCTAGCTCGCCGACGCCTTTAGCCTTCAGCGGCGTGGCATAGGGGTCAACCTCATCCAGGAAAATAACCTCCTGATGGGGGATGTCGGCATGTACCGGCACTTCATAGCTGGCCAGATCGTGATTAACAAAAAAACCTAGGCGATGATCCACGACCATTTCCTCCATGAGCGCAGCACCGGCGCCCATGGTCATTCCCCCGATGATCTGACTTCGTGCCGTTTTTGGATTGAGTATTCTGCCCGCTGCGCACACTGCCAGTTGACGCCGAATACGGATCTCGCCAGTGGCAGCATTTACTCCAACCTCAACGAAGTGGGCGCCGAAAGTTTGCTGAGCGTACTGCTTGGCTAGGTCGCCGAACTCCATGAAGTCTTCGGACACCAGCTCGCCGTCCTTTGTCGCAGTGGTCAATGGCAGACTTATCGACCCTTGACGAACGTGGCCAGCGACAAATTCGGTGAGGGTCGAATCAAGGCCCAGCTTCATCGAAACGGCTTCTCTGAGCTTCACACAAGCAGCGTATACGCCTGCCGTGGATGAGGCAGCGCCCCATTGACCGCCTGAACCGGATGATTCCGGGAAGTGTGAGTCGCCCAAGTTTACCTTTACCTTGTCCATATCCACGCCCATCATTTCCGCAGCAGTCTGGGCAATAATGGTGTAAGAGCCGGTGCCGATGTCGGTCATGTCAGTTTCGACGGTGACTATGCCTTCGCGATCAAGCCGGACTCGAGCAGCGGACTTTGTCGTAGGTGCACCTCGGATCGCGGAGGCCATTCCCAAGCCAACCCACCATCCGTCACGGAGTTCTTTGGCCGGATGGGTGTTACGTCGCGCCCAGCCGAAATGATCAGCCCCCTTATTCAGGCACTCTACTAACTGGCGTTGAGAGAACCGGCGATCCGGCTGCTCGGGATCTACTTGGGTGTCGTTGATAACACGAAATCTTACGGGATCCATCCCCAGTTTTTCTGCCATCTCGTCCATGGCAATCTCCAGAGCCATCATGCCCGGCGCTTCACCGGGCGCACGCATGGCGCTCCCTTCAGCAAGGTCGAGTTGGGCAAGATAGAGGCGGGTCATGCGGTTAGCACCCGCATACAATGTTCGGGTCGATGCGGTGGCGGCTTCAGTGCGCCCACCTCGCAGATTGCCCGACCAGCTCTCATGACCAACGGCCGTGAGCTTGCCGTCGGAGTTGGCACCTAGCCTGATTCTTTGAATCGTCGCAGGCCTATGGGTCAGGTTGTTAAACATAAGCGGTCGGGGAAGTGCGACCTTTACCGGGCGCCCAGCCTCTTTCGCGGCAAGAGACGCCAATACCGCGTCGCACAAGATAGTGCCTTTGCCGCCAAACCCGCCGCCGATGTAGGGCGAAATGAGGTGAATGTTGCCTTTGGGTATCCCCAGTGTTTTAGCCAGGTCTCTGACGCCCCAATTCATCTGTTGGATCGACGTCCAAAGCGTCAGTTTGTCACCCTGCCATTGAGCAATGGTGGCGTGAGGTTCCATCATCGCGTGCGCATGATCCGGAGTGGTGTAATGGCCGTCGAGTGTCACTGCGGCCTGCCTGAATGCACCTTCAAAATCCCCGATCTCAGTGTGTGGGGGAGGGCCAAAGGCACCCGGTGCGGGTGTGGTGGCAGACGCTCGCTGTGCCGCAAGGTCGTAGTTGCCAGTTTCTCTGACGTAGTAGACCCTCAGCAACGCCGAAGCCGCCCTGGCTTGTTCGAACGTCTCTGCCACGACGATTGCTACGGCCTGGTGATAGTGATCGACTTTCGGCCCGGCAAGTGCTCGATCAACGTAAAATTCACCCCTGTCCAACTGACCTGCATTTTCGTGGGTGACGATGGCGATGACACCGCTGGCTTGCCGTGCTTCGCTTGAATCGATAGACGTTATCCGACCTTTGCCGATTGCGGAGCCGACAACATAGCCGTAGGCGGGAGGGTTTAGTGCGGCTCGTTGTTCGTAAGCATAGGTTGCTGTGCCGGTCGTTTTCAGTTTGCCTTCAACACGATCCTTTGGCTGACCGATCACCTTCATCTGATCTATCGGGTTTGTGCTCGCGGGCGTATCAAACTTCATTAGGCATACTCCTGGTCAATCGACCGCAGCCGTGCGAGGCCGTTGTGAAGAAGGCGAGCTGGACAAGGCCAGACCAATCGTCCGTTCTGCCAGTTTGATTTTGAAAGCGTTCTGCGCAGTTGGGTTAGCGCCAGCCAGCAACTGTGCTGCTACGGCTTTAGGGCCGTCAGGTAGAAAAGCGTCGGCCGCTTCACTTCGCCAGGGCTTGTATGAGACACCCCCAAGGGCTAGCTGCCCCGTCCCATCGGGCAGCACGATCGCAGCGACTGACACCAGCGCAAACGCATAAGACGCACGGTCACGAACCTTGTAGTAGATGTGCTCGCCGCCAACAGGCTTGGGCAAGGTCACGGCGGTAATCAGCTCGCCGGGCCCGAGGATGTTTTCGATATGAGGAGTGCTCCCGGGAGCACTGTAGAGGTGCTCGATCTCAATCGTTCTGACGTGGCCGTCTGAATTGAGTGTTTCTACCTTGGCGCCCAATGCGCGCATCGCCACCGCCATGTCGCTGGGATGGCTGGCAATGCAGGCATCGCTGACACCTATGACCGCTTGTTGCCGACTGGCACCGCCCATTGCAGAGCAGCCAGTTCCCGGGCGACGCTTGTTGCAGGGCTGATTGGTGTCGTAGAAGTACGCACACCGGGTGCGCTGTAACAGATTGCCTGCCGTCGTGGCTTTGTTGCGCAATTGTCCTGACGCGCCCGCTAGCAGCGCCCTCGACAGGACGGCATAGTCTCGACGCACCTCAGGCGCAGCCACCAGATCGGTGTTACGCACCATGGCGCCAATCCTTAGCCCGCCTTCCTTCGTGGCGGTAATTTTGTCGAGCGCCAAGCCGTTCACATCAATCAGGTGCTGCGGGGTCTCGATCTCCAGTTTCATCAGATCGAGCAAATTGGTACCACCGGCGATGAATCGGGCCCCCTCGCGGCTGGCGCAAGCGTTGACCGCTTGCTGCATAGATGCGGCGCGTTCGTACGTGAAGGACTTCATGCCTCGCCTCCTGCTACTTCCTGGATGGCGTCGACGATGTTGGAGTACGCGCCGCAACGGCAGATATTCCCACTCATGCGCTCCCGGATTTCGACGGCGCTGACGGTGCTCCCGGCGATCAAATCACTGCTGACGTGACTGGGTATGCCGACTTTTATTTCTTCAAGCATCGCGACTGCCGAGCAGATCTGGCCAGGCGTGCAGTACCCGCACTGATATCCGTCATGTTTGATAAAAGCTGATTGCAATGGGTGCAGGTTGTCCGAAGTACCGAGGCCTTCAATGGTGGTGATGCTGTCGCCTTCGTGCATGACCGCAAGTGTCAGGCACGCGTTGATTCGTCGGCCCTCGACGATCACCGTACAGGCGCCGCACTGGCCGTGGTCACAGCCTTTCTTGCTGCCCGTCAGATGCAGCCTTTCTCGAAGAGCGTCCAGAAGCGTGGTGCGGTTGTCGACATCCAGAGCGACTCGTCGCCCATTCAGGGTAAACGTGACATGGGTGACTGGCGGAGTTTGCGCTGTCGATTTGATATTGGCAGTCGCCTGAGCATTATCGACCTTTGCTAAAACGGCAGTGACCGCAGTGCCCGCGGTACCAATGAGCACCTGTCGGCGGGACATCTCTATTCCCGCTCTGGATGCGGTGGGATTTTCAGAGTTCATGAACGTCTCCATTCGCAATATGTATGGCTGGAGCAGGTGGCTGTTAATGGCGATCCACGGGTGCACGTCTAATGTGGGAGCAATGTCGGGATGCAGTTCCGTAGATTTTTTCAGTATGGGAGCCTATGGCACTGCGTTCTGGCTGATAACTGCGATTTCAAGAATCAATCCATGAGTCGCGCTCAGCACTCAGCACTCAGCACTCAGCACTCAGCACTCAGCACTCTCAAGTTTTTTCTCGGCTAACGAATACATCATTGACCACCGGGACAGCCGTGAACACGTTCGGCCACCCGGCGTAGAACGCCAGCTGAGTCAACATTTCCGAGGCTTGAGCCTGCGTTAGGCCGTTATCCATCGCACGATTAAGGTGAGCGGCTAGCTGAGCAACTTGTCCCGTGGCGATCAGGGCGCTCACGGTAACCAGGCTTCGATCACGTGGCGCCAGGCCCGGGCGTAACCACAAGTCGTGGAACAGGGAGGCGCTGGTGTAGTGGACAAGACCCGCAGACACAGGCCCTACATTCTTATCGACATACGCCGTACGAACCTTTTCGGAAGCCGGGTCGATAGGCAGCAGAGGAGGTGAGACAGGCGGCAATTGATCTGGCGTGATCCCGCGCCTGATGAACACCTCTTTGGTGACAAGAATCGTAGCGGTCGCGTTGCCCCAGCCGGTATAGAACGCCAGGTGATTGATGACTTCGGAAATCTCCGAAGGCTTGACGCCATTGTCCAGTGCCAGATTCAGGTGATACGCCAACTCGACCGTCTGCTGCTTGGAAATCAGCACCGCAATCGTGACGAGGCTGCGATCACGGGGCGATAAGCCCGGGCGTTTCCACACCTCACCCAGCAGGGTGGTCTCGGTGTTGTGAGCCAGTGCGGGAGATACCGCAAGCATGTCATCCAGTGTCGGCACTGCTGGAGAGCGATGTGTGGACATGGAGTCTGTGGTCGAGCACGCGGCCAGTAGCAGGGTGAGGCAGGCGACGCCTGCTTTTGCCCAGCTCATCGGGATGCCTCGTATTGCGCATCGCTGACCAACTCCATCCACTCCACGTTTTTCCCGTCGACGGCTTCCTGAATGGCCATATGAGTCATCCCCGTAGTCGCGGTAGCCCCATGCCAATGTTTGATGCCGGGCGGCGTCCAGATAACGTCGCCCGATTTGATAACGATCTTCTCACCGCCCACTTGCTGTACCCAACCGGTACCTGCCGTGACGATCAGCGTTTGTCCTTTCGGGTGGGTATGCCAGGCGGATCGTGCTCCAGGCTGAAAGGTGACTGCGCCTGCGGAGACAGTCGATGGTGCGCGCGCCGCAAAGAGTGGATCGATGCGCGCGTTTCCAACGAAGTTGGCTGGCGCTCCCATCATCGAAGATTGTTCACCATTTCGGGTGACAGCCATGATCTGGTCTTTCGAGATATCGGCGCTATGAGCAGACACTGCCGTAGCTAACATTACGGCCAGCAAAGACGTTTTGATGATTCCTCTCATGAGCAAGCTCCTGCTGAGTCGGCGGTCAAGTGCACAAAACTAGATCAGAACCCGCTCCTGTACTACTGGCCAAAATCAACATGATCCAATGAGCCGCACTCAGCAATCCTTCTGCATACGGACGGTGTCTGGGGCAGCCGCTCTGTCTAGCCTTTCTCAGAAATTCATGAGCTCTACTCATCAGCACATCCCGCCTATGCCTGGTACTCAAGGGCTGTCTCAGTGATTAGCTTTAACACACTCGAATTTTTGACGTATATCAGCCACCGCTGACCGAAGCTGGGGAGGATTCAAGTGTGAGTACACGACTACTTTCAGGCATGGCATTGAGCACATTATTTATCTGCAGTGGCATTAGCACCGACGCCAAGAGCGCGGAAACGGTCGGCAGCTCGCAGCAAAAGGAGGTATCCATGAGGTGGGATCAGCGCGAGCTTGGCAGTATCGTCAAAGCAGACGATTTGCATATCTCAGTATTTAGAGAGGACATGGTGAACTACGGAACGCCCACCTTTATCTGGTGCGTTGCAGTGGAAGGTGACCTCTATGTGCGTGCTTACAATGGTGTTCAATCTCGGTGGTACCAGGCGGCAATTAAACAAAGGGCCGGTAGGATTAACACAGCCGGTAAGACGATCGACGTCAAGTTTGAACCGGTTAGCGGTGCCTTAAATGATCGTATCGACGACGCCTACCGAGCCAAGTACAGCACCAGCAGCTATCTCGCTCCTATAATTAGCGAGCGCTCGCGAGCGGCCACTGTTCGAATTTTGCCTGCAGGTGGTGCTCAGTGAGAGATATCGCATTGGCTGACCCCCGCTCCCGAGAAACTCAAACGGGAGATGAACCGCGGCACGGCATCCGTATTCTGTTGATCCTTAGCGCCTTGTTGGCCTTCGCGTCGATTTCTACCGACCTCTATTTGCCAGCAATGCCAATTATGGCGACCTCTTTACACACAGACGGCGGCACGATGGCGCTGACCGTGAGCGGCTACCTGGCTGGGTTCAGCGCAGGGCAACTGTTCTGGGGGCCGTTCAGTGACCGCTATGGCCGAAGGCTGCCTGTCGCGCTTGGCTGCTTGCTCTTCATCGCCGGATCCGCCGGCTGTGCGCTGGCCAGTGATGGCACCACCCTGGTCGTCTGGCGTGTGGTGCAGGCATTGGGAGCTTGCGCCAACGTGGTTCTTGCCCGCGCCATGGTGCGTGACCTTTATGAAGGCCGACAAGCCGGCCAGAAAATGTCGACCTTGATGACCATCATGGCGGTCGCGCCGTTGGCGGGCCCCACACTTGGCGGACAGATTTTGCATCTGTTCTCATGGCAAGCCATCTTCTGGACACTGGTATTCCTGGGCCTGGCCACCCTTGCCAGTCTGGTGCTTTTACCCGAAACGTTACCGGCCACCCGGCGCAGCCACACGTCGCTACAAACCATCATCCAGCGCTATGGCTTGCTGCTGCGCACGCCCAGGTTTCTGGCCTACGTCGCCACTGGCGGGTTCTTTTACGCCGGTACTTTCGCCTACATCGCAGGCTCGCCCTTTGCGTACATCGCTTACCACCATGTTGATCCGCAGTGGTACGGCGCGCTGTTCGGCGCCGGCATCGTCGGGCTTATGGTCACCAATCAACTCAATTCTCGATTGCTCAATCGCTATGACGCCGACGCAGTGCTGTTCGTGGGCGGGATCATCTCGGCCAGTGCCGGAGCCTTGATCGCATTCACCACCTGGGCCGATTGGGGCGGACTGCCGCTGCTCATCTGTGGCTGTTTCGTGTTCGTCACCGCCACAGGCTTTGTTCTCGCCAACGCCATCACGGGGGCACTGAACTGCCTTCCCCAGTTTTCTGGCACTGCATCAGCACTCGCCGGCGCTATGCAGTACGGAGCCGGCATTTTGGGCTCAGCACTGGTGGCACGGTTTGCCGATGGCACTCCCTGGCCCATGGGCTCGGTCGTGGGCATGTGTGGCCTTGGCTGTCTGCTCGCCGCAGCCTGCGTGCTTTGGGCACGTCCTGTATCTGATCACCATTAAAGTTGAGGATCTTCGATGAGTTTTTCCTTTGAAAACCAAGTTGCACTGGTCACGGGTGCAGCCTCTGGAATTGGTTGGGCAACTGCCAACGCGTTCGCTCAGGCGGGAGCGGCTGTTGCCGTTGTAGACGTCAATGGCGAAGCCGCACAGGCCAAAGCTGAAGCGCTTGTTGCCGCCGGCCATAAGGCCATTGGCCTCTGCTGCGATGGTTGAGCAGCCTTTCTTCAAGCTATGTGACCGGGCAATCCATTTCTGTGGACGGCGGTTTCATCATGCGTTGACGTCCGAGCTTCGCCACGCCCACTTGTAGCAATTCAATGCCACGAGTGCCAACGCTCTCCCCAGTATCAAGGAAATGATCTATGCCAGAAATGAACCTGTCCAGGACATCCCGTGCGCTGCTTATTGCACTGGGGGTAACCACTCTGCTCCCAGGGTTGTTCATGCTCATTGCTGGCATCTATTTGATCACCTTAGGAGGCTCCTGGTACTTTGCGTTGGCGGGCTTAGGCATGACCGCATCTGGGGGACTTCTTTTACGTGGGCGTCTGTCAGGAGCGTCTCTTTATCTTGCCGTGTTCATTGCGTCTATAGCATGGTCGGTATGGGACGTGGGTTTCGCATTTTGGCCGCTGTTTTCAAGGTTGATGGCGCTAGCTGCCTTGGCTTTCCTGATACTGCTAGGCACACCGAAGCTACTTTCTGGTGGCACGCCTTTTGTGGACAGGCTTTCATACGCTAGCGCGTTTGTTGTTGCTGTCGCGCTCGCGGGAACATTCTATGCATCACTGCAGCCGCAGCCTATTCAGACTGCTGACGCTGCACCGAGTCCAGTCCCCGGTAAAGCGGTTGGCACCGTCGAACCTGCCGCCGACTGGCGGCACTTTGGGCGTACACCTTCCGGCACCCGGCACGCTGTTTTGGATACGCTCAACCCGCTGAACGTCGCTGACCTCAAGGTTGCCTGGACATACCGAACGGGCGAGATTCCTAAGGGGGCTAAAGAGGCCCATGTCGTGACGCCATTGCACGTCAACGGCATGCTGTACGGCTGCACTCAGTCCAGCCAGTTATTCGCCCTCGATGATGAGACAGGGAAGGAGATCTGGCGCCATGATCCCAAGGTTGAGGCCAACAACGTGTACCCACGCTGTCGTGGTGTGGGTTATCACGAGGACACCGCTGATGCAGCAGCGACGGACACCCAAGTGCCTGTGGCAGCTTGCGCGCGTCGGATCATCGCCACCACGGTGGATGCCCGCTTAATCGCGGTGGACGCTCAAACGGGTGAAGCCTGTAAAGGTTTTGGTGACAATGGCAGCGTCAGCTTGCGGATTGGCATGGGGAGCCCGGACAAGGAGCTCTATTTTCCGACCGCAGCACCCACCGTTGTCCGAGACCTGGTCGTAGTCGGTGGGCTTGTGTGGGACAACCAGAAAACGGGCGAGCCGTCCGGTGTCGTGCGTGCTTTCGATGTTCGATCCGGTGCGTTGGTCTGGGCATGGGACTTGGGTAACCCCGCAATTACCCGCGAGCCTCCAGAAGGGCAGAGCTATACGGCAGGTACTCCGAACGTGTGGTCGATACCAGCGTTTGACGATGAGTTGGGGTTGATCTATCTGCCAACGGGGAACGCGACGCCTGATTTCTGGGGCGGCCATAGATCTCCCGCCGATGACCAGTATTCGTCGTCCATCGTCGCACTTGACATCGCTACAGGCCGTGAGCACTGGCACTTTCAGACCGTGCATCACGATCTATGGGACTATGACGTGCCCTCCCAGCCAGCCCTTTATGATGTTCCGGACGGCCATGGAGCTATGGTGCCGGCGTTGATCCAGACGACCAAGCGCGGGCAGATCTTCATGCTTGACCGGCGCACAGGTACTCCGATAGCCAGCGTTGAGGAGCGCCCTGTTCCTCAGGGGGGTGTACCGGATGATCGCAGTTCACCGACCCAGCCCTATTCAGTAGGCATGCCAGCAATCGGCACTGAGCCGCTCAGTGAAAAGCGCATGTGGGGCCTTACGCCGATAGATCAACTCATCTGCCGAATCGAGTTTCGTAAAGCACGCTATGAGGGCGAGTTCACGCCGCCCAGTGAGCGCCTGACGATTCAATACCCGAGCTGGCTGGGTGGTATGAATTGGGGTTCGGTTTCAATCGCTGAGAACCTCGGCTATCTGATTGTGAATGACACTCGGGTTGCCATCTGGAATCGCATGATCCCCCGCAAAGCCTACGACGAAGCAAGCGTAAAAAATGGTGGCCACGAGGGTAACGCTCCACAGGCAGGCACGCCCTGGGGTATCGAGATGGGGCGTTTCCTGTCGCCCTTGGGCATTCCTTGCCAGGAGCCACCCTATGGGACAATCAGCGCTATCGATTTGGCAACGCGCAAAGTCGCTTGGTCAACGCCGCTAGGAACAACTGAAGACACTGGTCCTCTGGGGATCGCCACACACTTGCCCATGCCTATCGGCATGCCCACACGTGGAGGGCCGATAACAACCTCTACAGGTCTGGTGTTCATTGCAGCGTCGCAAGACTTTTATATCCGCGCGTTTGACGTGCGCACCGGCAAGGAGTTGTGGAAAGGGCGCCTGCCTGTTGGCGCGGAAGCAACGCCGATGACTTACATCTCTCCGAAAAGCGGCAGGCAATTTCTGGTTATCAGCGCGGGCGGAAACTCTGCCACGACTTCAAAGGGGGATTACGTGGTGGCCTACGCACTGCCTCGATGATGCGCGAACCCTGCGCTACATGAACTGAGCAAGCCACACGCTCAGTTGGCAGCGCAGGCAAATACTTACCTAAACCCCGGCTGAAGTTGCAGCCGGCAGTGCGGAGTCTGGTAGATGAGTGATGCACACGGCAACTTGCTGGATTACTTTTAGACCGTTGCGTCTATCGGTTGAATCCACAGCCAAAAGCAGACATTGATAAGGGTGTGGATCAACGTAAGCGTCTGCCGAACACATCTTGCACCAGCCCGTCTGAGTGCGGAGTAAGCATACGAGCGAAGGTTAATGCGCTGTGAACCAGCTGGGGTGTAGCACAGGAAAATGTTCCTTCAGCCAATCCACAAATGCGTCGACCTGAGGCGCAAGATGCGTTCTGCTTGGATAAAGCACGGATACCAGGCGAGGCTTTGGACGAAATGCGCTGAGCACTTCAACCAGTTCTCCGCTTGCGAGGAATGTCTCAACGGCAATTCCAGGAGCTTGAACAATGCCGAAGCCTGCAACACCGCACTGAACGTAGGCATTCGACTCATTAACAGTGATTCCACCCTGAGGCGTGTGTGGACGATCTTCGCCGTCTACCGAGAAGTGCCAAGGCAGCGGTCTGTTATTTTGACCGGAAAGGAAGCTTACACATTGGTGCTCTGCTAGATCTTGTGGGGTTATGAGTGCGCTGCGGGCTTGGAGATAACTTGGAGACGCACAGGTCACCATGGTGGCGGTGCCAATTTCCCTGGCTACCATGCTTGAATCGGGGAGGTCACCAATTCGCAATACACAGTCGATGCCCTCGGCGACGAGATCTACCGTACGGTCGGTCACGCCTAGCGCAACCTCGATTTCGGGATATGCCTCTGTAAATCTCCTAAGGTTTTCCATGAAGCTGCGCTGGGAAAATGCAGTGGGGATGTCAATTCGAAGCCGGCCTCGCAGCGTCGATCCACTACGGTCGAACATGGAAGTGGTTTCTGCGATGGTTGCTAAAATCTCTTTGACGCGTTCATAAAACCGCTCGCCCTCAGCCGTCAGTTTTACTTTACGCGTAGTACGCTGGAACAGACGGACGCCCAGCGAGGCTTCCAAATCCTGAATGGTGCGTGTGACGTGCGGGCGTCCGGCCTGCATTGCCTCTGCGACTTTGGTGAAGCTCCCCAACTCCGCTAGCTTGGCGAATACTTGCATCGACTGTAGAAGCTCCATAAGTCTCTTCTCGGGAACCTGTTAACTGGGTGATTGTTGCTGATCAGGATAACGATCCTGTTCGTTTCTGCACATTTATCTATAGCCGGGAAATCTCAACAATGTCGTCAGCGTAAGGGAGGAGCTTTCCTCACCTGCACATTCAAAATTGTTGGAGACAAAAAATGAAAGCGTGGCTTCTGAAAGATTTCGGCTTGGATAATCTGGTACAGGGCGAAACGGAAACCCCCGTGCCCCAAGCTGGTGAACTGCTGGTTAAAGTAGGCGCTGTATCACTCAATTTCCGGGACAAGGCCGTCGTTGACGGCATCTATGAACCTCACATGGTGCCCAAGCCACTGATCCCAGTCAGCGATGCAGCGGGGACTGTCGTGGCAGTTGGTGATGGTGTCAGCCGCTTCGCTATCGGAGATCGGGTCAACTCACACCTCTACTCACGTTGGTTGGACGGCATGCCTGGGCCAGATGAGCCTAACTACTGCTTTGGCTCGCCATTGCCTGGTGGTCTGGCGGAATACATGATCATCCATGAAGACAGCGCGGTAGGTGCCCCCGACAACATGTCAGATGAGGAAGCAGCGACCCTTCCAATTGCCGCTCTGACGGCGTGGTATGCGCTCGTCGATTATGGCCAGATCGAGGCCGGCCAAACCGTTTTGGTTCAGGGATCTGGAGGTGTTTCTGTTTTTGCAGCACAAATTGCTACGGCTTTGGGAGCCAAGGTTATCGTCACCTCCAGCCGTGATGACAATCTGGAAGCTGTAAAAAAACTGGGCGCTATTGCTGGTGTGAATTATCGCACTACCCCTGAATGGGCAGAGGAAGTTCTGAAGCTCACCGACGGCAAGGGAGTTGATCTGCTGCTGGATGTGGCAGGCGGTGACGGCATCAATCAATCGATTGCTGCAACAAAGGTAGGTGGACGTATCGCACAGATCGGCTTTCTGACAGGCCAAACCTCTGCCCTGAACCTGATGCCTATGATTTTCCGGCAAACAACGATTCGCGGCATAGCCGTTGCTCCACGCTCGTCATTTGACCGAATGAACGAATTCTTGAATGAGCACAAGATTCGCCCGGTAATCGATCACGTGTATCCATTCGATCAAGCACGCGAAGCGTACGAACATTTGGCCAGCGGCGCCTTTGGTAAGGTAGTAATCAAAATCGCGTAGCATTAGGCTACTTGGAGTTATGCCGCAAATTTCCGCATGGAAGTGACGCTCGACGGTGACCACGCCGGGCGTGTAGTCGAGTTTTTCACTGGCATCTTCGCTGATGCGCTTGAGAGCACAGCCGCACTGGCAGTGGCTGTTGTCTGGTTCGTGATGGATCAGCGTGCGAGGAAACTGCGGTGGTAGCGGTGCGCGCTTGGGTTGCTGGCGCACTTTCCAAAGGCAAACTGATGCCTCATTGATCCATCAGCCGACGTAGAGGAGGGCGCCAGACTGGCCAAACTTGTCGTTAGACCCGACATCCTGCGAGACGAAGCTCTTGGGAATGAGTCCTGAGCGCTTTGCCGGTTCACGCAGCTCGGCAAATGTCAATGAAGCACTGGGGTCAAGCTTGTTCGAAACTTTCCAGTGCATCCGAGCCGATGCAGGCCTAGCGCGGAGGTTTTGTAACATGCTGGCGGTAAACTCGCTGAACTTTTCGATGAGGCTGCCGTAGCCATAAGCATTGACGCCGCGCATCAAATCCGATGGCGTTATGACCTCAGACCTGGATCATCGCCAGAGACGGTCTGTCGGATGATCGGACGCCATAGCGGATCCCAGCTTGCCAGCCTTTGAGCGCATTCAGATGCTCGGGAACTGACTCCAAGCGGCGCCGACCGTCCAGGTTTATGGGCCGCTCAACTTGGGCATGGTCGTTGAGTAAACCCAAGGGTGGGAACAGAGGATAAGGAACTGTGGGCTCAGACATGGATTACAAGTCCTATACGAACACGTTGACCGCTTGAGGTAAGCGGGAACTGAGCAACCGGGTCTGCTGGGTTAGCCAAGTAACCAAGTCATGGCTGCCAGGTCAGCCGGGGCAGTGCAGAGGGCCTAAAAACGTCATGGGGGATTCATCGTGGAGACTCATGACAAGTGGGCGCTGAACGGTAAGCCGGTTCCTCATAGAATGCCTATACTTATTGGATTTAACATAATATACATTATGCGTAATGTTGTATGCTGCAGTCTCGACAGCAGGGTTGGCTCTGCAAGCCATGGATCGGCTTTTGCCATGAACCCGACATTCGTGCAGTCCAGCTACGTCCATTCCTTGGCTTGCGGAAACTACGCTCACTAAACGCTGTTGGGCTGAACCTTCCTGGTTGCCTGAAGGCTTTTTCAACTGTGCAAGCGTTCTATGCCCACACTCACAATACATATCTGCAGATCAATCCATGCCTCGCGTGGTAATCAACCAGCTTGTCATGCGCGATCTGAAGCATCGTCTGTCCTCCGGGACATGCAGGCCTTCATACTACGCACCGTCTGTTCAGCTTCGTCCAGCGATGCCCGCCAGGCTACAGGATGCATTGTCAGACACCTGAACCGGATGAGCCTGAGCCATGCGCAATCGCTCACAACACGAGCCCAATGCGTCGATCAGCCAGCTGACGAACGTTGAGGACTGTTCGTTCCATACAACACAAACAACCCTCAACCAACAGTGCTGGTCAGGCCAGCTGAAATTTTACGCCGAGAGACTGGGCGGTTTTCTGATTCGGCCGCTTGTCTGGCTACCCGCCTGAATACTACCGGCTTGGCATGGATCAGCCAGTCGGCGTTAGCGATATGAATAGACCCGAGTGTAACCGCATAAAACCACCCCTATCGCGATGCTAAAATCGGCTAAAACACGCTAACTCTACTAAATAGTCATTTAGTAGAGTTAGCGTGGTGTGTTGAATCAGACAGCCAGAGAGTTCTTACCTTTACCAGCGCACCACTGCCGAGCAACGGACACTGCCCGCGCTGCACGTTCGTCAAGGGGACTCGGCATCCCTGCCCGTTGTGGCCGTTCAAGACGATGAGCTAAGCGTGGTTTGTTTTCCCGTCTCTAGCAGATTCACGTCGACCCGCTTGTAGGGCACCGAGATCCCGGCCTGCTCAAGCGTTGCCAGCACACGGCTCAGTATCTCACCACGCAGCCTTGCCCAACTGCTCAGATCCTGAGTCCATGCACTGACCGTGAAGTTCAAGGCGCCCTCCCCGTACCCAACCAATAAAACGACAGGGGCAGGCTGCTCGGCCAGACCTGGTGTTTCTTCCAAGACAGCGTTCAATAAGGTGATCACTTTGCCAGGGTCTGCGCCGCAGGCCACGCCTATGGGGATTTCGATACGTCGACTTCTGTCGAACAGGGTCCAGTTGGTGAGGTTGCCATTGAGCAACAAGCCATTGGGTACCACCACGTCGGCGCCATCCGATGTGCGCAGGATGGTTGCGCGCAAGCCTATCTCGCGCACCGTGCCTGAAGTCCCAGCAGCATCGACCAGATCGCCAGGTTGTATCGGACGCTCGAACATCAATACCAGGCCAGAGACGAAATTGTTCACCACATTCTGCAGCCCGAACCCTATGCCCACGCCGAGCGCGCCGAATATGAGTGTCAGCTGGCTGACTTTGAACCCAGCCGCAGAAAGTGCAACCAGCAAGCCGAGTAGCAGAACGCCGTAATAACTGAGCGACGCGATGCTGTTACCGACACCCCGCGGCAAGCTGCCATGGCTGGGCAGCTCGGCGCGAAGCAGACGCCTGACCGTGCGAGCCGCCCAGAAAGCGATCCAGGCCGAGAAAACGAACACCAGCAGATGGCCTATGTTTATCGACACCTCGCCGACATCGATCCCAAACTCCATGACTGCGTGAGTTGCGCTATAGAGCGGCCGCAAAACGCGAAAGCGATCCATACTGTAAAGAAGCCAGCCGATGGCGGCGCCGAACATCAGCAGACGAGTGAAACCCGATTGCAATGCCTTTTCCTGATGCCGGACGAAATTTCGATTGGCAATTTCCGGCTGCCCCAGCAACGCCTGGAACAGCCCCACACAGGCGCCAATGCCTGCATAGAGCAACAGCGCCATGTAGCCACTGTCGGTTACGCCACTGGTCAGCGTTTCGGCCAAAGAGGTATTGCCCACGATGTTCGCGACTAGCGCTACAGACAATAGGGCTGCAGCAACCCATCCGACCGGACGCATGATTCGCTGCAGCCGATTGTCAGGACGCTTGAGGGCAGGCATCGCGCGGCACAGTAGCCAGAGGGTCAGTACCAGGGCCAAGCTGTTCATCGCCAGAAGGTAGAGCCGGTAAATCCCGCCATTGTCGACTGCCAGGATACCGAGGCGATCCAGCCCATACATGGCAATTGCAATGTAGGGCCACACGCCAAGTGCACGTAACGCTCCACTGGGTAGCAAACGCAGTACAGGTACCAGTGCCACCAGCAGAGCGACCTCCTGGACCAGAAGCGGAGCATCTGGCTCCAGCACCAGTACGGCCAGCATGCACAACAGCAGCCAGGCCGAGAAAGGACGGCGCAGGGCACGCGTCGGTTTTTCCGGTTCTGCCTGTTGCTGTCTTGTGCGTCGGCTGCGCACCACCAACCATAGAATCAGGGGTAGCAGCAGTAGTTGAATCAACGTGAGCGCCAGCTGGTTACGGGTGCCTGCCGAGTTGTAGTCGCGAGCGAACTGCCCTTCTATCTCGAGTCCCCGCCACATGGCG
The DNA here is from genome assembly GCA_900596015.1 of Pseudomonas viridiflava. Taxonomy (GTDB): domain Bacteria; phylum Pseudomonadota; class Gammaproteobacteria; order Pseudomonadales; family Pseudomonadaceae; genus Aquipseudomonas. The sequence continues at coordinate 252,575 of UVIF01000023.1, read as the reverse complement.
TCCCAGGTCGAAGCTTGATCCATGCTCGACCCAAGGCCCTGCCAAAGCGGGGCCACATCGATACGGAGCAACCGACGGTCAAGGTCATCCAGCGCCGAAGCTACCTCGCGAGTCCCTGCTTCGATACTGGCATTAAGCTCGCTTGCGCGCTGCATCAGCGCAAACTGCCGGGCAAGCTCGGCGCCCAGGGCTGTTTGGCTCGCATCAATCTGTGCCAGCATGCTGTCGATGCGCGCGGACACAACCACAGGTAGCCCGTCGAGCACGCTCGCCTCTTGCGTCGAGGCCCACACGGCGCGGCGCTGAGCCAACTGCAGGGCGCTGTCGGAGTAAGGGCTGAACGCTCTGCGCGCTTGTGCGTTCCACCGTTCCAGGCGGCGGACGTCGAACTCCCAGTGCCTGGCCAGGCTTTGGATGCGCATGGCTGGCAGCTCACCGAACACGACGCTATGGGCCGTCTGCTGCTTCGCCGTGACCGGAAAGGCAATGTTGTCGAGCTGGGTGCCCAAGTAATCGACTGGATCCGGCGCGGCGAGTAGTCGCTTTACACTGTCCACGCGTTGTTGATCTTCGTCGGCCCGTTCAAGAATGTCCGTCAGCGCGATGGGCAGACCATTGGTTGGGGACAGGTTAGGCGTTGTAGATCCACTTCGTGGATTATCGGCGTTGGCAAACCCTGCAAAGCCTAGAAATACCAGCATTGCCCAGCAGCCAAGGGCGTTATACAACGCTGAAGTGAGCATCATGCGCATTGATCGACACGTCCGGATGGTGGATTTCTCGGGCATCTATCGCACCAATACCCAGGGTGATTTCGTCAATCACTATCATAAACCACGCTGCAAAGCGAAGATTGAGGTCGCCCTGGCCGTAGTCGAGTAGAACCAGACGCGTTTCCCCAACGAGCCCAGCTCTCATCGAATCTCGTTCACATACATGAAGTGCTCGGTGCTCACCCGCTGGTGGGTCATCATCACCGGTGTCGCTGTCTGGTCGAAAGAGACGGCATCGATAATCATCACCGCATGGGGCGCGGTCAGCTTCAACAGCTGGCAGTCCTCTTCCGTCGCCAGGCCAGCAGTGAGTTGCTCGCGCACCGCTGCCACTCGTATTCCATAGTGCTCGAGCAAGTGGCGATACAGCAGTTCCGGAAAAGCGTCCGGCCCCGGAAAGTTCGGCACTTTGCTCGCCACCACTGTGAACTGCTCATGCATGGCGGCCACCCCACCGATGGTGCGCAAGCGATGCAAACGGTAGACAGGGCTTGCAGGATCGATCATCAGTTTGTCTGCCTCCTGCGCCGTAGCTTCGCCGAGCTGATAGTCCAGCAAGGACGTGTTCGATTTCAGCAGAGCGCCTTCCTTATTGTGCAGACGAAAGTACTGGAAGAAATAGCGCAGGTTATGCAGCGGCGCCCAGCCGGTGACCACCGTGCCGGTCTTGCGGCGGCGCATGAGCATGCCTTCTGTCACCAATTCGGCCAGCGCCCGGCGCACGGTACCCACCGACACGCCGAAGTCTGCTGCCAGTGCGTTCTCGCTGGGAATCACCGTGCCACTGGCCCACTCCCCTAGCAAGATCGCCTCAGACACGCGGCGCTTTACCACTTCATAAAGAGGCGCGCTGTCCTGCTCGCTCAGACGGGCAAAGCTGGGGTCGGCGGCCGGTGCAGTGCTGTTGTTCATCGTTTTTCCTTGACGGACCATGCTTGGGTGATTAACTATAAACTATATAGAAATACGGTGAGGCCAAAAATGACGATGAATGCGCCGCTGAGGCAAGCACTCGAATCGATCGATGCGGATCATGATGGGCTGATCGACGATCTGCAACGCATGATCGCGGTCGATACAAGCTTCCCGCCAGGGGCAGGCTATGGCGCTTTTGCCGACCTGATGGAAACCCTGACTGCCCCGCTCGGCCTGCAGTCCACACGAGTTTCGGTGCCTGAGGCGCTGTGGCAGACCCGTAGTGGCGAGGCCTTTGGCGAGCGCATCAACCTGATCGCCCGGCACCCCGGTGACCAGGAGGTCTGCAGCCTGTATTTCCATGTCGACACAGTGCCGGCGGGTGACGGCTGGAACCACCTTCCTCTGCAGCTCACCGAAGCCGCCGGAAAACTGATCGGGCGCGGCACGGCTGACATGAAAGGCAGCATTGCCGCAACGCTGAGCGCGTTACGGGCGGCGGTACGCTTCAATTTGCCGCTGCGTTACTGCCCTTCCCTATTGCTGTGCACCGACGAAGAAGGCGGTCTGTACCCTGGTATCCGCTATTTGGCCGAACAGCAGTTGATCGAGGGCCATATCCTGAGTTTCAACGGCGGCGCGGCCCCGCGGATCTGGGCTGGTTGCTTTGGCAGCGTCGACGTGAAGATCACGGTCAAGGGCCGTTCTTCGCACTCCGGTGAGCCGGTTGACGCAATCAATGCCATCGAGCAGAGCCTGCCCCTGCTCAATGGATTGCACGCGCTCAAGCTGGACGTGGAAAAACGCGCCTGGCCAATGCCGGCGCCGCCGCATTACAACGGCGCGCCGTTGATTTCGCGCATGACCTTGGCGGCCGCCCATGGCGGCAGCAAGGGCTCGACCGTTCCGGCCCAGTTCGAGGTTTTGGTCAACCGCCGCTATGCACCCGAAGAGCCCTTCGACGAGGTCATGGCCGAGCTGCAAGGCTGCGTGAATGCCGCCATGGCCGAGAGCCTGGCCTTGGCGGTGGAAACCGAAGTGATCGGCCATCTTGCTCCGGTCGCCGATCCTACCGGGCCGCACTGGCCGCGCTGGCAGGCTGCCCTGGGCGTGGGATTCGGCTTCACCGCTGAGCAGTTTCAGTGCTATGGCTCCAGCAGCAGTTCAGACATGGGTTGGGTACAACAGGCAGGTATCCAGGAAATTCTGTTGGGCGGCCTGATTCGTCCGCACAGTCGCATCCATGCCAGCGACGAGTACACCACCCGCGACGATCTGGTCGCCCTGGCAAAATCGATTCTGGTCTACCTGGCCGCCGATTTCACCGCAGCTGCACCCGTAGCCCCTGCCACCGGCTGACCCTCAGCGACCACCGTAGACTGGCATCAAGATCGGTCATCGGCACTTTTTACCTAGCTGCCCCAATACCTCTTTGCTAAGTGAAGTATCGCCATGACTACCGTTTTCCGGCTCAACCGTCGCCGCTTTCTTGCAACCACTGCCATCGTCACAGGCGCTGCCATGCTGCCGTTTTCCAGTACGTTGTGGGCCGCCGGCGCCGCGCGTAAGGGCGGTACCCTGCGCATCAGCGTCGACCAGGCGGTGGGCATGCTCAATCCGCTGCTGGCCCGGGTCAATCCTGAGTACCTGCTCAGCGAGTTGCTCTACAACGGGCTCACCCGCCTGAGTCAGGACATGCAGGCAGAGCCTGATCTTGCCGCCTCCTGGAGTCACAATGAAGCACTGACCGAGTGGACCTTCAGCCTCCGTGACAACCTGCTTTTCCATGATGGCAGCCCCTGCACCGCCAAGGACGTGGTCGCCAGCCTGCGGGCGATCCTGGACCCCAAGACCGCATCACCCGGGCTGCGCAACATTGGCCCGATCAAGGCCGTGGAAGCGATCGACGAGCTGCGCGTCAAGCTGACCACCACCATGCCCTACGCCGACCTGCCTATCAGCCTGGCTTACCCGGATGCCAAGATCGTGCCCGCAACGATCGTCCAGGGCGATCTCGGCCGTTTGACCCGTGAGGCAGTGGGCACGGGGCCGTTCAAGCTGGTGTCGTTCGAGCCGGAGCGCTTGGTGGTGGTAACGCGTAACGAGCGATTCCACGACCCGGAACGGCCGTACCTGGACCGCGTCGAGATCCGTGTCTATCCCGACCCCACCGCTGAAAGCTCGGCGCTGATGTCCGGCGACATCGACCTGATGCTGTCGGCCCAAGCCACCGAGTTCAGCCGCCTCAGCCAGGCCAGCGGCGTGACCGGCTTGCGCGCACCTTCCGGGCAGTTCCTCAACATCAACATGGCCTGCGACCAGAAGCCGTTCAATGACGTGCGTGTGCGCCAGGCGTTGGCGCTTTGCGTCGACCGCGCTGCCTTGGTGGATTTCGTTGCCGAAGGCTTCGGTACGCCGGGCAACGATACGCCGCTCAACGCCGCCTACCGCTATCACGCCGACATCGTGCTGCGTGAAGCGGACCTGGCCAAAGCACGACAGCTGTTGGCCGATGCGGGCTATCCCGACGGCTTGGACATCACTTTGGTCGCGTCCGACAAGCCGTCCACACGCACTCAGCTGGGCATTGCCGTGCGGGAGATGGCCAAGCCGGCCGGTTTCAATATCAAGGTCGAGACCATGGCCAACAGCACCTACCTCGACCAGGTCTGGAAGAAGGGCAACTTCTACGTCGGCTTCTACAACATGCAGCCCTCGGCCGACGCGGTGTTCTCGCTGTTGTATACCTCGGACGCCGCCTGGAACGAAACCCGCTGGAACAACAGCGAGTTCGACGCCGCCGTAGCGGCTGCGCGAGGCACCGACGATCCGGTCAAGCGCGCAGCCTTGTACGGCACCGCGCAGCAACTGATGCATGAACAGGTGCCATCGCTGATTCCGACCTTCTTCGATGTGCTGGCTGCCCGGCGCAACTATATCCAGGGCTACCAACTGCACCCGCGCGGCGCAGTGTTTCGTCTGGACCAGGCCTGGCTGGACGACGGCGCGCCGAAGCGCGGATGAACCGAGGGTAACCCTGTGACTGCTGCCTACCTGACCAAGCGCTTGCTCTTGGTCGCTTATACCCTGCTGATCGTTTCGCTGCTGGTGTTCGCCATCACCCAGTTGCTGCCCGCCGATGCGGCGGTGACGCTGCTGGGCCAGAACGCCACGCCCGAAGCGCTCGACGCCCTGCGTGCGAAACTGGGCCTGGACCAACCGGCGTGGCTGCAGTTCGGCCACTGGCTCATGGCCGTGTTGCAGGGTGACCTGGGCGTGTCGATGCGTAACGGCCAGCCGGTACTCGGCTCACTGCTGGATGCGCTGGGCCGTTCGTTGTTGCTGGCCGGGTGTTCGCTGCTGCTGATGCTGGCCGTGGCCATCCCGCTGGGCATTGTCGCCGCCGTGCGGCGTGGCCGGCCGGTGGATCTGATCATCGCCCTGTTCTCCTACATCGGTGTGTCGCTGCCCGAGTTCGTTACCGCGACCTTGCTGGTTCTGCTGTTCGCCGATGTCTGGCAACTGCTCCCGGCCACCGGTTACGTGCCGCTTTCGGAAAACCTCGGCGAAGGCCTGCGGCACCTGATACTGCCCACGCTCACCGTGTCGATGATCATGGTCGCCCATGTGTCGCGCATGGTGCGTTCCGAGATGATCGACGTACTGGAGACCGACTATATCCGCGCGGCGCGGCTGAAGGGTTTGTCACGGCGTCGGGTGCTGCTGCGCCACGCCTTGCGCAACGGCCTGCTGCCCACCATCACCATCGTTGCTCTGGACGTGGGTTACCTGCTGGGCGGCATCGTCGTGGTGGAAGAGATTTTCAACATCCCGGGCATCGGCCGGGAGCTGCTTGTGGCCGTTGCCGCACGCGACCTGCCCGCCATCCAGGGCGGCGTGTTGATTCTGGCCGCCACTTACTGCGTGGTCAACTTCATCGCTGACCTGACCTATGCCTACCTCGATCGGCGGATTCAATATGCGTGACATTCTGTACCGACTGCTGAGCTCGCCGCAGGGCCTGGTGGGCAGCCTGATCCTGCTGCTGGCGATCGTGCTGGTCTGCGCCGGGCCGGCGCTGGCACCCTACGACCCAGAAGCGATTTCCATCCTGGCCCGTTACAAGGCACCAAGCCTGTTGCATTGGCTGGGCACTGATCAGCTGGGGCGCGACATTTTCAGTCGCTTGCTCATCGGCGCCCGCGCGACGATTTCGCTGTCGGTGCTGGCCACTGCGATGGCGATGCTGTTGGGAGCTTTGCTCGGAACGGCCAGCGGCTACCTGGGCGGGCGTGTCGATGAAGCGCTGATGCGCACGTTGGACGCGGTGATGTCGATTCCCAGCCTGCTGTTCGCGCTGTTGATCGTCAGCACCCTGGGAAAGAGCAATTTCAACGCCGTGCTGGCGATCACCATCGCCTTCGTACCTGGCATGGCACGGATAGCGCGCAGCGTCGCCCTCGCCGCCCGCCGTCAGGACTACGTGAATGCTGCCATTGCCCGTGGCGAATCCACTGCCTACATCGTGGTACGGGAAATGCTGCCCAACATCGTTGCGCCGATCATCGTCGAGGCGACCATTCGCGTGGCGTTCGCCATCATGCTGTTCGCCACCCTCAGCTTCCTTGGCCTGGGCGCGCAACCGCCGCAGCCGGAATGGGGCCTGATGGTGGCCGAGGCCAGGCGTTATTTCTTTCAGGCGCCGTGGATGATGCTCATGCCGGGCCTGGCCATCGCCATCATCGCGATCGGTTTCAATCTGCTGGGCGATGGCTTGCGCGATGCCCTCAATCCCAAGGGGCACCGCCAATGACCGCCGTGTTGCAAGTGGCTGACTACAGCCTCGACTATCAACTGCCCGCTGGCCCGCTGCACGTGTTGCAGAACATCGACTTTGCGGTCGACGCGGGCGAAGTGGTGGGCCTGGTCGGCGAGTCCGGTTCGGGCAAGACCACGCTTGGCTTTGCCATCATGCGCTACCTGGCCAGCAATGCTCGCGACGTGGGCGGCAGCATTATTCTGCAAGGTGAAGACCTGCTGCAGATGCCGCAACGCAAGGTCGAGCAGTTGCGCGGCGGACGCCTGGGAATGATCTTCCAGGACCCGAGCGCATCGCTGAACCCAACCCTGAGCCTGGGCGAACAAGTGGTGGAAGTGCTGACCCGCCACCGCGACCTGAGCTATCGGGACGCCTGGACATTGGGTGAGCAATTGCTCGCCGATGTCGACCTGAAGGACCCGGCGGCCATGATGAAGCGCTTTCCCCACGAGGCCTCCGGCGGTGAGAAGCAGCGCGTGCTGATCGCCACTGCGTTCGCGTGCCGCCCGCAGTGCTTGATCTTCGACGAGCCAACAACTGCCCTGGATGTGATCAGCTCTGCGCAGATCCTGCAGTTGTTCCGGCGCCTGCGCGAGGAAACCGGGGTGGCCTCACTCTACATTTCCCACGACCTGGCACTGGTGTCGCGGGTGGCCGATCGGGTTTGCGTGCTGGACAAGGGCCGCATTGTCGAGCAGGCAACCGGTGCGCGGATTTTCAGCACCCCCAGCCATGGCTATACGCAACGTCTGGTGGCCGCTGTGCCGGCGGCCGACAAGCGCCTGTTGGACGAGCCCGTTGCACAGGGACAGCCCTTGTTGCAGGTCAATGGGCTCAACGTGCGCTACGGACGCCCTGGCCTGCTCGACGGCTTGCTGCGGCGCGCGACCAAGCCGTCCATGGGCGCCCGAGACATGAACCTGAGCATGGTGCAGGGTGAAATTCTCGGCATCGTTGGCGAGTCCGGCTCGGGCAAGTCGACCCTGGCCAAGGCGCTTACCGGGCTTACCCCCTTCACTGGAAAGGTGCAGTTCGATGGCGTCGACATCCGGGGCCCAGCCGACATGAGCCGAGATTACCGGCGCAAGGTGCAGATCATTTTTCAGCACCCGGATGCCTCGCTCAACCCACGCCAGACCATTGGCCAGATCCTCGCCCGCCCCCTGAGGCTGTATGGCTTGCCAGAGAGCGAAACCGAGCGCCAGGCCGTCGCGCGGCTGCTGCGCGAAGTGCGCCTGCCCGAGGAGTTCGCCGACCGCTATCCCCATGCACTGTCCGGCGGCCAGAAACAGCGTGTGGCGATTGCCCGTGCGTTCGCCGCGCGGCCGGAACTGGTGATCTGCGACGAGATCACCGCCGCTCTGGACGTGTCGGTGCAGGCCACGGTGATCGAGCTGTTGCTGGAACTGCGCCGCAAGCACGGCACCGCCTACCTGTTCATCACCCATGACCTGAACCTGATCCGCCAGATCGCCCATCGCATCGCCGTGATGTACCGCGGTGATCTGCTGGAGATCCTGCCCGCGCAGGACATGGCCGAACAGTCCCGACACCCCTACACCCGCGCACTGCTCCAGGCAGTACCGCAGCCCCTCACCGAAATGGAGCAACTCGATGACGCCTGATGCGCTGATCCACAGCATCGATGAGGCCTACTGCCTCGATTTTCTTGCGCGCATGGTGCAGCACAAGAGCTACAGCGCCACGCCCGAGGAGCGACGCTTGGCCCAATACATGGCCGAACAGATGAGCGCGCTGGGGCTGCACAGCGAACTCATGCCGGTGCCCGGCGAACGCCTCAATGCCATTGGTACGCTCAAGGGGCAAGGGGGCGGTCACAGCCTGTTGTTCAATGGCCATCTGGACACCAATCCGGTCACTGAAGGCTGGACCGTGGACCCCTGGGCCGGCAAGGTCGATGACGAGTTCATCTACGGCATTGGTGTGTCGAACATGAAGGCTGGCGACGCAGCCTACTTCTGCGCCTTGAAGACCTTGATAGACGCAGGCGTGAAGCTCAGGGGCGATGTGATCCTGACCTATGTAGTGGGTGAACTGCAGGGTGGCATTGGCACCATCGCGGCAATCGAACAAGGCGTGAAGGCCGACTACTTCATCAATTGCGAACCCACTGATCTACAGGCGGTAACACTGCATGTGGGCTCGCTGATGTTCGTCATCGAACTGACCGGCGATACCCGCCATCTGTCCAAGCGCGAGGAAGCGGTCGATGTCATCACCGCGGCCGTCCAGCTCATCCCGCAGATCAATGGCATCACCTTCAGTGGCGCTCGCTCATCCGAGCACGAACGGGTCAACCGTGGCCATATCGGCGTGGTCCATGGCGCCTTGGGGCGCGAGCTGGAAGAGTGGCGTCCGCCTCAGGTGGCCGACTTCCTGCGCCTGCGCGGCTCGGCACGCTATACCCCCGGGCAGACGGTCGAGTCGGTTCTGGCCGACCTGCAAGGCCTGCTCGATCGCCTGTGCGAACAGTTTCCGGGGCTGCAGGCGAAGCTGATCAACGACAGCGACAACCAGCCGCTGATGCCCCCGTTCGAAGTGGCGCTCGATTCTCCGATCGTCAAGGCGGTGAATGCGGCCTACCACCAGGTGCGCGGCGAATTACAACCCACGGGAATCATCACGCCACCGGCCTACTTCGGAACCGATGCCGCGCATTTCTACCAGCGCCTGGGCATGCAGGGCGTGGTCTGCGGGCCCGGTGGCAAATTCAACACAATGCCGGACGAGCGCGTCCACAAGTGCGACTACCTGGACATGATCCGCGTGTACATCCTCGCCATTCTCGGCATCTGCGAAGTGGCCGAGCCCGTAAGCGAGTAAATGGCCAAAGCCTGCTGATTCTCCGCTGTAAGGCACGGACGCCTCATAACAATAATCTTGCTGCACGACTTCGCTACCTGCTGATTATTTTCGATAAGGGTTTACACCATGCGGTCAGCTTTAATGCTTGGCAGTGCAACACTGTGCGCGGCCATCTCCCCCACGGCTTTCGCCGAGGATGTGCTCGACAACCCGTTCTTCAAAGACAGCAGCACGCAGATCATGGCGCGAAACTTCTATTTGAACCGTGATTTCCACAACAATGGCCCGAACACCCAAAGCTATCGCGAAGAGTGGGCCCAAGGCTTCATCGGCACCTTCACCTCGGGCTTCACCCCAGGCACTCTCGGCATCGGTATAGACGCCATGGGCCTCTATGGCATGAAGCTCGACAGCAGCTCGGACCGTATCGGCACGGGCTTGCTGCCCAGCAGCGGCAGGCACACGCCGGGGGTCGACAAGGCTGAAGACGACTATTCGCGCGCCGCCGCGGCGGTAAAACTCAAACTGTCGAAGACAGTACTCAAGTACGGTGAAATGACCCTGAACCTGCCGGTGTATTCGACCGGCGACAGTCGTTTGTTGCCTGAAACGACCGAAGGGTTCTACCTGAGCAGCAACGAGATCGACAACCTGCGGATCGATGTCGCCCACCTCACCTCGCTCAGCACGTATGCACAGAGCGGTCACAACGCGAACGGCATGACCAGCGCGGATGTCTATGGCGCCACCTACAACTTCACCCCGGCGTTAACGGGCGCGCTGTACGCCTCTGACGTGGAGGATTTGTGGAAAAAGAAATACGCCGGGTTGAGCTGGGTGAAACCTATCGACGACACGCAGGCGTTTTCCGCCGACTTCAGGTTCTATAACCAGAAGAGTACCGGCGCCGAACGCGGTGGTGACATCGACAGCAATTCGTTCAGCCTCAAGACCGCCTACAGCTATGGCGCGCACAAGTTGACCCTTGCGTATCAGGCCATCACTGGCAAGGGCGGCTATGTCTTCTATACCGACGGCGGCAACACCAACTACCTGGCGAACTACGTGCAGTACGCCGAATTCACCCGCGAAGACGAGCGCTCGTGGCAGGCACGCTACGATTTCAACTTTGCCGGCCTGGGCGTGCCGGGGCTCAACGTGTTCGCACGTTACCTGCGCGGCGACAACATCACCCTCGCCAACGGCGCGAGCGGTCAAAGCGAATGGGAGCGCGACCTGGAAGCGGCTTACACGGTGCAAAGCGGTCCGCTGAAAGACCTCACCTTCCGGGTGCGACAGGCCACCTACCGCAACTCGTTCAGCGGCGACCTTGACGACGTCAGGTTCATCACCCAGTACCCGATCAACCTCTAGGTACCCTGCCCGGTGAATCATTCACCGGGCATCCACCCTCCTACACGCTCAATTTACGACTGAACTTGGTCTCCATCACGATGTGCGACGCCGTGTGCGCCACGCCCTTGATCATGTTGATCCGGGTCAGCTCGGCGTTGAGTTCGCCCAGCGTCCCGGTGGCCAGGTGAATGATGAAGTCCGACTCCCCGGACACCGCGTACACGGCCTGCACTGCCTCGATCTTGCGCAAGGTGGTCATGACGTCGGTGTAGCTCTTGTTGGTGCAGGAGGTCATGGTGAAGCAGTTGATGGTGGGCTGTATCCGGTCGTGGTCGATGCGCACGCTGTAGCCGGTGATGACGCCGGCTTTCTCCAGCCGCTGGATGCGTTCCTGCACCGAGGAGCGCGACACTCCGAGCTTGCGCGCCAGTGAAGCGGTCGGCTCGCGGGCGTTGGCTTGCAGCAACGCCAGCAGTTGCCGGTCGTTCTCGGTGAGGTTGAACAATGTGCCGGGTGGGTGTGCGTCCATGCCGTGTCGACCTTGCCTGTAAAAGAATTAGCGCGGCCCTGCGCCGGCGTGTCGTTCCTGAAACCTGTCCATCATCTTCAACCCGGTATACACCAATTGCGCCGCCGGAGGGCCGAATGGGCCCCCGTTCCACTGCAGCCCGTAGCGGTCGAACAAACGGTAGCGGTCCGATTCGCCGCAGATGGCCTCGGCAATCACCCTCCCCCCGGCCGGCGCGGTGTTCATGCCATGCCCGCCGAACGATGCGCAGGACCACAGTCCAGGACCCAGCGGGCCGATGTGGGGCATTTTGTGCCGCGCGTAGCCCATCAGTCCAGACCAGGCCTTGTCGATTTTCAAGCCTTGCAGCTGTGGGTAGACATCGAGGATATCGGCGCTGAGCAGTTGCGCCAGACGTTGCTCGTCCTGCAGATTGTGGGTGGTGATATGGCCGCCCCACAGCAGCCGATCGCCATCCACGATACGGTAATAGTCCGACGCCCGCCGGGAATCGCCGACGGCTTCAGAGGTGCGGACAGCCTGCTGCAGGCGCGCACCCAAGGGCTCGGTGAGCACCACGTAGGTGGCGATGGGCAGAAAGGCGCGGTGCAATCTACCGAATTCCGGGCCACCGTAGCCGCCGCAGCAGTAGACCACATCGACGCAGTCGACGCTGCCATGAGCCGTTGACACCTGAGAGCGTCCGGCTCGGCTGTCGACCTCGAGCATGGCGCACTGCTCATGGATCACCCCACCTTTCTGCTCGATCAGGTCGGCCAGGCCCAGGCAATAGTTCAGTGGGTGGAAATGGAAACCGTGGGTGTCACGCAGCCCCTGGTGGTAACGCTCGGTGTCGAGCAGGGTGCGCAGGGTGTCGCGGTCGAGGTACTCCAAGTTGAAACCGAAATCACGGTCCATGCGCTCGCTGAACCGCTTGAGGCTGTCGGCGTTGTCGAAGCGGCTGACGCTCAGCTTGCCCCGGCTGGGTGCGCAACCCGGCAGTGTGTGCCGCTCAATGGTGTCGCGCACGCTGTCCACGCCTTCCAGTGACAGCTTGAACAAGGCTGCGGCGGTGTCCTTGCCGCAGCGCTGCTCGATGGCCGAGAGGCCTTCGGACCAGCCTTGCAAGACGAACCCTCCGTTGCGTCCGGAAGCGCCCCAGGCCACCCGCGCCGCCTCCAGCACCACCACCGATTTGCCCCGCGAAACCAGTTCCCAGGCGGTGCTCAGCCCCGCCAGGCCACCGCCCACGACGCACACGTCGACGCAGACCTTGCCGGCGAGCGGCGGCCGCACGGGTGCCTCGCGCATGGTCGCGGTGTAATAGTTGTCGATATAGCTGAACATGAGGTCCGTCATCCTTCATCGGGCGGGTGCGTCCCGTGTGCGCAATCGAGCACACGGGACGCCGGCAGGTCACTGCACCTTGGTGAGGTCGGCGCCGTACCATTTTTCGGAAAGTTGCTTGAGAGTGCCGTCGGCTTTCATCTCATCGACGATCTTGGTCAGCGCACCGTTGAAGGCGTCGTCGCCCTTGTCGACGGCGATGGCCAGGGGTTCGTAATAGGCCGGCTTGCCCTCGACCTGAACGATCGGATAGCCATTCTTGATGGCGGCACTGATGGTCGGCAGCGCGGACAAGGTGGCGTTGAGGCGCACCCCGTTGCCCATGCGTAGGTCGTCCAGCGGGCCCATGCTGTCGCCGTAGGTTTTCACCTCGCCCGGCTCGACGTCGTAGGTGAACGACGGCACGTCGGCCGCATCGATGGTCAGCCGGCGATTGATGTAGTCCTCGGACGTGGTGCCGGCCTCGACGCCGATGATCTTGCCGTTGAGGTCGGCGGTCTTGGTGCCGGCGGCGGCCTTGTGCACGGCGAACACGTACGGCGTGTAGTAGTAGACCGCCGGGAAGTCGAGCACCCTGCCCCGCTCGCGGGTCGGCGTCATCGACCCTACCGAAATGTCCCAGCGGTTGGACCAGCGCCCGGCGGTGATGATGCCGTACTCGGGCGTGACGAACGCCACCTTGCTGCCCAGGCGCTTGCCGATCTCGGTGGCCACGTCGATGTCGAAGCCCTGCAGGGCATTGTCCGGCCCCAGGAACGATTGCGGTGGCCAGTTGGCCGCCGTGGCCACTTTCATGACCTTGGTCGAGTTGATGCGGTCCAGGGTTGTGCCTGCCCAGGCAACCCCGGCTCCGGCCGTGAAGACGCCGGCCAGTGCGGCGGCGGTGAACAAGCGGGTCAGCGACGTCATGGTGAACCTCCAGAGAGCAGCGGTACGCGGTTATCGTTCTTGTGGCGTGTGCAGCATGGTGAATTCGTGATTGAAGTCGGCCCGAGGCGCAGACACTCAGTGGCTGAGAATCTGCGAAAGGAACTCGCGCGCACGTTCATGCCTTGGGTTATCGAAGAAATCCTGCGGTTTGGCCTCTTCGATGATGCAGCCCTGGTCCATGAAGATGATCCGGTCTGCCACGCGGCGGGCAAAGCCCATTTCATGGGTCACGCAGAGCATGGTGATGCCGTCCTGGGCCAGTTCGCCCATCACGTCGAGCACCTCCTTGACCATCTCCGGGTCCAGCGCCGAGGTAGGTTCGTCGAAGAGCATGATGCGCGGGCGCATGCACAGCGCCCGGGCAATGGCCACGCGCTGTTGCTGGCCACCGGACAACTGGCCCGGGTATTTGTCGGCCTGGTTGCCGATGCGCACGCGTTCCAGGTATTCATGGGCCAGGGCACGGGCGTCGGCGTCGCTCAACCGGCTGACCAGCCGCGGCCCCAGCATCAGGTTGTCGAGCACGGTCAGATGCGGAAACAGGTTGAATTGCTGAAAGACCATGCCGACCTGGCGGCGTATGCCGGCCACGCAGGCGGCACTGCGGGTGAGCGGGGTCTCGCCGATGATCACCTCGCCCTGCTGAAAGTCTTCCAGCAGGTTCAGGCAGCGAATCAGCGTCGACTTGCCCGAGCCCGAGGGCCCGCAGATGACCACGATCTCGCCACTGGCAATGTGCAGGTCGATGTCCTTGAGCACGTGGAACTCGCCATACCATTTGTTCAGCTTGCGCACGCGAACACCGGCCTGCTGGGGAAGATCGTGGGCAACGTTCGATCGATTCATCTCAAGCTCCTGGACGGCTCAGCGGTGCGCGCGGTTGAAGTGTTTTTCCAGGCGGGCCTGGACCGTTTCCAGAACGATCGACAGCAACCAGTACAGCACCGCGGCGGTGATCAGCATCTCCAGATGGCGAAACTCCGCGCGGCCCTGGGTGCGTGCCAGGAACATCAACTCCCAGACGCCGATCACCGACACCAGCGAGCTGTCCTTGAGCATGGAGATGAACTGGTTGCCGGTCGGCGGGATGATCAGGCGCATGGACTGCGGCAGAATCACCCGCAACATGGTTTGCAATGGCGACAGGCCGATGGCCCGCGACGCTTCCCATTGCCCACGCGGAATGCTGCTGATGCCGGCGCGGAAGATTTCGGTCATGTACGCGCCGTAGCACAGCGACAGCGCCAGGATGCCGGCCGGCACGGCACCGACCACATAGCCCAGTTGCGGGATGCCCAGATAGATAAGGTAGATCTGGATCAGCAGCGGCACGCCACGGAAGAACGAGGTGTAGAAGCTGGCGATCGCGATGGCGAAACCGTTGGACGACAGGCGCGCGGTGGCGCCCAGCAAGGCGAGTACGAACGCGATGGCAATGGAGATCGCCGACACGTACACCGTCGTGAACACCCCTTGGGTGATCATGAAACCGACTTTGGTGGCGATGAACGCGTAGGAAAGGTCGAAGGTGTCGAAGAACAGCAGGAACATCAGTAACAGTTCGCACCACACCGTGATGATCTGCGCCCGCAAGGGGAACCGCCCCAACACGAACAGGTTCAGCACCAAGGTCAGGGTGAAGGTGACTGCCACGGCCACGTCACGGGCCAGCGGTGCGTGCAGGTCCAGCAGAATCGGCGCCATCAGGCGGCCCAGGCCACTCTCACCGAGGCCTGCGAACAGTGTGACGGCGAAGGTGACGGCAGCCACGGTACCCATGAACGTCAGGTTGTCGGTAGCGCGGGGTTTGACGATGTGGTCCTTGAACATGGCATGGACACCTTTGTTGTTGTGTTTTCATTATGGGCGCGCAAAACGCTGGCGAGCACCCTGCGCTTTGCATTGATTCGATAGTGAATCCGCCAGATTTGGCGGGCAGCCCCTGACAAACGCAGGAAAGCGCGAACGATTCGCCGCTACGGTGGTGTTTTACCCGTGACTCGGGCGGCCTGGTTAGGCGCCGTTCGGGCCAACCCCATCGAGGATGAGGCTGCGATAGTGGCCGGGGCTTGCGCCGGTCCACTTGCGAAAAGCTTTGTAGAAGGAGCTGGCGTCGGCGAAGCCCAGGCGCTCGGCGATGTCTTCGAAGGTCGCTTGCGGCTCGGCCAGCCAGAGCACCGCGCGCTCCCGGCGCACGCTGTCCTTGAGCGCCTGGTAGCCGGCGCCCTCCTCGGCCAGGCGCCGACGCAGCGTGGCCACCGAAACGCCGCACTGGCTGGCCATGCTTTCGATGGCTGGAAACTCTGCGGCCGGCAAATTGCGCAGCCTCTGGCGGATGCGCCAGCCCAGGCTGTCCGGATCGCGGTAGCGCACCAGGATGTTGGCCGGCGCGCGGGCGAGAAAACGCCGCAGCTCGGTCGCGCTGCGCCGTACCGGAATGTCCAGGTGCTCGGCGGCGAAGATGAGCCGGGTGCGGGGTCGTTCGAAGCGCAGGTTGGGCGTGAACATCACCTGATAATCGCCTACGTAGCGAGGCGCCGGGCCGCGCAGTTCCATGGCCAGAATCGGAATGCGCCGTCCCGCCAGCCAGCAGGCGATGCCATGTACGATCATCCAATAGGTGAAGCAGGAAAACGCCCGTTTGGGTTCGGCGCTGCGCTCGTGAATGACGATCTCGGCCAGCGATTGCTGGGTCGCCAGGCGACCGTCGTAGTCGGCCAGCATCAGTGCGAGGAACTCCAGGGCGCGCTGCAGTGCAGCGCCTACCGTGGGCTGGTGCATGCAGGCCCGGCACAGGAACGCGAAGCTGCCGCGCCGCAAGGGCCGCGCGTCCATGCCGAAGAATTCGTCGTCGAGCGCCCTGGCCAGTTGTCGCCAGAGCCGAGCGTAGCTGTGCACCGGGATCCGAGCCTGATCGTTGCCCAGCAGCGTGGGCTCGATGCCCGCCGACTGCAACAACGGCTGCAGGGGCAGATGACAGTCACGCACGGCTTCACGCACCAGGTGGATCGAGATCGTATCGCGCAGCGATGGAGCATCGAGCGGGTTTCGGGTCAGGTTCACTCATCCTCGCTAACCGCTTCTGGGCGAAACGGACCGAACGGCCTGTAGGGCACTCATTGCCCTACCCTTGCGGTCGTCAGTTCTAATCCATCCGTTGGCGCCGAGCAAGCATGCTGATCAAAGACCTGCCTGGTAGACGCATTCGACGGCAATGGCCGTCGCTTCACCGCCGCCAATACAGATCGCGGCGATGCCGCGGCGCAGGTTGCGTTGGCGCAGTGCCGCCAGCAGCGTGACGACGATACGGGCACCCGACGCACCGATGGGGTGACCTAGCGCGCAGGCGCCGCCATTGACGTTGACCTTGTGCGCCGGCAGTTCCAGGGCCTGCATGGCGGCCAGGGTGACCACGGCGAAGGCCTCGTTGATTTCGAACAGATCGACCTCTTCCAACGCCCACCCGGTGCTTTCCACCAGCTTGCGGATGGCGCCGATGGGCGCGACCGGAAACAGGTGCGGGGCATCGGCGAACGCCGCGTGCCCGTGGATGATCGCCAGCGGTTCGAGGCCCCGTGCCTGCGCCTCGCTGCGACGCATCAACACCAGCGCGGCGGCGCCGTCGGAAATGGAACTGGAATTGGCTGCCGTTACCGTGCCGCCCTCGCGAAACGCAGGCCTGAGCGAGGCGATCTTCTCCGGATTGGCCTTGGGCGGTTGCTCGTCGTCGCTGATCAGCAGCGGCTGTTTGTTGCTCATCACCTGCACCGGCACGATCTGCGCAGCGAAGCTGCCATCGGCGATGGCCTGGCGCGCGCGGGTCAACGACGCCAAGGCGAATTCATCCTGCGCCTGGCGACTGAAACCATGGGCCTGGGCGCAGTCTTCAGCGAAGGTGCCCATCAGTCGTCCGGGTTCGTAGGCGTCTTCCAGGCCATCGAGGAACATGTGGTCAAGTACCCGGCCATGCCCCATGCGATAGCCATCACGCGCGCGGTCCAGCAGATACGGCGCATTGGACATGCTTTCCATGCCACCGGCCACGACCACGCGGGCACTGCCCGCCAACAATGCGTCATGCCCCATGATCATGGCCTGCATGCCCGACCCGCACATCTTGTTCAAGGTGGTGCAGGTGGTTGCGTGGGACAGCCCGGCACCGAGTGCCGCCTGTCGCGCCGGTGCCTGGCCGAGCCCAGCCGGCAGCACGCAGCCGAACAGCACCTGGTCGACGGCGTGGGCATCGACAGCGGCGCGCTCCACGGCGGCGGCAATGGCGGCGGCGCCCAGTTGCGGTGCGGTCAAGCTGCGCAAATCGCCCTGGAACCCGCCCATGGGCGTGCGTACGGCACTGACGATAACGATCGGATCTTCATGCATGGGTGTTCTCCCTTTATCTGCTCTGCCCCGGCTCACTTGGCCGCCATGCGCAGGGCACCGTCGAGACGGATCACCTCGCCATTGAGCATGCTGTTTTCAATGATGTGGCACACCAGTGCCGCGTATTCGTCCGGCTTGCCCAGGCGCGGCGGAAACGGCACGTCGGCGCCCAGCGCGGCGCGCACGTCGTCGCTCATGCCGGCCATCATCGGCGTCTCGAAAATGCCTGGCGCGATGGTCATCACACGTATGCCGTAACGAGCCAGCTCGCGCGCTGCTGGCAAGGTCATGCTGGCCACCGCGCCCTTGGAAGCGGCGTAGGCCGCCTGGCCGACCTGACCATCGAAGGCAGCCACCGAGGCGGTGTTGATGATCACCCCGCGTTCGCCCTCGGCGTTCGCGGTGCTCTTGGCGATGGCCTCGGCCGCCAGGCGCAGCAGGTTGAAGGTGCCGATCAGGTTGATATTGATGATGCGGCTGAAGCGCTCCAGCGAATGAGCACCCTGCTTGCCGAGGATCTTCTCGCCAGCGACCACGCCGGCGCAATTGACCAGCCCGTGCAGCTCGCCAAAGCTGTGCAGAGCCATGTCCACGGCCGCCTGGGCGGCGTCGGCCTGGGTGATGTCGGCCACCGCGAACGCCGCCTCCAGTTCGCTCGCCTGTGCCTGCAGCGCCTCGGCGTTGAGGTCCACCAGCAGCAAACGGGCGCCAGCCCGGGCAAGCATCCGCGCGGTAGCGGCACCAAGCCCGGACGCTGCGCCACTGACCATGAATACCTTGTCTTGAATGTGCATGAAGCTGTCTCCCTGTCAGGCGCTGGGCGCCTGCTGCTTGGCGATTTCCTGGTTGCGCAGGATGAAGCGCTGCAATTTGCCACTCGGCGTTTTCGGCAGCTGCTCGACGAATTCGATTTCCCGCGGATAGGCATGGGCTGCCAGCCGCTGGCGGACGTGCAGGCGCAGGGTCTCGGCCAACTCGGCGCCGGCTTCGAAACCCGCCTGCAACACCACGAACGCCTTGATCACTTCGGTGCGCTCGGCATCCGGTTTTCCGACAACCGCGGCCTCGACCACGGCTGGGTGTTCGATCAGCGCGCTTTCCACGTCGAAAGGCCCCACCCGATAGCCTGAAGTGGTAATGACATCGTCATTGCGGCCGACGAAGCTGATGCTGCCGTCCGCATTCAGCTCCACCGTGTCACCGCTCAGGTAATACTTGCCTTTGAACGCCTTGGTCGGCATGCCCAGGTAGCCGCCGAACCAGCACAGCGGCGAGCGCTCGCGATCCACGGCGAGCACGCCCGGTTGTCCGGCCGTCAGCTCCTGCAACTGAGCGTCGAGCACCACGATGCGGTGGCCGGGTACGGCAAAGCCGGCGGAGCCCTCGCGTACCGGATGCTCGAGCCCGTGATGGTTGCACAGAACCATGCCCAGCTCGGTCTGGCCGTAGTGGTCGTGGACCACCACACCCAACTGCTTGGCGAACCAGCGGATCACCTGGGGATTGAGCGGCTCGCCGGCACTGCTGGCGATGCGCAGACGCCCGCGCACACCGGCAGCGAAACGTTCGCCGGCCGCAATCAGCATGCGGTAGGCGGTGGGCGACCCGGCGAGGTTGGTGATCGCGTACTTGTCGATCACCCGGCAGGTACTGTCCACAGTGAAGCCGCCATCGTAGAACAGCGTGGCGTGCCCCAAGGCCAGCGGACCGGTGACCGCATAGTAAAGGCCGTAGGCCCAGCCCGGGTCGGCCAGGTTCCAGAAGCGATCCTCGGCGCGCAGGTGCACGGCGTCGCGCAGGTAACCCTTGAACGCCAGCAGCGCCCGCAGCGGCACTTCCAGGGGTTTGGCGGGGCCCGTGGTACCCGATGTGCACATCAGCATGAACGGTGCGTTGCCGTCGAGCAGCACTGGCGGGCACTCGTCGCTGTGCTGCCGGAGGGCGGTCCAGAAGTCCTGTTCATCCGCAGTTGGCGAAGCGCAGCCCACGGTCAAAACACTGGGACGGCATTCGACCTCATCGAGCTTGGGGCGATTGTGCAGGTCGGTGACGACCCAGCGCGCCTGCGAGCACTGCAGGCGCTGTTCGATGGCCTTGGGGCCGAAGGCGGTGAACAAGGGCTGATAGACGGCGCCGATGCGCCAGGTGCCCAGTATGGCAATCAGCAGTTCGACGGTGCGAGGCATCAACCCGGCAACGCGATCACCGGGCTTGACGCCCTGCCTGCGCAGAAAATTGCCGAACTGCGCTGCATGGGCCTGCAGTTGTTCGAAGGTGTACTGCGTGGCAACGCCGTGCTGCGACTCGCAGTACAGGGCCACGGCCTGCTGGCCAAGGTGGCGATCGCAGCATTCAACGCAGGCGTTGAGCTGATCGAGAGTGCCGTGCAGATCCTGCGCGGCGGTGTCCAGGTAATCGAAGGCCTGGGCGGTACTGGAATAATCGCGCATCACATGTCCCTGCTTGTTGTTATGGGATCTTGTTGATCTGGGCTCAAAGCGGCCTGAAGGGCACCGCTCGATAGTGATCCGCGGACGGCTTCGCGACAATGTTGTCAGCGCTCAGGCTGAGTGAGCGGTTTAGCCACCAGGAGCCGGATCAGGTTTTTTGGCTCTGCTGCGCCTTGGCTTGAGCGCGTGCTGCTGTATCAGCTGTCGTTCCAGGGTGTCGGCTCGCGCCTGCTGGGCAGCGGCGGCCTGCAGCGCCGACTCCTGCGCCTCGCGGGCAGTTCGCAGCTGCGCTTCGAGCTGTTGCAATGCGTGTTCGCCCTGCTCGGCAGCCAGCGCCGAGCGCGCCTGCTGGGCGGCTGACTGAAGTTGCGCGTCACCGAGCGCGCTGCGGGTTTCCTCCAGACGCTTTTGCAAGGCTTCGAGCTGTTTCTGCTGCTCGCGCGCTTCGAGGTGGCGCGCTTTCAGGTCTTCACGGGCGCGGTCGACCTCGCGGTGCGAGCGCTCCTCGACGCCGCGCACGTAGGCCTCCTGGGCGAGGCGATTGTGCTCGGCTTGCTGCTGTTGATCGCGCAACGCTTGTTGCAAGGACGCGACATCGGCCTGTAACTCACTGCGCGCGCCTTGCAGCTCGATGCGCTGCTGCTGCAGGTCTTCTATCTGCACCTGACGTTGCGCCAGCAGCTTGTCCAAGTCGGCCAGCCGGATTTCGGCGTTTTTCCGTGCCGTTTCCGCTTCGGCCACCTGCCGCTTGGCCAGCGCGATGTCCTTACGAGCTTGTTCTTCCACGCCTGCAACCCGCTCGTATTCGGCTGCCAACTCAGCGCGCTGGGCCGCGACGGAGTGTTCGACCACCCCTTGGGCGAGCACGTTTGCCTGTTGCCAGATGGCCACGAATGCCTGCGCCACCTCGGCAGGCAGCCCCGGCAGGCGGGTCTCGCCCCGCAGTCGTTGCGCCAGTTGCTCCCACCACTGATCGAGCAAGGCGCCTACTCGCGCCGGGCTGCCCCGGCCCAGTTCGAGGCGCACGCGCTCGACTGTCGGCCGCTCGCCGCGGGCCAGCACGGCGTCCGCTGACGCGAATACATCGGTTTCCGGTACGCCCACTGCCATGCCACACACTCCGCTTGATTAGGTATGATAATGAAAGATTATCCGACCTTGTAATTATGAAATCCAAAATATAATACGTTGAACGTAATGAATAATACATTCGATCTTGCTACTAGTGAAAGTACACCGCTGGATCAGCACTTTCTGGCCGAAAACACTGCACATGCTGCTCAAGCATTCATCGCGGCAGGAACCGCTGCCAACACGGTACGGAGCTATCGCAGCGCGCTGGGCTACTGGTCGGCGTGGTTGAAATTGCGCTATGAACAGGTACTGGGGGATGCTCCGCTGCCTGCGGCGGTGGCGATTCAGTTCGTCCTCGATCATCTGGCACGCCCGCTCGACGACGGCAGCTGGAACCACCTGCTTCCGGCCGCCATCGACAGGGCTTTGGTCGACGGCCGGGCCAAGTCGCGCCTGGGCCCGCTGGCTTACAGCACCGTTCAGCATCGGCTGGCAGTGCTTGGCAAATGGCACCGGGTCAAGGGCTGGTACAGCCCGACCGATACGCCGGCGCTGAAAACCTTGCTGCGCAGCGCCCAGAAGGCCCAGGTGCGGCAAGGCGTGAGCGTGCGCAAGAAAACCGCCATGGCCCTGGAGCCGCTGCAGGCCATGTTGGCCACGTGCACGGACGGCCTGCGCGGTACGCGTGACCGCGCCCTGCTCCTGCTGGCCTGGAGTGGCGGCGGCAGACGCCGTTCCGAAGTGGTCGCACTGCAGGTGGGCGATGTGCGTCGGCTGGATGCAGACACCTGGGTCTATGGCTTGGGCGCGACCAAGACCGATACAGCCGGCGCACGGCGCGAGAAACCCTTGCGCGGCCCTGCCGCCCATGCGCTGGCCGCATGGCTGGCCGCCGCGCCGGCTACTACCGGCCCACTCTTTCGACGTCTGTACCGTGGCGATAAAGTGGCCAGCCAGGGGCTTGGCGGCGACCAGGTGGCGCGCATCGTCAAGCGTCGGGCCCAGCTCGCTGGCCTGGAGGGGGATTGGGCCGCGCACAGCCTGCGCTCGGGATTCGTCACCGAGGCCGGTCGCCAGGGTGTGCCGCTGGGGGAAGTGATGGCGATGACCGAGCACCGCAGCGTGGCGACAGTGATGGGTTACTTCCAGGCCGGGTCGCTACTGGGGAGCAAGGCTGCGGAACTGATCAAAGCTGACGACTAGCTCCAGGCCACGATAAGGATGTTGCAGCCGGATGTTGAAACTTCTGTGGAAACATCGGCTTCGGCGCCGGTCAATAGCATGTCAACGCTGACATTCTGGCTGATCAAGAGCCTTATTCGACCATCAAGGACAATTATCATGACCACCTCCAAGCTGTTGCCTCGCCTCGCTCTTGCTGCCCTGTGCGCGCTGAGTGTGCCTGCCTTCGCAGCCCAGACCGACACCAAGGAAGAGAGCGTGACCCTGGATCGTCCGGGCAATGGCATGCATGAAATCAAGGAAGGCGACAAAGTCCCCGATTCCTACAAGCGCAAAGAGCTGGCGATCGACCCGGCCAAGCACGGTTTGATGCAGCCTGAAGAGAATGAACAGTGGGTCGAGATCAAGGACAAGTACGTACGGGTGAACATTCCGAACGGCACCATCGTGGAGATGATCGACAAGTCTTCGGTCAAGAAGTGATATTCGTTTTTAGTCCTGGTCTTCCGGCCTAGGTGGGTCGGAATACCGTGTTGCCCATTCGCGGCCAATGACCGCTCCCACAAATGACCGCTCCCACAACAGGTATCACTGCACCCGTAGGAGCGGTCTGTGGCCGCGATACAGGCGACGCGGTCTATCAGGCGTTATGGGCTAGGTCCGCCTGGCGTAGTGCAACGGCAGTAGCGTCGTTGACTTGATGCGTTCCATGGCAAAGGTCGAACTGATGTCGCTGATGCCCTCCACCTGGATCAAACGCTTGTAAACGGCATCATAGCCCGCGATATCCGGTACCACGATGCGCAGCATGTAGTCCGTGTCCCCCGCCATTCGGTAGCACTCCACGACCTCGGGCAGCTCGCCGATCACGGCGTGGAAATCAGCCAACCACTGGGCATTGTGGCGCTGCGTGCGCAGCTCGGCGAACACCGTCACGGCCACATTCAACTCGTTCGCATCGAGCAGTGCCACCCGCTCGGTAATCACGCCCTGTTGTTCCATCTTCTGGATGCGGCGCCAGCAAGCAGTACCGCCCAGACCAATCTGCTCGGCAATGTCAGCCAGCGGGCGGGTGCAATCGGCCTGAAGGATCTCCAGGATTGCCATATCGAACTTGTCCATGGTGCTTGAGGCCTGCCTGAAAATCGGTGATTGCAATAATATTCTCTTGAACTGCCAAAGAGAGCAAAGTCTTTGCGCTCAATGCCGCATAATTAGTGTAGAAGTCAAATTCTTTCCCTCTATCCATCGTTAGCATAGACAGCACCGAATCAGCCCTGGTCGAGACACTATGCCTACCCTCCCCGTATACCTGGATTACGCCGCCACCACCCCCATCGACGATCACGTCATCAAGGCGATGCTCGCCTGCATGGGGCGCGAAGCGCTGTTCGGCAATCCTGCGTCGAGTGCCCACGCCTATGGCCACCAGGCGCGCCAGGCGGTCGAACTGGCCAGGCGACAAGTGGCTGAACTGCTCAATGCTCCCGCGCAAGACATCGTCTGGACTTCAGGCGCGACCGAATCCAACAACCTGGCGCTCAAGGGCTGCACCCGTCCGGGCGACCATATCGTCACCAGCGTGCTGGAGCACAAGGCCGTCATCGACACCGTACGCGAGCAACAGGCCGCCGGCTGCGAGGTCACCTGGCTGACCCCGGACGCCCAGGGACTGATCCAACCCGAGGCCGTGAGCCAGGCGTTGCGAGCCAACACCCGGGTGGTGTCGCTGATGTGGGTCAACAACGAGCTGGGCACCCTGACCGATATTGCGCGAGTCGCGCAGTTGGTAAAAGACCACGGCGCCCTGCTGCATGTGGACGCTGCCCAGGCAGCCGGCAAGGTCGCCATCGACTTGTCCAGCGGGGCCATAGACCTGCTGTCCCTGTCCGCTCACAAGCTTTATGGCCCGAAAGGCATCGGTGCCTTGTACGTCGGTCCCCGGGCGCGCCCGATGTTGCGTGCGCAGATGCATGGCGGCGGCCATGAGCAGGGCCTGCGCTCGGGCACCTTGCCCACCCACCAGATCGTTGGCATGGGTGCGGCATTTGCCCAGGCCTCGGCGCAGATGCACGCCGATAACGCGCACATCGCGCAATTGGCCCAGGGCTTGCGCGAGGGGTTGCTGGCGCTGACCGGCGTAACGCTCAATGGCTGCGCCCAGCAACGGATCCCTCACACCCTGAACGTTTGCATCGCCAGCCCGTCCTTTTCCATGCAGGCCATTGCTGGCCGTATTGCGGTGTCGTCGACTTCGGCGTGCAATTCGGCAAGTGCTACGGCATCCCACGTGTTGCTGGCGCTGGGCTTGAGCCAGGCTCAGGCTGTGAACAGCTTGCGCGTGAGTCTGGGCCGCTACAGCACCCAGGAAGATGTCGACCAGGCCATTGCCGTGATAGCCGACGCCATGCGTGCCCCCGCGCCGTTCTGGTGAAATCGAAGACCCGGTAACGGCGTCGCCCCTTTCGCGGCCACGGACCGCTCCTACGGGACACTCATGCCGTAGGAGCGGTCCGTGGCCGCGAAAAGGGCGCCACGCAGTGACTGACTTCCCACGATGACGGGTTCGTAGCCATGAACCCGCCTTGAGAGCGTCAGAAAGTCCCCAAACTACCGTTCGTCGGCTTCACGGCACCGACGATGGCAGTCCGATGCCCAAATCTTCGTACCGATTCCTATAACGGAGAAATACCATGGTCACTCGCACGATCACTCGCTTTGCCCTTGTTGGCCTGTTGTCTGCCACCAGTATGTATGCGTTGGCCGGTTCGGTGCCTCCAGGCAAGGAACCGACCCCTTCGACTCCAAGCACCAGCACCGACACCCGCACTGGCAACCAGATGGGCAACGGCCGCGCAAACGATGCCAACAGCAGCAGCGGCAGCACCACGTCGGGCACCCCGAACGGTCAGGGCACTTTCAGCAACGGCACCGGCAACAGCAGCGGCGCCAACAGCGGCTCGATGGGCTCCGGTTCCGGTAACGGCGCAAGCTCCGGCAAAGGCGCAGGCAGCGGCGCAGGCGGCACTAGCGGTAATTGATCCTGAGGCAGCCGGGCATGGTATGCCCCTGCCGGCAGCGTTACCGAAATCGAAGGCGGGTGGGTGTCAGAAGGTGCGTACAACCGCATCACGACACGCCACCCGTTTTCACATCCCTCACATCCAGCGTCTTTTTCGGTATTCTTCCGGTCCCACAGCCCCAGCGCGGCGCCCTGCCCGCACGGCTCGATCCCATCTGACCAGGAAGCCTCATGTCCCAGATCATCCTCGTACTCAACGGCCCCAACCTCAATATGCTGGGTTTGCGCGAACCTGCGGTCTACGGCCATGAAACCCTGGCCGATGTCGAAGCCATGGCAGTGCAAAGCGGGGAGGAACTGGGTTTTGCGGTCGAATGCCGACAAACCAATCACGAAGGCCAGATGATCGACTGGATTCACCAGGCGCGCCAGCGCGTGGCCGGTATCGTCATCAACCCCGGCGCGTGGACCCACACCTCGATCGCCATTCATGATGCCTTGATTGCCTGTGAAGTGCCGGTGCTGGAAGTGCATATTTCCAACGTGCATCGCCGCGAGGAATTCCGCCATCAATCATTCGTATCGAAGGTAGCGGTGGGCGTGATTGCCGGTTTCGGTACCCACGGTTACAAGCTGGCCATTGCCCATTTCGGCAAACTGCTCGGCAGCAAGACGGGCATCTGATCCGGTTTTTTTACCTCTTTCTGAATCTGTTTTTACTTGCCTTCAACGCTCATAGTCACCTGAACGAAATTTCATTTTCTGGAGGTGTGTCATGGACGGTGTGATCATGTTGACCATCATAACCGCGACCCTGGGTTCGTTCGGTTACGTCATGTACCTGATCCATAAAGAGAGCAAGGAGAACAAATAGGCCGCCGAGTCTGACTGGGCGGCCTTTTTATACGTGCTCGGCGAGCGCCTACTTGATGAAGTTGTCGACCAGCATGTGCGCCACATCGTCGGCGCGACCGCTGAGCATGGCCTTGGCCGAGTACAGGGCCATGTTGGACACCTGCGAGAACTCGATCTTCGGTGGCATCACCAGCTCTTCGGGATTGACCTTTACATCCAGCAACGCCGGGCCGGGATGGCTCAAGAAGCGCTGCACCGCCGCTTCGAGGCTGGCGCCATCGGACACCTGCTCACCGTAGAAGCCCATGACTTCAGCCAACTTGGCGAAGTCAGGGTTGTGCAGGTCAGTGAAGTTGTCCAGCAAGCCCTCGACCTTCTGCTCGATCTGCACGAAGTTCAACGAACTGTTGTTGAACACCACCACCTTGATCGGCAGCTTTTCCTGCACGGCCGTGAGCAGATCGCCCAGCAGCATGGCCAGTCCACCATCGCCCGACAGCGAAATGACCTGACGTTGCGGGTAGGCCTTCTGCAGGCCGAGTGCCTGGGGCATGGCGTTGGCCATGGTGCCGTGGCGCAGGCTGGTGAGCGTGCGACGCTGACCGTTGGTGTTGATGTGCCGCAGCACCCAGACCATGGGTGAGCCACCGTCGGCGGTGAACAGCGCGTCTTCGCTGGCGTGTTTGTCCAACAGGTGGGTCAGGTACTGCGGGTGAATCAGATGCCCGTCGGTATGGCGCTGGTCATGGGCCAGGGTCTTCAAGGTTTTCTGGCGTACCTTCAGGCAGTCTTCCAGGAAGCTGTGTTCGCTACGCTCGGCCAGCAGTGGCAACAGCGCCTGCAGCGTTGGCAACACATCGCCCACCACCCCCAGTTCGATGGGGTGGCGGCGGCCCAGGTGCGCACCTTTGCGGTCGACCTGAACGATCCGGGCATTCTGCGGATAGAACTGGCCCCAGGCGAAGTCTGCGCCCAGCAGCAGCAGGGTGTCGCACTCCATCATCGCGTGGTAGCCGGATTCGACCCCGAACACCCCGGTCATGCCCATGTTGTATGGGTTGTCGTATTCGACGAAGTCCTTGGCCCGTGAGGTGTGGGCAATTGGCGCCTTGAGTCGGTGAGCCAGCTCGATCAGCTCGTCGTGGGCACCTTCACAGCCGACCCCGGCGTAGATCGCGATCTTCTTGCCTTCGGCAAGAATGGCGGCGATCCCAGCCAGTTCGTCGGGGCTGGGTTGCAGTACCGGACGAGGCCGGTGAACGCTGAACGGGCGGTCATTCTTGACCTCGGCAGCACTAACGTCCGAGGGCAGGATGATCACCGCCACTCCCCCTTCGTTCAAGGCGGTTTGCGCGGCCAGGGTGGTCACCCGGCGCGCCTGCTCCGGCGTGTACACCTGCTCGCAGAACACCGTGCAACTGCCGTAGATGGCCTTGAAGTCCACTTCCTGGGGAAAGTCCATGCCCAGCTCGCTGGTGACGATCTGGCTGGCGATCAGCACCATGGGCGCCCTGTTGCGCTGGGCTTCGAAGATACCGTTGATGAAATGCAGGCCACCGGGGCCGCAGGAACCGGCACAGGCCGTCAGTCGACCGCTGATGAACGACTCGGCGCCCGCGGCGAATGCCGCAGCTTCTTCATGGCGCACGTGGACCCATTCGATCTCGCTGCGCTTGATCGCATCGGTGACGTGGTTGAGCGTGTCGCCGACGATGCCGTAGCAGTTGCGAACCCCTGCCTGCTGCAGGGTCTGGATCACGATGTCGGCTACTTTCTTGCTGGCCATGAAGGCCTCCTGGTCAGAGAGTCATGCTGCTTAGGCTTGAGCCCGCGCGGGGAGTTCAGCCCGGCTGGTGCCGCCGAGCCGCAACGGCATGACCGGTTGACGACGTTGCCCGGCGAGCAGGATCATGCTTTATTGGCGGCCTTTTTCAGTGTTCAAGGCCATTGCCATGTCTGCCCGCACGTTGCTCAGCACCGCCCTGCTCGTTCTCGTATCGCCCCTGGCCATGGCCCACGCCCATCTGACCCACCCAGTGCCCGCTGCGGACACCACCGTCGTTGCCCCGGCGCAATTGAGCCTGGGTTTTTCCGAAGCCATCGAACTGGGTTTCAGCCAGGTGAGCGTGACGGCGGCGGACGGCGACGCGGTAGCCTTGCAGCCCTTAACCAGTGCCACGGACGATCGCAAGACCCTTGTGATCAAACCTGCTGCGCCCCTGGCAGCGGGCCAGTACAGGGTGCACTGGCAGGTCGTGTCGGTGGATACCCACAAAAGTGCAGGTGAATACAGCTTCACCGTGAGTCCGTGAACATGAGTGTATTGATCGCTCTGCGTTTCCTGCATTTCACCAGCCTGATGCTGGTGTTCGGTGCGTGCATGTTTCGCCCATTGCTGCTCGTGCACCCCAGCCAGATGGGCCGTTTGCGCAACCTGATCGACCCTTTGGTGTGCCTGCTGGCTGCACTGGCCCTGATCAGCGGCGTGGCCTGGCTGTTCGCCGTGGCTTATGAGCTGGGCGGCTCGCTGGACATGGCGCTGGTTCGACGGGTACTGGCGGAAACCTTCTTCGGCAAGGTCTGGACGCTGCATCTGTTTGCCTGCGTGGCGGTCCTGGTGTGTCTGCGCCTTCCCCATCCGAAACTGCAAGTAGTGGCCAGGCCCTTGAGTGCACTGGCGCTGGCTACGCTCGCGCCGGTAGGTCACGCAGCCATGCTCGAAGGCGCTGCTGGCACCTGGCTGGTGATCAATCAACTGATCCACCTGCTGTGCGTCGGAGCCTGGCTGGGCGGGCTGATGTTGCTGATGTTCGTACTGGCTCGACCCGGCGACCAGGACTTGCGCGTGGTGCTCGGTCGCTTCAGTGGCGTGGGGTGTGTGTTGGTGGCCGGGATGCTGATAACCGGACTCATCAACACCCGGGCGCTGACCGGGACCTTCCTCCCGCTGCCTGGCCAATCCGGGTTCGCCACGGTACTGGCGATCAAGCTGGCGCTGGTGTTGGCCATGCTCGGCCTGGCCCTGTGGCACCGGCGTCAATTGGCCCGAGGCCCGCTGGACATCCAGTCGTTCAAGCGTACCGTCACGCTCGAATGGGCGTGCGGGCTGGGCGCCGTGGCTGCAGTGGCTTTGCTCGGCACCCTGGCGCCTACGCCACTGACTTGAGCCCTCCCTGGCGCAGATAAAAAAAGGGCCGTGCTCCCCTGCAAGAGCACGACCCTCAAGATCTTTCCGGCTTCAAACTTGACAAGACACCACGGTATGAGACGTGAATGCGTGATCAGTATGCGAGGCGTTTGTTACAGTTTGGCGATGGACACTTCAGTCGATTTCACGAAGGCGATGACTTCGCTGCCGATCTGCAATTCCAGCTCGTGCACCGAGCGCGTGGTGATCACCGAGGTGACGATACCGGCGGGAGTCTGCACGTCGATTTCCGACACCACCGGCCCTTCGATGATTTCCTTGACGGTGCCCTTGAACTGGTTGCGTACGTTGATCGCTTTGATGGTCATGCAGTCATCCTCGTTAGACATTCGGTCGCACCGCAGTGCGTGAGGTAGAGATTGCACCCGCAATCGAATATTTAAAAAGAATAAATAATGCTTTTTATATGCCTCAAGGAAATAAGCAATCTTGCCCCTGACGTGCGTACCTATTGCGGGTCGGCGAAGCGCAGCGCCTGCCGTATGCCCATGACCTCGGCTTCCAGTTGCGGATAGCCCACGGCAGAACCTGCATAGCTGAACCCGTAGGCCATGCCGGGCTGCACGGCTGCAACCAGCGTTTGGGTAATGGCGAGGGTTCCGTTGCGGGTGACCTTGCAGGTGGTCTGCGCCGCTGGCAGGTTGCCCAGCCGGGTCGCTTTGACCTTGGTGCACACGCTCTGGTAGCCGGAGCGGGAAAAGTTGATCTGGATCGCCTTGCGCATTTCCAGCAACACCGCCTCCAGGTTGACCGCGTGGTCCTGGGCCAGCGCGCCACGGGTCATCTCGACGATCATCAACGGATCGCCATTGGCATCGGTCTTGGTGGCACGCTGGCGGCTGCCGCTGGGCTGGCCCTGCGCATCGGCCGAGTCGGGCAGGATCTGCACGTCCCAGTCGGCAGGCCAGACGATCACGCTGTCGTCGGCCCACGCCGATGTGCCGATCAGCCAGCACAGCAGCAGGCAATGGGCGTGGCGCAGATAAGGCATGGGGCTTCCTCCACAGCAAAAGGGCCGTTAGTCTCGCAGACCCATGGCCGCAGCACTACGCTAATATCCGCTGCGATCAGCGGCAATCCAGGGAGCAGGCAGCAATGACGCAACGGATTTTCAGCGGCGCCGGGCAAAGCAAGAACCTGCTGTACCTTGCCTCGGCCAACGGGCGCTTGCGCAACACCGACCAGGCAAGCCTGCGCGTGGGTTTCGTGCTGCTGGAGCATTTTTCCCTGGCTGCCTTCACCGCCAGCCTGGACACCTTGGTGACGGCCAACCTGATCAGCCCGGCAGCCTACGCCATTCGCTCCTATGGGCTGGCGCCCGGCCAGGTCATCAGTGATCTGGGCATACTGCTGCAGCCGGATGCGCCACTGATGCCAGGCATGCACGACGAAGTGGACCTGTTGATCATCTGTGGCGGCTTTCGCACGCCGCTGCGCCCTTCCCTGCTGCTCAGTCGAATACTGGCGGACTGCGCGCGTCGTGGCATTGCCCTGGGTGGGTTGTGGAACGGCGCCTGGTTTCTCGGTCAGGCAGGCCTGCTCGATGGCTATCGCTGCGCGGTGCATCCGGAGAACCGCGCTTCGCTGGCAGAACTCAGCCCGCAGATCACCGTCACCCCCGCCAGCCAGGTCATCGACCGCGACCGCGCCACTGCCGCCAGCCCCAACGGCGGCTTCGGCATGATGATGGAAATGATTCGCCAGCAGCGCGGTGACACCCTGGCCAGTGGAGTGGAACACATTCTTGCTTTCGAAGGGCTGCGCTTCAAGCGCACCGGTGGCCAGGCGACCGGCAAGCTCAGTCAGCCGCTACGCAACATCATCGACCTGATGGAGAGCAATCTGGAGGAACCGCTGTCGCTGGACCAACTGGCCGAGTTCGTCGGCCGCTCGCGGCGCCAGATCGACCGGCTGTTCCAGGACCAGCTCGGCACCTCGCCGCACCGCTACTACATGGAATTGCGGGTGACCGAAGCACGCCGTCTGCTGCAGCATTCGACGCTGTCGATCATGGACGTGGCGATTGCCTGCGGCTTCGTCTCGGTGAGCCATTTCAGCAAGTGCTACAGCGGCTATTTTGGCCACTCGCCATCGCGTGAAACCCGCTTGGCAGACTGATCGGCGGCGGATGCCGGGGAACCGCGCCGAGCTTTGCCGGTCGACTCCAGTTCATGCCTCAAGCGAGCACCCGACCCATGGAATACGCCCTTCCCGATTCCTTGCTGGCCCGCGTGTCGATGCCCTGGCTCAGTACGCTGATCGCCGCCGCGCTGGCCGTATGCGTCATTCTGCTGATCCGCTGGGTCGGCCTGATCATCCTGCGACGCGTCTCCAAGTCCTTCGTGCTGGCGCAGCAACTGGTCGCCCGCGCCGAGCAGCCGACCCTTTGGCTGATGCCGTTGATGGCCCTGCAGGCGGTGTGGACCTCGGCGCCCGACGACCTGCTGATGATCAATACCGTGCGCCACCTCAACGGCATGCTGGTCACCGCCTGCCTGACCTGGCTCGGCCTGCGCTGTGTCAAGGCCGTGGCGACCACCATGACCATCAAGCACCCGCTGGACATCGAGGACAACCTCGCCGCCCGGCGCATACAGACCCAGGTGCGGGTGCTGGTGCAGTGCCTCAACGTGCTGGTGCTGATTTTCGGCATAGCCCTGATCCTGATGACGTTTCCAGCGGTGCGCCAGATCGGCACCAGCCTGCTGGCGTCCGCAGGCCTTGCGGGACTGGCTGCCGGCTTCGCTGCCAAACCGGTGCTGGGCAACCTGATCGCTGGTCTGCAGATCGCCATTTCGCAGCCGATCCGCATCGACGACGTGGTCATCGTCGAGGGCGAATGGGGGCGTATCGAAGAGATCACCGGCACCTACGTGGTGGTGAAGATCTGGGACGAGCGGCGCATGGTCGTGCCTCTGCAGTACTTCATCGAGAAGCCGTTCCAGAACTGGACCCGCAGTACCTCCAGCATCATCGGCTCGGTGTTTCTCTGGGTCGACTACTCGGTGCCGCTGGAGGCGTTGCGCGCCGAAACCAAACGCCTGTGCGAGGAAATTCCGCATCTGTGGGACGGCCGCGTGGTGGTCTTGCAGGTCACCGACACCAGTGACAAGGCGATGCAGTTGCGTATCCTGCTCAGCTCGCTGGATTCCTCGCGCAACTGGGATGCGCGCTGCCACGTGCGCGAACGGCTGATCACTTTCGTCAACAACCGCTACCCCGAATGCCTGCCGCAGCTGCGCGCCGAAATGTCGACCCGCACGCTGCACCCGGCCAACGAGGAAGGACCGGCCGACGTCGCCCGCCAGCCGCCGGTCTGAGGCTCAACGCCGCGGAGCGCCCTTGGCGGCAGCCTTCTCGTCCTGGCGATCGGATTCGAACAGCCGGGCCAGCTCGGCACGCGCTTCCTGGGCGGTCTGCATGACCTTGGCTTCATCGTCGTAGATCGCATGCTGGGCTTGCAGCACCTGTTCATCGTGGCGCTTGAAACGGTTGATGCGTGCGTCGGCCTGGGACTGGCTCAGGCCCAGGCCGACCAGCGTTCGGCGGGTGATTTCCAGGCTTGAATAGTAGGTTTCGCGAACCGCCTGGGCGCCATGGTCGACCAGCCGGTGCACGTGCTGGCGGTTGCGCGCGCGGGCGATGATCTTCACGTGCGGGTACAGGCGGTTGACCAGTTCGGCGGTCTTGATGTTGATTTCCGGATCGTCGGTGGCGATGACGAAATACTCGGCCTGCTCGACCTTGGCTGCGCGCAGGATCTCCGGCCGCAGGGGGTCGCCATAGAACACCGGCAGGTGGCCGAAGCTGCGCGAGAACTCGATGGACTCCACCGAGGTGTCCAACGCCACGAAGCTGATCTTCTGTGCGCGCAGGATCCGCGCAACGATCTGACCCATCCGGCCCATGCCGGCGATCACCACGCGCGGCGCGTCGCTTTCGATCTCGCGATATTCGTCCGGCACTTCCACCGGCGAGGTCTTGACCCGCAGCAGGCGTGCGCACAGCAGCAACAGCAATGGCGTGAGCGCCATCGACAGGGTGATGGTCAGCAGCAAGGTGTCGTACAGGCGCGCGTCGAACAGGCCCTGCTCGCGGCCTATCTTGAACACCACGAAGGCGAACTCGCCGCCGGCGGCCAGCACGATACCCAGGCGTACGGCGCTGAGCCGGCCCAGGCCGCCGGCCAGACGCCCGATCAACACCAGCAGCGGCAGCTTGATGCCGATCAGCAGGACTGTCAGCCCCAACACCAGCGCCGGGCTTTCGAGCAGCAGGCCCAGATTGGCGCCCATGCCGACACTGATGAAGAACAGCCCCAGCAGCAGCCCCTTGAACGGCTCGATCTGCGACTCCAGCTCGTGCCGGTATTCCGAATCGGCCAGCAGCAAGCCAGCGAGAAAGGCGCCCAGGGCCATGGAGACACCGGCCAGCTCCATCAGCCAGGCGGTGCCGATCACCACCAGCAAGGCTGTAGCGGTAGACACCTCCTGCAGGCCAGTGCGGGCGACGATGCGAAACACCGGACGCAACAGATAGCGCCCGCCGACCACCACCACGGCGATGCTGCCCAGCACCCGCAGGCTGTGATCCAGCGTACTGCCCTCGCCTGCATCGCTGCCACTGCCGGCCAGCAACGGCACCATGGCGATCAGTGGGATCGCGGCGATGTCCTGGAACAGCAGGATGGCGAAGGCCAGGCGGCCGTGGGGAGCGTTGAGTTCCTTGCGTTCGGCCAGGCTTTGCAGGCCGAATGCGGTGGACGACAAGGCCAGGCCCAGACCCAGCACCACAGCGCTGTTCAACGGCTGGCCGAAGCCGAGCAACGCCACCGCGCCGATCACCACTGCGGTCAACAGCACCTGTGCCAGGCCAACCCCGAACACCGCCTTGCGCATGACCCACAGCCGCTTGGGCGACAGCTCCAGGCCAATGATGAACAGCAGCAGAACCACGCCCAGTTCCGAGATGTGGCTGACGCTCTGTGGATCGCCGACCCAGCCCAGCACTTGCGGGCCGATCACCACCCCGGCGAACAGATAGCCCAGCACCGCGCCCAATTGCAGGCGCTTGGCCAATGGCACGGCAATCACTGCGGCCAGCAGGAACACCACGGCGGCTTGTAGCATGTTGCCTTCTTCGGGCATGGAGAACTCCTTGTCGGATGGGAAAATGCGGACCGCGGCTGCATTCTACAGGCGCCGGGGCTCGCTGGCATGGGCGCGGATTGACGGCCCCGCGTCGACATGATTTGCTAGGCGCTTCGTTTGGGTGCCCTTCACAGGGTGAAACGGGAAACCGGTGAGTGCCAGCTTCGATTGGATGCTGGCGCAAGTCCGGTGCTGCCCCCGCAACGGTAAGCGAGAGAAGTGTCAGATCCACTGTGCCTGTCATGGGTATGGGAAGGCGACGCTTTCCAGGCTGGCTCACGCCGCCCCTCGCAAGCCCGGAGACCGGCCCAGACTGTCTGTGATCGACAAACCCGCGGTGGGCGGGCGCTGTTGCGAGCATGGCGCGCCTGCGCCAGGCTTTCTGCGTGCGCGTGCCCGATTGTCGGAACCACATACCGTGGAGCCGCCACCGTTGGGACCACCAGAGGGAACGCCATGTCCAGCACCGTCTCAACCAGCCCCGAACACGCCCAAACGCATACCGCCACCCTCGCCCAGCGCATTGCGCTGGCGACTGGTACGTTCCTGCTGGGCTGCTGCCTGGTCGGCTTCGCCGGTTTCTCGCATATCGAAGCCGTGCACAACGCCGCTCACGACACCCGGCACAGCGCCGCCTTTCCGTGCCATTGAGGAATACCGAGATGATCAGGCACATCGTACGTACCGCCGGGTTCAGCGGGCTGCTGGCCGCCCTGTTGCTGACGCTTCTGCAAGCCCTCTGGGTCGCCCCGCTGATCCTTCAGGGTGAAACCTATGAAACACCTGCCGCGCAGCATGAGCATGCCGATGCCGCAGGCGCCGCGCACGAGCACGCAGAGGCCTGGGAACCAGAAAACGGCTGGCAGCGCGTGCTGTCCACGGCCGGGGGCAATCTGGTAGTGGCCGTCGGCTTCGCCCTGATGCTGGTCGCGCTCTATACGCTGCGGGCACCTGGTCGCAATGCCCAGGGACTGTTGTGGGGCTTGGGTGGATTCGCGGTGTTCTGCCTGGCGCCGAACCTGGGCCTGCCGCCGGAACTGCCCGGCACGCAGGCTGCAGACCTGGCATTGCGGCAAACCTGGTGGATCGGCACGGCGGCGTCGACAGCTGCGGGCCTGGCGTTGCTGGTGTTCGGCCGCGGCATGCTGCTCAAGGCGCTGGGCCTGGCCATCGTGCTGGTACCGCACATCATCGGCGCACCCCAACCCGAACAGCATGCGAGCCTGGCGCCCGAAGCGCTGGAACAGCAGTTCGTGATTGCTTCACTGGTAACCAATGCGGTGTTCTGGCTGGCCCTGGGCCTGATCAGTACCTGGTTGTTTCGCCGAGCCGGTGGCTGAATCCGATGACGGCGTTGTGGGTAGGGTTCGGTTGTCGCCGGGGTTGCAGCGCGCAGGCGCTGCACGAACTGCTGCAAGAGACCCTGCTCGAACACCGGCTTGACTGGGCTGATGTGCAGGGCCTGGCCAGCATCGACCTCAAGGCACACGAGCCAGGGCTGCTCCTGCTGGCCGAGCGTCTTGCGCTGCCCTTCACCACCTACAGCGCGCAGGCGCTGGCGCCCTTTGAGGATCGACTCAGCCATCGTTCCGCGCGCTCATTCGCAGCGACCGGTTGCCAGGGTGTTGCTGAAAGCGCCGCCCTGGCCATGGCCGAGCACTGCACGGCGTCTGCGTCGATACTGCGTGTCAACCGGCGGCAAACGACTATGGCTACCCTTGCCATAGCCGGTACGCGGGATCGGACCGGCTGCACTGTGCCGCGAACTTGAATATCATTCACCCCTCCGCCTGTCAGGAATTCCCATGACCGTTTATTTCATCGGCGCCGGACCGGGCGATCCGGAGCTGATCACCGTCAAGGGCCAGCGCCTGATCCGGCGTTGCCCGGTGATCATCTACGCCGGCTCGCTGGTGCCCGACGCGGTGCTCGAAGGGCACACCGCGCATCAGGTGCACAACAGCGCCGAGCTGCACCTGCAACAGATCATCGAGCTCATGCACCAGGCCCATGAGCGCGGCGAAGAC
The DNA here is from genome assembly GCA_900596015.1 of Pseudomonas viridiflava. Lineage (GTDB taxonomy): Bacteria > Pseudomonadota > Gammaproteobacteria > Pseudomonadales > Pseudomonadaceae > Aquipseudomonas. The sequence goes on along the minus strand of UVIF01000023.1, from coordinate 215,753 downwards.
GTGGCGCGGGTGCACAGCGGCGATCCTGGCCTGTACGGCGCAATCGGCGAGCAGATTCGCTGCCTGCGCGAGCACGGTATCGACTACCAGATCATTCCTGGCGTGACCGCTACGGCCGCTTGCGCAGCGCTGCTGGGTGTGGAGCTGACCCTGCCCGATGTGGCGCAGACGGTGATTCTCACCCGCTATGGCGACAAGTCGCCAATGCCGCCGGGTGAAAGCCTGAGCAGCCTGGCCCGGCATGGCGCGACGTTGGCCATTCACCTGGGGGTGAAAAATCTGCATCGAATAGTCGCCGAGCTGCTGCCCAGCTACGGCGCGGAGTGTCCGGTTGCCGTGATTCACAAGGCCAGCTGGCCGGATCAGGACTTCGTGCTGGGCACCCTGGCGGATATCCAGCTCAAGGTCGCAGCCAAGGACTTCCGGCGCAGCGCGCTGATTCTCGTGGGGCACGTGCTGCACACGGACAGTTTCGCCGACTCGGCGCTGTACCGTGCGGGCCATGCCCACCTGTACCGTTCTTGAACGTCATGCAAGGTACGGCTGATTCGAGAAAAGTGATCGCCTGCCTGGTCTATCCTGGAGTGATGAGCCTGGATGTGACCGGCCCGATGCAGGTGTTCGCCTCGGCCAACGTCGAGCTGGCCCGCCAAGGCCTGGCGCCACATTACGAATTGCAACTGCTGGGTGAGGCGGCGGGGGCCGTGGCGACCTCCGCCGGATTGAAACTGCATGCCGACGCCAGTTGGCTCTCGGTGGACTGCAGCGCCTTGGACACGGTGCTGCTGCCCGGCGGCAGCAGTGATGCCGAACAATGCGCGAACGTCGCCCTGCTCGCCTGGTTGCGCAGCGCCGCGCCCGTGGTGCGACGCTTGGGTTCAGTGTGCTCGGGAGCGTTGATGCTGGCCAGCGCCGGCTTGCTGGACGGCTTGATCGCCACCACCCACTGGGACGATGTCGAGGCCCTGCAGGCTTTCGCCAACGTTGAGGTGCAAGGCGATCGGCTGCACACCTACGACCCCTCGGACAAGAACGGGCACAGCCATATTTTCACCTCGGCCGGCGTCACCGCTGGAATCGACCTGGCGCTGGCGTTGATCGAGGCCGACCTGGGCCGCCCCCTGGCTCTTGCCGTCGCCCGCCGGCTGGTGCTGTTTCTCAAGCGTTCGGGTGGACAGACGCAATTCAGCCCGCACCTGGCGCGCTGCAACGGACCGACGTCGAGGCTGACCGAGTTGCTGGAATGGATCGCACAGAACCTGAGCGCCGACCTGTCCCTGGAAGCGCTGGCACACAAGGCCAACATGACGCCGCGGACGTTGTACCGGGTTTTCTTCGCCGAACTGAACATCACGCCGGCGCGGCATATCGAGCGGGTCCGCCTGGAAGCGGCCCGGGCGATGATCCAAGGCGGGCAATTGTCGTTGCAGAGCGTGGCGCGCCTGTGCGGCTATGGCCATGCGGAAAACCTGCGGCGCAGTTTTCAGAAGGTGCTTGGGGTGAGTCCGCAGGGATACGCACAGCGCTTCGGCCAGTAGCCGCCCGCACCGCGCTGCTGGGGCGCAGCGAACCGGGTGCGGGCCTCGCGCCGTGGCGCGGGGGCAGCTTGCCTAGCTAGTAGTAGGCGTTTTCTTTCTGGGTGTGGTCGGTGACATCACGAACGCCCTTGAGCTCCGGGATGCGCTCGAGCAAGGTGCGCTCGATGCCTTCCTTGAGCGTGACGTCCGCCTGGCCGCAACCCTGACAACCGCCGCCGAACTGCAACACGGCAATGCCGTCCTCGACCACGTCGATCAGGCTGACCTGCCCGCCGTGGCTGGCCAGACCGGGGTTGATCTCGGTTTGCAGATAGTAGTTGATGCGCTCGTTGACGGGGCTGTCCCCGTTGACCATCGGCACCTTGGCGTTGGGCGCCTTGATGGTGAGCTGCCCGCCCATGCGGTCGGTAGCGTAGTCGACCACGGCGTCGTCGAGGAAGGCTTCGCTGACGGCGTCGATCCAGGCGGTGAAGCTTTTCAGGCCCAGGGCGGTGTCTTCCGGCTTTTCTTCACCCGGCTTGCAGTAGGCAATGCACGTCTCTGCGTACTGGGTGCCTGGCTGGGTGATGAACACGCGAATGCCGATTCCGGGCGTGTTCTGCTTGCTCAGCAGATCGGCCAGGTAATCGTGCGCAGCGTCGGTAATCGTTATAGCGCTCATAGTGGTTCCTCACAGACTTGCCAGCAGTTTACGCGAATCCGGCGACGCTGACAAAGCCTGACTGTTTTGGTCGGGAATCACCCCGTACGGGCCATCGAGGTCGAATCCAGGCGAGCGTCGGTCCAGTGCTTGACCCGTTGGTACAGACGCTTTTCGATCCACACGTAGCTGGCCCACGACACCAGGGCGATAGTGGGCACGCAGAACGCAAACACCCAATACGGGTTCAGATGCCAGTGGACGCTGGCCAGCCAACCGGCGTAGAGCACCAGCACGTGCACCAGGTACACCGAATACGAACAATCGCCCAGGGTCTTGAGCAGGCGGCTGCCACGGAAGTGCGGCTCCATGGCCACGCAGGCCAGGACGATCAGCGCGCTGGGCAAGCCCCAGTGCAGCAGCCGGTCGCTGGAGTCCAGGTGATAGATCAGCACCGCCGACACAATGATCACGGCCAAAGGTAGCCACAAGCCCTGGGCGATCCAGCCGCGGCGGTAGAGCATGCCGATACCGATGCCCAGCAGGAACTCGTAGATGATGTTGTTCTGATAGAAGCGGCTGACCACCCCATAGCGGCCGAGTACTTCACTGACCGCGACCAGGGCGGCGGCGATGATCAGCGGGCGGTAGCGCTGCGGCACGGTGAACACCAGCGAGAACAGCAGGTAGAAGAACATCTCGTAGTTGAGTGTCCAGCCCACGTTCAGCGTCGGGTACAGGCCGTAGCCACCGGGATTTTCCGAAGGAATGAACAGCAGCGACAGAATGAAATGCGGCAGGTCGATCGCGGCGTGGGGCAGCCATTGGCCGAGGCTGACCAGCATCAGCCCCATCAGGGCGGTGTACAGCCAATAGGCCGGGACGATCCGAATCACGCGGTTGAGCAGGAAGCGCCCTGCGGGCATCTGCTTGTCCTGGGTCGACAGGTAGATGACCAACCCACTGATGACGAAAAAGATATCGACGCCCACCGCGCCCCGGTCAGTGAAGAACTGGCCGATCGGGCCTGCGGCATGGAAGTCGAAGAAAATCTGCATGAAGTGATGGCAGACTACGATCCAGGCGGCCAGGGCCCTTAAAGCTTGAAGCGAAATCAGCATGCGTACCGCCTTTTGAAACGAGAATTCGCGCCCCTTTTCAGGGCATTCCGAGGGGTGGGACTGCAAAAATCTCGAAAAGGTCGCGACACGCGTCAATGACTGACCGGCTGCAAGTTTCTTCCGAGGCCTTGTTCATGAGGTTGGGGCACCGCGAGCCCGACATTCTCAACATGAGTGAAATTCATGGACATGCCCTTGGTGATCAAATAGCGCACAGGTTTGCTATCATCCGCCACCTGTCACAGTGTCCGAATTTTCTGAAAGAGTGGTTCCCATGTCCGACCGCAGTGCTCGCCTTCAAGCCCTCCAGCAAGCCCTCAAAGAGCGCATCCTGATTCTCGACGGCGGCATGGGCACGATGATCCAGAGCTACAAGCTCGAGGAAGAGGATTACCGGGGTGAGCGCTTCGTCGATTGGCCAAGCGACGTCAAGGGCAACAACGACCTGTTGCTGCTCAGCCGCCCGGATGTGATCGCCGCCATCGAGAAAGCCTATCTGGACGCGGGCGCCGACATTCTGGAAACCAACACCTTCAATGCCACCCAGGTGTCCCAGGCCGACTACGGCATGGAGTCACTGGTGTACGAGCTCAACGTTGAAGGTGCGCGGGTGGCCCGTCGCGTCGCCGACGCCAAGACCCTGGAAACCCCGGACAAACCACGCTTCGTCGCCGGCGTGCTGGGCCCGACCAGCCGCACCTGCTCGCTGTCTCCCGACGTCAACAACCCCGGCTACCGCAACGTCACCTTCGACGAGTTGGTGGAAAACTACACCGAAGCCACCAAGGGCCTGATCGAGGGCGGCGCCGACCTTATCCTGATCGAGACCATCTTCGACACGCTCAACGCCAAGGCGGCCATCTTCGCCGTGCAGGGTGTGTACGAGGAACTGGGCTTCGAGCTGCCGATCATGATTTCCGGGACCATCACCGATGCCTCGGGCCGCACCCTCTCCGGGCAGACTACAGAGGCCTTCTGGAACTCGGTAAGCCATGCCAGGCCGATCTCGGTGGGTCTGAACTGCGCGCTGGGTGCCAGCGAACTGCGTCCCTACTTGGAAGAGCTGTCGAACAAGGCCGGGACCTACGTTTCAGCGCACCCCAACGCCGGCTTGCCAAACGCTTTCGGTGAATACGACGAGCTGCCTTCGGAAACCGCGAAGATCATCGAAGAGTTTGCCCAGAGCGGCTTTCTCAACATCGTCGGTGGCTGCTGCGGCACCACCCCGGGGCATATCGAAGCCATCGCCAAGGCAGTGGCCGGCTATGCGCCGCGGGCGATCCCGGACATTCCCAAGGCTTGCCGCCTGTCGGGTCTGGAGCCGTTCACCATCGACCGCCAGTCGTTGTTCGTCAACGTCGGCGAGCGCACCAACATCACCGGCTCGGCGCGCTTCGCCCGGCTGATCCGCGAGGACAACTACACCGAAGCCCTGGAAGTCGCCCTGCAGCAGGTGGAAGCCGGCGCGCAGGTGATCGACATCAACATGGACGAGGGCATGCTCGACTCGCAGAAGGCGATGGTCACCTTCCTCAACCTGATCGCTGGCGAGCCGGACATCTCCCGGGTGCCGATCATGATCGACTCCTCCAAGTGGGAAGTGATCGAAGCCGGGCTCAAATGCATCCAGGGCAAGGGCATCGTCAACTCGATCAGCATGAAGGAAGGCGTGGATGCCTTCATTCACCATGCCAAGCTGTGCAAGCGCTACGGCGCAGCGGTGGTGGTCATGGCCTTCGACGAGGCTGGCCAGGCCGACACCGAGGCGCGCAAGAAAGAGATCTGCAAGCGCTCCTACGACATTCTGGTGGATCAGGTGGGCTTCCCCCCGGAAGACATCATCTTCGACCCGAACATCTTTGCCGTGGCCACCGGCATCGAAGAACACAACAACTATGCCGTCGACTTCATCAATGCCTGCGCCTACATCCGCGATGAGTTGCCCCATGCATTGACCAGCGGCGGCGTGTCGAACGTGTCGTTCTCGTTCCGTGGCAACAATCCGGTGCGCGAGGCGATCCACTCGGTGTTCCTGCTGCATGCCATCCGCAACGGCCTGACCATGGGGATCGTCAACGCCGGCCAGTTGGAGATCTATGACCAGATCCCGGCCGAGCTGCGTGAGCGGGTCGAGGATGTAGTGCTCAACCGCACCCCGGAAGGCACCGATGCGCTGCTCGCCATTGCCGACAAGTTCAAGGGCGATGGCAGCGTCAAGGAAGCCGAGACCGAGGAATGGCGCGGCTGGCCGGTCAACCAGCGTCTGGAACATGCGTTGGTCAAGGGCATCACCACGCACATCGTCGAAGACACCGAGGAGTCGCGACAGTCGTTCAAGCGGCCGATCGAGGTCATCGAAGGCCCGTTGATGTCGGGCATGAACATCGTCGGCGACCTGTTCGGCTCGGGCAAGATGTTCCTGCCCCAGGTGGTCAAGTCGGCGCGCGTGATGAAGCAGGCTGTAGCGCACCTGATTCCGTTCATCGAGCTGGAGAAAGGCGACAAGCCCGAAGCCAAGGGCAAGATCCTGATGGCCACGGTGAAAGGCGACGTCCACGATATCGGCAAGAACATCGTTGGCGTGGTGCTGGGCTGCAACGGCTACGACATCGTCGACCTGGGTGTGATGGTGCCCGCCGACAAGATCCTGCAGGTCGCCCGTGAGCAGAAGTGCGACATCATCGGCCTGTCCGGCCTGATCACGCCTTCGCTCGACGAGATGGTTCACGTCGCGCGGGAAATGCAGCGCCAGGACTTCCACCTGCCGCTGATGATCGGCGGTGCCACCACCTCCAAGGCGCACACGGCGGTGAAGATCGAGCCCAAGTACAGCAATGACGCGGTCATCTATGTGACCGACGCCTCGCGGGCGGTGGGGGTTGCCACCCAGTTGCTGTCCAAGGAACTCAAGCCGGCGTTCGTCGAGAAGACGCGCCTGGAATACATCGAGGTTCGCGAGCGTACCGCCAACCGCAGTGCCCGCACCGAGCGCTTGAGCTATGCCAACGCCATCGCGGCCAAGGCTACCTTCGACTGGCGTACCTACCACCCCGTGCAGCCGACCTTTACCGGCGCCAGGGTGCTGGATGACATCGATCTGAACGTACTGGCCGAGTACATCGACTGGACACCGTTCTTCATCTCCTGGGACCTGGCCGGCAAGTACCCGCGCATTCTCACCGACGAGGTGGTGGGCGAAGCGGCCACCGCGTTGTTCGAGGACGCGAAGGTGATGCTGCGCAAGCTGATCGACGAGAAACTCATCCGCGCCCGCGCAGTGTTCGGTTTCTGGCCCGCCAACCAGGTGGAACATGACGATATCGAAGTGTATGGCGACGATGGCCAACCGCTCGCGCGCCTGCACCACCTGCGCCAACAGACCATCAAGACCGATGGCAAACCGAATTTCTCCCTGGCCGACTTCGTCGCACCCAAGGACAGTGGCGTGACCGACTACGTGGGCGGCTTCATCACCACCGCCGGCATCGGCGCCGAAGAAGTCGCCAAGGCCTATCAGGACAACGGCGACGACTACAACTCGATCATGGTCAAGGCCTTGGCCGACCGCCTGGCCGAGGCCTGCGCCGAGTGGTTGCACCAGCAGGTGCGCAAGGAGCATTGGGGCTACGACCCCGAGGAGACTCTCGACAACGAGGCGTTGATCAGGGAGCAGTACAAAGGCATCCGCCCTGCCCCCGGCTACCCCGCCTGCCCGGACCATACCGAGAAAGGCACGCTGTTCGACCTGCTCGATGACAACGGGCAAAGCGGCGTGACCTTGACCGAGCACTACGCGATGTTCCCCGCGGCTGCGGTCAGCGGCTGGTACTTCGCCCACCCACAGGCGCAGTACTTTGCCGTGGGCAAGGTCGATCGCGATCAGGTGCACAGCTACACCGAGCGCAAGGGCCAGGACCTGGCCGTCAGTGAGCGTTGGCTGGCGCCGAATCTGGGCTACGACAACTGATACGGATCTGCCGTTGCTGGTTCAACCACGGGTGAACCAGTAAGCGGCGGTCGCTACGACCACTACGATCATGAAGAAAATCGCCCAGGCATCGACGTGCGCGCCGCCTTTGCGCGTCTTCCCGGACGGATTCAAGGGCGAGGGATTCAAGCGTGAATGATTCATGGACATCGTCTCTTGTGATTGTTGTTGGACGCTGAACTCAGTAGAACGCTGGCTTGAGTAAAGCCTAGAAAAGCCCTTTCTACAAGTAAGGATAAACCAGCAGTCATCCGATGGAACTCGGTGCAGGCGCAGCGGCCAGACATGCAAAGAGCAACGTGTGGAGCTTAGCCATGAGCGATACCTTCGATCTGAACCGCTTCACCAGTGCCCAGCGTGCGGTGTACCCCGACGCCCTCGAAGAACTGCGCGGTGGCCGCAAACGTACTCATTGGATGTGGTTCATCTTTCCACAACTGGCCGGCCTGGGTCGGAGCGAAACGGCACGTTTCTACGCGATCAGTGGCGCCGCCGAAGCAGTGGCCTACCTGCACGATCCATTGCTGGGCGCCCGGCTTCTGGAGTGCACGCGAACCGTACTCACGCATTCGGGCAAGAGCGTGGTCGCCATGTTCGGCAGCCCGGACGACATGAAACTGCGCTCGTGCATGACCCTGTTCGCCAGCGTGGCACCTGAGCAGGCGTGTTTCCAGCAGGTGCTGGACCGGTTTTTCGACGGCGAAAGCGATGAAAGAACCATTGCGTTGTTGGAACAGCCCTTGTAGCAGCGGCGCAAGCCGCGTCATGGCCAGTGCGGTGTGCCTGACGCAACGCGGGGAATCCGGACGCGGCTTGCGTTGTGGTTGTACCAGCGGCGCGTTGTGTCGAAGAGTTGCAAATAATCGATAGCCTGCTTTGCTTTAACCAACGTTCCCTGTCCGAGGGGACCTCAACCGCACGCCTGCGAACGAGCCCATGACCGAGTCTGCCCACCCTACCCCTTCGTCGTCCATCAACCTGCAAATCATCTCCATCGTTTTCTACACCTTCATCGCCTTCATCTCCATCGGGCTGCCGATTGCCGTGCTGCCGGGCTACGTTCACGATCAATTGGGCTTCAGCGCCGTGGCCGCCGGCGTGGTGATCGGCGCGCAATACCTGGCCACCCTACTCAGCCGGCCCAGCGCCGGGCGCATGGCCGATGCCTTGGGCACCAAGCGCACCATCGTCTACGGTCTGATCGGTATCGGTATCAGCGGTGCGCTGACCTTTATATCCGTGTTCCTGCACAGCGTTCCGCAATGGAGCCTGGGGGTGTTGATCGCCGGGCGTGTGGTGCTCGGTCTGTCCCAGGGCGCCATCGGCGTGGGCACTAGTAGCTGGGGCATCAGCCGAGTCGGCGCCGAGCACATGGCCAAGGTGATTTCCTGGAATGGCATCGCCTCCTATGGCGCAATCGCCATCGGCGCGCCTCTGGGGGTATTGATGGTGGCGTTCGCCGGTTTCTGGACTTTGGGTATCGCCCTGATGCTGTTGAGCGCGCTGGCACTGTGGATGATCCACGATACGCCCGCCTCACCCGTGGTGCGCGGCGAACGCATGCCGTTCTGGGCCGCTTTCGGCCGGGTCGCACCGCACGGCATGAGCCTGATGCTGGCATCGATCGGCTACGGCACGCTTACCACCTTCATCACGCTTTACTACGTGGAGCGCGGCTGGGAGGGGGCGGCGTGGTGCCTGACTGCCTTTGGCATCAGCTTCATCGTGGCGCGCCTGGTGTTCATCAACAGCATCAATCATCTGGGCGGGTCGACGGTGGCCATGGCCTGTATCGCCACGGAGGTCGTCGGCTTGAGCCTGCTCTGGCTGGCGCCCTCGCCGACTTTCACGCTCACGGGTGCAGCGCTGGCCGGGTTGGGTCTGTCGCTGGTCTATCCCGCGCTGGGCGTACTGGCCATCCACAAGGTACCTGGCACCAGCCGGGGCGCAGGCTTGAGTGCCTTCGCGGTGTTCTTCGACCTGGCGCTGGCGATCGCCGGACCGGTTATGGGGGCAGTGGCGGCTGGGTTCGGCTATGGATCGATTTTCGCTCTGGCCGCCGGGCTGTCCCTGGCTGCACTGGGGCTGACCGCGTGGCTGTCGCGCCAGGATCAGTGATCGGCAGTCTGCAGGCCCGCGCGTGAAGGTCGACCCAGGGTATGCGTGAAGAACTTGCCGGCTTCGTGGATCAGATCGCGGTGGATGCCTTCACGGTCGACGCCGTCGGCATCGGTGCACAGGGCCGGCGAGGCGTCGCGTTGCTCGTCCGTGCATGGCGCCATGAAAACAAAATGACCGGCGCCGGGCAGCAATCGATAGTCTGTGTTTCCCGGCAGCTTGCGCGCCAGCGCCTCGGCATTCTTGTCGATGGCCACCAGTTGGTCGTTATCGCCGCTGTAGATAAGGGTCGGCAGATGAACTTCAGCCAAGGTCTGGCGGCCGAACATCAGGCTCAACGGCGCCATCAACAACAGCGCGCGTACCCGCGGATCGGCTTCGGGGTTCAGGTCGTCCCGATCGGCTTCCAGTTCACCGCGGGTCTGGCAGGCATCGGCGTCGTAGGGTCGCTCTTCGCAATACTTGCGCAAGCGCTGCAAGTCGGGACGCGCGCCGGAGAGAATCAACGCCGTCTCGCCGCCCGCGGAATAGCCGATCACCCCAACCGCGTTGGCATTGACGAAAGGCGACAACATCGAATCGCCCAACGCTGCGGTGATGGCCTGGGAGATCTGCAACGGCCGCCCATACAGATTGCTGAGCTTGCCCAAACGGCTGTGATCCTGGGCGTTGTCACCCGGATGGACCACCGCCACCACCACGAAGCCCTTGCGCGTCAGCGCAGTGATCAGGTCGTGCAAGGCCAAGGGGGTTCCAGTGTTGCCGTGGGACAGCATCAACAGCGGGAAGCGACCGATGGCGATCGGGGCGTCCTGCTGCGCGTCGATGCTGTAGCCGCCCAAACGCGCGGAATGCGTATGTCCTTGCGTGGGATAGAAGGCATAGGCGTGCATGGGCTGGTCGTCGAGCGGATCGTTGAAGGTCAGCAGGTGATAGCCTACATTCCAGCGGGCATGGGGAAGCGCTTGAGCCTGCACCGAAAGCAGGCTCAACAGCAACAGCGAAACGAATACTGCACAACGACGGACCATCGCGGCGCTCTTCCTTGGCAAAACCTCGGGGGTAGGTTCTGACACAGCATAGGATGGGCCAAGTCACACGCCGGTTCCGTGAAATATTGTACAGGTGGCTTCACGGCCCTTGCCGTGTCCTGACCGGCTGAACCCTCGCCGGGTTGACCGCTCTATGGAAGTGCCCTGCGCAGCTCCGCCAGTCCGATCCTGGGCGAGCACCGCGCTCACCTCACTGAAAAGGATTCCAGCATGAGCTTTCGCCCTTTCTTCACACCTCGTCACGCTGCGCGCACTCCGCTGCTGTGTCTTGCCGCACTGGCCATTGGCGGGTGCGCCGGCAGCAACAGCGCGTCCAAGGTGGACGCGCCCGGTGCGCCGACCACGGCCCTGACCAAGACCCTCGACGCGGGTGCCAACGCGCTGCAGTCGCGTCCACCGATCAACGAGTTGAACGCCTACCTGGACGGCTTTCATTTCTACAATGGGCACCCCGGCGCGCAGATGGAAGCCCATCACTATTGCGCCATCCTCAATGAAGAAGTGATTCAATGCGTCATTTATGACGGCAACGTCAAGGATGCAAAACTGATGGGCGTCGAATACATCATCAGCGCCAACCTCTACAGCACATTGCCCCAGGCCGAGAAGGCGCTGTGGCACAGCCACGTCCATGAGGTGAAGTCGGGGCAGCTCATCGCCCCCGGTATTCCGGCGCCAGCAGAGCATGCCTTGATGGAAAAACTGGTGAATACCTACGGCAAGACATGGCACACCTGGCATACCGACCTGAACAAGCAGCTGCCCCTGGGCGTACCGCAACTGATGATGGGTTTCACCGCGGATGGGCAGATCGATCCGGCGCTGGTGCGTGAGCGCGACAAGCGCTTCGGTGTCGACAGCGACAGCAGGAAGAAAGCCCGCGCCGATATCCCCGCGCCGGCGATAGACCCAGGCGCCGACGCCTGGAGCAAGGGCCGCGTCATACAGATCCAGGACCCCACGGGTAGCCGTCACGCGCATTGAGCCTGTACTGAGCCGTAGCCTCAGAACGTTATACCCAGGTGCTGGCCGGCGAAGATGACCTGATCGAACCAGAACGCCTGATGAAGCGCGACGATCAGCCAGAACACCAGTTGATAGGACACCTTGCGCGTCTTGTGCCGGAACAGCTGCTGGGCGAGCAACGCACCTGGCCAGCCACCGAGCAGCTCGACCCCGTGCAGGAGCTTTTCCGGAATGCGTTGGCCCTGCAATTTCGCACGCCGCTTGTCATGCCAGTACAGCCCGGCCGCAAGCAGACTCATCAGTGCATAGACCGCCAGTACCGATGGGTGTCCGGCCATCGCCAGGCGCAATACGCCCAGGAACGGCAACAGGCACAGCAGGATGAATGCCGTGAGTTTCAGCGCCAGGAATTGCACTGGCCGCTGCTGCCCTCCCCGAGGCGGTGACGGCGCCCAGCTGGGCGCCGTTTCAGCCTTGCGCACTGGACCAGTCGATCCAGCCGAACTGCCAGGTCGCCAGGATGAGCAGACCGAAGGCGATGCGGTACCAGGCGAATACGGCATAGCTGTGAGTGGCGATGAACTTGAGCAGGCCGCGCACCGCGATCATCGCGAAAATGAACGAGACCACGAAGCCCAGCGCAAACACCGGGAAATCCGCTGGCCGGAACAGGTGGTGGAACTTGTAGCCCGAGTACACCGCAGCACCCACCATGGTTGGCATGGCCAGGAAAAACGAGAACTCGGTGGCCGTCTTGCGCGACAAACCGAACAGCAGGCCGCCGATGATGGTCGAGCCCGAGCGCGAGGTCCCGGGAATCATCGCCAGGCACTGGGCAAAGCCGACCTTGAGCGCATCGCTCCAGTGCATGTCGTCGACGTGGTGCACGCGGACGGCGTGCTCGCGCTTCTCGGCCCAGAGCATGACGAAGCCGCCCAGCACCAGCGCCACAGCCACGGTGATGGGGTTGAACAGGTATTCGTGGATCTTGTCGGCGAATATCACACCCAGCACCACCGCAGGCAGGAAGCCGATCAGCAGGTTGATGGTGAAGCGCTGTGCATTGCGCTGGGTCGGCAAGCCGGTGACCACTTCGAGGATCTTGCGGCGGAATTCCCACACCACCGCCAATATCGCACCCAGCTGGATGATGATATTGAAGGCCATCGCCCGCTCGCCTCCGAAGCCGATCAAGTCGGCCACGATGATCTGGTGGCCAGTGCTGGAGATGGGCAGGAACTCGGTCAAGCCTTCCACGATGCCCAGAATCAACGCCTGCATGGCGGTCCAAAAATCCATCATTCCCCCAATTGGACCCGCGCCTGGCGCGGTCCTGTCTGTTTAATAGAACTCATTGCCGTTGGGCCCCGCGATGCTATCAGAGCAGGTCGTGCAAATCCGCACGCAGGCACCGGTGAGCGTTGATTGAGTTGAAGTTTCATCTTTACAGCAGGTCTGCGGCACGGCATGCGCGCCGCAGCGGTGGCGCAGGTTACAATCCGCGCCTTCGATGCATTGCATGCACCTGCCAGGGATTGTCCATGTCGCCTTTGGAATTGTTCGCCGCCACGCTGGGCGTGATCGCGGTGTGGTTGACCGTCAAGCAGAATTGGCTGTGCTGGCCAATCGGCCTGGTCATGGTACTGATCTATTCGTATGTGTTTTATGACTACAAGCTGTACTCCAACATGCTTTTGCAGGTGGTGTACGCGGGCGTGCAGGTCTACGGCTGGTGGCACTGGACCCGTGGTGCGGCGACGGCCAGCGGGCGACCGGTCACGCGCCTGACGCCGGCGCCGCTGCTGGGTGGCTTGCTCATCGGTCTGGTCGCAGGCCTTGCGCTGGGTGCCGCGATGGCCACCTGGAGCGACGCCAGCCAGCCGTGGTTGGACGCGCTGCTGACCGGCTTCAGCCTGGTCGCGCAGTGGTGGATGGCCACCAAGCGCGAGCAATGCTGGCCGCTGTGGATCGTCCTCGATGCGATTTTCGTCGGCCTGTTCATGCATCAGGCGCTGTACCTGACGGCCGGGCTGTATGCACTGTTCCTGATGCTGGCCATTCACGGCTGGCACCAGTGGCGCAAGAGTGCGGCGGTGGCCGCATGAAAGTCGTCGCGCTGTGCGGGCCGGAATCGTCGGGCAAGAGCTGGTTGGCCGAGCGCATGCGTGTGCGATTGGGCGCCGTGGTGGTGGGCGAGTACGTGCGCCATTTCATCGAGCGCGAGCAGCGCGACACCTGCTATGTCGACATCGACGCTATCGCCCGGGGACAACTGGCCTGGGAAGATGCCGCCCGCCGCGCGCAGCCGAGATTGCTGGTGCTCGACACCCACTTGCTGAGCAACATGCTGTGGAGTCGCACCCTGTTCGGCGACTGCCCCGCGTGGCTGGAAACGGCGCTGCTGCAGCGGCACTACGACGCGCACCTGTTGCTTTCGCCCGAAGGTGTGGAATGGACTGCCGATGGCCAGCGCTGCCAACCCGAACTGTCCGAGCGCCAGGCCTTCTTTGCCCAAAGCCGGGCCTGGCTGCTGGCCCACGCGCTGCCCTGCACCGTCATCAGCGGTGATTGGCGAGCGCGTGAAACACAGGTGCTGGCAAGCATTCGGCATGTTCTGGATCAACCCTAGCGTGCGCTCAGCGCATGTGGTGTTTGTGCAACAGGCGATACAGCGTCGGGCGTGACACGCCAAGCACCCTGGCCGCCGTGCTCAGGTTGCCACCATGGCGCAGCAGCACGTCGCCCAGCGCCTGCCGCTCGGCGCGATGCTTGTAATCCTGCAGCGTCCCCAGGGGCGCGGCGACCAGAGTCTCGCTGCCCAGCCCCAGGTCCACGGCTTCGATCTGGTTACCGTGCGCCAGTGCCTGGGCCTGGCGAACCCGGTTGGACAACTCGCGGACATTGCCCGGCCAGTCGTGCTCGCCCATGGTGATCAGCGCCTCCTGGCTGAACGGGCGATGGCGCCGGCCGTTCTCGCGGCTGTAGCGTTGCGCGAAATGATTGGCCAGCATGGCCAGATCGCCATAGCGTTCGCGCAACGGCACCGCAACGATCTCGAGCACGTTGAGCCGGTAGTAGAGGTCTTCGCGCAGCTGGCCCTTGCGCATGGCGCCTGCCAGATCGCTGTCACTGGTGGCCACCACGCGCACGTCCACCTCGCCCGACCCCTTGCGTTGCAGAAACCGCAGCAGTTGCTCCTGGATGTCCAGCGGCAAGCCTTGCACCTGTTCGAGCAGCAAGGTGCCGCGGTGGGCGGCTTGCAGCACGCTGCCGGACAACGGGTGCACATTGGTTTCGCCACAACCAGGCGCGAACAGCGGCGTCTGGCCTGGGCGGTGCGCACGGGCCTGGCAGTCGAACACGATGAAGGGCTGCTGGCGGCGCGCTGACTGCTGATGCAGTGCGCGGGCAATCAACTGCTTGCCGGTACCGGCTTCACCCCGAATCAACACCGGGGAATCGGTGGTCGAGAACTTGTTGATGAGCTTGTACAAGTCGCGCATGGGCTGACTATCGCCCAACAGTCCGCAAGGCTCGCAGGGGTAGGCATTCGAATTCACAGGCATGGCCTTTCCTTGCTGGGACGTGATCGGGAAAATACATCAAAAACAGCGGGTTGCAAGTTGCGTTAAAAAGGCAACGGAAATTTGACGTTTAACCCGTTCGGACCCGTCAGCGAACTTCGTCGCGCCACATTGACGCGTCAGCGATACGTCTCGCAGGGCTTGCACGGCAGCGGTGTACAATCGCTGCCTTTTTGGCATTCGCAGGGATGAGCATGAACGCATTCGATTGGCACCGTGTGCTGCTGGGTGATGTCGACACGGGGTTTCTCGGCGAGGTGGTGGCCCGTACGCTCATGGCCTACGTAGTGGTCTTCCTGTTTCTGAAGATCGCCGGACGGCGCGGGGTGCGTCAGCTGTCGCTGTTCGAACTGGTGGTCATCCTGACCCTGGGCTCGGCGGCTGGCGATGTGACCTTCTACGAGGACGTACCCATATTGCCGGTGTTGGTGGTGTTCATGGCGATGATCATCTTCTATCGCCTCACGACCTTTTTGACCGAACGCAGCGGCCGCTTCGGCGAGTGGCTGGAGGGCAAGCCGTTCCTGATCATTCGCGACGGTGTGTTCGAACTCAAGGCCTTGCAGAGCGGCAACATTACCCATGCCGAGTTCCTGATGGAACTGCGCCTGCGCGGCGTCGAACATCTGGGTCAAGTGCGGCTGGGCATCCTCGAGGTGAACGGTGACGTGAGCCTGTACTTCCACGAGCGAGAAGATGTGAAGCCGGGGCTGTCGATCCTGCCGCCCGAGCATCGGGTATCACTGACCACGGCTGATCGCGAAGACCTGTACGCCTGCGAGTACTGTGGCCACCTGGAAAAGCTGGGTCACCAGCAGGCGCTGCCTTGCCCACGCTGCGACAACCCGGTGTGGAGCAAGGCGCTCTGCAACCCGCGGGCGGCCTGAGGCTACCGGCGCGGCAAGTCGTCCAGATGCTGGTACTCGGCGTTCAGCGCCGAGGCCAGGGCGCGGGCGCGACCCAGCCGAATCGGGCCCTTCTCCATGTCCACCAGCAATGCCGGACAGGCCAGAGACACGACGCCATCAAGCGATTTCAGGCGGCCGTCGGTGAACACCAGGCAGCGTTGTGCTTCCTGGGGATACTGGCGTACGCGCTGTACCAGCCATTCACGCGCCTGGTCCAGTGCTGCCAGCAGTGGCGTGCCGCCGCCTGCGCCCAGCTCGGCAAGCCAGGGCTGCAAGGCCGTCGAAGCCTTCAAGCCGTGGCATTGCCAGGCCGGCCCGCTGCCACTGGCGGTGAGCAGCGCTAGCCGGGCGCGTTGCCGGTAGGCGTCGTCGAACACCTGTGCCAGTACGCCTTTGGCTTCGGCCAGGGCACCGTGCCGGCGCGTCGAAGCCGATGCATCCACCACCACCAGCCATAGCTGCTGGGCGGCACTGCGGCGCTGTTGCCAACGCAGGTCGTCACGTTGACGCGGCCGGCCCTGCAGCAGGGTAGCCGGCCAGTCGACGGTGCCGGCCGCCGACGCGCGCGCCGCACCTTGTCGCCCTTGTTCGAGGTTGCCCTTGCCGGGCCGAGCATCCGCCGGGCGCGGACGGATGCTCAGGGCTTTTTTGGCCAGCTCGGCACCGTGCGCCGTTCGCCCACCGGAACGGCCTGGGCCGGCATGTCGCCCCACTGGCCCTGCCCCGGCTCGGAGGCTTGCGCGGTGCTGGCTGCGGGCGGCGGTGGCGATGGCATCGCGCCGGACTCTGGCGGACGGCTCGCCTGGCGGCGATGGCGCAGGGCAAACTCGGCAACCGCGTCGACGTCCTCGTCGAGGATTGCGTCGCCGCCGCGCCAGGCCGCATGGGCGCGCGCCGCGCGCAGCCAGACCAGGTCGGCACGCAGGCCGTCCACGCCTTCGGCGAAACAGCGTGTGGTGATCGACTCCAGCGCCTGGTCGCTCAGCGGAATCGACTCGAGACGCTCGCGTGCCTGCTGGCAACGCACTCGCAGCGCCGCCTGCGCGGCAGCCCAGTGCTCGCAGAACGCCTGGGGATCACTGTCGAATGCCAGGCGGCGGCGAATGATCTGGCTGCGTTCGGCCGGCGCGGGCTGGCCATCCAGGGCAATGTTCAAGCCGAAGCGGTCGAGCAGCTGCGGACGCAACTCGCCTTCCTCGGGGTTCATGGTACCAATGAGCACGAAGCGCGCCGGATGGGCGTGGGAGATGCCGTCGCGCTCGATGCGGTTGACGCCGCTGGCAGCGACGTCGAGCAACAGGTCGACCAGGTGGTCGGCGAGCAGGTTCACCTCATCCACGTACAGCACGCCACCGTCGGCCTTGGCCAGCACGCCTGGCGAGAAGCGTGCCCGCCCCTCGCCCAACGCGGCTTCCAGATCCAGCGTGCCGACCAGGCGGTCCTCGCTGGCACCCAGCGGCAAGGTCACCAACTGGCCGCCGGCGAGCAGATCGGCAAGCCCGCGCGCCAGGGTGCTCTTGGCCATGCCCCGTGGGCCTTCGATCAGCACGCCACCGATGCGCGGATCGATAGCGGCCAGGCATAACGCCAGTTTCAGCGAATCGGCGGCGACCACGGCGGCCAGGGGAAAGTGCAGGGTGTCGGTCATTGCAGGGATCTCTTCAGCCATCTTCTTCGGTATCCAGCAGCAGGTCTTCCACGGCTTGTCGGTAGTCGCCCGGTTCAGCCCACAGGCCTCGCTGCTGAGCCTCGAGCAGGCGTTCGGCCATGTCGCGCAGCGCCGCCGGATTGTGCTCCTGCAGAAAGCTGCGGGTGGAAGGGTCCAACAGGTAGGCGTCGGTGAGGAGCGCGTACTGGTGATCGTCGATCAGGTGCGTGGTCGCATCGAAGGCAAACAGGTTGTCGACCGTCGCGGCCAGTTCGAAAGCGCCCTTGTAGCCGTGCCGCTTGACCCCTTCGATCCACTTGGGATTGGCCGCGCGGGCGCGCACCACGCGGTTGAGCTCTTCTTTCAGGGTACGCACGCGCGGCACGTCTGGCTGGCTGTGGTCGCCGTGGTAACTGGCGGTCTTCTGCCCACTCAAGGTTTCCGCAGCGGCCAGCATGCCGCCCTGGAACTGGTAGTAATCGTTGGAATCGAGCAGGTCGTGCTCGCGGTTGTCCTGGTTCTGCAACACGGCCTGGACCTGGCCCAGGCGCCGGGCGAAAGGTGCGCGTGCGGCGGTACCCTCGTCATCCGCACCATAGGCATAGGCGCCCCAGTTCAGGTAGGCCTCGGCCAGGTCTTCGCGAGTCTGCCACAGGCGGCCGTCTATGGCCCCTTGCACGCCGGCGCCATAGGCACCGGGCTTGGCACCGAAGATGCGCCAGCCAGCTTCGCGGGCGGCCTGCTCGGCAGGTACGCCCTCGGCCAGCAGCTGCGCCTGTTCGGCGCGGACCTTGGCCGCCAGCGGGTTGAGATCGTCGGGCTCGTCGAGCGCCGCCACGGCCTGCACGGCGGCATCGAACAGGCGCAACAGGTTGGCGAAGGCATCACGGAAGAATCCGGACACCCGCAGGGTCACGTCCACCCGCGGGCGATCGAGCAAGCTCAACGGCAGAATTTCGAAATCGTCCACCCGCTGGCTGCCGGTGGCCCACACCGGGCGCACGCCCATCAGCCCCATTGCCTGAGCGATGTCGTCGCCGCCGGTGCGCATGGTCGCCGTACCCCACACCGACAGGCCCAACTGGCGCAGGTGATCGCCATGGTCCTGCAGGTGTCGCTCGAGAATCAGGTTGGCGGAGGCGAAGCCGATGCGCCAGGCGGTAGTGGTGGGCAGGTTGCGCACGTCCACGGAAAAAAAGTTGCGGCCGGTGGGCAATACGTCAAGGCGCCCGCGGCTGGGCGCCCCGCTTGGCCCGGCGGGTACGAAGCGGCCCGCCAAGGCGGCGAGCAGCCCGTGCATTTCGGCCGGTCCGCAGGCGTCCAGTCGCGGCGCCACGGTGTCGCGCAGGTGGCCCAGAACGAGTTGCACATCATCGAAGCCTTCACCCAGCTGCAACGGGCCTTCCAGCGCTTGCTCGATCAGTTGAGCGGCATACAGCTCGAGGCGTTCGCGGCTGTCGCCGGCACTGCGCCAGGGCTCGTCGCTGATCGCGGCCAGGGCTGCCGGCCGTGGTCCGTTCCAGGGTGCGCCGAGGTCGCAGTCGAGCGGATCGAAGCCCAGTTCGAAAGCCTTGGCCAATGCCCGCAGCACACTGGCCTGAGGGCCACGACCGTCGCCCCGGGGAATGCGCAACAGTGCCAGCAGGGTATCGGCACGCAGGCGCCCCTGCGGCGACTCGCCGAACACGTGCAGCCCGTCGCGGATCTGCGACTCCTTCAAGTCGCACAGGTAGGTGTCCAGGCGCGGCAGCCACGCCGCCGCCTCGGCACCCTCGGCCATCTGCAGCTCGTGGTCGATGCGGGTCTCGCGCACCAGCGCCAGAATGTCCTTTTCCAAAGCCTGGGCACGACGCGGATCGAGCATCTGCGCGTCGTAGTACTCGTCGGCAAGCAACTCCAGGTCGCGCAGCGGACCGTAGGTTTCGGCGCGGGTCAGCGGCGGCATCAGGTGGTCGATGATCACCGCCTGGGTCCGGCGCTTGGCCTGGGCGCCCTCGCCCGGATCATTGACGATGAACGGGTAGATATTCGGCATCGGCCCCAGTACCGCATCGGGCCAGCACTGCTCGGACAGCCCGACGCCCTTGCCCGGCAACCATTCCAGGTTGCCGTGCTTGCCCACGTGGATCAACGCGTCGGCGCCGTAGGTGTGGCGCAGCCAGAAGTAGAACGCCAGGTAACCATGGGGCGGCACCAGGTCCGGGTCGTGGTAGACCGCGCTGACGTCCACCTGGTAACCCCGCGCCGGCTGGATGCCGACGAAGGTCAGGCCCATGCGCAGGCCGGCGATCATCATGCGGCCGTTGCGGCACATGGGATCGGCTCCCGGCTCGCCCCAGCGTTCGCGCACGGCGGCCTGATTGGCCGGGGGCAGCAAGGCAAAAGCGGCAAGGTAATCGTCCATGGCCATGCTCTGGGCACAGGGGCGCAGGTCCAGTTGCTCCAGATCGTTGGTCACGCCGCCGAGCAGGAGCTGAATCAGCGCCGTACCGCTGTCGGGCAGATCGGCCACCGGATACCCCTGCTGCTGCATCGCGCGCAGGATGTTCAGCGCCGCAGCCGGCGTGTCGAGGCCGACGCCGTTGCCGATTCGGCCATCGCGGGTCGGATAGTTCGCCAGCACCAGGGCGACACGCTTGTCGGCATTGGGCAGGTGCGCCAGAGCGGCCCATTTGCGCGCCAGTTCGGCGACGAAGTCCATTCGCTCGGCATGCGCCGTGTAGCACACCACATCGCTCTGGCTGCGCTCGTTGTGCCAGGCCAGGTCCTTGAAGCTGATGGCCCGGCTGATGATGCGCCCGTCCAGTTCCGGCAGGGCAATGTGCATGGCCAGGTCGCGCGCGCCCAGACCCTGCTCGCTCGCCTGCCACAAGGCCTGGTTGTCTTGAGCGCAGATGGCCTGGATTACCGGAATGTCACGGCGAAACGGGCGCAAGTGCGGGGTTTCGGGGCTGGACTGGGCAAAGCCAGTGGTATTGAGGATGATCGCGGCACCCGCCTCGTCCATCCAGTCCTGCACCTGCGCCAGGCACGCAGCTTCCTTGAGGCTGGCCACGGCGATCGGCAACGGGTTGAGCCCCGCTGCCTGCAGCCTGGCACAGAAGGTGTCGACGAAACCGGTGTTGGCCGCTTGCAGGTGCGAGCGATAGAACAGCAACGGCACCACAGGCCATTGCGATGTCCATTGCGCCTGCCAGTCGGCCAGCTCGGCGGTCGGTCGCGCCGGATGGTAGATGACCGTGCGCGGCAGGGCCTGAGGCGCTTCGCACGGTTCGGTGCGTCCGAACCAGGTATTGCCGAGGTAGCCGAACAGGTTGCGTGCGTTTTCCATACCGCCCTGGCGCAGGTACTGCCACAGGCGGTCGGCTTGCTCGGCAGGCACCGTACAGAGCTCGGCCAGTTCGGGATCGGGGCGATCGCAGCCTGGCACCAGGATGACCTGCACGCCCCGCTCGGCCAGCTGCATCAACTGCTCGACGCCGTAGCGCCAGTAGCCGATGCCGCCGTGCAGGGAAATCAGAATGACCTTGGCGTGGCGCAGCACCTGGTCGACGTAGAGGTCGACCGAAGAGTGGTTCTGCACCTGCATGGGGTTGGCCAGGCGCAGGCTCGGGTAATCGGCCGGCAGATGCCCGCAGGCTTCGGCGAGCAGTGCCAGATGCGAATCGCCGCTGCAGAGGATGACCAGTTCGGCGGGCGTCTGCCCGAGGTCGGCGATGCTGTCGTCCGGTACGAAGCCGCCGGGTTGGGTCCTCAGCAGGTGCATCGGTCAGGCTTCCAGCGCAGCGCGCAGTTGCGCTTGCAGCGAGGCTGCATCCAGTTCCTGACCGATCAGCACCAGGCGCGTGCTGCGCGCTTCGTCTGCGCCCCAGGCGCGATCGAAGTGCTTGTCGAAGCGCGTGCCGACGCCCTGGATCAGCAGGCGCATCGGCTTGCCCGGAATGGCCGCAAAGCCTTTGACACGCAAGATGCCGTGCTGGACCACTGCGGCGTTGAGCGCCTGCAGCAGCTTGGCTTCTTCGGCCTGCGGCAGCTCGATGGAGATCGAATCGAAGGCATCGTGATCGTGATCGTCGTGGTCGTCGCCCTCGTGGTGGTCATGATGGGTCTTGCGGCCGTCGATGTGCTGCTCGGACTCGGCGCCCAGGCCCAGCAACACCGCCAGCGGCAAACGGCCACTGCTGGCCTCGACCACCTTGACCGCCGCTGGCAGTTCTTCGGCCACCTCGGCGCGCACCGCGGCCAGGGCGTCTGCATCGATCAGATCGGCCTTGTTCAAAATGACCAGGTCGGCGCTGGCCAACTGGTCGGCGAACAGCTCGTGCAGCGGCGATTCATGGTCCAGGTTGGGGTCAAGCTTGCGCTGTGCATCGACCTGGTCAGGGAACGCCGCGAAAGTACCGGCCGCCACGGCCGGGCTGTCGACCACGGTGATCACCGCATCGACCGTGCAGGCGCTGCGGATTTCCGGCCATTGAAAGGCCTGGACCAGCGGCTTGGGCAAAGCCAGGCCGCTGGTTTCGATGAGGATGTGATCGAGGTCGGCGCGCCGTGCCACCAGCTCGCGCATGACCGGGAAGAACTCTTCCTGCACGGTGCAGCACAGGCAGCCGTTGGCCAGCTCGTAGACCCGGCCATTGGCTTCTTCTTCGGTACAGCCGATGGTGCACTGCTTGAGGATCTCGCCGTCGATGCCCAGTTCGCCGAATTCGTTGACGATCACGGCGATGCGGCGGCCCTGCGCGTTGTCGAGCATGTGACGCAGCAAGGTGGTCTTGCCCGAGCCGAGAAAGCCGGTGACGATGGTGACGGGTAGTTTGGACAGCGTTTTCATCGGGTCGCCCTGATTGCGCGGCAGGGCACGAGACGAGCGCCGCAACGGCAGGCGCCAGCATTCGCCACCGGATCACCCCGCCCGGTTGAATAGGAAATAACAGTCGAGGCAGGTCTCCTGGCTTGTGATGCCGGCCGTGCTGGCCCAGGCTGCGGCGCCTTCCCGCGAGCATCCGCAGTGGCCTTGGCGCAGCCTTCATCACTTACAGTTGCGGGGGCAGCCGCGGCTTGGACCGCGTTCCCGTCTTAGCTCTGCAGGGCAGAGAACCTCGAACGCGCAAGGCTACCACAGGGCACGGGACGTGTCAGTGATACGGCTCAGACCCGGTAGCGCACATGGGGACGGCCGCCTGCCAGGCTGACCTCGGCGTGTACCCCATAGACCTCGGCGATCAGGCGCTCGGTCAGGACTGCCGCCGGCGCGCCGCTGGCGACCAGGCGGCCGTCCTTGAGCACGACCAATACATCGCAGAACATCGCCGCCAGATTCAGATCGTGAATGGCCATCACGCAGGTCAACGGCAGGTCCTGAATCAGTTGCAGCAGTTCCAGCTGGTGCTGGATGTCGAGGTGGTTGGTGGGCTCGTCGAGCAGCAGCTCGCTGGGCTGCTGGGCCAGGGCACGAGCGATCTGCACCCGTTGCCGCTCACCGCCGGACAAGGTGTGCCAACGCCGCTGCGCATGACCGCCCAGGTTGACCTGGGCCAGGGCCTGGGCAATCGCCAGGTCGTCTTCGCGCAGCCACGGCGCGAACGGCGAGCGATGCGGCGTACGTCCCAGGCGCACCACCTCCTGCACGCGAATGTCCACCTCGGTGCTGGCGTGTTGCTCCACCATCGCCACCTGCCGTGCAACCGCTCGCCGTGCCAGCTCCGTCATGGGCTGATCGTCGAGGGTGACCTGCCCCTGGCTGGGATGATCCAACCCGGCCAGCAGGCGCAGCAGCGAGGACTTGCCCGAGCCATTGGGGCCGATCAGGCCGACCATGCTGCCGGGCGTGATCGCCAGGCTCACCTCGTCGAGAATCAGCTGCCCCCCCGCTTTCCAGCTGACCTTGTGCAATTGCAGGCTCATGCTCGACGCCTCGCGCGGTAGAGGATCAAGGCAAATGCCGGGGCGCCGACCAAGGCCGTGACCACGCCGATGGGCAGGACCTGGCCGGGTACGATGATGCGCGCGACGATGTCGGCCAGCACCATGAAGTTGGCGCCGATCAGCACTGAGGCGAGTAGCAGCCGGACATGGCTGGGCCCCACCAGGAACCGCGCAATGTGGGGCACCACCAAACCGACGAAACCCACTGCGCCGACGATGCTGACCATGGTCGCGGTGATCAGTGCGGTGGTGGCGAACAACACCAGGCGCACCGTGACCACCGGCACGCCAAGGGTGGCGGCAGCGTCTTCGCCGAACACGAAGGCGTCCAGCGCCCGTGCGAAGTACAGGCACAGCAGCAGGCCTGCGCCGACCACTGCCGCCGCCAGGCCCACGTCGGGCCAGCGTACCCCGCCCAGGCTGCCGAGCAGCCAGAACATCACGCTGCGCGCCTGCTCGGCATTGGCCGAGGTCGAAACGATATAGGCTGTCAGCGCGTTGAACAGTTGCGATCCGGCGACACCGGCGAGGATGACCTGGGCCGGGCCGCTGCGGGTGCCCGCAGCCAGCACTAGCACCAGACCGAACGCCAGGGCCGCGCCGAGAAACGCACCCATGGAAATGCCGATCACGCCGCCGCCCAGCCCGAGCAGCATCACCACCACGGCGCCGGTCGACGCCCCGGCCGAGATACCCAGCACGTAGGGTTCGGCCAGCACGTTGCGCAGCAGCGCCTGCAGCACCGCGCCGCAGATAGCCAGGCCGGCGCCACAGCAGGCGGCGACCAGTGCGCGACTCAGGCGGTACTCCCAGATGATGCCCTGGATGATCCGCGGTACCGGGTAGTCGGCCAGGCCGAGGCCGTTGAGCAGCGCCTTGCCGACCGTGGTCAGGGCAATGCCCATCTCCCCCACCGATACCGCCAAGGCGATCGACACGCTCAAGGTGGCCAGAGCGAGCAGCGCCAACAGCCCGCGCCAGACCCAGCCGTCTTCACGCGCCAGGCGCTGGATCAAGGCTTGGCCCGTGTACGCTCGAGGCCGGCGGCGATGTCTTCCACCGCGCGCACGACATCCATGGAGGGGTTCAAAGACTGCGCATCGACCACGATGATGCGGCCATTGCGTACGGCATCCAGCTCACGGGTCACCGGGTCGCTGCGCAGAAACGCCAGTTTTTTCTCGACGTCGTCGGCCGGGTACAGACGCCGCTGCATGCGCGCGACGACGATGACATCGGGATTGCTCGCAGCGATGCTTTCCCAGCTTACCCCCGGCCATTCCTCGTCACTGTCGACGATGTTGCGCAGGCCCAGCAGGCGGTTGATATAGCCGGGCGCGCCGCTTTTGCCGGCCACCCACGGGTCACCTTCAAGGCGCGTGCTGGAAAACCAGTACACCACCGACAGCGGTGTGTGCCCGGCACTGCCAGCGCGCTCGCTGGCCTTCTGGATGCGCGCGTGCAACTGGGACGTCAGGCGCTCCCCGGCCGGCTCGACATCGAAGATGCTCGCCAGCTCGCGGATTTCCTTGTCCACCAGTGCCATGGAAAACACCTGGCTGCGGCTGCCGTCGGCATTGGAGGTGGCGGTGACTTCCTTGCCGTCGCAGTCACTGGGTGACACATAGGAAGGAATGCCCAGGCTGGCCAGTTGCTCGGGCTTGGCGACTTCGCCGTTGGGGCCGACGTGGTAGGTGTACTGGGCTACCACGATGTCGGGCGCGGTCTTGGCCACCGCCTCGAAGCTGGGCGCATTGTCGGCTAAACGTGGTACGTCGGCATTGGCCGCGCGCAGAGGCTCGGGCAGCGGACCGAACCAGACCCCGGTGCCCACCATGCGTGGCGCCAGGCCCAGCGACAGGAGAATCTCGGTGCTGGCCTGGCCCAGGCTGACGGCCCGCTGCGGCGCGGCCTGAATGGTCAAGGGCGCGCCGCAGTTGGGCAGCGTCAGTGGATAGTGGGTAGCGGCGTGACTGGCGACGGCGGCGAAGAGACCGACGGCAGCGACGCTGGCGCGGACGAATACGGCAGGAAGATTCATTGCAACTCCTTGGATGGCGCGTCCAACAGATCGAAGAAATCCCCAAGCAAGGTCTGGCTGACGACATGCAACATGTCGATCACAGTGGCGCGACCGCGCCGGATTCGAACCGGCTTCCTGCTCTGGGCGAAGACAAGCGGCGCAGACGTTAGGCGACCCGTCGGCAAAGATCAAATGGTTTAGCCAGGGCCTTGGGCTGCGGGCACCCCGAGCACCCGCCTAGGGCGCGCTGTCGCGGGGCCGGTCGGTACGGTCCTGCTCGACCACATAGCCCGTGTCTATGCTGACCACCACCGACATGCCGGGGCGCAGCCGATGCGCCCCGTCCTGATCCGGGTCCACGGTGATGCGCACCGGAATGCGCTGCGCGATCTTGACGAAATTGCCGGTGGCATTGTCGGCCTGCAACAGGCTGAATTCCGAGCCGGTGGCAGGCGAGATGCGCTGTACGTGCCCGCGCAGGCGCAGGTGATTGAGCGCATCGACGGTGAAGGTCACCGGTTGGCCGATGCGCACATCGGCCATCTGGGTTTCCTTCATGTTGGCCATGACCCACAGCGTGTCGGGGACCAGCGCCATCAGTTGTGCGCCGGAATTCACATAGGCGCCCAGGCGCACGCCGACCTGCCCCAGCTGGCCGTCGCGCGGCGCCAGGATGCGCGTGTTGTCCAGATCGATGCGTGCCAGCTCTACCGCGGCTTCGGCGTTGGCGACGTTGGCGGCCAGCGAGTCACGGTTGACGATCACCGTCTGCAAATCTTCGCGGGCAATTGCCAGCGCTGCCTTGGCCTGTGCCACCGAGGCCAGCGCCTGGGCGTTGGCGGCGCGGGTCACATCCAGCTCGCGGCGCGACACCGAGCCGTCGCTGATCAGGTTCTGGTTGCGCCCTAGGTCGGCGGCGCCCTTGCGCGCCTGCGCTTCGCTGTCCGCCACCGCGGCCTGGCGCTGGGTGATGGTCGCCTCGGCGCTGCGGCGCTGCTGCAGATTGTTGGCCAGGGCGGTTTTCTGCACCTGGACCTGCGCCAGTGCCTGGTTCAGCCGCTGGCGGTAGATCCGGTCGTCCAGGCGTACCAGCAGGTCGCCCGCCTTGACGAACTGGAAGTCCTGTACCGGCACTTCGAACACATAGCCTGCCAGTTGCGGCCCGATGATCGTCACCTGGCCACGCACCAGGGCATTTTCGGTGCTTTCGATGTGGCTGCTGAACGGGGGCAATTGCCAGGCGTACAGCACGATCGCTACCCCCACCAACGCGATGCTGGCGAAGATCAGGCTGGACAGTACCCGCACCCGCCGCGAGCGCGGTTCGGTGGCCGCAGGATTGGGCGGTGGGGTCTGGCCCTCTGGGGTGGCGGCAATGGCATTGGTGGTCGTGGACGTCGGTTCGGTCATGAAGTGCTGGCGCCGCTGGTGGATACGGTAGGTGTCGCGGCGGTGGTCACCGCTCGGGTGGTACTCATCAGCCACAGGCTGCGGACGAAGATCCACAGCATGGTCAACACGGCAATGATGCAGATCAGCATGAAG
The DNA here is from genome assembly GCA_900596015.1 of Pseudomonas viridiflava. GTDB lineage: Bacteria > Pseudomonadota > Gammaproteobacteria > Pseudomonadales > Pseudomonadaceae > Aquipseudomonas. Next base: position 188,694 of record UVIF01000023.1, on the reverse strand, counting down.
ACATCGTTGTAGGCCATGACGTTCGCCTCGCGCGTCGCGGCGGTGGCCAGCGCACGGGTACCCAAAGTGGCCCGCAGGGCCGGGTCGGCGACGTGGGCCAGGTAGCTGGCGGCGGCATTGCTGACCCGCGCCTGGACCAGCGGGTCCATGAGGGTCAGGTGCTCGACGATCATGCTCGAATGATACTTCTCGCGGACGATCTGGAAGGTGCCCAGCAACGCCGCGCCGATCAAACCGCCCAAATTGTTGCAGATACCGAACAGCACCGAGAAGCTGACCAGGTTGCGCGGGTTGGTCAACACGTGGCGCATGCCCAGCACCATGGTCGGGCCCAGGAAAAACGTGCCACCGAAGCCCAGCAGGAACTGGCTGACGTACATATTGGCCGGACGAGTGAGGTTGCTGGAGAAGCTGTCCATGGCCGACCCCACCGCCATCAGCGCCAAGGCAATGATCAGTGGCATGAACAGATGCTCGGGGTTGATGGTCCAGGCACTCACCGCCAGCCCCGCCACTGCGCCAAAGAGCATCACGCAATAAAGGGTGCGCATCTGCTCCTGGCCCATGTTCAACGCTTGCAACAGACCGACCGCGCCGGTGGACTGCTCCGACAGCACCATGCGCGTCAGGATCACTGCCAGGGCCAGGCGGATGGCGACACCGCTGCCCAGCCAGCGGGTCATCAACATCGGGTTGCTGCGATTGTGTTCCACCGCCAGGCCACCGAGGATCAGCACGATGGCCCCTGCCGAGGCCCAGCCTATCCAGGGTGCCTCCAGCCACCAGTCGATCCGGCCCAGGGACAGCACCGCGCAGAGCAGCGCAATGCCGGAGGCTAGAATCGCGAAAATGAGGAAATCCAGCGGCTCGAAGGTCTTGAAGCGGTCGCCCGGTGGCAGTTTGAGCAGGAACACGCAACCCAGGGTCAGCAGCGCCATGCCCAGTTCGAACAGGTACAGGCCACGCCATTCGGCGATCTGCAGCAGGTCCTCGGAAAACACCCGCGCCAGTGGCAAGGCCAGCTGCGAGGTGCCCAGGCCCAGCACCAGGGCCTTGAGGCGCCACTTGGCGGGAAACGCCTGGATCATGTAGTACAGGCCCAGCGAACTCAGCGCTGCGCCGACCATGCCGTGGGCGGCGCGCACGGCAATCGCCGAACCCAGATCATTGACGAACAGATGGCCGAAGGTGACCAGCGCATACAGCATCAGAAACAGTTCGGTGAACGTGCGCAGACCGAACTGCTGGCGAAACTTCACCAACAGCAGGTTCATCGACACGTTGGTCATCACGTAGGCCGCAGGCAGCCAGGCCATCTCCGCCGCCGTGGCACCAAGCGCGCCCTGCAGGAATTGCAGGTTCGCCACCACCAGGGAATTGCCCAGGCCGCCGGTCAGTGCCACCAGCAGGCCGACGATGCCGAACGCCAGACGCTTGCGCGTCGAATGCAGAGGCGTCGACGGAGAGCCCGGCAAGTTCGGCTTTTCATGGGGCAGCCAATCGCGGCTCGTGTAGCGGGACATGCGGTGGCCTTGGCGGGGAGCGTTGAAACGATGAAGACTGGGCGCTAGTAAACCTCACCTGCAGGGGGCTTGCCAATGCTCGTCGCTGCCTTGATTTGACTGCATCCCGGCAGTGACCCAAGCTGAATGCCCCGGCCAAGCCTGCGCCCTTTCGGATACCCGCATGTTCAAACGCGTTCGCCTTCCGCTGACCCTGCTGCTCGTGGCACTGCTGCTGGTAGCGCTCTGGTATGCCTGGCGCCCGGCGGCCCATACGGCTCCGGCAGCGCCGCAGCAGGGCTACAGCAAAGCCCTGAGCCAGGCTCGCCATGGTCAGCCGGGCGCCGCACGAGTGCTCTATCAGCAGTTGGCCCGCACCGACCTCAGCGCCGAGCGGCGCGCAGCGTTGTACGCCGAACTGCCCAACTATCCCAGCCCACAGGCCCTCAAACTCGCCACTGCCGATTTGCAGAGCGACCTTGCCGACGTGCGCCACGCGGCCATCGACGCCGTCATTGGCCTGGTCCCAGAAAACCAGCGCAGCGTACTGCTGGGGCCCTTGCTGGAAGACCCTGACGAGTCGATCCGCTTCCACGCCGCGCGGGGGTTGCTCGGCTTGCCAGCCGACGAGCTGGGCCTTTATTTCGCCCATCTGGACAAGGTGGTGAACGCCTGCATTGCCACCCTGCAAAGCCAGACCGACAGCCCCGCCGCTCAGCTGGCACTGGCCCGGCTGTACCTGCACGACGGCGACCACGCTCGGGCCGAGCAGGCGCTGACCCGCTATCGCGTGCTCCAGCCCGATGACCTGGAAGCCATAGCAGTACAAGTCGAGGTGTTCGAGCGCCAGGGCAAAAGCGACCAGGCGCGTCGCCTGCTGGCCGAACAGTTGCTGGTCCATCCACAGTCGGCTTTGTTGCAGCAGCAATTGGGCTTGTGGCTGATGGCCCATGACGAGGATGAATACGCCCTGCTCGCCCTCGCGCGGGCGGTGGAACTGGCGCCGGACAACAACGACTACCGCTATGTACTGGCCACCAACCTGCACGACCTGCAGCAGGTGGAAGCGGCGCAGAAGCAGCTCGAAGAGATCCTGCGTCGTGACCCGGCCAACCGCCGCGCACGGGTGTTGCTGATCCAGTATTGGAAGGAAACCGGTCAGCTGCAGAACGTGCAGGTACTGCTGGCCGAACTCGAACAGCAGAATGCAGACGACCCCAGCCTGCAGCAGGGGTTGTGACGTCGCGGTGTGTTGCGCACCGCCCTCGCCCGTTTTGCCGATGTGACCTCGGAACCCCTTCAACGGTGCGGTGTCCAGTATCATGCTGCGTCGCGTTCTGCACTGCAGCCCCTTCCGCTACCCGAGGACACCTTTTTGACGACGGCCAAAGCAGCCACCGGTATCGCCGGGCTGGACGACATTCTTGGTGGAGGTCTGACCCGCAGCCATATCTTTTTGCTCGAGGGTCAACCGGGTGCGGGCAAGACGACGGTAGCCTTGCAATTCCTGCTCGAAGGCGTTGCGCAGAACGAAACCTGCCTTTATATCACCCTGTCCGAAACCGCCAGGGAGCTGCGCGAAGGTGCCCGTTCCCACGGCTGGGAGCTGGACGAACGGGTCACCGTGTTCGAGTTGACACCGCCGGAGCTGGTGCTTGACCTGCAACAGCAGCAGAGCCTGCTCTACAGCAGCGACCTTGAACTGGGCGAGGCGACCCGGCAGATCTTCGATGAAGTCGAACGGGTGAAGCCTTCCCGGGTGGTGCTGGACAGCTTGTCCGAGGTGCGTCTGCTGGCCCAGGGCTCGCTGCGCTATCGCCGGCAGATTCTCGCCATCAAGCATTATTTTGCGCGCTTCAATGCGACCGTCCTGCTGCTCGACGACATGACCAGCGAGCCACTGGACAAGACCCTGCACAGCATCGCCCACGGCGTCATTCGCCTGGAAGAAACCGCACCCGACTACGGTGCCGAGCGGCGACGCTTGCGCATCATGAAGTACCGCGGGCAGAAATACCGGGGCGGCTATCACGACTTCACCATTCAGGCCGACGGTATTCACGTCTATCCGCGCCTGGTGGCGGCGGAGCACCGCGCCCGCTACGAGCGTACCCAGCTCACTTCGGGCATCCCGGAGTTGGATGCACTGCTGGGCGGCGGCGTCGAGAACGGTTCCAGCACCTTGATCATTGGCCCCGCGGGTACCGGCAAATCCCTCATTTCCATGGTTTTCGCCGCTGCGGCCGTGGCCCGCGGCGAAAAAGTCGCGCTGTTCATCTTCGACGAAGAGCTCAGCTTGCTGTTCGAGCGCATGAAAAATCTGGGCATCGATCTGGAAGCCTACGAGCGCAGTGGCAAGATGGTCATCCAGCAAGTGGACGCCGCTGAGCAATCGCCGGGTGAATTTGCCCACATGGTCCGCACCAGCGTCATCCTGCACGACATCAAGACCGTGGTGATCGACAGCATCAATGGTTACCACGCGGCGATGATGGGCGAAAGCACGCCGGTGCTGCACATCCACGAGTTGCTGCTGTACCTCAACCGCCTGGGCGCCTCGACCTTCATGACCGTGGCCCAACAGGGGTTGGTTGGCGACATGAAGGCGCCGGTGGACATCACCTATCTGGCCGATACCGTTATCCTCCTGCGCTACTTCGAGGCGCTGGGCAACGTGCGGCGCGCGGTGTCGGTGATCAAGAAGCGCTTCGGCGGTCACGAGAACACCATTCGCGAATACCAGATCAGCAGCCAGGGTATGAAAGTCGGTGAGCCGTTGAGCGCCTTCCAGGGGGTATTGCGCGGTGTCCCGACCTATGTGGGCGAAGCCCGTCCCTTGCTCGAAGCAGATGATCAGTGAAGATGTCGATACCCACGTCGGAACGAGTACTGGTCCTTGCCCCTATGGGCCGCGACAGCCAGGTAGCCCTGCAGATCCTGGGCCAGGCGGGTATTCAAGGCAGCGCAGTGACCGACGTCGATGATCTGTGCGTGCACCTTCAGCGTGAGGGCGCCGGGGTCTGCATCGTTGCCAACGAGGCGCTGTCCGAAGCCAGAATGCAGCCGCTGCTGGTGTACCTCAGCCAGCAGCCGGCCTGGTCCGACTTGCCGATCGTGCTGATGACTCATCAACGCGCGGCCGATCAGGCGCAGTCCATGCTGCTCGCAGCCCGGCTGGGTAACGTCACGTTCGTTGAGCGCCCTTTTCACCCGCTGACGTTGATCAGCCTGGCCAAGACGGCCATTCGTGGTCGGCGCCGTCAGTACGAAGCCCGCGACCGCCTGCTCGACCTCAGTGAAAGCGAACAGCGTTTGCAGCACGCCATGAGTGCCGGGCGCCTGGGTGCGTGGGAACTGACCTGCGACCCGTTGCAGTTGAACTGCTCGGACAGGACCCGCACTCACTACGGCATCGACGCCAGTGCCTGTTTCGACTATTCCGACTGGCTGCTGTGCGTGCATCCGGGCGATCAGGCCATGATGCAGGAGGCGCTGATCAACAGCCTGCAACTGGGCGCCGATTTCGCGCTGCAGTTCCGCAACATCTGGCCCGACGGCTCGGTGCATTGGGTCGACATGCGCGCCCGCGCCATTCCCGACAAGCAGGGTCGGATCCGCGCGATGGTCGGCGTTACCACCGACATCACCGAACAGAAAGCTGCCGAGCAACAGCTGCGTGAACTCAATGGCAACCTGGAACAGCAAGTCGAGGAGCGCACCGCTCAGGTACGGATCAACGAGGAGGCCCTGCGCCAGGCGCAGAAAATGGAAGCGGTCGGCCAGTTGACCGGCGGTATCGCCCACGATTTCAACAACATGCTCACCGGCATCATTGGCAGTCTGGAGTTGATGCGTCGCCGCCTGAGCCGCAGTCAACTCGACGATCTGCCCAAGCTGATCGACATGGGCATCAGTTCGGCCAACCGCGCTGCATCCCTCACTCACCGCTTGCTGGCGTTTTCTCGTAGGCAGTCACTTGACTCCAAGCCGGTTCAGGTGAATGGGCTGGTGCACTCGATGGAAGAGCTGCTGCACCGCAGCCTCAACGAAAGCATCGCGCTGCACCTGCGCCTGGATCCGCAACTCTGGATCGCCGAGGCCGATCCGCATCAGCTGGAAAGCGCCCTGCTCAACCTGGTCATCAACGCCCGCGACGCCATGCCCGGGGTTGGCGAAGTGATCGTCGAAACGGCCAATCGGCACCTCGATGAAAGCTTCACCAGCGCCCAGCAGAATCTGGAACCGGGCGACTACATCATGCTCAGTGTGAGCGACACCGGGCTGGGGATGGACCAGGCCGTGATCAATCGTGCGTTCGACCCTTTCTTCACGACCAAGCCCATTGGCCAGGGCACTGGCCTGGGGCTGTCGATGATCTACGGCTTCAGCAAGCAGTCGCGGGGCCACGTGGCAATCCAAAGCACACCCGGCCAGGGCACCACGGTGCAGCTCTATCTGCCGCGCTGTTATGCCTCGCAGCTGCCGCAGGCCAATGTGCCAGTGATCGAATCGCCCATGGCCACCAATGGCGAGACGGTTCTGATCGTCGAGGATGACCATGCCGTGCGCAGCCTGGTGTGCGAAGTGCTGCGCGAACTGGGTTACTGCTACCTTGAAGCGGCCGATGCCAACGCCGCGCAGCCGATCCTGGCATCGGGCCAGCGCATCGACCTGTTGATCAGCGACGTTGGCCTGCCCGGCATGAACGGTCGGCAACTGGCCGAAGTCGCACGCCATCTGCGGCCGGGACTCAAGGTGCTGTTCATAACTGGCTATGCCCAGCACGCCGAAGTACGCGCCGGGTTCCTGGATGACGGCATGCAGATGATCACCAAGCCGTTCGCCTTTGACGTGCTCACGGCCAAGGTGCGGGAAATGTCCCAGGCCTGAATCAGCGCTTGGGCTTGGCCCGCACGTCGCTGAAGCACGGCATTCTGGCGTCCACTCGATCCGAGGCGCGGGCGCCTGGCTTGGTAGAGGTTTCCACATACCAATAGCAGCTGTGAATGGCCCGGGTGATCCCGACATAGGCCAGGCGCAGCGCTTCCTCGTGCTGGGCACTGTCGTAACCATCCACCTGCGCCGCCTGAGCCAGGCCCGCCAGGGCATAGACCTGGTTCTTGTAGGGCGAGCGACTGGCGTACTGGCAGTCACCCAGCAGGAACACCGCATCGGCCTGCAGCCCCTTGGCGCTGTGGAACGTGAGCTGGCGCAGACGGCGCTGCTCGGCTGGCAGCGCTTGATCTGCCTGCAACAGGCCCTGGATATGCTCGGCCAAGGCCTGGCGGTCACTGTTGCGACGATAGAGCACCAGAATCGAGTCGCCTGCAGCGTGATGCTCGGCGGCGCGCCGCGCCAGATCGGCAAGGTCTCGACTCAAGAGGGTCACAGGTAATGGCTCGCGGTCGAATGCGCTGCGGGCCAGGGCTTTCTTGCCGGGTATGGCCGGTGCCGACGCCACGATATGCTCGGCAGCGTCGATGATCGCCTGATGGCTGCGATAGTTGTCGATCAGCAGTACACGCGTGTGCTTGTGAGCGCTGAAGGTACGGTTGAACTGCATGAAGTAGCTCGGGTTACTGCCACGCCAGCCATAGATCGACTGCCAATCGTCGCCGACGCACATGAGCGAGCTGTGCTGCGCGCCTCGTTCACCGGCCAACGCAGGACCCCGGCGCAGAATTTCTGCGAGGCTTGCCTTCAACCAGCCGACGATCTGCGCGGAGATGTCCTGGAATTCGTCGACGAGCAGATGAGACATGGGGCGCAGTGCGTCGTCAGGCAGTTCGCTGACCCGCGAGCCCGGCCCTTCTCCGAGCAAGGCGAACATGCGGTTGAACAGCATGACTGGGGGTGTCTGGTTTTGCAGATGCGCTTCGAGTGCGGGCCAGAACGAGCGCAAGGCCGCGAAAAAGTCCGCTTCGGAGTCTTCGGCGTTCCAGCTCATCCTGTCGATGGCGTCCACGACCTGCAGCCCAAGGTTCTCGATAAAGGTGGCCGCAGCCACGAAGCAGTCCAGCAGTGGCGCGGAGGCGAGATCGCCGGGCAGCTGGTATTCGAAACCTGGTCCGGTCAATGCCTTGCTGTTCAAACCCGCCAGAACCTGCTTGGCATCGGATGGATTATCCAACCATATCAAAGGCTTATCACAGAACGCTTGAAACAGGGTGCGCTTGACTGCCCATTCGCCCCAAACGGGGATCTTGGCCGTGGGTCGAGTCAACTGGTCATCGGTACTGGGTTCGAACCCTAGCACGACCCACGTGTCCAGCCTGGCAATGTAGCCATGCGTATGAAACTTAAAGCCTCTAATATCAATGGTTTGCCTATCTAACTTAATCCCCTTTATAGGCCAGTCACCTTGGGCGCGCCAGTGTTCCTCGATCAGATCGCACAGCTCGGTATCGCGAGCGCTGGCCAAGCTAAGCGCCTTCAGGCGTTTCTGCACGTCGGCATCTTGCGGGTCCAACTTGCGCAGCTGTGCGGCGCTTTTGCGCAATGCGCGGATATGCTCACCGAAGGATGGATCACTGCTCATCAGGCTGCGGTAGCACTCGTTCATCAACTGACGCTGGGTGTCGTTGAGTCGCAGCTGAAAAGGATTGGCTTCTTCACCACCCGCGGCTGCTGCGCCCAGGTTTTCGAAGGCGCGCACCTCACTCAGGCCGGGCAGCGCGTGGATCAGCGGCAGAACCAGCGAATGGTAGGTTCTGACAACTTCGCGTACTTTCTCGAATGCGTATTTTACTTGCCATATATCAAGGACTTGGCCCAACTTCTTGATAAAGTCTCGACGAGATTCCCGGGTGAAGGTCACCACGCTCAGACTGTCGAGTTCAAAGCCCATGTAGTGGTGCAGCACCAGTACGCGCAGTACCAGCGATGTAGATTTGCCTGCACCTGCGCCAGCCACCACGCACGTGGCGGGGGTCGTGCTGAAGATCATTTTCCACTGCGCAGGGCTGGGTTGGGCATGTTCGGGCAGGCGCGCAGCGACGTCGGCTTTGATGGACTTCTTCAACGCGGGCGTCAGTTCGAGCTGCCAGGGTGCGAACAGCAGCGGCTGCGGGGCTTGCGGCGTGGCGGTTTTTTTCGGCGCGCGCGCTGGCCGTTTCGACTGTGGTTCGGGAGGTGATTCGGAAGATGGGGTTGGCGCGGTGGCTTCCGTGAGCGGCGTGTGAAACCAGGCGTCACGCTGCTGCGAACGCAGCCAACGCCAGCCCCGGGCGATCAAGCCCTGGGCTTGACGGTCTTTGTCGGTAGGTTGCGATGACACGAAAACTCCTGGGCATATCGCGGGGAACGCAATATACCAAAGATCCAACCTTCGAACGCTGCACACCCTCTGTAGCAGCGGCGCAAGCCGCGTCAACGGCCCTGCGGTGTACCCGATCCACCGCAGCGCCCTCTTCGCGGCCGATGACCGCTCCTACGCGATACCGAATTTCCTGCGGGCACCGGTTTTCCTGTAGGAGCGGTCCGTGGCCGCGAAATGGGCGACGCGGTGTAGCAGATACTCCGCAGCGCCTTCTTCGCGGCCAATGACCGCTCCTACGCGATACCGAATTTCCTGTAGGAGCGGTCCGTGGCCGCGAAACGGGCGACGCGGTGTAGCAGATACTCCGCAGCGCCTTCTTCGCGGCCAATGACCGCTCCTACGCGATCCCTAATTCCCTGTAGGAGCGGTCCGTGTGGGATCAACCGATGGCGGAATCCACCAGCACCTGCGCTTCGGCGACCAGACGCTGCAGGTGCGCCTCGTCGATGAAGCTTTCGGCGTAGATCTTGTAGATGTCTTCGGTACCCGATGGACGCGCTGCAAACCAACCGTTGGCCGTGATGACTTTCAAACCGCCAATGGCCTGGCCATTGCCCGGCGCATGGCTGAGGATCTGCTCGATCGGCTCACCGGCCAGTTCGGTCGACTTCACCTGCTCGGGCGACAGCTTGCTCAAGGCCGCTTTCTGTTGCGGATTGGCCTTGGCCTCCACGCGCGTCGAGAACGGCTCGCCCAGGCTCTGGGTCAGCGCTTCATACGCCTGGCTTGGGTCGCGGCCCGTACGTGCAGTCATTTCAGCGGCCAACAGGGCTGGGATCAACCCGTCCTTGTCGGTGGTCCAGACACTGCCGTCCATGCGCAGGAACGACGCACCGGCACTCTCCTCACCGCCGAACCCCAGCGAGCCATCGAACAGACCGTCGGCGAAATACTTGAAGCCCACCGGCACTTCATGCAGACGACGCCCCAGGCGCGCAGTGACGCGGTCGATCATGCCGCTGCTGACCACCGTCTTGCCCACGGCCGCGTCGGCGCGCCACTGCGGACGATTCTGGAACAGATAGTCAATGGCCACTGCCAGGTAGTTGTTGGGTGCCAGCAACCCGCCCGTTGGGGTAACGATGCCATGACGGTCATGGTCGGGATCGCAGGCAAAGGCCACGTCGAAGCGATCCTTCAGGCCGATCAGCCCCTGCATGGCGTAGCTGGACGATGGATCCATGCGAATCTGGCCGTCCCAGTCCACGCACATGAAGCGGAAGGTGGCATCGACTTCGGTGTTCACCACCTGCAGGTTGAGCTGATAGTGCTCGGCAATGGCCGACCAGTAGCGCACGCCTGCCCCGCCCAGCGGATCCACACCCAGGCGCAGGCCGGCTTTGCGGATGACGTCGAAGTCGATCACGTTGACCAGGTCGGCCACATAGTGACCGATGTAGTCGTGCCGATGGGTCGTGGTGGCCTTCAGCGCCTGTTCGTGAGGCATGCGCTTGACGCCGCGCAGGTCAGCGGCAAGCAGCTCGTTGGCCTTGGCCTCGATCCACTTGGTCACGTCACCATCGGCGGGGCCGCCATTGGGGGGGTTGTACTTGAAACCACCGCTTTGCGGCGGGTTGTGCGACGGCGTGATGACCACACCGTCCGCCAGGCCGCTGCTGCGTCCACGGTTGTAGCAGATGATCGCGTGGGAAACCGCCGGTGTCGGAGTGTATTCATCGTCCTTGGACAACATCACCTGCACGCCGTTGGCGGCAAACACTTCCAGAGCGCTGGCGCCTGCCGGGGTCGACAGCGCGTGGGTGTCGATGCCGACGAACAGCGGCCCGTCGATCCCCTTGCTGCTGCGGTAGAGGCAGATCGCTTGGCTGATCGCCAGAACATGAGCCTCGTTGAAGCTCAAGTCGAACGAGCTGCCACGGTGCCCCGAGGTCCCGAATGCCACACGCTGAGTGGGTTCGCTTGCATCCGGCTGGCCGGTGTAATAGGCCGTGACCAGACGCGGGATGTCGATCAGCAATTGGGCTGGAGCAGGTTTGCCCGCAAACGGACTGAGCTTCATGCAAAAACCTCTAGTGTAGGTACCGAAACGGAGAATGACAGTTTAGTGGCACTTCGACACTGGAGGTAGCTATTTGATTCCCTTTTTTGACGCTTCTTTTGTCGAACCGACCGGCAGCAGGTTGCCTGCTGCCCTTCGGAACGCCTGATCAGGTGATCGGCGCGGGGTTGAACAAGGTGATGTCGTTGTGCAGGCGATAGCGCTCGGCCCACGTCTGTTTTTCACCACTGGCCACGGCCAGGTAGTAGTGGAACAGCTCCCAGCCCAGCTCCTCGATGGTCGCCCGGCCGGTGGCGATGCGCCCGGCGTCGATATCGATCAGGTCAGGCCAGCGCTCGGCCAGCTCGGTACGGGTGGACACCTTCACCACCGGCGTCATCGCCAGGCCGTAGGGGGTGCCGCGCCCCGTGGTGAACACGTGCAGGTTCATCCCGGCGGCCAATTGCAGCGTGCCGCATACGAAGTCGCTGGCCGGCGTGGCGCAGTAGATCAAGCCCTTGCGGTTGACCCGCTCGCCCGGACCGAGGACACCGTTGATGGCGCTGCTGCCCGATTTGACGATCGAGCCCAGAGACTTCTCGACGATGTTGGACAACCCGCCTTTCTTGTTCCCAGGCGTGGTGTTGGCACTGCGATCGGCTGCGCCGCGTTCCAGGTAATTGTCGTACCAGTCCATCTCGCGCACGAGCTGGGTGGCCACTTCGTGGGTTTCGGCCCGCGAGGTCAGCATATAGATGGCATCGCGGACTTCGGTGACCTCGGAGAACATCACCGTGGCCCCGGCGCGAACCAGCAGGTCAGAGGCGAAGCCCAGGGCCGGATTGGCGGTGATCCCGGAGAACGCATCGCTGCCGCCACACTGCATGCCCAGAATCAGCTCGCTGGCGGGCACCGTTTCGCGGCGTCGACGGTCCAGTTTTGCCAGGCGCGTTTCGGCCAGCGCCATGATCTGCTCGACCATTTCACCAAAGCCATGCCCGGAATCCTGCAGGCGGTACAACCATGGCTCGCTCAGGTCTACCGAAGGATCGTCCTCGTGCATCACCTGCCCGGCTTGCAACTTCTCGCAACCCAGGCCGATCACCAGGGCTTCGCCGCCAAGGTTCGGGTTGCGTGCCAGGTTGCGTACGGTGCGAATCGGAATGTAGGCATCACGGGCATTGATGGCCACGCCGCAGCCGTAGCTATGGGTCAAAGCCACCACGTCGTCGACGTGGGGATACTTGGGCAGCAGCTCTTCGCGAATGCGCTTCACCGCATGGTCCAGCACTCCGGTCACGCACTGCACCGTGGTGGTGATCCCCAGAATATTGCGGGTACCCACGGTACCGTCGGCATTGCGGTAGCCCTGGAAGGTGAAGCCCTCCAGCGGCGGCAGTGCCGGGGGTACCGCGTCGGACATCGGCAGGCTGTCCAGAGGCGGCGCCGAGGGCATCGCCAACTGGCTTTCCTTGACCCAGCTGCCTTGGCGGATCGGCTCCAGTGCGTAGCCGATGATCTGACCGTAACGCACCACAGCACCGCCCTCGGCGATGTTGACGGTGGCGACCTTGTGGCTCTGCGGCACACCTTCGATGACCGTCAGGCCATCGGGAAAACGGCTGCCTTCGGCCACGCCCTGATCGTTGACCACGACCACGACGTTATCGTCTGCGTGCAGGCGCACGTAGCGGGGAGAATCGGAATGTTCGATCAATTGCATGGCTTGGCCCTTCCAATCAACTCAGGCTGAATCGGGAGCCGCGTACCGGCACTGCCGGCCGCGGTCTTGTCGTTGGCTGCAAACGCTTCAGGGACGAGCGGCGTTCAGCTGCGGTGCATCGTCGACGACCGGGTCGCCGTTCTCTTCGCGCAGTACCACGCGCTTGATCGGGCCGACGATCACCAGGTAGCTGAACACGGCTACCAGGGCGTTGGCGCCCACATAGACCAGCGCGTATTTGAACGAGCCCGTGGCACTGATGATGTAGCCGATCACGATCGGCGTGGTGATGGACGCCACGTTGCCGAACATGTTGAACAAGCCGCCGCTGATCCCGGCGATCTGCTTGGGCGAAGTGTCGGACACCACGGCCCAGCCCAGCGCACCCACGCCCTTGCCGAAGAATGCCAGGGCCATGAACGCCACCACCATCCATTCGGCCTGCACATAGTTGCAGATCACCATGGTGGTCGACAGCATCAAGCCGCAGACGATCGGTGTCTTGCGCGCGAAGGTCAGCGAATGGCCGCGACGCAGCAGGCTGTCCGAGATGACCCCACCCAACACGCCACCGATGAATCCGCAGATCGCTGGCAGCGAGGCGATGAAACCCGCCTTGAGGATGGTCATGCCGCGTTCCTGGACCAGGTACACCGGAAACCAGGTGAGGAAGAAGTAGGTGATGCCGTTGATGCAGAACTGGCCCAGGTACACGCCGAGCATCATGCGCGTGGTCAGCAGTTGGCGAATGTAGTTCCACTTCGGCTTGGACTTGCCGCCCTTGGCCTGGTCCATGTCCACCAGCCCGCCGTTCTGCTCGATGAACTCCAGCTCTTCGGCACTGACGCTTGGGTGTTCCTTGGGATTGTGGATGTACTTGAGCCAGACGCCCGAGAACAGGATACCCAGGCCGCCCATGACCACGAAGACATGCTCCCAGCCCCAGGAATGCACGATCCAACCCATCAACGGAGCGAACAGCACCGTGGCGAAATACTGTGCCGAGTTGAAGATCGCCGACGCCGTGCCGCGCTCGGCAGTCGGAAACCAGGCCGCTACGATGCGTGCGTTACCGGGAAACGACGGGGCTTCGGCTGCGCCGACCAGAAAGCGCAGCATGAACAGCGCGATCACCGCGTTGGCCATCGGCAGGTAGCCGACGAAACCCTGCATCACGGTGAACAGCGACCAGAGGAAAATGCTCCAGGCATACACCTTCTTCGAGCCGAAGCGGTCGAGCAACCAGCCACCGGGGATTTGCAGCAGGACGTAGGCCCAACCGAAAGCGGAGAAGATGTAGCCAAGGGTGACGGCGTCGATGCCCAGGTCTTTCTGCAGACTGGCACCGGCGATGGAAATGGTGGCGCGATCCGCGTAGTTCAGGGTTGTCACCACGAACAACAGGAACAGGATCATGTAGCGCACATGCGTCTTCTTCGTCGCTGGCATGCGAAGGTACTCCCACGAGTTATTTTTATGCGGGTAGAAGGTAGGTAGCCGGGTTTTTCAGGTGTCGCTCACTCAGCCAGGCTGCGAGCCGTGACCCTGCGGGACGAAGGAAGTCGGACAACAGCGGGAAGATATCGCGTGGATAATCATGGTTGCAGCACCCTGGACGTTGGAATTATTAGGGGACACCGGTCTGTGCCGGTACTGCAGTTACGTTATCGTACAACGCTGATTATATCCAGACCTCGCAGATGAATTATTTCCAAAGATGTAGCGATATCGGCGGGGAGTCATCGTACTACGTTGCCAACGCTGTCTCGGTGGATCAGATGGACAGCTCTTCGTGAGCCTTGACCACGCGCGCTCGGCTGTTGGACAGGTGGATACGCATGGCTGCACGGGCGGCGTCGTAGTCACAGCGGGCGACCGCTTCGAAGATGTGCGCATGTTCGCGGACCAGCCGCTCATGCTTCTGCTGCCGATCCAGCCGCGCGATGGCCACGGTGTCCAGGCGTGCACGGGGAAACATGCTGGTGCCGAAATGCGTGATGATGTCGGCGAAGTAGCGGTTGTTGGAGGCCTGGGCGATCTGCAAGTGGAACTGGAAATCGGAGACGATTGATCCGCTGGTATCAGACGCCTGCTCGAAGCGCTTGAGCGCGTCTTCGATACTTGCCAGCTGATCGTCGCTGCGACGCAATGCTGCCAGCCCCGCCGCTTCGATCTCGAAACTGATGCGCACGTCGAGTATGGCGATGACGTCCTGCAGAGTGACGATGGTAGCCGGGTCCAGGCGCGATACGGTCGAACCCGGGACGTTGAGCACGAAAGTGCCGATGCCGCGACGGGTCTCGACGATGCCCGACACCTGCAGGCGAGACAGCGCCTCGCGCACTGTGGCCCGGCTGACACCGCCTACTGCCATCAATTCGAGCTCGGTGGGCAGCTTGTCTCCGGGCTTGACCACACCCTGGCTGATCATCCTGCAGACATCGTCCACCAGGCTCTGGGCCAGGTTGCCCGGCCTGCGACGCGTGATGTCGGCGGTGACGATGTCGTTGCTCATGGCGGCGCGATCATGGCTGGAGAAGGAAAACCGATCATATATCAGCGAGTTGTGTGATGACAGCGCGAACATACCGCCCTTGAGGGTGCTCGCGGACGTCGCGGCGCCCCTGAAATATACCTTGAGCCCCCCCTTCCCAACCGCCACGGCAAGCCTAGAATGGCGGCGTGGTCGCGGTCCCCAATAACGCTGTCGCCTCCCCTCCCGAGCCAACATGTCCAAAGCCAATCCCTGCCTTGAGTGCGGCGCCTGCTGCGCGCATTTCCGTGTGTCCTTCTACTGGGGCGAATGCCAGTCTGCGGGCGGCCTGGTGCCTGACGAGCAGGTGATACAAGTCACCCACAATCGCGTAGCGATGCTCGGCACCGACGCCAAGCCTGCGCGCTGCGTCGCCCTCGCCGGCGAGGTGGGCAAGATCGGAATCGGTTGTACGATGTATGCCCAGCGCTCCAGTACCTGCCGCGAGTTCGATGCTTCATGGGAGCACGGCGAACACAATCCGGCGTGCGACAAGGCGCGTGCGGCCCATGGCTTGCCGCCGCTGCCGGAGCCGGTCATGACTCTCCTCACCAGCTAGCCGATTCAAGCGCTACGCTCCGAGTCGATGGCGGCCGGATGCCGTGCGCTTTTGGCCATCGACGGGGTTCGGCGTTTAGCAGATAATCGGCCATCATTACGCTATCTCGCCCCATCTCTGTACCAGGAGTTCTTGCATGGCCGCGCTGAACACGCAAACCGTTGACGCTTTCAAATCCCAACAAAATGCCATCGTCGAGCAATGGCTCGCAGGCCTTGAAGCCAGCGGAGCGACGCGCAACATCAAGGAAGCCGACCTTCAGCAGCAGAGCAGCGAACTGCTCAGTCAGTTGATCATCGCCCTGGAAACCAGTCAGACCCACAACATTGCCGGCAGCCAATGGGCCGATGTCCGTCAGGTACTGGAGAAACTGTCCCACAGCCGCGCGCTGCTGGGCCACGACTCGCACCAGACCGCGCACTTCATCTTCGCCCTAAAGCGCCCGCTGTTCGCCGTGCTGCAGGCAGCGTATGCCAGCCATCCAGCCCAGCTTGCCGAGCAACTGCTGCTGGTTTCGGACTTGCTCGACGGGCTGGGCATGCACACCATCCGCACTTTCCAGAAGTCCCGCGAGATGGTCATCAAGCGTCAGCAGGAAGAACTGCTCGAACTCTCCACCCCCGTCGTCAAGCTGTGGGAAGGCGTACTGGCCCTGCCGATGATCGGCACACTGGACTCGCAGCGCACCCAAGTGGTGATGGAATCGCTGCTGCAGCGCATCGTCGACACCGGCTCGGAAATTGCCATCATTGATATCACCGGGGTGCCGACGGTCGACACCCTGGTGGCCCAGCATCTGCTTAAGACAGTCACCGCCATCCGCCTGATGGGTGCCGATTGCATCATCAGTGGCGTGCGCCCGCAGATCGCGCAGACCATTGTCCATCTGGGCCTGGACCTGCAAGGCGTGGTGACCAAGGCCAATCTGGCCGATGCCCTGGCCTTGGCCCTGCGCCGCCTGAACCTGACCGTCAGCAAGGCGGTCTGAGCCCATGGAACGCATCCCTATATTGCAGATGGGCGCGTACCTGCTGGTGACCATCCAGGTCGACATGCACGATCAACTGGCGCTGGCGCTGCAGGATGACCTGTCGGAAAAAATCAGCAAGACTTCGGCTCGGGGCGTATTGATCGACATTTCCGCACTGGACATGGTCGATTCGTTCATCGGTCGGATGATCGGCACCATCTCCGGCCTGTCGCGGATCATGGACGCCGAAACCGTGCTGGTCGGCATGCAGCCCGCTGTGGCGATCACGCTGGTCGAGCTGGGCATGAACCTGCCGGGCGTGAGCACCGCGCTGAACGTGGAGCGCGGCATGCGCCTGTTGCAGGCACGGGTGAACGGTTCATGAACATCGAGAGCAGCGGCAGTCAACCGGTGCGCCTCGAACAGGACGTGGTGCTGGCCCGCCAGACGGCGCGCAAGCTGGCCCAGGACTGCGGCATGCGCCTGATCGACCTGACCAAGCTGGTGACGGCGGTCAGCGAGCTGGCGCGCAACACCGTGGTCTATGGCGGTGGCGGCGACATGGACTGGCAGATTCTCGATGACGGCGTGCGCAAAGGTCTGCGCCTGACGTTTCGCGACGAAGGCCCAGGCATTCCCGATCTGAAGCTGGCGCTGACCGACGGCTGGACCTCGGGCAACGGGCTTGGCCTGGGCCTGACCGGTGCACGTCGCCTGGTCGAGGAGTTCGAACTGGACACCGCGCCTGGCCAGGGCACCCGCGTGACGATCACTCGATGGACCTGACCTTGCGCAGTGTCATCACCCAGGTGATCGCACTGCAGGACCCCAGCCAGGTCGGCGAAGCCCGCCGTGCCGCGCAGAAGATGGCGCAGGCGCAGGGCCTGGACGAAACCGACTGTGGCCGCGTGGCGCTGCTGGCCACCGAGCTGGCCAGCAATATCCTCAAGCATGCCGGCCACGGCGAGCTGCACCTGCGTGCCCTGCCCCATCCAGTTTCACCGGGTGTGGAGCTGCTTGCACTGGACCGCGGCACCGGTTTCGAGCTGCACGAGTGCATGGCCGATGGCTATTCCACGCGCGGCACTCAAGGCATCGGCCTCGGCGCGCTGGCGCGGCAATCGGAAGTGTTCGATGCGTACAGCGACGCCCGCGGCTCAGTAGTGCTGGCACGCCTCTACCGCAAGCGCGACAAGCTCGCCGACCTGCGCCTGGGTGTGACCCAGCGCTCGCTGCACGACGACCCGGCCTGCGGCGATGCCTGGCAGGTGACGTTCGCCGGCGAGGGTATCAGCGCCGTGGTGGTGGATGGTCTCGGCCATGGCGAAGAGGCCGAAAAGGCCGCGCGCGCAGGTTGCCAGGCGTTCGGTCTGGCGCCGTTCGCACGGCCCGAGCATGTGCTCGACGACATGCACCAGGCCATGAACGGCACACGCGGTGGTGCAGTGGCCGTTGCCCAGTTCGAGTACGACGCCGGGCAACTGCGTTTCGCCGGCATCGGCAACATCGGCGCCACGCTGATATCGCCGGGCAAGAGCCGCGGACTGGCCTCCCATCCGGGGATCGTCGGCGGACAGTTCCGTCGCACGCAAGCCTTCACGTTCGATGAGGCGAACGAGCAGTTGCTCGTTCTGTACAGCGACGGCCTGCAGTCACGCTGGAACATGGCCGACTATCCGGGCCTGGTCCACCTTCACCCCGCCATCATTGCGTCGGTGCTGTACCGCGACTTCTGTCGCGGCCGCGACGACATCACCGTATTGGTCATCGCTCTGGAGCCACCTCATGTCTGAACCCCTCGATCTGGATGCCGAGGCCAGTGCGGCATTGATCGCCCAACTGCGCGCCGAGGCTCAGGCCCTGCGCGACGAACTGGATGAGACCAACCAAGGCGTGCTGGCACTGTATGGCGAACTTGACGGCCAGGCTGAAGAACTGCGCCAGGCCTCGGACCTCAAGAGCCGCTTTCTGTCCTACATGAGCCATGAATTCCGCACCCCGCTGGGCTCGATCCTGAGCATCACCGGTCTGCTTGCCGATGAACTGGATGGCCCTTTGGCGCCGGAGCAGCAGAAGCAGGTGAGTTTCATCACCCATGCCGCCCAGGAACTCAGTGACATGGTCGACGACCTGCTCGACCTGGCCAAGATCGAGGCGGGACGGATCAGCATTTCACCGGCGTGGTTCGACATGTTCGATCTGTTCTCGGCGTTGCGCGGCATGTTCCGGCCGATCGTCAATGCCAGCGCAGTGGACCTCATTTTCGAAGAGCCTGTTGGTTTGCCCCGCCTCTATACCGATGACAAGAAGCTCGCGCAGATCCTGCGCAACTTCATCTCCAATTCGTTGAAGTTCACCCTGGCAGGTGAGGTACGAGTGTCGGCCAGGCTGGAATCGCCGTCGCAGATTCGTTTCGCCGTGAGCGATACCGGTATCGGCATTCCCGCCGAGCTGCACGGTACGTTGTTCGAGGACTTCGCCCAGATCGATTCGCCGGTGCAAAAACGCCTGCGCGGCACTGGCCTGGGCCTGTCGCTGTGCAAGCGTTTCGCCGAGTTGCTGGGCGGTACGGTTGGCGTGCAAAGCAGCCCGGGGGTGGGTTCGACATTCTTTGTGATCATTCCGTTGGCCATTGCGCCGGAGCCTGGCCATGACACCTGAAGTGCGGGTACTCATCGTCGATGACAACAGCGCCACTCGCTATGCGCTGCGGCGCCGATTGGAACGCCACGGCATCGTCATACTGGAAGCCGGCACCGGCGGCGATGGCCTGGCGCTGATCGCCAGCGAGCAACTGGACGCGTTGATTCTGGACGTCAACCTGCCGGACATGAGCGGTTTCGACATCGTCCGACTGCTGCGCGCCAAACCGGCTACAGCCTTGCTGCCGATCATCCATGTGTCGGCGGCGTCCATTCAGACCGGCGACATCATCACAGGCCTGGAAGCCGGCGCCGATGCGTACCTGATCCATCCGGTGGACGCCGACGTGCTGTTGGCCACCCTGCGCACCCTGCTGCGCGTGCGCGATACCGAGAACGCGTTGCGCGAAAGCGAGGCACGCTTTCGCGAGATTTTCGCCAACATCGCCGCGCCCATCGCGGTGATCGACGAGCAGCTGCAGGTGATCGAGTGCAATCATGCGTTCTCGCAGCTGTTGCCTACCCCGGTATCCCTGACCAGTCTGCAAGCGCAACTGGCGGCCGGGCAGGACACCGTGCTGGACGACCTGCAGGTGCGCTTGAGCAAGGGCGAACGCTGGCGCGGCAACCTGACCATCAAGGTCGGTGATCAACTGCGCGAAACCGAGTGGCAGGTCTCGCCCTATCGCGCGCCCGGGCACAGCCTGGTGTTCATCGAGGATGTGACCGAGCACCGTCAGCGCGAACGTCAGCAGCAGATCCAGTTGGCTGACGCGCAGACATTGCTGGCGCAGGAAGTGGCCGAGCGAGCGCGCACCGAGACGCAGCTGCTGCAGGTGCAGAAAATGGACGCGCTGGGTAAGCTCACCGGCGGTATCGCACACGATTTCAACAACCTGCTGACCGGCATCATCACGGCGCTGGAGCTGATCAAGAAGCGGGTCGAGCCCGCCGCTGTGCAAGGTGCCACCGGCAGCGTCGACAAAGCCGTCTCACGCTATGCCGATGCCGCCCTGCAATCGGCGACCAACGCGGCCGCCCTCACCCATCGAATGCTGGCCTTCGCCCGCCAGCAGCCGCTCGACACGCGGCCGATCGCGATCAACCAGCATGTGCATTCGCTGGAAGACCTGTTGCGGCGCACCATCGGTGAACGGATCACCCTGAGCCTGGACCTGACCGACAGCGCAGCCATCGCCATGGTCGATCCGATCCAATTCGAAAACGCCGTACTCAACCTGGTGATCAATGCCCGCGACGCGCTGCCCGAGGGCGGCAACATTCGCCTGTCGACCTTCGCCGCCTATTCGCGGGGCGACACGCGCCTGGCCGATGGCGACTACGTGGTGTTGTCGGTGCGTGACGACGGTACCGGGATCGATCACAGCATCATCGACAAGGTCTTCGACCCGTTCTTCACCACCAAGGCCGTCGGCAAGGGTACGGGGTTGGGTCTGTCGACGATCTACGGATTTGCCCGGCAGTCCGGTGGCGACGTACGAATCCGCAGCCTGCTTGGCCATGGCACCGAGGTGACCCTGATGCTGCCCGCTGGCCTGGCGCTGCTGCCGCAGCCCAGCGAGCCGGTGCAGTTGGAGAACTGCGGTAATGGTGAGCATCTGTTGGTGGTGGAAGACATGGCATCGGTACGGATGTTCGTGGTCGAGGCGCTGATCGACGCAGGGTACCGCTGCACCGAGGTGGACAGTGCGCTGGATGCATTGGATCTACTGCGCGATGACCCGTCGATCCAGCTGCTGTTGACCGACGTAGGGCTGCCGCAAATGAACGGCCGCGTTCTCGCCGACGCCGCCCGCACCTTGCGTCCAGAGTTGCCTGTGCTGTTCATGACCGGCTATGCGGAAAACGCCTTGGACTTGCAGACCTTCCTTGCCGAAGGTATGGACATGGTCATCAAGCCCTTCCGCATGGGCGACCTGGTCGGCCGCATCACCCACCTCCTCGACCCCGGCCACACCCCTTCGTAGCAGCGGCGCAAGCCGCGTCGGCTGTCTCCGCGTTCTGCCGGACCCACCACAGCGCTCCCGGACGCGGCTTGCGCCGCTGCTACAAGGGCGGTGCTCCCGGACGCGGCTTGCGCCGCTGCTACAGGGGCGGTGCTTCCGGACGCGGCTTGCGCCGCTGCTACAGGGGATCGCGGTGCCTGTAGCAGCGGCGCGAGCCGCGTCGGCGGTGCACGCGATCGTTGATCACAGCCAGATCGCGTCCCACAATGGATAATCGCCAACCTTCTGAACCAGCCCGGCGCGAACCGGATTCATGATGATGTAGCGCGCTGCGCTTCTGAGATCCTCTTCGCGGCGCAGGGCACGGTCGTAGTACCCTTTCTGCCAGAGCCGGCCACAGGTCCCGTTGCGGCGATTGATGGCCAGGCTGCTGCGCGCTTTCATCCGGCAAACGATCGTAGCCAGGTCGCCCCTGCGCAATTGAAACAACCAGTGCAGATGATCCGGCATCACCACCCAGGCCAACGACTCTACGTCCCCTGCGTCATGCAAGGCGCGCAACTGAGCAACCAGCGCCCGGGCGCTTTGCCAACACGCAAACACGGGCCCACGATCAGCCGTCACACAGGTGATGGAGTAAACCTGGCCTACCTCGCTCAAGCGCCCCTTGCGCAATACATAGGCTTTCCTGCACGCCGACATTCCCTGTCCACCGAAAAAGCCATCAACCTAAAAAACACACGGCCTCAGAGCAAGCGCACAATCATTGCCGGATCTGACGGCGTTTTCAGAACCCCGAGCCGGCGCGGTCGAGGCAGGCATCAACCTCGGCATCAGTGGGATGACGCAGGATCTCCAGCGACTCGGACGTCCAGCGCACCAGGCCCAGCTCGACAAATTCGCCAAGCCAGCCCTCCATGGGCCACTGCGCCCAGCGCTGGTAAAACCGCTGTGCGTTGGCCACGATCGCCGAGAAATGGTTGAGCGGCGGACGCCAGGTCGGGTGATATTGATGGAAGGCCAGGGCCGCTGCCACTCGTAGCTCCACGCCATGGTGACGCGCGCTGAAGGCGAAATCGGTGTCTTCGGCGCCGTAGCCCAGATACCCCTCGTCGAAGCCACCAATGCGTTCGAATACCTCACGGGTGCAAGCAAAGTTCAGCGACCAGAACAGGTGATGCGCAAGTAGCGAACCCGGCTTCCCGCGGTATTGGCTGAGCGGGTGGGCAACGCCGTCGCGCACCAGCGTGGCTTGAGTCCAGTCTTCCATCCGAGCGCTACTGGGCAGGTAACGGACCTCGCCCAAGTGCAGGGCTTCAGGTCTTTCGCTCAGCGCCGCCGTATAATCGGACAGCAGGCTTCGGCTCGGAATGCAGTCCACATCGAGGAATACCCACTGCTCACCCTCGCATTGGCGCACGGCATTGCGCGCCCGCGCCAGCGGCAGGCCATGGGACGCGTCATCGACCACAAGGCAGTGGATGGGAAAGCGGTCGCTGCGCAGTTCACGCGCCGGCTGGTTCATGAACACCACCCAGAACGCCTCGGGCATCAGGCTGCCCTGCTCCAGTCCACGGATGACATTGTCTAGCTGTCGCTCGCGGCCATACACCAGCGTGATCACATTCACCATGTCACATTCACCTTGTCAGAACCCACTCACCTTGCACAACCCCGGCAACCGCGCGGGCTCGCCGTAACCGCCGCCTGCCGGCGCACATCGGCTGACGCGCACCGAGCCGCTCCAGGCAATGCGCCGGCCACGGGCTTCCACCTGCTCGATCAGATGCCGCTCGTCATGACCCAGCGTGGCATTCAGCCCCCCTGCATCCAAGTAAGCCAAGGTACTGATCCCCAGATTCGCCACATGCACGTTCGAGCGCCGCTCGTCCATAGCCACCGAACGCCGCCGCCGACCGTGCACGAAGGGACTGGACCCCGGCTCGGCATCCACCCGACCACACACAGCGTCGACACCATAGGCCAGTTGCGCCGCCAGCCAATCGTCGGGCACCTGTACATCGGCTTCGGTGCAAGCCAGCCATCGTGCGCCAGCCTGCACCAAATGGGCAGCGCCGGCGGCCCTGGAGGCCACCTTGTCCGCGGCATTGATGTCGATCAGCCGCACCGGGTAGCGCTGGGCGATGTCACGCGACCTGTCACTGCAGGCATCCAGCACCACAACGATGCGTACCAGTTCGGTACACAAGGTGCCATGCTCGGCAGCCAGCATGACCGACTGCAGGCATCGGTCGAGGCTGGCCTGCTCGTTTTGCACAGGAATGATGACGCCGATCATGCTGAACCTCTTGAAGAGACGAAATCGTCGAGGCCATGCTGGCCATTGACCAGCAATCGACTCGAAGATGAACGAGAGGTTTCAGATAAACGATGAAACGTTGCGATTCATTCAAGACCGATCTTGAGCAATTCTCCGTCGTCATCATCGGTCAACACATACAGATAGCCATCCGGACCTTGGCGCACGTCGCGGATTCGTTCGCCACGCTCGCCCAGCAGACGTTCCTCATGAACCACCTTGTCACCCTCGAACTGCAGGCGGATCAGGTCTTCGGAGGCCAGTGCACCGATGAACAGATTGTGGTTCCAGCGCTTGAATTTGTCGTTGTCATAGAACGCCATGCCGCTGATGGCCGGTGACTTTTCCCATACGTGGTACGGATCGGTGATGCCCGGGCCGGTCTTGCCACGGGCCTCGGGAATCGGCTCCCCGGAGTAGTTGATTCCGTGGGTATAGAGCGGCCAGCCGTAGTTGGCACCGCGCTCGATGATATTCAGCTCGTCGCCGCCACGGGCGCCGTGCTCATGGGTCCACAAAGTGCCGGTCCATGGGTTCAACGCGGCGCCCTGCTGGTTGCGGTGCCCAAACGACCAGATTTCCGGACGCACACCCTTCTGCCCCACGAACGGGTTGTCCTTGGGCACCTTGCCGTCGGCGAAGATGCGCACGATCTTGCCCTGCAGCTTGTCCAGGTCCTGAGAAGTGGCACGCTCGTTGTTCTCGCCCAAAGCGATGAACAGGTAACCGTCGCGATCGAACACCAGACGGGAGCCGAAGTGGTTGCCGACCGACAGCTTCGGTTCCTGGCGAAAAATCGTGGTGAAGTTTTCCAGGTGGGTCAGGTCTTCGGACAACCGCCCGCGACCGACAGCCGTGCCGCCTTTGCCATCCTTGCCCTGTTCGGCATACGACAGGTAGACCATGCGGTCGGCCTTGAAGTCGGGCGACAGCACCACGTCAAGCAAACCGCCCTGGTTTTTCGCCCATACCTGCGGTACCCCGCTGATGGGTGACGAGATCTTGCCCTCGGCGCTCACCACGCGCAGGTCACCCGGTTTTTCCGTGACCAGCATGCCCTTGTTGTCCGGCAGGAACGCCAGGCCCCAAGGGTATTTAAGGCCCTCGGCTACGGTCGTCACGGTGATCTGGCCCAGTTCGCTCGGGTAGGTGGTCACGGTCGCCGCCGAAGCGGTCAATCCGTACAGCGCAAGGCCGGCGCAAGCCGAAGCCAAAAGGGTTTTCTGCAACATGGGCTTATCCTTCAGCAAGAATGGAGTAATCAACGCGTGCCAGGGGCGGTGCGGGGTTGTTGGGTGCCGTTGGCCGGACGGCGCAGGTTTTCACCGTTGCCGATGCCGCGGTTTTCAAGCGTCGGCGGCCGCGGATTGTCGGTGCGCGGCGTCGGCTGGCGGAGTTGCGGATTGGGCGCCGTCGTGCCCTGCCGGCTGTTCGGATTGATCCGTCGAATGGGGCTGTTGTAGGGGTTGGACGTATCGTTGGCGGCCAGGGTGACTGACCCACGCGGTTGCTCGATGGTGCTCGACGCCTGGGCCATCGCCGAATGAGACAGCATCGCGCCAAACACCAGGGACGGCAGTAGGAACAACTTCATGGATATCTCGCCCTCGATCACGTTGGATTCAAGGGTTTGAGGATGAATTACCCGCGACGTTCGCTGCGGCATGGCCCGGCGCCCTCGTCGAGGTGATTCACCATGTTTCGAGGCGCCGCCTGCACCACTCAAGGCTGGGTCAGGCCAAGCCGCTCGTGCCACTGCGCAAGCGACTCGTCCGGGTACTGCTGGAACTGTCGGTCGTGCTTGCCGGCTTCCACCTCGACCCAGCTCGCCTTGGAATCGAGCAGCAGGTGGGTATGTTCAGGTGGCACCGGCAACTCGCTGTCGATGGCACTGGCGAATGGATGCACCAGCTCCGGCCAGGCCGGATCGAACAACCACAGCGCGCTGCCGCACAGATGGCAGAAATGCCGCTCGGCAGTACCGGGGTGAGTGCCACTGCCGCTCTCGTCGGGCAGCCTGGCATGGTAGACGGTGATATGACTGCGACCCTGCACATTGAGACTGGCCGCCTCGCCGCCCAGGTTGATGGCATAACCGCCACCGCCCTGGGTCTTGCGGCAGATCGAACAGTAGCACCGCTGATAGGGGTAAGGATGGGCGCTGTGCAGGCTGAAAGTGACGGCACCGCAGTGACAGGATCCGTGCAGTTGCATGGCTGAACTCCGTATCGAGTGGCGATCAATGAGCGGTTGATGAACGTTCAGCGTAGACCCTGCCAGGCTCTTTCAGTTTCGCAGGTATCGCCCGCTGGCCGCGACGAACAAGAGCAGCACGATCAGCACGCCCAGGGCAATCGACAGGCTGCTGGCATGGGCCACGAAGCCGATGAAGGCCGGGCCTACCAGGATGCCCGCATAGCCCAGGGAGGTCATGGCAGGAATGGCGGCGCTCTGCGGCATGGTGGTCTGGCGCCCGACTGCGGTGAACAGCACCGGGACGATGTTCGAGCAGCCTGCGCCGATCAAGGCATAGCCCAGCAAAGCTGCCGGCCATGCCGGAACGGCGAGCGACAAGGCCAGCCCGATTGCCGCGCAAAGCCCTCCGTACAACGTGACACGGGCCCCACCGAAGCGCGAGACGATGGCATCGCCGGTCAACCGGCCGATGGTCATGGTCGTGGCGAAGGCAGCATAGCCAAGCCCTGCATAGGCAGGTTGCATGTCGCGCTCGGAAACCAGGAATACAGCACTCCAGTCGAGCATGGCCCCCTCGGCGAGAAAGACGATGAAACACAGCGCCCCGAGGAACAGCACGATCCCACGTGGCACGGCGAACAGCGGGCCGTCGCTTTCATTTCCATAAGGCAGCAGATGCGGCGCCGCCTTGAACACCGCGACAAGGGTCAGCAATACCACGCAGGCAACCGCCAGCAGCGGCGTCAGGCCGAGCGCAAGCAAAGCGGTCATGCCGCCCGCTCCGAGGATGCCACCCACGCTGAACAAACCGTGAAAGCCGGACATCATCGGCCGGCCACTGGCCTTCTCGACCAGCACCGCCTGGATGTTCATGGCGCAGTCGATGGCGCCCATTCCCGCGCCGAACGCCAGGATTGCGGCGATCAACAGCGGCAGGGTGTCCACGCTGGCCAGCAACGGCAGCGTCAGACAGATGAGCAAGGCTGCGCCGACGATGACGCGTCGACAGCCCCAGCGGGCGCAGAAATAACCCGCCAATGGCATCGCCAGGATGGAACCTGCGCCCAGCCCAAGCAACAGCAGGCCCAGGCTGCCGTCGCTGAGCTGTGCCCGCGCCTTGGCCAGCGGCACCAGCGGCGCCCAGGCGGCCATGGCGAAGCCGGCAATGAAGAAAGCAATGCGGGTGGAAAACTGCTCTTGCCGACCCGGTGTGGTGGTGGCGAAGGTGCTGCTAGACGACATGTTCAAAGCCTTGGATAGAAAGTTGCGTGCAGGTATGCGGACCGCTTGGATAGAACACGACAGCCTTCAATGCAAGATGAACAATCGCGACAAATGCCGTGGATCGGCGAACTTGCCGGTAAAAATTCACTCAACGACTGGTGTACCGATCAATAGAGCGACCCGCATTGTGTTCAGTTCCCCGGTAAAAACCATCCTTCCCATGCTGTTCCTGATGCTGAGTTTTTCTCTGCAAGCCGCTGAAGTCCCGGCGACCGATGCGCCAGTCGAAGAACCAGCGCCGCTGGTGCAAGGCGGCCTGCTGGGTGCCATCAGCACCGGCATCGACGACGTGCAGAAGAAGCTCGATCTCGACGAACATGTGCTCGATACCTGGCGCCTGCGCACCGACCGCGCCGCCAGCGAGGTCGACACCCTGATCAACCGGCACTCCCACTCGGCACTCGACCTGGCAACGGATTTCATTCTGCTGTCGGTGTGCTGGATGGCAGCCTTTCTGCTCGCGCATTTCCTCGGGCGCTTCATCGTTACCCGCACCGGCCGCCGCCGTTTCGTCCGCGAGCGTCCGCGCCTGCACAACCTGTTGGGCTACATCCTGCCGTTCACCTTGCCAGCGATCATTGCCCTGCCAGTAACGCTGTACGCCAGTCATTCCCTTGACGCGTCCATCGCCAGAGCCATTGGCATGTCGCTGGCCTACGCCACCAGCAGCGGCATTTTCTCCACCTCGGTGATCATGTGCGTGATCACCCTGTTCGACAGCGGTCACAAGCGCGCTGCGGTCACGGCACTGCGCCGCTATGCGCCGCGCCCGCTGTTCATGATCGGCTTTCTGGCGGCCCTGAGCGACGCCCTCACCAGCCCGCAGATCGCCCGTCAGTTGGGCACCAATTTCACCGCCAGCCTGGCGGTGGTCGCGGGCCTGTTCGCCACGCTGTCCTTCGCGGTGCTGGTGGTGCGCATGCGCCGGCCGGTGGCCCATCTGATCCGCAATCGGCCACTGGCGCAGCGCCTGCAGCACCGCGGGGTGCAGGAGTCGCTGCGGCTGTTTTCATCGTTGTGGTACCTGCCCATCCTGCTGATGATCCTGGTCTCGGCCGTGCATCTGATCGGCGCCGGCGAAGAAAGCCAGAAGGCCTTGCAGAACGCCCTGCTCACCACGGTGCTGCTGATTGCCACGGTGTTCCTCAGCACCGTCATGCAACATCTGTTCAAGCCTGCCGCCACCGCCACACCGCGACTGCGCCCCTATAAAGAGCTGCTGCGCAACCTGGGCCACGCCGTGGTGCGCATCGTCATGGCCATCGCCTTCATCGAACTGCTGGGGCGCATCTGGGGCGTGTCGATGCTCGAATTCGCCGCCAGCAACAGCATGGGCCGGGCAATCAGCGACTCACTGAGCAGTATCGGCCTGATCCTGTTGGTCACCTGGCTGTTGTGGGTCGTGCTGGACACGGCCATCCAGGAAGCGCTGAAGCCCTCGGTCGGCAAGCGCGCCTTGCGCCAGCCGAGCACGCGAGTGCTGACCATCCTGCCAATGCTGCGCAACGCCATCAAGATCATCCTGCTGGTGATCTGCACCATCACCACCATGGCTAACCTGGGCATCAACGTTGCGCCGCTTCTGGCCGGTGCCGGAGTAGTCGGCCTGGCCATCGGCTTTGGTTCGCAACAGCTGGTGCAGGACGTGATCACCGGCCTGTTCATCCTCATCGAAGACACCATCGCCATCGGCGATTGGGTGGTACTCGACTCCGGCCACGCCGGCACGGTGGAAAGCCTGACCATCCGCACTCTGCGCCTGCGCGACGGCAAGGGCTTCGTGCATTCGGTGCCGTTCGGCCAGATCAAGGCGGTGACCAACCAGTCCCGGCAATTCGCCTACGCGTTCTTCTCGGTGCAGTTCACCTACGACAGCGACATCGACACCGCCCTGGACCTGATCAGGCAGGCGGGGCAATCGATCGTCGACGACGTGATGCTCAAGCACAACCTGCAAGGCCCGTTGCAGGTGTTCGGGGTCGACAAGATGGACCTCAATGGCATCGTCCTGACCTCGCAGTTCCGCACCGTGTCCGGTGGCCAGTACGGTGTGGGGCGGGCATTCAACGAGCGCTTGAAGAAGCTGGTCGACCAGCATGACAACGTGCGTTTCGCCCAGTACTACCCTGCCCTCGGCCTGCCCGCCCCGACCCCGGCCTGAAACACCTGCGGCAAAAAAAATCGGCGCCGACGTTCACAGAGTGTGTGAGCGTCGGCGCCGAGCGTTCGGTCGATGTTCGACGAGCGGATCAGCTGCCGTCGCCGCCGTGGGCTTCTTCGAAGAAGTAGTCTTTCCAGCCGTCTGCCTTGTTCTTCAGTACACCCAGCTCATGCAGGCGCTGGGCGTAAATGAAGGTACGTTGCGGCACCACTGTGAAGTCGATCTCCGGGTCCTGGACGATCTTTTCCACGAACGCCTCGCTCAAGGTCGATTTCTCTACGCGAATATAGGTCTTGGCGGCAGCCACCTTGTCGGCCTTGACGATCTGCGCGGCCTCCACCAAGGCGTCGTAGAACGCCTTGTACGTCTTGGGGTTGTCGTCGTGGAATTTCTGCGTGGTGTACAGCACATTGAAGGTGGCCGGGCCGCCGAGGATGTCATAGCTGCTGAGCACCTTGTGCACCTTGGGGTTTTCCAGGGCCTGGTACTGGAACGGCGGGCTGGAGAAATGCGCACTGATTTCCGAACCGCCGGCCATCAACGCCGAGGTGGCATCCGGGTGGGGAATGCTCACCGAAATGTTGTCGAATTTCTTGAATTCCTTGTCACCATAAAGTTTGGCCGTCTCCAATTGCAGGGTACGCGACTGGAAGCCGACCCCTGCGGCCGGCACCGCGATACGGTCCTTGTCGGTGAAGTCCTGCAGGGTCTTGACGTCGGGATTGTTACTGAGCAAGTAGTTGGGCATCGAGCCCAGCGACGCGATCGCCTTGACGTTCTGCCGACCCTTGGTGCGGTCCCAGACGGTAAGCATCGGCGGCACTCCGGCCGAGACCACATCTAGGGCACCGGCGAGCAACGCCTCATTCATCGCGGTGGCCCCGGAAATGCTGTTCCAGTCGACTTCGATGTCCACGCCCTGCTGCTTGCCGTGTTTCTCGATCAGCTGCTGGTCACGCACGACATCGAGGATCAGATAGCCGATGCCGAACTGCTGGGCGATGCTGATCTTGCCTTCGGCGCTGGCGCCGCTGGCCAGCAGTGCGCCGGCCAGGCCGCAGGCCAGGGATAGCTTGCTTGCAAATACCATGATGAAGTCTCTGGACTAAAGGAAATGGACTCAGCGCTGCATGCCCCAGCGCTTGATGGTGAGGCGTTCGAACGTGTTGAACAGCAGGTTTTCCACCAGCAGGCCGATCAGAATCACCGCAGCCAGGCCGGCGAATACCTTGTCGGTGTACAGCTCGTTGCGATTCTGAAAGATGTACCAGCCCAGGCCGCCCTTGCCCGACGAGGCGCCGAACACCAACTCGGCGGCGATCAAGGTGCGCCAGGCGAACGCCCAGCCGATCTTCAAGCCTGCCAGGATCGACGGCAGCGCGGCCGGAATCAGGATGTACCAGACGAATCGCAGGCCACGCAGGCCGTAGTTGCGGCCCGCCATGCGCTGGGTTTCCGAGACACCGAGAAAGCCGGCGTAGGTGTTCAGTGCCAACGCCCACAGCACCGAATGCACCAGCACGAAGATCAGGCTGTTCTCGCCCAGGCCGAACCACAGCAGTGACAACGGCAGCAACGCGATGGCCGGCAGCGGGTTGAACATCGCCGTCAAGGTGCTGAGCAAGTCACGCCCCAACTGGGTCGACACTGCCAGCGTGGTCAGGCCAAAGGCCAGGACGATGCCGATCAGGTAGCCCTTGATCAGTACCGTCAGCGAAATCCATACCTTGCCCAACAGCTCGCCACTGGCCACTCCATCGATGAAGGCATGGGCGGTCTGCATGAAGCTGGGCAGCAGCAAGTCGTTGTTCTGCCAACGGGCGGCCAGCTCCCAGACTACCGCAAGGGCCAGCAGGATCACGCCCTTGCGCACCCAGGCCTGCTGCCAGATACGCTGCGGCCAGGAGATATCGCGCACCAGTTCGGCTTGGGTGAACGGCTCCAGAGTGACTTCATACTCCTGGCGCACGGGTGGGGAAAGACTCATGTCGTTGCTCCGAATTCGGCGAGGTCAGTAGGCGATGCGCAGGTGCTGGAAATCCAGCGGGCGGTCCAGCTCAGGCGCTTCGCCCTCGTCGAACAGCAAGCGGTGGATGCGTTGCGCGCTGGCCTGGAAATCGACGCCGCCCAGGCTGCTCAGGTCGAACTGATGGCTGTTGATTTCGGCCCGTACCCGGCCTGGGTGCGGCGACAGCAGCAGGATGCGGTTACCCACCACCAGTGCTTCCTCGATGGAGTGAGTGACGAAGAGCAAGGTAAAACGCACTTCCTGCCACAGTTCCAGCAGCTCTTCCTGCATCTTGCGTCGCGTCAGTGCGTCGAGCGCGGCGAACGGTTCGTCCATCAGCAGGATCTTCGGCTGCATGGCCAGCGCGCGAGCGATTGCGACCCGCGCCTTCATGCCGCCAGACAGCGTGTGCGGGTAGGCATCGGCGAAAGCACTGAGGCCGACCTTCTCCAGGTAGTGACGAGCGCGCTCGTTGGCTTCGGCGCGTTTCAAGGTGCGCGACGCCAGCAGCGGAAACATCACGTTCTCGATCACGGTTTTCCAGGCGGGCAGTTGGTCGAACTCCTGGAACACCACGATACGGTCCGGGCCTGGCTCTTCTATACGCTCCCCGGCGAGGCGAATCTGCCCTTCGCTGGGCTTGATGAAGCCCGCAACTGCCTTGAGCAGGGTAGATTTCCCGCACCCGGAGGGACCCAGCAGGACGAAGCGATCGGCACGGTCCACTTCGAAGCTGACCTGGTGCGTCGCGCGTACCACCCGTTCGGAGGTGCGGTATTCGAGGCTGACGTTGTCCACCTGCAACAGGGGCTCGGGAGTCGTCAGCGGCGTGGGGTTGCCTTCGAGATCAGCGCTGGCCGTGTGGCCTGGCAGTGCAGCGTTCATGCAAGACTCCCTATCAAAACGGCGCATCGCCCTGGATGGTGGTGCGGTACAGCTTGCGCCGCAGATGGTCCGGGCAGCCGGCTGCGAGGTGTATCAACGAGCGGTTGTCCCAGAACACCATGTCGTGGGGCTGCCACTGATGCCGATACACATGCTCGTCACGCACGCTGTGGGCATAGAGCTGGCGCAGCAGGTCGCGGCTTTCGTCCTCAGGCAGGCCGACGATGTGCGTGGTGAAACCCTCACTGACGAACAACGCCTTGCGCCCGTTTTCCGGATGGGTGCGAACCACCGGATGGGTCACGGTGACCACCTGGGCCAGCTGTTCAGCGCTCAGGGTCGGTCGCCAGTTGGCAGCGTTCTTGCCCTCGCTGTAGCGCGCGGTATAGGAATGCACGGCGTGCTTGCCCTCAACCGCCTGGCGCAGCGCTGTCGGCAGGGTGTCCCAAGCCCTGTGCATGTCGGCAAACAAGGTGTCACCGCCTTCGCTGGGCAATTCCTGCGCATGCAGCATGGAGCCCAGGCTCGGCAGTTCCTTATAGGAGAGGTCCGAATGCCAATATTTGCCGGCATCGCCCAACCCGACAGGCTGGCCATTTTCGACAATGTTGGAAACGATGAGGATTTCCGGGTGACCCGCCAGCAGGAACTGCTTGAGCACGTGAATCTGCAGCACGCCAAAACGGCGACTGAAGTCGATTTGCTGCTCGGGTGTGATTCGCTGATCGCGAAATACCACGACGTGATGGTCGAGGTGTGCGCGGTGGATGCGCGCGAAGTCCTCATCGCTCAAAGCAACACGCAGGTCCAGGCCGATGATTTCAGCACCGACATGGCCGGCCAGCGGGTGAACTTCGAACGATTGACGGGAGATTTCAGGAAGGACGGCGGCCATTTTGTGCTCCGACTCTGGCTATTGAGTACGAGGGGATAGCCAGACTGTAGAGCTATAAGAAAATAACTTTAAATACCTTTATCGCATAACGATATCACCGGCAGGACTTTCATCCATCGGGGATTGATCGGATGTCTCTGATCCGCTTGAAGTTTTTTTCGAAACTAGTGAAGAAAACAACAGGATTGGCTGTCAGAAACCCGCTATTTAACCTGCGCTATTGCGAAACGTCTTACAGTCAAATACTGTACGCACGTACAGCCAATAAGGAAATCTGTCGTGACCACTGCCACCCCCGCCGCGCCGAGCGCCTATGAACGTCTTGGCGTGCGCGTCCAGAAGATCATCAATTCGCCTACCGCGCAGAAATCCCGTGCGGCCCTGATTTTCCGGCTCGAGCACGAGAGCGAGGACGATTGGGCACAGATGCTCGAAGAAATCGCCGAGAACGACAACGTCACCCTCGCCCACCGCGACGACGGTGGCGTGCAGATTTTCTGGGTCGTGCCGAAGGAAGATTGATTCGATGATGGTCCGCAGTCTTTTCATCAGTTTGATGTTGTTCAGCTTCACCGCCCATGCCGATGCCCCGCGCACCTTCAGCGAAGCCAAGAAAGTCGCCTGGAAGCTGTACGCCCCGCAGTCCACCGAGTTTTACTGCGGCTGCAAGTACACCGGCAATCGGGTTAACCTTGCGGCGTGCGGCTATGTACCGCGCAAGAACGCCAACCGCGCTGCGCGCATCGAATGGGAACACATCGTCCCGGCCTGGCAGATCGGCCACCAGCGCCAGTGCTGGCAGAACGGCGGGCGCAAGAACTGCACCCGCAATGACAAGGTCTACCAGACCGCCGAAGCCGATCTGCACAACCTGGTGCCGAGCATTGGCGAGGTGAATGGCGATCGCAGCAACTTCAGTTTCGGCTGGCTGCCCGAACAACGCGGGCAGTATGGCTCATGCCTGACCCAGGTCGACTTCAAGGCCAAGAAGGTCATGCCACGGCCTTCGATCCGCGGGATGATCGCGCGCACCTACATGTACATGAGCAAACAGTACGGGCTGCGCCTTTCGCGCCAGGACACCCAGCTGTACCAGGCCTGGGACAAGACCTACCCGGTGCAGGTCTGGGAACGCCAGCGCAACCAGCAGGTGGCCTGCGTGATGGGCCACGGCAATGCCTTCGTCGGACCGGTGGACCTCAAGGCCTGCGGCTGAACCCGGCACGCCCTGAAGTGCAACCGCGCTTCAGGGTTTGTCAGCTTCGCTGAACGGCATCACCACCGATTCGATGCCGCGCGAGCCCATCAGCCGAGCGCGCTCCTTGTCGGCCTCGGCCCGGCTGTCGAACGGCCCGAGGTAGACGAGGGTCTGGCCGTCACGCTGAACGAAGCTGGCGACGAAGCCGTTTTCCACCAGCCGCGCCGCCATGTCGGTGACCGAGCCCATGTTGCGACCCGAAACGATGCGCACTTCCCAGCGCTGCCCCGGCTGTTCGGCCACATCGACCGGCGCCAGCAGTTCCTCGGCGCTGCCGCACACTTCGCGCACACGCGGGTCGTTGCCGTCGTTGTCGATGACCACTTCGAACTGGTCACCATGGGGGATGGCTGCGTAGCTGCGATAGGGTCCGTAAACGCCCTGGGCGTCCTTGCCCTTCACCTGGCCACAATAGTTGCCCTGATCGGTGGTGCGAACGTTGGTGAAGCGCGCCGTCTTGGGGTTCTCCAATAATTGCGACACTGCCTCATGGGCTTTCTCGAACGCGGTACCGCAACCGGCCAACGTCAGCATTGCCATCACCATCATCAACTTGCGCACACGCCTACCTCCAGAATCCGAAGCGGCGATTTTATCACTATCCACGCTGCCGGCGCCTGTCTGCGCATCGACCGCCGCTGACGGCTCGGCCACGTCGTGGCATCATGCAAGCCTTACCTTTTCGAATAGCCAGCAGGGCCCCGACATGATCGCCAAAGAAGACCGCAACGCAGCCGCATTGGCGATATTCCTCGACGCCCACCCCGAGTTGCGTGAAGAAATTCAGGTGCTCGACAGCCGCGAGCAAGCGGAACAGGTGCAGTGGGCGTTCGAGGATGAAGCCCAGGCTCAGGGCCTGGAACCGTGGGAGCTGGCGCTGCAGTTGATCGCGCAAAACCCGGAAGAACTCAAGACCATGCGCCTCGAGGTTCACCAGGAAGTGGCGGACGCACTGGGCCTGAGCTGGGAAGACTATTGCGAATTCAATGCCGTCGAACCGTGACATGACCGACGGTCTCAAGCTCGATCGAACCCTGCTCGCCGATCACGCCTCGAAAGCATGACAACCACGTCAACCTGCGAGGCATGCCATGACTATCGATCTCGATCCCATCCCGCTTATCGGCCAGGCCGGGGAATCACCT
Source organism: Pseudomonas viridiflava (assembly GCA_900596015.1). GTDB lineage: Bacteria > Pseudomonadota > Gammaproteobacteria > Pseudomonadales > Pseudomonadaceae > Aquipseudomonas. The sequence continues at coordinate 153,329 of UVIF01000023.1, read as the reverse complement.
CTCGACGATGAGGTGCACAGTGATGGCGCCGCGCTGAACGACGCCGACGACGGCGAGCCCGAAGTACTCCCGGACGATCCGGACATCGACGGCGCCGATGCGTCTACCGAGCCCAGCTGAGTATTGGGCATCAGTCCGGCAATACGCCAGGGTGACATGAAGCCTGCCTTGGCGAACCGATATCCAAACGATCAATAGTAGTTTTTTGCCATCACTACGGAACTGGCCAATGGCCTGCATGTCTGATGCCCGGTAACACGGGAGTAAACTATGACAAGCCGGTTCACGGACTACGAGATTCGCTACGTCCTCAACGGTGAGGCCAGGCGCTTTCAGCAGCGTGATACGCACATGAGCGATGCCGATGCCTGGTACTACGCCGCGCTGCACTCGGGCATCGGGCTGGTCTACGGCGGCACCAACCCGGCGGAACATGCGGCGCAACTTAGAAGGCATGTCGAACGCCGCGGGCTGCGTGACGTGCAGTGGCGGCCGTTGACCTGAATCTGCGGCATCGGGCATCAGGCATTGACAGGCTGCAGCCATCCGCAATGAGGTAGCCGCAATGGTCGAGCACGATCTACTGGCTTTGTATCTGATGCGTCTCCACCATCACCAGCAGGCGTATGCAGGTGCCTTGGACGATGTGAGGCGCTGCTTGCACCGGCCCGGCGTGGGTGCGGAAGTTCACCAGGTGCTCGCTGACCTCGAACAGCGCAGTGCGGAACTGGCCAACCTCATCCAGCGTCTCGAGCACATCCCCCATTGAACGCAAAAAAGGCCCACCTTTCGGTGAGCCTTTGAAGACCGCCCAGCAGAGCGGATTTTGTTTGGTAGGCGCGATTGGACTCGAACCAACGACCCCCACCATGTCAAGGTGGTGCTCTAACCAACTGAGCTACGTGCCTGCTGTGAGGCGGCATTCTACGGATTCGGGATTGCCTGTCAACTCCTTTTTTTGCGCTAACCCTATGAAATGCGGAATTATTTTTGGCAGCCGTTAATTCGACGCGCTGGTGAGGTATGGGCAACTGCGTTAGCATCCCGGCACAGGCGAAATCCACCCAGCCGAGGTTGCCCGATGTCCAGCATGCAATATCCCCCGTCCTTCTACGCCGCGTCTGCCAACGCGGCGCCGGCTCGCCCTGCCCTTCAGGACGACGTGGAAGCGGACGTGTGCATCATCGGCGCAGGCTATACCGGGCTGTCCAGTGCGCTGTTCCTGCTCGAACGCGGCTTCAGCGTTCGTGTGCTGGAGGCGGCCAAGGTGGGCTTTGGTGCATCGGGGCGCAACGGTGGGCAGATCGTCAACAGCTACAGCCGTGATCTGGATGTGATCGAACGCAGCGTCGGTGCCGAACAAGCGCGACTGCTTGGCGACATGGCCTTCGAGGGCGCACGAATCATTCGTGAGCGAGTGACGCGCTACGGGATCAATTGCGATTTGAAGAACGGTGGCGTGTTCGCTGCGCTGACGGTCAAACAGATGAAGCATCTGGAGGGTCAACAGCGCCTGTGGGAACGTTATGGGCACACCCAGTTGGAGCTGATGGACCAGGGCCGCATCCGCCAGGTCGTCGATTGCGCGCAGTACGTGGGGGGTCTGCTGGATGTCAGTGGCGGGCATATCCATCCACTGAACCTGGCGTTGGGCGAAGCGGCCGCGGTCGAATCCCTGGGCGGGCGCATTCATGAACAGTCGCCGGCCCTGCGTATCGAGCGTGGCGCCAATCCTGTCGTGCATACCGCTCAGGGTCGGGTGCGGGCAAAATTCGTGATCGTCGCCGGTAATGCGTACCTTGGCGAGCTGGTGCCGGAGCTGGCCGCGAAGTCCATGCCCTGCGGCACTCAGGTGATCGCCACGGAGCCTCTGGGCGAGGCGCTGGCACGCAGCCTGCTGCCGCAGGATTACTGTGTGGAAGACTGCAACTATCTGCTCGACTACTACCGCCTGACGGCCGACAAACGCCTGATTTTCGGCGGTGGCGTGGTGTATGGTGCACGCGATCCAGCCAACATCGAGGCGATCATTCGACCGAAGATGCTCAAGGCGTTCCCGCAGCTGACGCAGGTGAAGATCGACTACGCCTGGACGGGTAATTTCTTGCTGACCTTGTCGAGGCTGCCGCAGATGGGACGGTTGGGCGACAACATTTATTATTCCCAGGGCTGCAGCGGCCATGGGGTGACCTACACCCATCTGGCGGGCAAGGTGCTCGCCGAGGCGCTGAGCGGCCAGGCCGAGCGCTTCGATGCTTTTGCCGATCTGCCGCATTATCCCTTCCCCGGCGGCCGCACCTTCGGCGCGCCTCTGACACAACTGGGCGCCTGGTATTACAGCCTGCGTGATCGCCTGGGGTTTTGATCGGAGCGCGAGCAGCCTGAACCGCTGCGGCGCCCCCGGACGCGGCTCGCGCCGCTGCTACAGGCACCGCGCCCGCTGTAGCAGCGGCGCAAGCCGCGTCGGCGGTACAGGCGCTTTGCCTGTCACACCGCGGCGTCCCTTTCGCGGCCGATGACCGCCCCTACAGGGCAAGGTATTCAGGAGCCGAGGGCTTTGCGGGCGCGGGCGGCGGCGGGTTCCTGGCCGGCTGCTGCGGTTTCGCGGGCTGCGTCCAGCCAGCGCTGGCGATCGACCTTGGCCGGCAGTTGGTTGGGCTGCTGTACCAAGATGGCCCAGGCGCCGGCGCTCTTCCACGCCGAATCGAAGCTGTCGAAATCCATCGGCAGCCGTCGGTTCATCCCCGAGCGCAGCAAAACGTGCCGCTTGAATCGGTCATAACCCACCAGCAGTGCATACCTCGGTTGCGACCAGAACGCCGAGCCTTCGCTGTAGCGCAGCAATACCGGGTTACCCGCCGCCACCTGAGCCAATAGCGCGTTGAGCTGAGGATCGAGCGCATACACCAGCAGGCCATAGTCGCGAGCCACCTGTGAAATGTTCTGCTGCAGGCGATCCGTTTCAGCGGGCAGTTTCAGCGCGGGATCGAGCAGCCCGGGTGTAATCGTAATGCCTTGTTGCGAGAGCATGCTGGCCAGCACCATCGAGCCGCTTTGATTGGCGTTGCCGCGATAGAAAGGTACACCGTTGAGCTCCACACGATCCGCCAGCCCAGGCAGTGCCGGTCCGTTGCTGCTGGCGCAACCCGTCAGGCTCGCTACCAGACTGCAGACAAGCAGTACCGTGGTCATGACGTTCGATTTCGGCAGCATGGTATTCCCCTGATACGGGGCGACGCCCAACGTGCCGCCCGAACGGCCATCATAGATTTCCCGCAGCCAGCGCGATAGCGGTGGAATGACGGCCCGCTTCGCAGCTCCGACCGGCGCACGCAAATGACCTTTCGTCAATAGGTTGAAACGCACGCAGACCCTCAAGGTCATCTATTACGTGACCTAGAAGACGCGAAAGCAATGGAGGTAGTGATGAGCCTTGCAATGACAATCTTCGGCCTGATCGCCGGTTGGATGGCCGTAGCGGCCGCCATGCTCTGGGGGGTGCTGCGAATCGCTCGCCGCCACCAGCATTCACAGCCGCAGCCCCGAGCAGCCCAGCGCTCTACGCCGGCCGTACCCCGTCGCACCGGTACGCCGCAGCACGTCTGACGCGTCCGTAGCAAACGTCAAGCCAGCCGAAAAAAAGGCGAAAAAAGGGGGCATCCATGCCCCCTCGCTTTGTCTGCCGCTTTTACACCTCGCGATTGGCCGCCAGCTTGCGCTGCTTGGACCGGCGCGACCACATGTTCAAGCCTTCGATCGTCGCCGAGAACGCCATCGCTGCATAGATGTAGCCTTTAGGCACATGTGCACCGAAGCCTTCGGCGATCAGCGTCATGCCGATCATGATCAGGAAGCCCAAAGCCAGCATGACCACCGTTGGGTTGTCGTTGATGAACTTGGCCAAAGGCTCTGCAGCCACCAGCATCACGATGACGGCGCTGACCACGGCGATGATCATGATCGGCAAGTGCTCGGTCATGCCCACGGCGGTGATGATGCTGTCGATGGAGAACACCAGGTCCAGCACCAGGATCTGACCAATCGCCGAAGCGAAGCTCATGCTGACCTTGTCGCCGATCTTCGCCTCTTCCTGATCGACCGGGTCCACGGTGTGGTGGATTTCCTTGGTCGCTTTCCACAACAGGAACAAGCCACCGGCGATCAGGATGACGTCCTTCCACGAGAACCAGTGATCCAGCACGGAGAAAACCGGCTCGGTCAGCTGGACGATGTAAGCCACGGTACTCAGCAGGCCCAGGCGCAGGATCAGCGCCATGCTGATACCGATACGGCGTGCCTTGGCCTGAATTTCCTTGGGCAGTTTGTTGGTCAGAATCGAGATGAATATCAGGTTGTCGATGCCCAGCACGACTTCCATGATTACCAGGGTCACCAATGCCACCCAGGCGGTGGGGCTTGAAGCCAGTTCCAGTAGGTATTCCATGTATCGTTCCTGCCCTTATCACGGTTCGCTGAATGTCTGGAGAGGCTCGGCTGGTGCCGCGCACGCTAGCGAGCCCCAACTACTGGCTCTTTGCTAGCGAGGCATTCTAGAGACACGGACACCTCTGGAAAATTCGTATTTTTACCAGTTACACTTCGGTTTTTACGAAGTGTAGGTCGCCGTGCTCAATTATCGTCAGCTTCACTATTTCTGGGTCGTTGCGCGCACCGGAAGCATCGTGCGTGCCAGTGAGCAACTCAACCTCACCGCACAAACCATTAGCGGTCAGATCAGCCTGCTTGAAGAAACGTTCTGTGTGAAATTGTTTCGGCGTGTTGGCAGGCATCTGGAGCTGACCGAGGCTGGCCGCCAGGCCCTGCCCTACGCCGAGCGCATGTTCCAGATTGGCGGTGAACTGGAGGCGGTGCTGCGGACCCAGCCCGATGAGGAACAGATTCCTTTTCGGGTGGGCGTGGCTGACGTAGTGCCCAAGTCGATCGTCTATCGGCTGATCGCACCGACCATGGAACTGAGCGAACCGCTGCGCATTACCTGCCGCGAAGACAAGTTGGAACGGCTGCTGGCCGATTTGGCGATCCAACGTCTGGACATGGTCATTTCCGACAGTCCGATGCCATCACACCTGGACATCAAGGGCTACAGCCAGAAGTTGGGCGAGTGCGGCATCAGCTTCTTCGCCACCGAGCAGTTGGCCGCACGCCATGGTGGCGACTTCCCGCAATGCCTGCACGGCGCACCGCTGCTCATTCCTGGTCAGGAGAGCGTGCTGCGCAGTCGGCTGATGCGCTGGTTCGGCGATCAGGGCCTGCTGCCGCGGGTGGTCGGCGAATTCGACGACAGTGCGTTGATGCAGGCCTTCGGGCAGTCGGGCAGCGGTATCTTCATCGCGCCCAGTGTCATTGCCGATGAAATCATGACGCAGTACCAGGTGCGGCTGATCGGGCAGACCGAAGGCGTCACGGAGTCGTTCTACGTGATTTCGGTGGAGCGCAAGGTCAAGCATCCCGGCATCGTGGCCATCACCGAAGGTGCACGCCGCGAGCTGTTCACGGCGCCTGCTTGACCGCAGCCCGCGCCGCGCCACAGTTTTTTCCGGGAGCCGGCCGACAACTATGGCAACATTGGTCATCGGCTTTTACACGAAGGGTGCCCCCATGAAGATCATCAACGCCAGGTTGCGCAAGACCGAAGGCCTGCACACCGTCACGTGCACCGGCACCCTCATTGCCGCGATCCAGGCACAAACCGGCCAGGTCCAGGCTTTTGGTGATGACATCGACGCGCAGGGCCAATTGTTGATAGCGCCGCTGGTCGAGCCGCACATTCACCTCGATGCCACCCTCACGGCTGGTGATCCGCAATGGAACATGAGCGGCACGCTGTTCGAAGGCATCGAACGCTGGGGCCAACGCAAGGCGAGCATCACCCATGAAGACACCAAGCAGCGCGCCCTGACCACTATCGGCATGCTCGCCGAGCACGGTATCCAGCACGTGCGCACGCACATCGACGTTACCGACCCGACGCTGGGTGCGCTCAAGGCCATGCTCGAAGTGCGCGAGGAAGCGCGCCACCTGATCGATCTGCAGATAGTGGCGTTTCCCCAGGAAGGGATCGAGTCCTACCCTGACGGGCGCCAACTGATGGAGCGCGCAGTGGCCATGGGCGCCGATGTGGTGGGTGGAATTCCGCACTTCGAGAACACTCGAGAACAGGGTGTCAGCTCGATCAATTTCCTCATGGACCTGGCCGAGCGCACCGGGTGCCTGGTGGACGTGCATTGCGACGAGACCGATGATCCGCATTCGCGGTTTCTCGAAGTGCTTGCCGAACAGGCCCGCGTGCGCGGCATGGGCAGCCGCGTCACGGCCAGCCACACCACGGCGATGGGCTCGTACGACAACGCCTATTGCTCGAAGCTGTTCCGCCTGCTCAAGCAGTCGGGAATCAGCTTTGTTTCCTGCCCGACCGAAAGCATTCACCTGCAGGGGCGTTTCGATACCTTTCCCAAGCGCCGCGGCGTGACCCGCGTAGCCGAGCTGGATCGGGCGGGCATGAATGTCTGCTTCGGCCAGGACTCCATCAAGGACCCGTGGTACCCACTGGGAAACGGCAATATCCTGCGTGTATTGGACGCCGGCCTGCACATCTGCCACATGATGGGCTTCGAAGACCTGCAGCGCTCGCTCGACCTGGTCACCGACAACAGCGCCCGCGCACTGAATTTGGGCGAGCGATACGGCATCGCCGCAGGCCGCCCGGCCAACATGGTGATCCTGGGGGCTGAAAACGACTACGAAGCCGTGCGTCAGCAGGCCAAGGCGCGGGTATCGATTCGCGGCGGCCGGGTGTTGATGACGCGAATACCGGAGCGCGTGGAGTTCAACGCCGGCTAAGTGCTGAGGCAATGAGCGATCCTGCAATCTGACAGATACGTCCTACATGACGAGAATCATTCCTACACTCACTGCCATGCCTCGCTCCTCTCTAGAGTGGCTTGCGGCGGATTCGTCCCGCCGCTTTGCCAACATTCCATAGCCCCCAGAGAGGAGCACCATCATGCACCCAGCCACGCCCAAACCCCATGCGTTCGCCCGGCACACGCTAGCACTGGCCATCTCGGCCGTTCTGCTCACCACACTCAACCCCGCCTCGGCCGACAACCTGGTGGCAGTCGACGGACCGATGGGTACTGCCACCGTCGAAATTCAAGCACAGGTGCCGATCGTCGATATCGTTGCGCCGAACGCACAAGGCCTTTCCCATAACCGCTGGCAGGACTACAACGTCGACAGCGCTGGTCTGGTCTTGAACAACAGCCTGATTGCGGGCCAGGCGCAGGTCGCCGGTACGACCCTCGACGTCAATACCAACGTGCACTTCAGTGACAGAGCCGCCAGCACCATTCTCAACGAGGTCGTAGGCAGTCGTGGATCTACTGTAGCTGGCGAACAGGTCATCTTCGGGGAGGCTGCCGATTATGTGTTGAGCAACCCTAACGGCATTGTCCTCAACGGCGCGCGCCTGGCATTGGAGCAGGCCGGTACCGCGACGTATGTGGTGGGCACAGCGGAACTGGCCGACGGCCGCATCCAGCACTACGACACACGCTCGGCGCAGCAGGGCCTGGTAGTCGGCCCGGACGGCCTGGATGGCGGCGCGGGTTCCGTGCAGTTGATCGCGCCCTCCCTCCAGACCCAAGGCGAACTGACGGCGGGTGGAGATTTGAGCCTGTTGCTGGGTCGCCAGCGGCTCGATGTGCAGACGCTGGCCAGCAGCGACGTCATGCAGCCAGCGACGGCAATCGACGCCAGCCTGCTGGGCGCCATGCAGGCCCGGCGCATCAAGATCATCAGCACCCAGGACGGTGCAGGCGTGAACATGGGAATCACACAGTTGCGCGCGGCTCAGGGCATTGAAATCGCCTCCGCCGGGGCGCTGACGATGAGTTCCGCAGCCAAACAGGACGGGCTGCATGCGCAGGGTTCGATCGATGCCGGTACCGCACATGTGCAGCTCTCGTCTGTTGGCGACATGACGCTGACGTCCCTTGCACTCACCGGTGGCCTTATCGACGCTCGGGCCGGTGGCCGCTTGACCTTCGATGCATTGAGCAATGAGACCGTGACGCGGCGCCAGGCAACGGCCGACGACCGGTGGTTCACCCTGGCAGCCGGTGAATCGGACGCGCAAATCGAGGAACGCACCCTGCTGCACGTGGGCAACAAGGTCATTTCCAAGGGCACGGTCAGGCTGGACGGGAACGGTATCGAGATGGCAGCGACCGGTATCCAGGGTCCGGAGTCGGTGAGTATGTACACAGCGCGCGGGGGGCTCAAAGCCGGAGCGAAGGTGGACAAAGGCTGGCGTACGGTTCGGCTTGGATCCTTGGATGCGCCTGGAGACAGCGCCTCTACCTATGTCGAACGCGCGCAGTCCACTGTTATCGTGGGCGGTTCAATCGCATTACCGACCGCTAAACTGATAGGCGCCAAGATCGATGGGACTCATTCGGTCAGTATTAACGGGCTTGGTGAAACGGATATCAGCGGGCTGGATCTCAAGCGCACGGCCACCCAGGGTAGCGGCGTGCGCCGTGTCACCCTGTCCGGCAGCCACGCGCACGAGGCGCATCGAGAAGAAACCTATCAGCAGCAAAGCCAAATCCAGGCCCGCGGCGGCAATTTGTCCATAATTGGCGAGGGTATCCACATCAGTGCCGCCAAGCTCTCGGGGGCGACGGTGAACGTGGACAGCCAAGGGGACCTGGTCATTCGCGGTTCCAGCAAGAGCGTGCGTCTGGACGGTGCGCGTCCGAGTGCCGATCAACCGCTGCGCAGCTTCGAGCGCACGTCGCAAACCAACGCGTCGACGGTGGTGACGGCCCGCGACACGCTTTCGCTACGTGCGCGCGGCTCCCGATTTAGAGCTGGCAATATTACCGTCGCCGGCTCTCACCTTTCGGCAAAACAGGCCGTGAACATAGACGCCCAGAGCAACCTGTGGATCCGCGGCATGACCCTGCAGGAGGGTTTCAAGCTGAGCGGCCCGCAGTGGGGGCCGGTACTGGGCGAGCTGCCGCAAAGCGGCTGGAGCAACGCAGGGTTCCGGGATTCACAGGCGCGCAGCAGCATTGCCGGGGGCTCTGTGCACCTGAACGCAGTCGGCATGCTCGACGTGGCTGGCTCGACGCTGGAGAGCAAGGGGGATATCAAGGTTGCAGCCAGCGATATTCAGTTTACCGGCAGCCTGGAGGCCACGGGGCCACGTAACCGGGCAGTCTGGCTGGACAATGATTTGCCCGAAAGTTTCTTCGTATCCGCCGACGATGAAGAGCGAGCACGGGTCACGGACCGTGTTCATAACGGATTTTCGATGAAGGCTGGAGGTGACATCGACATCTCGGCGAAAAGGCTGGCAACCCATGCGGCTTCGGTGACCGCAGCGGGGCAATTGACCGTTTCGGAAAGTCTGGCGTTTTTCAAGGATACCCCGGTGGATGAGGGTGATGCGATACGCCGCCAATACCATGGTTACGTCTTCCCGCGGCAATCGAGCTGGCAGGCGCTGGCGAGCCTGCCGTTTGCTACCCCGGATGTGTCCGTACCGGCCAGCAATGGCACCACGCTCGAGTCGTCGTTCGTAGCCGGAGGCGTCGGCGCCGCTACCGCCCAGCGGCTCAACGACCTGAACATCCCGCTGACACTGCGCTGACCGGCGCGTTCGCCCTGCCACACCGCGTGGGCCGCCGACGCGGTGTGGCTGGATCAGGGGCGATTGCCGTTCTGCACCAGCAACATGATGGCATCACGCTTTTCCAGCAGATGCTGGCGCAGGATCGCGCTCAGGCGCTTGCCATCTCGGGCCTGAAGAGCCTCGATCATCTGTTCATGATCATGCAGCGCTCGATCCCACTTCGGCGCCTGCTGGTTGGACAGGAAGCGCAGCGCCTGCAGGCGGCGGTTCACCGTGAGATACATCTGGCGCAGTGCCGAATTGCGCGAAGCCAGGTTGATCAGGTCATGGATGGCGCGGTTGCGCTGATAGTAGCCCACCAGATCATGCTGGCTCTTGCTCACCACCATGGCATTGTGCAAAGCCTTGATCTGGTCCAGCTCCGCTTCGGTGATGCGCTCGCACGCCAGCTCGCCGGCAAAGGCTTCCAGACCACTCATCAACTCGAACGCTTCGCGAATTTCCAGCTCGCTCATGCGCGCCACGCTGGCACCGCGGTTGGGATTGATCTCGATCAAGCCCTCCCCGGCCAGTACCTTCAGGGCCTCGCGCAGCGGGGTACGGGAAATACCCAGCGTCTCGCACAACTCGCGCTCGTTCAGCTTGGTCCCGGGCGGTAGCACCCCTTCGGTGATGAACCCACGCAAGTGCTCTACCACGGTGTCGTGCAGGCGCTGGCGTTCGAGCCGTGGCAACTGCAGCGCGGGCGTGGCCGGGGCGGCCATTGACGAAGACTGCATGCAAACTCCTTGTATCAATGGGTTAAGGCGAGCTCTTCTTATTCTAAAAAGCGCGAATCTAAGCCGATATTAGCGCAATTGAGTGGTTTGACACAGCGGGCCCAACTGCTAATGTAATTTTGCATTCAAAATACAACAACAAAGGGTTCACCCATGCTCAAGCTCGACTTCCATCCTGCCGGCCGCCATTTTCTGCAGATCCCCGGCCCCAGCCCGGTGCCCGATCGCATCCTGCGCGCCATGAGCTACCCGACCATCGATCACCGCGGCCCCGAGTTCGGCGAACTGGGTCTCAAAGTGCTCGAAGGCATTCAACGGATTTTCAAGACCCGCCATCCGGTGATCATCTACCCCGCCTCGGGCACCGGTGCGTGGGAAGCGGCACTGTGCAATACCTTGAACGCAGGCGACGAGGTGCTGATGTTCGAGACAGGCCATTTCGCCAGCCTCTGGCAGAAGATGGCCATCAGCCTGGGGCTCAAGCCCGAATTCATCGGGTTGCCAGGCATCGAAGGCTGGCGCGGTGGCGTGCGCGCAGACATGATCCAGGCGCGCCTGGAGCAGGACGGCGAGCAGCGGATCAAGGCCGTCTGCGTGGTGCACAACGAAACCAGCACCGGGGTGACCTCCGACATTGCCGCCGTGCGCCGGGCCATCGATGCTGCCGGGCACCCTGCGCTGTTGCTGGTGGACACCATCTCCGGGCTCGCTTCGGCTGACTATCGCCATGACGAATGGGGCGTGGACGTGACCATCTCCGGCTCGCAGAAAGGCCTGATGCTGCCGCCCGGTATCAGCTTCAACGCGCTGTCGCCCAAGGCCATCGAGGCCAGCCAGCGCGGCGGCCTGCCGCGCAGTTTCTGGGCGTGGGAGGACATCATCGAGATGAACAAGACCGGCTACTGGCCCTACACCCCCAACACCAACCTGCTCTATGGGCTCTCCGAAGCGCTGGACATGATTTTCGGCGAAGGCCTGGACAACGTCTTCGCCCGCCACCAACGCCTGGCTCAGGCCTGTCGCACCGCCGTGCAGGCCTGGGGCCTGCCCATCCAGTGCGCCGACCCCAGCGTCTACAGCCCCGTGCTCACGGGTGTGATGACGCCCGAAGGCGTGGACGCCGACCAGGTACGCAAGACCATCTACGAACGCTTCGACATGTCGCTGGGCACCGGCCTGGGCAAACTCAAAGGGCGCATGTTCCGTATCGGCCACTTGGGTGACTGCAACGACCTGACCCTCATGGCCACCCTGAGCGGTTGCGAAATGGGCCTGCAGATGGCCGGGGTGAAACTCGACGCCAGCGGCGTGCTGGCCGCGATGGATTACCTGGGCGGGCAGCACGTGCCCCTTCGCCGCGAGTGAAACCAACGGCGCTGCCGTCCCTGGCTGCGCCGGATGCGACTGACTATCCCGAATCAACGCCTGCGGGCGTAAACAATAAGAAACTGGAGATAGAACATGAAGCGGTTATATCTGCGCCCTACTACCATGGTGCTGGTCATGCTGTGCGCCATGTATTTCATCACGTACCTGGACCGGGTCAACGTCAGTACCGCCGCGGTCGGTTTCGGCAAGGAGTTCAACCTCACCAAAACCGAGATCGGCATCGTCTTCTCGGCATTCGCCTATCCCTACCTGGTGTTCCAGATCATCGGCGGCTGGGTCAGCGACCGTTTCGGCGCCAAACGCACCCTGGTGGTGTGCGGACTGATCTGGGCCAGCGCCACGGTGCTCACCGGCATGGCCGGCGGGTTTGTCTCGCTGATCGTGGCGCGGGTGTTGCTGGGGCTGGGCGAAGGCGCCACCTTCCCTGCCGCCACTGCGGCCATGTCGCGCTGGGTTGGCAAGGAAAATCGCGGCTTCGCCCAAGGCATCACTCATGCCTTTGCCCGCCTGGGCAACGCGCTGGCGCCGGCGGCGATGGTCGCGGTGATGGCGGCCTATGGCTGGCGCGAGTCGTTCTATGTCTGTGCCGGCATCAGTTTCGTCTGGGTCGCGCTGTGGGCCTTGGTGTTCACCGAGCAACCCAAGGATCACCCGCGCATCACCCAGCAGGAGCTCGACGCCCTGCCCCCGCCCAAGCCCAAGAACACCATCAAGCTGCCTTGGGGAAGATTGTTCCGGCGCATGGCCCCGGTCACCATCGTTTACTTCTGCTATGGCTGGACACTGTGGCTGCTGTTGAGCTGGGTCCCGATGTACTTCATGAACATGGGCCTGGACCTGAAAAGCACGGCCATATTCGCCTCGACCGTATTCTTCGGTGGCGTGGTCGGCGATACCCTGGGCGGCATCGTCAGTGATCGCATCTACAAGCGCACCGGCAACCTCAACCGGGCGCGCAGCCTGATGGTTGCGATCTGCCTGTCGTTGACCCTGGTGGCTCTGCTGCCGCTGATGTTCACCCACGACATGTACGTCTCGCTGGCTTGCCTGGCGATTGCGTTCTTCTTCTCGGAGATGACCATCGGGCCGATGTGGGCGATTCCCATGGACATCGCCCCGGACCATTGCGGTACCGCCAGTGGCATGATGAACACCGGATCGGCCATGGCCGCAATCATCAGCCCGGTGGCCGCCGGACTGCTGATCGACAAGTTCGGCAACTGGCAGCTGCCGTTCATGGTCAGCATCGTGCTGCTGGCCATTGGCGTGGTGCTGTCGTTCCGCATGCGCCCACAGAACCGCTTCGTCTATGAGCTTCCGACATCCGCCGCGCCCGTGGCTGTCGCGCTGCCCAAGTGACTTCTGGCGCAATGACATCAGGCGCGAAACAATTCTGAGCAAGGAGTACGATAATCAAGACCGGTAAGGCGGCGGGCCAGCCTGGATGGCTTGCCCGCCGCCATGCCTCCTGCCCGGAGTAGCCTGCCATGCCTCGTTTGTGTGCCAACCTTTCGATGCTGTTCACCGAACATCAATTCCTGCAACGTTTTGCCCACGCCGCCAAGGCCGGGTTCAGGGGTGTGGAGTTCCTGTTTCCCTATGACTTCGACAGCGCCGAGATCAAGGCGCGACTGCAGCAGCACGGCCTGACCCAGGTGTTGTTCAACCTGCCGCCCGGCGACTGGGATAGCGGTGAGCGCGGGATCGCCTGCCTGCCGGACCGCCGCGAGGAGTTTCGCGCCGGCGTGGCCACGGCCATCGAGTACGCCAAGGTGCTGGGCAACACCCGGATCAACTGCCTGGCCGGTATCGCCCCGCCGGGCAGCGATCCGCAGCAGACGCAACGGACGCTCGTCGACAATCTGCGCTACGCCAGCGAAGCGCTGGCGAGTCATGGCATTCGCCTGGTGATGGAGATGATCAACACCCGCGACATGCCCGGCTTCTACCTGAACGGCACACAGCAAGCATTGGCGATTCGCGAACAGGTGGGCCACGACAATCTGTTTCTGCAGTACGACATCTATCATATGCAGGTAATGGAGGGAGATCTGGCGCGCACGCTGCAGGCACACCTGCATGCTATCGGCCATGTGCAACTGGCGGACAACCCCGGCCGCCATGAACCCGGCACCGGGGAAATCAATTTCGGTTTTCTTTTCCAGCACCTGGACCGGATCGGCTACCAGGGGTGGGTGGGTTGCGAATACAAACCGTTGAATGGAACCGAGGCCGGGCTGGGCTGGATGAAGAGCCACAACCTGGCCTGAGCTCCGGCCCGCTACAGAGGCTGACGTTCGTAGGCGCGGTATTCCGGTTTCCAGAAATGCACGTCGATTGCCTCGCGCAACGCGGCCTCATCCATCGGCGCGGCCACACCGTCCTTCTGCGCCGCCAGGCCTACCGCCAGGGCGATGCGTTTGCTGACCGCCTGCACGTCACGCAAGGGCGGCAACATCTGTCCCGCTGCCGCGCTGTCGGCCAGCGCTTGTGCCGAAGCCATGAGCATGCCGTCGGTAACGCGCGTGGCCCGGCTGGCAATGGCGCCCAGACCCACACCAGGGAAGATGTAGGAGTTGTTGCACTGAGCGATCGGGAAGGTACGACCCAGCACTTCGATCGGCAGGAACGGACTGCCGGTGGCCACCAGCGCATTGCCTTCGGTCCACTGCAGGATGTCCTTGGGGTGAGCTTCGATCTGTGAAGTGGGGTTGGACAACGGCATGACGATCGGTGCGGGGCAATGCTGGTACAGGGTCTTCACCACCTCTTCGGTGAACAGCCCGGCTTTGCCCGAAACGCCGATCAGCACGCTCGGCCTGGCGTTGCTCACCACTTCCAGCAGGGTTGGCCACTGCCCGGCGAACGACCAGGAGGTCAGCGTCTCGCTGTCGTGGGCCAGGCGTTGCTGGAAGTCGTACAGGTCGGGCTGGCGGTCGGTCAGCAAGCCCTTGCTGTTGAGCAGATAGACACGGCTGCGCGCCTCCTTGTCGCTCAACCCTTCCAGCTGCATGGCAGTGATGATCTGCTCGGCGATGCCACACCCGGCGGAACCGGCGCCGACGAATGCCACGGTCTGCTCGGAAAGCTTCTGGCCCTTGACCTTGCACGCGGCCAGCAACGTGCCCACGGTGACGGCGGCAGTACCCTGGATGTCGTCGTTGAAGCAGCACAGCTGGTCACGAAACCGCTCGAGCAGTGGCATGGCATTGCTCAGGGCGAAGTCCTCGAACTGCAGGATCGCCTCCGGCCAGCGCCGCTGCACACCCTCGACGAACGCCTGCACGAAGGCTTCGTAGCGTTCACCACGCACGCGCTCTTCGCGGCGCCCGAAATACAGCGGGTCGGCGAGTCGCTCGGGGTTGTTGGTGCCCACGTCGAGCACCACCGGCAAGGTGTAGGCAGGGCTGATGCCACCGCACGCGGTGTACAACGACAGCTTCCCGATGGGGATGCCCATGCCGCCCACGCCCTGGTCGCCCAGGCCGAGGATTCGCTCGCAGTCACTGACGACGATGACCTTGACGTTGTCCTTGGTTACGTTGTTGAGGATTTCGTCCATCCGCTCGACATCGTCGATGCTGATGAACAAGCCGCGATGGCTGCGGTAGATGCGCGAGAATTCCTGACAGGCCTTGCCGACCGTGGGTGTATAGATGATCGGCAGCATCTCGTCGATGTGGTCGTCGACCAGGCGGTAGAACAGCGTCTCGTTGGAATCCTGGATCGAGCGCAGCAGTACGTGCCGTTCGAGATCGGTCGAGCATGCCTGGAACTGGTGATAAGCCCGCGCGCATTGCTGGTCGATGGTTTCGATCTGCTGGGGCAACAAGCCTTGCAGGTGCAAGGTGTCGCGCTCCTGTGCGGTGAAGGCGGTGCCCTTGTTCAGCAACGGCGTGGCAAGCAGTGCCGGGCCGGTGAACGGGACCTTGATCGGGCGTTTGGCGGAGCTGGTCATGCTGTCTCTCCCTTGCTTTTTGTATTTTGCATTCAAAATAGACGCCTTTGCCAAAGGGTGCCATCGGTTTTAGCGCAATCGCCGCCGTGGCGCCAGCACCGGCAGCGGGTTCATGTCGGTCGACGTGCACGAGAACGGCCTGCAGCCGGCGCTGCGCAAAGCTCTTCGAACCTTTGCCGATCACGGGCCGTCGTAAATGCAGGCCTCATGCACCGAGGCATCCGCACCCGAGGAACGACACCATGCAGATCATTCATCCCAAAGCGCGCTATCAACCCTACAGCTCTTCTTCCGGAGGCTGGGGATCGGCGTTTTCGGTGATGAATATCCTTTGGCGCCAGCAGGCGCTGGGCAAGGGCCCTGCTGCGCTGTTGCGACAAAACAAGCCCGACGGGTTCGCCTGCGTCAGCTGCGCGTGGGCGAAGCCGGGCAACCCTCACGCCCTGGAATTCTGCGAGAACGGCGCGAAAGCGACCGCCTGGGAGCTGACCGCGCTGCGCACCGGCCCCGAGCTGTTTGCCAGGCATAGCCTCAGCGAGCTGCGCACCTGGAGCGACTACGAACTTGAGCGCAACGGGCGCCTGACCCATCCGATGCGTTACGAGGCGGCCAGTGATCGTTATGTGACCACCACGTGGGAGCAAGCCTACCGGGGCATCGGCGAGCAACTGCGTGGGCTGGAGCCGGACAGCGTAGTGTTCTATGCCTCGGGACGGGCCTCGCTGGAAACCTCGTTCATGTACCAGTTGCTGGCCCGCGCCTATGGCACCAACAACCTGCCGGACAGCTCGAACATGTGCCACGAAAGCACGTCGGTCGGCCTGCAGGAAAGCATCGGGGTGCCGGTCGGAACGGTGAACCTGAAGGATTTCGAGCTGACCGACTGCATCTTTTTCTTCGGGCAGAACGTGGGCAGCAACAGCCCGCGTATGCTTCATCCACTGCAGGAGGCGCGCAAGCGCCAGGTGCCGATCATCAGCTTCAACCCGCTGCGCGAGCGCGGTCTGGAACGGTTCGTCAATCCGCAATCGCCGGTGGAAATGCTTGGCCCCGATTCCACGGTGATCAGCACGCAGTATCACCAGGTGGCCATCGGGGGTGACACGGCGGCGGTGATGGGTATCGCCAAGGCTCTGCTGGCGATGGACCGCGCGGCGCGTGCCGACGGCCGGCCTTCGGTGATCGACCATGATTTCATCGCCGAGCACACCGAGGGGGTCGATGAATTCCTGGCGCAGGTGGATCAGCACGAATGGGTCGCGCTGGAACAGCGCAGCGGCCTGGATCGCGCGGCGCTGGAGGCCGCTGCCACCGTGTATGCCCGCAGCAACCGGGTGATGATCATCTATGGCATGGGGCTGACCCAGCATCGCCATGGCGTGCAGAATGTGCAGATGCTGGTCAACCTGCTGTTGTTGCGCGGCAACATCGGCAAGCCAGGTGCCGGTATCTGCCCGGTGCGCGGTCACTCCAACGTGCAGGGCCAGCGCACCGTGGGCATCACCGAGGATCCGGCCAAGGTTCCGGTCGACAAGATCGAGTCGCTGTTCTGCATCAAGGTACCAAAGCAAAAGGGCATGGCCACGGTGGATGCCTGCGAGGGCATCGTGGCCGGTACGGTCAAGGGCTTCATCGGCCTGGGCGGCAACTTTCTGCGCGCGGTGCCGGACACCCAACGCATCGAGCCGGCCTGGGCAGGACTGACCCTCAACGTACAGATCGCCACCAAGCTCAATCGCACGCACCTGTTCCCCGGCCAGCATGGCTGGCTGCTGCCGTGCCTGGGGCGCATCGAGCGCGACGTGCAGGACGGTCGCCGCCAGGTCTACACCACCGAGGACAGCACCGGCTGCATCCGCGCCTGGGAAGGCCGCGCCGAGCCTGCCAGCGAGCACTTGCGCGCGGAGTTGGCGATCATCGCCGGCCTGGCCCAGGCGACGCTGAGCGGCAACGAGCAGATTCCGTGGGAGCTGTGGCGCCAGGATTATGCCCGCGTGCGGGAGGCCATCGCCCAGACCTATCCAGAGATCTTCCATGACATGGAGACACGGATGTGGGAGCCCGGTGGTTTCCATCGGCCGCTGGGCGCCTGCGAGCGCCAGTGGACCACGCCCTCGGGCAAGGCGCAGTTCGTCACGGCCGAGACGCTTGACGAGGACGACGACGTCTCGCAGAACGCCGGACAGCGCGATGTGCTGCAACTGATGACGCTGCGCAGCAACGATCAGTTCAACACCACGGTGTATGGCTACGAGGACCGTTTTCGCGGGGTCAAGGGCACGCGCAGTGTGATCTTCCTGAACCGCAACGACATCGTCCGGCTGGGTTTCAATCCGGGCGACTGGGTCACGATTCGTACCGCCATCGAGCCCCAGGTGCGCCGCGAGGTGGGGCCGATGCAGATCATCGCCTACGACATCCCGATCAATTGCGCGGGCGCCTACTACCCCGAGTGCAATGCGTTGGTGCCCTTGTGGCATTACGCGAGCAAGAGCAAGGTGCCCGCCGCCAAGTCGATCCCGGTGACCTTGCACAAAGTCCAGGCCGGTGCCGAAGACATGGCTCACGCTATTCCATTGGCCGACCAGGTGATCTAGCGCCCGGTAGGAATGGTCAGCGGCCGCGAAGGGGACGCCGCGGAGTGTCTGACACACCGCGGCGACCGATTCGCGGGCAGAGCCCGCTCCCACAGTGGGTCCGCGTACACCTGTCCCACCGGGGATCTAGGTCCCTCTGTAGGAGCGGTCAACGGCCGCGAAAGGCACACCGTGGATTGCCTGACACACCGCGGTGCGATTCGCGGGCAGAGCCCGCTCCCACAGACAACCGCGGACCTGCAGGTGGGCTACGGGGATGTGGTGAGGTGTTGGTAATGGGCCTTGAGGGTGTCGATGAAATCTTCGGCCAACAGGGTACGGTTCTGCGCATGGGGCCAGATCACGTACGTCGGCAAGGGAATGTTCGGGCGAAAGGGCCGAACCACGATCTGGCGGTGCAGATAATCCCTGGCCACCAGCGGGTGCGCCAGGGTTATGCCCATGCCGTGCGCAACCATTTCGCAATTGATCGCGCTGTATTGCGCTTCCAGGGCCATGACTCGCTCCACACCGGCCTGTTCGAACAGCCCGTCGACCAGCGCCCGCGTGCCGTCTCCGTGGCACAGCGACACGAACGGCTGCCCCTGCAGGTCCGCGAAGGTGATGCTCTGGCGCTCTGCCAGGGGATGCGCCGCCGGCAACACGCAGACGGCGGCCATCTCGGCCAGCAATTCGACCTGATGATTCGCCACATCGCCCGGATGCACCACGATGCCAATGTCGCAGAACTGCGATTTCACCCACTGTTCAACGGTGGGCGAAGAGTTCACGTGCAACGATACGGTCAGCTCCGGACGGGTCGACGTGAACGTCTTGAGCACCTCGGGAATCACGCTCATGCCCGTCGACGGCACGGCCGCCACACGCAGGCGCCCGGTGCCGAGATTGCGGATGTTCTTCGCCGAATGCTTGAGGCTGTCGAGCCCGACGAACGCGCGCTCAACCTCCTGAAAGAACGCGCGGCCCTCCTGCGTCGGGATCAATCGCACCCCTGCGCGCTTGAACAGGCTCAGCCCGGTGCTCAGCTCGAGTTGGGCGATCAGCCGACTGACATTGGGTTGCGAGGTGTACAGGACGTCGGCCGCCGCGGTCATCGAGCCCATGCGCATCACACTGCGGAACGCTTCGATCTGCCTCAGGTTCACTGACGCCTCCATATCAAATATGCATGACTAGGCCCGATATCCGTATTTGACCATATACCGTCACGCTCGCAATACTCAAGTCCAGCAGCACATACACATAGCGCACACCAAGATGCGTTACCCGGCGCCGCCCATGGCCGGGAGCATGCACAGCGCATGCGTGGCCCCGGTTCGCCGGAGCGACCGACGCATTGTTCGATCTGCCCCCTGCACTTCGGAGATAGTCTGTGAATAGCCAACAACCGTCCTTTCGCCTCACTTCCCTGCGCGTCGCCCTCGCTTTCGCCGCTCTGAGCGGCGCCGGCGCCCATGCCGCCCCGACCCTCTACGTTGCCGGTGTCGGCGGCTCCACCGAGCAGATGTACAAGAGCAAGATCATTCCCGCCTTCGAGAAGCTGCACGACGTCAAGGTGGTCTACGTCGCCGGCAACTCCACTGAAACCCTGGCCAAGCTGCAGGCGCAGAAGGGTCGCCAGCAGATCAACGTCGCCATGATGGATGACGGCCCCATGTACCAGGCACTCCAGCAGGGCCTGTGCGGCGAGCTCAGCGATGCGCCGGTGTACAAGGACCTCTACCCGCTGGCTCGCCTCAGCCCGCAGGCCACCGGCATTGGCATGGTCGCTACCGGAATCGGCTACAACGAAGAAGCCTTCAAGAAGCGCGGCTGGGACGCCCCCGACTCCTGGGAAGACCTGGCCGACCCGCGCTACAAGCAACTGCTCGGCATGCCCCCGGTGACCAACACCTACGGCCTGCACACACTGGTGGAAATGGCGCGCCTGCGCGGCGGCAGCGAAAAGAACATCGACCCCGGCTTCAAGGCGCTCAAGGACGAGATCGGTCCGAACGTGCTGGCCTGGGTGTCGGCGCCAGGGGAAATGGACGGCATGATGCAGAACGGCGACGTGGTCATGGCGGTCTACGGCAGCGGTCGCGCGGTGGCCTTGCAGGGTACCGGTTTCCCGCTCAAGTTCATTTACCCGAAGGAAGGTGGTGTGGCCTTGCAACTGGCCGCCTGCGGGGTGACACCCAACGCCCAGCCGGAACTGTCACAGACGTTCATCCAGTACGTGCTGTCGCCCGAAGTGCAAACCATCCAGGCCCACGAGAACGGTTTTGCGCCGGTCAACAAGACCGTCGAGCTGAGCCCGGAGATCGCCGCGCGCATGCCCTATGGGCCGGACAAAGTCAGTGCGCTGATCAAAGTCGACTGGGAGACCATCAACCAGCAGCGCAGTGAGTGGACCACGCGCTGGAACCGTACCGTCGAGCGCTGATCCGCGCGCCCGTCCGAACTTTCCCGACCTTTTCCTGGAGCCGCAGGCGCATGCCTGCGTGGCAAAGCCATGGCATTTTTGACACTGGAAGGCCTCGTCAAGAACTACGGTACGTTCAAGGCCATCGACGGTCTGAGCCTGGAAGTACAGCACGGCGAATTCGTCGCCCTGCTCGGCCCTTCCGGGTGCGGCAAGACCACCACCCTGCAGTCGATCGCCGGGTTCGTGCAACCCACCGAAGGCCGGATCGTGCTCGACGGTCGCGACATCACCCACGCACGCCCGGAAGATCGCGGCCTTGGCATCGTTTTTCAGAGCTACGCGCTGTTCCCGCACATGACGGTGGCGCAGAACATCAGCTTCGGCCTGGAAATGCGCGGCGTGGCCAAGGCCGAGCGTGCCAAGCGCGTGGTCGAGGCGCTTGACCTGGTGCGTCTTGGCGGGCTTGGCGAGCGTTATCCCAAGGCGCTTTCCGGCGGGCAGCGCCAGCGAGTGGCGATTGCCCGCGCCCTGGCCATCCGCCCCAACCTGCTGCTGCTCGACGAACCCATGTCGAACCTGGATGCCAAGCTGCGCGAGGAAATGCACATCGAGCTGCGCGCCATCCAGCGTGAACTGGGCATCACGACCATCCTGGTCACCCATGACCAGGTCGAAGCGATGACCATGAGCGACCGCATCGCGGTCATGCAGCGCGGGCGCATCGTGCAGATCGATACCCCGTTCGAAGCCTACGAACGGCCCCATTCGCCCTTCGCCTCGGCGTTCCTGGGCAAGACCAACGCCTTTGCCGGTGCCGTGCAACTGCGCAACGAGCGCTGCTGCCACGTGCAGGTGCGTGACACCCTGCTGCAGGTGCCGCATGAGGATCGCTCGCTGGGCCAGGACGTCAACGTCTACATACGACCCGAGAAGATTCGCCTGACCGAGCCGGGCCTGGGCCGCATCAATGGGCGGGTCGGCCTGCGGGTATTTCTCGGCAACCTGTGGTTGATCGCTATCGACAGTCACCTGGGCCCGGTGCACATGACCCAACCGAACCTGGGCCATCTGCCGCCGGCCGAAGGTAGCGAAGTCGGCCTGGACTGGTCGGATGACGACCTGCGCCTGCTCGACCGGGAGGCTGCCCATGGCCAGGTATGACGCCGAACACGTCGGCGCGGCGCCGTGGCTGCTCAGCGGCCCGGCACTGCTGGTATTCATTGCCTTGCTCCTGGCTCCGTTGCTGCTGACCGCGCTGTTGTCGCTCAACCTGTTCAGCGACACCGAAGGCGTGCTGCCGGTGTACAGCCTGGCCAACTACATCGAAGTGTTCAAGGACGACTATTTCCACGAGATTTTCTTGCGCACCGGCGCGATGGCCCTTGCAGTGACGGTGCTGTGCGTGCTGCTCGGCGTCCCGGAAACCATCATCATTGCGCGCATGGCGCCACGCTGGCGCTCGACCTTTCTGCTGGTGGTACTGGGCCCGTTGTTGATTTCAGTGGTGGTCCGGACCCTCGGCTGGGCGATTCTGCTGGGCAACAACGGCTTGATCAACGATGCCCTGCAAGCCTTGGGCGTCACCGACGAACCGGTGAAAATCCTGTTCACCCAAGTGGGCGTGATCATTGCCCTGACCCATGTGCTGGTGCCCTTCATGGTGATCGCGGTGTGGGCCACCCTGCAGCGACTGGACCTGCAGGTGGAGTGGGCCGGCCTGTCCCTGGGCGCGTCGCGGCTGACGGTGTTCCGGCGCATCATCGTGCCGCAGATCATGCCCGGCATTCTTTCCGGCTCGATCATCGTCTTCGCCCTCGCCGCCTCGGCCTTCGCCACCCCGGCAATCATCGGCGGACGCCGGCTGAAAGTGGTCGCCACTGCGGCCTACGACGAGTTCCTCGGCACCCTCAACTGGCCCCTGGGCGCGGCGATCGCCATGCTCCTGCTGGTGGCCAATCTGATCATCATTCTGGGTTGCAGCAAGCTGGCCGAGCGCCGCTTCAAGCAAGTCTTCGAGTAGGCCGCCATGCACAAGAACGGTTTTTTCTCGCTGCTGTTCCATACCCTGTTCATCGGCTTCATCGTTGCGCCGCTGCTGGTGGTGATGGCGATGGCGTTCACCGACAAGGGGTATCTGTCACTGCCCACCAACGGCTTGTCGCTGCGCTGGTTCAGGGCCCTGCTGGACAATCAGGAAATGCTCGACGCGTTCATGCTGTCGATCAAGCTGGGCCTGGCGTCGGCCACCATCGCCACGCTGCTGGCCATCCCGGCGGCCTTGGCCATCAGCCGCTACGACTTCCCCGGTCGCGGCACATTGACCGGCTTTCTGCTCTCGCCGCTGATGATTCCTTCCGTGGTGCTGGGCATCGCTTTCCTGCGCTTCTTCTCCATCGCGCAGATTGGCGGCTCGTTCTGGGCGCTGTGCCTGACCCACGTGATCGTCGTGCTGCCCTATGCGCTGCGCCTGACCCTGGCCTCCACCATCGGTCTGGAGAAAGACATCGAGCAGGCCGCGCTGTCGCTGGGCGCCAAGCGCTGGACGGCGTTCCATCGGGTGATCCTGCCGCGCATCCGCACCGGTGTGGTCGGCGGCTGGATGCTGGCTTTCATCCAGAGTTTCGATGAACTGACCATGACCGTTTTCGTTGCCACGCCCGGCACCACGACCTTGCCGGTGGCGATGTACAACCAGATTTCCCAGACCATCGACCCGTTGATAACGGCAGTCTCGACGGTGCTGATCGTTGGCACGTTGATCTTGATGCTGGTGCTGGATCGCATGGTAGGCCTGGACCGCGTGCTCATAGGAGAAGGCAAATGAAGCGCTCGACGGCAGCGATCAAGGCCGACGTGGTCGTCGTCGGCGGCGGGCTGGTGGGTACGGCGGTGGCCTACGGCCTGGCGCGCAACGGCGCCGACACCGTGGTGCTCGACCAGGGCGACGATGCGTTCCGCGCCTCGCGCGGCAATTTCGGCCTGGTCTGGGTTCAGGGCAAGGGCTACAACCTGCCCGACTATGCGCGCTGGACACGTTCTTCGGCGCAACGCTGGGCCGGCCTGCGCGATACGCTGCTGGCCGACAGTGGCGTGGATGTCAGCCTCAAGCAGCCGGGTGGCTTTCACATGTGCTTCAGCGACGAGGAACTGCTGGAGCGCGAGGCGCGGCTGCGCCAATTGCAGGCGGCGGTCGGTGACTACCCCTTCGAGATGCTCGACGCCGCCGAACTCAAGGCGCGCCTGCCGCTAATCGGCAAGGCCGTGATCGGCGCCAGCTATACCCCCCAGGACGGCCATGTGAACCCGCTGAAGCTGCTGCGCGCCCTGCACGCGTCCGCGCAACGTCATGGCGCGCGTTTCGCAGGCGGCCAGCACATCCAGCGCATCGAGGGCGGTGCCGGCGACTTCCGCATCTGGGCCGGGGAGCAGGCCTATTGTGCGCCGCGCGTGGTACTCGCAGCCGGCCTGGGCAACCCCGGGCTGGCCGCGCAGGTCGGCCTGCATGCACCGGTCGCACCCAACCGCGGGCAGGTGCTGGTCAGCGAGCGGGTCCAGCCGTTTCTCGACTATCCCACCATCAATGTCCGCCAGACCGACGAAGGCACGGTGCAGCTGGGCGACTCGATGGAAGAAGTCGGCTTCGACGACAGCACCTCCACCGGTGTGCTCTCGGCGATCGCCCAGCGTGGCGTGGCGACCTTTCCGCTGCTGCGCGATGTGCGCCTGATCCGTGCCTGGGGTGCCTTGCGGGTAATGAGCCCGGACGGTTTCCCGATCTACCAGCAGTCGTTGACCCACCCCGGGGCCTTCGTCATCACCTGCCACAGCGGTGTGACCCTGGCCGCCGCCCACGCCCTGCGCATCGCGCCCTGGGTGATGGGGGCGGCTCAGCCCGACGAATTGGCCGTGTTCAACGGCGAACGTTTTCTCAGCGACAAGGTGCTTGCCCATGCCCATTGAAGCCCCCACCCGCGCCCCGCTGTTCCAGTCGGTGGCCGGCGAAACCCGCAGCAGCCGCAGTGTGACCTTCAGCTTCAACGGCGAGGCGTTGAGCGTACCGCCAGGCATCAGCGTGGCGGCGGCGTTGTTGATGTCTGGAATCGAGCGCTTCCGGGCCACGCCGGTGAGCGAATCGCCGCGCGCGCCCTACTGCATGATGGGCGTGTGTTTCGAATGCCTGGTCAGCATCGATGGCGTGCCCAATCGGCAGAGTTGCTTGATCGATGTGGTCGACGGTATGCAGGTGCGCTCCCAGGAAGGCGCACGCGACTTGCAGTTCGAGGTTCCGTCGGTCAGCGTCCTGGAGGTGCAGCCATGACCCCCGAATCCGTCGACGTCGTCGTCGTGGGCGCTGGCCCGGCAGGCATGGCCGGTGCCACCGAGCTGGCCGGAGTGGGCCTCGACGTGGTCCTGCTGGACGAGCAAGGCAGCCCTGGCGGGCAGATCTATCGCGGTATCACCCTGGCGCCGCTGAGCCGGCGCGACCTGCTGGGCCCGGACTATGCCCACGGCAACGTGCTGGCCAAGGCCCTGGCGGACACGCCGGTGCGGCACCTCAAGGAAGCTGCCGTGTGGCAGGTGGGTCGTGATCATCAAGTCAGCTACCTGCAGGGTGGGCGTATGCACACGTTGCAGGCCCGCGCGGTCCTGCTGGCCACCGGCGCCATGGAGCGGCCCTTTCCGATCCGTGGCTGGACCCTTCCGGGAGTGATGACTGCGGGCGCGGCGCAGATACTGCTCAAGAGCGCTGGCGCAGTACCCACCGAGCCGGTGGTGCTGGCCGGTTGCGGACCGTTGCTGTACCTGCTGGGCTGGCAGTATTTGCGTGCCGGAGTGCCGATCAAGGCCTTGGTCGATACCACGCATCGCGACGACTACTGGCGCGCGCGGCGTCACCTGGTCTCGGCGCTGCGCGCGTGGCCTTACCTGCGCAAGGGCCTGGAGCTGATGCGCAGCCTGCGCCAGGCGCGCATCGCCCATTTCACCGGCGCCTCGCAGCTGGCGATCGAGGGTAGTGATTCGGCCCAGGCGCTGAGCTTCACCGCCAACGGCAAGGCGCAACGCATCGCCAGTCGTTGCGTGCTGCTGCACCAAGGGGTGGTGCCCAATATTCAATTCAGCCAGTCGCTGCGTGCGACCCACGCCTGGGACCCGCAGCAGCTGTGCTTCAGCCCGCTCAGGGACAGCTGGGGCGAACTGGACGTGCCAGGGGTGTTCGTCGCCGGTGACGGAGGCGGTATCGGCGGTGCGCAGGCGGCGGCACTGCAGGGCCGCCTGGCCGCCCTGGGCATCGCCGCTCGCCTGGGCGCGCTGGGCGCTCCGCAACGCGATCAGCGTGGCGTCGAGCTGCGCCGGGCGCTGACCGACAATCTGCGCATCAGGCCGTTTCTCGACGCGCTGTACCGGCCCCGCGACGAGCATCGGATCCCGGCTGACGATGTCATTGTCTGCCGCTGCGAGGAAGTTACAGCCGGCCAGTTGCGCCAGTTCGTCGCCATGGGCTGCGCCGGTCCGAACCAGGCGAAGTCGTTCGGCCGTTGCGGCATGGGGCCCTGCCAGGGACGCCTGTGCGGCCTGACGGTCACCGAAGTGATCGCCGATGCCCGCGAGGTGCCCGCAGGCGACGTGGGTTACTACCGGATTCGTCCGCCGATCAAGCCCATCACACTCGGGGAGCTGGCCGGTGACTGAGCGCCTGCGCTCGGGCGCTGATGTACTGGTGATCGGCGGTGGCATCCACGGCCTCAGCACCGCCCTGCACCTGGCTCGCGCCGGGGTCCGTGTCACTGTGCTGGAGGCCGAGTATTGCGGTCGCCATGCCTCCGGGGTGAACGCCGGTGGCGTGCGCACCTTGGGCCGCCATGTGGCGGAAATTCCCTTGGCCCTGGCCTCGCGAACGCTGTGGCATGGCCTGCAGGACGTGCTCGGCGAGGACGGTGGCTTCGTCGCCAGCGGCCAGCTGAAACTGGCCGAGAACGACGCTGAACTGCAGGAATGCCAGCGCCGTGTGGAGCAGTTGCAAGCCTTGGGCTTCACCCATGAGGTGTTGGTCGATCGGCAGCAGGTGCTCGAATTGGTACCTACGGTGGCACCCCATGTGGTGGGTGGTATCTGGGTCGGCGGCGACGGCTACGCCGTGCCGTACCACACCGTTACCGCGTTTCGCCTGGCTGCGCAGCGGCTGGGAGTACGGGTCCTGGAGCAGACGCCGGCGCTGCGTATCGAGCGCAGCGCCACTCATTGGCGGGTCGAGACGCGGTCGGGCGTGCATCAAGCCGAGCACCTGGTGGTCACCGCAGGGGCCTGGGCGGCGCAACTGGCGGCACAGGTCGGCGAGCCGGTGCCGGTTCATCCGCAGGGCTTGATGCTGATGGTCACTCACCGAGTCGCCCCATTCTGTGCGCCGGTACTGGGCGCCACGGGCCGGGCGCTGTCATTCAAACAATTCGCCAACGGCACCGTGGTGATCGGCGGCAAGCTGGTGGGCTCGGTGGAGTTCGCCGCGCGCCATGGCGAGGTTCAAATGGACCGGCTGAGCACCAGCGCGCGCACGGTAACCGACCTGTTTCCCCATTTGCGCAACCTGGGTGTGAATCGGGTCTGGGCCGGTGTCGAGGCGTTTACCGCCGATGACATTCCAGTGATCGGCGCCAGCGGCAAGGCCGACAAACTGAGCTATTCCTTCGGTTTCTGCGGCAGTGGTTTCCAGATGGGTCCCGGGACCGGTCAGCGCCTGGCGCAGCAGATTCTCGGCGAGCCCTCGCCGATCAGTCTCGGCCCCTTTTCCATCGGGCGTTTCGCGCAATCGGCGACGACGCTCGAACAACCTGCAACATCCTTTATCCACTCGTGAGGAAATACACCATGCTGGACATCAAGCGCATCGAAACCAACCAACGCATGAGCCGTGTCGTGCAGTGCAACGGCTTCACCTTTCTGGGTGGGCAGACTGCCACCGACCGAAGCCTGGACATCAAGGGCCAGACTGCCCAGGTGCTGGCCAAGATCGATAGCTTCCTGGAGCAGGCTGGCCTGGACAAGACCCGTATCCTCACCGCGCAAGTGTGGCTCTCGGACATCCAGGCCAATTTCGCTGGAATGAACGAGGTGTGGGACGCTTGGGCACCCGAAGGCCACGCCCCGGCGCGCGCCACCGTGGAATCCCTCCTGGCCGCACCCGATCTGCTGGTGGAAATCACCGTGGTCGCCGCCGGCTGACCCGCAGCGTCCGCCCCCACAAAGGACCCGCGTCCACTTGTGCCAAACGGGATCCCGGTACCCCTGTGGGAGCGGTCATCGGCCGCGAAAGGGGCACCGCGGAGTGCCTGACACACCGCGGCGCCCGATTCGCGGCCACGGACCGCTCCCACAGTAGCTCGGCGTTCACCAATGCCACAGGGCATCCCGGTCCCCCTGTAGGAGCGGTCATCGGCCGCGAAAGGGGCACCGCGGAGTGCCTGACACACCGCGGCGTTCAGTTTCCTGCAACCCACAATAATCCACCGCCCCCGTTGACGAGCACTTCGATTTGGTGTTTCCTGAAACCGGTTTCAACCTACTGATCGCCTGCCCATAACATCCATAAAAGGACTCAGGCCGTGACCCGTCTTTCCGTTCCTGTGCGCCCCCGCGTGACTATGCTCGACGTTGCCGAGCGCGCAGGTGTATCCAAGGCCAGTGTTTCGCGCTTCATCGGTGAGGATCGCGGTCTGCTGTCCGACGTCATCGCCACACGCATCGCCCGCGCCATCGACGATCTCGGCTATCGCCCCAATCAGATGGCCCGCGGCCTCAAGCGCGGTCGTACGCGCCTGATCGGCATGCTCATGGCCGATATCCGCAACCCCTACTCGGTGGCCGTCATGCATGGCGTGGAAACCGCCTGCCGTCGCCATGGCTACAGCCTGGTGGTGTGCAACACCGACCGCGACCCTGAACAGGAACGACAGCAGTTGCAGGCCATGCGTGCCTACAACGTCGAGGGCCTGATCGTGAACACCCTCGGCCACCACCTGGATGAGCTGCGCGAGCTGCAACGGGAACTGCCCATGGTGCTGGTCGACCGCAAGGTGGCCGACCTGCCCAGCGACCTCGTCGGGCTGGACAACCGGATGGCCGTCGACATGGCCCTCGACCACCTGCACGAGCAGGGTTATCGCCACCTTGCTCTGGTCAGCGAACCGGTCGATGGCACCAGCTCCCGCACCGAACGCATCGAGGCTTTTGCGCAACGCACCGGCGGCCCGGTGTTCTACACCGGAGGCAACCTTGGCGAGCAACTGCGGACTTTCCTCGCCAGCGCCGACGTCGGGCCCAAGGCGCTGTTCTGCGCCAATGGCGTGGCGGCACTGGCCTGCACTCTGGCCCTGCGGGAGTTGGGCAACCAGGCATGCGCAGACGTGGGGCTGATCGCGCTCGACGACCTCGACTGGTACCCACTGGTAGGCAACGGCATCACCGCCCTCGCCCAACCCACCCATGCCATCGGCGTGCAAGCCCTGGAATGCCTGTTGAAGCGGCTGCAGGGTGCGCAAGGTCCTGCCCAGACGTTTCACTTCACCCCCGATTTGATCATTCGAGGTTCCACACCGCCACGCTGATTGAGCACGCTAGGTGCGCTTTGCGCAGGCTAAATTTGAAACCGGTTTCAGAGGACAATAACAATGAATCCCTATCCCGTCTCCATCAGCCTTTCCAGTTTCGGCGCGGACCATGTCCGTTCACAGGGTCAGGCCAGCCTGGCACCGCTGGTTGCCCAGACCGGTGCCAGCCATATCGAACTGCGCGAGGAGCTTTTCGATGAATTCGATGCGCCCTCTCTGCGCAGCGCGATCAACGCGCAAGACCTGACCTGCGTCTATTCCTCGCCGCTCGAACTGTGGCAGCCCGGCCAGGCTGCGCCCAATCCGCAGCTGCAACAGGCGCTCGCTCGCGCGGCGGCGTGCAACGCGATCTGGCTCAAGGTCTCGCTGGGCTTTCACTCCACTGCCAGCGACTTGCACCTGTTGCATGACCAGTTGCGCGATCAACCCGTGCGCCTGCTGATCGAGAACGACCAAACCGCCCACGGTGGGCGGATCGAGCCGCTGGTCGACTTCTTCACTGCGATAGCCCGGCAAGGCCTGCCGGTGGGCATGACCTTCGACATCGGCAACTGGCAATGGCAGCAGCAGTCGGTATCGAATGCCGCTCAACAGCTGGGCCGTTTCGTCGAGTACATCCATTGCAAGGCAGTACAACGCACCGCCGCCGGCAAGCTGGTCGCCACGCCGCCCGAGCTGACCGACCTGCACCAATGGTCACGCCTGCTCTGCCACATGGCACCAGGCCTGGTGCGGGCCATCGAGTACCCGTTGCAGGGCAGCGATCTGCTGGCGGTCGGCAAGGCCCAGGTGGCCACCCTCGCCTGCCTTGGCCAAGCCGCGCAGGAGGTGGCCCATGGCTGAGTTCGATGTGTTGAGTTTTGGCGAAACCATGGCCATGTTCGTCGCCGAGCAGACCGGCGAACTGGCGGATGTCGAGCGTTTCCACAAACGCATTGCCGGTGCCGACAACAACGTCGCCATCGGCCTGTCGCGGCTGGGCTTCAACGTCGCCTGGCTGAGCCGAGTGGGCAACGACTCGCTCGGTCGGTTCATCGTCGCGGCGTTGCAGCGCGAGGGCCTGGACTGCAGCCATGTCGGCGTGGATTCACAGCACCCCACCGGGTTCCAGTTCAAGTCGCTGCAGGACGATGGCCGCGACCCCACGGTCGAATACTTCCGCCGCGGATCGGCAGCCAGCCACATGGGCATTGCCGATGTACCTGCGCGATTGCTCGACGCCCGCCACCTGCACGCCACCGGCATTGCCCCGGCGCTGTCGCCGAGCATGAACGCCTTGACCCGTGGCCTGATGACCGCCATGCGCTCGGCAGGCCGCAGTGTCTCGTTCGATCCCAACCTGCGCCCCTCGCTGTGGCCCAGCCAGGCGCACATGATCGAGCAGATCAACAGCTTGGCTGCACTCGCCGACTGGGTATTGCCGGGCCTGGCCGAAGGACGGTTGCTCACCGGACATGAACGCTGCGAAGACATTGCCCGCTTCTACCTGGACCTTGGTGTGCAAGCGGTGGTGATCAAGCTGGGCGCGGACGGCGCCTTCTATTGCAGCGCCGAGCAGCAAGGCTACGTGGCCAGCCGTCCGGTGGCCAAGGTGGTGGACACGGTCGGCGCGGGTGACGGCTTCGCCGTGGGCGTCATCAGTGCCCTGCTCGAAGGCCGCGACCTGGCCCAGGCCGCCGCCCGCGGCAACTGGATCGGCAGCCTGGCGGTGCAGAACCCGGGCGACATGGAAGGCCTGCCGACGCGCGCCGCGCTGATCGAAGACGAACGCCGCTGACCCTTCCAAAAAAGACCCATGCAACAAAGACACGCGCAGAACGTTGCACGCTGAACCCTTGATTCAAACCGCCCTACCTGTTGCGACAATTACAAAATGCTCAGGAGTCAGACCATGCACAGCCAGACCGTGAAACTCGCCAGCCGTCGCTGGTGGTACATCATGCCAATCGTTTTCATCACCTACAGCCTGGCCTACCTGGACCGGGCCAATTATGGTTTCGCCGCAGCCTCGGGCATGGCCGCCGACCTGAACATAACGCCGGGCCTGTCGTCGCTGCTCGGTGCGCTGTTCTTCCTGGGTTACTTCTTCTTCCAGGTCCCCGGCGCGATCTATGCGCAGAAGCACAGCGTCAAGCAGTTGATCTTCGTCAGCCTGATCCTCTGGGGCAGCCTGGCCACCTTGACCGGTGTCGTCTCCAGCGCCTACTGGCTGATCGTGATCCGCTTCATGCTCGGCGTGGTCGAAGCCGTGGTCATGCCAGCGATGCTGGTGTACCTGTGCCATTGGTTCACCCGCGCCGAACGCTCGCGGGCCAACACCTTCCTGATACTGGGCAACCCGGTGACGATGCTGTGGATGTCGGTGGTGTCCGGCTATCTGATCCAGCATTACAGCTGGCGCTGGATGTTCATCATCGAAGGGCTGCCCGCCGTCATCTGGGCATTCATCTGGTGGCGCCTGGCCGATGATCGCCCCGCCCAGGCGAAATGGCTGAGCCAGCAGGAAAAGGACGATCTGCAGCAGGCCCTGGCCGCCGAGCAGGTGGGCATGAAGCCGGTGAAGAACTACGCCGAAGCCTTCCGTTCGGGCAAGGTCATCACCCTGTCATTGCAGTTCTTCCTGTGGAGCGTGGGCGTGTACGGCTTCGTGCTGTGGCTGCCGTCGATTCTCAAGCAGGGCGCGCAGATGGACATGATCGAGGCCGGCTGGCTGTCTTCCCTGCCCTACCTCGCAGCCGTGATCGGCATGCTGGTGGTGAGCTGGTTTTCCGACCGTATGCAGCGGCGCAAGCGCTTCGTCTGGCCACCATTGCTGCTGGCGGCACTGGCGTTCTACGGCTCCTACGCGCTGGGCAGCGAGCACTTCTGGTGGTCCTATGCACTGCTGGTGATCGCCGGAGCGTGCATGTACGCGCCCTATGGTCCGTTCTTTGCCATCGTGCCGGAAATCCTGCCTGCCAACGTGGCTGGTGGCGCCATGGCGCTGATCAACAGCATGGGCGCGCTGGGTTCGTTCGCCGGGTCCTACCTGGTCGGCTATCTGAACGCGAGCACCGGCAACCCGGGCGCGTCCTACCTGTTGATGAGCGGAGCGCTGCTGCTCTCGGCTCTGCTGACCATCATGCTCAAGCCCGGAGGCTGCGATGTGGTGGTCGGTAAACCGGGTGCCACCTCGCTTGCGTCCTGCAAAAACTGACGCAGATCATGAAACTTGGTGAAATCGCGCGGTATTTGCGCCAAAGCGCACAGCTGTCATCCAGGCAGTGCTACTTTTAACACTCGACAGGCTATCCATTCGGATGGTCTGCCCTGCCACGTGCGGCGTGCAACAGGTGGGCGCGATGAACAAGATGACATTTCCAAACGCTTGCCAGGTCATGCGCTGGCACTTTCACCCCATGGGCTTCGAGGGCAGCATGGACGCGCCCAGCAGCATGGTGGCCAGGCTATTCGACCGCAGCAGCGGCGAAACCCTGCTGGCCATCGCGGGGTTGCCCTGTGCGACGGTCATGAATGCCACCGATGTCGAGCGCATCATCGAGGCGGTAGAAGCCGAGCTCGAGGCGTTCATCCCGCCGCTCGCACTCAAGGCGGGCTGAGCGCGTCATTACCCCTTCATCTCGATCCGAAATGCCTGTGCAGCGTATCCTGAACGATGCGGGCGGCGTCCGCTGCGGCATTGCCATTGAGCAATCCCTGCCAGCCGCTGCGACCGGGCAAGTGCCGGGCCCGCTGCAGGAGGGCCGGCCATTCGTCTGCCACTGGCACGCCGGACACACCGAGTGCGACGCCTAACCTTTCGAGCTGCAACGCCTGCAGGCGTTGCTCGTCGAACGGCCGCTGTTCGGCGATGGCAATCAAACGACCACCCAGGTGCGCGACCTCGGCGACCACATTGTCACCGGCACTGCCCACCACGATCTCGGCACGCAGCAGTTCCGGCAAGGGGTCGGCGAGTTGTCCCAGCAGCGTCAGGTTTCCCGGCAACGGCAGGTCACTGGCGGGCAACGGTCCGGCTACACGAAACCGATCTTCGGGGCAGCGTCTGGCAATGGCGATCAGCGAATCGACGGTGAACGCCGTACCCCCCTGTCCGGTGATCACCAGCACCGCGCCGCGCTCGGGCTCGACCTGCACGCTGCTGCGTTGGCTGTAACGGGACACCCAACCGCAGTGATCGGTCTTGGCCAGCACCCAATCGGGCATCTGGCTGCACTCCATCGAGGCCGGGTATGGCGCAAGCAAGCGTGAGGCCGATGCATAGGCCTGCAGATGGGCCGGATCGGTACGTTCGCCGTGTTGGCGCATGTACACGCACGGTACGCCGAAAAGACGCGCCAGCATCGCCACCTCCACCGACACATCGACCACCAACAGGCACGGCCAGGCGCGCCGCATCCAGTCGGCCAGAAGCGCCATGCGCTCGCGCAGTCCGTCCACGGCCAAAGGGGCGTAATGCAGTGACGCAAAGCTTTCCACGTGCATACCGGGGGCAGTGTCGCCGGGCAATGGCAGGGATTTGACCGTGGCGGGGTAGCGGCCTTCGGGCAGGCGTGAGCCGATCAGCGTGACCTCGCAGTCCATGTGCCGAGCGATGGCCAGCGCGCGCATGCCATGGCCGGAGCCGTGGTGATGCACGTAGTAGCCAACCTGCGCGCGCTCAGGCACCGGCGACGGCCACCTGCCGTAGCAGCGTGTCGTAGCGATCGAGCATGACCTCGTGGCTCCACTGGCTCTCGGCGTGCAGGCGGCAGGCCAGGCGTGACTTGCGCCGGGCCAGGCGCAGCGCCTGAGCCAAGCCTTCGACATCCCCGCCTGCAGCCAGCGCACCGGTAGCGTCGGTGAGCAGATCGCCCACCGCGCCACGGGCGAAGGCCGCCACGGGTGTGCCGCAGGACAGCGCTTCTGCCACGACCAGGCCGAAGGGCTCTTCCCAGCAGGGCGTGACCAGGGCAGCGGATGCGCTGGCCAGCTCAATGGCCAGTTCGTCGCGACCCAAGTGGCCAAGGTACTGGCACTGGTCACTCAAGCGCGGCTGGATCTGCTCTTTGAAGTAGCGCGGGTCGACCGCCTGACCGGCCAGGCGCAGCGGCACCCCGGCCAGTTTCGCGGCGTCCATGGCCAGGTGCGCGCCTTTGTCGGGCACCAGCCGACCGAACCAGATGGCATGCTCCAGCGGTGCCGCGCGCGGCGACCACAGCTGCAGGTCGATACCGTTGGGGATGATATGGCACTCGGGAATGACGTCTTTCCACTGCCGTGCATTGGCCTCGGAGATGGTTGCGAAATGCCCGGCGCGGCGTTCGCCGCTGTAGGCGTTGATCAATTCGAAGAATGGCGGGGTGTGCAGCACCGTCAGCATCGGCGTGCGAATCATCGAGGCCATGGTCGCAGGTACATAGTGCAGGCTGTTATTGAAGATGACGTCGAAACGGCGGTCGTCGATGTTCTGCATCGCCTTGAGGTAGGCATGATGCTCCTCGATGTACTCGGAGCTCAGGCAGGCCCGTCGACCGTCCTTGTAGGTGGTGTCATCCCACACCGGTACGATGTTGAGCGCCGGATCGCTGGACGAACTGGCGAACAGCGTAACGTCATGGCCGCGCTGCATCAGCCCGGTGGTGACATCGTGAGTGAACGCTTCCAGGCCGCCGGCGAACGGTTGGCGAATGGGGTGTTTGATGTGCGTCAGCACACCGATGCGCAACGGGCGGGCGGAAGATGAAGACATCGGAGATGTTCCTGGCACGGATTGCAGCTTTGAGGCCGGCGTGCAGGAATGGTTGCATAAAGTAGCAACGGGACACCGCGGCGCCTGGTTCGCGGCCACAGACCGCTCCTACAGGTGACCTCGTATCCGTAGG
Organism: Pseudomonas viridiflava; assembly: GCA_900596015.1. GTDB lineage: Bacteria > Pseudomonadota > Gammaproteobacteria > Pseudomonadales > Pseudomonadaceae > Aquipseudomonas. Next base: position 118,071 of record UVIF01000023.1, on the reverse strand, counting down.
AGCGGTCAGCGGCCGCGAAAAGGACACCGCGGATTGACTGATACACCGCAGCGCCTGGTTCGCGGCCACAGACCGCTCCTACAGGTGACCTCGTATCCGTAGGAGCGGTCAGCGGCTGCGAAAAGGACACCGCGGATTGACTGATACACCGCGGCGCCTGGTTCGCGGCCACAGACCGCTCCTACAGGTGACCTCGTATCCGTAGGAGCGGTCAGCGGCCGCGAAAAGAACACCGCGGATTGACTGACACACCGCAGCGCCCGGTTCGCGGCCAAGGACCGCTCCTACACAGGTTATGCCCTGCCGTATCAGGCCTTGAGGGTGGCCATGTCGATCACGAAGCGGTACTTCACATCACCGGCGTGCATGCGTTCGAACGCCTCGTTGATGTTCTTGATGTCCAGCATCTCGATATCGCAGGTGATGTCATGCTCGGCGCAGAAATCCAGCACTTCCTGGGTTTCCTTGATACCGCCGATCAACGAACCGGCCAGCACGCGACGCTTGAGCACCAGGTTGGCCGCATGCAGGGCAGGATCTACCGGCTGAATCAGCCCGACCAGAATGTGCACACCGTCGAAACGCAGGGTTTCCAGATAGGGGTTCAGGTCGTGAGGCACCGGAATGGTGTCGAGCAGGAAGTCGAAGGTCTCGGCTGCGGCCTTCATCTGCTCGGCATCGGTCGATACGATCACATGGTCCGCACCCTGGCGACGGCCTTCGGCAGCCTTGCTCGCCGAACGGGTGAACAGCGTCACTTCAGCCCCCAGGGCCTTGGCGAACTTGATGCCCATGTGGCCCAGGCCACCCATGCCCAGAATGCCAACCTTGTCACCCGGCTTGACGCCGTAATGCTTGAGCGGCGAGTAGGTGGTGATGCCGGCGCACAGGATCGGCGCGGCGTTGGCCGGGTCGAGGCCGTCGGGAATGCGTACCACGAAATTCTCGCTGACCACGATGCTGTCGGAATAACCGCCCATGGTGTTGCTGCCATCGACGCGATCGGGCGTGGCGTAGGTCATGGTCGGGCCTTCCAGGCAGTACTGCTCCAGGTCCGCGTGGCAGGCGTCGCAATGCTGGCAGGAGTCGACCATGCAGCCCACACCGACGCGGTCACCCACGGCATACTTCTGCACCTGGGCGCCGACGGCGACCACGCGGCCGACGATTTCGTGGCCCGGTACCAGTGGGTACACCGCAATGCCCCAATCGTTGCGAGCCTGGTGCAGGTCGGAGTGGCAGACGCCGCAATACTGGATTTCGATGCTGACGTCGTCTAGGCGCAAGGCGCGACGTTCGAAGCTCAAGGGTGCCAGGGGCGTGGTGGGCGAAAGCGCGGCGTAGCCGAGTGCCTTGGACATGATAAACCTCTCGAAACGAAAATGATCAGGCCCTGATTGTGGCTTTGCCGCGCGCCCGAGGCCATGTCCAATCCTGCGCGATGAATGCCCATTCCTCCGGGCACCCCGCAAACGGGGCCCGAACGTGCGATCATCCGTGACCGATTTCATGCCTGATCCGTGGTATTTCATGAGCCTGACCAAACACCTCGACGCCAACGCTGGCCTGGTACAGCTGATCCGCCCGCTGGCCATCGCCGATGACTGGATTCTGACCTCCATCGACGGTCTGCGCATCGTCTCGTGCCGCAGTCACGTGGCGCGTACCGCGCAGATCTATGAACCCAGCCTGATGGTGATCGCGCAAGGCAGCAAACTGGCGTACCTGGGTGAGCGCACATTGGAATACGGCGCCGGCCACTACCTGATCCAGGCCTTGCCGGTGCCCTTCGAATGCGAGACCTTCGCCAGCGAACGATTGCCTTTACTGGGCGTGTCGATACCGATCGACCGCACGTTGCTCGGCGAATTGGTGCTGGCCATGGAGCCCGGCCCGAGCCAGGCACAAACCAGCGAGTCGATGACCGCGGTACCGCTGGACGACCCCATGCGCGGGGCCGTGGAACGGCTGCTGCAGTGTCTGCACGATCCCCAGGACCGCCTGGCAATGGGTCAGGCGCGCTTGCGCGAGGTGCTTTACACCGCACTGCGCGGGTCCAACGGGCATGTATTGCGCGCCCTCATGGAACAGCAAGGCCAATTCGCCCGTATCGCCGGCGCATTGTCCTGGCTGCACGCGCATTACGAGCAGCCGCTGCAGGTCGATGATCTGGCGCGTCGAGCAAACATGAGTGCATCGACGTTCCACGAGCATTTCAAGCGCAACACCCTCGCCTCCCCCGTGCAGTACATCAAGCGCCTGCGCCTGCTCAAGGCCCGTGCGCTGCTGGTGGCCGACGGCATGAACGTCAGCCAGGTCGCATTGAGGGTGGGCTACCAGAGCAGTTCGCAGTTCAGCCGCGAGTACAAACGCCTCTTCAACCACAGCCCCGGCCAGGAACGCGACCTGCGCTGAATTTCAGCTCGGCATCATGTACAGCACCACCCCTGTAGCAGCGGCGCAAGCCGCGTCCGGCATCACCGCAGGGCATCAGGGACACGGCGTCAGGTTTCACGTACGACCAGCTCGAAGCCGAGGTCGATTGCCTGCGCGCTGCCAGCCTTGCCGGCCATGCTGTCGAGCAGCATCTGCGCGGCCTTGCGGCCGATCTCGGCACGCGGGGTACGGATCGAGGTCAGGCGCGGTACCAGATGCGCCGAACCCGGCAGATCGTTGAAGCCCACCATGCCCACTCGTCCCGGAATGGCGATGCCCAAGCGCTGGGCCTCGTAGATGGCGCCCTGGGCCAGGTCGTCGTTGCAGAAGAACACCCCGTCCACATCTGGATGACGCTGCATCAGGTCGGCGAACAACTCCCCGCCCAGGCCGATCGACGAAGGCTGCGGGCACAGCACCTCGAGTTGGCGATCATGCACCCCCGCCCTCACCAGCGCCGCCCTGAACCCCTCGGCACGCTGCATCACGCGGGGGTCGAGCTGCGCGGCCACGTACCCCAGGCGTCGGCGACCGGCGTCCAGCAGATGCTGGGCGGCCACGCTTCCGGCCTGTTCCTGGGAAAAACCGACACAAGCGCGCGCGCCGCCGGCGCCCAACTCCATCATGTGCACGCACGGCACGCCGCTGTTGTGCAACATGGCCTGCGAGCGTTCGCTGCGGCTCATGCCAGTCAGCAGGATGCCGCCCGGCTTGTAGGCCAGGTAATTGCGAATCAGGTTTTCTTCTTCGTCGACATCGTAGTGGTAGTTGCCGATCAGCACTTCCAGCCCGCGCGGACGCATCACTTCGTGGATGGCCTCCAGCGTGTCGATGAACAAATGGTTGGACAGCGAGGGAATGAGCACCACCACCGACTGGCTCTGCGCCGAGGCCAAGGCGCGTGCGGCTGGGTTGACTACATAACCCAGGGTCTGCGCGGCCTCCAGCACCTTGCTGGCCAATTGTGGAGCGACTGTGGACACTCCGCGCAGGGCGCGCGAAGCCGTGATAGGGGAAACACCTGAAAGTTTGGCAACTTCGGCCAGGGTCGGCAGGCCAGTTGCGCGTGAACCGATTCGCGCCATGATTCTTGTTGTTATCTACTTGCAATGAAAAAGAGTTGAGGTAAGGTAGCGCTGTCTCGAATCCAGAGCAATAATGATTTGTGCCTTGCTATTACCGCAGGCTGCACCAGACTGCTTTGACAAGATCAATAAGATGAGGGCGCCGTATCCACGAACGGCCGGCCCCAGCAGGAGTGACTTGATGAATGCCCCTCTGAACGCTTTGGTGGTGATGGGAGTTTCCGGCTGCGGCAAGAGCAGCGTCGGCGCCGCCATCGTTGGCCGCAGCGGCGGCCGCCTGATCGAAGGCGACAGCTTTCACCCCGAGGCCAACATCGCCAAGATGAGCGCCGGCCACCCCCTCGACGACAATGACCGCGCCGGTTGGCTGGTGCGCCTGGGCGAGGAAATGCGTGCCTGCATCGAGTCCGGGCAACGCCCTGTGCTGACCTGCTCGGCGCTCAAGCTCAAGTATCGCAAGACCCTGCGCGACGCTGTGCCCGGCCTGGGCTTCGTCTTTCTCGAATTGACTCGCGAAGAAGCCGCCAACCGCGTTGCCCATCGGCCCGGCCATTTCATGCCGGCCAGCCTGATCGACAGCCAATTCGCTGCCCTGGAAGCGCCGACCGGCGAACCATTGACCCTGGACCTGGACGCGACCACTCCCATCGTGGAGCTGGCGCAGCAGGTGGAACATTGGCTGGTCGAGCACGGCGCTTCCACGCTGGCTTGATCGGTACTCGAAGACAGCGCTGTCTGAGCATTCCGCGCAGCAGTGCCTGATGTCCCCAACCACAACCGTTGCGCCCACAACAACGACAACACGAGGCAAACCTTTATGTTTGGCTTAGCTCACGACACCTACTTGCTGCTCGATGCACTGGTCACCATCATTGGTCTGATCGTGCTTATCACCCAGTTCAAGGTCCACCCTTTCGTCGCACTCACCATTGCGGCGATCTTCCTCGGCCTGACGTCCGGTTTGCCGGTCGTCAAAGTCATGAAGTCGTTTCAGGACGGCTTTGGCGGGGTTCTTGGATTCGTCGGCATAATCCTTGCGCTGGGCACCATGCTCGGCAAACTGATGGCCGATTCGGGCGGCGCCGACCAGATCGCGCAAACCCTGATCCGCAAGTTCGGGGTCAAGCGCATTCACTGGGCAATGATGTTCTCCGCGTTCCTGGTAGGCATCCCGCTGTTCTTCGAGATCGGCTTCGTGCTGCTGATCCCGTTGGTGTTCATCGTTGCCCGCCGTTCCGGCGTGTCGCTGGTGAAGATCGGCATACCACTGCTTGCAGGCCTGTCGGTGGTGCACGGCCTGGTGCCGCCGCATCCGGGTCCGCTGTTGGCCATCGGCATCTTCAACGCCGATATCGGCAAGACCATTCTTTACGGTCTGATCGTTGGCCTGCCCACTGCGATGATCGCCGGCCCGATTTTCGGCTCGTTCATCTCCAAGTACATTCCGGGCAATCCCTCCAAGGAGCTGATGGACCAGATCGCCAAGGAGTCGGACAACCAGAACCTGCCCAGCTTCGCGGTGACCCTGATCACCATCCTGCTGCCCGTGTTTCTGATGATGCTCAAGACCTTCGCCGACGTGGCCCTGCCAGCGGAGAACCTGTTCCGCCAGTGGATGGACTTCATCGGCCACCCGATCACAGCACTGCTCGCGGCCCTGTTGCTGGCCTTCTACACCTTTGGTGTGGCGCGCGGTTTCGACCGTTCGAAGATCATGAAGCTGCTGGACCAGAGCCTGGCGCCTACCGCTGCCATCGTGCTGATCGTCGGCGCTGGCGGTGGTTTCAAGCAGATGCTGGTGGATACCGGTGTGGGCAACATCATTGGCCAGATGGCCGTACAGGCCGAGGTCAACCCGATTCTGCTGGCGTGGCTGGTGGCTGCCGTGATTCGCGTCGCTACAGGTTCGGCAACGGTCGCGACCATCACCGGTGCCGGTATCGTGGCCCCGGTCATCGGCATGATGCCCGGCGTCAACCGTGAGCTGCTGGTACTGGCCACCGGCGCCGGCTCGGTGATCCTGTCGCACGTCAACGACGCTGGTTTCTGGCTGGTCAAGCAGTACTTCAACATGACCGTGACCGAAACCCTGAAGACCTGGACCGTGATGGAAACCATCCTGTCCGTCGTCGGCCTGATCTTCATCCTGCTGTTGTCGATGGTGGTCTGAACCCGTCCGCGAAAGGCGGCCGCAACCTGTCTGATCCACCATAGTGAATCATTCGCGGGCAGAGACCCGCTCCCACACGAGTACAGATAATTTCACTCTGTGGGAGCGGGCCTCTGCCCGCGAAAGGCTCCCCGCAAATCAGCGCCGCTTCAAGCGATCGATGATCACCGCAATCAACAGAATCGTCCCGCGAATCACGTACTGATAGAACGTGTCGATGTTCTTCAGGTTCATCGCGTTCTCGATGATCGCCAGAATCAACACCCCGGCGATCACGTGGCGAATCATGCCGATGCCGCCGGCCAGTGACACCCCGCCCAGCACGCAGGCCGATATCACCGTCAATTCGAAGCCCTGGCCGATCATCGGCTGACCCGAGGTCATCCGCGACGCCAGCACCACACCGGCCAGCGCGCCGATCACCCCGTGCACGGCAAAGATGATGATCTTGGTGCGATCCACGTGCACGCCCGCCAGCAGCGCGGCTTCCTGGTTGCCGCCGATGGCCATGGTGTTGCGCCCATAGGTGGTGTAGTTGAGCAACCAACCGAAGAAGATGAAGCAGACGATGGTGATCAGGATCGGTACCGGCACGCCCATCAACTGGCCATTACCGAAGATGAAGAAATCCTCCTGCATGACCCCGACCGCCTTGCCATTGGAAAAGATATAGGCGAGCCCGCGCACGATCTGCATGGTCGCCAGGGTCGCGATCAAGGCATTGATACGCAACTTGGCAATGACGATGCCGTTGATCAAGCCAACCACCAGACCCATCAGCAAAGCCGCGCCCACGCCCAGCAACACACTTTCGGTGTCGCGCATGACCACCGCCGCGATGACCCCGGCGCACGCGATCACCGACCCAACGGACAGGTCGAAATGCCCGGACGCCAGGCAGTAGAGCATGGTGCAGGCCGCAATGCCGGTGGTCGAAATGGCCAGGCCGAGCCCGCGCATGTTCAATGGCGAGAGAAAGTTGTCGATGAACATCGTGCACAGCACGAAGATCGCCAGCGCGGCGAGCAGCATGACCCACTCGTCCAGAAAGCGACGCAGGTTGAGGCCCTGACGGGGCGCCGGCAGCGTGTTTTGCGTAGACATAAGCACCTCTGTTGTTATTGTTCAGCCGCGAGTGCGCGGCAGTGCCAATTGCAGCAACCTGGATTCCTGCGCCTGTTCGCGCAGCACCTCGCCGGTCAACGCACCTTCACTCATCACCAGAATCCGATCGCTGATGCCGATCACTTCCATCAGGTCGCTGGACACCACGATCACCGCGATACCCTCTGCGGCCAGGCCGTGGATGATCTGATAGATCTCGGCTTTGGCACCGATGTCGATGCCGCGAGTCGGTTCGTCGAGCAACAGCACCTTCATCGGCATCGACAGCCAGCGACCAAGGATGGCCTTCTGCTGATTGCCGCCCGAGAGGTACATGATCGGCTGCTCGGCGGACGGGGTCTTGATGTTCAGCGCGTTGATCTGGCGCGCGGCGTTCTCCTTTTCCCACGCGCCCTGCACCAGGCATCCCAGGGTAAGGTGGCGGTCGCGCGCACCGATGTTGATATTTTCGGCCACGCTGGCCAGAGGCACGATGCCTTCCTTCTTGCGGTCCTCCGGACACAGCAGAATGCCAGCGCCGATGGCATCGCGCGGATTGGCCAGGGTCAGCCTGCGTCCGTCCAGAGTCAGGCTGCCCGCCTTGCTCGTCGCCAATCCCGACAGCAGGCGCAACAGCTCGGTGCGGCCTGCACCCACCAGGCCGAAGAAGCCCAGCACTTCACCCTTGGCGACGCTGAAACTGACCGGCTCGTGCAGCCCTGGTCCAAGCAGCCCATCCACCCGCAGCGCCTCGCCCTGATGAGGGCGCGGACGGTAGTTGTAGATGTCCTGGATATCGCGGCCGACCATGCAGGTCACCAGTTGGTCGTGGGTCAGCTCGGCCATGTCGTCGAAGGTGCGTACGTAGCGACCGTCCTTGAACACGGTGACGGCGTCGCAGATGCGAAATATCTCTTCCATGCGGTGGGAGACATAGAGCACCACTCTGCCCTCGTCGCGCAGCTTGGCAATGATCGTCATCAGCCGGTCGATTTCCCGTGCCGACAAGCTGCTGGTCGGCTCGTCGAAGGCAATCACATGGGCATTGCGCGACATCGCCTTGGCAATCTCGACCAGCTGCCGCTGGCCCAGGGACAGACTGCCCAGACGCTGGCGCGGATCGATCTCGTCGGCCAGACCGGCGAGTAGCTCGCCGGCACGGCGCAGCATGGCGCCGCGATCGATAAGGCCGAAACGCGCCGGCATGTGGCCCAGCAGCAGGTTCTCGGCCACGCTCATTTCCGGCACCAGGTGCAGCTCCTGGTGAATCACGGCCACGCCGCTGCCGATGCTCTCGGCGGCGGACTTGAACACCAAGGCCTGGGCACCGATCTGCAGACTGCCCGTGCTGGGCTGGTAGGCACCGCCCAGGATCTTCAACAAGGTGGACTTGCCGGCACCGTTTTCGCCCATCAGGGCATGCACGCTGCCCGGGCTCACTTCGAAGCTGATGTCCGACAGTGCGCGCACGCCTGGAAAATTCTTGCCGATACCGTTGAAACGCAATGACTCTACACGCATGGATACAACTCCAGAGCAGGCATCACGGCAGGCCGTGAAGAATCAGCCTCTGCCGGGGCAGAGGCCATCGGTCGGATCAGTTCCACAAACCGATCTTTTCCAGTTCCTGCTTGAAGTTCTCGCGGGTGATGAGGGTCACGTCATCCATGGCGGTGTACTTGGGCGGCTCTTTGCCGGTGGTGACCCACTCGAACATCATGCTTGCCGTGTTGTAGCCTTCGGTATGGGGGCTGGGCAGCATGGAGCCGAAAAAGCCGCTGTTGGCCTTCTTCAGCTCGCCGATGGCATCGGTGCCGTTGATGCCGATGCCGATCACGTTGGCCGCGGCGAACCCGGCACTTTCAGTGGCGCGCACGCCACCCAGGACGGTGTTGTCGTTCATGCCGCCGATGATCAGGTTCTTGGCGCCTGACGGCAGCTTGACCAGCGTGGAGTTGGTGGCGTCCATGCTGCCGGGCACGTCGAGGGTCTTCTGCGCGGCGAACAGAATGTGTTCGGTCGGCAAGCCCGCCGCCTTCAGCGCCTTGACCGAGCCGTCGGTGCGCTTCTTGCCGGTGTCCAGCTCGTTGTAGGTATTGATGATGGCGTAGGTGTCTTTCCAGTCCCAGCCACGCTTCTTGGCTTCGCCGGCCATGGCCATGCCCTGCTTCTCGCCCACTTCGAAGGCGGCCATCCCCAGGTACGGCACGTCCTCCATGAAGTTGCCCTTGGCATCGACGAAGCGATCGTCGACGGCCATTACTTTCATGTCATTGAGTTTGGCCTTGGCCACGATGGCCGGGCCCAGCGCAACGTCCGGGGGGCAGATGACGAAGCCCTTGACGCCGTTGGCGGCCAGGCTGTCGATTGCGGAGAGGGTTTTCTCACCGTCAGGCACGGCGATCTTGATGACCTTGAAGCCTTTGTCCCGGCCGGCCTTCTCGGCGAAGGCCCACTCGGTCTGGAACCAGGGCTCTTCAGCCTGCTTGACCAGAAAACCGATCTTGACCTCTTCGGCCCAGGAAGCCGATGAGCCTGCGAACATCGCGGCGGTCAGGGCGGCACAGCACAGGGAACGGATCCCATGACGACTCAGCATAGCTAACTCCTTATTTTTATTGAATAGCTACAGCGTCCAGCAACATCAACGAATAGTCATACCATATATCCGGATAGGCATTTGTAACGTAACGTCACGCATACGTTGCCCAAGGCTTGCAGGCGGATATCTTCCCGCCAGCGGGCCACAGCCAAACCGTCAAATAGTATTACCATTTATTGAAGCGGTCGTCGAATTTCAGCTATACCTGCCATTGCAGCCATCGCTGAAGCCAGATTGTCCAACCTCGGCATTCAGCCCATTCCTATAAAAACATACGGAACGCCTTACATGCCCATTCATCAAAAACTGCTCGGCGCTATTGGATTGACCCTCATGACTGCTTCCATCTCTGCCCATGCGGCAGGCCTGACTTCGACCCGCGAAAGCTTCGGCGCGCTGCCCGATGGCACGCCGCTGGAAAAGATCACCTTGAGCAACAGCCACGGCATGAAAGCCAGCATCATTACCTACGGCGCGACCTTGCAGGCACTGCACGTGCCCGACAAGAAAGGCCAGGTGGCGGATGTGGTGCTGGGCTTCGATGACGTGCAGGGCTACCAGGCCAATCCAACCGTGTATTTCGGCGCGACCATCGGGCGCTTCGGCAACCGCTTGGCCGGGGGCAAGTTCAGCCTGGACGGGCAGACCTACTCGGTACCGCTCAATGACAAGAGCAATGCCTTGCACGGCGGCACCCAAGGGTTCGACAAACACGTGTGGGCGGTCGAGGCCACGCAGGATGCCGACCAGGTCGCTGCCACCTTCACCTATCGCTCGCCCGATGGCGAGATGGGCTTTCCCGGCGCCCTGGCGACTGAGGTCACCTACAGCCTGAACGAGCGCAACGAGCTGCGCGTGCAGTACAAGGCCACCACGGACAAACCGACCGTGCTCAACCTGACCAACCACAGTTATTTCAACCTGGCCGGTGCCGGCAGCGGCGATGTATTGAAGCAGGTGGCGACCTTGCATGCGAGCCGCTATACGCCGGTGACGGCGAAGTTGATCCCAACCGGCGAGTTGGCACCAGTGAAAGGTACGCCGATGGATTTCCTCGCGCCTACCGCCATCGGCAAGCACATTGGCGCCAAGCATGAACAACTGGCATTCGCCGAGCCGAAACAAGGGGGCTTCGATTTCAATTGGGTGCTCGACAGCGCAGGCGACTTGAAACGCGAGGCGGCCAAGGTGACCGACCCGGTCTCGGGGCGTACCTTGACGCTGTACACCACCGAGCCGGGCGTGCAGTTCTACACCAGCAACTTCCTCGACGGCACCGTTCGCGGCAAGGGTGGCAAGGTTTATCCGCACTGGGGTGCCTTCACCCTGGAAACCCAGCACTTCCCCGATGCCCCCAACCAGCCCAATTTCGCCAGCACCCGCCTCGATCCGGGCCAGACCTACACCCACACCACAGTGTTTGCCTTCTCGGCGCAGTGATTCGGCCTGACGGACCGCAGCGCCCGTTTCGCGGCCACGGACCGCTCCTACAGGGGATCGGCGATGGCTTGCGATAGCCGCCACCTGTAGGAGCGGTCATCGGCCGCGAAAGACTCACTGCGGTGTGCCTGACGGACCGCAGCGCCCGTTTCGCGGCCACGGACCGCTCCTACGGATATCGGGCATGGATCGGGGGCAAAAAAAAGCCACCGCACTGACGTGAGGTGGCTGAAAATCTAACCAAAGAGAGTTGAAGCAGAGCACTTGGCCAGTCGCCATGCGGGGAAGAATCAGCGCCTGGCCTTGTATTCAATCTTCGAAATCAAAGATACCAGCCGAATCGAGGCGCCACTATTGCGTTCGTCAATAGTCATTATCGACACATGAAACGTGCCGCAGGACCCGAACGGTGCGCAACCGGGTGCGCACCTCACGCCTCATAACGTACACTCGGCTTCGTTAACATCTTGATACGTATGCGCTGATCGCGCGACCCATTGACCGGCACAAGAACGTCGACCTTGAAACGCAACTCCACCGCCATCTTCTCCCAGCCCGGCTTCAGTGCCTTTCTCATGGTGCGCCTTGCGGCCATGTTCGCCATGCAGATCCAGGCCATCGTCGTCGCCTGGCACATGTACGACATGACCCGCCATCCACTGACTCTGGCCTACGTCGGCCTGGCCCAGTTCATCCCCATGGTGCTGTTGCTGCTGCCAGCCGGGGACCTGCTGGATCGCTTCGACCGGCGGCGCATCCTGCAGATCAGCTGGAGCGTGTCGGTGCTCTCCTCCGCCGCGCTGCTATGGCTGGCCCTGAGTGAAACGGTCGACACCTGGCCCTACTACGTCGCACTGTTCGTGTTCGGCTGTACCCGCGCGTTCACCGGGCCTGCCGTGCAAAGCCTGCTGCCGCAGATCGTTGCGCGCGAGCACCTGGCCCAGGCCATCGCCACCAACAGCATGATCATGAAGGTGGCGGTGATTGCCGGCCCGCTGCTGGGCGGGCTGTTGTACGCCGCCATCGGTGGCTGGACATTCGGCATCTGCCTGCTGGGCTTTGCGCTGGGTGTGCTGTTGCTGCAGTGGGTGCCCAGCGTACGCATCGTACGCCCTGTAGACGACCAGACCACTGCAGTGAGTCGCTTTACTGCCGGCATCCGCTTCATCACGTCGCGGCCGATCATCCTGGGTGCGATATCCCTGGACCTGTTCGCGGTGCTGCTCGGTGGCGTGGTGGCCCTGTTGCCGATCTATGCTGCGGAGATTCTCCATGTCGGCCCTGCCGGGCTGGGCCTGCTGCGCAGTGCCATCGCGCTGGGCGAGCTGGGCATGGGCTTTTATCTGAGCATCCGTCCGCTCAACGCGCGGATGGGCCAGCGCATGTTCCTCGCGGTGGCGGTGTTCGGCGTGGCCAATTTGGTGTTTGCCTTGTCCACCTGGTTCTGGGTGTCGTGCGCGGCGCTGTTTGTCGCGGGAGCAGCGGACATGATCAGCGTGTACATCCGTTCTTCGTTGATCCAGTTCGCCACGCCCGACGACATGCGCGGACGGGTCAGCGCAGTGAACATGCTGTTCATCGGCTCTTCGAACGAACTGGGAGAATTCCGCGCGGGGGTCAGCGCCACGGCGCTGGGCACGGTGCCAGCGGCATTGTTCGGCGCTGTCAGTACGCTGGTGATCGTGGCGATGTGGACCCGCCTGTTCAGACCGCTGTGGACCATCGAGAACAACGAGCAGGCACTGCCCCAGCGCCAGAAGGACCCGGCCTGATCACGACCGGGTAGCGCCGCGTGGGGCATGTCGGCAGAACCACTCCTGGTTGCCTTTGAGCTCGGCACGCAGCTGCGCCACCAGTTCGGCTATCGCCCGACTGCTGGACAGCGGCTGGGTATCGACGCCTACCATCAACAGGTCGACTTGACCGCTGGCCGGATCGGACACCTCGACCGTCATGGTGCCCCCCGGATTCAACGTGCAGTGGCACTTGAGGGGTGCGAAGCTGGCTTCGACGATGCGGCGCATTTCAGTGGTGGGAATCATCTAGGGCTTCTCCTGGCGATGTCATGGCTGGAGACGTGTCGCAGCGTGAGTGCACGGCCGCTCGGCAGCGGCGGCGCGCTCACGCTTTCAGCGTATTGCGGCAGGCAGGCTCCGAGGGCTGCCTGCACAAGGCTACCAGACTCAGTCCTTGCTGCCATAGGGCGGATATTTATCTGCGTCATCGGTTTTTTCCGACGTGTCGCCTTCGGGCTTCTTGGCCGGCTTGGGCGGGTCGATCTGCGGGTCGGCGAGATCAGGGGAATCCGGATCGAAACCCAGGTCGTTATCGGGCTTGGTATCGTTGCTCATAACTGCTCCAGTCTTGGATGTGGGCCATTGCTGCGTTAGCGTTCGTCCAGCCTCAGGCCACGCCTGGCGGAATGCCGTCTTTGTTGAAATCCTTCAGCCGTTCCTTTTCCTCGGGAGTGGAATGGGCGGGCGTCTGGTCTTCGGCGTCCTCGGCGGGTGGTTGCTTGTCATCGGCCATGATCGGTTCCTTTCAATGAGGGGCTCTACACTGTGAGCTTGCAGACCGATCCCGGGTTCCGTGCAATCGACCAGGCCGCTGTCGTCATGGCCGATACACCGCGTCGCTCCTTTCGCGGCCGATGACCGCTCCTACGGTGGCATGAAACTTTCGTCAGCTCTGGGCACTCAATGTGCAGCCGCGCGCGCATGGCTGCTGGCGGTCCGACTGACAACCCCGAGGAGTACACGATGATCGCTCGCTGGCGCTGGGCCCTGGGTCAGATGACCAAACGCTTGTGGTTCCGCGCAAGCCTGTTCTCCCTGACCGGCATCGCCACGGCACTGATCGCCATCGTCTTCAAGGACTTCGTGCCCGCCGACCTGCCGACGCGGATCGGCGCCGACTCGGTCGACAAGATCCTGGCCATCATCGCCTCGAGCATGCTCGCGGTGACCACCTTCTCACTGAGCACCATGGTCAGTGCCTATGGCGCTGCCAGCAGCGGCGTGACGCCACGCGCCACCTCACTGGTGATGGAAGACTCCACGACCCAGAACGCCCTGGCAACCTTCATTGGTTCGTTCCTGTTCAGCCTGGTCGGGATCATTGCGCTGAGCACCGGCGCCTATGGCGCCCAAGGGCGGGTGGTGCTGTTCGCGGTGACCATCGTCATGATCATCCTGATTGTCTACACGCTGTTGCGCTGGATCGACCACCTGTCCAAGCTGGGCCGGGTCGGCGAAACCATCGACCGCGTCGAAGCCGCAGCGCTGCAATCCCTGGAAAACCGCGCGCGCTGGCCGTACATGGGCGCGGCGCCCTACCCGCTCGATCTGATGACTCCGCCAACGGCAGCAACCGTGCGCAGCGAGGACACCGGCTACGTGCAGCACATCGATATCGCCGCCCTTGGCGCGCTGGCCGAGAAGCACGGGCTGCAGATCTACCTGAGCGTACTGCCAGGCGCTTTCCTTCACCTTGGCGCGCCCGTGGCCTGGTTCACAAGGGACAGCGATGGCCAGGCGACTGCGCGCGAAGAGCTCGGCACACAGATCCGCGCCGCTGTAACGGTCGGCCTGCGCCGTACCTTCGAACAGGACCCGCGCTTCGGCATCTCGGTGCTGGCGGAGATCGCCTCGCGCGCCTTGTCACCAGCCACCAACGACTCGGGCACGGTGATCGACGTGATCGGTCGCGGGGTCAGGTGCTTCACCGCCTGGCACGTGCATGGCGCGGGAGATTCGACATCTCGCCAGATCGATCCGCATTGCCGCCGAGTGCACGTTCGCGGCCTGCAGGTGGCCGATCTTTTCGACGATTTCTTCACGTTCGTGGCGCGCGACGGCGCCGGGCTGCTGGAAGTCGACATCCGCATGATCAAGGCGCTGATCAGCCTGAATGACATCAGCCCGCAAACCTTTGCCGCCCAGTGCCGGCTGCATGCGACGCGCCTGCTGGAACGCGCCGACAGCGCGCTTACCCTGGATGAAGACAAGCAGCGACTGCGTGAACTGGCCAAACCCCTGTTGGGCTGAACGCCGAGCACCGGCGCCCGAAGCGTCCACTGGGGCGATGGCGCTGAACTTGTGTCGCTCCCGGCGGGCCTGAGTTGACACCTGCACTTGCAGGCAACGACTGCCAAAACGGAAAACGATGATGAAGATAGCGTGCCTGGCCTGGGGATCGCTTGTATGGAAGCCGGGTGCTTTACCGGTCTGCAGCCTGTGGCATACCGACGGCCCAGCGTTGCCCGTAGAGCTTTGCAGAGTCGGCGACGGCGGTGAGCTGGCCACGGCGATCTGCATGAATGCGCCCGCTGTTGCGTCGCTTTGGGCGTTACTGGACACCCCCTCGCCCGATGACGCCTGCCAGGCACTGCGCGAACGTGAACAGATACCCCATTCGCGCGATGATGGCATCGGCAGTTTCATCTGCAGCGACCGGTCGACCGGGGTCCTTGCCCAATGGGCTCGTGAGCGAGAACTGGATGCAGTCATCTGGACCGCTTTGCCGCCGCGATTCGCGGGCATAGAGGCACGGATACCCACCGTCGATGACGTGATCGACTACCTGCAAAGTTTAACGGGAGAAGTGCGAGTACATGCCCGGGAATACATTGAGCAACTGCCGCAGCAACTAGAAACGCCTTACAGAGGCGTCATTCGTCGTTCGCTGGGTTGGGGAAGTTGAAGCAGTAGGGGAAGTGCGGAGGGTTGCTGCACTTCCCTACCGTTCAATTGGCTGAAAGCCAGGGATCGAACGGTTGGGAAGACAATGCACGTGCAGCAGAATCAGCGACGCAGAAAACGGCTGACCAGTACGAAAATGGCAGCGCCAATGGCCAACGAGGCACCTGGCTTTTCCTTGACGAAGGCAGACACATTGTTCAGCGCGTCGCCGTAGGTCTTGGTCAGCTGGCCAGCCGCTTCACGGCCTGCGCCTTCTGCCTGCAGGGAGTGGTCACCGACCAGTTTGCCCACTACACCTTGAGCCTTGCCAGCGATCTTTTCTGCTACGCCTTCGATTTGTTCGCTTTTCATGTTGAGCCTCACTTTGATCATCGTTTTAGTGACAGTACTTGAAGTATGTAAGCCGTAAGCTTCGTACTTGCTGCCTGAACTTAGGGCGTTGCCGGTGGAAAATAGTTCCGATCTTATTTTCAGTGTTCATCTTATTTTCAGTGTTCATATAGGCCAATTCGCACGCGCAGGCAGGATTAGCCCACGGCTTCGAGCGGGGCACTGATCGACAGCGAGCGTAGATAGTCGCCGAAGCCTTCGCGGCAGCGACAATCCAGACGGGCGCTGGTGGTGACGCAGTTGATCGAAGTCCAAGTGATCGACGCCCCTGCTTCGTTCAGATCGGCGACAAGATGCACATCCTCATGAGCCTTGAGTGGCTTGAAGCCCCCCACCCGGCGGTACGCTTGAGCGCTTACCCCCATGTTCGCCCCGTGAACGTGCTTGTGGCCTTCGACAGGCGTGTAGAGCGAATCATAGCGAGCGCGGACTTCTTCGGCGTGCAGCGACCAGTCGTCTATACGAACGGTGCCGCAGACGGCGTCGGTGCGAAAGCGCAGCTGATCCACCAGCCAAGTGTGCGGTACCAATGTGTCGGCGTCGGTGAACGCCAGCCAACGAGCACCTTGCTCCAGCAGCAATTCGGCCCCCGCCGCACGTGTGCGCCCGACGTTGCAGTTCGAGACGACCAGGCTTTGCACCGGATAGCGGTTGACCACACGCTGGGTACCGTCGGTGCATTGGTCGAGCACGATGACCACGCAGACCTCCTCGCCCGCCAGGGCCGGATGTTCACCGGCAATCAGCAACGACTCGATGCACTGAGCAACCACTGCTTCTTCATTATGCGCGGGAACGATGATTCCGATCATGGACGATACCTGTCATGGGGATGCCGGCATCCGGCGGCTGTAAGTCTCTTGACCTATCTATCGCGCGTTGGTTGCAGATAGATACGACGGGTGGTAGTTCAGCAGATGTTCAGTCGGATTCGAGATTTTTTTCACTGCCTCCACCCGCAGCCGGGCGGCATGCACCTGCCTCGCAAGCCGAAGCGAATTAATGAAAGGTACAGTGATCAACTGCAGCATGAGACTTGGCGAAGGGCGTGCTGATGAGAACTCGAACCACAGGCATTGGCTATTGGCACTGCGTGTTGCTGCTGGCGGTGATCGCCTCGGGCTGGCAGCCGCTGGACCGCCAGACCTGGCTGATCGAAAACATCCTGGTGCTGGTGGGCGCCCTGGCCGTATGGTTCACCCGCCACGACTTCCAGTGGAGCCGTCGGTCATGGGTGATGGTAGTAGCGTTCCTGTGCCTGCATCAGGTAGGCACGCACTTCACCTATCCGCAAGTCCCTTACAACGAGCTTATGCATCGGATCAGCGGCATCGATTTGAACGCGGCGTTCGGCTGGGAACGCAATCAATACGACCGATTCGTCCACCTTGCGTACGGAGTGTTGCTGAGCCTGCCGCTCAGAGACATTGTCGTGCAGAAGTGCAGGCTCAAGGGCGCATGGGCATCCTTGATCGCATGGTCACTGGTGCTGTCGACCTCGATGCTCTATGAACTCATGGAGTGGGCAGGTGCTGCGTACGTGGGCGGTGGCGACTCGGCCTTCGTCGGTGCCCAGGGCGACTTCTGGGATGCCCAGAAAGACATGGCCGTGGCGGCCGCTGCTTCGCTGGTGGTGCTGACATGCCGCGGCCATGCGCTGCGCGCCGGGGTTTCGGCGCTGCGCGGGCGGTTGACTTCGCACTGAGGCGCCCCAAGGGCTCGATGCATCATCATCTCAGTGCATTACTACCTCAATGCATCAATACATAGCCCAGCATCTGTTTGGCCAGGCGCCATGGCTGCCAGGCGGAAAGGTGATCGAAGATCCTGCCGGAATTGCCCATTACCCCCATGACCGTCACGTAGACGACGCCTTTCCTGATCAACCTCGACATCTTTTTCTTGCTGTAACGCAACAATCAGGACACCTGCACAAGTGGGTTTCGCGACATGGCACTTCTGGAACAGCGAAAACGAAAAAGCCCCGCCAATGCGGGGCTTTTCGATATTTGGCGGGAAACCAGGGATTCGAACCCTGGGAACGCTATTAACGTTCGCCGGTTTTCAAGACCGGTGCATTCAACCACTCTGCCAATTTCCCGAATGTCTTGCTGGTTGCTTTGCGGGCGCCATAATACCGGAATGAAACACGCTGTCAAACTCTGGATAGAGCGGCTAGGCAAGGGTCTGATATGATCTTTGCATCTGAACGTTTCAGACGTGTTCAATCAAAGGAGTCTCGCCATGCGCGAACAGGATTATGCAGTTAATCAAGGCTCGCAGGTGCAGCAGCTAGAAGTTAGCCGCGTCCTGCGCAACACCTACGGCTTGCTGGCACTCACTCTGGCTTTCAGTGGCGTGATGGCCTACGTCGCGCAGCAGATGCGCGTCGGCTACCCGAACATCTTCGTCGTGCTGATCGGCTTCTACGGGCTGTTCTTCCTCACCAACAAGCTGCGCGATTCGGCCTGGGGCCTGGTGTCCACCTTCGCCCTCACCGGCTTCATGGGCTTCCTGCTCGGCCCGATCCTCAACCGTTACCTGGGCATGCAGGGCGGCGCCGAAGTGGTCAGCTCGGCCTTCGCCATGACGGCACTGGTGTTCGGCGGCCTGTCGGCCTACGTGCTCATCACCCGCAAGGACATGAGCTTCCTCGGCGGTTTCATCACCGCAGGCTTCTTCGTGCTGCTGGGTGCGGTGCTGGCGAGCTTCTTCTTCCAGATCGCCGGTCTGCAGTTGGCGATCAGTGCCGGTTTCGTGCTGTTCTCGTCGGTGTGCATCCTGTTCCAGACCAGCGCGATCATCCACGGTGGCGAACGCAACTACATCATGGCCACCATCAGCTTGTACGTGTCGATCTACAACCTGTTCGTGAGCCTGCTGCAACTGTTCGGCATCATGGGTCGCGACGACTGATTCACCTTTGCCATGCAAAAGCCCGCTTCGTGCGGGCTTTTTCTTGCCCATGGTTCGGGTATTGTCGGCAGAAACCGGTTTGCCCCGTGCGCGGCGCGCCGTAGAATCGCGCTCCTTTCGATCGAGCCATCGCGCTCGTTTTGCCAGAGCCTTCGCGCTTTTCTCAGGAGCCCTGCCATGAGCACCCCACCGCCGCCCAGCGACGAACTGATTCTGGGCCTGGAAGACCGCCCTCGGCCGCTGCTGGGCTTGCTCGCCGCGTTGCAGCACCTGCTTGCCATCATCGTGCCGATCGTCACGCCAGGCCTGCTGATCTGCCAGGCACTGGGCGTCAGCGCCCGTGACACCAACATGATCGTTTCCATGTCGCTGGTCATTTCCGGCATTGCCACCTTCGTCCAGTGCCGGCGCATCGGCCCGTTCGGCGCGGGGCTGCTGATCGTGCAGGGCACCAGTTTCAATTTCGTCGGCCCGCTGATTGCCGGTGGCGCACTGATGGTGCAGCAGGGCACACCGGTGGAAGCTGTGATGGCGGCGATCTTCGGCGTGGTCATTGCGGGATCGTTCGTGGAGATCGGTATTTCGCGGATCCTGCCCTTCGTCAAACGGCTGATCACGCCGCTGGTAACGGGTATCGTCGTACTGATGATCGGCCTGACTTTGATCAAGGTCGGCTTGATCAGCATGGGCGGCGGCTTCGGCGCCATGGCCAATGGCACGTTCGCCAACGGCGAAAACCTCATGCTTTCCGGTCTGGTACTGGCGATCATCGTGGTGCTCAATCGGATTCCGGTGACCTGGATGCGCAGCGCCGCCATCGTCATTGCCCTGGCCATGGGCTACGCGCTGGCCGGTTACCTGGGCCGACTGGATTTCACCGGCATGCACCAGGCCGCCGTATTCCAGGTGCCCGTGCCACTGCACTTCGGCCTTGGTTTCTCCTGGGCATTGTTCATTCCAATGCTGGTGATCTACCTGGTGACTTCTCTGGAAGCGATCGGTGACGTGACGGCAACCAGCAAGGTGTCGCGCCAGCCTGTAGAGGGCCCGCTGTGGATGCAGCGCATCAAGGGCGGCGTGCTGGTCAATGGCACCAACTCTCTGCTGGCCGGATTCTTCAATACCTTCCCCAGCTCCATCTTCGCGCAAAACAACGGGGTGATTCAGCTGACCGGCATCGCCAGTCGCCACATCGGCGTGTGGATCGCCGGGATGCTGGTTCTGCTTGGCCTGTTCCCAACGGTTGCCGGGGTGATCCAGGCGGTGCCCGAACCGGTGCTGGGTGGCGCTGCCATGGTGATGTTCGGCGCGGTGGCCGCGTCGGGCATCAATATCCTCGCCAGCGTCGAGCTCGATCGCCGGGCGCTGTTGATCATCGCCGTATCGCTCGCCCTCGGCCTGGGTGTGGCCCAGGTGCCGGAGTTCCTTGCACACATGCCTGGCGCGTTGCGCAATGTGCTGGAGTCAGGCGTGGCGACTGGCGGTATCTGCGCGCTGCTGCTGAACTGGTTTTTGCCTGCGGGGCCAGTGGCCCGTCATTGAGCCGGATCGACGCTTCCACCCGGTACGGGCTCAAAGGTCGAAGCGGTCCACGGCGCGGCGACGCTCGTTGTCGTCGCGCATGTCGTAGGCCGCGGTGGTCTGGATATTGGTGTGGTGGGCCAGCTTCTGGGCAATCGACAGGTCGTGCTCTTCGATCACCCGGGTGATGAAAGAGCGACGAAAATCGTGAGGCATGATCTTCACGCCTACCTGGGCGCCGCGTTGTCGGGCAATGTAGTAGATGGCATGCTTGGTGATGCGCTCGCGGGTGATGTGCGCGCCGCGACGAATGCGGTTGAAGAGAAAGTCGTCATCGGCCTGGCCTGCGGGAAGCTGGCTGCGGCGAAACGCCAGCCAGGTCTGCAGATGCGCGAACGCCCAGCTGGGGGCGTATTTGATCAGTTCCTTGTTGCCCTTGCCTGTCACGCGCAGGCTGCGCTCGCTGAAGTCGACCTGGGCCAGGCCGAGGTTGACCGACTCCGACTTGCGCATGCCCGAGCCATACAGGATGGCGATGACGGCGGCGTCGCGCAGACCCTGCGGCCGCGGATCGTTGGCGCAGACCTCCATCAGGTCGCGGATCAGGCTGCGCTTGAGGTTGCGGCCATTACCCAGGCGGGTGCCCTGCATGGGCTTGACCGAGCGAATCTTGAGCAAGTGATCCTGGTCGATCAGGCTCAACCGCCACGCTTCGTTCATCACCCCACGCACCGCATTGACGTAGAGAGACGTGGTATTGGGGGCGTAGCCATCTTCGCGCAGGGCGGCCACCAGCGAGGTAACGTGCCCGGGTTCGAGGCGGTGCCAGGGCACCTCGCGAATGTCGACCTCGTCGAAACCCAGCCGGTCGGCGGCATCCTGCAATACGTATTGCATGGTCGTGCGGCTGGACGGCATCAGCCGCGCGAGGTATTGCAACAGAGGGTTCTGCAGATCAGACAAACCGTGGGGATCCTTGAGTGCCAGGGTGGACGCCCGTCATTCTAGCATCCGCGTCGGTGCCTGACCCGTCCGCGCTTACCCGGCCAGTCCGATCAGAAGTTGCCGCGCAGCGCCTGCAGGCCACCTTGATAGACACCGTCGAAGATTTCCATCGCCTCGGCATCACTCATGCCGACCGGGGTGAAGCGACCGCCCCACTCCACTCGGCTGTTGCCGGCGTCCACTTCGATGACCTTGAGCGTCGCCAGGTAATCGCTCACTGGAAACGGGCCTTCGGTGATCGAATAACTGTAGGTGCGCGCGGCATTGTCGTAGGTTTCCAGCCGCTCAATGATGACCGTACCGTCCACCGTTGTCAGGTGACGTAGACGGCCGTTTTCCTGGGCTTCGCTGTGCTGGATCATAGGCAGCCAGTCGGCCAGGGAGTTGAATCCGGCGACCAGATTCCAGACCTGATCGGCCGATGCCGGAATGTCGATGCTCGCTTGCGTGCTTGCCATTTGATGGCTCCTGTCGTTGGGCTGAGGCTACAACGGTAGCGGGCGTTCGAGTGCGCGGCAAGCCGTTAGTGCATTCGTTCATGCGGCCGATCCAGCTGGGTCGCACATGCCCTGGCAGGGGGCTCGGGCGCGGCACGAGCAATGGAAACATGCTGCGCGAACGTTGTCCCATGGAGGCCAGCCCGGCCTGAATCCGTTCATTGAAGGGGCGTTTGCAGCGTCATGAAAATCATCGAAAAGACCGGCGCGCCAGTACGCGCCCTGACCCCTGCCGAACAGCAGTTGGTGACCGAATTCGCCGAAGGCCGCAGTGAGGGCCCAAAACTGCTGCAGGCCAATCAATGGCTGATGAAGGTCCGCACTCAGGGCCAGTGGCTGGCGTGCGATTGCCGACCCGGCACGCTGCCGGTGATGAACGTGACGCTCAACAGCAGTACCGGCACGCTGTTTTTGAAGAACAACCCCGGCACAGCCGAGCATGCCGAAGGTTGCCCTTTCATCCATGACGAGCGCGACAGTACGCCTGGGCGCGACGATGAAGGGCCACTGCCGGCCGCCTGGCTGCCCCCCGATGTCCCGCTGAAGCTGATTGGCGATTTCCGTGCCCCGGCCACGCCCGGCACGCTTGCCACCTCCGCGGTGGCAAGTCAGCGGCGCGAACAGCACCGGTTGCTCTCGCTGCTGCTGACCTTTATCGAAGCCTCCGGACTCAATGTGTACGCCACGCATCTGAAGAAGGATCTGACCCGACAGTTCGCCGACCTGCGCGAAGTGGCCACACGCTATCCGCTGATCGACCGGGTGCCGGCGAGCAACTATCTGGAAACCCGCATCGACATGAAGCACATGATGATGCTCAAGGGACGCCTGAAGGATTCCACTGCGTTCATCGGTCAGCGTCGCTACGGACTGCTGCTCGACTGCGTGTCCGACGTGGTCGGGCGCAAGGTGATGACCGAGCGCAGCAACGCCGGCTTCGACTTCCAGGGCCATCATCTGTTGTGGGGTGGCGCGCGCAGCAGTGGGCCGCTGCTGGCCCTGGCTCTGTATTCACCGGCGACCGCCGGCAGCCAGTTTTACGAAATGGTGCATGTGGCGACGGTGCCGGTGCTCACCCGTGGGCACCTGTTCCCGGTATTCCGCGACGAGGAGCGCGAAGCGTTGAAGATGCTGGTGTCGCTGATCGACTGGATGGCCAGCAAAGGCGTCAAGGTCGTGATGCGCCGACCGGTGATCGGCGCCATGGTGATGGACGAGCTGGTACTCAGCTCGGACCTGGACCGGGTCCTTTCGGTTTCGCTGATGAAGGAGCCGCTGGGGCCGGAGCCCAGTTCCGAAACCTTCAAGCGCCTGGCCGACTTCAAGAGCCTGGAGACCTTCCGCAAGTACGTGGCGGGTTTCTTCATGCGCGAGCGCAATTGACCCACGACGCGCTCGTGTCCTAACCGCGCAACTGCCAAAGCAGGGCGATATCGCGGGCGCGATCGCTGAGCAGCGCACCGGCGTCGGCGCAAGCCTGTTCCAGGGTCATCGGACCGGACGCAAGGGAAAAAGCGGCATCGATGCCATGGGCGTACAGGTCCTGATAGCCCTCGCCCAGCGTGCCCGCCAGGACGACCACCGGGACACCCGCAGCGCGCGCAACGCGGGCCACGCCGAAGGGCGTCTTGCCGCGCAAGGTCTGGGCATCGAAACGCCCCTCGCCGGTAATTACCAGGTCGGCGCCGATGACGGCATCGGCCAGGCCCACCAGTTGCGCTACCACTTCGACCCCTGGGCGGAACGAGGCGCCGAGAAAGGCCTTGGCCGCGAAGCCCATGCCGCCCGCCGCGCCGCAACCAGGCGCATCACGGCAGTCCTGGCCCAGCACCGGGACGCAACGGTCGGCGAAATGACCCAAAGCCTTGTCCAGCGCCAGCACCTGTTCGGCGGTGGCGCCTTTTTGCGGGCCGAAAATGTGCGAGGCACCGTGCGGCCCGCACAGCGGATTGTCGACATCTGCGGCGACTTCGAACTGCACATCGGCCAGACGTGGGTCAAGGCCGCTGGCGTCGACTTTGGCTACTTGTGCCAGCGCCAAGCCGCCACGGGGCAATTCGCTGCCCTGTGCGTCGGTCAGGCGCATACCGAGCGCACAGAGCATGCCGGTGCCGGCATCGTTGGTGGCGCTGCCGCCGATGGCGAGAATGATGCGCCGTGCACCGGCCTCGACAGCCGCAGCGATCAGTTGGCCAGTGCCATACGTGCTGCTGTTGCAGGCGTCGCGTTGCTGCCGCTGGAGCAGTTGCAGGCCGCTGGCTTCGGCCATTTCGATGACGGCGGTGCGCTCCTCGGGCAACCAGCCCCAACGGGCCTGGGCGGGCTCGCCCAGGGGGCCTTCGACGGTGAGGCTGCGCAATTCACCTTGGCACGCCGCCATGATGGCCTGCATGGTGCCTTCGCCGCCATCGGCCATCGGCCGCTCGACGAGCTGCGCGTCCGGCAGGGCCTGGCGCAAGCCCCGGGCGATGGCCGAGGCAACATCGGCGGCGCTCAAGCTGTCTTTGAATGAGTCAGGGGCGATGACGATCTTCATGGCAGTTCTCCAGTTCTTGTGCAGCCATGCTGCCATTTTCACCGCTCCCGCGCGACTGCCGTCACGCGTAGGAGCGGTCATCGGCCGCGAAGGGCTTGGCGCGGTGTGCCTGGTGGAACGCGGTGTGGCCTTCGCGGGCAGAGCCCGCTCCCACATGGGAGCGCGGGCTTGACCTTCCCATGGTGGGAAGGGTCAGAGTCGAGGTACAGGCTGGAAGGAGGAAGGCAGCATGGCTGCGAACGAAAGTGTGATCGAGCTGGGTATCCACGGCATGACCTGCGCATCGTGCGTGGGTCGGGTCGAGCGCTCCCTGCTCAAGGTGCCAGGTGTGACGGCAGCGGCGGTCAACCTGGCCACCGAGCGCGCTCGGGTGGAAGGCAGCAGCGTGGACGCGCAGGCCCTCATCACCGCCATCGACAAGGCCGGCTACAGCGCCAGGCCGCTTGAACACACTACAGACGCCATGGCCCAGGCCAATCAGGAAAACCAGCAGGACGCCGCGCGTCTGCGACGCGACCTGGGTTGGTCGGTGATGCTGTCACTGCCCGTGGTGATAGTGGAAATGGGTGCGCACTTGATACCGGGCTTTCACGCCTGGATCGAACGACACCTGAGCCAGCAGGATAACTGGCTCATGCAGTTCGCCCTGACCACGCTGGTGCTGATCACCTGCGGCAAACGCTTCTACCTCAATGGCACCGTGGCGCTGCTGCGCGGCGCGCCGGACATGAACTCGCTGGTGGCGGTGGGCACCCTCGCCGCCTACGGCTTTTCTCTGGTAGCCACGTTCGCCCCCCACGTGCTACCCAGCGCCACGGCCGCCGTCTACTACGAAGCGGTGTGCGTGATCGTCTGCCTGATCCTGCTGGGCCGCACCCTCGAAGCGCGGGCCAGGGGCCGCACATCCCAAGCCATCAAGCGCCTGCTCGGGCTCCAGCCACAGACTGCCTACGTGCAACGCCAGGCCGGCTTGATCGAAATTGCGCTGGAAGAGTTGATACAGGGCGACGTGGTGCAGGTTCGCCCCGGCGAGCGGATCGCCGTGGACGGCGCCGTGCTCGCCGGCGACAGCTTCGTCGACGAGTCGATGCTCACCGGCGAACCCATGCCGGTGCGCAAGCAGACCGGCGACCACGTGGTCGGCGGCACCCTCAACCAGAACGGCACACTGCGGGTCCAGGCGACCGCCTTGGGCAGCGCCAGCATGCTGGCGCGGATCGTCGCCATGGTCGAACAGGCCCAGGGCAGCAAGTTGCCGATCCAGGCCCTGGTGGACCGGGTGACATTATGGTTCGTGCCGGTGGTGATGGTGCTGGCGCTGGCCACGTTCATCGGCTGGTACTGGCTTGGCCCGACGCCAGCCCTGGGCATGGCACTGGTGCATGCGGTTGCGGTCCTGATCATCGCCTGTCCGTGTGCCATGGGCCTGGCCACGCCCACTTCGATCATGGTCGGCACCGGCCGTGGCGCCGAGTTGGGCATTCTGTTGCGCAAGGGCGAAGCATTGCAGCAGCTGAGCCGCGCGCGAGTCGTGGCACTGGACAAGACCGGCACGCTCACCGAAGGCCAAGCGCGTCTCACCGACCTGCAACTGCTGCCCAACTTCACCCGCGAGCGGATACTGCCTTTGCTCGCAGCGGTGGAAGCGCTGTCCGAGCACCCGTTGGCACGGGCCATCGTGACGGCGGCGCAGGAAGCTCAGCTCGACTGGCCCGAGGCCCGGGATTTCCAGGCGCACACCGGGCGTGGCGTGCGCGCAACGGTCGGCGCACAGGACGTGGCCATCGGTGCCGAACGCTACATGACGCAGCTGGGGGTGGACACAGCGCCCTTCGCCAGCGCTGCGCAGACGCTGGCCGAACAGGGCAAGAGCCCGTTGTATGCGGCGGTGGACGGCCAACTGGCCGCGTTGATCGCCGTGGCAGATCCGCTCAAGTCAACCACCTCGGAGGCCATCCAGACCCTGCACCGGCTCGGCCTGACAGTGGCGATGATCTCCGGGGACGACCGCCGCACCGCTCAGGCCATCGCTACCCGGTTGGGTATCGATCAGGTGGTGGCGCAGGTTCTGCCGGAAGGCAAGGTGGCCGCTGTACAGGCATTGCAGCGCGAGTACGGCCTCACGGTCTACGTGGGTGACGGCATCAATGACGCACCGGCACTGGCCCAGGCCGATGTCGGCATCGCGGTGGGCAGCGGCACGGACATCGCCATCGAAGCTGCGGATGTGGTGCTGATGTCGGATGATCTCGGCGCGGTGGCCACGGCCATTGCCCTGTCCAAGGCGACCCTGAACAACATCCGCCAGAACCTGTTCTGGGCCTTCGCCTACAACGCGGCGCTGATTCCGGTGGCTGCGGGGCTGTTGTACCCGGTCAACGGGCTGACCTTGTCGCCGCAGTTCGCGGCAGGTGCCATGGCCCTGTCATCGGTGTTCGTGCTGGCCAATGCCCTGCGGCTCAAAGGTTTCCGGGCACCCGCCAAGCGATCATAGGCGTTGCCGGTCGATTCCGTTGGCCACCCGCAGGATATCCGCCATGACGGCCAAGGCAATCTCGGCAGGCGTCTTGCTGCCCAGGTTCAGGCCGATCGGTGCGTGGATACGCTGCTGGGTGGTCGCGTCCAACCCACCGATGCGCTCGAGACGCTCGAAGCGCTTCTCGCTGGTGCGCATCGAGCCCATGGCACCGATATAGAAAGCCGGTGTGCGCACGGCCTCGAGCAGGGTCAGGTCATCGAGTCGAGGGTCATGGGTCAACGCCACTACCGCAGTCGCCGAGTGACAGCCGCCCTCGGCGATGAACACCGCAGGCAATACTTCGTGCACTTGCACGCCGGGCAGGTCGAAACGGGCCAGCACTTCGGGACGCGGCTCGCAGAGGATCACTTCGTAGCCCAAGGTCAGGGCGAACCCGGCGCAGAATTCGGCGACTGGCGACAGGCCGGCCAGAATCAGCCGCTGCACGGCGCCGATGCGTATGCAGATTTCTTCGTCGCTCACTCGTACCCGTGCATCGCCCATGTGCCCTGCACGAATGCTGCGCCGATCACTGCCCGGCACCACCTGCCGCGCCACCAGTTCGCCGCCGGCGAACGCCTGCTCGATGTGCGCCAGATGCTCCAGCGTGCCTGCATCAGGCGCGAGGTATTCGACCAGTACGTCGAGAACGCCGCCGCAAGGCAGCGCCATGGTCGGCGCCAGGCCGCCGTCGCCGTAGCGCACGACCTGATTGACCGGTGTGAAATAACCGGTAGCGACACGCTCCAGAAAGTCGTCTTCCACACAGCCGCCGGACAGCGACCCGCAGTGTTCGCCGTTGTCCAGCGCGACCAGCATCGCCCCCGGTCCGCGTGGGGCCGAACCGTAGGTCGACAATACCGTGCACAGCCAAACGCCCCGGCCCTGGCCGAGCCAGGCCCGCGCCTGCTGTATGACCTGCAGATCAAGCTGCTTCATCTATTGATACCCGTCATCGTCCTGCGCAATGTGCCGGCGCCCTGCCCTGCGACGCTCGCTCTGGTGCAACAGACCGCATCTACAGGGCAATAGTTTTCCGGGCACCGTGAAAGGATGACGGCAACGGCTTGCGACTAGGACCCGCGATAGGTGCTGAAGCCGTAGGGGCTGAGCAGCAAGGGAATGTGATAGTGCTGCTCGGTGTTCTTCACTTCGAAAATCACCGGGATTTCCGGGAAGAAGGTTTCATGCCCGACCTTGCGGTAGTAGTCGCCGGTCTTGAACACTACCCGGTATTCACCAGGGGCAAACGTGCGCTGTTCCGGGTAGAGGCCGGCGATGCGCCCCTGCTCGTTGGTCACGCCCTGCCCCAACGGTTGCCACTGATTACCCGAATGCTGTTCCAGGGTCACTTCGATACCGGCAGAAGGGACACCCGTTTCCAGATTCAGTACATGCACGCTCAGGGGATTGGCGGCCATCGCGAGGCTGGACAGGGAGGCCAGGCTGACGGCCAAGGCAATTTTCTTCAACATGGTGTATTGCTCCTTCAAGAATGAATGGCCAGACCGACGGATTCGGTGGCCTTGATTGCGCAGGCTTCGTCCTGCTCGGCGCCGCCGGCACCGGCGATGCCGATCGCGCCGACCAATTGCTTGCCCTCATAGACAGGCACGCCGCCGCCCAGCAGCAGCAATTGCCCCAGCGAGGTCAGATTGGCGGCTTCGGGGTTGTTACGGGCACGCTCGGCGAACAGCCGCGTCGGCGTCTTGGTCGACAGCGCGGTGTAGGCTTTCAACCGGGCTGCTTCGGTGTTGTGCGGGCCAACGCCGTCGGCGCGTTGCTGGACAATGATATTGCCGCCACGGTCCAACACCGCCACGGCGGCCATGCAGCCGCTGCCATTGGCCAGCCGCTGCGCGGTTGCCAGGTCCAGGTCTGGGTGCTGGGCCAGCGCGGCGTGGGCCTGGGTGGTCAGCAGGCAAGCCAGGGTGAATGTCATGCAAAGGGCTTTCATCGAGCGTCTCCGTGATCAGTGGCTGGCACCTTAGCAACCTGCCCGCGACAGAACCCCGTCGCAGCGATTACAACTTTGTAATAGGCAATCGGCCGCCGGAGGCCTAGCCTATGCGCGGGTACAGGAGCTGAACGATGCGTGTGTTGCTGGTTGAAGACGAAGCGAAAACGGCGAATTTTCTCGCCAAGGGCCTGGGTGAGTCCGGCTTTGCCGTGGACGTGGCACTCAATGGGCTGGATGGGCGCTACCTGATCGAACAGCAGGCGTATGACCTGGTGATTCTGGACGTCATGCTGCCCGGCCTGAACGGCTGGCAGTTGCTCAAGCTGATTCGTCAGCAAGGCGCGACACCAGTGCTGTTCCTGACCGCCAAGGACGCCATCGAAGACCGTGTGCGAGGGCTGGAACTGGGCGCCGACGACTACCTGGTGAAGCCGTTCGCCTTCGCCGAACTGCTGGCGCGCGTGCGGACGTTGCTGCGCCGTGGCGCGGTGCGCGAGGTCGAGCACTACCAGGTGGCAGACCTGGAGGTGGACGTGCTGCGTCGCCGGGTCAGCCGCGGTGGGCAGCGCATCAACCTGACCAACAAGGAATTCGCCCTGCTGCATATGCTGATCGGCCGACCTGGCGAAGCGCTGTCGCGCACGCTGATTGCGTCCCAGGTGTGGAACCTGAATTTCGACAGCGACACCAACATGGTGGAGGTGGCGGTCCGGCGCTTGCGGGCTAAGGTCGACGACCCGTTCATGCCCAAGCTGATTCATACCGTGCGCGGCGTGGGCTACCGGCTGGAGCATCTGGATGAGTGAACGCCGCCATTCCCTGGCGTGGCGCCTGGCGCTGGCCGTGGCGGTGGTCTGCTCGCTGGTGATGAGCGTGGTCGCGGTGTTTCTCTACCGCTCGCTGGCGGCCGAGATCGCCTACCGCGACGACATCGCGCTGCTCGGGCGGCTCGAGCAAGTGCGTACCCTGCTGCACGACAGCGACAGCCTGGGCGCACTGCAGCAGCGTCCGCAGCTGTATCAGAACATGCTCGGCAATCAGGAAAGCGTGCTGCGCGTACGTCGCGCCGATGGCAGCGTGGTGTTCGAGATCAACCCCCACGGCGAGGCGCTGGGTGATCCACCGCGCATCGGTCTGGCTCGGCAGCCGAGTCGGTCCGACATTCGCCTGGACCACGGCGCCTCGTTGCTGGCCGGCGACGCTGTGGGCCCAGCCGGCGAAGCCTTGACGGTGATGGTCGGCAAACGCCTGCACGAGCGCGAGGCGATCCTGGCCAGCTACCGACTGCGTCTGTACCTGGCGGTGGCTGCCGGGGCGCTGCTGGCCTGGGTCATTGGCTTGCTGCTGGTGCGTCGCGCCTTGACGCCGTTGCGCGAAATGGCCGACGCGCTGGCCTTGATCGATTTGCGCAATCTGCACCGGCGACTGGCCGATACCGCCGCACCGGTGGAGCTGCAGGCGCCGATCCAGGCGCTCAACGGCATGCTGGTGCGGCTCGAACAGGGCTTCGAACGGCTGTCACAGTTCTCGGCAGACCTGGCCCATGAAATCCGTACGCCGTTGCATAACCTGTTGGGCAGCACCGGCCTGGCACTCAACCAGCCTCGTAGCGTGGACGAGTACCGAGAACTGCTCGGCTCGAACATCGAAGAGTACGAGCGGCTGAACCGCATGGTGGAAAATCTGCTGTTTCTGGCACGTGCCGACCACGGGCAGCGACCGGTACACCTGCAGATCATTGACCTCGCTCACCTGGGCGAGGAACTGTGTGACTACTTCCAACTGCTCGCCGACGAGCGCGGCGCCGCTCTGCAACACGCGCTGCACGGCACCCTGCAGACCGACCTGCAATTGCTGCAGCGGGCTCTGGGCAACCTGCTCGCCAACGCGGTCCGCCATGCCCGCCCCGGCACCACGGTGCTGCTCAGCCGGCACGACGAGGCAGGGTTCGTTCGTCTGACCGTACGTAACGAAGGCGACACCATTGCACCCGAGCATCTGGCGCGACTGTTCGATCGGTTCTTCCGCGTCGATCCGTCGCGCACGGAACCGGGAGACTCGGGTGGGCTGGGCTTGGCCATTGTCCAGTCGATCATGGTTCTGGTGGGCGGCAGCGTCAGTGTCGATAGCGCTGAAGGCGTGACGAGCTTCACCTTGAGCTATCCCGCAACAGACACTTTGAAACCATGAGGCAAGGCTTCATAGCAACACTTCATCGGCTGGATAGAAAATATCTCTGAGCAATACGGGTTTTGCTGCGGTCGATTTCCATAGTGGTTACAGACCCAATCCCGCAAACCCGTACCAGGAGATTTCAAATGGCCGTTGCCAATGTGAAACAGGAACTCAAGACCGTATCGTCCGTGAAGGCCAAGGCCGAGAAAGGCGAAGGCGCCAGCTTGCAGAACCAGGCCCAGGTCGGTCAGGAACTGGCAGTATTGCTGTCTGACGTATTCGCGCTGTACATCAAGACCAAAAACTACCACTGGCACATGAAAGGGTCGCATTTCCGCGATTACCACCTGCTGCTGGAAGAACAGGCGACCCAGCTCTATGCCATCACCGACGTGATCGCCGAGCGCGCCCGCAAGATCGGTGAGCCGACCGTGCGTTCGCTGGAGCAGATGGTGCAACTCAAGCGCCTGGCCAGTAGCGAAGTGACCGACCTGTCGCCAAAGGACATGTTGACCGAGCTGCGTGACGACAACCAGTCGCTGGCTGCCTACATGCGCACCACCCACGGCGTCACCGATGAAGCCAACGACCTGTCCACCACCAGCCTGCTGGAAGAGTGGATCGACCAGGCGGAGGAACGCGCCTGGTTCCTGGGCCGGACCGTCGAAGAGTGATGCCGATGTTGAGTACTTGACGCTGGTATCAGCCCCGCGTCAGTGCATCAATGTGCATGAGCGTGGTCGGGGGCATTCAGTGCCCTGGCCACGGCTTCAACTTCCAGAGTTTCCTCCTCCCCCTGTGCGTTCTTGATCTTCAAGGTCAACGGCACCGCGTCACCCTCCTTCACCTGCGTTATCAAGCCCATCAGCATCACGTGATAGCCATTCGCATCGAATACCACGGGTTCGCCCGCAGGCAGGCTGACTTCGTCGACAGGGAGCATGCTCATGACATCGCCGTTCATGGTCGATTGGTGAATCTGCGTGTCTTTGGCGACAGGCGACTGCACGCTGATCAGGGTGCTGTCGGAGTCCGCTTTCAGGGTCATGAACGCGCCTGTTGCGGGTTGCCCCGGCACGGTGGCGCGCGCCCAGGCATCTTCGACCGTGGTCTGGGCCATGGCGTAGCCGGTCAGGCTCAAGGCTGCAACGAGCGCGGCGAGTTGGCGGACAGTGTTCTTCTTGGCAACGGGTTTCATCAGCAGACTTCCATGACGGTGAGCAGATCCTCGGCGCACTCTTGTGCGGTGAGGGAATGGGACAACCCCAGGCGCAGCACGCCGCGGGAGTCGAAGACGTAGCTGGTCGAGGTGTGGGAGATGGTGTAGGTGTCGCCGACCGGGACCTTTTCGAAGAACACCTTGAACTCCTTGGCGACATCGGCGGTTTGTTCCAGGGTGCCGCGCAGGGCCACGAACGTGGGGTCGAACAGTTTCACGTAGGCGTCGAGCACTTCGGGCGTGTCGCGTTCGGGGTCCAGGGTGATGAAGATCACCTGCAGGCGGTCGCCGTCGCGGCCCATCAGCTTCTTGGCCTGGACCGCCCGCGCAAGCGTGGTCGGGCAGACGGCCGGGCACTGGGTGAAGCCAAAGAAGACCATGGGCATCATGCCGCGGAAGCTGGACAGGGTTTTTTCGTTGCCCTGCGGATCCTTGAGCCGGAACGTGCGGCCGAGGATCTCGTTGCTCAGGTCTTTGCCGTGCTTGAACGACAGCGTGTTGCTGTCGCCACATCCGGCCAGCGCGCCGAGACCGAGGATGCCCATGCCGGCGAGTATTCGGCGGCGGGTCGGAAAATCGTTCATGCCATTGTGCCCTCTGGAGAGGGCCGCAGTTTAAAGGCCAACGCCAGGCTTGGGCACCGCAACCTGTCACATTTTGTTTAACCGCGGCCGATGATCGGTCCTATGCATGTACCAGGATTCTACGTAGGAGCGGTCCGTGGCCGCGAAAAGGGCAGCGCGGTCATTCAGGCATACCGCGTCGAGCCCTTCGCGGCCGATGACCGCTCCTACGGAGGTGCCGGGATGCCCTGTGGGAGCGGTCCGTGGCCGCGAAAAGGGCAGCGCGGTCATTCAGGCATACCGCGTCGCGCCCTTCGCGGCCGATGACCGCTCCTACGGAGGTAACGTGACTCGCCGCACTTCTAGAATACCGACCAGCCGATCCGTTCGCTGAGCAGCTCGAGGGCCGCCATGCCGGCCAGGGAATTGCCGGCAGGATTGAGCTCCGGCGACCACACGCAAACGGTGAACTGCCCCGGTACCACCGCGACGATGCCGCCACCCACGCCGCTCTTGCCAGGCAAGCCGACGCGGTAGGCGAAGTTGCCGGCCTCATCATACAAACCGCTGGTGGCCATGATCGAATTGACCTGCTGGGTCTGGCGCCGACTCAGCACCTGCTCGCCGCTGTGCTTGCAGTAGCCGTCATTGGCCAGGAAGCAGAACGCGCGAGCCAGGTCGACGCAGTCCATGCGCAGTGCGCAATGGCTGAAATAGCTGCGCAGCACCGCTTCGACATCGTTGTGAAAATTGTCGAACGACTTCATCAGGTACGCCATGGCAGCGTTGCGCGCGCGATGCTGATATTCCGACTCCGCCACCCGACCGTCGACGATCACCTGTGGGTTGCCCGACAGCCGTCGCGCCAGGTCGCGCATGGACAGCGCCGGTGCGGCGAACCGTGACTGGTTGATATCGCAGATCACCAGTGCGCCGGCGTTGATGAACGGGTTACGCGGCCGACCGCGTTCGAACTCCAGCTGCACCAGGGAATTGAAGGGTTGTCCGGAGGGTTCGTGGCCCAGACGCTGCCAGATGTCTTCGCCCGAGTGGCCAATGGCCTGGACCAGACTGAACACCTTGGAGATGCTCTGAATGGAAAACGGCGTGTGCGCATCGCCGGCGCTGAACACCTCGCCGTCGTTGCCGTAGACGGCAATGCCCAATTGCGCGGCAGGCACATCGGCCAGCGCCGGGATATAATCGGCAACCTTGCCTTGTCCGATCAGGGGGCGGACGGCATCCAGTATTTCAACCAAAAGCGCTTGCATCGGGCTACTCGCATCATGGGATCAAGCCATAGACGGCGGCTCTCGCCTACGAATCACAGCTCCCCTGTGGGAGCGGGCTCTGCCCGCGAAAAACGGCACGCGTGAACCAGTAAAAACGCAGCGCACCCTTCGCGGGTAGAACCCGCTCCCACATAATCGCCGCTCCCCCTGTGGGAGCGGGCTCTGCCCGCGAAGAATCCAACGCGCTGGACCGGTCAGCGATAACCCCGCGCCTGCAGGTCGAACAGTTCCGCGTAGCGTCCGCGCTGGGCCATCAGTTGTTCATGATCGCCACGCTCCAGCACCCTGCCCTGTTCCAGCACCACGATATGATCGGCGTTGCGCACGCTCGAAAAGCGATGGGAAATCAACAGCGTCATGCGGCCTTGAGCGTACTCGCGAAAATGCTCGAACACCGCCGCTTCCGCACTGGCATCGAGCGCAGCGGTGGGCTCATCGAGTATCAGGATGTCGGCATCGCGGCGCATGTAGGCGCGCGACAAGGCCAACTTCTGCCATTGCCCGCCGGACAACTCCTGACCGCCCGCGAACCAGCGCCCCAGCTGCGTGGCATAGCCGTGCTCCAGACCCTCGATGAACGGCTCGGCCGTGCCCTGCACCGCGGCCTCGCGCCAGCGTTGCGTATCGTCGAACGCGCGCGTGTCACCGACCCCCAGGTTTTCCCCGACACTGAACTGATAGCGGATGAAATCCTGGAAAATCACGCCTATACGCTGACGCAGCGCGTCTTCCTGCCATTCCTGCAGGTCGCTGCCGTCGAGCAGGATACGCCCTTGGTCCGGACGGTACAGGCGCGTCAGCAGCTTGATCAGGGTGGTCTTGCCCGACCCGTTCTCGCCCACCAGCGCCAGGCTCTTGCCCGGAACCAGGTGCAGGTCGATGCCTTGCAGGGTTGCGCGGCTCGCGCCGGGGTAGCTGAAACCCAGCCCTTCGCAGCGCAAGCCATCGCCCGGTTTCACGCCCTGGGTGATATCGCCCTGTGCAGGCTGCACCGGGTAGGCCAGGTAGTCATACAGGTCGGCCAGGTAGAGGCCGTCCTCATACAAGCCGCCGATCGCCGTGAGGCTGCTGCTCACCGCGCTCTGGCCCTGCTTGAACAACACCAGGTACATGGTCATCTGGCCCAGGGTGATATGGCCGTTCACCGTATCGATGACGATCCAGCCGTAGGCCAGGTAGAACGCCGCCGTCCCCAGCAGGCCCAGCACGAAGCCCCAGCCGTCACGGCGCAAGGTCAGCCGACGGTCTTCGGTATACAGTTTGGTGAAGGTGTCGCGGTAACGCTGCAGCAGCAACGGCGCAAAACCGAACAGCTTCACCTCTTTGATATAGCCTTCATGGGAAAGCAACGTTTCGATGTAATTCTGCCGGCGCGTCTCCGGTGCACGACGACTGAACAGGCGGAAGGCGTCACCGGAAAAATGCGCTTCGGCAAAGAACACCGGTAACGCGCCTACCACCAGAATCACCAGCGCCCAAGGCGAGAAATGCACCAGCAGCACGCCGAAGCTGATCAGCGAGATCAGGTTCTGCACCAGCCCCAGCGACTTGCTCACCAATGCCAGCGGCCGCGTGGACGCTTCACGGCGTACCCGTACCAGTTTGTCGTAGAATTCCGAATCCTCGAACTGCATCAGCGACAGGGTCTGGGCCTTCTCCAGAATCAGCGTATTGACCTTCTGCCCCAGCTGCACCCGCAGCAGCGCCTGCTGCACCGAGAGGCCGCGCTGCGCCGCCGCCAGCGATGCCAGCACGCCGGCTTCCATCAGCACGTAGCGCAGCACCGGCCACAAGGGTGCCGCGCCGGTCTGCTGGTGCAACTGCATGGCCGCCACCACCGCATCGACGATGCGCTGGCCCAGCCAGGCGGCCAGCGCGGGCAGGATGCCCGCAGCCAGCGTGGCCAGCACCAGCCCCAGCAACAGGCCGGGCGAGGTCGCCCACACCAGTTGCAGGGCGCGCCGGGCCTGGCCCAGAAAAGTCTTGAGGCGGGAGAAGGCAGGCATCGACGAAAGCATTCCTTGAACGAGATAAATGGCCGCGGCCATGACACAATTTAGGTTCCAGCCCAAAGTCGACAACTGCGTGGCGGACTTATTCCAGGCACCCATGGTCATTTAACGGATGAATGCATTCAAATCTATCGCCCTACCCGTCTGGTTGCGTCGCGTCCTGCGGCCATTGCTCGATCCCTACCGCCGTTACCGGCATGCCCGCCTGATCCACGCGGCGCGCATCGTCGCCGCCCTGCTGGTGTCCATTCTGCTAACAAGCGGCTTCAGCCTGCCGCACGGCGAATGGGCCTCGGTCACCCTGCTGATCGTGATTGGCGGCCTGCAGCATCACGGCAACATCGGCAAGAAGTCGGTCGAACGTGCCTACGGCACGCTCATCGGTGCCGCGCTCGGGCTGGCGGTGGTGGCCCAGCAGAACTACTTCGAAATGCCCATGGTGACCTACCTGCTGATGTCGGTAGCGTGCGGTTTCTTCGCCTACCACGCCATCGGCAAGGGCGGCTATACCGCGCTGCTCTCGGCCATCACCCTGTTCATCGTCGCAGGCCATGGCGACAATCCGATCACCGATGGCTTGTGGCGCACCGTGGACATTCTCATCGGTATCGCCCTGGCCCTGGCGTTCTCGTTCGCCCTGCCGTTGTACGCGGTGTATTCGTGGCGCTACAACCTGGCCACCGGCCTGCGCGGCTGCGCCACCATTCATAGCCGTATCATCAGTGGCCAGCCGGTGTCGGCCGATGAGCACCTGAAGCTGATGGCCAAGCTCAATGCGAACATGGTCCAGCTGCGCTCGCTGCTGCCGTCGGTGTCCAAGGAAGTGAAGATCTCCATGACCGAGCTGGACGCGATCCAGGGCCACTTCCGCATGTGCCTGAGCACGCTGGAAATCCTCGCCAACCTGCGTCCCAGCGGCACCGACCGCAATGCCATGGCGCAGCTGCAGCAGTGCCTGAGCGGCGAACACCGACACATCCGCCGGCAACTGGTGGGCATGGCCCGCGCGCTGCGCGACGGTGCCACCGAGCGGCTCGAGCGCAACTATGCCAGCGCCGATGCCGACGCGCCCAATGTGGTGCCCGGTGAGCTGATCGGCTATCGCCTGCTGACGCTGCAGCTGGTCAACAACCTCGATGGATTGCAGCAATTGCTGGCCAAGACTGCAGGGCGCTGGAAGATCTGAGCCTGGTTGCAGCCAGGGGCCACACACCGCCACTGGATTGAACTCCGTCGGTGTGGCCCGCCTCAAACCTTGCATGAGGCAAGAGCGATGGCCATTCCGGTCCATCACGCCGTTTCGAGGTCGTGCATGAACATCGATAAATTGAGTAGTCACGTCAACAATGGCGACGTCAGCGAAGTGAACCTGGTGTCCATGGAAGGTGGCTCGTACGTGCTGCACGCCATCCTGGAAGGCGTGTCGCAGCCGGTCGCCGATGCCAAGGGCGCGACCCTGCACGTGGCCTCGGTGGAGGAAGCGCGCAAGGTGCTGTCTGGTGTCGCCGATATCAAGCTGTTTCTGGTGCAGGGCAATGCCCACGACGAAATGATCGGCAACCCCGAGGAAGGCCACCAAGTCATGCGCGAAGAAATCCCCCTGCGTTCCAGCCTGTAACACACCTTTCTGCGCAACGACGGCGAACTGTCCCATGGCACATCCCTGGATGTGCCATGCTGCATGGCCCCTTCGGGTAACGGACAACCGCCATGAACGCGTTTCTGAATACCCCTTTCCGCGCTGCCCTGCGCAGCGATCCCTGGCTTGCCACTGCCCCCGTACGTGAAGAACTGTTCGGTATCGAACGCCTCGAGCAGCATGCCCAGAGCTTGGCTGCCGCGCAGACCGTGAGTGCCCGGCCGCCGCGGGTGTTGCCGTTGCAGCGTCGCCTCAGGGACAACGCCCAGGTGCTGCTGGTGGCCTACCGTGCCAGCGCGGCGGCGGTCGCCGATGGAATCGCCGTGGTACCCGCTGCCCAGTGGCTGCTGGACAACTACCCTCTGGTCGAAGAGCACGTACGCGGTGTCCGCGAAGACCTGCCCGCGGGCTACTACCGCCAGTTGCCCAAGCTGGCGAGCGGGCCCTTCGCCGGCTACCCAAGGGTATTCGGCCTGGCCTGGGCGTTCGTCGCGCACACCGACAGTTTTTTCGACCCAGCGACGCTGCAGCGCTTCATCGACGCCTATCAAAAGGTCCAGCCGCTGACCATCGGCGAGCTGTGGGCGGTGGCGATTACCCTGCGGATCGTGCTGATCGAAAACCTGCGCCGGCTGACCGATCAGATCACCGCCGCTGACCTTGC
Source organism: Pseudomonas viridiflava (assembly GCA_900596015.1). Classification (GTDB taxonomy): domain Bacteria; phylum Pseudomonadota; class Gammaproteobacteria; order Pseudomonadales; family Pseudomonadaceae; genus Aquipseudomonas. Next base: position 79,627 of record UVIF01000023.1, on the reverse strand, counting down.
TCGCCTGGATGCCGAAGCCCTGGCCGACCGCCTGTTCGCCGCCGGCTGCGCGCAAAGTGCGCTGGACGAGGACATCCGCAGCCGCAACGCCGAGCCCCTGTCGGAACTGTTCGCCGCCCAATTGGCCAAGCGCCTGCGCGACAAGGACCCGATCACTACCCCGGCCCTGGCCTGGCTTGCGCAACGCATGCACGAACAGAACAGCAGCGTCGGCCAGGCCGTCAGTCACGCCCAGCAGCGCCAAGGTGCCTCCAACCTCAGTGTGCGCAATGTGATCACCAGCCTGCGGCAGATTTCTTCTCTGGATTGGGCGCAATGGTTCGAAGACGTCAGCCTGGTGGACGCCAGGCTGCGTGCGGGCAGCCGTTTCGCCGCCATGGACTTCACCACGCGCAATCTCTACCGCAGCGCCATCGAACAGTTGGCACGCGGCTCCACCTTTTCCGAACTGAAGATTGCCGAACAGGCCCTGCAGTTGACCAGCGCCAGGCCCGAGCAAGAGCGCGAAGCCGATCCGGGCCACGTATTGATCGCCGAAGGCCGACCTCTGCTGGAAGCGGCGATAGACTTTCGCCCATCGGTAGGCTTGCGTTGGCTGCGCTGGCAACGCCAGCTGGGCGTCGGCGGCTATGTCGGCCTTCTGTTGGCACTGACCGCAGGCTTGCTGGGCATCCTGCTGGCGCTGCTGCCCGCCGCGCCGGCCCTGTGGCTGACGGCATTGCTGGCCCTGGCCGCGCTGCCTGCCTCACAGTTGGCCAGCGCCCTGCTCAACCGGGCGGTGACCCGATCCTTCGGCGCCATTGCCCTGCCGGGGCTGGACATGCTCGAAGGCGTGCCCAGCCCATGGCGCAGCCTGGTGGCGGTGCCGACGCTGCTGGGCAGCGAAGCAGATCTGCTGGAAGAGATCGAACAACTGGAAGTGCACTACCTGTCGGGCAACTGTGGCGAGCTGTATTTCGCCTTGCTGGTCGATGGCGGTGATGCCGCTGAACAGCACAGGCCCGGCGATCAAGCCCTGCTCGAAGTCGGCCATGCGGCCGTCGCCACACTCAACCGGCGGCACGGGCCTGGCGAGGCCGGTGCGCGATTCATGCTGCTGCACCGCGAGCGCCGCTACAACCCTGCACAGGGATGCTGGATGGGCTGGGAACGCAAGCGCGGCAAACTGCACGAACTCAACCGACTGCTGCGCGGCGATGCGCACACCAGTTTCGGTGAGCAAACCGTGCCGACGGACGTGCGTCTGGTGATCACCCTGGACGCCGACACCCGCCTGCCCCGCGACGCCGCGCAGCGTCTGGTGGGCAAGTTGGCGCACCCGCTCAACCGACCGCGCCTGAGTCGTGACGGACGCAGCGTGGTCACCGGCTACGGCATCCTCCAGCCACGGGTCACGCCCAGCCTGCCGCTCGACGCCGAAGGCTCCCTTTACCAGCGAGTGTTCTCGAGCCCGGGCGGGGTGGACCCCTATGCTGCAGCGGTATCGGACGTTTACCAAGACCTGTTCGGCGAAGGGTCCTACACCGGCAAGGGCATCTACGATGTGGATGCCTTCGAGGCCGCCCTGGACGGCCGTGTACCGGACGACAGCATGCTCAGCCATGATTTGTTCGAAGGGATTCACGCGCGGGCCGGGCTGGTCAGCGAGATCGAAGTGGTCGAAGCCTTTCCGGCGCGGGTCGACGTTGCGATGCGCCGCCAGCACCGCTGGACAAGGGGCGACTGGCAGTTGCTGCCGTGGCTGTTGAAGTCGCGACTGCCGGCACTCGGTCGCTGGAAAATCATCGACAACCTGCGTCGCTCGCTGGTCGCGCCGGCCACCTTGGGCGCCCTGCTGATCGCCTGGTGCCTGCCTGGGCCGGCGGCCTGGATCGCGACCCTCGCCGTGCTGGCCTGCAGCGCCCTGCCCGCCGTGCTGGCACTGCTCCTGGCCGCGCCGCGCAAGCGCCCGGCGGTACTTTGGCGCAGTCATGGCCAGCGCCTGACCCAAGACCTGCGCCTGGCCAGTTGGCAGTTCGCGCTCGATCTGGCCTGGCTGCCCGACCAGGCCTGGTCAATGCTCGATGCCATCTTCCGCAGCCTCTACCGAGTCTTTCACAGCAGGCGCCTCCTGCTGGAGTGGACCACTGCCGCCCAGGCCGGTGCCGCGCCCCGCCCAGGCCTTGGCGCACACGTTCGCCGCATGGCGCCGGGGCTGCTGCTGGCCATCGCCGGGTGCGCCGTGGCACTGGCGCAGGCGCCTGGCAATGCCGGGCTGATCGTGCCGTTTGCCCTGCTGTGGCTGACGGCGCCATTCATCGCACAGTGGGCCAGCCGCAGCAGTTCGATCACCCCCTCGGCCAAGGTGAACGCCACGCAGGCGCAAGACCTGCGGCTGATTGCCCGACGTACCTGGGGCTACTTCGAAACCTTTGTCACGGCCGACGACAACCATCTGCCACCCGACAATTTCCAGGAGCAGCCCCACCCGGTGGTGGCCCATCGCACCTCACCGACCAACATGGGCCTGTACCTGCTGGCGGCCGCCAGTGCACGGGATTTCGGCTGGGCGGGCACCCGCCAGACCTTGTTGCGTCTGGAGGCAAGCCTGGCGGTCATGCAGAGGCTGGAGCGCTTTCGCGGGCATTTCTACAATTGGTACGACACCCAGGATCTGCGTCCGCTGCCGCCGGTGTACGTGTCGGCGGTCGACAGCGGCAATCTGGCCGGGCATTTGATCGCGTTGGCCAACGCCTGTGAGCAGTGGGCCGAGCAAGGCCCGCTCGACCCGTCCTCCGGCCTGCACGACACCTTGTTGCTGGTCATCGAAGAACAAGGCCGCAGCCAGCCACTGACCCAGCTACAAGCGCACCTGCAAACCCAGTTCGATCTCGGTCAACCGGCAGTCGCCAGGCTGCTGGAGGATATTCCGGCCGGCCCTGCCAATGGCGTCTGGCTGCCGGCACTGAAACAGGCTTTCGCTGCTCATCTGGATGATCGCCAACTGCACAGCGATACCTCGGTGCGCCTGCGGGCGCTGGCCGACGCCGCGCGACGCATGGCCATGGAAATGGAGTTCGGCTTTCTGCTCAACCGCAAACGCCAATTGCTGTCGATTGGTTACCGCGTCGCCGAGCAGCAGCTGGACAGCAACTGCTATGACATGCTGGCTTCCGAAGCACGCCTGGCCAGCCTGTTTGCCATCGCCAAAGGCGATGTCGCCACGCGGCACTGGTTCCGCCTGGGCCGCAGCGCCACACCGTTGGGCAATGGCTCGGCCCTGATCTCATGGTCCGGGTCGATGTTCGAGTACCTGATGCCGTCTTTGGTGATGCGCGCCCCCGCCGGCAGCCTGCTGACCCAGACGCAGCGCCTGGTGGTGGAGCGTCAACAGGCCTACGGGAAGTCGCTGGGCATTGCGTGGGGGATTTCCGAATCGGCGTACAACGCGCGTGATCTGGAATTCACCTATCAGTATTCCAACTTCGGCGTGCCCGGCCTTGGGCTCAAGCGCGGACTGGGCGATGACCAGGTCATTGCGCCCTATGCCACCGCTTTGGCAGCGATGGTCGACGCTCCCGGTGCCTGGGCCAATTTCGCCACGCTGCGGGGCTTGGGCGCGCTCGGCCGATATGGCTTCTACGAAGCGGTCGACTACACCCCGACACGCTTGCCCGAAGACACTTCGCAGGCAATCGTGTGCAACTACATGGCTCACCACCAGGGCATGACGGTGGTGGCCATCGCCAACGTGCTGCTCGACGGAGCGATGCGCGAGCGGTTTCACCGCGAACCGATGATTCAAGCCAGCGAGCTGCTGTTGCAGGAGCGCATGCCCGCCAATGTCGCAGCCCTGCAAGCGGCTGCCGAACATGGCCACAACCTTGCCGCAGAGACGTTGGAAGGTCGCACCCAGCGCGCCCTCGATGGTCTGCCGGTGGCAGCGCCCATCACGCATCTGCTCTCCAACGGGCGCTATTGCGTGATGTTGACCGGCCTTGGTACTGGCTACAGCCGCTGGCGCGATTTTGCCGTGACGCGCTGGCGCGAGGATCCGGTACTGGACCCGTGGGGCTCGTTCGTGTTCGTGCGGGATCTGGATCGGGGTACGCTCTGGTCCGCCGCCGACACCCGTGCGCAGGGCTGCCTGGGCGAGGTCACGTTCGCCGAGGACCATGCCCAGTTCATCAGCCACCGCGACGGTTTGACCAGCACCCTGACCGTGCTGGTGTCCGGCGAGGACGACAGCGAAGTGCGCGCCCTGACCTTGACCAACCGCAGCGAGCGCACTCGGCCCGTGGAGCTGACCACTTACAGCGAGCTGGTACTGGGCGTCGCTGCAGCCGACAGCGCTCACCCGGCCTTTGCCAAGCTGTTCGTGGTAACCGAGTATCTGCCCGAATACGCCGCATTGGTGGCGACTCGTCGCCCTCGCAGCAGCGAGGAGCCGCAGATCTGGGCCGCTCACTTCGCGGTGCTCGACACGCCACTGGACAGCCCGGTGCAATACGAAAGTGACCGCGCCGCCTTTCTCGGTCGCGAGCACACCCTGCTGCAGGCCACGGCTCTGGAGTCCGGCGCAACACTGTCCAACAGCGTCGGCACGGTGCTCGACCCGCTGTTCGCCTTGCGTCACCGCCTCAGCATCGCGCCAGGCCAGAGCGTCGACATCGCTTTCTGGACAGTGGTGGCTAACAGCCGCGAAGGCCTGCTGGGCCTGATCGACAAGCACCATGAGCACAGTGCCTACGAGCGTGCCAAGACCCTCGCCTGGACCCAGGCACAGGTGCAACTGCGCCATCTGGATATCGACGCCGAGGCGGCAGCGGACTTCCAACGCCTCAGCGCGCCCCTGTTGTACGCTGACGCTCAATGGCGCGCACCAGCGCTGAGCATCCTGCGCGGTGCAGGCAGCCAGGCTGGCCTGTGGCCGATGGGCATCTCGGGTGACCTGCCCATCGTACTGCTGCAGATCGACGACACCGAGGACTTGCCGCAAGTGCGCGAATTGCTGCTGGCCCACGAATACTGGCGGATGAAGCGCCTGAGCGTGGACCTGGTGATCCTCAACGAGCGTGACGCCAGCTATCAGCAAGACCTGCAGATTGCCGTGGAGACGGCGGTACGCAGCAGTCAATCGCGACCCGGACCCAGCGCGGTATTGAGCCGCGGCACGGTTTATACGCTGCGGGCCGACCTGTTGCCGGGCGATGCGCGCAGCCTGTTGCTGGCAACCGCGCGGCTGGTGCTGCGCGCTCACAGCGGGGACATCCACGCGCAAATCGGTCTGCGTCCGCCCCATGTCGTACCCGAAGGCGAGACGCAGTGGCCGCAGCGGACGACGAGCGCTGCCAGTACTGCAGGCGGCCCCGAGGCGGCCGAGGAAGTGCTGGAGTGCTTCAACGGCCTGGGCGGTTTTGCCGATGAAGGCCGAGAGTACGTTACCGTGCTCGAGCGAGGCACGCGTACCCCGGCACCCTGGCTGAACGTTATCGCCAATCAGAACTTCGGCTTCCAGGTCTCGACCCAGGGCGCCGGGTACACGTGGGCGCAGAACAGTCGGGAAAACCAGCTCACCCCTTGGTGCAACGACCCGGTAGGCGACCCCAGTGGCGAAGCTCTGTACGTGCGCGACAACGCCAACGGCGTCGTCACCGGGCCCTGTGCGTGGCCCGTGCGTGACAACGGGCGCTACAGCGCGCGGCACGGCTTCGGCTACAGCCGCTTCGAGCACACCGCCAACCAGCTGCACATGGGTCTGCTGCAATACGTGCCGCTGGACGATGCCGTCAAGATCACCCGTCTGAGCGTGCGCAACCTCAGCGACAAACCGCGCCGGCTCAGTGTGTTCAGCTACCTGGAATGGGTGCTGGGCGCGTCGCGCGCGGCAACCGCGGCGGGGCTCATCAGCGAAGTGGATGCCCGTACCGGTGCGCTGCTGGCACGCAACCCGTGTGCCATTGCCTTTGCCGGACGCGTGGCCTTTTCCGACCTGGCCGGCGGCATTGGTTACTGGACGGCCGACCGCAATGAGTTTCTTGGCCGCCACGGCCGCTACGCGGCCCCGGCTGCGCTCGCCTCTTCGACGCCGCTGACCGGTGCCAGCGCTGCCGGACTCGATCCCTGTGCCGCCCAGCAGCATGAAGTGCTGTTGGCAGCCGGGCAGCAGATCGAGCTGGTATGGCTGGTCGGTCAGGCGCCATCGCTGGAGCAAGCCCAGCGTCTGGTGCTCAAGTACCGCCACGAACACCTGGACGGTGTGCTGCAACGCGTCCGCGACAGCTGGGCCGACAAGCTCGAAGCCGTGCAGGTGCGCACCCCGGACCGGGCACTTGACATCATGCTCAACGGCTGGTTGCTGTACCAGACCATCGTCTGCCGCCTGTGGGCACGTTCAGCGTTCTACCAGGCCAGTGGGGCCTACGGCTTGCGCGATCAGTTGCAGGATGGCTTGGCCTTGAGCCTGGCAGCACCGCACTTGACCCGCGAACATCTGCTGCGCGCGGCCGCTCGGCAGTTCGTCGAAGGCGACCTGCAGCACTGGTGGCTGCCTCATTCGGGTCAAGGGGTGCGCACCCGCATCAGCGATGACCGGGCCTGGTTGGCCTACTGCACGGCAGAGTACGTCCGCAGCAGCGGCGACGAAGGCGTGCTCGACGCCCCTGTGACCTTCCTTGAAGGCGAACCCCTGGCCAGCGGCGAAACCGATCGCTTCTTCCTGCCGCAAACCAGCACCTCATCCGCCTCCTTGTACGAGCATTGCGCCCTGGCGCTGGACTGCAGCCTGGAGCGGATGGGCGACATGGGATTGCCGCTGATCGGCAGCGGCGATTGGAACGATGGTATGAACCGGGTGGGTGAGCAGGGTCGCGGCCAGAGTGTCTGGCTGGGCTGGATGCTGCTGGCCAGCCTTGAGCGCTTCATCGTTCTGGCCGCTCGGCGCGACTGCCCGCGAGCACAGCGCTGGCAGCAAGCCTACCTGCAGTTGCAGACCGCCCTGGAAACCCACGCCTGGGATGGCCAGTGGTATCGCCGCGCAACGTTCGACGACGGCACGTGGCTGGGCGCCGACGGCAATCGGGAATGTCGCATCGACTCGATCGCACAGAGCTGGGCCGTGCTGTCCGGCGCCGGGCAGCCCGAACGTGCCCTGCAGGCCATGAGCGCAGTCAATGAGCACCTGGTGCGACCGGCAGACGGCATCGCGCTGCTGTTCACTCCGCCGTTCGAGCATTCGCCGCACGATCCCGGCTACTTGATGGCGTACCCACCGGGCCTGCGCGAAAATGGCGGGCAATACAGCCATGCCGCCATGTGGGCGATCCTGGCCTTCGCCAAGCAGCACCGCGGTGATGAAGCACTGGCCTTGATCGACCTGCTCAATCCCATCAACCATGCCTTGGACGCCGCCAGCCTGCAACGCTACAAGGTCGAGCCGTACGTGATCGCCGCGGATGTCTACTCGGTTGCCCCCCATGTCGGGCGTGGCGGTTGGACCTGGTACACCGGCTCGGCCAGCTGGATGTACCGCGCCGGTATCGAGGGCATTCTCGGTGTGCGCCGCGAGGGACAATGGCTGCTGCTGGACCCGCGCATCGCGGCCCGGTGGGCAGGGTTCAGCGTGCAGGTTCGCGTGCCGGGCGGGCATGTGCACATCAGTGTGGAGCGCGGCGAAGACGGTGGTCGTGGCTGCCTGCTGGACGGTCAACCATTGCTGCTGGATGAAGGTATGGCGCGCATTCCATTGGTACCGCACTTCGTCCACTACACACTGTAGGCGGCACCTGCCTGGGTACGCTGGCCATCGGCCAAGCGTACCCAACCGGGGCGCTTTACTTCGTCACTACGCACTCATAGGATGACTGACTACAACAACAAAGCCGAGGTTCTTCCATGCGTAAACATCTGCTTCTTGCCGCCGCCATCGGCTGCGCCGGCGGTCTGGCCCAGGCCAGTACCTTCGCCTACATCTCGAGCCCCGAGGACGGCATGATTTCCCAGTACCGCCTGGACGAGAACACCGGATCGCTGACGCTGGTGCACCAGACTCACGCGGGCGACCAGGTCAACCCCATGGCCCTGAGCCCCGACGGATCGACCTTGTACGCCGCCCTTCGGGTCAAGCCGTTTCGCGTCATGGCCTATCGCATCGACCCGGCCAGCGGCAAACTGGACGCCGCCGCCGAGGCCCCGTTGGCGGCCAGCCTGGCCTACCTGAGCACCGATCGCAGCGGCCGCTACCTGATGGGCGCCTCCTATGGCGGCAATGTGCTGACCGTACAAGCCATAGATGCCGAGCACCGCCCAGGCGAAGACATCAAGGTCTACCCGACCGGCCCCTACGCCCACTCCGTACGCAGCGACCCCAGCAACCGCTTCGTCTATGCAGGCAATCTGGGCGTGGACCAGGTGCTGCAGTTCACGCTGGATGACAGCAGCGGTGCCCTGGAACCCATCGGTAACGGCCATGCCTCGGTGACCGCGGGCAGCGGGCCGCGGCATATCGCGTTCGCGCCAGGCGGCAAGTTTCTCTATGTGGTGGGCGAACTGAGCGGTACGGTCGACAGCTTTTCCATCGACGCGCAGACCGGCGCCCTGACCAAGGTCGCCCATGTCGAAGGCGTGCCCAAGTCGCTGAACCTGGTGCATGGCGAGATTCGCAATGCTGGCAACAACGACCTCAAGGATGATCCGACGCCACGTATCTGGGCTGCGGACATTCGCGTATCGCCTGACGGCCAACTGATCTACATCACTGAACGCACCACCAGTTCGGTCTCGGCGTTCAAGGCCGATCCCGCCAGCGGCACGCTGAGCTTCCAGGGCAACTACCCTCTGCAGGAGAAGCAGCCGCGCAACATCGCCTTCTCGCCCAGCGGACGCTGGTTACTGGTGACCGGGGAAAAGGCTGACAAGGTGGGCAGCTATGCCGTGGGCGCAGCGGGTGCGTTGACCCGTACGGCAGAAGCGCCTTCTGGCAAAGGCGCATTGTGGATCGAGATGTTGAACCTGCCGGGCGCTTGACCGGCAACTGCTTTGTCGCCTGCTAGGCGCGCGTGCGGCCGATCCATTCGACCGCCGTGCGCCAGAAGCAGACACCCAGGAAGTACGCCGACATCAAGCTCCACAGGCTCATGGCCACCGGGTTGCTGGCGGGGTGGTTGAGGATCAGCACGAAGGTGCACAGCAGCCAGATCGACGTCACCGCGATGTTCACCGCCATGAAGCGACGAACTCGGAACGGGTGCAGGAACTTCATTTTGGTGACGGTCAGCAGCGCCAGCCCGACGACGGTGAGCAGCGCGATCCACGGCGACGGCGAGATGATGTACATGCACAGCGCCACTACGTTCCAGGCCGCGGGAAAGCCGACGAAGTAGTTGTCCTTGCTCTTCATGTTGACGTTGCAGAAACAGAACAACGACGACACCAGAATGATGCTGACGGTGATCAGCAAGGTGAATTCGGGCAGTGGAATGTAGCGATAGATGAACAGTGCCGGAATGAACACGTAGGTCAGGTAGTCGATCACCAGGTCGAGTGTCGAGCCGTCGAAGTGTGGCAGCAACGACTGGGTGTTGAGCTTGCGTGCCAGTGCACCGTCGACGCCGTCGACCACCAGCGCCAGGCCCAGCCACAGCAGGCAGATTTTCGGCTGGCCGTCGAACAGCGCCAGTGTGGCGAGAAAGGCCAGCACCACGCCGGTGGCGGTGAAGCCGTGGGCGCCCCATGCTTTGAGCGTGGCCGAGGGTCTGATCAGTATCACGGGGTGTTCTCCAGGAAGTAGACGGGCCATGACAACCGCTGGCGGGTATCCACAGCATTGACCCGAAAGCGGCACAAGTAAACCAATGGGCCGCAGCTATCGACCGGGCGTGCGGGTGTAAGGTTCACGACTCGGTCGGCGTAAGTGTCACAGGTAACCCGGTGCGCTGCCAAGCGATTCACTGCATTGAAGTTTTTGTGGCGACGGACGTTGACCGCCGCGCGGCACCGCGGAGTAAGATGAAGCCGGTGTCCAACTGCCCCAAGACTGGGGAGGAACCGGTTTTTCACCCGCAGGACCAGCAGACCCAGCGCCCGGGCCAGACAGCCCGGCGCCGGTGAAGTCGCTCATTATCCGGACAGCGCGGCCCATGTGGTCGCGCCACGTAGCGTTAAGGGAATATAGAATGGCCCCAAGAAATGTGATCAATGCGTCGGTGAGCCCCAAGGGCAGCCTGGAAACCCTCTCCCAGCGTGAAGTGCAGCAACTCAGTGCCGCCGGTTCAGGCAGTACCTATACCCTCTTCCGCCAGTGCGCCCTGGCCATTCTCAATACCGGCGCCCATGTCGACAACGCCAAGACCATCCTCGATGCCTATCGGGATTTCGAAGTACGCATCCATCAACAGGACCGTGGCGTGCGCCTGGAGCTGTTGAACGCCCCGGCGGACGCCTTCGTCGATGGCGAGATGATCGCCAGCACCCGCGAGATGCTCTTCAGCGCACTGCGCGACATTGTCTATACCGAAAGCGAGCTGGACAGCCAGCGCATCGACCTGAGCGATTCCCAAGGCATCACCGACTACGTCTTTCATCTATTGCGCAACGCCCGCACCCTGCGTGCCGGCCTCGAGCCGAAGATGGTGGTGTGCTGGGGTGGACACTCGATCAATTCGGACGAGTACAAGTACACCAAGAAAGTCGGCCATGAACTAGGTCTGCGCCGGCTGGACATCTGTACCGGTTGCGGCCCTGGCGTGATGAAAGGGCCGATGAAAGGCGCCACCATCGCCCATGCCAAGCAGCGCATGAGCGGCGGGCGTTACCTGGGCTTGACCGAGCCGGGCATCATCGCGGCGGAAGCGCCGAACCCGATCGTCAACGAGCTGGTCATTCTTCCGGATATCGAAAAGCGTCTGGAAGCGTTCGTGCGGGTGGGTCATGGGATCATCATTTTCCCTGGCGGCGCAGGCACTGCCGAAGAGTTCCTGTACCTGCTGGGCATTCTGATGCATCCGGACAACCAGGGCTTGCCGTTTCCGGTAATCCTGACCGGCCCCAAGAGCGCTCAGGCATATCTGCAGCAGTTGGACCAGTTCGTCGTGGCGACCCTGGGCGAGGCGGCTCGGCAGCATTACCAGATCATCATCGACAACCCGGCCGACGTGGCGCGGGAAATGACCGAGTCGTTGAAGCAGGTGAAGCTGTTCCGCCGCGAGCGCAACGACGCCTTTCACTTCAACTGGCTGTTGAAGATCGAGGAAAGCTTTCAGCGGCCGTTCGACCCGACCCACGCCAACATGGCCAATCTTGAACTCAGCCGCGCCCTGCCCCCGCACCAACTGGCGGCGAACCTGCGCCGGGCGTTTTCCGGGATCGTGGCGGGCAACGTGAAGGACAAGGGCATCCGTCTGATCGAAGAGCATGGCCCGTACCAGATCCGCGGTGATGCCGCGATCATGGAACCACTGGACAAACTGCTGCAGGCGTTCGTCGAGCAGAACCGCATGAAACTGCCAGGTGGCGCAGCCTACGTGCCGTGCTACCGCGTAGTGACCTGACCCGCCCCCGCACGGCGTTAGCGGTCATCGGTCGCGAAACCACCACCGCGCAATACCTGACACCCCGCCGCGCCCTTCGCGGCCACGGACCGCTCCTACGATTTAGACCCTGTAGGAGCGGTCATCGGCCGCGAAACCATCACCGCGCAATACCTGACACCCCGCCGCGAATCTTTCAGCCGTTTACTCAAGCCCAAGATTTCCACACAAACCTGTTGCGCATCCTGCGAGATGATTCTATCGTTATTCCACATCAACTATCGCATTGAGATAAACATGTCAGACATCGTGCTAGAAATAAAAGGGCCTGTCGCTGTCATCACCCTCAATCGTCCGGCCGTGCTGAATGCCTGGACCACGCCGATGCGTAACGAAATCATCGAAGCCTTGAACGGCTACAACACCGATCCGGCGATCAAGGCCGTGATCATGACCGGCGCTGGTGACCGTGCTTTTTCCGCAGGCCAGGACCTCTCCGAAGCCCATGATTTCGACGGGGACCGCGCCGTGGAATGGGTCGGCGAGTGGGAGCGCTACTACGCCACCTTGCGCGGGCTGTCCAAGCCACTGATCATCGCCCTGAATGGTACTGCGGCCGGTTCGGCGTTTCAGGTCGCGCTGCTGGGCGACATCCGCGTCGGCCACCCGGGCGTGCGCATGGGCCAGCCAGAGATCAACTCGGGCATCCCCAGCACGACCGGTCCGTGGATCATGAACAGCATGCTGGGCATGTCGCGCACCATCGAGCTGACACTGACTGGTCGTTTGATGAATGCCGATGAATGCAAGCAGATCGGTTTGATCCACCATCTGGTGCCGGCTGATCAGGTCATGAGCAAAGCCCTGGAAATCGCCGAAGAGCTGGCCGCCAAGCCTCCGATCGCCATGCGTCTGGACAAGCAGCGCTTCCGCGAAATGAGCGAGCCCGGCTTCAAGGATTGCATCGCAGCCGGCCGACGCCTGCAGAAAGAAGCATACGACTCCGGCGAGCCGCAGCGAATGATGGAAGCCTTCTTCAAGGCCCGCGCCAAGTAGAGCCCTGCCTTGTGAAAGTGAGTTGATTGTGGGAGCGCGGCTCTGCCCGCGAAGGCAGCAACGCGGAGTCACTGATATACCGTGAAGCCCCTTTCGCGGGCAGAGACCCGCTCCCACAGAGCCCGCTCCCGCGGGGAATGATTTCATCGCACCACGCACGGCGGCGGCCATGTACCTACCCCGGCTATAGCAACACTTTGACTGCCGACGTCCTGACTACCCAACGATCCATTCGTTTTCTGTAGGAGACTGTCATGCACACACCTTCCAACCCCGGGCGCCGTCGGTTGCTCAAGGCCGGCGCCACGGTCGCACTGGTCTGCGGCCTGCCCAGCGTGGTCCGCGCCGCCGATAAACAGATCATCGTCTCCGACCCCGGCGGTCCCTACACCGTGGCTTACCGCAAGGCTTTCTACGACCCCTTCGAAAAAGCCACCGGCATCAAAGTCATCAGCGTGGCACGTGAATCCCAGCCAGTGGCGCAATTCTCGGCCATGGTAAAAACCCGCAATTACGTGTGGGACGTCACCACCCTGACCATTTCCGCCGACATCCCCTACCTCGAAGCCCAGGGTTTCCTCGAACCCATCGGCTTGTCGGCGAGCGAATACCCCGACCTGCTTCCCGAAGCCATTACCGCCAACTTCCTGGGTGTCGACGTCTACTCCACGGTGCTGGCCTACCGCACCGACACCTTCAAGGACGGCAAGGGCCCGCAGAGCTGGGCAGATTTCTGGAACGTCGAGAAATTCCCCGGTCGCCGCTGCCTGCGCCGCAGCCCGCTGGACACACTTGAACAGGCCCTGTTGGCGGACGGCGTCAGCCTCGACGCGCTGTACCCGATGGACGTCGACCGCGCGTTCAAGAGCCTGGACAAGATCAAACCGCACATCGACCTGTGGTGGACCTCCGGCGCGCAAGCCATGCAGGCCATCCAGAGCGGCGAAGTCGACATGATCTCGGCCTGGAACGGCCGCGCCCAAGCCGCCATCGACAACGGCGCGCCGGTGCAGATCGTCTGGAACCAGGGGCTTTATTCGATCGAAGGCTGGGCCATCCCCAAGGGGACTCCACACGCTGACATGGCCAAACAGTTCGTGCGCTTCTGCGCCGACGCCAAGCGCCAGGCCGACTTTACCGACACCCTTGCCTACGGACCGACCAACCGCAAATCCTTCGAATTCATCCCCGCAGAGCGCGCGGCGCTGCTGCCGACCGCCCCGCAGAACCTGGAAAACATGCGTCTGCCCAGCCCTGCCTGGTGGGCAGAGAACCGCACTGCCGTGACCGAGCGGTTCAACGCCTGGATCTTGTCGTAAGGGAGTCGATGCATGAGCGTGAAACTTGAAACCCGTGGCCTGGGCAAGACCTATGGTCAGTTCGTCGCCCTGCAACCCACCGATATCCAGGTGCGCGAAGGCGAGTTCCTGACCCTGCTCGGGCCTTCGGGCTCAGGCAAGACCACCCTGCTGCAGATGATCTCCGGGTTGGTTCCACCGGACAGCGGGCAGTTGCTGATCGATGGCCAGGACGCGACCCACATCGCCCCCGGAAAGCGTGGCATCGGCCTGGTATTCCAGAGCTATGCATTGTTCCCGCACATGAGCGTGCGCGACAACGTGGCGTACGGCCTGCGCATGCGCAAATACCCCAAGGCCGAGGTCAACCAGGCGGTCGACGACGCCTTGAGCATGGTGCGCATGGAGGATTTCGCCCACCGCTACCCGAACGAACTGTCCGGTGGCCAGCAACAACGGATCGCCCTGGCCCGCTGCTTCGCCTACCGCCCGTCGATCATCCTGCTCGACGAGCCGTTGGGCGCCCTGGACAAGAACCTGCGCGAGCACATGCAGCTGGAAATCCGCCGCATGCACAAGGAGCTGGGGGCCACGTTCATCTATGTCACCCACGACCAGGAAGAGGCGTTGACCCTGTCCGACCGCATCTGCCTGATGAACCGCGCGCGCATCGAACAGCTGGCCACGCCAGAAGAACTCTACGATCGCCCGGCAACCCGCTTCGCCGCGGAATTCATCGGCCACTCCAATCTGCTCCAGGGCCAGCGCGACGGCACCGGCCACCTGCAGGTCGAAGGCCAACGGCTGGATCTGGCTGGCTGCGCCGGGCACCAGGCGCCGAGTGCCGGGACCGAAGCGTTCCTGCTCATCCGGCCGGAAGCCGCGCGCCTGACCGAGCCCGCTGCCGGCCTGCTGCAGGGCATCGTCGATGAATGCGTATTCCTCGGCAGCGACACCCGTGCTCTGGTCCGCCTGCCTTCGGGCAACCGCTTCAGTGTGCGCTGTTCCCGCGAGCTCAGTCCGCGCGTCGGCGATCCGGTTGGCATCGCCTGGAATCCCACACGGGCCACCCTGCTGCCCGCGCAGGCCGCCTCATGAACTGGCGCAAAGGCCTGATTCCGGCCATCCCCGCCCTGCTTTTCCTGGCACTGTTCTTTCTGCTGCCGGTGGCGGAAATGCTCATGGGCAGTTTCCAGAACGCCAGCGGTGAGCTGAGCCTGGGCAATTTCGAACGGATCGCCTCGACCCCGGTGTACGCCCGCGTGCTGGGCATAACCTTCTGGATCTCGGCGCTGACGGCCGTGCTGTCGGTGCTGCTCGCGTACCCGGTGGCCTACCTGCTCACCCGGCTCTCGCCCATGGGTCGTGAGCGTTGGCTGTTGTGGATCATGCTGCCGTTCTGGACCAGCTACCTGGTCAAGACCTATGCCTGGATGCTGCTGCTGTCACGCAAGGGCCTGCTGACCACGCTCGCCGCCGACGTGCTGGACAACCCGTCCGGCCTGGTGCCCGCACTTTCGGGGGTGCTGATCGGCATGGTCCACTCGATGCTGCCGCTGGCGGTGATCACCCTGCTGCCGATCATGCGCAGCATCGATCAGCGGCTCGCGCCGGCCGCACAGACACTGGGCGCCAGCGGTTCGATGAGTTTCTTCAGCATCTTTTTGCCGCTGTCGGCCCCCGGCATCGCCGCAGCGGGTCTGCTGGTGTTCATCACCAGCCTGGGCTTCTTCATCGTGCCTGCGCTGCTGGGTTCGCCACGGGAAATGATGGTGGCGCAGTTGGTGATTTCCTCGGTGCTCGACCTGTTCGACATGAACTTCGCCGGTGCCCTGTCGGTGGTCCTGCTGGCCTGCTCGCTGGTGGTGTTCGTGATCTACGACCGCATCGCCGGGTTGTCGTCGCTCGGTGGCGAAGCGCCCAAGGAACGTCAGTCCGGAATGGGTCTGCAGATCCTGGTCTGGCTGGGGCACCGCTTTTCGGGCCGGGGCAAAGCGCCGCGGCGCAGTGGCGATGGAGCCCTGTTGACCGGTTACAGCGTGCTGCTGGTCATGCTGCTGATTCTGCCCGTGCTGGTGGTCGTTCCGCTGGCATTCACCAGCAGCCCGTTCATTGCCTTCCCGCCCAAACTGTTCAGCTTGAAATGGTTCGAGGAGTTCTTCACGTCCGCCGTATGGCAGGCGGCCCTGTTCCGCTCGCTGGGCGTCGGGGTGGCCACCGCGCTGCTGGCGCTGGTGTTGGGCTTCGGTGCGACCCTGGCCTTGACCCGGGTAAGCGCGGGTTGGCGCAAGGGCCTGTTCGCACTGTTCATCGCCCCGCTGATCGTGCCGCGCATCGTGATTGCCCTGGGCCTGTTGTATCTGTTTTCCAGGCTTGGCCTGGCGGGCAAGGACATCGGCTTGGTGCTGGGCCACACGGTACTGGCCCTGCCCTATGTGGTAGTCACCCTGTCGGCTGCGTTCAAGCAGTACGACTGGCGCCTGGACGATGCCGCGCGGATTCTCGGCGCCGGTGCGTTCACGCGACTGCGCACCGTGACCCTGCCGCTGATGTCGGCGAGCCTGGTCTCGGCGTTCCTGCTGGCCTTCATCACTTCGTTCGACGAACTGACCATCGCCATCTTCGTCAGTGGCGGCATCAATACCACCTTGCCCAAGCAGATGTGGGACAGCATCCAACTGGCACTCACCCCCACCCTGGCTGCGGTTTCCACCACCTTGCTGGTGTTCATCGTGCTGTTTGCCGTGATTGCCCAATGGGTATCGCGGCGTTCCACTTCCAAACGTCAAGGGCTCTGAACGATGCATCCATACACTCGCTTTTTCCCGCATCGCATCAGCCACGATCAGCTCACCACCGCGCCGTTGATCCATGCCGGCCTGCTGATCGACGACCACGCCGTGCGCGTCACCTTCGAGGGGCGATCGCTCGCTACCCTGGAGTTGCGCCAACGGGTCGCAGCCTTGCAGCAGGTATTGGCTGACCGGGGCTTGCGCGCCGGACACAGGGTTGCGGTCATGCTGGGCAACAGCGACGACCAGATCGTGCTGATCTACGCATTGATCCTCTGCGGCCTGGTGTGGATTCCGATCAACACCAAGTTGCGCGGCCCTGGCCTGGACTACCCGTTCGAGCACGCGTGTCCGGACCTGGTGGTCGGCGACGCAGAATTTGCCGAGCGTCTGGCGGACAGCGCGGCCGCGCAGTTGACCTATGTCGGCATCGACGTGCTGCACGAGCAGGCCCTGGCCTACCCGACAGCGAAGCTGCGGCTCGAGGACAGCGCGGCCGATGCCACGCTCTGCGTGATCTACACCTCCGGCACCACCGGCGCACCCAAGGGTGTGGTGTTCACCCACCGCATGCTGCGCATTGCCAGCGAGGCGGTTCTGCAGGTGGCCGATGTCAAGGCAGGTGACCGGCTGCTGTTGTGGGAGCCGCTGTGCCACATCGGCGGCGCGCAGATGCTGCTGATGCCGTTTCTGGCCGAAGTCAGCCTGAACGTGGTTCGACGTTTTTCCGCCAGCAAATTCTGGGCGCAGTGCGTGCAAGTGCAGGCGACCCAGTTGCATTACCTGGGCGGGATCATCGATATCCTCATGCAGCAGCCGGCCGAGCAGTGGCCTGCCCGGCATAGCCTGCGTACCCTTTGGGGCGCGGGTGTGAGCCTGACCAACTGGGCGGCAATCGAGCAACGTTTCGGTTGTCCTCTGCGCGAGTGCTACGGCATGACCGAGTGTTCCAGCTTCGCCACCTTGAACCGTAGCGGCAAGCCGGGCTCGATCGGTCGCGCGTTGCCCTGGCTGAGCGTGGAACTGCTGGATAGCGACGGTACACCCGTCGAAGCGGGGCAACTGGGAGAAATCGTGCTGTCCAGTGAAGTCGAGGGCGTTTTCCTGCCCGGCTATCTGGACAATCCCGAAGCCACGGCGGGCGCCTTGCGCGAGGGCCGGTTGTTCACCGGTGACATGGCACGCAGGGATGCCGAAGGCGACCTGTTCTTCGTCGGACGCCGCACCGACAGCATGCGCGTGCGTGGCGAAAACGTTTCGGCCTGGGAAGTCGAACGGGTGTTCAGCGCCCACCCTGCGGTGAAAGCCTGCGCAGCGCTGGGCGTCGAATCGGCGGTGGGCGAGCAGGAGATTCTGCTGTACGTGCAACTGGAGGCCGGCGCTGCTGCTCAATGGCCGGCCATGCGCGAATGGGCAGCGCTGCGCTGCGCGTCCTATCAATTGCCGCGCTACTACCGGCAAGTCGAGCAATTCGAGCTGACGCCCAGCGAACGTATAAAGAAGCATCTGTTGTCCAGGGACGTCGGTAACGCCTGGGACAGTCACGGTTGAACGACTGGCTGTGAGCGGCCTGTGCGGTAACGGTTTAGTGAATAGCGATAGAAAGTGCCGGGTAACTGCCGGATAATCGGTTTTTTCACCAATGTGTTGCGTTCATGGCCAGTAATCCGAAGAAACCCCCTGCCGATCCAACGGCCTCCTCGCTCTACGTGCAGTCCGTCGACAAGGCCATGAAAGTGCTCATGGCCTTCGATGGCAGCCAGCGTCAGCTGTCGCTGTCCGACATCGCCGGGCTGACCGGCATGGACCTCAGCGCCGCTCAGCGCTTCACCCATACGCTGGCAACCCTGGGCTACCTGAACAAGGACAGCAGCAAGAAGTACGAGCTGTCGCCGCGACTGCTGGACTTCACCTACCATTACTTGACGTCCAGCGAACTGGTAACCCGTGCCGCACCCTACCTGCAACAGTTGAGCGCGGACACCGAAGAGGCAACCAACCTGACGGTGCTCGACGGTACCGACATCGTGTATGTACAGCGAATCGTCAGCCGGCACGTGTTCAATGCCAGCGTCATCATCGGCACCCGCCTGCCGGCCTGGTGCACCGCACCGGGCCAGGCGCTGCTGGCGACCTACAGCGACGACGAGGTCAACGATATCTTCGACCGCAGCCAGTTCGTCCAGCACACGCCGGCGACCATCACCGACCGCGGGCAGATCTGGGCCAGCATCGAGCAGATTCGCCAGCGCCGCTATGCGCATACCGAAGACCAGTTTTTCTATGGCGACGTGTCGACGGCGGCGGCCATCGTCGATGGCAATGGCCGGGGCATTGGTGCAGTGAACCTTGCGGTATCCCGCTCACGCTGGGTGCCGGAGCGAGACAGCAAACGCTATGCAGACCTGGTGATCAGCGCGGCATCGTCTATTTCGGTCAAGCGCAAGGTTTGAGTTCCGATCGAAGATGGCGTCGTGCCCTTCGCGGCCGATGACCGCTCCTACAGGAGCATCGTAAATCGCTGTGGGAGCGGTCATCGGCCGCGAAAGGTTCGATGCGATCTACCTGCAGTCCACCGTCATCCCCCTGCAACATCACTGTCTTAATCTGCGAGGCTTCCCGACTTGGTGAGCCGCCATGCGTCGTCTGCTTCTCATTCTGTGCATCCTGAGCCTGAGCCTGAGTACGGGCGCCCTCGCCGATTCGGCCACCTTGCGCATCCAGGGCTCCAACACCATGGGCGCGGCGTTGGTTCCGGCACTCATACGCGGGCTGCTCGAAGCCCGCGGTTTGCATGATATCCAGACGCTCAGCCCATCCCCCGGCGAACAACTGATTATCGCCCAGACCCAGGACGGCACTTCGCTTCGCTTCGAAGTCGGCGCCCACGGCTCAAGCACAGGCTTCGACAGCCTGTTGGTCGGGCAAGCCGATCTGGCCGCCTCTTCCCGGCCCATCAATGACCAGGAGCGCAGTCGACTGGCATCCCTGGGCGACCTGACCAGCTTCGGCGCCGAACACGTGATCGCCATTGACGGCGTGGCGGTCATCGTTCATCCAGACAATCCTGTGCGCGAGTTGACGACGCGCCAGCTTGCCCAGATATTCAGCGGCGAAATCAACGACTGGGGCGCCCTCGGTGGCCGTGGCCCGATCCAGGTCCTGGCCCGTGATGATCGCTCGGGCACCTGGGAGACATTTCGCGACCAGGTACTGACCCCATATGCCAGACGCCTGACGGCCCATGCGGTCAGGCTCGAATCCAGCGAGCAGCTGTCGGATCAGGTCAGTGCCGATCGACAAGCCATTGGCTTCATCGGCTTGGCTTCGGTGCGCACTGCCCGCGCGCTGGCCATCGCCGATGGCGACAGTCGGTTCATGGCACCCACCATCAGCCTGATCGCAACCCAGGACTACCCCTTGAGCCGAAGGCTGTACGTGTACAGCCCACCAATGCGCCCCTCGCCATGGGCCGACGCATTGATTGCTTTCGCACAGAGCGAACCGGGGCAGGCCATCGTCGCCGAGCAAGGCTTCGTTGCGCAGACGGTGCAAGCCATGAGCGTCCCCGCCTCGTCCGCCATGCCTGCGCTGTACCGGCAATTGGCCCGTGAGGGCCGGCGTCTGTCGGTGAGTTTCCGTTTTGCCGAAGGCAGCGCCACGCTGGATAACAAGGCTTTGGCCGACGTGGTGAGGGTGCAGGAGTACCTGCGCAGCCATCACCTGCTGCAGAACAAGACCACACTGGTGGGTTTCGGCGATGCCAAGGACGATTCCGCTCGAGCGGTGTTGCTATCGCGGCTACGTGCCATGGCGGTACGTCGCGAACTGGCTAAGGCAGACGTGGTATTCCGCGATATCCAGGGCTTTGGAGCGCAACTGCCGGTAGCAACCAATGAGGTCGATGAAGGACGTATCAAGAATCGACGAGTGGAGGTCTGGGTAAGCCCATGATGAAGGGCACGGTGGCCGTGGCTAATGGCGGACACAAAGTGTTACCGGTGATGCCGACACGGGAACGGATACGGGTAACAAGGGAACAAATCTGCGTCACTCTGTCGCACGCAGTCTGCACGATAAATGCAAGCCCTTGTTTTAGAACGATTTTTGAAAGTTGGCACGCACCCTGCTATGTCTTACGTACAACAATAACAACAACGCGATAAACCAATAACAACAAGATGAAACGACTCTGACATAACAAGAACAAACGCGACAGAGACGTAGCTAACAGATTTTTTTGGAGAGGAAATGCTTTTCAGGGGCTTGCCCCGCAGCCAGGTAGAGAACAACAAAACTACGCTCAGTAGCTACCCACTGGTTGGATCGATGATAAAGGCAGGTCAGCGCTCAAAAAAATACGTTTGCTCTTGACCCCGCTTGGGGGTCGCACAACAAGCAGCAAGGGCCACGGCTGACAAATACAACAACAGGTCGCCCCTCAATAATAAAAATAGAGCATGCAACACACCCTTGAGGGGAGCCCAGGCTCCCCTCAGTGCTTTCCGCAATCTGGCATTGCAAGCCCTGGCGTGTATCACTCACCAGGGCCTGCAAGCGGTCAGATCGGCGAGGCACTCACCACACGCAGGGCCAGACCCTCGTACGGATCCAGAGTAATGGTGAATTCGCCGGCTTCGGTCAAATCGCCCTCCACCCGCTCGTTGATGATGTCTACCACTGGACCCGCAGCGATACCCGGCAGATGCAAGGTCTCGACGATTGGCTCATTGCTGAAGTTCAAAGCCGTGATCTGCGTACCCTTGCCGGCCGGCAGCTCGTGCACCATCAGCAACAGGCCAGGGTGTTGCACATCCGGGATCAGGATTTGCTTGCTCGCGGCGATGTCATAGGCCCGGCGCACGGCCAGAATCTTTTTCAGCTGCGAAGCGAAGCTGTCTGGACGCTGCAGTTGGTCGACCAGGTTGCCATAGAGGGTTTTCGGACGGGGCATGTTGCCCGCGGAAAATTCAGCCTCAGGGTCGAGCCCCACGAGGTCGTAGGCGCCGCGATGGATCCAGCGCGTGTCACCGTCTTCCATCAAGTGAGCGACCTGCTCGGCCGGCAAGGTCAGCGCGCCGACCAGATCCCAGCCCGACAGCGCGAAAACGCCAGGTTGCATGGCGTTGTACATCACCAGGAGCAGATGAATGTGCTGGATCTGCTTGATGTCCTGATCGGTGATCGCCTCCAGATCGCGGATGCCGAGTGCCGCCGTGATGATACTGGCGGTGGTGCAGGACACCCCGTTGGTGACGAATTTCAGGTTGTAGGGTGCATGCTCGCCGGCCAGGCGCTCGTACATTTCTTCGCGGATGTGCTCGCGCAGAATATTGCCGGGGAAAGTCTGCCCTTGGTACAGATAAGTATCGTGGGCATGCAGCGTCCAGAAGTGCACCAGCTCGAGGGTAAGTTCGTCGTGGTTCTGCAAGGCGTGAATCAACGAAGCCGGATCGATACCGAAGGCATGCACCTGACGCAGCATGAGCCGAAGGAACTCGGTATTGCCCAGCAGCAGCGCGTGTTGGTAGGCGGGGCGCGTGATGAAATCGTAGGACAGGTCCGCGCCGCCGTGGGACATCGAGGCGATGTCGTCGATGGTGAGGTTCAGTTCCTGGAAGCTGAAACCACCGGCCTTGCGAATGGCGCCACCCAACAGCTGGTTGCCGTTCACCGACAACGGGTGGCTTTCCGACCAGGCCGGACCTTCGGCACGACGCTCGACGCCGAGGAAACCGTTGGCGTCCAGACGCAGGATGCGCGCGCCCATGACATCGATGGAATGCAGGGCATCGCCGATGATCATCTGCTGCGCAGCGAAGGTTGGGTCCAGCCAGTTCAGCGATGGCTGGCCCTCTTTGAAGTAGTGCAGGTAGACCCACCGGCGCGCCTTGCCGTCCACGCCGACCACCACCGGGGTCGCACTCCAGTCGGTTTCCTTGACACCAGGCTCGAAGAAAATCACCCGTTGCAATTGGCCAACGATGTAGTGTTTTTCCTTGAGAATGTCGCAGACTTCCGGAGTCAGGTTGATCGCATCGCGCCCGGACGGCACTTCAGGCAACAGGCCCCAGTCTTCTTCCTTGATCTCGACCATGTGGTAGAGGCCCGGATAGTCGGCATGGGCCATTTCCGCCAAGCGGAAATCGGCGCCTTTGCCGGTGTGCGAAGGAATGGCGTCGTCGATGACCACGGCGTTGTGCGCTGCAGCCATGCGGCTGAGCTGGATCATGTCCGCTTCGGTGCCAAGCTCGGGGTCGATGTCGAAGCTCATGCGGTCGAAGTTGCCATCGACGCTGGGCGTGCGATCACGTCCACGCAGGCCACCGGAGAGTTTCAACGGGCCGTTGTGAATACCCTGGATGCCGATCTCGGACAACGCATGCCACAGGGTTTCATCACCCAGGGCCTGCAATACCGAGCCTTCCTCGCGGGTGACGATGGAAGCCGGGTAGGCCGTGAACCAGACCGAAGCAATGGCTGATGCATCCCTAGGTCGGGCCTGGGCGTAGGGTCGTTGCCACAGCCGCGCCTGTCCGGCATACAGCTTGGCGCGCTGTTTGGCCGTATGCAGCATGGACTGGTCGACCAGCCATTGGATGTAGTCCTTGTCCGGCGTCGTCATCGTTACTTGCCCTCGAAAAGTGTCCTACAGTAAGAGTACGACGGAGGGTTATCGTTGCATCCGTCGAGGATTTCCCTGAAGGCGCCACGCTGACCTGATCCGATGAACGGTATAAAGCATTGTGCCATCAGGCCGATACAGCAATTGGCAGGGGATCATCCCTGCGCGGGCGATCAACAGGAGAGACCCATGATTACCTTTCTGCTGGGCTGGTGCGCACTGTCCGTACTCGGGACCTTCGTTTTCGTAGGGCTGATACGGGCTGACAAGCGACGAGAAGTACAGGCCATGGAAAATGCGCGCACGCAGTTCCAACGCATTTCTTTTCAGACGCATCTGGCGAGCTGAAATCGCAAGGCTTGACCTGAGGCACGCAGAGTCGACGCGCAAGGCTCGACACTGATGAAGATGCCGCTCGAACGAGCGGCTAAGGGATGCAGGGCAAGCAGGCCGCCAGGTGCCGGCCTGCCCCTGAGATCAGACCTTGACGATCCAACCCTGTGGAGCTTCCACGTCGCCGGACTGGATACCGGTCAACTCTTTGTAGAGGCGTTGGGTGAATGGGCCCACTTCTTCCTGGCTGAAGAACACGTGCAGCTTGTCCTGGTATTCGATTCCCCCGATCGGGGTAATCACGGCCGCGGTGCCGCAGGCGCCGGCCTCCTTGAACTGATCGAGCTGGTCGATCAGCACATCACCTTCGATCACTTTCAAACCCAGGCGTGATTGCGCCAGTTCGATCAACGACAGACGGGTGATGCCAGGCAGCACGGACGGAGATTTCGGGGTCACGAATTCATCGTTGCGAGTGATCGCGAAAAAGTTCGCCGAACCCACTTCTTCGATCTTGGTGTGAGTCTGGGGGTCCAGGTAGATACAATCGGCAAAGTTTGCCTTCTTGGCGTTGGAGCCCGGCATCAGGCTGGCCGCGTAGTTGCCACCCACCTTGGCGGCACCGGTGCCGTTGGGCGCGGCGCGGTCGTAGCCGGAAATGACGAAGTTGTGCGGCTTCATGCCACCTTTGAAGTAAGGGCCGACCGGAATGCAGAAAATCGAGAAGATGAACTCGGGCGCAGTGCGCACGCCGATGTTGTCACCTACGCCGATCACGAACGGACGCAGGTACAGGGCGCCGCCTGAACCATAGGGCGGAATGAAGCGCTCGTTGGCGGCGACCACCTGGCGGCAGGCGTCGATGAATACCTCGGTGGGGACTTGCGGCATCAACAGGCGACCACAGCTGCGCTGCATGCGCAGGGCGTTCTGGTCGGGGCGAAACAGATTGATCGAACCATCCTTGCAACGGTAGGCCTTGAGGCCCTCGAAGCACTGCTGCCCATAGTGAAGCGCGGTGGAGCCCTCACTGATGTGCAGCACGTTGTCTTCGGTCAGGTTGCCCTGGTCCCATTCACCGTCGCGCCAGTGCGACAGGTAGCGCAGGTCGGTCTTGATGTAGTCGAAACCCAATTTGTCCCAGTTGATGCTTTCGTGACCCATGACACCCTCTACCCTTTGGCGATCGCCTGAACAGCACAGGCTTTTACGAATGGACACAACAATACTGCATTTGCCTGGCCTGCGCAGCCTGGCTAGTGGAAATCGCGGCTGCGTACATCCAGCCCGTGGAGCATGGCGCTGACATCGGCCATATGCCCGGCGATGACATGTCGCACGCCGTCCTTGTGCTCGAACCGGCCCTTGACCTGCATCATCTGCGACCCCACCAGCACCCGCCGCTGGCGCTCGGCCAGATCCCGCCAGACCACCACGTTGATCATGCCGAACTCGTCTTCCAGGGTGACAAAGGTCACCCCGCTGGCGGTCGACGGCCGCTGCCGGCCCGTCACCAACCCGGCCACAGTCACCGGACGACCGTGGGCCAGGCTTTGCAGGTCATGGGAGCTGCGGCAGCGCAGCGCCTGAAGGCGCTCGCGCAGCATGGCCAGCGAGTGCGGACCCAGCGTGGTACCGAGGCTGGCATAGTCGGCGTAGAGATCTTCGCCGACACTGGGTATCGGCAAGGCCACGGGTTCTTCGCGCAGGGCGGGCGCTTCGGCGAACAGCGGCATCTGTTGCTCGACGCTGGCCACATCCCAGCGCGCCTGATGGCGGTGCCCTACCAGGCCGACCAAGGCATTGGCATCGGCCAGCTGTTCCAGGCTGCGGTTGTCCAGCCCACAGCGCCGGGCCAGGTCGGTGACGTCGCGGAACGGCCCGCCGAGGCGGCCCTGCTGCACGGCGCGTCCGGCTTCTTCGCGCAGGCCCTTGACCATTCGCAGCCCCAGGCGCACGGCCGGTTGCCTGCCGCCGCCGGGCTCAAGGCTGCAGTCCCAGTCGCTGTGGCACACATCGACGGCGAGAATCTGCAGATGATGGCGACGTGCATCCTGGAGGATCTGGTCTGGACTGTAGAAGCCCATGGGCCAGCTGTTGATCAGGGCGCAGGCGAAGGCTGCCGGCTCATGGCACTTCAGCCAGCAACTGGCGTAGGTCAACAAGGCAAAGCTGGCCGCATGGGACTCGGGAAAACCGTAGCTGCCGAAGCCCTTGATCTGCTCGAAGATGCGTTCGGCGAACTCACGGGTGTAGCCGTTCTTGAGCATGCCCTCGGTGAGGCGGATCTGATGAGGTTCCAGACCGCCGTGACGCTTCCAGGCGGCCATCGAGCGGCGCAGCTGGTCCGCCTCCCCTGGCGTGTAGCCAGCGGCGACGATGGCCAGTTCCATCACCTGCTCCTGAAACAGCGGCACGCCCAGCGTGCGTTCGAAGACTTTCTTGAGTGCCTCGGAGGGATAGCTCACAGCTTCCTCGCCGTTGCGCCGGCGCAGATACGGGTGAACCATGTCACCGACGATGGGCCCTGGCCGGACGATGGCGACTTCGATCACCAGATCGTAGAACGTCTTGGGTTTGAGCCGCGGAAGCATTGCCATCTGCGCCCGCGATTCGATCTGGAACACGCCGATGGTATCGGCGCGACTGATCATGGCGTAAGTCTGCGGGCACTCCTTGGGCAACGTCGCAAGGGTCAGTTCGCGGCCACGGTAGCCGCGTACCAGATCGAAACAGCGGCGGATCGCGCTGAGCATGCCCAGAGCCAGAATGTCGACTTTCAACAGGCCCACGGCATCCAGGTCATCCTTGTCCCACTGGATCACCGTGCGCTCGGCCATGGCGGCGTTCTCGACCGGGACCAGCGTGTGCAACGGGTGCTCGGAAATGACAAAGCCTCCCGGATGCTGGGACAGATGACGGGGAAAACCGATCAACTGCTCGGTCAGCGCCAGCACCCGCTTGAGCACCGGGCTTTGCGGCTCGAAGCCGGCTTCCAGCAACCGCTCGAGCGGTGGCAGGTGGTCGCTCCAGCGCCCGAAACAATCGGCCAGGGCAGTGATCTGGTCCGCTGGCAGGCCCAATGCACGGGCTACATCACGCACCGCGCCCGCCCCTCGATAGCTGCTGGCGACAGCGGTCAGGGCAGCACGGTCGCGGCCGTAGCGACGGAACACGTATTGCAGGACTTCTTCGCGCCGCTCGTGCTCGAAATCCACGTCGATGTCCGGCGGCTCGTTGCGTTCCCTGGAGATGAATCGTTCGAACAGCATGTGCGTGTCACGCGGGTCGAGCTCGGTGATACCCAAGGCAAAACAGACCACCGAGTTGGCGGCCGAGCCACGTCCCTGGCAGAGAATGTGGCGTTCACGAGCAAAGCGGACGATGTCGTGGACGGTGAGGAAATAACTTTCATAGCCCAGCTCGATGATCAGTTGCAGTTCCTTGTCGAGCAACGCTTGCACCTCGACGTCCACCCCCGAGGGCCAGCGCCGGCGTGCACCCTGGGCACTCAAGTGGCGCAGCCAGGAACCGGCTTCGTAACCTTTGGGCACAAGCTCGCGCGGATATTGATAGCGCAACTGGCCCAGATCGAAGCTGCAACGCTGCGCGATGTGCAAGGTTTCCTGCAGCAGCGCAACAGGATAGATGTCGGCCAATTGAGACAGCCCGCGTAGATGGCGCTCGCCGTTGGCAAACAGCACGTGCCCCGCTTCGGCCACCGGCACGTGGTGACGTATGGCGGTAAGGGTGTCCTGCAGGGCTCGCCGGCCACGGGCATGCATGTGCACGTCGCCGCACGCCACTGCCGGCAGACCCAGGGTCGTGGCCAGGCCAAGCAGACCTTGCAGGCGCCGCGCGTCATCGGCACCGCGGTGCAACTGCACGGCCACCCACAGGCGCTCGGCAAAACGCCCCTTGAGCCAATGGCCGTGGGCCAGATCGTGGGTTTCATCGGCTATCCACAGCGCCAGCAAGCCTTCGCGGTCGACTTCGTCGAGGTCATCACGCAGCAAGCGGTACTGGCCCTTGCTGGCGCGTCGTCGAGCCAGGGTGATCAAGCGGCACAGGGACTGGTAGCCGTCGAGGTTCTGGGCCAGCAGCACCAGCTTGGGACCCTGTTCGATGCGCATTTCACTGCCGACGATCAACGTCATCGAATGGGCCTGGGCTGCTTGCCAGGCGCGCACGATACCGGCCATGGTGCATTCATCGGTGATGGCCAACGCTTGATAGCCCAGCGCCGCAGCCTTGGCGAACAGCTCCTGGGCACTGGACGCCCCGCGCTGAAAGCTGAAGTTGGAAAGGCAATGCAGCTCGGCGTAGCCCTGGCTCATGCGAACCAGCCCTGCAACAGCAACTGAGGGTCATCGCCCACTGCGCGGTAGGCCCAGCCCCGTCGCCCTGCCGAAGTTTCGACCAGATAGTAGTCGCGGCGCACATCGCCACCGTCCCACCAACCCGATTCGATGCGTTCCGGCCCTGCTAGCACACGCAGGCCCTGCGCGGGTAAAGGCTCGGCTTGCTCCAGCAACCAACCTGGACGGGCTGCGCCCAACTCCGGAGAGGCCGGCACCCAAGCGCCATCGTTGCGCCAGGCTCGCTCGGGGCGATGGTCCGCGTGGGCGCGCAGATCCTGCAGGGCATCGTCGCCCAGGCGTGCCCGCAGGCGTTCACGCAATTGCTCCCAGGGTTGGGTCTGTTGCGGACGCTGGTCGAACAGCTCTTTGCAGGCGGGTACGAAACGGGGCAGATCGAGCGCGCTCAACCGTACCACCTGCACAGGCCTGGGCACCTGCAGATGCTCGAAGCGCCCGCGGGCCAGTTCGAACAACTGGCCGGCGTCCCGCTCGGCAGCGAGCAAGCCGACTTCGACCAGGGTGTCCTCGCCTTCGGCATGCTTGAGATGAAGGGTGAAACGCTGCACCCCCACATCCCGCCCGGCCAGATACACCGCCAGGTCATTGATCAAGCGCCGCAGGGGAAACAACAGCGCCTGATGGGATTCCACATCGAAGTTGAGTTCGATGTGTTGGTCGAATACATCCGCCGGCATGAAGAATTCGAGGGCCAGTGGCCGGTACCCGAGCAGGGTATCCAGGTGACTGAGCACCTGCGCAGGAAAACGTCTGGCCAATTGCGCCCTGGGCAGCGCCAACACCTGGCCCAGATGACGCATGCCCATGCGTTTGAGTGCGATGGCGTCGACGGCGGCAAGGCCGACCCGCTCCACCGGCAGGCGCTGGAGAGCATCGGCCAGCGTCGATTGATCCTCGACGCCGAGACCGTCATAGGCGTTGGCCAGCATGCGTGCCGCGGCTGGATTGGGCGCCAGGGTGATGCGATGGCGGAAACCCAGTGCATCGAGTTCGCTGCGCAACCTCGCCTCGAACTGAGGCCACGGCCCGAACAGTCCTAGGGTCGACTGCACTTCGAGCAACAGGACCCGGGGGTAATGCACGCTGACCTGGGAGCTGAACCGATAGGCCCACGCCGCAAGGAACCGCTGCCAGTGTTCGATCTGTGCCGGGTCGTAGGGTGCGGTGGCGAAATCACGGCTGAGCATGTAGGCGGCGGTGAGTGACTGTCCCGGCTTCAGGCCCAGTTCACGTGCTGCCGGATTGACTGCTTGCAGCACGCGTCGCTGCAGCGGGCCGGTTACCAGGGCAAGCGGTTGCTGCGGATCTTCGCGCTGGCGCAGCACGGCGTCGAGCGCCAGTTGCGGCAGCAGAATGCAGGCCCAAAGCATGGCAATCTCAAACGTAACTGACGAAGGTAACGGGCATCGCAGGGGGGATCCCGCCGCGACATTTGAGTACCTGCACCTGCCCGGCAGGCCCTTGCAGCGACAGCCGCAGCGCTGCCGGTGACGGGTTGAGCGCCGCACGTTGTTCGCGCAGGGCAAAGCCCAGGGTTTCGCCGGTTTCGGCCGCCACCTGCAGGCGTCGCAAGGCTTTGTCATCGGGGTTCTGCGGCCAGCAGAGTACCGCTGCGCAGCTGCCGGAACGCAGGCACTGCTCGGCAGCCCACAAGGTGTCCTTGCCTTGGGCCTTGAGCACGCAAAGGTGCTGCAAACGTACCCCCGCTGCCATCCAGGCATGGGGATAGGGGATGAACGGCGGAGCTATCAATACGATTCGTTCGCCGGCCTGGGTCAAGCGTGCGAGGGTCGGCCAGAGCAACTGCAATTCGCCACTGCCGTTGGCGGCAAGCAGGATTTCACTGAGCGCCGCCGGTGGCCAACCCCCGCTGGGGAGCACGGCATCGAGGGCAGCATGCCCGGTCGGCTGCAAGGCACTGGGAGTGGTTTCCTGACGTCCACGCCAGATGCGGCGCTGGTCGATCAGGCCGTCCAGGCTGACCACGGCGCCCATCACTGAGCTGCCCTCAAGGCCAGGCTGCGCGGAAGATAAATGTCGGTGGGTGGGAGTGATCTGTTCATGGTTGCATTTTTACTACTGTATGCATGAACAGTAAAGCGTCTATTTTCAGTTCTCGCCACCAAGGGTGCCAACGGTACCGATCAGGCCGGCGTGGCCACCAGCAATTTGCGCAACGGGAAGCGCGATGCCCCGCTCCAGCCGAGAAATTCCTGTTCGGGCATGGGCCGGGCGAAAAAGTAGCCTTGGGCTTCATCGCAGCCCAGGGCGCGGATCATCTGCATGCATTTGAAGGTTTCGACGCCTTCGGCCACCGTGCGATAGCCCAGTTTGCGCGCCAGTTCCAGTACCGTCTGCACGATCAGCTGATGCCGCGGGCTGTGCTCCATGCCGGTGATCATCGACTTGTCCAGTTTCACTACGTTGGCAGGTATCTCGTGCAGGTAGGAGAAATTGCTGTAGCCGGTACCGAAGTCATCAATCGCTACATCCACGCCCAATTCGCGGATGGCGGCCAGCTGCGTCAGCACCTGGGGATTGGAACGCAGCCACTCGCCTTCGGTGATCTCGACCTCGAGGCGCTCGGGGTGGATACCGTGGGTGCGACAGGCCCCGCTGATCACCTGGGTAATGTCGTGGCCATCGAAGTCCAGCGCCGAAAGATTCAGCGACAGCTTGGTGAGTACCGTTGCGGGCCATTGGGCCAGCTTGGTCAATGCCGCGTCGATGACCCAGCGCGTCACGCTGTGGATCAACGCGCTCCTTTCCAGCACTGGAATGAACTCGGCGGGCGAAACCGGACCCAGCCGTGGATGCTCCCAGCGCAGCAGTGCTTCGGCACTGACCTGATCACCCTCGGGCAAGGCGAAACGTGGCTGGAACACCAATCGCAGCTGTCCATCGCGCAGCGCCTGGGTCACATCGGCAGCCAACCGGAAGGACCTGCGATAAGCGTTGTCGCGCACGGGGTCGTACCACGCCCACGCCTGGCCTGCGAGCAGCGCCAGCTCGGCCGCGTACATGGCTTTGCGCAGTGCATCGCGGACCGCTTCGAAGCTGAGCAGAAAGGGCGTGACGCCAGCGCGTACGGTGGGTCGAACCGGCATGCCTTCTATCTGGGTGGGACAGCGCAAGGCGTGTACAAGCATGTCGAGATAGTTGCCGACGTCGGCTTGCTCGGCGTCCAGCACGAAGGCAAAACGCTTGCGCCCGATGTGATAGACCGGCCCCTGCCCCGCGCGCAGGCGCTTCAGCCGACGCGCTATGCAGCACAGCAGGTTCTCGAACGGGATCATGCCCAGGGCCAGCGTCATGTCATGGGCCCAGGCGGTGTCTACGGCATCGATCAGCACCAGGTGACGCGACGCTCCCGGATGCTGCAGCAACAGGTGGCCAAGATCGGTGAGAAATTGTCGTCGATCGGGCAACAGGGTAAGCCGATCACAGGACCCGAAAGCCTGAGCAGAAGCATGAACGGGATCGGACATGACACTTTCCTGCAGATGTCAGGCTCGAGCTTCCTGCGAGAGACCGGGCAATTTAAGAGAGGAGCTATTCAATTGATGGCAAAATAACATCACACTAAATAGTTGCCAAGCTTCATCTGTCCGGTAGCCGGTTCGCGAGCATCGGAACCGCCGGCCGACACTGCTACACTGCGGCAAACCCTGGGATGGAATGGACGATTCATGCTCGAAGCTCTGCTGTTCGACCTCGATGGCACATTGACTGAAACCGACGCCCTGCACCTGCTTGCCGTGCAGCAATTGCTGGCCGAGGAAGGTCGCGAATTCACCCACGAAGAGTTTCAGTTGCATGCCAGTGGCCGGGCCAATGCCGACATGTGCCAGTACTTGTTCCCGGACCGCTCGGTGGCACAGCACGAAGCCTTCGCCGATCGCAAGGAAGCGCGCTTTCGCGAGCTTGCACCGCAACTGGCGCCAATTGCCGGGCTGTTGCGTTTGCTCGACTATGCCGAGCAGGCGCAACTTGGCATGGTGGTGGTGACCAACGCCCCGCGCGCCAATGCCGAACACATGCTCGATGCATTGGGGCTGGCCGAGCGCCTGCCAACAGTGGTGGTGGCAGAGGAGCTGGCGCGCGCCAAACCCGATCCGCTGCCCTACCTGACTGGCCTGCAACGCCTGGGCGCGCGGGCCGAAGCCGGCATCGCCTTCGAAGATTCGGTCCCTGGAGTAACTGCCGCCGTCGCGGCTGGCCTGTTCACCGTGGCGCTGTCGACCAGTCAATCGGCGCAGACCCTGCGGTCCGCCGGGGCCAACCTTGTGATCGAATCCTTCGAGGATGAAAACCTCTGGATTCACATCGAGAAGATGCGCGATCCCCTGTAACCGCGAAACCGCCGACGCGGCTCGCCATCCCCTGTAGCAGCGGCGCAAGCCGCGTCTGGGCTTACCGCGTTGGGCCAGATGCACCGCGGATACCGCCGACGCGGCTCGCGCCGCTGCTACAGGGGGTTGTCGAGCAGGAAATTTCCCGGTCGCGGCGGGGCGTCGTTTTCGATTTCGGGCAACAGCGCTTCATCCTTCAGATGAACGCCCGAAAGCTTGCGTTGCCAGGCCTCGCGCATCAGGTACTGCAACTTGTGCGCAGCGGTGGCGTAGCTCAGGCCCTGCTGGCGAACATTGGAAATGCAGTTGCGCGCGGCATCGTTCAACCCCACTCGCGGTGCATAGGTGAAATACAGCCCAAGGCTGTCGGGCGAACTCAGGCCCGGCCGCTCACCGATCAGCAGTACCACCATGCGCGCGCCCAGTGCCTGGGCCACCTCATCGGCTACCGCCACCCGCCCTTGCTCGACCAGGCAGACCGGCGCAACGCTCCAACCCTCATCACCCGCAATCTGCTCGATGCGTTGCAGCATGGGCAGCGCATGCCGGTGCACAGCCAGCGCAGAAAGACCGTCGGCGATCACCACCGCCAGATCGAACCCTGCCGAACTCTCGCCGACGCGAGTGCGCAGTTGCTGCAGCGAAGCCTCGTCCAGGCGCCGACCCAGATCCGGACGCTGCAGATAGACATGCCGGTCAGACGCTGCGCTGTGCAGGCTCAGGCTGCCGGGGCACGTCTGGGCGAGGGCCGCTTGGTCGAACGGCAGGTGCACGGCATCGCGGGCTTGCGCATGGGCGTACTGGAAGTCCAGCTGTGCGCTGCTGGGCAAGCTGGTGCCGGCCCGGCCCAAGGCTATGCGCGCAGGTGTCAGTGCGCGCAATGCGCTCCAGGGGTCGCCTCGGGCAGGAGTCTTGTCGTTCATGCCTCACCTTCGAGCAGATGGAAAAAGTTAGCTGACCAGTGACGCCTCAACCCAGACGCCCCAGTGCCTTGCCGAACAACGGTGGCACGCCGCTCCCCAGCCGCAGCTGGCCATCCTTCTGTTGCAGAATGTCCATGCGCGCCAGCCATTCTTCGAACTCCGGTGCCGGCCGCAGGCCCAGAGTCTTGCGTGCATACAAGGCGTCGTGAAAAGAGGTGGTCTGGTAATTGAGCATGACGTCGTCCGAGCCCGGAATGCCCATGATGAAATTGATCCCGGCTACGCCCAGCAGGGTCAGCAGCATGTCCATGTCATCCTGGTCGGCCTCGGCATGGTTGGTATAGCAGATGTCGCAGCCCATGGGCACGCCCATCAGCTTGCCGCAGAAGTGGTCCTCGAGCCCGGCGCGGATGATCTGCTTGCCGTTGTACAGGTATTCGGGACCGATGAACCCGACCACGGTATTGACCAGGAATGGGTCGAAGCGGCGTGCCACCGCATAGGCCCGCGCCTCGCAGGTCTGCTGGTCGACCCCATGGTGGGCGTTG
Source organism: Pseudomonas viridiflava (assembly GCA_900596015.1). Taxonomy (GTDB): domain Bacteria; phylum Pseudomonadota; class Gammaproteobacteria; order Pseudomonadales; family Pseudomonadaceae; genus Aquipseudomonas. The sequence goes on along the minus strand of UVIF01000023.1, from coordinate 45,817 downwards.
GCAGACAACGCACTGCCCTGCCCCGTCTCGAAGTACATCAGGTTGTTGCCCTGGGTGCCGCGCTTCAAGCTCAAGCCGGCTTCATAGCCTTCCTGCAGCACTGCCAGGCTGACGCCAAAGCTGCTGTTGGCCGCCTCGGTACCCGCGATGGACTGGAACACCAGGTCCAGCGGCACGCCGCGCTCGATGGCAGCTATCGAAGAGGTCACATGGGTCAGCACGCACGACTGGGTCGGTATGCCGTAATGCTGGATCACGCCATCGAGCATCTTCAGCAGCTCGCTGATGGCGCTCAGGCTGTCGCTGGCCGGGTTGATGCCGATCATGGCATCACCGTTGCCATACAGCAGGCCATCCAGAACACTGGCGGCGATGCCGGCCGGATCGTCCGTGGGATGATTGGGCTGCAGCCGGGTCGACATCCGTCCACGCAGCCCTACCGTGTTGCGAAAGCGTGTGACCACGCGAATCTTCTGCGCCACCAGGACCAGGTCCTGCACACGCATGATCTTCGACACGGCGGCGGCCATCTCCGGCGTGATACCGGGCGCCAGGGCACGCAGGCTGGTTTCAGTGGCGTCGTCGCCGAGCAGCCAGTCACGGAAGTCGCCCACGGTCAGATGGCTGACTGCGGCAAAGGCCTGGGCATCGTGGGTATCGACGATCAGGCGGGTGACTTCATCGTCCTCATAGGGGATCAGCGCCTCGTGCAGGAAACGCTCGAGCGGCACGTCCGCCAGGGCCATCTGCGCCGCCGCCCGCTCGGCATCACTGCCGGCGGCGATCTCGGCCAGGTAGTCCCCCGAGCGTGCCGGACTGGCCTTGGCCATCAACTGCCGGAGACTGTCGAAGCGCCAGGTCTGCCCGGCGACGCTGTGCACGAAACTCATGCTGCCCTCCTCACTCGCTGGCCAGTACGGGGTGGCTGTCGCCGCGGCTGCGCACGAACACGCAGAACAGCGAGCCGAGGCACATCAGACCGATGAAGATCCCGCAGATCATTGCATTGAACCACACCATGGCGACCAGACACACCAGCGCCAGCAGCAGGGCCATGGCTGGCACCAGCGGATAGCCGGGCGCACGGAAGGAACGCTCGAGCTGAGGTTCGCTGTGGCGCAGCTTGAACAGGCTGAGCATGCTCATGATGTACATGACGATGGCGCCGAATACGGCCATGGTGATCATCGCTGCGGTCAGGCTGAGCCCCTGCAGGTTCACCAGGCCATCGCTGAAGATCGCTGCGATACCCACCACCCCACCGGCGAGGATGGCGCGGTGCGGTGTCTGGAAGCGCGACAGCTTGGCCAGGCCTCTGGGCAGGAAACCCGCCCGTGCCAGCGCGAAGAACTGCCGTGAATAGCCCAGGATGATGCCATGGAAACTGGCGACGAGCCCGAACAGACCGATCCATACCAGCATGTGCATCCAATTGGAGTTCTCGCCCACCACGCCTTTCATCGCCTGCGGCAGCGGGTCGTTGATGTTGGCCAGGGCGCGCCAGTCGCCGACGCCACCGGCGAAGATCATCACGCTGATAGCCAAGGTGACCAAGGTCAGGATCCCGGCGATGTAGGCGCGGGGAATGGTCCGCTTGGGGTCCTTGGCTTCCTCCGCTGCCATGGCGGCACCCTCGATGGCCAGGAAGAACCAGATGGCGAAAGGGATCGCCGCGAACATGCCGCTCAATGCACCGAGACTGAACGTGTCGGACCCAGCCCAACCGCCCAGGGCGAAGTTGCTGAAACTGAACGCCGGCGCCACCACGCCCATGAACACCAGCAGTTCGAAAACGGCCAGGATGGTGACCACCAGTTCGAAAGTGGCGGCAATGCTTACTCCGACGATATTCAGGCTCATGAACACAGCATAGGCACCGACCGCCGCCCACTTGGGATCGAGCCCGGGAAACTGCACGTTGAGGTAGGCGCCGATGGCCATGGCGATGGCCGGCGGGGCGAAAACGAATTCGATCAGGGTCGCCAGTCCGGCGATCATGCCGCCTGCAGGGCCGAATGCGCGCAGGCTGTAGGCAAATGGACCACCCGCATTGGGAATGGCCGTGGTCAGTTCGGTGAAGCTGAAGATGAAGCAGGTGTACATCACCGCGACCATCAGCGTCGTGCACAGAAAACCCAAAGTGCCGGCGCTGCCCCAGCCATAGCTCCAGCCAAAGTATTCACCGGAGATCACCAGGCCTACGGCTATGCCCCACAAGTGCAGAGTGCCCAGCGTGGGTTTGAGTTTCGAAACGGTCATGGGGTGTGCCCTCGAAGACGGATGTGCGCAAAGGAGCGTTCCTGAAGGGTAACCATAGGCGCCAAATAACCACTTGGCGCCAAGAGGGTAAAAGATGCCCTACCCTCCTTGGTCCAGCCAGTGCGCCAGTCTGGGGCTTGCCGCGATCCATCGCCCCGATCCAACGCACCGATACCTGCACCGCCACAGCGGCGCAGGGCTGCCCACGCAGGAACGCCGTTTGCTTGAAACATCTGCACACATCAAGCCAGTCCAAGCCATGGTCGGGCATATCCGTTTTGCGCATCCAGGCTGAACGGCGAACCCAGCGCCACACTGATGGTCGCACTCAGGGAGCGTCGTGCTCGGCTCGGGAGCTACAGACCCATGTTTCGCTTATTGCGCAGTTGCTTGACCCTGGCACTTCTGGCCGGCATTGCGGGATGTTCGCTGTTGCCTTCCAGGGATCCGGTTTCCATCAGTGTGGTGGGCATCGAGCCCTTGCCTGCGCAGGAGTTGGAGCTGCGCTTCGCCATCAAGCTGCGGCTGCAGAACCCCAACGAAACCGCCATCGAGTATGACGGGGTGGCGGTAAACCTGGACGTCAATGGACAGCCGCTGGCCAGTGGCGTCAGCAGCCAGCACGGTCGTATCGAACGGTATTCGGAAGAAGTGCTGGCTGTGCCGGTGAGTGTGTCCGCGTTCACGGCGTTGCGTCAGGCCGTGGGCCTGAACCCCGCCCAGAGCTTGAACGGCATGCCCTACCGATTGCATGGCAAGCTTGCTGGCGGGCTGTTCGGGACGGTGCGCTTCAGCGACAGCGGTACCTTGAGCCTGCCGACGGCCGCGGGTTACTGAAACCAGACACTTGCGCGGATGGTGCTGGCGACCCCCCGCTCAGCGAGCCGACGCCATCAGCTTGTTCACTTCGGCACGCACCATGTTGGCGTATTCAGGGGGAGACATGCCGTCAAGCTCGCCCCGTACCCACTCGGCCCAGCGCCCCTTGCGCTTGGCCTTTTCCCCGATGAGTCGGGCAGCATCGGCCTTGGCCTTGCCCAGGTTGGCCTGCCACAGCTCGTAGAGACGGGCCTTTTCATCCTCGATCATGGCGCGCTCGGCCAGCGAACGATTAGCGAGATTGAAGCTCATTGCGAGTACCTGTCAGCAGAAAAAACAGGCGACATCTTACACGTCTGGACATGAAAAACTGTAGGAGCAAACGCCGCTCCTGCGCCCTGCATGCAACTTTCCAGGGCGCCGGGACTCAATCTTGCACTGCCTTAATAAACACCAGGAGTGAGTGAAATGGCCCGTAGATCAAGTGCTGAATCGGCCGAGGATCAAATCAAGGATCAAGTTTTCAGCGAGCTGCTGGCGTTGATCGAAGAATCGGAAAAAATGCTCAGGGACGGCGCTTCCCTGGTGGGTGACGACGCCAATAGCCTGCGCGCGCAAGTCAACTCCAAGCTGGAACACGTTTCCTATTCGCTGGCCGGGCTGCGCGAACGCGCCAAGCCTGTGGTCGAAGCCACGCAAACCTATATCGGTGGCCATCCTTGGCAGACCGTCGCGGCATCGGCTACCTGCGGCCTGCTGTTGGGTCTGCTGCTGGGCCGTCGCGACTGATTCGACCCTTGTGCATCCACTGTTTTCACCCGCGTTTTTCCATCGCTGTTCCGGGCCGTCGATCGCAGCGGCCCTTCCTGCATCATTCTCCAGCCAAAGCCCGCAATCTTTCCAACTCTTCCACCGGCATCGAAATGCCCTGGCGCTGTGACAGTGCGCGCTGGCGATAGCGCCTGTCGCCCGATAGGCGCGATTGCCCGGCTTCATGCATGCGCTCGACCAACTCGCGGCTCCGTTCGGCAAAGTTCTGGCCAGTACTCTTGCTGGGGTCGATGACGATGATCAACTGCCCGGTCCAAGGCGTCTGCGCACCGGGATGGCGTGCCCAATCGAATTCGAAGGAAAAGTTTCCACCGGTGAGCGCCGCTGAGAGCAGCTCCACCATCATCGACAACGCCGAGCCTTTGTGGCCACCAAAGGGCAGCAGCGCCCCGCCATCGAGAATTGCCGCCGCATCGGTAGTCTGCTGCCCGTGCTTGTCGACACCGGCGCCAACAGGCACGGGATGCCCGGCCCGTGCCGCGATCTGTACATCACCGTGGGCCAATGCACTGGTCGCCATGTCGAAGACCAGCGGATCCTTGCCGGCGCAGGGCGCTGCGAAAGCGATCGGATTGGTGCCGAACAACGGCTTGGTGCCGCCATGGGGAACGACGCAGGTCATGCTGTTGACCACGCTCAGGGCCACCAGGCCTTCGGCGGCGAACGGTTCGACATCCGGCCAGAGCGCGGCAAAGTGATGGGAATTGCGGATGGCCAGCACGGCGATACCTGCCTCGCGCGCCTTGCTCACCAGCAGCCCACGCGCCGCGGCCAGTGCTGGCTGGGCAAAGCCACCGGCGGCATCCACTGCCACATAACCACTGGCAACGTCTTCGACCTGCGGACGCGCCTTGCCATCCACCCAGCCGCTGGCCAGGGTAGACAGGTAACCGGGGATGCGGAATGTGCCGTGGCTGTGGGCCCCGTCGCGTTGGGCGGTCGCACAGTTGTGGGCAAGGATATCGGCCACCTCGGCGCAGGTGCCATGACGCAAGAAAATCTGACGCAGCAAGTGCGTCAGATCGGCGAAAGACAGCGATTGAACGGCGGGGTCGCTAGCAGGCATCGGGCATTTCCTGGCGTCAACGGAACGAAGCCCTAGTACGCCACACCCACCCGCCTCAGGACAAGCCCGCGGGCATCAGTCCTTCTGATCGCGCAGCACGTTGCCCGACTGGCCGTCGATACGGAACTCGTAAGCTACGCCGTCGGCTTTCTTGCCCTCACCTTCCCAGTAGCCGTTGTCGTCAGCTTCGATTTTCCACACTTCCGTGTAACCCTTGGACTTGGCGGTCTCGATGGCTTTTTCGATGGTGATCCAACCAGCGCCGGGCTTGTCGGCCAGCGCCAGGCCAGCGGTCATCAGGGCGGAAGTTGCAACGACGGCAGTCAAAGTCTTCTTGAACATGGGGCACTCCATAACAGTGATTGGTTTGTGCTGCACTGTCTTGGAGCGTCACCTCGAAAAATTAGTTCAAAGGCCGCCCTCTTACGGTCGCTTGACCTTGCGACGCAGCACACCGTTGATCACCACCACCAGCACGGCAATACCCATGGCAATGTATTGGAAGAGTTTTTCGGTGATGACGCCCTGGCTCTGCAGATAGGACAGCCCGAGCATGATCAGCAATACCACCAGGGCAATCAGCAAGGAATATTTGATACGTTGAGCTTGAGTCATCTAATGGTCCTGACAGTCGTGTTGGCCCGGATTCTACTACCGGTATGTCTCTGTAAGCGCGCTATGTTACATCGCCAAGGCCCGACACGAACCCGTGTTCGAGCAGATCCGCAGAGCCAATGGCTTATCCAGTTGCGGTATAGATTTCCCACGTGCCTACCGGAACCTGCCCACAGCCAGAGACCTCTTGACTCCTAGAGCCTCAGGGACACCTGGACAAGAATGACTTCCGGCCGGATTGGCCAAGTGCTGCCACAAGGAAGTCACCATGAACACCCAACAGCTCCAGCAGATCGACGTCGAGCAACTTCCCCATTCGCTGCAGGTACTGATCGAATGCATCGGCGTCGAACAGGCCTATCGCCTTACCCAGCTCTATGGCGGACGCCCGCGCTACATTCCCAAACATCCGCAACGCACCGCGCTGGCGGAACATCTGGAAGCCGCAACGGTAGTGGCGTTGATCCAGCGCTTCGCCGGCATGGCCCTGGAAATTCCCAAGGCCGACCATTTCCTGCGCCAATGGCGCAACCAGCAGATTCACCACGAGACGCGCAACGGCACATCTCGCAGCGTACTGGCACACAAGTACGGCCTGAGCCAGCGGCAGATCGGCAATATCCGTCGTAACCTAGCGCTGTGAGTCCTCCCCAAGCCCGATTCGCGGGCCCGGGGTAGCCATCAGAAGTCGCGTTTGTAGAACAGATCCAGCGAGCTGGCGACGCCGCTGGCCACTTCCAGATACAAACGCTTGCTCAACAAGTAGCGCAAGGCGATGGTATTGGCCGGCTCGAAAACCCCCACGCCGTAGCGCAGGCTGAGCTTCTCGGAAATATTGCCGCTGGCGACCACACTGGTGGCATCACCACTGCCCTGGGTGTCGAGCTGGAAATCTTCGATACCCAGGTCGGTGGCCAATTTACTGGTCACCCCCGAGCTGCCCATCAGACCCAGACCGAGCGCCGCCTGGGCGAGCATGTTGTTGTCCTCGCCGCTGTTGCCCAACGGACGGCCCAACACCAGGTAGGAGAGCGCTTGCTCCTGGCTCATGGTCGGTTCCGAGAACACCTCGCTGGTGGGTTGCTCGGCGTTGCCGGTCAAGCGGATCCCAGCGATCACATCCCCTGTGGTGCGGATCGCTTCGATGTCCAGGTACGGCTGGCTGATTGGCCCGGCGAACAACAGACGCGCGCGGCGTATGGTCAGGCGCTGCCCATAGGCGTTGTAGCGTCCGTCATTGAGGGCCAGCTCACCGCGCGTGTCCAGGTTGTCGCCAATGTGAACATGACCTGCCAGGTTGGCGCTCAGGCCGAAGCCGTTGAAGGTGAGTTTCTCCTGGCCCACTTCTACATCGATATCAATCGCCATGGGCAACGGCGTCTTGCCCTGCTCGGTCTGATTACCGACGATGACAACGTCATCGGACAGCTTCACGGTGGACGGCGGCAATTGCCGAACCACGATGGCCCCCTTGGGAATGAACACCTTGCCGACCACTGCCAGGCGCTCGCCGTTCATCTGGATGCGCAAGTCCGGCGCTGCTTCCAAGGTCGCATAGGGTTCGACATTGATCGGCAACCGCGAGCCCTTGAGCTGCACGTCCACATCCAGGGCATCGGCCCAGGCAACGGTGCCGCCCAGCGAACCTTGGCCCGTCTTGCCGCTTTTCCAGCTGCCTTGCAAGCGTACGCTTTCGCCTGCGATCTGCGCCTGCAACTGCAGGTCCTCAAGGGTAGTCGGCAGTTCCGGGCCGGCTATTTCGCCACCGCTGAGACGGACGTTACCGTTGACCTGCGGTGCCATCAGGGAGCCTGTGATCTGTCCGCTGCCATCGAGCTGGCCCTTCAGGGTTTCGACCATGGGCACGAAGGGACGGGCGATGGAAAGGTCGAGTCCTGCCAGGCGGAAGCTACCAGTGACGGGCTTGTTGTCCGGAATCGGATCGATCTGCGCAATCACCTGCAGTTGCCCGAGCCGATCACCGCGGAAATTCAGCTCGGTGTCGATGCGCTTGGGGTTCAGCCGACTGGTCAGCCGCAGTGTTTCATAGGGGAAGTCGACCCACTGCTGGTCGTTGCGCACACGCAGGGTGCCGTTGCCGGCATCGACCGTGATCTCACCGGCCGGGCCACTGGCAGGCACATCGACTGCTACGTCGGCATTGAGCATACCCTGCCAGGCGAAATCCTTCGGCAGCCACTGCGCAAGGCTGTCCAGCGGGAATTGCTTGAGGTGGTAGCGCAGGCGTGGCTCGGGTGCCAGACGCTGGTCCTCGCCGCACAGGCTGGCCGCTCCGGAACGCCAGCAGTGGGCACCGAAGTTGACACGGCCACCGGCCAGGTATTCCAGGCGTGCTGGCGCCTGCAGCCGCCAGTCCTGGCCGCCCGCCTGGACCGAACCGCTGGCCAGGCGTCCGCGCCAGCTGCTTTGCGCGGTGAAGCCTTTGTCCAGCGTACCGTCCAGACTGGTCGCCAGGGCCAGCTGAGGCCCCTTGAGAGCCAGTTCCAACGCTTGCCGCTTGATATTGCCCGAGGCCTTGGCGCTCAGGGTGCCCAGATCGGCTTCGCCGACGCGAATGCCTGCGGCGCTCACGTCGAGGGTGCCGTTCTGGGCCCCATCGAGTCCAGCGTTCACGTTCAGGTTCTGCAGACGATTGCTGTCCATCGCCAACTGTTGGCCCAGCAACTTGAGCTTGCCTTGAGGTGCGTGCAGGGTACCTGCGGCATCGAATTGCCCTTTCAGCTGGCCTTGAAGGCCGGGCCACAACTGCCCGAGGCGGGCCAGGTCAATGTCCAGGCGACCCTGCACTTGCTGTTGCAGGCTGCCTTGGCCCTTGATGCGGTTATCACCCAGGCGAACGTCGAGGTTGCCCAGCGTCCAGCGTTCGCCAGCGCCTTGGGCCTTGGCCTGAAACACTGCCGGTTGCCCGCGCAGGCGGCCCTTGAGGTCCAGGTCGGCATCGAGCGAGAGTTGCTCATTCTTGAACTCACCGGTACTGCGCAGAGGGCCAGCGAGGCTGCCGGGCATCTGCGCGACCCAGTAGGCCGGATCGATGGCACTCAGGGCCAGTGCCGTGTCCCACGCAATCCCGTCGGCAAACTTGACGTTCAGATGCCCTGCCGCCTTGCCCTGCCCGGCCACCAGTTCCAGCTGGGGCAGGAAGACCTGCTGCAGGTCGCCACTGAATGGCGTTACCAGAGTGAATGCACCGGCCGGGCCATCGAAGGCACCCTTCAGGTTGCCCAGGTACTTGCCGTCGCTGTAGTCGATCTCGCCGTTGAAACGCCGCACCTTCACGGCTGGCTCGGCAATGACCGGATACAGGCGGTGCCAGGGGAAATCCAGCCAGTCGATCCTGGCCTTTGCCGCCAGACCTTGCTGCCAATCCAGAGTGCCAGACAGACGCACATGCTGTTGAGCGCTGGACGAAATATCCAGCGCCTGCACCACCGCACCCCTGGCATCCACCCGCGCGCCGAGCAACAAGGTCATGGGTGATTGCTCGGCCGGCAGGCTGGCTCGGCCATCGATGGCGTAGCCGCCCTGCAGGTCACCCTTGGCGAGTAATTCCAGCTGATTGAAAGCCAAGGTGTCGGGCAACCCGGCGCTGGGCTTGAACGCCTCGCTCTGAATGCGCAACTGCGCAGGCAAATGCTCGGCCAGCGGCTGTACCGTGCCGGTGATCAGTGCGGGCAAGTAGCCGCTGCTCTCCCCGTCCAGGGTCAGTGTATCCAGCAGATCGCCCGTGGCGTTGAGGGTGACCTGCCAGGGCTTGTCGTCCGCCGCAGGCAATTGCACCTGGACGTTGAGATCGAGCGGCCATTGGCCGCCCGGGCGCAGAGTGCCGTTCGCATCCAGCACCATTTCTTCACGCTGCAGGTGGGCCCGGTCGATCTTCAGGCCATCGGCGCTCCAGTGCGCCGCCAGCTCCAGACCGCTCAGCTGTTGCACGCCGTCCAGTTCCAGGCTACCGATACGCACATCGCCAAGTTCTATCGCCACGGGCAGTTGCAGATCGGGCAGTACGATCGGCCCGCTGCTGGCGGGCTCTTGGCTGGCAGGCAACTGCGCAAGAATGGCACCGGTGTGCAAGGTGTCGATGCACAGGGTCATGCGCCACAGGCACGCGGGTGACCAGGCCAGTTCAAGCGCCTGCACCTCGACTCGGGTCGCCTGCTGCTGCCATACCAGCTTGTCGGCCTGCCAATGCCCGCCCAACCTGCCACTGAAATTTTCCATGGTCAGTCCGGGCACACGAGCCAGCGCCCAGCGGCTGCCGGCTTGCGTGCCCAATACCAGCGATACGGCCACGATCACAATCAGCACCACGCCAACGACCGCGGCCAGGGAAATCAGCAGACCTCGTTTCACTGCGGGCCTCATAGTTCCGGCCCCATGGAAAAGTGCAGGCGCACGCCACCGTCGTCATCCATGGCATGGGCGAGATCGAGACGAATCGGGCCTACCGGCGAGACCCAGCGCACGCCCACGCCGATGCCTGTCTTGAGGTCGGCGAATTTCAGGTCGTTAAACGAGTTGCCTTTGTCGATGAAGGTTGCCAGGCGCCATTTCTCGGCAATCGAGTACTGGTATTCCACACTGCCAGCCACCATGTAGCGTCCACCGATGCGGTCGCCATCGGAGTTCTCCGGGGTCAGGGTCTGATAGTCGTAGCCGCGCACGCTCTGGTCGCCACCGGCGAAGAAGCGCAAGGAAGGTGGAACCGACTTGTAGCCGTTGGTGGCATTGCCGCCCAGTTGTACCCGGCCAAGCAGGCGGTGGTTCTGTGCCACGGTGGTCAAGCCTTTGAGCATTACGTTGCCATGCAACAGGTTGGTGTCCGACAGCAGTCCTTCCTTGGCCACTTGCGCATCGAACTGCACGCGGTAGCCGTTGTGCGGGTCGACCTTGTTATCGCTTTTGAGGTAGGCGTAGCTGATGCCTGGCATCAGCAAGGTACTGAGGCCGGAGTCGTCGCCAAGCCGGTATTCTTCGCGCTGCCACTTCAGCGAGATGACACGCTGCCAGCCGCTGGGCAATTTGCTGTGCCATTCGGGCCCGAACGTCAGCAGCTTGCTCAGGCTGTCGGTATTGGCCAGCTCTTCGTATTGATAGCCGCCGGCCCAACGCAGTTTATCGGTGAGGGGTGGATCCAGGGGGATGTCATACCACAGCCCGACGTTCTGCCGAGGCGCGGAGAGCTCCATTTCCGCACCATAGCTGTGACCCTGGGGATTGACCCAATGGCGGGTCCAATTGGCTTTGCCGCGCGGCCCCACATCGGTCGAATAACCCAGGCCCAAGCCCATGGTCCGGGGCTTGCGCGTGGTCAGTTGCACGTCCACGGGAATGACCCGCTCGGTGGCTGCCGTGGGCGCGGCGTCGACGCGCACGCCTTCGAAATAGCCACTCGATTGCAGCGCCTGGTTCAGCTCGGCAATCAGTTCGGAATCGTAGGCGGTGTCTTCCTTGAAGGGCACCATGCGCCGCAGCAGTTCGTCGTCGAACGGCGTATCGCCCTGGAAGCTCACCTTGCCCAGCTTGAAACGCGGACCGCTGTTGTACACCAGTTCTATGTCAGCCAGTCCCGCCCGGGGGTCGACGGCCAGACGCTGCTTGCTGAAAGTGCCACTGAAGAACCCATAGCGCGAGGCCTGGTTCTGGATCAGCTGCTTGGCATTTTCGTACTGACCGTGGTTGAGCACCGCGCCGGGTGCCAGCTCTCGGCTGTGCGGCACGCGGAAGGCCTTGAATTGGGCCGCCGGACCTTCGACACGTACGGTGACGTTGCGCAGATGGATAGGCTCTCCCGGCTCGATGTGCAGCAGCAGACGGGGATTTTCGCCCGGTTGCACTTCGCTGGTCACATGCGCCTGATAGTAGCCGAGCGCCTGCGCTGCCTTCTGCGCCTGCTCCTCGGCGCCGCGACTGAAGCGCAACAGCGCCTCACCGTCACGATCACCCAAGCTGCCGATATAGCCTTCGACATTGCTTTTGAGCGCCGGATTGGCAGGGTTGACGCGCACATCGAGTACGCTTTGGGCCTGAGCCGCCATACTTGCGACCAACAGCGCCAGGCTGCTGGCCAATCGTCCTGAATAGTTCATAGGCGAATGCTATCACGACCCGTACGTCGATTTGGACCCTGCCAGGCGTCGTGGATGATCCGAGATCAGCTCTGTGCGTAACCGACTGTTTCAGAGCTGCGGACAGTTTCAGGGCTGGGATGGAAGAACACGTGCTCGACCACCGGCCCCAGCGGCACCTCCCCAATCTGGGTATAGCCCTGGCGCTCGAAGAACGCCAGATAGCGCGGATTGCCAGTGTCCAACACGACACCCTCGGACGTCGGGTCCTGGGCGCACCAATTGTGCACCGCCGTCAGCAGTTGCTCGGCCAGTTCAGGGCCCTGGTAATCGGGGTGCAGGCCCATCAGCGGCAACACATGCACCGCATCCGAAGGCAGGCAGTGCTGTACGGCATGATGGTATTCAAGGTAGCGACGGGTACCTTCCACACCGGTGCCGAGCATCATCCGCCATTGCCAGGCCCAACTCTCGGTAATGCCCAGGCGACGCTGGGGCGGCGCCACCAGCGCGACACCGGCCAGGCGGTCATCGAAGAACAGGCCCAGGGCCGGAAGGTCCTGGAGGAAATGCTGATTGACCAGCTGCCGCACCGTGGAACGCACGCGGCGCTCGAACCCGGGACGATCGGCTTCGAACAGGTAGGCAAAGGTCGGGTCGAGCAGATAGGTCTGGTAGAGCAGCGCACGGGTTTCCCGAGCGTAACCACCATCGAGCTGACGTACTTCTGCAGCGGTGGTCGAGGTCTGGAGCATGGGGGTCTGTCCTTGGCGAGTGCAACGAGTAGTCAATGGACGATGCGCGGCGACAGGGGTTCCGTGCCTGGGGCAGGCAAATCACGCTTGAATGTCGGCCGCCGTGCTGGTCGCTCGCGCCACACTCCGTTAGCATCGCGCATTTGCCAGGATCCGCGACCATGAAAATCGTCTCGTTCAACATCAACGGCTTGCGCGCCCGCCCCCATCAGCTGGCGGCGTTGATCGACAAGCACCAGCCGGATGTGATCGGCCTGCAGGAAACCAAGGTGTCGGATGAGCAGTTTCCGCAGGCCGAAGTCGAGGCGCTGGGCTATCACGTGCACTTTCATGGGCAGAAGGGACATTACGGCGTAGCCCTGCTCTCCCGCGCCGCGCCGCTGAGTATCCACAAGGGCTTTGCCGGTGACGAGGACGACGCTCAACGTCGCTTCATCCGTGGCACATTCGCCACTGCTCAGGGCCAGGTCATCACAGTGATGAACGGCTACTTCCCGCAGGGTGAAAGCCGCGATCACCCCACCAAGTTTCCCGCCAAGCAGCGCTTCTACAGCGACTTGCAGGCCTTGCTGGAAACCGGATTCAACAATGATCAGCCATTGATCGTGATGGGCGATGTGAACATTTCGCCCCAGGACTGCGATATTGGGATCGGGGCGGACAACGCCAAGCGCTGGCTGAAGACGGGCAAGTGCAGTTTTTTGCCCGAAGAACGCGAATGGATGCAACGGTTGCAGGACTGGGGCCTGGTCGACAGCTTCCGCCATTTGCACCCGGAGGTCGCCGACCGGTTCAGCTGGTTCGATTACCGCAGCCGCGGCTTCGAAGACCAGCCCAAGCGCGGCCTGCGCATCGATGTGATCCTGGCGTCCCGCAGGTTGCTGCCACAGGTCCAGGCCGCCGGGATCGACTACGACCTGCGCGCCATGGAAAAACCTTCCGACCACGCGCCGATCTGGTTGGTGTTGGGGGGTATGTAACCAGCACGCAGAATTGGCGGTGCACCCGGACGCGGCTTGCGCCGCTGCTACAGAGGCTGTCGGTGCGCAGGTGGGGGGGGTTCTGTAGCAGCGGCGCGAGCTGCGTCGGCGGTGCGTGGGGTTGGCCTGCAGCATCGCCGTACGGCTTTTGAGGTAGGGGTTATTGCGCCTTGGCCTGCTGATCGAGCTGGGCGCGAAGCTCCGGAGCCAGGTTCAAGGCGGCTGCCAATTGGTCGAGCCAGGCACGTTCGCCGGCATCCTGCTGACCCATGAGCATCACGCTGGCGAGGTACATCTCTGCTGCCATCGCCGGGCCATCGGCGGCACTGGCCAGCTCTTGCGCGTCCAGCGGCCGCGCCAATTCCGCGTCCAGCCACTGCTGCAACTGCGCGTCCTCGGCATGCTCGGTCAATTCGGCGCGAATCGCGGCTTCCTCCTGTGCATCCACCCGGCCATCGGCCTTGGCCGCGGCAATCAGCGCGCGCAAAATCGCATGGCTGTGGCCTTCAACTTCGGAGTCGGACAGCTGATCGACAGTGCGCAACGCTTGCTGGGGTGCCGCTGCCTGCTGTTGCTGCCAGGCCTGATAAGCCTTGAAAGCCATCATTCCCAACGACGCCAGGGCCGCGTATTTGCCCGAACCGGAGCGACTGCCGCCACGTCCGCCCAGCAAACCGCCCAGGCCACCCAACAAACCGCCAAGTCCACCCAGCCCGGCGCGGCCCGATGTGCCGCGGCCGCCACCGAGCAGGCCGCCCAGCAGATCACCCAGACCGCCCTGCCCTTTCGTGGCGCCTGGCTGGCTCGAGGCGCCAGGCTGGCCGACCGAGGATTGCCCGCTGCGACCGCGCAGCAGTTGTTCGAGTAGATCACTGGTGTTCATGGCAAGGCTCTCTGTGAATGGCGATATGGAGTGCACTACCATAGATCATCGAGCGGCCGGGCGGGTTCAGCGCAACCTGTAGGCGGCGCCTTCAGAACCAGCGATCGTTACGCTTGCGACCACGCGTCATCATCGGCAGGATCAGCCCCGCCAGCAAGCCGGCACCGGCAATGCTGCCGCCATAGATCATATAGCTCATCATGACGTGCTTGTTTTCATCGCCCAATTTGGCCTGGGTGCTGCGCAACTCGGACTGGGCATCGCCGAGTTCGGCATTCAGGGCCTTGCTGCGCGCCTCCAGCTCGTCGATCAGCTTCTTGCGCGCATCGAGGGTTTCCTGCATGCCTTGCACTCGGTTCTTCCAGCTGTCGTCGATGGCTTGCAGCTTGCCGCTCAGATCGGCCACCTGCTGGGTCAGCAGCGGAACGTGCTCGGCGGGACCGGGCGTGGGTTGCAGGTCGCTGCTGGGGATCCAGACACTGGAACCGCCTTCGCCGCGCACCTGGCTGTAGTCGCCCTGGGTGGACAGCAATTCGACCTTCTGACCGGACTTCAAACTGCCGACGATGCGATAGCCATCGGTAGGGCCACTGCGCACGAAGGTACTCAGGTTGTCACTGACCCAGCGGCTGGTGCCAGGTGCTTCTTCGCCATGCGCAGGGCCGACGGTGAACAGGAGACCGGCGAACAGGCCGGTGGCTACCAGGCGGGTGCGGCTGAATACGGTAGAAAGACGTTGAGATGAGGGCATGGCGATCTTCACATGAATAAGAAAAAAGGCCCCGATGAACGGACCATTCGATAGCGGGACAACAATGTCCCGCGGGCTGGGCCTGCACCGGTGGTGCCTGTCGCTACTACCGCTACGGGTGGCTACTACTTGCGAAGGAAGGCGATGAAAAGCTCCCCTGGGCCTATTGCCCGGCATGCCGTCGGTCCAAGCCGCCAGCTGAAAGACCACGAAAAGGTGGCAAGGTTCACAAAAAGACTGTGACTGGGCGCACGCCTCGAGCGTGTCCTGGTGCTACGCCTCGCTCAATTGCACGGCAAAAAAGCAGCCATGGGGCTCGCGGCTGCTCAAGCTGACGCTCCAGCCCTGGTTGACACAAATGCGCTGCACCAGCGACAAGCCCAGACCCAGGCCCTCGCCGCGCTGCTCATCGCCACGCACGAATGGCTGAAACATGGCGTTGCGCTTTTCTTCCGGGATACCAATGCCACTGTCTTCGACATGGAACCCCTTTTCGGTCAAGGTCAGGCGCACGAAGCCGGTGTCGGTGTAGTGCCAGGCGTTGCGCAGCAGGTTGCCCATTACCGAATGCAGGAACGCGTGGTTGTAGATCTCGCTCGACTGGCTGTCGACGACGTAGATGAATTCAAGACCCTTGGCCTCGATCTGGCGCCCCCAGATCTCGACCAGTTCGTCGGCGGTCCGGCGCAAGGTGGCGGAGGGGTTGCCGTGGCTGGCTGCATCGCGGTCGCGCGCCAGCTGCAGGAACGTTTCAACCAGCTGGCTCATGCCGTCGGTGGCCCGGGCAATCCGCGCCACTTGACGGTGCGAGCGCTCATCCAGCTCGGTGGCCAGCAGCAGGTCACAGGAACTGGCGAGGATCATCAACGGCGTGCGCAGCTCATGGCTGACGTCGCTGGTGAACATCTGCTCGCGATTGAGCGCCGCACGCAGCTTGCTCAGCGTTTCATCGAAAGAGCGCGCCAACTCGCCGACTTCATCGTCGGTGTAATCGGGCGACAGCGGCGGCGCCAGGCCAAGCATCTTGTCGCGATGGCGGACCTGACGGGCCAGCCGCACGACCGGCGCCATGACTCTGCGGGCCAGCAATCCACCCAACATGATCGCCAGAGCGATGCTCAACAGAAAGCCGGCGCCCACCACGATGAACAGCACATGGGCACGCTGCTCCATGCCCTCCTGATCGCGCAGCAGTACGTATTGGCGGTTGTCGACCTGGGCGACCATGGCGTAGTAGGTACGTGGCCCGAGCGTGAGCTCCTGGAATCCGACCGGCAAGGTCTTGAGCTCGTTGGGCATGCTCAGGTCGCCGTCGCCACCTTCGATGTAGAACAGCTCGTCTTTTTCGGGGCGATGGCGCCAGTCGTCCGCGTTGTCGACCAACAGCAGGCGATGCAGGTTGCCGCTCAAACTCATGGTCGTCAGTTTGCGCTCCACCAGGTGCACGGTGGCAACGATGCCGACCGCAAACACACCGGCGACGAAAGCGCTCATCAAGGCAAACACGATGACGATACGTCGACTCAGACTTTGCTTGAACTCCATACGGCTCCATTGGCTACTCGCACAGCTCGCACCGGCTGCGCTCGGGCCGAGCATGATTAGGGGAGACGCCTGAACAATCAAGCCTTGCCGAGGCTTTCGTGATCATGAAGACGCCGGGGGCGCCGTCCGGCTTTTTTCCAAGGACCCGTCAACGGGATGCACGCACGCCTCGAGGGTCCGGAATACGTGACTCGCAGGTCATAATTAAAATATGTAGTGCTGATAAAAAAGCACTACATATCCATTGACTCAACCACCTGGGACTTGCATGATGAGGCCGTCTCCCTGATCGGGAACAGAGCGGAGTCGAAACTGACTCTGCTCGATGAGCCATCGAGCCACTCCGATGACATCCGCGTACCCGGCGGGCCGCTGCAACCTGAACGGCATGGCTTTCATGTAGTAACGGTTTGCGGCACTACACATCGAGCTCGAGCCAGTACTGACCTAGACGGACAACACGTGAAGCGTACCTGCCAACGCGTGTTGAGGACGACAACCTGACAGATCAAACAGAGCTCAAGGAGCGTACACATGAACCTGAACCACCAACCCACCGTTGACCAACTCGCCCGTATCCTGGCGGCCGGCCGTGACAGCCTCGATGACCACATTCTTTGGGTCTGCCAGCGTGGCGATGTCCACATCGACGCCCTGGCCAATGACGCCGACGGAGAGGATTTCGAGCGCAACCACCCCGAACTGCGCGCGCGCATGCCGATCTACCGCCGCGGCAAGGGCTATGTCGGCAAGAAAGCGGCGGCCGATCGGCAGTTCGTCAACGATGTGTTCCAGACCCTCAATCGCGAATGGACCCTAGGCCAGGGACAGGGCCAGGTTCGTCGCATTGCCAGCTATTGCTGATGCAGGTGGACAACCGCATCAAGCCGGACGCGGCTTGCGCCGCTGCTACAGAACGACACCATCCCTTGTAGCAGCGGCGCAAGCCGCGTCGGCGGCCATGGTTGTTTGGGCGATCGCCGCATGGATTTGACGTTGGGGGCGGGTTTATCCAAAGTACCCGCCTCCTCTCGCTATCAGGATGCGTTGCGTGACCCATTTCCGTTTCCCCTGGCGACGCCTGCTCATCGGCGTCGTGCCAGCGCTGGCGCTGTTGTCCGCCTGCGACAACGACAACAAGCCCGTGCCACCCACACAACCCGTCGCCACCTACGCACCAGCCACCTGGGACGACTTGCCAAAGGTCAGCGACAGTGACCTGCAGGCCGGCTTCATCGCCTGGCGCTCGGCCTGCCAGCGCCTGGCCAAGGACGCAATCTGGGGCCCGACCTGCGCCGCGGCGCAGTCGGTGGAAACCTCCCCTACAGCGATCCGCACCTTCCTCCAGACACAACTGCAGGTCTTCGGCCTGCGCTCTGCAGAAAAAGGCGAACACGGCCTGATCACTGGCTACTACGAGCCCGTCTATCCCGGCAGCCTCAAGGCAGACGCAGGGCATCCGGTGCCGGTGTACGGCGTGCCGGCAGACATGATCAGCGTGCAATTGGACAGCCTCTACCCCGAACTCAAAGGCAAGCGCCTGCGTGGGCGACTCGATGGTCAAGTGCTGCGCCCCTATGACGATGCGGCCACCATCCAGCGTCAAGGCATCGACCGCGCACCCGTGGTGGCGTGGATGCGCGACCCCATGGACCTGCAGTTCCTGCAGATCCAAGGTTCAGGCCGCTTGCAACTGGACAATGGTCGGCAACTGCGCGTCGGTTATGCCGATCAGAACGGCCACCCCTACCGCCCGGTTGGCCGCTGGCTGGTGGAGCAAGGCCTGCTGAAAAAAGAAGAAGTGAGCATGGGCCGCATCCGTGACTGGGCCGGGGCCAACCCCCAACGCGTCCCGGAATTGCTCGCCAGCAATCCGAGCTATGTGTTCTTCAGCCTGCGTCCGGACAGCACCGAGGGGCCGCGGGGCTCGCTGAACGTGCCGCTGACGGCAGGCTACAGTGTGGCCATCGATCGCAAGGTGATCCCGCTGGGCAGCCTGTTGTGGCTCTCGACCACGCGCCCGGACGGCAGCCCGGTCGTGCGCCCGGTCGCCGCGCAGGACACCGGTGGCGCCATCGCCGGCGAAGTGCGTGCCGATCTGTTCTGGGGTACGGGAGCGGAGGCCGGCGAACTGGCCGGAAACATGAAGCAGGAAGGTCAGGTGTGGTTGCTGTGGCCCAAAGGTGCAGCGCTGCCAACGCCCTGAACCCGATGGCGTCTCGAAAAACGGGGTGCCTGACCGCGAGGCCAGGCACCCCGCTCTCTCACGCCAGCAATTTCTCGATCTGTTGGTGCAGCGTGTCCAGGTCAAATGGCTTGGCCAGGATAGGCGCCTTGCGAGCGATCGGGCTGTTGGTTTCTTCGATCTCTGCCGGATAGCCACTGATGAAGATGACTTTGAGATCCGGTCGCAACAGCACAGCGGGTTCGGCGATCTTCACCCCGGAAATGCCGCCGGGCAAACGAAAGTCCGTAACCATGAGATCCAGGTGCGGCTTGGTCGCAAGGATCTCCAACGCCTGCTCGCCGTTCTCGGCCTGCAGAACGCGGTAGCCCAGGCCAGACAGGTAGTCTGCCAGTACCATCAATATCAACGGTTCGTCCTCTACGATGAGAACGACATCTTGTGCATCTTCACTCATGGGGAAGCCTATGTACTTATATGTTTCGCTGCCATTACGACCATGACCTGCGACAGAGGTTGCGTGTGATTGCGCTTATTCCTAAAGCGGCAGGCTGACCCGGAACGTGGCACCGTCGCCCAGAGCGCTTTCGACTTCGATGCGCCCACCATGAGCCGCCACGATCTGCTCGGAAATGAACAACCCCAAACCCAGTCCCGCTACCACGTTGCTGCCCGACACGCGCTCGAATTGCTGAAAGATGCGCAGCTGGTTTTCCTTGCTGATGCCGATGCCATGGTCCCGCACTTCCACGCGCGCCCAGCCGTTGTGCCCGTACACCGTGACCTCCACCGGACCTTTGCCGCCATAGCGCAAGGCATTGGAGATCAGGTTGCTGACCACCTGCTCGATACGGAACTCGTCCCAGATGCCCAGCACCGGTTCGTCCGCCCGCAGGCTGATGGTGCAATCGGCCGCCGCCACCTGAGGCGCAAAACTGTCGACCAGGTTGCGCACCAGTTGCGCCAGGTCGAACTGGGCAGGACGGATGGACAGCTTGCCGGTACGGATGCGCGACACATCGAGCATGTCTTCGATCAAGCGGATCAGGCTTTTGATCTGCCGCTCGTCGCGCTCGACCATGGCGCGCATCTTGTCGAGGGTGAAAGCGTCGGCGTTATCGCGCGCCAGGTGCAATTTGCGCAGTTGCGTTTCCAGGATCAGCCCATTGAGCGGGGTGCGCACCTCGTGGGAGACGATCGACATGAAGTCGTCGCGCATGCGCACGGCGTGCTCCAGCTCGCTCTGGGTCACTTGCAGGCGCTTGAGCAGCACCTCCTGTTCCTGACGCGAGCGCTCCAGCGCATCGAGCTGTTCCTTGAGGGTCTTGCGCTGGCGGTACAGGTCGACGAACACGCTGACCTTGCTCTTCACCGCCTGCATGTCCAGCGGCTTGTGCAGGAAATCCACCGCGCCGCTTTCGTAGCCCTTGAAGGCATAGTTGAGCTCGCGCCCGGCAGCGCTGACGAACACGATCGGGATGTTCTTGGTTTTCTCGGTGCTGCGCATGAGTTCGGCCAGCTCGAAGCCATTCATGCCCGGCATCTGCACGTCGAGAATGGCCATGGCGAATTCGTGCTGCAGCAGCAGCGACAGAGCTTCGTCGGCCGACAGTGCCTTGTGCACCTCACGGCCGGGGCTGGCGATCAACGCCTCCAGAGCCAGCAGGTTTTCCGGCAAGTCATCGACGATCAACAGTTTTGCTTGGACGTTGCTTAGCATGTGCTTCGTTCCAGCTCGGCAAGCAGACAGCCAATGCCGTGGAGTGAAAGAATGTGATCAGGCGCCTGCAAGCGAATGGCTGCCTGCGGCATGACCGCAACCCGCGCCTCGGCGGGGTCCTGGACGATGGTCAAGCCACCTTTGTGTTTGATGCTGGCCAGACCTCGCGCGCCATCTTCGTTGGCACCCGTCAGCAAGACCCCGACCAACCCGCTGCCATAGGCATCGGCAGCTGAATCGAACAAAAAATCGATGGCCGGACGGGAGTAATGCACCCGTTCCTCCTGGCTCAGCGACAAGCTGAAATCGCGCTCCACCGACAGGTGATAGCTGGGCCCGGCGAAGTAGAACATACCGGGTTCGATCGGCTCCTTGTCGCGCGCCTGGCGCACCGGCCGGTTCAAGCGCCGTTCGAACACTTCCGCCAACTGGCTGTGACGCTCGTCCGGCAGGTGCAGCACGGTCAAGACCGGCAGCTTGAAATCAATCGGCAACTGCCCGTACACCCCCAGCAATGCCTCGACGCCACCGGCCGATGCGCCCACCACCACCGCTCGGAAACGACTCATGACTTGCGATAGATCCGTTCGGGGCGCGTCAAGGTCTCGAACCGCGAGCTGTAGGCCGAGAAATCCAGGGTTTCCTTGCTGCCGAGCATGAGAAAACCGCGATGGCTCAGGGACTCGTGGAACAGCCCGAAGGCGCGGTCCTGCAGGCCCTTGTTGAAGTAGATGAGCACATTGCGGCACGACACCAGCTGGGTCTCGGAGAACACGCTGTCGGTGGCCAGGCTGTGGTCGGCGAAGGTCACGTTCTCGCGCAGGCTGCTGTCGAAGATGGCGTTACCGTAGGCCGCAGTGTAGTAGTCGGCGAACGAGCGGGTACCACCGGCACGCTGATAGCTCTGGGTGTAGGCGCGCACGCTCTCCATGGAATAGATGCCTTGCTTGGCCTTTTCCAGGGACGTCGGGTTTATATCGGTGGCATAGATGATGGTGCGTTCGAGCAGACCTTCTTCGCGCAGCAGAATGGCCATGGAGTAGACCTCTTCGCCCGTGCTGCACCCGGCAATCCAGACCTTGAGCGATGGGTAGGTCTTGAGCAGCGGCACCACTTCACGGCGCAGTGCCAGGAAGTGCTCGGGGTCCCGAAACATCTCGCTCACCGGAATCGTCAGGTACTGCAGCAGCTCCATGAACGCCGTAGGCTCGTGCAGCACTCGAGCCTGCAGCGACGATACGCTGCTGCACTCCATCTGGCGCAGCGCGTGCAGGATGCGGCGTTTCACCGACGCACCCGAGTAATCGCGGAAATCGTAGCTGTAGGTGAGGTAGATCGCCTCGATCAGCAAACGGATCTCGATATCGATATTGCGCTCGGAAGCTGGCTGTGAAGGCTCGCCGGCCAAGGAATCACTCACTACATGCGCTCCAGTTGCGGCAACCAGACACGAATCAGCGAAAACAGGCGATCCAGGTCGATGGGCTTGGCCAGATAATCGTTGGAACCGGCCTGCAGGCAGCGTTCCTGATCGTCCTTCATGGCCTTGGCAGTGACCGCGATGATCGGCAGCTTGCGCCAGCGCGGATCCTTGCGGATCTCGCGGGTGGCCTCGTAGCCATCCATCTCGGGCATCATCACATCCATCAACACCAGATCGATGTCCTCGACCTGATTCAACTTGTCGATCGCCTCACGGCCGTTACGGCCCACTTCAACGATGGCGCCCTTGTGCTCCAGGGCGCTGGTCAGGGCGAAGATATTGCGCACGTCGTCGTCCACCACGAGGATCTTGCGGCCTTCGAAGACCTTGTCGCGACTGCGGGCGGTTTTCAACATCTTCTGCCGTTCGTGGGACAACTGCGATTCGACTTTATGCAGAAACAGCGTCACTTCGTCGAGCAGGCGCTCGGGCGAGCGCGCGCCCTTGATGATGATCGAGCGGGAGTACTTGAGCAGCTCGGCTTCTTCGTCGCGGGTCAGGTTGCGCCCGGTGTAGACGATCACCGGCGGGAACGCACGGATCTCCTCGTTGGACATGCGCTTGAGCAGGTCACCGCCGAGCATGTCGGGCAGTTTGAGGTCGATGATCATGCAGTCGTAGACGGTGTCGCGCAGCAGGTCGAGCGCCTCCTGGGCAAAGCCCACGGCGGTGATCTCGATGTCGTCGTCGCCGATCAGCAGGGAAATGCTCTCGCGCTGCAAGTCATCGTCTTCCACCAGCAGAATGCGCTTGAGCTTTTGCGTCAGCTTGGCTTCCAGGCGGCCGAACACCTCCTTGAGCTCGTCGCGCGTGGTTGGCTTGACGGCATAGCCGATCGCGCCCATGTGCATGGCCGCCTCGACGCGGTCCTCGACCGAAATCACGTGCACGGGAATGTGCCGGGTGGTGGCCAGTTCCTTGAGGCGCTGCAGCACGGTCAGGCCGGAATGATCGGGCAGGCGCATGTCGAGCAGGATCGCATCGGGCACGAAGGTCGCCGCCAGGTCGAAGCCTTCATCGGCACCGTGGGCCACCAGGCAGTGGTAGTCCAGCTCGTGCGCCAGGTCGTAGAGGATACGCGCGAAGTTCGGCTCATCCTCGACCACCAGAATGCAGCGCCTGGTGAACGGGCCTTTATCGCGATCGTCGGCGAAGCGCGCCACGGTCAGCGGCGCCTCGAGCACGGCTGGAGTGTTGGACACCGGCTGAGCGGCGATCACCATGGGCTGGGGCGCGTGTCGCGGTGCCTCGATGATTTCCTCATAGCGCTGCGGCAGCACCAGGGTAAACGTGCTGCCCTTGCCCAGCTCGCTGCTGACGGTGATGTAGCCGCCGAGCATGTTGGCCAGGTCGCGGGAAATCGACAGGCCCAGGCCAGTGCCGCCATAGCGACGATTGGTGGTGCCGTCCGCCTGGCGGAAGGCCTCGAAGATGGCCTGCTGCTGGTCGACGGCGATACCGATGCCGGTGTCGCGAATCTGGAAAGCGATGCCATGGTTGGCATGGCCGGAAACCAACAGCTCGACACGGCCCTGCTCGGTGAATTTCAGCGCGTTGGCCAACAGGTTCTTGAGAATCTGCTCCACGCGCTGGCGATCGGTGTAGAGCATCGCGGGTGCGTCGGGAAGAATCTGCACCGACAGTTCCAGGTGCTTCTGACCGGCCAGCGGCTCGAAGGTCATGCGCAGGCTGTCGACCAGCCGCGGCACGCTGCTGTTCTCCGGTCGCAGGTCGAGCTTGCCCGCCTCGACCTTGGAGATATCGAGGATGTCGTTGATCAGGTTGAGCAGATCGTTGCCTGCGGAGTAGATCGACTCGGCGAACTTGACCTGGTCGCTGGTCAGGTTTTCCTGGGGGTTTTCCGCCAGTAGCTTGGCCAGGATCAACGAACTGTTGAGTGGCGTGCGCAGCTCGTGGGACATGTTGGCGAGGAATTCGGACTTGTAGCGGCTGGAACGCTGCAGCTCGTCGGCGCGTTCTTCGAGCTGTACCTGAGCCTGGTTGAGCTCCAGGTTCTTGCGATCGAGCGCATCGCGCTGCTGGCCCAGTGCATCGGTGCGCTCGGCCAACTGCTCGTTGGTCTGCTCGAGTTCCGCCTGCTGGGTTTCCAGGTACGCCTGGGACTCCTTGAGTACTCGCGACTGTTCTTCGAGCTCTTCGTTGGCCGTTTTCAACTCTTCCTGCTGCACCTGCAGTTCTTCGTTGAGCTGCTGGGTTTCGGCGAGCACTTCCTGCAGCCGCTGGCGGTAGCGAGCCGCTTCGATGGCGGTGCCGATGTTGTCGGCCAGCAGTTCGACGACTTCCAGGTCGCGATCGGTCAATGGGCGCAGGAAGCCCAGTTCGACCACGGCGTTGATCTGGTCGTTGTCGCTGGTCGGGATGACCAGCACGCTGCGCGCCGCGCCCTCGCCCAGGCCCGAGCTCAAACGCAGGTAATCGGCCGGCACGTCGTCGAGGCGGATGACCCGGTTGCGTTGCACGGCCTGACCGGCAATGCCTTCACCATTGATCAGCAACTGGTCCGTCACTTCACGCTCGCGGGAGAATCCGTAAGAGGCGATACGGCGCAGGTTGCCGTGCTCTTCGCGGATGTACACCGCCGCAACCACCGAACCCAGGTATTGGGCGAAGAACTGCAGCATGTTGCGGCCCAGCATCTGCAGGGTCTGCTGGCCCAGCAACTGCTCGGCCAGCTGAGTCTGGCCGGTGCGCAGCCAGGCCTGGTCCTGCAGGCGCTTGGCACCCTTCTGCAGCGCGGCCAGGTTGCTGCCATAGGAGGTCGACAGCTCGGTCATGTCGCGTCGGCCGAAATACGCCAGCAAAGCGCTGACCACCAGAACGAACAGCACGTAAAGGCTCACCGATGCCCAGATGGTGCGCGACACGTTCTCGCTGCGTTCCACCCGCAGCTGCTGCTCCATGGCAATGAAGCCCTCGTATTCCTTGCGGATGGCGTCGGTCAGACGCTTGCCGCGACCGGTCTGGACCACACTGGAATAGTCGCCGGTGGCGCGCTTGAGCGCAATCAGCTCGCCGCCATAGTCGAGCCAGTCCTTCTGCAGCGCCATGATGCGGGTCAGCCGATCGACCTGGCGCGGGTTGTCGGCCACCAGGGCCTGCAAGGCGGGCAACTCGGCGGCCAGGCGCGGCTTGGCCAGCTCATAGGGATCCAGGTAGCCTTCGGCACCCGAGAGCAGGTACCCACGCATCCCGGTTTCCATGTCGATCGACAGCTTGGTCGCTTCGTTGGCGTTGTTGATGACCCGATCGGTGTGCTCGACCCAGTCGATCACCGACAGCAGGTAAACGATAATCGCGATGAACACGGCCACGCTGAGCACGCCCACGCCCAGCGGCAAGCCAACGTTGCGACTGAGCAGGCGACGGAAGCTCTGCTCGTCGATCGAAGAGGGTTTGTTCATGTCCTTGGGCCCGGATCCTGTAATCGAGGCCGGGGATTTTGCCGCAATTCAGTCAATTTGTTAGGTTTTTTCCGCATGCTTCGTAAGAATTTTCATACCTAAACGTGGGAATGGTCTCGTTTAATGCCTCCACAAGCATGGCCTGACCCCGACCCATGCTTTATGATTGGCGCCCTGCTTCCCGGGTGCTCGTTGCCCTTGGGGCGTAACGTTATCTGCGACATGACGGCTCGGCGCCGTCTGCGCCCCTTGCCGACCAGGATCCGAACGATGTCCGATACCGCCAAAACCATTCTTGTCGTCGAAGACGATGCGATCGTCCGCATGCTGATCGTGGACGTGCTGGAGGAGTTCGAGTTCAAGGTACTGGAAGCCGAGGACGGTCCACAGGCGCTGACCTTCCTCAACGATTCGGCCAAGACCATCGATCTGATGATGACCGACATGGGCCTGCCTGGCATGGATGGCAAGGAGCTGGCCGTCGAGGCGCGCGCCTTGCGTCCCGAGTTGCCGGTGCTGTTCGCCAGCGGCTACGCCGAAGCGCTGGACGTGCCGGCAGGCATGGCCATGATCGGCAAGCCGTTCTCCATCGACCAGTTGCGCGACAAGGTCAAGAGCATGCTGGTGGCCTGAGGCCGCGCCGGCCGCTACACCCCGGCGCGTAATCATGGCCTAATGCGCGCCCGGTTTTTGCCCCCGAGTCTGCCCCATGTCTTTTCAGCGCGTCCTGGTCATCGGCTATGTCTGGCCCGAGCCCACCTCTTCAGCCGCCGGCGGGCACATGATGCAGTTGCTGCAGTGCTTCACCGCCCAGGGCTGGCACGTGACCTTCGCCAGTCCGGCCAGGGTCGGCGAGCACAAGGCCGACCTTGCAGCGCTGGGCATCGCCGAACGAGCCATCGAACTCAATGACGACAGCTTCGACCGCTTCGTCGCGGCATTGCAGCCGGACATGGTGCTGTTCGATCGCTTCATGATGGAAGAGCAATTCGGTTGGCGGGTCGAGCAGCACTGCCCGCACGCCGTGCGCGTCCTGGAAACCTGCGACCTGCAAAGCCTGCGCAACGCGCGTCAGGCTTTGCTCAAGCAACGCCTGCACGCAAGTGACGACGAAAACGACTTCACCGCGTTGTTCGCCGAATCGCCTGACACGCTCTACGCACACATGAGCGACGCCGATATCACCCAGCGGGAAGTGGCCGCCATCTTTCGTTGCGACTTGAGCCTGATGATTTCGCCGTTCGAAACGCGCCTGCTGATCGAACGCTTCGGCGTGCCAGCCAGCCTGCTGCATGATTGTCCGCTGATGGTCGAGCCGCTGCCCAGCGCAGCCTTGACCTTCGAGCAACGTGCGCACTTCGTCTGCATCGGCAACTTTCGCCACGCGCCCAATTGGGACGCCGTGCTGTGGCTGAAGCAGCAGGTCTGGCCGCGCATTCGCAAGCAGCTGCCGCGCGCGCAATTGCATGTACATGGCGCCTATACGCCGCCCAAGGCGACGGCCCTGCACAACCCTGCGCAAGGTTTTCTGGTCAAGGGCTGGGCGGCGGATGCGTTGCAGGTGGTGGGTCAGGCACGGGTGGCGCTGGCACCGCTGCGTTTCGGCGCGGGCATCAAAGGCAAGTTGCTCGATGCCATGCTCTGCGGTACGCCCAGCGTGACGACCCCGACGGGCGCTGAAGGCATGCGTACTGGCGAGCGCTGGCCGGGCCGGATAGGTCGAAGCGCAGACGAACTGGCGCAGGCGGCCGTCGAGCTGTACGAAAACGCGGATCAATGGCAAGCCGCCCATGCGCAGTGCCGCGAGCATCTGTGCGCCCAGTATGCAATGGAACCGCACGCGCAGGCGCTGGTGCGTAGCCTGGAACAGTTGAGCCAGAGCCTTGCCCAGCATCGTCGGGCGAACTTCACCGGTACCATGCTCCGACATCATCTGCACAAAAGCACAAAATATTTCTCGCAGTGGATCCAATCCAAGAACCAAACGGTCTAAGCGGGCGCTGGCACCTCACGGCCAGCGGGCTAATCTCTGATGTCCAAGGTAGTTCCTATTGCCCATTCAGGACGAACGACGATGGCGCCTATCGACAGCATTAAAGTTTACGATTCCGAACTGATGCGTATGTTGCGCAGCAAACATACCGATTTGCGCCCAGCCTTGAAAAAGGTATCGACCTTCCTGCAGGCCAACCCTTACCGCAGCGCAACACTCAATATAGAAGAGCTGGCGGGCGCCACCGGCACCTCAACCGCCGCTGTCAACCGTCTGGCCAATGCGATCGGTCTCAACGGTTTCACCGGCCTGCGCTTCGCCCTGATGGAAAACCTGCTCGCGGTGGTGTCTGCGGCCGACGTCATCGAAGACAAGCTCAAGCAGGCTCCGGAAACGGGCTTTCATCTGGAACAGCAGATCAGCCTCAGCAAGCACCATCTGGACAACGTCACACGCATGAACGACAACCAGACCTTCGAACAGATGGCCCGGCAGCTGGCCTGCTCGCAGAATGTGTTCGTGGTCGGTTTCGGCAACAGCTTTCACATCGCCGCCATGACGGCGGCCGGGCTCAGCCCGTTCTGAGCCGGCACGCACTGCGTGACACTGGACGGCGGCCTGGAAGGCTCTGCCTACAGGCTGTCCGGCATCACCCGCCACGATACGCTGCTGGCCATCGCCCTGCCCGCCTACACCCGCGACACCATTCGCCTGGCCGAATACGCCAAGTCCCGCGAAGCCTGTGTGCTGAGCGTGACCGACTGCCCTGCCTCGCCTCTGGTACAGGTGTCCACGCTGAGCCTGTACATTCCCTCCCATCATCCCGTGCTGCCCAATTCCAAGGTCGGCTTGATGGCGGCCATGGAGGCGCTGCTGGCTCAGGTACAGTTACTCAAACCGGCGGCGAACGGTTCCCGGCCAGCGTTTCCCGACTGGGAGCCGGACCGTGACAGCCTGCCCCCTTCGTTGCCAGGTCTGCCGCGCTCGGACGGGCCGCGCAGGAACGACGACTTGCGCTGAGCCAGGGGGCTTCAATATTGGCCTTATCGACGTCCGGCGTTTCAGCCTTGGACGTACAGGCCCGTCCACCGCTATGCTGGGGCGCGCATTTCCGATAGGCATAACTCCAAAAGCAGCCACGGCATGACCCGACCAACGCGAATAACCGACCCTTCCTACGAGTTGATGGACGACCACGAAGGTCGCTCGATCATCTATCGCCAGCACGGCTTTCCATGCCCACTGGTGCGCTGGCACTTCCACAAGGAATACGAATTGCACCTGCTGGTCGCCACCTCGGGCAAAGTGTTCGTCGGCGACTACATCGGCAACTTCAATCCGGGCAGCCTGTTTCTCACCGGGCCCAATCTGCCGCATAACTGGATCAGCCAGTTGCAGAACGACGAGTCGGTGAGCAAGCGCGACATGTTGGTCAATTTCACCGACGAGCTGTTCGACCATGGCCACCAGGTGTTCAGCGAACTCAAAAGCCTTGCGCCACTGCTCGAACGAGCCCGTTACGGCATCGAGTTCCGCTGTGCCCGGACCATCGCCCAGGCTGGTGCTTCGATGCAGCGCATTGCCGAAAGCCAGGGCATCAGCCGCCTCGGGCACTTCCTCATACTCATGGAATCGCTGGCGGCCTGCGAAGACTACCAACTGCTCTCGGGCACCGCTGCGGCTCAGGACGCCGACGAGCACGCCGTGGAGCGCACCAACCGCGCGGTCGACTACATCTTCGCCCACTACGCGCGCGAGCTGTCCCTGGAAGAAGTCGCCGCTTACCTGGGCATGAAGCCCACCTATTTCTCCCGGGTGTTCAAACAAGCCACCGGCCGTTGCTTCGTCGAGTTTGTCAATCGCCTGCGCATCAGCAAGTCCTGCGAGCTGCTGGCCGACGGCGACCGACCGGTGACGGACGTCTGCTTCGAGTCGGGCTTCAACAATATTTCCAACTTCAACCGCCGCTTCCAGCAACTCAAGGGCATGACGCCGTCGCACTATCGTCGTCTGGCCGTGCAGCGATCGAGCTCCTGAAACCTGTACGAAACCTCACAGTGACTGCATGCATGCCTCTGGCGCGTGGCCACGGATGCCAGTGCAGTGCAAATAAGTATCAGCGTGGGTGTACTCAGGGATTTGTCAGAATGCCTGCGGGGGTCTGTAATCACAGGCAGTGCTTCACCTCTACGAAGACACAAGAATAATAACCAAGGCCGCCTCACCGCGTGCCGAAGAGGAATGCGAGATGACGATAGACTACAAACGCCTGCTCGTTGCCAGCGGCCTGTGTGGCGCACTGGCTATCAGTGGCTACAGCTATGCCGACACCACCCTGACCATCGCCACCGTCAACAACAGCGACATGATCCGCATGCAGCGCTTGGCCAAGACCTTCGAGTCCGAGCATCCAGACATCAAGCTCAATTGGGTGGTGCTGGAAGAAAACGTACTGCGCCAGCGCCTGACCACCGATATCGCCACTCAGGGCGGCCAGTTCGACGTGTTGACCATCGGCATGTACGAAGCCTCGCTGTGGGGCGCCAAGGGTTGGCTGTCACCGATGAAAGACCTGCCTGCCAGCTACGACATAGACGATGTCTTCCCTTCGGTGCGCGACGGCCTGTCGGTCAAGGGCCAGCTGTACGCCCTGCCGTTCTACGCCGAAAGCTCGATGACCTACTACCGCACCGACCTGTTCAAGGCGGCCGGTCTCAATATGCCGGAAAAACCGACCTGGACCCAGATCGCCG
The DNA here is from genome assembly GCA_900596015.1 of Pseudomonas viridiflava. Classification (GTDB taxonomy): domain Bacteria; phylum Pseudomonadota; class Gammaproteobacteria; order Pseudomonadales; family Pseudomonadaceae; genus Aquipseudomonas. The sequence continues at coordinate 15,671 of UVIF01000023.1, read as the reverse complement.
AATTCGCCGGAAAACTCACCGACAAGAGCAAGGACCAATACGGCCTGTGCCTGCGCGGCAAGGCTGGCTGGGGCGAGAACATGGCGTTGATCACCACCGTCGCCAACAGCTTCGGCGGCAGTTGGTTCGATAGCCAGTGGAAACCGCAGTTCGACAGCGAAGCCTGGAAGAAAGCGCTCAACTTCTATGTCGACAACATGAAGAAGTCCGGCCCTCCCGGCGCTTCGAGCAATGGCTTCAACGAGAACCTGGCACTGTTCAACAGCGGCAAATGCGCCATCTGGGTCGACGCCAGCGTTGCCGGCTCGTTCACCATGGACAAGACCCAAAGCAAGGTCGCCGACAGTGTCGGCTTCACCTTCGCCCCCCACGAAACCACCGACAAGGGCTCGGCGTGGCTGTACTCGTGGGCCCTGGCCATTCCGGCCAGCTCGAAGAACCAGCAGGCCGCGCAGCAGTTTTCGGCCTGGGCAACCTCCAAGGAATATGCAGCGCTGGTCGCCAAGACCGACGGCGTGGCCAACGTGCCGCCCGGCACGCGCAAGTCGACCTACACCGACGAGTACCTGAAGGCGGCGCCGTTCGCCCATATCACCCTGGAATCGCTGAAGGTCGCTGACCCCAAGCAAACCGATGCCAAGCCCTACGTCGGTATCCAGTTGGTGACGATTCCCGAGTTCCAGGCCATCGGTACCGAAGTCGGCAAGGCATTCGCTGCCGCACTGACCGGTCAGACCACTGCGGACCAGGCGTTGGTCGTCGCGCAGACGGCCACCGAGCGCGCCATGAAGCGCGCCGGCTACCCCAAGCAGTAACACCTTCGCCCTGCTGCCCGCCGACCCTGGCGGGCAGCCCTGCTCACCAGGTGCGCACCCATGAATACTACGACTGCCAAGCCCCAGCCCGACGCCGCTGAGGTGACGGGCAAGCGCCGCTTGTCCAACCCCGGCTGGTTTCTGGTCACACCGTCGGTGGCCTTGCTGCTGCTGTGGATGATCGTGCCACTGGGCATGACCGTCTACTTCTCGCTGATCCGCTACAACCTGCTGTACCCCGGCGAAAACGAGTTCGTCGGGCTGGAGAATTTCAGTTTCTTTCTCACCGACGCCGGCTTCATGCCGGGCGCCACCAATACCCTGCTGCTGGTCGGCAGCGTGCTGTTGATCAGCGTGGTGTTCGGCGTACTGATCGCCGCACTGTTGGAAGCCAGCGAGTTTCTGGGCCGAGGTATCGTGCGAGTGATGCTCATCTCGCCGTTCTTCATCATGCCCACGGTAGGCGCGCTGATCTTCAAGAACCTGATTTTCCATCCGGTGTCGGGGATTCTCGCGGCCGTGTGGAAGTTCTTCGGCGCCGAACCGGTCGACTGGCTTGCCCACTATCCACTGTTCTCGATCATCGTCATTGTCAGTTGGCAATGGCTGCCATTCGCTATCTTGCTGCTGATGACCGCCATGCAGTCGCTGGACCAGGAACAGAAGGAAGCCGCACGGCTCGACGGCGCCGGCGCCCTGGCGATCTTCTGGCACCTGACGCTGCCGCACCTGGCGCGACCCATCGCCGTGGTGGTGATGATCGAAACGATCTTCCTGCTCTCGGTGTTCGCGGAAATCTTCACCACCACCAACGGGGGTCCGGGTTTCGCCTCCACCAACCTCGCCTATTTGATCTACAACCAGGCGCTGGTGCAGTTCGACGTGGGCATGGCCTCCGCCGGTGGTTTGATCGCCGTGGTCATCGCCAACATCGCCGCCATCATCCTGGTGCGGATGATCGGCAAAAACCTCACCGACAAGAATTGAGGGCCTGCACCATGACACTTCAACAATCGCGTCGCCTGCAAAGTCTGGTTCTGGGCTGCCTGGCCTGGGCCGTGGCGATCCTGGTGTTTTTCCCGATCTTCTGGATGGTGCTGACCAGCTTCAAGACCGAGATCGACGCCTTCGCCACACCGCCGCAGTTCATCTTCACGCCGACCCTGGAAAACTACCTGCACATTCAGGAACGCAGCGACTACCTGCACTTCGCCTGGAACTCGGTGCTGATTTCCTTCAGTGCCACCGCCCTGTGCATGTTGATTGCCGTTCCCGCCGCTTACTCGATGGCGTTCTATGAAACCAAGCGCACCAAGCAGACCCTGCTGTGGATGCTCTCCACCAAGATGCTGCCGCCGGTGGGCGTGCTGATGCCCATTTACCTGCTGGCCAAGGGCGCCGGGCTGCTGGATTCGCGCATCGCGCTGATCGTCATCTACACCCTGATCAACCTGCCGATCGTGGTCTGGATGGTGTACACCTACTTCAAGGACATTCCCCGCGAAATTCTCGAAGCGGCACGCCTGGACGGTGCCACGCTGGGCCAGGAAATGCTCCGGGTGCTGTTGCCGATCAGCAAGGGTGGCTTGGCGTCTACCGTGCTGCTGTCGTTGATCCTGTGCTGGAACGAGGCCTTCTGGTCGTTGAACCTGACCAGTTCCGGCGCCGCGCCGTTGACCGCGCTGATCGCCTCGTACTCGAGCCCGGAAGGATTGTTCTGGGCCAAGTTGTCGGCCGTGTCGACCCTGGCCTGCGCGCCGATCCTGATCTTCGGCTGGATCAGCCAGAAGCAGCTGGTGCGCGGGCTGTCCTTCGGGGCAGTCAAATGACCCATGCACGATGGCGCGACGCCCCCCTGTGGGAGCGGGTTCTACCCGCGAAGACGCCCGCCCGTACAACACCTCTCTGCAAAGGACCCATCCCATGGCCACATTGAAAATAAAAAACCTGAAGAAGGGCTTCGAAGGCCTGCAGATCATCAAGGGCATCGACCTGGAAGTGCACGACCGCGAATTCGTGGTGTTCGTCGGCCCGTCGGGCTGCGGCAAGTCGACCCTGCTGCGCCTGATCGCCGGGCTCGAAGAAGTCAGCAGTGGCACCATCGAGCTGGACGGTCGCGACATCACCGAAGTGACCCCGGCCAAGCGCGACCTGGCCATGGTGTTCCAGACCTACGCCCTCTACCCGCACATGACAGTGCGCAAGAACCTGTCGTTCGCACTCGACCTGGCCGGCAAGCCCAAGGCTGAAGTCGAAAGCAAGGTCGCCGAAGCTGCGCGCATTCTCGAACTGGGTGCCCTGCTCGACCGCAAACCCAAGCAATTGTCAGGCGGCCAGCGCCAGCGCGTGGCGATCGGGCGCGCCATCGTCCGTCACCCCAAGATCTTCCTGTTCGACGAGCCACTGTCCAACCTCGACGCAGCCCTGCGCGTGCAGACCCGCCTGGAGCTGTCGCGCCTGCACAAGGAGCTGCAGGCCACCATGATCTACGTCACCCACGATCAGGTCGAAGCCATGACCCTGGCCGACAAGGTCGTGGTGCTCAACGGCGGCCGCGTCGAACAGGTGGGGGCGCCCCTGGAGCTGTACCACCATCCGGCCAACCTGTTCGTCGCCGGTTTTCTCGGGACGCCGAAGATGGGTTTCCTCAAAGGCACGCTCAGCCGTGTCGATGGCCAGGGCTGCGAAGTTGCCCTCGATGCCGGTACCCGGATCTACCTGCCCCGCGTCAGCCAGACGCTGAACGTCGGCGATGCGGTGACCCTGGGCATCCGCCCCGAGCACCTCGACCTGGCGCAGCCGGGACAATGCCAACTGGCGGTGACCGCCGATGTCAGTGAGCGCCTGGGCAGCGATACCTTCTGCCACGTCGTTACCGACTCGCAGGAACCGCTGACCCTGCGAATCCGCGGCGATCTGCGCAGCCAGTACGGCGAACGCCTGAACCTGCTGCTGAACGCCGAGTACTGCCACCTTTTCGATGCCCAGGGTATTGCCGTGGCCAAGCCGCTGCAGGCCGCTGCCTGATACAGGACCGATGATGAAACTCAATCGACAGAATCTGCACCAGCTCGCCGAGCACATCCAGTTGCCCGCCTACGATCCGACGACGCTTGCGCATGGCATCGTCCACATCGGTGTCGGTGGGTTCCACCGCGCGCACCAGGCGTTCTACACCGATGCCCTGATGAACCAGGGTGACGCCCGGCAGTGGGCCATCTGCGGCGCCGGCCTGCGCAGCGAAGACCGCAAGGTCCGAGACGCCCTGGCCGAGCAGGACTTCTACTACACCCTGGTGGAACTGGGCGACACGCCGGACACCGAAGTGCGGGTGATCGGCGCGATCACCGACATGCTCCTGGCCGAAGATGGCGCCGAAGCCTTGATCGGCAAGCTGGCCGAGCCCTCGGTGCGCATCGTTTCGCTGACCATCACCGAAGGGGGTTATTGCATCGACGACAGCAACGGCGAATTCATGGCCCACTTGCCGCAGATTCGGCACGACCTGGCTCACCCGTTGGCGCCCACCACGGTATTCGGTTTTCTCTGTGCAGCGTTGCAGCAACGACGCGACGCCGGCATCGAAGCGTTCACCGTAATGTCGTGCGACAACCTGCCCCACAACGGCGCAGTCGCGCGCAAGGCGCTGCTGGCGTTCGCCGCCCTGCGGGACCCGGCGCTGCACGATTGGATCGCTGGCCATGTGCAGTTTCCCAACGCCATGGTCGACCGCATCACGCCGATGACCAGCCAAGCCCATCGCGCTCAGCTGAGTGAACGGCATGGCGTCGAGGATAGCTGGCCGGTGGTCTGCGAACCGTTCGTGCAATGGGTAGTAGAGGACAAGTTCGGCGCGGGCCGACCCGCCTGGGAGAAGGTCGGCGTGCAGTTCACCGACGATGTCACGCCCTATGAAGAAATGAAGATCAAACTGCTCAACGGCAGCCACCTGGCACTGACCTACCTGGGCTTCCTGAAGGGTTACCGCTTCGTTCACGAGACCATGAACGATCCGCTGTTCGTACGCTATATCCGCGCCTACATGGACCTGGACGTCACGCCACAACTGGCTTCCGTGCCGGGCATCGACCTGGAAGGCTATAAGGACACGCTGATCGAGCGCTTCTCCAACCAGGCCATCGCCGACCAGTTGGAACGGGTCTGTTCGGACGGTTCCTCGAAGTTTCCCAAGTTCACCGTGCCGACCATCAACCGACTCATCCTCGATCAGCAAGACACCCGGCGCGCGGCGCTGGTAGTGGCGGCCTGGGCGCTGTACCTGGGCGGCGTCGACGAGAACGGCACGCACTACACCATTCCAGATCCACGCGCTGAGTTCTGCCAGGCGCTGGTTGCCGACGAGGCGTCGCTCACGCAACGGCTGCTGGGGGTCGAGGAAATCTTCGGCACGCAGATCCCACGCTCGGTCGAGTTCGTTGCGGCCTTCGAACAGCAACTCGCCAGCCTGCGTACCCGGGGTGTGCATGCCACCCTGGAACAGCTGCTGGACCACAAGGAGTAACCGGCCATGTTCCTCGGGATCGACTGCGGCACGCAAGGGACCAAGGCGCTGATCCTTGACGCTGACAGCGGTCAGGTACTGGGCCAGGGCTCGGCCGCGCACCACATGATCAGCGGCGAAAACGGACGTCGCGAGCAGGAAACCAGTGACTGGCTCACGGCGTTCGAACAGGCCACCGCGCAAGCGCTGGCCCAGGCCGGCATCGATGGCCAGCAGATTCTGGGCGTCGGTGTGTCCGGCCAGCAGCATGGCCTGGTGCTGCTGGACGCAGACGGGCAACCGTTACGCCCGGCCAAGCTATGGTGCGACACTGAAAGCACGCCGCAGAACGAGCGCCTGCTGGCCGAGTTGGGGGGTGAACAGGGCTCGCTCGACCGCCTGGGGCTGGTCATTGCGCCGGGATACACCGTGTCGAAGCTGCTCTGGACCCGCGAGCATCATCCGCAGATATTCGAGCGCATCGCCCACGTGCTGTTGCCCCACGACTACCTGAACTTCTGGCTGACCGGGCTGGCGCGCGCCGAATACGGTGACGCTTCGGGCACCGGTTACTTCAACGTGCGTGAGCGTCAGTGGGACCTTGCCTTGCTGCGCCAGATCGACCCAAGCGGGCGGCTGGAAGCGGCAGTGCCGCCGCTGATCGAGTCGCACCAGCCGGTGGGCACGATTCGTCCGGGCATTGCCGCGCGGCTGGGCATCAACCCGCTGGCCGTGGTGGCCAGCGGTGGCGGCGACAATATGATGGGCGCCATCGGCACCGATAACACCCACCCCGGGGTCATCACCATGAGCCTGGGGTCTTCCGGCACGGTGTACGCCTGCAGCGATCAGCCGACCGTGCTGGACGAACCGGCGGTGGCGACGTTCTGCTCGTCGTCGGGAGGGTGGTTGCCGCTGATCTGTACCATGAACCTGACCAACGTCACCACGGCGGTGCGCGATCTGCTGCAACTGGACATCGGCGGATTCAACAAGGCCGTGGCACAGGCACCGATTGGCGCCGCAGGTATTGTGATGTTGCCGTTCCTCAATGGCGAACGGGTCCCCGCGCTGCCTCACGCCACCGGCTCGGTGCTGGGCCTGACCAGTGATAACCTGAGCGCGGCAAACCTGTGCCGCGCGGCGGTGGAAGGCACCACCTTCGGCCTGCGCTATGGCCTGGACCTGCTACGCGCAGGCGGCCTGCAAACCCACGTGATACGGCTGATCGGGGGCGGCTCGAAGAGCGCGGTGTGGCGACAGATAGTAGCGGACATCATGGACGCACCGGTGGTCTGCACCGAGCAGCCGGAAGCCGCGGCATTGGGCGCGGCGATCCAGGCGGCGTGGTGCGCCAGCCAGGATCCACAGGGCCTGGCCCCGCTGTGCAAACGCTGCGTGCGCCTGGATGAAACCAGTCACACCCAGCCCATACCCGCCAACGTCTCGGCCTATCACAGCGCCTACCAGCGTTACCGCCGGCATATCCCTGCGTAGCCCCGGTGCCACGCCCCGTCTGTAGGAGCGGTCAGCGGCCGCGAAGAAAGCGCCGCGGTGTGCGGGGCAGAAGGCTACAGGTCCGGCTGGATGATTTCGACCCAGTAACCGTCAGGGTCCTTGATGAAGGCGATGCTCTTCATGCGACCATCGGTCAGACGCTTCTGGAAGTTCACGCCCAGCGTTTCGAAACGCTCGCAGGCTGCGTGGATGTCCGGTACCGACACGCAGATGTGACCGAAGCCACGTGGGTCGCTGTTGCCATCGTGGTAGGCGAAGTCCGCATCGTTTTCGGTGCCATGGTTGTGGGTCAACTCCAGAACGCCGGGCATCGACTTCATCCAGGTGGTGCGCGCCTTGTCGTCCGCTGGAATCGTCGACTTGTCTACCAGCGCCAGGAAATACAGGCTGAACTGCGCCTCGGCGAAATCCCGCTTCTCCACCAGGCTGAAACCCAATACACGGGTATAGAAATCCAGCGACTGCTCGATGTTCTTGACTCGCAACATAGTGTGGTTGAAAACGAACCGGGATGTGGCGGCTTCAGGTTGCGCGGTAACACCGGGCACACTGTTCAAATGATCGAGGCTCATGAAAGCTCCCTTGAATGAATGGGCAGTAACTGCGAGTCATGATACGGAAGGTAATGGACGATGCCAAACGCGACGACGCGTTGAATGCGCGACAATGAGACGCGGAGAGTATAACGCGGAAGATAATCTTGAAACGCAGACAATAAGAAGCCCGCCGAAGCGGGCATTTGGGGCGCTGTTCCATCAGCGGATTTCATAATGGAACAGTGGCTGTGAAAAGGATGTGAAAACCTGAGCAGTCATTCAGCGTTTTCCATCGAATTCACTCAGCGAAGCAACCAGCCGTCTACGGTGCTGGCGCCGTGTTCCTGTTTCCAGGCTTTGAGGCCGTGGTGATTGCCACCCTTGGTTTCGATACGCTCGCCGGTGTGCGGGTTCTCGTACACCTTGACCACCCGTGCCCGGCGCTGCTGCTTGGGCCTGGCGGGGGCTGGCGCCCTGGCGGAAGCGGTGTGTGGATCGAGAATGGCGACGATGTCGCGCAGGCCCTTTTCATAGGTTTTCATCAAACCCAGGAGCTTTTTCTCGAACTCGATTTCCTTCTTCAACCCCGCGTCGTTCTTCATTGTTTCGAGCTGGGCGAGTTGTTCTTGCAATGCCTTTTCGGCGGCGCGGTATTCAGCGAGTCTTGACAATGTCTCTACTCCGGACAGAACCTGATGGTGCCCTGCCCTTTTTCGAGCCGGGCTCTCTTGCAGATGCCACGTTTGCTTGCACACGATAGTGCAACTTTGCAGAGACGTAAATGATGCAAGAGTGATGACGGCAACTTCTTTAGTTACTTGAAGTTTGTCTGGAAGATTGGGCGCGCGGCGGAAGTTGAGGCAGAGGGTTTGATATTGTCAAAAGCGACGCGGCTTGCGCCGCTGCTACAGGCGCCCTCCTGTAGCAGCGGCGCAAGCCGCGTCAGTCAAGCGCCCTCCTGTAGCAGCGGCGCAAGCCGCGTCAGTTGCCTGATCAGGCAGGCGCCGAAGTGCGAATCAAGTGATCGAAGGCTGCCAGCGAAGCCTTGGCACCCTCACCTACCGCGATCACGATCTGCTTGAACGGCACCGTAGTCACGTCACCGGCGGCAAAGATGCCTGGCAGATCGGTCTCGCCGCGTGCATCGACCATGATCTCGCCACGGTTCGACAGCTCGATGGTGCCTTTGAGCCAATCGGTGTTGGGCAGCAGACCGATCTGCACGAAGATACCTTCCAGAGCGATTTCGTGATGCTCGCTGCTCTGGCGATCCTTGTAGCGCAGGCCGTTGACACGCTGGCCGTCACCCGTCACTTCGGTCGTCAGGGCGCTGGTGATCACCTTGACGTTGGGCAGGCTGTGCAGCTTGCGCTGCAGCACGGCATCGGCACGCAGCTGGGTGTCGAACTCGATCAGCGTCACATGGGCGACGATACCGGCCAGGTCGATGGCTGCTTCCACACCGGAGTTGCCACCACCGATCACTGCCACGCGCTTGCCTTTGAACAACGGACCGTCGCAGTGCGGGCAGTAGGCCACGCCGCGGTTGCGGTACTCCTGCTCACCCGGCACGTTCATTTCGCGCCAGCGCGCACCCGTCGCCAGAATCAGCGTCTTGGCCTTGAGGGACGCACCGCTGGCAAAGATCACTTCGTGCGGCGCACCGTCCTTGCCAGGAACCAGTTTCTCGGCCCGCTGCAGGTTCATGATGTCCACTTCGTACTGCTTGACGTGCTCTTCCAGCGCCACCGCCAACTTGGGACCTTCGGTTTCCTGCACGGAAATGAAGTTCTCGATTGCCATGGTGTCCAGTACCTGACCGCCGAAGCGCTCGGCGGCAACACCGGTACGGATGCCTTTGCGGGCAGCGTAGATGGCAGCTGCCGCACCGGCAGGCCCGCCGCCGATGACCAGCATGTCGAACGCCTGCTTGGCGTTGAGTTTTTCAGCCTGGCGATCACTGGCGCTGGTGTCGATCTTGGCCAGGATCTCTTCGAGGCCCATGCGGCCCTGACCGAAGTTCTTGCCATTGAGGTAGACGCTCGGCACGGCCATGACCTGCCGCTCTTCCACCTCAGCCTGGAACAACGCGCCATCGATGGCGACGTGACGAATATTGGGGTTGAGCACCGCCATCAGGTTCAGCGCCTGGACCACGTCCGGGCAGTTCTGGCATGACAGGGAAAAATAGCTTTCGAACAGAAACTCGCCTTTCAACGCAGCGATCTGTTCGATGACCTCGGCACTGGCCTTGGACGGGTGGCCGCCAACCTGCAGCAGCGCCAGTACCAGCGAGGTGAATTCGTGACCCATGGGGATACCGGCAAAACGCAGGCCGATGTCCGCTCCAGGGCGATTGATGGAGAACGAGGGGCGACGTGCATCGCTGCCGTTGTCGAGCAGCGTGATCTTGTCCGACAGCGCGTCGATGTCGCGCAACAGACCGAGCAATTCCTGGGATTTCGCGCCGTCATCAAGGGACGCGACGATCTCGATCGGTTGGGTGACCCGTTCCAGATAGGCTTTCAACTGGGCTTTAAGATTGGCGTCCAACATGAGGGCGATTTCCGTTTTGAGTGTTTCGAAGACGACAGTTGCCCGCCAGGGTGGTGAACCCCGCGTGAGCGATGATGCTTTTGGAGAAGGTAACAACCGCAGGAGCAATCGGTGGCCGCGAAGCAGGCGATACGTTCCGACAGGCAAAACGCGGCGGATTTTCGCGGCCGACGACCGCTCCTACGGGGGTGATGCAATCCCGCAGGCACTGGCCCGCGGGAAACAGCCTGGGAAGCTGCTTAGATCTTGCCGACCAGGTCCAGCGATGGAGCCAGGGTGGCCTCGCCTTCTTTCCACTTGGCTGGGCAGACTTCGCCTGGGTGGGCAGCAACGTACTGGGCCGCTTTCACCTTGCGCAGCAGCTCGGACGCATCACGGCCTACACCGCCATCGTTCAGCTCGACGATCTTGATCTGGCCTTCCGGGTTGATCACGAACGTGCCACGGTCAGCGATGCCGTCGGCCTCGATCAGCACGTCGAAATTCTTCGAGATGGTGTGAGTCGGGTCACCGATCAACGGGTACTGGATCTTGCCGATGGTGTCGGAAGTGTCGTGCCAGGCTTTGTGGGTGAAGTGGGTGTCGGTCGACACGCCATAGATTTCCACGCCCAGTTGCTTGAAGGCTTCGTAGTTGTCGGCCAGGTCGCCCAGTTCGGTTGGGCAGACGAAAGTGAAGTCGGCCGGGTAGAAGAATACGACAGACCACTTGCCTTTCAGATCGGCGTCGCTGACCGGCACGAAAGCGCCATTGTGGTAAGCGGTAGCGTTGAATGGCTTGACTTGGCTGTTGATGATCGGCATCGGTGACTCTCCTTCAGGGGGTTGAAATCGTGTTTGAATTCGATAGGCAGCATCCTAACCAGGTGTGCGATCGATAGCTCATTGGCAAACTGGATGCTGTCGATTGGTTTTGCCTATCGAAGCTACCCATAATAAAGAAGAAATATGAACACAGGGCAATGACACCGCTTTTTGTCGACTTTTCGCACAGTCGCGCCCACGACCTACCTACAGCCATGCCTGGGAACGCCGGATAGCATGAGGCCCGCTTCCGCAGATGAGACCAACCAGGTGACTATAAAAACCATCGTGGCCGACGACCACTCGGCCGTTCGACTCGGGCTGCGCATCGCCCTCGAGCGCGAACCGCGCGCGCGCTTCAGCGTGGTCAGCGAGGCCGAAAACGCCAACCGAGTGCTTGAATCGTTGCAGCAACAGGCGTGCGATCTGTTGATCACCGATTACCGCATGCCCCAGCTGGGGGGTGGCGATGGCCTGGCCCTGCTGCGCCAGGTACGTCTTCGCTACCCGCGCCTGCCGGTGCTGGTACTGACCACGCTGGACAATCCCATGGTACTGCGCGCCATTCTCGACAGCGGCGCGCGGGGTCTGTACGACAAGCAGGAGTGCCTGAGCCATCTAAGCACCGCTGCCTACAGCCTGATGCGCGGCAACCACTACCTCAGCGCACGCTTCACCCGGCGCCTGGCGGAACATGAGGTGGAACACCGAGGCGCCCACGAACGGCTCTCGGCGCGTGAGCTGGAAGTGCTGAAGTTGCTGGTGGGAGGCTTGAGCGGACGCGACGTCGCCGCACGTTTGCAGCGCAGCGAGAAAACCATAAGCCGGCAGAAACGCTGCGCCATGGAAAAGCTTGGTATCGGCCATGACGCCGCGCTGCAGGAATACGCTGCCGTGGTCGGCCTGCCGGACTGACCGGCAGGCCGCAGGCTCAGGCGTCGACCGGGGTACGCATGGTGACGAACTCTTCGGCAGCGGTAGGATGCACGCCGATGGTTTCGTCGAACACCTGCTTGGTTGCACCGGCCTTGAGCGCAATTGCCAGGCCCTGAACGATCTCGCCCGCATCAGGGCCAACCATGTGGCAACCCAGCACCTTGTCGGTATCTGCATCGACCACCAGCTTCATCAGGGTGCGCTCCTGGCTGTGGGTGAGGCTGAACTGCATGGGGCGGAAGCGGCTCTCGAAGATCTGCACCGAATGCCCCTGCTCGCGCGCCTCTTCCTCGGTCAGGCCCACGGTGCCAATGTTCGGCAGGCTGAACACTGCCGTCGGAATGTGCTTGTAGTCCACCGGGCGATACTGCTCGGGCTTGAACAGACGACGGGCCACGGCCATGCCCTCGGCCAATGCCACCGGGGTCAGCTGCACCCGGCCGATCACGTCGCCCAGCGCCAGAATCGACGGCTCGGTAGTCTGGAACTGCTCGTCGACCTGGATGAAACCCTTGTCGTCCAGCTTCACGCCGGTATTCTCCAGGCCCAGGTTGTCCAGCATCGGCCGGCGCCCGGTGGCGTAGAACACGCAGTCCGCCGCCAGCTCGCGGCCGTCCTTGAGGGTCACCTTGAGGCTGCCGTCGTCAAGCTTGTCGATGCGGGCAATATCGGAATTGAATTGCAGGTTCATGCCGCGCTTGGTCAGCTCTTCGCTCAAGTGCTTGCGCACCGCGCCGTCGAAGCCACGCAGGAACATCTCGCCGCGATAGAGCAAGGTGGTTTCGCTGCCCAGGCCATTGAAGATCCCGGCGAATTCGACGGCAATGTAGCCGCCGCCGACCACGATGACCCGCTTGGGCAATTGCTCGAGGAAAAATGCTTCGTTCGAGGTGATGGCATGCTCACGCCCCGGCACATCGGGAATCTGCGGCCAGCCACCGGTGGCTATCAGAATGTGCTCGGCGCTGAAGCGCTGGCCATCCACTTCGACCGTATGCGCATCCAGCAGCCGTGCGTGGCCTTCCAGCAGCTTTACCCCGCTGTTCACCAGCAGGTTGCGATAGATTCCGTTGAGCCGTTCGATCTCCTTGTTCTTGTTGGCAATCAAGGTCGACCAATCGAACGAGGGTTTTTCCAGGCTCCAGCCAAAACCGCTGGCATGCTCGAAGTCGTCAGCGAAGTGGGCGCCATAGACCAGCAACTTCTTGGGTACGCAACCGACATTGACGCAGGTGCCGCCCAGGTAGCGGCTTTCAGCCACTGCCACCTTCGCGCCGAACCCTGCGGCGAAGCGCGCCGCGCGCACTCCGCCGGAACCGGCGCCAATCACGAATAAATCGAAGTCATAGCTCATGTTGCTCTCCTGGCACCTGCACGGCCCGCGCGCGAGCCGTAGCCATAAACAAGAACGCCGCTGTCCAGCGGGCAGCGGCGTCGATCATGCTAACCGATCGGGCGTCAGATGAACGCTTTGCCGGTCTTGTAGAAGTTTTCGAAGCAGAAGTTGGTGGCGTCGATGTAGCCTTCGGCGCCGCCGCAGTCGAAACGCTCGCCCTTGAACTTGTAGGCCAGTACGCAACCGTTCTGGGCCTGCTTCATCAGGGCATCGGTGATCTGGATCTCGCCACTCTTGCCTGGCTCGGTCTGTTCGATCAGGTCGAAGATGTCCGGGGTCAGGATGTAGCGGCCGATGATGGCCAGGTTGGACGGCGCGTCTTCAGGCTTTGGCTTTTCAACCATGCTGGTCACGCGAAAGATATCTTCACGGATCATGTCGCCGGCGATCACACCGTACTTATGGGTTTCCTGGGGATCGACTTCCTGGATGGCGACGATCGAGCAGCGGAACTGGTTGTACAGCTTGACCATCTGCTGCAGCACACCGTCGCCGTCCAGGTTCACGCACATGTCATCGGCCAGTACCACGGCGAATGCCTCGTCGCCGATCAATGGGCGGCCGCTGAGAATGGCGTGGCCCAGGCCTTTCATCTGCACCTGGCGGGTGTAGGAAAAGGTGCACTGGTCGATCAGCTTGCGAATGCCGACCAGGTACTTTTCCTTTTCGGTGCCCTTGATCTGGGTTTCCAGCTCATAGCTGATGTCGAAGTGGTCTTCGATCGCGCGCTTGCCGCGACCGGTCACGATGGATATCTGGCTCAGGCCAGCTTCCAGAGCCTCTTCAACGCCGTACTGGATCAGTGGCTTGTTGACGATCGGCAGCATTTCCTTGGGCATTGCTTTGGTCGCTGGCAGGAAGCGAGTACCGTAGCCGGCCGCTGGAAACAAGCATTTCTTGATCATGTGAGTCCTTACAGAAGAGCAATGCTGACGAGTTACGGCACAGTCGGGTTCAGGCGTCGACTACCTAACAATGCCTGCCGCTGGCCAACCGATTGGTTGATAGAGAAATCCTGATGCAGATAGTTCCACTGCAAGGTAAATATTGCTACACCGGTCGAGCAACGGAAAATTTCCTTGCACAACTACCCTTGCCGCCTGCCAGTGTATAGCATTGCGCCACCGCATAGCGGCCCCCTTGTCTACCTGAAGAATCCCGCCCGATGAGCACCCTCCTGCGCACTACCCTGGCCTCCCTTGCCGTGCTTGCCGTTTCGGCATGCGCCAGCACTTCGCCCACCATTCTCAAGAACGGCCAACAGGGCTTGAACATCGATTGCTCGGGTCAAGCCATGTCCTGGGACAAGTGCGACGAACAGGCTCGCCTGGAGTGCCCTGCCGGCTATCAGACCGTCGCGACACAAGGTGTACCGCGGCGTACTGGCGAGGTCGGGCTGGCGGACGCCGACCTTGGCAACTACCAGACCCGCAGCCTGGTAGTGGTGTGCAAGTAGAGACGGCTCAGCCGGAAATGCATTTCTCGGCCGCCTGACGCACGTCGGCCGGGCGCAGCGGCACGTTCGACAGACGTTCGTGCACCTTGATGCTGCTGCCGCCGGAACGATCGTCGACGATCAGCACGGCGGCTGGGTCCTTGGAGAGTTTCTGCGGAACGATGATCCGATAGCCGTCATGCTTCTGCTCGATCACGGATGGCCCGCGACTGTCGCTCAGCTGAGCGACCACGCAGGTTGAATACTCCTTGGGGGTCTTGCCGGAAATCACGCTCATGGTCTCGGGGCTTTTCTCGATGTCCGTCACGGTGGCACAACCACCGAGCAATACCACTGCCGTCAACCAGGCCCACTTCATGATGCATCTCCGTCATTAAATACCCTGTGACCGCAAGGTCATGAATTTGCTCCATGCATCGGTAGAATTTATCTGTGTCGCGACGCGCATGATATCGTTGCGCTTTTGCGCGCATCTGTAACTCGCGCACCTGCAACAGTGGAGAGCCCATGAAATTCGTTCACCAGCGCGAGCACCTCAATGAAGATGACCTGGTCGTCATCGAGTGCTCCCAGCTCTGCAACATCCGCCTGATGAGCGATGCCAATTTCCGCAGCTTCAAGAACGGTGGTCGACATACCTACCACGGCGGCGCGTTCGATACCTTCCCGGCCAAGATCAGCGCTCCGAGCACCGGTTTCTGGAACATCACGATCGACACTGCGGGCACCAAGCTGTCCAGCGTGGCTCGCAAGAGCAGTTTCACCCACAAGATCAAGATCGTGCGCCGCACGGCTTCGAAATTCACCTGATGCAGGCGCGCCCATGATCAAGTATGTGATCCGCTACAACCTCGACGGCCAGCGCCGCTGGGACTTCGCCCACCTGGCCACCGGCTCGCTGGAAGAAGCACATGCTGCGCTCGTTGCCTTGCATGGCGACGAGGCGGCAAAAATCAGTGACATTCACGTCAGCAAGGCCCTCTGATCCACCTGGATCCGCGGTGCGGCCTTCGCGGGCAGAGCCCGCTCCCACAGGTGTGATCGCAGTACCCGTGGGTGCGGCCTTCGCGGGCAGAGCCCGCTCCCACAGGTGTGATCGCAGTACCCGTGGGTGCGGCCTTCGCGGGCAGAGCCCGCTCCCACAGGGGGTGATC
>UVIF01000010.1 GCA_900596015.1 Pseudomonas viridiflava | reverse complement strand
TGTCTTTCACTGGCCATGCAAGACCTGGTGGCCCAGGGGCAGTGTCTTTCACTGGCCATGCAAGACCTGGTGGCCCAGGGGCAGTGTCTTTCACTGGCCATGCAAGACCTGGTGGCCCAAGGGCAGTGTCTTTCACTGGCCATGCAAGACCTGGTGGCCCAGGGGCAATGGCCTTCACTGGCTCTGCAAGACCTGGTGGCCCAGGGGCAGTGGCCTTCACTGGCTCTGCAAGACCTGGTGACCAAGGGGCAGTGGCCTTCACTGGCTCTGCAAGACCTTGTGACCCAGGGGCAATGGCCTTCACTGGCAATGCAGTTCCTTGTGGGAGCGGGTTCTACCCGCGAAGAGGCCCAACAGCCGGACACAAAAAAACCGACCTCTCAGGGTCGGTTTTTTCATGCCTGCCAGTCAGCCCAGACGGGTCAGCGGCAGTTCGGAAAACTTCACCCCTGCCAACCCGTGCGCCATCAGGTTGCGGATATTGCCGTGGTCACTGCCCTCGGGTGTCGCCACCACCGAGCGGTAGTGTTCGCCAAACGCCAGCAGTGCCTCTTCATCGCTCAAGCCTTCCAACAGTGCCAGGCCCAAGGTCTTGCAGGACCCTTCGTTCTGCCCTGCAGCATTGTCCAGGGCGCCGTTGCTGAAGGCCTGTGGCTCATAGGCATAGTGCTCGGCGACGAAGGCCAGCGTCGCGGCGAACTGATGTTCACCGCTGGCCAGGCTGGCGCGCAGCGCATTTGCATCACGCATTGGGCGTCCCCTTGGCAAAGGCCGCCTGCTGTTCGGCGCTGGCTTCCTGTTGGTATTGCGCCTTCCACTGCGCATAGGGCATGCCGTAGACGACTTCGCGGGCCTCATCGAGGCTGACCTCGACCTGCTGCTCGTCGGCGGCCGCCTTGTACCATTTGGACAAGCAGTTGCGGCAGAACCCGGCCAGGTTCATCAAGTCGATGTTCTGCACGTCTTTGCGTTCGTCCAGGTGCTTGACCAGACGGCGGAAAGCCGCTGCTTCCAATTCCAGGCGTTGTTGTTCGTTCATGTCGTTCTCCTGCTGAGCGGCAACCGGTCAGCGGCTGCCGGCGAGGGTGATCGAAACCGATTCGGCGAAGCGCAGCGCGTGGGGCTTGTCGACTTCCACTTCGGCATAGCGCACGGCGGTGTTCTGCATGACCAGATCGAGAATCTCCTGGGTCAGGCGTTCGAGCAGGGCAAAACGGTTGCCCTCCACGTGCTGGATCACCGCCTTGGTGATGGTGCGGTAGTTCAAGGCATGCTCGATGTCGTTGTCGCGCACCGCTTCGAGTGCCGGATACAGCACGGTGAGGTTGATCAACACGTCCTGCTTGTTGACGATTTCGTCTTCGTTGATACCGATGAAGGTGCGCAAGCGCAGGTCCTTGACCCGGATGCGTGCCATTCCTGGCTGCAGTGGTGCCATCGTTGTGTGCTCCGCAGAATGTTCGGGGCCAGCGTCGTGCCGAACCGACGCAGGCATGCCTATTTTACGTGTCTGCCGCCGTTGACGGTCAAGGTCGTACCCGTCACGTAGGGGTTTTCCAACAGGTAGCGTAGGCTCTGGTAGATGACCTCGGCACCCGGCTCGATGCCAAGGGCCGACTTGGCCAGCGATTTGTAGCGGTAATCGGCATCGTCATCCGGGTTGAACAGGATCAGCGCCGGGGCAATACCGTTCACTTTGATCGCCGGCGCGAACCGCGCCGCGAACGACAGCGTGAGGTTGTCCAGCCCCGCCTTGCTCGCGCAATAGGCCATGTGCTTGGCGCTGCCCTTGCGCGTCACGTCATCACTGATGTGCACGATGTCGGCAGGTTTCGACGCGCGCAGCAGGTCGGCGCAGTGCAGGTTGATCAGATAGGGCGCCAGCATGTGCACGTTGACCATCTGCTGGAACGCGGCGGCCTCGTCTGCGGCGCTGTCCGCGATCCAGGCCGAAGCGTTGTGCACGATGGCACGCAGCTGGGTGGTCTGCGCCTTGAGCGCGTCGATGAAGGCCAGGATCCCGGCTTCGCTGGCGAAGTCGGCATGGATGGTCACCGCGCCCATCTCGCGCAGGTGCGCAACGGTTTCGCGCTCCTGGCGATAGCTGATGATGACCGGTTGGCCTTCGCCCAGCAGGCGTTCGGCACAGTGCAGGCCGATGCGCTGGCTGGCGCCGGTAATGAGGATCGGGTGAGGCATGGGGCGAGCTCTTCGTCGGCAGGTTGCTGCGCTGATTTATACCACAAAGCGCAGCAGGGCCGGCCGCTCAGGCCACCTTGGCCTTGGGCAACGGCGCCCGGTTCGGCGTGGCGTGCAACCAGCCGCGCAGCAGGCGGGTCGACAGCGGAATGAAAAAGAACACCATGATCGGGGTCAGGGCCAGGGTACTGAGCATGACCCTGGGCACCAGGCTGATCTCGTTCAGCACGTGACCGAACAGGAAGTTGAAGATCAACGACACCGGAAAGAACGCCAGCCAGATGGCCACAGCCTGCTTCCAGCGCGGCGGGCGCTGCAGGCCACTGTCGCCGAACCAGCCGTCGGTGCCGCTGACGCGGTGCACGTGAGGCTGAGCGAACAGTTCACTGCCACGGCTCAGCCAGGAGCGGCGGGAGGCGGAATGCTCCCACGCATGCAGCGTGGTTTCATCGGCGAAACGGAAGATGATCTGGAATTCGTCGTCGCCCGGCGCGGGTGCCAGAACGCCTGAGCCCAGGTAACCCGGGAAATCGGTGGCCAGTTGTTCGCCCTCATGCAGCCAGGCGATCAGGTCCTGATATTTGCCATCGGCCACGCGGCGCGCAACCATCAGGGTAACGGGGGAGGTAGACATCGTGTATCTCCGAGCAGTCTGGTGCTCCGGGTAGGAGCCTCCATCGAATGCGGCGCCGGGGTGGTGGTCCGCATTTGAAATCAAGCAAGTATTATTCCCGAAAACCGCCCGATGCACATCTACCGTCTGTTGGATCATCCGCAAACCCCAAGCCTCTGGCAGCGGTTACACTGTGTTCTTCTGTTCCTGGCGGCGGTTGACTAGCAATGAGCGAATCCGGCACCCGATTGCCTGGTGTGCAAGACCCGGCACTGGTCGAGCTGTACCCCATTCGCGAGGTGGCCCGACTGACCGGGATCAACCCGGTGACGCTGCGCGCGTGGGAGCGCCGCTATGGTCTGGTGCAGCCTACGCGCACCGAAAGTGGGCACCGCCTGTACTCCCTGGCCGATATCGAAGAGGTGCGCAGCATTCTGGGCTGGATAGAGCGTGGCGTGGCGGTGAGCAAGGTCGGCAAGATCCTGGCCCGTACCCAGCAGGCCAGAACTGCGCTGCCCGGGCCCTGCGACGAGCACGGTGAATGGCAGCAGTGGCAGGAGCGGATCCGCCAGTGCGTACGGGAGTTCGCCGAAGTTCGGCTCGATCAGGTCTACGGCCAGGTGTTTTCCAGCTACCCGCTGGCCGTGGCATTCGAACAGGTACTGATGCCGGTCTGGCAGGAGCTGCTGGTGCATCAGGGTCACTTCGGCCAGGCCAGTGAATGGTTGTTCCTCGACACCTTCCTGCGTGCCCGCACGCTGCAACGGCTGCGCCTGGCCTGCGATCAGGGCCAGGACAACCGGGTATTGCTGGTGGCCATACCAGAGCAGTGCCGGGAACTCGAACTGCAGGTCACAGGCCTGTTGCTGGGCGGACCGCAAGTCGAAGTGCAACTGCTTGGTCTGGGCCAGCCGCTCGAAGAGCTCAGTCTGGTCTGTGAAAAACTCGCGCCCCAGGCTGTGGTGCTGTTCTCCAATCGCCCCCCGTTGCCGGCACTGCCAAGGCAGTTGACCAGACTGAACAACGCCCTGAGTTGCCCGCTGCTGTTGTCCGGCGAGTTGTCCGAAATGATGCAGGAAGGCCTGCGATCCACTGAGATCGCCTGCCTGGGCAGTGATGGACGTTTGATGCAACGGCGTCTGCAGCAATACCTGGCGGGTCATCTGGACAGCTGATTCGGTGCATTCAGGTGTGCTGTTGCGGATGCACCAGTTGGTGGTGCAACACAATGAACTGGCGCAGTGACTCAATCGCCTTGGCGTTGTTCTGGCTGAGCCGGTAGGCAAACAAGCCAGGTTCGGCCTCGCGAATCATCGAGCCGCGCAACGGGATCGGTGCGCAGCCTTCGGGGGTGAACCACAGCTGGAATTGCGCGGGCGCCTGTGCTCCATTGCGAACCTCGAGCAAGGCACCCTTGAAGGAAATGTCACGGACCCAGAAGTCGCTGTCACGGCCTTCGCCGTCACGCAGCACAACTGGCTGCGCCAGGCTCAGACGCCACGGGCGCAGCATCGGCCCGTCCTCATAAATGCTGGGCGCGCCGAGCTCCAGATGCGCCGCCTGAAACTCGTCTTCCACAACCTGCAGCGGAAAGCTGATCTGCTGGTTTTCCAGGTGTGCCTCGATGGTGACCTGTTCGTGGGAGGCCAGGCGCATCAGCAGATCGCGAACCTGCGGTCCACCCTTGATCGACAGGTTGAGCAGGGTGTCGCGCACGTTGAGCTGCGGGTTGGCCTGCATCGCCCGCAGAAACTCCAGTTCGTCCTGGGTCAGCAATACATCAGGCGGCATGGCATGCACTCGCAGCAAGGGGTGACTCAAAGCAAGATTGAAAAAAGGCCATACCGGTCACACCGGGCCTGGCTGCGCAGCGCTTTCGAGTTCGACGATGCGCTGTTGCAGCGCCACTACCTGCTGCTCGAGCGCGACGATGCGCTGCTGTGCTTCAACTTCGCTGCTGACATCTTTCTGAATGCCGATGTAGTACATCAGTTGGTCGCTATCGTTGTGCACCGGCGTGATCGACAGCTCATTCCAGAAAAAGCTGCCGTCCTTGCGGTGGTTGCGCAGCACCTCGCGGCATGCCAGGCCCTGGTCGATCGCCTCACGCACGCGCTGTCGCGCAGGCTGGTCGCGGTCGTCGCCCTGCAGCAGGCGGCAGTCCTGGTAGAGCATTTCCATTGACGTATAGCCGGTCATGCGCTCGAACGCCGGATTGACGTAGATGAGGATGTTGTCCTCGCCTTCCTGTTCGGCGACGACGATGCCGTCGTTGGACGCATCGATCACCAGTTGCAGCAGCTTCGCATTGATCATGTCAGGGTTCCCTAGCGTGCAGCGTAGTCTAATTCATACAGGCTGCGGGAGGGATCCCAGTACGTCAGATCCTGCCTTTCAATGCGCGGGCGGGCTGGTAAGATCAGCGCTTTCAACGATCCGAGACAGTCATCATGAAAGTTGCCATCCTCAGCGGTTCGGTCTATGGCGCGGCCGAGGACGTCGCCCGGCATGCCGAGAAGCTGCTAAAGCAACAGGATATTCAGGCCTGGCACAACCCGCGGGCCACTCTGCAGGACGTGCTGGCATTCGCACCCGAGGCTCTCCTGGCGGTGACGTCGACAACCGGCATGGGCGAGCTGCCGGACAACATCATGGCGCTGTACGCTCAGTTGCGGGATGAACTGCCGGCGGTGCTGCGTGGCCTGCCGGGTGGTGTCATCGCGCTGGGCGATTCCAGCTACGACACCTATTGCGGCGGCGGCGAGCAGTTGCGCGAGCTGTTCGCAGAGCTGGGCGTGCATGAGGTTCAGGAGATGCTGCGCCTGGACGCCAGCGAAAGCGTCACCCCGGAAACCGACGCAGAGCCCTGGCTGGCCGAGTTCGTGCAAGCGCTGCAGGCCTGACGATCAGGCCTGCTCGGCGGAGTCGGCCGTAGCTGTGAGCAACTCGTTCAGGGCATCGGGCTGGCTCTTGAATGCCTTGGCGAAGATATCGCGGTTTTTCGCCATGTAGATACCGGCGTCTTCGACCTGCTTGTCATCGAGTGATGGCACTGCTTTTTTCAACACGTCCGCCAGCAATTCGGCCAGCTCGAGCATTTTGTCGTGACGATCGGCTTCAGCTTTGTCCATAAACAGGCGCTCCAGATCTCGGCTGCTGCGGTATACCACTTCGACGGCCATTGACCACCTCATTTGCCCAGGGAATGGTTTCAGTATAACTACTGTTCGTTTATACAGTGCAAAGCATAAGGCAAATCGGCGGGCTTGAACAGAGGTGGCGACGAGGTGCCCTGCGACAGTCTGGCTGCTTCTCACCAGCCATGCCTGGCCCTTATGCTGCATGCCCTGAACGAGCATAGGCGTTCAGGCGCATCTCACCATCGGTTGGCAAAAGGAATACAGGCAATGAAATGGGCCGAAAAGCTTCGCGGGAGCCTGCACGCCCAGGCCGACTCGCTGGGCAATCTGTGCGTTGAGGCATTCCACTATCTGGCGCTGTTCGGCATTGGCGCCATTACCGCCTGGGCGGCTGTCAGCGCTTTTCTGGGAATGGTAGAGAAGGGCAGCGTCAGCGTGGATGACATTCTGCTGCTGTTCATCTATCTGGAGCTGGGGGCGATGGTGGGGATCTATTTCAAGACCAACCACATGCCTATTCGCTTCCTGCTGTACGTGGCAATCACCGCCTTGACTCGCCTGCTGATCGGCGATGTCTCGCACCACAATGCACCGGATCTGGGCATCATCTACCTGTGCGGCGGCATCCTGCTGCTGGCTTTCGCCATCCTTGTGGTGCGCTATGGGTCTTCGCGCTATCCATCGGTAAAGGAGAAGTCCGACAGCTGAGCCGCACGGCGATTCACTGCAGGCTGGCGGCTCGCGGCAAGGCGTGCACGGCACTGGCGTGAAGCGCCGGTTTGCCGGCCAGCTTCTCGACGTTGCCGGCATCGGTCATCGCCGCCAGGATCTGCATGGCGCTGCCACCTTGTTCGATGGCCATGCCGAACTGGATGCTTTCGATCAGGCGGCGCATGCGCTTGGGATCGTTGCGTTGTTCGGCGGTGATCACGCGCTTGGCGGCAACCCCGCGTTCGTTGGACAGGGTCAGCATGATGCTGCCATCCAGGCGCTGGATGCTCAGGTTGACGCGGTATTCGGGTTGGAACGCATCGCTCAGGGCTTGGAATGGATTATCCATGATGTACTACCTGCAATAGTCGAACTTCGTTAATGGACTAGGCGATTAGTTACTGGTTCAAGACCGCTGGTCGGCGCCGCGTTTCATCTTTTGCTATATGTAACTGCCGCCTTACTTCGTCGCAATTGATGTAGCAATCGCCGTGCCCGGACTGAAAAACTTATTCGCAGGCAATAAAAAAGGCGAGCCCGAGGCTCGCCTTTTTCCACGTTGCAGGGCTCAGGACTTGCTGTTGAGCACCTGTTCGTTTTCCAGAAACTCTTCCTCGAGCAAGGCTTCGTTCGGGCCATCGGGAATGGTTTGCGGGTTGGCTGCACGCTTGTTGCGCAACCTGCCGAACATGTGCTCCAAAGCGTGGCTGAGCTTCTCGGCAGCGCCATCGACCGCCAGATCCAAGGTTTCCGCCTTGTGCGTCACGGAAATGGGCTGGTGACCTTTGGGACGCGCTTCCATCTGGCAGCGCATATCGTCGGGCCCGGATTTCTGACCGTTTTCGTCGGCGAGGTGGACCTCGATGCGGGTCAGATCCTCTTGGTAGTGTTCGACTGCGTTTTCCACTACGGTGCGCACCCACTCCTGCAGGCGGGCATCGCCTTGAATATGGTTATCGCTATTGACCTGGATCTGCATAGTTCATCCCTTATTCGGCTTGCTAGCTAGAGATTCGATGACGCTGATATTCATCGCCTCTTGAAGTACAAGGTCAGGGAGTTGAGGACACAATTCAACCCCCTGACGAAGATAAATATTCAGTAACTTTTTCGAACTTTTTCTGAAATAAGTGCCGAACCCGACACTTTCCCATGCAGAATCGCGGCGTACGACCCGCTGCCACAGGGTTTCACCCGCGACAGGGGCACCCTGCCGGCGTCAGAAAGCGACGGAGGTTTGTACGTAGATCGTGCGCGGCTCGCCCACGTATTTGCCCTTGTTGTTGTCGTCGAAGGAGCGGGTGTAATACTGGCGATTGAAGATGTTCTTCACGCCCACCGCGACGTTCAAGTCGGACAATTGCGGGCCGAAGTCGTAGCCGGCGCGGCTGCTGAAGAGCATGTAGCCGGGGATGCGCCCGGTACTGCCATCGGCGCTTTCGGCCTGGGTGTTGGCGTTGTCGGCGAACTGGCTGCTCTGGTAGCTGCTGTCCAGGTCGAGCTTCCACGGGCCTTGGGTGTAACCGACGCCCAGGGTGCCCTTGTGGCGTGACGAGAACGGCACACGGTTGCCCTTGTTCGGCCCGTCTTCGCGGATGGTGGCATCGACGAACGCGTAGCTGGCGTGAACGTCGAAACCGGCCAGGGCCGGGCTCAACCCGTCCAGTGCGTAGTTGATGCTGGTCTCGATACCCTGATGCCGAGTCTCGCCGCGCGCGATCACCGTGTCGTTGGTCTGGTTGCTGTCGTACTGGTTGTCGAAGTTGATCAGGAACGCACCGATTTCCGCGCGCAGATTGCCGTTGTCGTAACGCGTCCCCAGCTCCCAGGTCCGGGCCTTTTCCGGCTTCACTTCGCCGCCGGTCACGCGGTTGGGCATCTGGCTGTACTGCACACTGCCGAACGAGCCTTCGGTGTTGGCGTACAGGTTCCAGTTCTCGTTGACGTGATAGAGCACGTTCAGGGCCGGCAATGCAGTGGTGTAATCGCCCTGGTATTTGACGTTGGTGAGGTTGTTGGTCTGCTGCGAGTCGATCATCTCGTAGCGGATGCCGGGCGTGAACGTCCAGCGGCCGATATCGATGCGGTCGTCGATATAGAAGGCGTGGGCCTGGGTGCTGCCACGGGTGTCACGGTCGTTGCGGCTGTCGGTGCTGGGCAGCTGCTGATTGGCGCTGATCGGTGTGCGGTAGCGCAGCTCATGGCCCGCCTCGCTGATGTAGCGGTAGCCCACGCTCATTTCGTGCTGTGTCTGGCCCAGGTCGAAGCCCTGGGAGAAACGCGTCTCCACACCACGTACCCAGTACTCGCGGGGCGACAGTGAGAGAAAGTTGCCCTGGTCCAGGTAGCCACTGCGCAGGGTCTTGGTGAAGAAGGTGTTGGCGGTGAATTCGCGGCGATCTTCCTGGTAGCGGTAGCCGAAGTTGACCATGGTGCGGCGCCCCCAGAACTTGTCGTAGCGGCGGGTCGACTGATAGGGGTCGGCCTTGTAGTCGGCTGCGCTGAGGCCACCGGGCATATCGGCCTCGCCTTCGTAGTACTGCGCCTGGGCATTGAGGCTGTTGGCCTCGTCGATCTGGTACTTGCCCTTGAGAATCAGGTCGTCGATCTGGGTATCGCTGTGCTCGCGCCAGTCGCCCCCGCGCACGCCGGAGTAGAGCAGGGCGCCGCCCAGACCGTTGTCGGCAGTGCCGCCCGCCAGCAGGTTGCCGGTGGTCTTGAAGCCGTCCTGGCTCGACGAAGGGCTGGCCTGGGTCTGCAAGCCGCCTTTCACGGTCGGCGCGTCGGGAATCGCGCGGGTCACGAAGTTGACGATGCCGCCGACGTTCTGCGGGCCGTAGCGCACTGCGCCGCCGCCGCGCACCACGTCCACGGCGTCCATGTTGCCCATGCTGACCGGGGCGAACGACAACTGCGGCTGGCCATAGGGGGCGAACGGCACCGGGATGCCGTCCATCAGCACTGTGGAACGGGTCGCCAGCCGTGGGTTGAGCCCACGGATGCCGAAGTTCATCGCCATGTCATGGCTGCCCGTGCCGTTGTTCTGTGGGGCATTGACACCCGGAATGCGGTTGAGGACTTCGCGCGCGCTGGTGGCGCCAGTGCGTTCGAAGTCTTCGCGGCGCACCACGTCCCGGGCACCGGCGTGCTCGAACACGTTGGTCTGTTCGGCGGCGCCGAGCCAGTCGCCTACGACACTGGACGCACCCAGTTCGACCGCAGCACCGGCGCTGCCAGGCTGCGCCACAGGTGTGGCTTCCAGGCTGTAGGCGCCATCGCCCAGCGGCTGAGCCTGCAGGCCGGTCCCTTCAAGCAGTACCGCCAGGGCCTGCTCGACGCTGTAGCTGCCTTGCAGGCCACGGCTGGGCTGGTCCGCAAGGTTGGTCGAGCCGAATGAAATCAGCACACCTGCCTCGCGGCCGAACTGGTTGACCGCGCTTTCGACCGACGCGGGCGCGATGTGGTACTCGCGGGTAGGACCCTCGGCGGCCATGGCGTGCGGCAGTTGAGCCACGTTCACGGCAGTGCCGAGCAACAGACAGCGCAGGGCGCGGGCGAGTGGGGTGGGCAGGTTGGACATTCGGCGTTTCCAGGCAGGATGTAGGGGGAGTTACCCTGTCTGTCACGCGAGCAAGGCAAAACGGCTCAACGAGCGTGCAAATAAATGCTCGCCGCCAAATCTGGCGTGGCTAGACCCGGGATTGCACCGTGACCCAATAGCGGGTGAAGCGCCGGACTTTCACCGGCAGTGCCGCCTCCAGTGAATCGAGAATTTTCTCGGTATCGCCCAGAGGGAAACTGCCGGAGAGCAACAGATTGGCAGCGCGGGTGTCGCAGTCCAGCTGGCCACGGCGATAACGGCCGACTTCGGCCAGGAAGTCGCCCAGGCGCATGCGCGCGGCGATCAGCATGCCGTCGACCCAGGCGCCACTGTTGGCGTCCAGTGGTCGCGCCGGATTGAAGCGCTGGCGTTCGAACTCGAGCTGCTGGCCGTCGGCCAGACGCTGCGGCTCACCGTGCAGCCCGGCGGCCTCGAGGGTGACGGCGCCCTGCAGTGCCTGCACCTGGGTGCTGCCCGGCAGTTGGCGAACATTGACCTGCCCCCGGCCAGCGGTGATCAGCCCTTGGTCGGTGCTGATTAGCAGGGGCCGCGTATCGGCACCCGCCGTGAGCATGATCTCGCCTTCGAGCAAGTGGATCAGGCGCTGACCCGCATCGAAGCGCACGTCCACGGCGCTGGTGGTGTTGAGGTGGATCCGGCTGCCGTCGTCCAGCTGCAATTGGCGGCGCTGGCCCAGCGGGCTGCGGTAGTCGGCCACCAGCGGCGGCAGCCAGTGCTGTTGTCGCAGGGCCAGGGTGGTTGCACCGGCCATTCCCAGCAGCAACAGCGCCTTGAGTGCGCGTCGACGGCCAGGCGAGTGGGGTGCCCCCACGGTAGCCTGCGCCAGGGAACCGGGCAGGCCGGCGAACTGCTGATTGACCTTCTGGATGTGATCCCAGGCGCGCCGGTGTTCGCCGTCGGCGTGCAGCCAGCGCTGCCATGCCTGCTGCTGGCGCGGGTCGAGCGGGCCTTGTTGCAGTTCGAGCAGCCACTGCACCGCCTGTTCGGCCACGTGCGGAGAAAAACTGCGGGCTTCGTTCACAGCGCGAAGTAGCAGCGCAGGGCTGCCTTGTGCAGATGGCGCTTGACCGTGGCCAGGGATATACCGAGTTCGCTGGCGATTTCGCGGTAGCCCAGGCCATCGACCTGCGCCATCAGGAACGCACGCTTGACGGTGACCGGCAGGCCCTCGAGTAGCGCGTCCAGCTCGAGCAGGGTCTGCAGGATGATCGCCCGGTGTTCTTCGCAGGGTGCAAGGGGCTCGGGCATCTGGCTCAAGGCCTCCAGATACGCGCGCTCCAGATCCTGGCGACGGTAGTGGTTGAACAGCACGCGCTTGGCCACTGTGGTGAGAAACGCCCGCGGTTCACGGATGGGCGTGACTTCGCGCGCGGTCAGCAGGCGCATGAAGGTGTCCTGGGCCAGGTCGGCGGCATTGTCCGGGCAGCCCAGGCGGCTGCGCAGCCACTCGGTCAGCCAGCGGCGATGGACGAGGTAGAGGCCCTCGACCGAATGCGAGGCAGGGGAAGTCACAGAGCTCACCGCGAACACTCCGGCGCCATGGGGTGCGCAGCAGAATAAGAATTGTTCGTATCTTACGGATGAGCCGCCGTTTGGGCAAGGTCGACAGCCGTCACAGCGTCGGCAGAAAGTGTTGCAGCACAAGATAAACGTCAACGGTCTTTGCGCATGAGAATATTTATCATTATTATCAGCACGATTCAGTGCCGCGTTCGTACGTTTGAAGGTCTTTCATGAGAAGCAGAATCGGCGGGGTACCTGCCTCGTATCGTTGGGCGGTGGCCTCTCGCATCGTCGCGGCCGTGTTTGGCGGCTACGTGCTGGCGGCGCTTGCAAGCGTATGCATCGCCTGGCTGCTGCCCATGGCACGCGGCGAGGCCGTGGTCAGCGCCATGATGCTGTCGTTCCTGGTGTACCTGGTGGCCGTGCTCTGGTGTTTCGCCTCGCACAGCGCCGGCCGAGCCTGGCTGGGCCTGGCCATACCGGGCCTGTTACTGGCCGCAATGGCGGGTCTTCTGCACTGGCAGCACCTGCCGTGAGAGAAGGCTTCCGCCAGGCGATGGCGTGGTTGCATACCTGGGCGGGGCTGGTGTTCGGCTGGTTGCTGTTCGCCATCTTCCTTACCGGAACCCTTTCCTACTTCAAGGACGAGATCAGCCACTGGGCGCAGCCCGAAGTGCCGGTGCGCGCGCTCGATGCGCGTGCCAGCCTGGCGCAGGCGCAGAGCTATCTGCAAGCCAACGCTGGGCAATCGTCGCGCTGGTTCATCGGCCTGCCGGACGCGCGCGAGCCGGCGCTTTCGGTCATGTGGCAGGACCCGAACAAAAGCGGGCGCGGCAGCTTCACCCGGCATACCCTGGACCCGCAGACCGGGCAGCGAATCGAGGCGCGCGACAGCCGCGGCGGCGACTTCTTCTACCGCTTCCACTACCAGCTGCAAATGGGCTACCCCTGGGGCCGCTGGCTGAGCAGCCTGGCGGCGATGGTCATGCTGGTGACGCTGGTCACCGGCATCATCACCCACAAGAAGATCTTCAAGGAGTTCTTCACCTTCCGCCCCGGCAAGGGCGCGCGTTCCTGGCTCGATGGACACAACGCAATCGGCGTGCTGGTGCTGCCTTTTCACCTGATGATCACCTACAGCAGCCTGGTGATCTTCATGACCATGCTCATGCCGGCGAGCATCAGCAGCCGCTACGATGGCGATACCCAGGCGTTCTTCAACGAGATCTATCCGGGCAACCAGCGTTTGGTCGCCGCCGGGCAGCCTGTGCCGCTGGCAAGTCTGGGAGGGCTATACGACCGCGCGCTGCAGCAATGGCCCGAAGGCAGCATCGGCCGGGTGTCGGTGCAGATGCCGGGCGATGCCAACGCCCAGGTGCAGTTCAGCCGCCATGACGGCGATACCGTGAGCCGCGACCCGGGCGCGGCCATCACCTTCGCCGGCACCACGGGCGCGGTGCTCGAACGGCCGCGCGAAAGCTCCACGCCGATGGTCGTTGCGGGCACGTTCTATGGGTTGCACATGGGGCTGTTCGCCGGGCCCTTGCTGCGCTGGCTGTATTTCTTCTGCGGCCTGGGCAGTACCTTGCTGATCGGTACGGGCCTGGTCATGTGGCTGGGCAAGCGGCAGCTCAAGCATGCCCGCAGCGGTGTGCGGCCCTTCGAGCTGCGTCTGGTGGAAGTGTTGAACGTGGCTGGCATGGCCGGGCTGGTGCTGGCGGTGGCAGGCTTCATGTGGGCTAACCGGCTGCTGCCGGCGACCTATCCGGAGCGTGCCGGCATCGAGGTCGACACATTCTTCGTCGTGTGGCTGTTGAGCATCGTGCATGCCGCTGTGCGCAGTGGCAGCAAGGCCTGGACCGAGCAGTTGGGCCTGGCGGCGATTGCCTTGGCAGGCGTGCCGGTGCTCAGTCTGCTGACTACCGACCATGGCCTGCCGGCGTCCATCGCCGCCGGCGATTGGGTATTGGCAGGCGTCGACCTCAGCGCGCTGGGGTGCGGCCTGGTGCTCGCCTGGGTGGTCATGAAGATACGCCACCGCGCAGTGCTGGCGGCTTTGCCAGTGGCGCGCGCGCCGCGTGCGCGTGCGGTCACGCCAAGCGAGGTGCATTGATGTTGGCTGCAGGTTTGCTCAGTTATGCCGGCTTCAGTGCCCTGTGCCTGGCCATGGAACGCCATCATCAGGAAATGCTCGGGCATCGACCCAGCCCTTCGCGCAAGGTGCAATTGCGCATGGCGGGCTGGGCCCTGCTGGCCTTGTCGCTGTGGGTCTCGGTGCTCAGCGCAGGCTGGGCCATGGGGCTGGTGCGCTGGACCGCAGTGTTGATGGGCAGCGCGGTGTTTCTGGTGTGGCTGTTGCCGTACCGGCCACGCTGGGCTCTGGCATTGGCCGCAGCCGGCCTGCTGCTGGGCCCGTTGGCGGCCGTGGCCCGCTGGTAGCGCCAGCGGCCGCTAGCCTGCCGTCAGGTGCAAGCCAGGCGATATTCGCCTGGGGATACGGCACTTGCCTGGCGAAACCGATTGCTGAAGTGACTGGCGCTGGCGAAGCCGCACGCCAGGCCCACCTCGCCTAAAGGCAGGTGCGTCTGGCGCAACAGCGAGCGGGCGCGGGCGATCCGTCGAGCCAAAACGTACTGATGCGGCGGCAAGCCAAAGCTTGTGCGAAACATCCGTGCGAAGTGGTACTCCGACAAGCTGCACAAGGCCGCCAGTTGGCCAAGGCTCAGAGGTTCGGCCAACTGCGCCTCGATGAAGTCGCGAAGCAGGCGCCGCTGATGAGGTGCAAGGCCACCTTTGAGACGTAGCTGCGGACGCGCGACCGCTTGGCTGAGCAGGGCGTGAGCAAGCATCTCGTGGGCCAGGCTACTGGTCAGCACGCGCTCTCCCGGTTCGTTCCAGTTCAAGGTGATCAGACGAGCGAAGCGCCGCGCCTGTGTCGGGTCTTCGAGGAAGGTATTCTCGCGCAACTGCATTTCGCGGGGCTCACGGTCCAGCAGCGTCACGCAGCCCAGCGCAAACTGCTCGGCGCTGAAATAGAGGTGGGCCAGGCGGATGTCACCGTTGATGACCCACGCCGATTCATGGCCGGCCGGCAGGATGCACTGCTTGCCGGGCGCGCCTTTCTCCCACGGTCGATCGCGGCGAAAGGTGCCGGTGCCGCCGCCGATGTAGCACGACAGAGTGTGATGGGTCGGCGCCTGATACTCCTGGGCATCGTGGTGATTGCTCCACAACGCCGCCACCATCGAGTCGCCCAGTTCGGCACTGTGCTCGAGGCGCGCGTGGCGCGAGTTGTGCAGCGCCTGAAACACTTGCAGGTCCAGTAAAGCAGTCATGGTCGATACCCCCGTGCCCATGGTACTGCGTCGCGGGAAAGCTGCCAGTGCAGCGGCGGAAAAAGCGCAAGTTTGTGCAAGCCGGGATCGGCCGCCGCTCGGACAATGGGCCCCTGACCCCGGAGGCCTTGTCATGAACCTATCGCTGTATCTGCTCACCGTACTGATCTGGGGAACGACCTGGATCGCCCTCAAGCTGCAACTGGGCGTGGTCGAGATTCCCGTGTCGATCGTCTACCGGTTCGGCCTCGCCGCGCTGGTGCTGTTCGTGATCCTGCTGGCCACCCGGCGACTGCAGGCCATGGGACGGCGCGGTCACTTTATCTGCCTGGCTCAGGGGCTGTGCCTGTTCTGCGTGAATTTCATGTGTTTCCTCACCGCCAGCCAGTGGCTGCCGACCGGGTTGATCGCCGTGGTGTTTTCCACGGCAACCTTGTGGAATGCACTCAACGCGCGGATCTTTCTGGGGCAACGGATCACGGCCAGCGTGATCGGCGCGGGTGGTCTGGGTCTGCTTGGCCTGGGCCTGCTGTTCTGGCCGGAGCTGGCCGGCCATGATGCCAGCCCGCAAACCCTGCTCGGCCTGGGCCTCGCGCTGCTGGGCACCTTGTGTTTCTCGGCGGGCAACATGCTCTCCAGCGTCCAGCAGAAAGCCGGGCTGAGGCCGCTGACCACCAATGCCTGGGGCATGCTCTACGGGGCCCTGCTGTTGAGTGCTTACTGCCTGCTGCGCGGCACGCCGTTCAGCATGGACTGGAGCGTGCGCTACGTCGGCTCGCTGCTGTACCTGGTGATACCCGGCTCGGTGATCGGCTTCACCGCCTACCTGACCCTGGTGGGTCGCATGGGCCCCGAGCGCGCCGCTTACTGCACGGTGCTGTTCCCGGTGGTGGCGTTGAATGTCTCGGCGTATGCCGAAGGGTACCAATGGACCGCACCGGCCCTGGGCGGGCTGGTACTGGTGATGCTCGGCAACGTGCTGGTGTTTCGCAAGGGCGCCAGGTCGGCAGCGCTCCCCTCGACCGGGTCGCCGGGGGCGCTGCCGGTGCCGGGTGGCACGGCGCTGGTTCGCCCTAGCCCTTGAACGCCTGCGGGTTGACCAGATCCTGAGGGCGTTTGCCGAGCAGCGCCGCCGTCAGGTTGTCGATGGCGCGATAAGCCATGGCATCGCGGGTCTGCGCTGTGGCCGAGCCGATGTGCGGCAACGTCACGACGTTGCCGAGTTGGAACAATGGCGATTCGGCCAGCGGCTCCTTCTCGTAGACATCCAGGCCGGCGCCGCGCAAGGTGCCGTCGCGCAGCGCCTGCACCAGCGCCGCTTCATCGACCACCGGCCCGCGCGAGATATTGACCAGAATGGCGCTCTTCTTCATTTGCGCCAGCTCTGCGGTGCCGATCATGTGGCGTGTCTTGTCGCTGAGCGGCACCACCAGGCAGACGAAATCCGCCTCCGCCAGCAGTTGCTCCAGGCTACGAAACTGCGCACCCAATTCCTGCTCCAGTTCAGGCTTGCGGTTGTTGCCGCTGTACAGGATGGGCATGTCGAAGCCCAGCCGACCGCGGCGTGCCACGGCCGCACCGATATTGCCCAGGCCAACGATGCCCAGCGTCTTGCCGTATACATCGGTGCCGAACTGGTCGGGACCGACGCTGGCTTTCCAGTTGCCGGCCTTGGTCCAGGCGTCGAGTTCGGCCACGCGCCGGGCACTGCTCATGATCAGTGCGAAGGCCAGGTCCGCGGTACTTTGGGTCAGGACGTCAGGGGTGTTGGTGAGCATGATGCCGCGCTCGTCGAGGTAGCTGACGTCGTAGTTGTCGTAGCCCACCGATACGCTGGAAACCACCTCCAGGTTGGCGGCGTCGCCCAGTTGCTTGCGGCCCAACGGCCGTCCGGCGCCGATCAGGCCGTGGGCCTTGGGCAGGGCCTCGTTGAACTGGGTGGCGATGTCACCTGCCTTGGGGTTGGGCACGATGACGTCGAAATGCGCTTCGAGCCGCTCGACCATGGCAGGGGTGATACGGCTGAACGCGAGGACGGTTTTTTTCATTGGGCGTGTGCTCGTCGGGAGGGAATGAGAGCACGCTAACATTCCCGCTCGAGCAGAAACAATCCCGCCTCAGTTGGCGATCTGCAGGTCGAAGGTCTGCAGGTCGGCGTCGTGCGCCGCCAGAATGTCGGGCAGCGAACCGCGCAGGTATTCCACCCAGGTCTTGATCTTCGCATCCAGGTACTGACGGGACGGGTAGATGGCGTACAGGTTCAACTCCTGCAGGCGGTACTCGGGCAGCATGCGTACCAGCGTGCCGTTGCGCAGGCCGTCGATGGCCGCGTAGATGGGCAGCACGCCCACGCCCATGCCACTGCTGATGGCGGTCTTCATGGCGTCGGCCGAGTTTACCTGGAACGGCGCGTTGCTGATGTTGACCATCTCCTGGCCATCGGGGCCCTGGAACAGCCATTTTTCCAGTTGCACCACCGGGCTGACCAGGCGCAGGCAGGCATGGTCGCGCAGGTCGCCGGGGGTGCGCGCCGAGCCGTGCGCCTTCACGTAGTCGGGGGAGGCGCAGACGATGCTGTAGGTGATGCCCAGGCGTTGCGACACGAAGCCCGAATCGGGCAGCTCGCTGGCCAGAACGATGGACACGTCATAGCCTTCGTCGAGCAGGTCCGGGACCCGGTTGGCCAGGGTCAGGTCGAAGGTCACGTCCGGATGGGTACGCCGGTAGCGGGCGATGGCGTCGATCACGAAGTGCTGGCCGATGCCGGTCATGGTGTGCACCTTCAACTGCCCCGAAGGCCGCGCGTGGGCGTCGCTGGCTTCGGCCTCGGCTTCCGCCACATAGGTGAGGATCTGCTCGCAGCGCACCAGGTAACGTTTGCCGGCCTCGGTCAGGGCAATGCGTCGGGTGGTGCGGTTGAGCAGCCGCGTCTGCAGGTGGGCTTCGAGGTTGGACACCGCGCGCGAGACGTTGGCGGTGGTGGTGTCAAGTTGTGCGGCGGCGGCAGTGAAACTGCCGGCTTCGGCCACACAGGTGAACGCACGCATGTTTTGCAAGGTGTCCATGATTCGGTCTCTGGTTCGACGGACAAATTGTCGCATGAAGCCACAATTATACAGAAGGATTATCACCGGTTCGGTAACAAAGAATCGCAGGAAATCCAGCTTATCGGCGCTACGCAGCGGCTCTAGAATGCCGGCCCAGACCCCTCCGCAGTTCTACCCCTCCCGGAAATCGCCGCAGTGCCGCGCCGCCTCATCGACGAGTTGAAAACCCTCAGTGTCTGGACGTTGACCCTGGCCTTGACCGGCTGCATCGGCACTGCCGGCATCGCCCCTCGGGACGAAGCGTTGTCGGCCGATGCGCTGGCCACCGACGCCGCCATTCAAACCGCCGTCCAGGACGCGCAATGGCCGCAGACCCAATGGTGGCACGCATATGGCGACAAGCAGCTCGATGCCTGGGTGAGCCTCGCCTTGCTGGGCAGCCCGAGCATGGCCACGGCGGCCGCCCGGGTGCGCCAGGCCAAGGCCATGGCGGGGCTGGCGGAGTCCGCTGAATCCGTGCACATCGATGC
Organism: Pseudomonas viridiflava; assembly: GCA_900596015.1. Taxonomy (GTDB): domain Bacteria; phylum Pseudomonadota; class Gammaproteobacteria; order Pseudomonadales; family Pseudomonadaceae; genus Aquipseudomonas. The sequence continues at coordinate 163,803 of UVIF01000010.1, read as the reverse complement.
CAGCGCTCGTTTGCATCGCCACGACTGGCCTGCCGACCCCTTCTATGGTCCCGGCGACCTGTCCGGGCAGACCACGTGGGACAACGACGCCGGGCTGGGTTTTACCTATGCGCTGGACCTGTGGGGCCGTGAGCGCAATGCCAGCGAGCGCGCCGTCGACCTGGCGCACATGAGCGTCGCTCAGGCGCGGCAGGCCCAGCTGGAACTTGCGAGCAACGTGGTGCAGGCGTACATCCAGCTCTCATTGCACTATGCCCAGCGTGACATCGTGCACAGCACACTGACCCAGCAAGAGCAGATCCTGGCACTGGCGCAGCGGCGTCTGCGCGCCGGCATCGGCACCCATCTGGAAGTCAGCCAGGCCGAGACCCTGCTGCCGGAAACCCATCGGCAGATCGACGCCCTGGATGAACAGATCGCCCTGGCACACAACCAACTGGCCGCCCTGGCGGGCAAGGGGCCGGGGCAGGGCAGCCAACTCACGCGTCCAAGCTTGTCGCTGCAAGCGCCGCTTGGGTTGCCCTCGGTGCTGCCCGCGCAGTTGCTGGGGCAGCGCCCGGATGTGGTCGCCAGCCGCTGGGCCGTGGCGGCAAACGCACGGGGTATCGAGGTGGCCCATGCCGGCTTCTATCCCAATGTCGATCTGGTCGGCAGCCTGAGCTACCTGGCCACGGGCGGCGGCATGCTGGAGTTCCTCGCCGGGCGCAAGCTGAGCTACAACGCCGGCCCCGCATTGAGCCTGCCGATCTTCGATGGCGGTCGGCTGCGTGCCCAGTTGGCCGATGCATCGGCCGGCTACGACCTGGCCGTGGCGCGCTATAACCAGACGCTGGTGGAGGCGCTCAAGCAGATCTCCGACCAACTGATCCGCCGCGCCTCCATGGACAAGCAACAGGCCTTCGCCGAGCAATCGGTGGCGTCGGCGCGCATGAGCTACGACATCGCCCTGATCGCCTACCAGCGCGGTCTGACCGGCTACCTGGAAGTGCTCGATGCACAGACCCTGCTGTTGCGCCAGCAGCAGGTCGAGCAACAGGTGCAGGCTGCGCGCCTGGCGGTGCATGCGCAGTTGGTCACCGCCCTGGGCGGCGGCCTGGGGGCGGGTGCCGACGCCCCTGATGCCGAACGTCTGCACGCACCCAAACCATTGGCGGTGATCGATCGATGATCACCTGGCTGGGCAGCCTGCAATGGCGCCGTGGTTTTTTCGAGTGGGCACGCAGCGACGGCGTTACCTGGATCTACATCTTCAAGGTGCTGCTGGCCGCATTTGCCACGCTGTGGCTGGCGATGCGCCTGGAGTTGCCGCAACCGCGTACGGCGATGATCACCGTGTTCATCGTCATGCAGTTGCAGAGCGGCCATGTCTTTGCGAAAAGCTTCTATCGACTGCTCGGCACCCTGGTGGGGTCGGCCGTGACGGTGGTGTTGATCGCCCTGTTCGCGCAGAACACCGAACTGTTCCTGCCCGGCCTGGCGTTGTGGGTCGGCATCTGCTCGACCGGCGCAATGCGCTGCCGCAACTTCCGCGCCTATGGCTTCGTCTTGGCCGGCTATACCGCGGCCATGGTCGGTCTGCCAGCCCTGGCCCATCCGGACGGCGCCTTCATGGCGGCGGTCTGGCGCGTGCTGGAGATTGCCCTGGGCATTCTCGTGGCGACGGCGGTCAGCGCGGCGATCTTTCCGCAGTCGTCCAGCGCTTCGATGCGCAACGCCTTGTATCAGCGCTTTGGTATCTTCGCCCGTTTCGTCACCGACGGTCTGCGAGGCGACAGCACAGCGGAGCAGTTCGAAGCCGACAACGTGCGCTTCATCGCCGAGGCGGTGGGCCTGGAAAGCCTGCGCAGTGTGACCGCCTTCGAAGACCCGCACATGCGCCGGCGCAATGGTCGGGTCAGCCGGCTGAACAGCGAATTCATGACGGTGACCACCCGCTTCAATGCATTGCATCAGTTGCTCGAGCGTATCCGTGCGCGCGGTCATCGCGGGGTGGCAATGGCCATCGAACCGGCTTTGCAGACATTGACGCACGTGCTGGACGATTTTGCCGGGCAGGCCTTGACCGATGCCGATGCAGCGCGCCTGGCTCGGCGCATGGCGCGGTACAAAGACGCGCTGCCGGCGCAGGTGCGCAGCCTGCGCGAGCTGTTCGAACACAGCGCTCCGGACGATGACGACCTGCTGGATTTGCATACCGCATTCGAGTTGCTCTATCGCTTCGTCGAAGAACTGCACGACTATGCCCTGACCCATGCCTCGCTGGCCGAGCATCGGCATGCTCGCGAGCGCTGGGACGAGCCCTACCGTGCACAGACCAACTGGCTGGCCAGTGCCGCCGCCGGTATTCGCGGCGCGCTGGTGCTGCTGCTGCTGGGCGGCTATTGGATAGCGACGGCCTGGCCCAGCGGCGCGACCATGACCCTGGTGGCTGCAGCCACTGTGGGCCTGTCGGCGGCGTCGCCGAACCCGCGGCGGATGTCGTTCCAGATGGCCTGCGGCACATTGCTCGGGGCGCTGGTCGGCTTCTACACGACCTTTTTCGTGCTGCCGTGGATCGACGGCTTCGCGCTGCTGTGCCTGACCCTCGCGCCGGTGCTGACGCTGGGCGCCTTCCTTGCCTCTCGACCTCGCTTCGTTGGCTACGGACTGGGCCTGCTGATCTTCTTTTCCATGGGCTCGGTGCCCGGCAACCTCACGCAGTACGATCCGTATGCGTTCATCAACGACTACATTGGCATGGTCCTGGGGATGCTGTTCTGCGCTGCCGCCGGTGCGGTCATCCTGCCGCCCAACAGTCGCTGGATGTGGCAGCGCCTGGAGCAGGACCTGCGCGCCCTGGTGGTGTTCGCCATCAGCGGCAAGCCACGCGGGCTGGGCTCGGCATTCGAGAGTCGCACCCGCGACCTGCTGCATCAGGCCTATGGCCTGGCGGCCGGGCAGCCCCAGGTGCAGCGCAACCTGCTGCGCTGGATGTTCGTGGTGATGGAGGTGGGGCACGCCATCATCGAACTACGCCGTGAGCAGGAGCGCTTGCCGGTGCACCCGGCCTATGCCTCGTGGCAGCCGTGGCGCCAGTCGATCCGGGCGCTGGGGCGTGCGCTGATGCGCCTGTTCATCCAGCCCCAGGCGGGCAACCTCCAGCGCGCGTTGGCGGCCGTGGAGCAGTCCATTCACCTGGTCAGGAACACAGACGAGCCCTTCGCCCGACATTTCGATACCTCGGCGCTGCGCCGAGTGCAGAGCTACCTGCACTTCATCCGCAGTTCGTTGCTGGACCCGCAATCGCCGCTCGCCGAACTGGCCTTCCGAGGAACCAGGTATGCCCCGTGAAATCGCTTTCCATGGCCTGTACATGCCGACCATGACCCTGTTGTTCGTGCTCGCCGCCGGGTTGGCCTGGGCCTTCGACCGGCTGTTTGCCAGCCTGGATGTGTACCGATTCTTCTGGCACCCGGCGCTGTTGCGCCTGAGCCTGTTCGTCTGTCTGTTCGGCGCTATAGCGCTGTCTGTCTACCGTTGAGACCCTGCGCAATGAAAAAGTTTTTCAGCCTGTTGGCGACCCTGCTGGTGCTGGCGCTGGCGATCTTCATCGGTCGCCAGTTGTGGGTGCATTACATGCAGACGCCGTGGACCCGTGACGGGCGCGTGCGCGCCGACATCATCAATGTCGCCGCCGATGTGTCGGGTTACGTCACGGCGGTGCCGGTGCGCGACAACCAGCGCGTGCGCAAGGGCGACGTGCTGTTGCAGATCGACCCGTCGCACTATCGCCTGGCGGTCAAGCAGGCGCAGGCGCTGGTGGCGTCGCGCAAGGCCGCCTGGGACATGCGCAAGGTCAATGCCAGCCGGCGTGCCGATCTGGATGAATTGGTGATCTCCCGCGAGAGCCGCGAGGACGCCGGCAACGTCGCGGCCTCGGCGCTGGCCGACTATCAACAGGCCCAGGCGCGCCTGGAGGCCGCGCAGCTGGACCTGGAACGCACCCGCGTGCTGGCCACGGTGGATGGCTACGTCACCAATCTCAACGTGCATGTCGGTGACTATGCGCGGGTGGGTGAGGCGAAGCTGGCCGTGGTCGACGAACATTCGTTCTGGGTCTACGGCTATTTCGAGGAAACCAAGCTGCCCCATGTGCATGTCGGCGACGCGGCGCAGTTGCAGATGATGAGCGGCGAAACCCTCAAGGGCCATGTGGACAGCATCTCGCGCGGCATCTATGACCGCGACAACCCGCAGAGCCGCGAGCTGACGGCCGACGTCAATCCGACCTTCAACTGGGTTCGCCTGGCGCAGCGAGTGCCGGTGCGCATCCAGCTGGACGAGGTGCCCGAAGGCATGCTGCTGGCAGCCGGCACGACCTGCACGGTGATCGTCACGCCCGCATTGCCGTGACCACTGCGCAGGCGTTCGCTATTACCGGTGCTTATTGGGAAAAACTGCCCTGCAGGCGTTCGGCGCGAAATTCCAGGGTCTGCGGGCGATAGCCGGGGCGCAGTGGCGGCAGCGGCAGGCAGTCCTGCCAATCGGCACCGGCCTGCAGTTCACCTGGGCCGCGGTAGCGAGGTGCGGTGTAGAGGTTTTCCGCCAGGTTGGCGGTCTGGCCGGGCGCATAAGCCGCGATCTGCCACTGCAGCTCCTGCATCGGCACGTTGTTGCCGTTGTTCAGGTTCAAGCGCAGCGGGCGATCGCCCGGACAGCTCTGCGGATCGTAGGTGATGCGCATTTCCAGCCGCGCCAGTCGATGGGCTTCGCGCGTGTCGCTCATGATGACCCACAGCGCGAGCAATGCCAGGGCGAACACGGCGGCGCCGGAGATCGGCAGGGCCTTGGAGGGATAGCGGACCAGCAGGATGATCCAGGAAATGATCAGAAAGATGCCGATTAACATGACTGCCAGCCTTGGTGAAGAAGTGGGGCGTATCGTACAGAACGTTCGCGTGTCTGTGAAAACCACGCCCGCACAGGCTCAGTCGTCGGGCTGATCGCGCAGGAACACCAGGTGGTCGGGCCGCGACTGGTCGGCGCTGTAGCGATAGCCCTGACGGTCGAAGCCCTTGAGCTGCAGGGGGTCGTGGATTTTTTCGTCGATCACGAAACGCGCCATCATGCCGCGGGCTTTCTTGGCATAGAAACTGATGATCTTGTACTGGCCATTCTTCAGGTCCTTGAAGTCGGCAGTGATCAGGCGCGCCTGCAGAGCCTTGCGCTTGACCGCCGAGAAGTATTCGTTAGACGCCAGGTTGAACAGCACGTCGTCGCCTTGTTCGGCCAGGGTCTGGTTGAGCCATTGGCTGATGCGCTCGCCCCAGAACGCATAGAGGTCCTTGCCGCGGGCATTGACCAACTTGGTCCCCATCTCCAGTCGGTACGGTTGCATCAGGTCCAGTGGCCGCAGCAGGCCGTAAAGACCCGACAGCATGCGCAGGTGTTTCTGCGCGTAGTCGAAACCCGCTTTGTCCAAGGTGGTCGCGTCCAGCCCGGTGTAGACGTCGCCCTTGAAGGCGAGCAACGCCTGCTTGGCGTTGGCGGGCGTGAAGTCGGGTGTCCAGCTGCCGAAGCGTGCAGCGTTGAGGCCGGCCAGCTTGTCGGAGAGATGCATGAGCTCGGCGATCTGCGCAGGGCTGAGCTCGCGCAATTGTTCGATCAGCACCTGGGAATGGTCGAGAAATTCAGGCTGGGTGTGGCGCTGGATGACCGGAGGGGTATCGAAATCGAGGGTCTTGGCGGGGGATATCACCATCAGCATGCAGAGGTTCTCCTGTGAGCGTGGGTAAATTCTGGAGCAGTGACGGGGGCGCGTCCACCATTAAGCGTGGGGGCATCCAGATGGACGGCAGTGACCCCGGACGCGGCTTGCGCCGCTGCTACAGGGGGCGATGATGCCGTTCGCGGGGTACTGTATGCGCGTCCGGCCACGCCGCGAACCCTCTGGCACCCCACTCACCCCCAAACCGTATTGACGACTGACCTTGCGCATGTCCCGCGAGGCTTTCGTGCGATGGTTGAGCTGGCTGGTGCTGGCCAGCGGTCTGGCGTTGCTGTTCCGCTATTTCAACCCTTGACCTGCGCGGGCAGGGGATTATCCTGCCGCTTTTGCGCAGCGTCGGGCCCTTGCATGAACACTCAGAACATTCTCGTTCCGCGCCTCTCTACCTTGCCGGTGCACGAGCCGCGCGCGCGGGCGATCCTGCGCTGGCTGGTGCGCAAGGACATCGTCGAGGAACAACTGAGCACCTGTGGGCGCAGCGGCAACCGCATGGCCTACGCCATCGGTCCGGGCGCGCGGCAGGTCGTCGAACACCCTGAAAGGCTGCCCTACGGACAAACGGTCAATGGTCTGGAAGTGGTCACCGATCGCTGTATTTTCACGCCCGTGGACGGTTTCCTGCACGAGGCCGGCTGCCCCGAATGCCGTCAGGAAGTGGGTGAGGCACTGTTCGACAGCCTCGAGGAATGGATGCCAGGCCTGACCGATAACTTCACCTGCCCGCTGTGCGGCCATGAAGACGACATCAATGGCTTTCTGTTCCTGCAGCCCTGCGCCTTCTCCAATCTGGGTTTCATCTTCAATAACTGGGGCCAGACCCCCTTCAAGGCGGAGTTCATCGCCGAATTCGCCGATTGGCTCGACCAGCCGATCGCGCAGGTGCTGGTAAAGTTCCAGGACAATTGACCGCCAGGCCATCTTTGCCTTTCTTGTGGGGGCATGTGTGGGTATAATGGCGCGCTTCCATTTTCCCGCTCGGGAGCCCCCGCATGCTGCGTATCAGCCAAGAAGCCCTGACCTTCGACGACATTCTTCTAGTGCCCGGTTATTCCGAAGTACTGCCCAATGAAGTCAGCCTCAAGACCCGTTTGACCCGCGGCATCGAGTTGAACATCCCGCTGATTTCCGCGGCGATGGACACCGTGACCGAAGCCCGCCTCGCCATTGCCATGGCTCAGGAAGGCGGTATCGGGATCATCCACAAGAACATGACCATCGAGCAGCAGGCTGCCGAAGTGCGCAAGGTCAAGAAGTTCGAGGCCGGCGTGGTCAAGGACCCGATCACCATCGAAGCTGATGCCACCGTTCGCGACCTGTTCGAACTGACCTCGCTGCACAACATCTCCGGCGTGCCGGTGCTGCACGACGGCAACCTGGTGGGCATCGTCACCTCGCGCGACGTGCGCTTCGAAAACCGCCTGGAAATCCCCGTTCGCGAAGTGATGACGCCCAAAGAGCGTCTGGTCACCGTCCGCGAAGGGGCCGACAAGGACCTGGTCCGCGACCTGCTGCACAAGCATCGCATCGAGAAAGTGCTGATCGTCGACGCCGAGTTCCACCTCAAGGGCATGATGACCGTCAAGGACATCGAAAAGGCCAAGGCCTACCCGCTGGCGAGCAAGGATGACCAAGGTCGTCTGCGCGTCGGCGCGGCCGTCGGTACCGGCAAGGACACCGGCGAGCGCGTCAGCGCCCTGGTTGCAGCCGGTGTTGACGTGGTCGTGGTCGATACTGCCCACGGTCACTCCAAAGGCGTGATCGACCGTGTGCGCTGGGTCAAGCAGAACTTCCCCGACGTGCAGGTCATCGGCGGCAACATCGCCACCGGCGAAGCCGCCAAGGCGCTGGCCGAAGCGGGCGCCGATGCCGTCAAGGTCGGTATCGGCCCGGGCTCCATCTGCACCACCCGTATCGTCGCCGGTGTCGGCGTGCCGCAGATCAGCGCCATCGCCAACGTCGCCGCAGCCCTTGAAGGCACCGGCGTGCCGTTGATCGCCGACGGTGGCATCCGCTTCTCCGGTGACCTGTCCAAGGCCATCGTCGCCGGTGCCTACTGCGTGATGATGGGCTCGATGTTCGCCGGTACCGAAGAAGCGCCAGGCGAGATCGAACTGTTCCAGGGCCGCTCCTACAAGGCCTACCGCGGCATGGGTTCGCTGGGTGCGATGTCCCAGGCCCAGGGCTCGTCCGACCGCTACTTCCAGGACTCCTCGGCCGGTGCCGAGAAGCTCGTGCCCGAGGGCATCGAAGGCCGTGTCGCCTACAAGGGCGGCCTGTCGGCGATCATCCATCAGTTGATGGGTGGCCTGCGTTCTTCCATGGGTTACACCGGCAGCGCCGACATCCAGGAAATGCGCACCAAGCCCGAGTTCGTCCGCATCACCGGCGCCGGCATGGCTGAATCCCACGTCCACGACGTGCAGATCACCAAGGAAGCGCCCAACTACCGCGTGGGCTGACCCCGGTAGTCCGCCTGCCGCCCGGTGCACATCCAGCGGCAGACGGAAATTCAATCCAGCGGGGCTGTTCACTACAGCCCCGTGTTGTTTCCGAATACATCTGACGAGAATGAGTCATGGCCCTCGACATTCACGCCCACCGTATCCTGATCCTCGATTTCGGTTCCCAGTACACCCAGCTGATCGCCCGTCGCGTGCGCGAAATCGGCGTGTACTGCGAGCTGCACCCGTTCGACATGGACAATGAAGCGATTCGCCAATTCGCCCCGCGCGGCGTCATCCTCGCCGGCGGGCCCGAGTCGGTCCACGAAGCCAACAGCCCGCGCTGCCCGCAGGCGGTATTCGACCTGGGCGTGCCGGTCTTCGGCATCTGCTACGGCATGCAGACCATGGCCGAGCAGTTGGGTGGCAAGGTTGCCGGTTCCGATATGCGTGAGTTCGGCTACGCGCGCGTCGACGTGGTCGGCAAGAGCCGCATCCTCGAAGGCATCGAAGACCACATCGACGCCGACGGCGTGTTCGGCCTGGACGTGTGGATGAGCCACGGTGACAAGGTCACCGAGATTCCGCAGGGCTTCAATGTGCTGGCCAGCACCCCGAGCTGCCCGATCGCCGGCATGTTCGACGACAACCGCCACTACTACGGCGTGCAGTTCCACCCCGAGGTGACCCACACCAAGCAGGGCGAACGCATCCTCTCGCGCTTCATCATCGACATCTGCGGCTGCGAAGCGCTGTGGACCCCGTCGAAGATCGCCGAAGACGCCATCGCCCAGGTCCGCGCCCAGGTCGGTACCGACAACGTGCTGCTGGGCCTGTCCGGCGGCGTCGACTCCTCGGTGGTCGCGGCCCTGCTGCACAAGGCCATCGGCGATCAACTGACCTGCGTGTTCGTCGACAACGGCCTGCTGCGCCTGCACGAAGGCGAGCAGGTCATGGCCATGTTCGCCGAGAACATGGGCGTCAAGGTGATCCGCGCCAACGCCGAAGCCCAGTTCCTCGACAACCTGGCCGGTGAAGCCGACCCGGAGAAGAAGCGCAAGATCATCGGCCGCACCTTCATTGACGTGTTCGACGCCGAGTCGTGCAAGCTGGACAACATCAAGTACCTGGCCCAGGGCACCATCTACCCCGACGTGATCGAGTCGGCCGGAGCCAAGAGCGGCAAGGCCCACGTGATCAAGTCGCACCACAACGTCGGTGGCCTGCCCGAGGAGATGAACCTCAAGCTGGTCGAGCCACTGCGTGAGCTGTTCAAGGACGAAGTCCGCCGTCTGGGCCTGGAACTGGGTCTGCCGTACGACATGGTCTACCGCCACCCATTCCCCGGCCCGGGCCTGGGCGTGCGCATTCTGGGTGAAGTGAAGAAGGAATACGCCGACCTGCTGCGTCGCGCCGACCACATCTTCATCGAAGAACTGCGCAAGGCCGACTGGTACCACAAGGTCAGCCAGGCGTTCGTGGTGTTCCAGCCGGTCAAATCGGTCGGCGTCGTCGGCGACGGCCGCCGCTACGCCTGGGTCGTCGCCCTGCGCGCCGTGGAAACCATCGACTTCATGACCGCTCGCTGGGCGCACCTGCCGTACGAGCTGCTGGAAACGGTGAGCGGCCGCATCATCAACGAGATCGAAGGGATTTCGCGGGTGACCTACGACGTGTCGAGCAAGCCGCCGGCGACGATCGAGTGGGAATGATTGGGCGTCTGGCATTGTCCAGCACCTAGTAGCAAGAAATGCCCTGGAGCCCGCGTAGTAGCGGGCTTTTGGCTTTTTAGGTCTGGCAAGTTCTGGCACTTCTGTGCATCGCCAAGCACTGTGTTTGTGTGGCATGGTATGGGGCATTGACTGAGCCAAATGCCATGCTCGGCGATCGATACCATGTCTACTCTGTTGAGGCGTGCATGGTATCAAATATCACCATTCCCCCGTTTTCATTGGGTTTTACAGCTTTTTATGGTGCGTTTTTGAGCATGGTATTTTCTGAACGGAATCCGCAACCCCCATGCTGACTGATACCAAGCTGCGTAATCTCAAATCAAAAGAGAAACTCTACAAGGTGAATGACCGGGATGGGCTGTACGTAGCTGTTACGGCGGCGGGGTCAATCTCCTTTCGCTACAACTACTCCATCAACGGCCGACAAGAGACGATCACGTTTGGTCGCTATGGTGTAGGCGGCATTACGCTCGCAGAAGCACGAGAGCGGCTTGGTGAGGCGAAAAAGATGGTTGCGGCTGGCAGGTCGCCTGCCAAGGAGAAAGCCCGTGACAAGGCTCGTAGCAAGGGAGCCGAGACGTTTGATGCTTGGGCAGAGAAATGGCTGCGCGGATACCAAATGGCCGACTCGACCCGTGACATGCGCCGCTCGGTTTACGAGCGTGAGCTGAAGCCTAAGCTTGGCAACCAGAAGCTGGTTGAGATTAACCACGAGGACCTGCGGGCATTGACTGATGCAATCGTGGAACGTGGTGCGCCGGCGACTGCGGTGCACTCCCGTGAAATTGTGATGCAGGTCTTCCGGTGGGCAATTGAGCGTGGGCAGAAGGTTGAGAACCCCGCCGACCTTGTACGTCCTGCAAGCATCGCTAAATTCGAGCCGCGTGACCGTGCTTTAGGCCCTGACGAAATCGCGCTGATGTACCAGTACTTGGATCGTATTGGCACCGCCTCATCCGTGAAAGCCGCGGCTAAGCTGCTGTTGCTCACCATGGTGCGCAAAAGTGAACTGACCAACGCCACCTGGGACGAGATCAATTTCAGCGAAGCCCTGTGGACCATTCCGAAGGAGCGGATGAAGCGACGCAACCCTCATTTGGTGTTCTTATCTCAGCAGGCTTTGGATTTCTTCATTGCGCTGAAGACATTTGCCGGTGGTTCAGATTACGTCTTTCCCTCCCGATACGATTCTGATTTACCAATGAGCGCCGCGACGATCAATCAGGTGCTGACGCTGACCTATCGGCTCGCACAAAAAGAGGGGCAGCCGCTGAGTAAGTTCGGGCCCCATGATTTGAGACGGACAGCGAGCACACTGCTGCATGAGGCAGGTTACAACTCAGACTGGATTGAGAAATGCCTTGCACACGAGCAGAAGGGCGTTCGGGCCGTCTACAACAAGGCTGAATACCGTGATCAGCGTCGGGCGATGTTGCAGGATTGGGCTGATATGATTGATGAGTGGACCCTTCACCGGCCACGTCGAACCAATGGGGCCGACCAACAAGGTTAGAGGTTTAATCTGCCAACTTTTGAGCTCGCCGTCTGATGGCTGCAGAGACTGCTTGGCGCGATACGCCAAGCTCCCGGGCGATTTCAGCTTGATTCATCCCGCCTCGGTTTAATAAATCGTCCAGTGAACTTGTTGGAGATTTGATGATTTGGAGTTGGATGTAGGCCTTCTTCCTGACCTCTGCCCATGTTTCAATATCCCATCTGGGGAGTACGGCAGCTCCCTGTGCCCATATTTGGATAATTAGTTCCTCATACTCAAGTAGAAACCTACGGTCGCGCTGATAGGCGCGACGAGCTTCATCGTTACGCCGTGGATTGTGAGCTTCGCAGTAGAGTTTGCTTGGTCTGGCTGCGCCTTCAGGCTGGCCCGGCAGGGTTACAGGTCTCAGTAATTGCCCGTCTTCCGCCCAAGTGGAAACAAGCGTTCTGCGCTCCACATGCTCGCGGAATGCAGCTACCGAAAAGTCTCCGCGCAATTCCTGCATATCACAGTATCTCAACAACATCCGGGAGGGCCCATATTTGCCAAGCTCCCCCCTCAATGCCTGTTCGTAACGAGCAACCAATATATCGGCTTTCTTCTGAGCCCTAGTACGAACAGATTCTGTGAGTCGCACCACTTTGACATTTTCGCGCTTTAAGCGCTTGAAGACTTTTGACGCTGCCATGCTGATCGCATATTCGGTAGACCGCCAGCATAGCTCGCAGAAGCACCAATCGTACGGGTTACTCAATTTCGACCGGACGCGATCAGACGATGTATCGGTTTCCCTAACCAGCAGTTGCAAAAGCGGATCGTAGGTGCTCGACGTCTTTGAGTTTTTTTCCATGCCCGAATGATAGCTCCGATTGACAACCAAAATCTAACCTTTTTGCGCCCTGGTTCTGGCCCTCGAAGGCATTGTCAAGCATCTGACAACTTCGAAGGAAAGCGACCCCATGGAGACGAAACCAAAGAGCAAGACACTTATCAACCGTAAGAAATTGCATGCGATGATCCCGCTGGCTGAGCGCACAATTTACAACATGGAACAACGGGGTGATTTCCCACGCCGTATCGCTTTGACCAGCCGGAATGTTGCTTGGGATCTTGCTGAAGTCGAGGAGTGGATTGACGCGTGCAAAGCTTCTGGCCCGGCTTCTAGACCTGGAATTGGAGCCTGAGTAGTGCGGACCGGGCCCGATGCAGGGCCCATCTCGCACCGGCATAGTGGGACTGGGCATGCTCAACATCAAAGCTTACAGCTTGCACTGTTCAGTTCACAGGAAGAGGCGCAGACGTACCACGACAGCACCCGGAGCGGTTTTTTTTCCCTCCTTGTTGATGTGCGGGGCGACAAGCGCCAGTCGTCCCATCTGTTGGCAGATATGCCGACCGTTCTCGGCCTGATAGACAAAACCCGTGACACATGGATGTCACAGGCTGAATTCATCCGTCCCAACCGGCGCGTTGTGAACCTATCGCGCTTGGGGCTGCTGTTCGCTGACCTCGACACCTACAATGTTCCGGCGCTCGTCGGACGCACGCCCGACGCCCTGGCCGCTGCTGTGATGTACTTCTGCGCAGAGGAAGGAATACCCGCCCCGTCCATGCTGATCTACAGCGGGCGCGGAATCCAAGCCAAGTGGCTTTTGGAGGGCACGATCCCGCGTCAGGCGTTGCCACGCTGGAACGCCTGCCAACGCTACCTTGTTGATCGCCTGTCGCATGTGGGTGCCGACCCGATGGCCAAGGACGCAAGCCGCGTCCTGCGCACCGTACAAACCGTCAACAGCAAGAGCGGCGAAGCGTGCCGCGTGGTGCATGTGCAGAACGGCATGGACGGCCAGCCGGTGCGGTATAACTTCGAGTATATGGCCGAAGCGCTTTTGCCGACCGCTCGCTGGGCCATCGAGCAGCAACGTCAAGAGCAGGTCGAGCGCATCCAACGCAAGCCCTTAAAGCTCGTTTCCGGCGGCGAGACCAATACGCTACGCGGGTTCTCCGGCCGCCAGCTCGCGTGGGATCGACTGGAGGACCTGCGGAAGCTGGCCGACTTGCGCGGCGGTGTCAGCGAAGGTAGTCGAATGCAGCACCTGTTCTGGCGGTTGAACTTCCTGTTGCTGTCCGGCGCAACGAACAGCAAACAGATGTACTACGAAGCATCCGCGCTGGCGCGTGAGCTAGACCCGCAATGGAATACCTGTTCCAAAGAGCTGATGACCCTGTTCGGCAAGGCCAAGGCGTTCGAGGCAGGCGAGAAAGTGAGCTTCGGAGGCAAGCACTATGCCCCCCTGTACACGCCCAAGAATGACACGCTGATTAACCTGTTCAGGATCACGCCAGATGAGCAGCGGCAGCTTAGGACTGTAATCAGCACGGACGAAGCCGCAGAACGCCACCGGAAGCGCGAGGAAGGCCGCAGACGTACAGCGGGAGCACTAGACCGCCAGACTTATGTAAGCACGTCATTGAGCCGTAGGAAGCCTTGGGAATCCCTCGGGATGAGCCGTGCAAGCTGGTACCGTGCGGGTAAGCCCGTCGCTCCTGCGGTTGAGGCTGATACAGCCCTATTCCCTTCCGAAGAATTGTACTTTGAGGGAGGGGCGCGCGGTGAGACAGGTCCGTGCGTATTACTAATGGCGAAGCCCCCGAGCTTTTGAATGAGGCTGCGAAGCGGCACGGGGAACGTATGGATACACCCAACCCACAGTGTACCAAGTCCGTGCGTATTACTAATGGCGAAGCCTCTGGGCTCTTGATGGCGTGCCGTCCCTCGTTGATTCGAGGGATTTTTTTAGCTACAGCGGTGCGGCACTCTAGAATCCGGTGATGAGGCCCGGCAAGGCACGCGACGGATGGGAAACATCAGGAGCGTGCTAAGCGGGGCTGCCATGGCAATACAAACCCCGCACTGTGGCGGGGTTGGTGATACTCCGAACTAGCGATCAGCGAATTTTAGCATTCTCGTTTTTGTGTAGGCTGTTCGGCGCGCATCGCCATCAGAATCTGCTTGGTCAGAGCTGCGTTACTTTTGCTTCCCAGCAGAGGTAGGCGATTCATGCTATGCGCTCCCGCAATCATACGGTATGAAGCCGATAGAGCCAGCGGGCTTATCCTGAGCTGGAGTGCTGTGTACTGGCGATCCAGCTTATCGAGCTGCGGTCCATAGCCCTTGCTGCGCAGCCATTGGCCAAGCGCCCACAGGCCAATGCCGAGCGTAAAGACCAGTACTGAAAATGCAGCGACTGTAAGAATGTCTGTCATGGTTATTCCTCTAGATGGTCGTTGTTCGATGTCGTATCGGGCACACTGAGCAAAGGGAGGCATCCGTGAGCCGCGTTAACGTCAGAGGGGGGGCGGATCACGTTGGATACAGCTTCTTCGGGTCCAGGGGGCGATTCACCTCTTCTGGTCTGAACGGAAGAGCTGTCGCCAGCAACGGGTAACGTGAAGCCTGTACCAAGAGATGAGGCGTGGGCATTCTCCATACCTGGCACGGCCAGTGACGCCATAACTCCGAGCACCTTCGCGGCTCCACCCGCCACCTGTAAAATTTCATCACCACTCCTAACGGCTTCCCCTTTTGGTGCTGCTTGCTGTGGCTCTTTGTTTTCGTCTACTTGTGCAGCCTTACCGATTTGGTTGGTTGCGTACGAAGACGATTTCGCGGTCTCAGCATTAGGTCTAGACGAGGCCGCGTCAGACAGGCTATTCCTAGTCTTTGACGTCGATGGTGTGGGGTTCTTGGTAGTGCTGCCGCCTGTGCTGGCACCCACTCCAGAAGGCGCTGCGAAGTCCGTTAGCGTTGACGCTCCGCTGCCTGTTGAACTTGCGGCATTAACAAAACTAGAGTTGATAGCGCCCGCCAACCCACTGCCAGCGGTAGCACCTGCGCCACTGGCCGCACTTAATGCACCGACTGCAGCAGGTGCTGCAGTCCCCGCTGTGGCGACGGTGGCAATTGCAGCGGCAGCCCCCGCCGCTCCAGCAGTTGCCATTCCTCCGAGGGCCGAACCACCACCTATTGATGAACCACTAATCATGCCGCCTATTAGATCTGGAATCGTCTTCGTCAAGTAGGCGCAAATCAAAGCCAGCCCAGCGAGAGTCATCACGGAAGCTTCGTTGTTCTGATATGCAGATGCCCACTCACGGCTTGACTGCAAAATCAGGCCGATGATCAGGGTCAAAACGAATAGCTTAGCTCCAACCGCGACGGCGAAGCGCATTGGCGCAATTGCATATTCCCTTGTCCACTGAGCACCACCAAAACCGAAGAAAAGAACGGACGCGTTGATGATCACGTAAGACTCTACAAGCGTCACAAACATAAAAGCCGCAATGAAAGCGAAGCAAACAAGCACTAAAAAAGCAGCTAGGCTAATTGCAACCGCTTGGCCTGGTGAGAAGAAAGGCATGCTGGACAGAATTGCGCGAGAAAACTCTATCGCCAAAGCAAAGACATCTCCGGGCTGTAATGCGCGATTTATGCCGCTTGCAGTAGCTCCTGCGTCACGAAAGCTGTCGACAATCGCGGAAGCCCATTCTACGGCGTATTTTATCAGTGCCAAAAAAAAGCCGGTCACCAGAATAAAACGCACCAGCTCGCCTGCAATCTCACCCATATCAGCTTGTTTTATTACTAGGGGTATAAATGTCCAGACAAGCTGGATCGTTGCTAGGAGCCAGAATAGGTTGATCGCATAGCCGTACAAGCGTTGTGACCATAGGCCTGACTGGTTTAGTATTAGATCTAAGAGGCCGTCAACTGACGTATCTGGCTGGGCAAGATTTGTATCAGCTAACGAGCTTCCAGTAATGAAGATCCCTATGGATCCTAGAGACCACAAAAAAAGACGATCCATAGTTAATACCCCTTTGATCCACCACGGATGGTAGGTTGGTTTTTGAAGGCGGAATCTGAGCTTTTTTGATCGCTGTTTGAGTTACACTCCGGGTTGCTGAAAATCTTGATCGTTGTCACAGATACGGTAATAACCAAGCCAGCACACAATAGTGCTACGAACCACTTTGATATAGGCATTTCAGTATCCCTTCGAACCGCCGCGAATAGTTGGTTGGTCCTTGAATTTCTGCTCAGCTGCTTCGCTCATGGCCTTCCGGTCGTCCTGTTGTGCCATATAGTTACCTTGCATGTTTATCTGTGTAGCCAAAAGATCACGCAGTTTTTGGAGTTGCTGAACATTCTGCGAAGCAATTTCGTTGCCCACCTGTATCGCTTGCATACGGCCAGCGGCTGACTGAGAACGGGCTAATATGCTATCAAGTTTGGCATCTTCAGTCTCAAAAGTACTTGTATTTAAATTTGCCGCTTCGAGAGCCGCTCTCACATTGCCGCGGCCTTGCTCAGACCAGTTTTTATAATGTTCCCGTGGCGTGAAGTGTGCAGAATTCGCCGCACCGTTCAGATAAGACTGAAAACCGGGAAACTGGTAGTTAAACTGCGAATCCATATTCTGAATTTGACGGCCGAGAGATTGCGATCTGTCGTATATGCTGATCACGTCTCTCAGGTCCGTAGCGATACCGCTAAACATGGAGCTGGGTAACCCCAAGCCCTGGTTAACCATGTTCTGGTACTGGCGAATCTCTATTTGTAATTGTTCGGCAGTGTTTAGCGCTGTGTTGACTTGCTCGACATATTCGAACATTTGCTGATAAAAAGTTGAGCAGTTTGAGCAGTACATGGCTAAAGCATGTTGCCCAGTTAAATTAAAAATAAGAGCTGCTACTAGTGATTTCCACGCGTGTGTCATTTTTATGTCCTGTGCGAGCCTGTTACTATATATGATCGAGATTGCTTGCAGTAACGAGAAACGTATCGTGTGAACTGTACATACCCAAAGCTAAATTCGTCGAAATATTCTTTATAAATTAGTTTGAGGGTATGGCCGAGTAGTATCTTCTCTTCTAGTTCTCTCCTGATCTTGAAAAACTCGGCACGGCCAGTTCTTCTTTTGACATTCTTTAGGCTACCACTCCGCATCAGCTTTCTCCTTTTGACGCTTCGGTTTTAGCACGGATGAAAGCATGCGGAAACACGAAATAGGCGGATTATGAAAATTAATGAAACTCAACGCGATTATATGAAGTTTAGGGAGATTTGAAGCAATTCAATGCGAATGTACGCGACTGTATGCGACTGTATGCGATTTAGCGGAATTAGATGCGAATTCTGGATTCAAAGTTTTCGAATTGCATTAATTCGCCTACATTGAGACGGCAAGATGTGTGTTGTAGGCCTACGCCGCTACGCAGCTAAGGCCTCACCACCTGATTTATTCGCGTTAAGCTCAACAGATAATCTTGCTCTGCGAGGCATACCGTCGCTGCCGCGAGTCACCGATCAGTGCGAGGAGTAGATGAAGAAAGACATGACACCTAAAGGTAAGGCTCAGAGGCCGCGCCGGGAGGTCCCACCTATCCAGGTTGCTGTGACTGATGACGAGAAAGCAGGGCTATCTAGACGGGCAGTGTAGTGTGGTTTATCCAATGCCACGTTATGAGAGCTACCGGTCTGACCCAGCCTGTAAAGGCGCGAGCCGATCTCGAAGCCGTCCGCGGGGTGGTTAAGCTGAATGGCAACCTTGGTAAAGTAGCTGGATTGTTGAAACTTTGGCTTGCAGGGGAACGTGACCAAAGAGTAAGCCCAGCCGAATCCGAGCGCATGATGGTTGGTTTCTGCGCGTTGCAGGAGGGTATCAAAGAGAAGATGAACCTCGTCCCTTTTGGTCGAAATAGGTAGGGCTGATGTCTGGGATTCTGTGGATTGTGCAATCCACTCAGCGCTGACAGTTGCTACAATGGCGCCTCGCTTGGCTACCGGTCTTAAAATCTCTAGCGAAGGGCTATCATCGGGATGGTACAAAGGACGGCGGTGCTCGTTAGGATGGCATGAGGTGTTCGCTCACGGGTCCTGTATCCGGCACACAAGCGGTGTTTGAAACAACTCCAGCGAGTCGAGTGCGCGTTAATACCCTGCTGGTCAGTAGATGCGATAAGTTAGGTGCAATATGATGTGTTCTGTATTAGTTGGGGTGTTCAAATGTTTGTATTTCAATTTGGTTATTCAAATAATCAAAGTGCTACTGCTTATTCGGCGCGTTTGCTTTACCTTGGACGTACTATAAGTTACAGTGCTAGCTGAGTTTTAGACGCCGCTTGTGTAGAGGGGCGAGACTTTAACTTTTTCACGCCTGAGATAAGGTTTGTGAGTATAAATGATTTTTATGTTATAGTCGCAGCTATCCTTGGGTGAAGGGGTTGGCTAATTGTTTTAGGTCTAATAAAATTAGGGGCCTCTCTATTATGGAGCTTTGATCAAGTAGTTATGAGTGCTCTGCCACTCAATAGCGTGACTGCTAGCTGAAGGTCGCATTGAACTGGGTGTGTAAGCATAAAGGGAACGTCATGGATAACAATATAGGATTTATTAAAACGATCAAAGTAGTATCTGATTTCGAGGAGTTGGTCAGACGCTACTGTCAGAAAATCTATGGCGCAGAGGCTTACTTAGTCGGCGGGCCGTATGATGGCGGACGCGATCTGTGCTATCACATCCGTGGGCGAGAAGTGAAGTGCCCTGTACAGATTACGATACAAGAGAAAAACATTGAGTCTAAGGTTCGAGAGGACTTAGAGAAAGTTGTTAAGTTGGTAGATGGACATAACTACCCTCCTATGATGATATTCTTTTGGTCGCATGTGGTTTCTGCTAGTAAGGAGGATCAACTCAAGACCATTGCAAGCAGAGAGTTCGGGATAACCTTGGAGCTTTTCGATGCAAACAAGATGGGGCAGAAAATCACAAATGATTATCCAGATCTATTGAAGTATTTGCTGGAGGACATACATAAATATAAGTTCTCGCACGCGTCTGCAGAAATAAACATTAAGCAGCGGACCTTTTATGATTATCTAGTGCTGAGTAAGGATACTGCGAGTCTGAAGCATGTTATTGTTGACTCTCACATCGTTTCGACATTAAGTGCTGGCAGTACTGCTGAGTCAGAGTTAGCGGGTGTACTGCATGAGGTCGGCGTCAGTGTGCCCGTCATGAAATCAAGGTTAGGGCACTTGAGGAAGTCGGGTAGAATCAACTTTGAGGATGGTTTATATACACTCGTCGAAAGTGAACTTATTAGGATAAACAATGTTGCTATTAAAGATCAAGCAGGTCGCGATCAAGTTCTGGGTGCGATAAGCAAGGTAGCTGAAAGGTATACAGATGAGCCTATCTCTGAGAAGATATTGAGTCTTATTCAGGAAGCATATGGCGCCTCGGTCGACATTCAAATATCTGAAGAGAATTTTGAGCCGCCAAAGCTAGCGATTGTCAAAAGTGCAGTCGAGAAGATCGCTAACCTACTGCGCGATGTGTCACAGATATCAGAAGCTGATTCCAAGGCAGCGTCTCAACAATTGATAGAGATATCTGCCCAGAATGAGTATTTGGCTAACTATTGCTCAACGCGATTGTGTATCGGTTTGCTTAATCAGTCTAAGCTTGAAAAATACGTCGAAGAAAAGAAATTTTTTCTGTATCTAGATGCGCCGGTATTTATTTATTATCTAAGTGTCTTGCAGTACAAGGATGTGATTGATGATAATGCGTTTCGCACTGTTGCGCACATGAAAGATGTCCTGAAACGACTTAAGCAGAAAGAGGTCAGGGTCACTTTAGAGCATCTTGAGGAGACCGTGCGGCACCTTGAAAACGCTGAAAGAATTAGCAGGTTTGCTAGCGATGAGCTCATAGCTAGTTTGGGTGATTCTAAAAACGTATTTTTTAATCTATATCTCAGAGTTAAGAAAGACAGGCCTCGAAGTTTTATTTTTAGGAATTTTTTGGCAGAGTTTATTGGTTACGAGTCAGCGCCCGGTGAGACGCCAAGGTTTAGAGATCTGCTTAGCTGTGCTCGTACTCATGCTGAGTTAGGGGGGGTTAGAATTCTCTCCGTCGATGAGAAGGAAGACGATTTCTATACTCAAATGTATACGAGATATATGCGAGTAATAGGGGTTAAAAGAAAAAGGCAGACCTTTAAGAATGATGTTTTGGCCTGTCAGATTTTAGGCGAAACCTCTAATCACCTGGATTCCCGGGGGATGTTTCAGGTTCCTTTCATGATAACGTGGGACTCTACCCAGCATGGGCTTAGAAAAATCTACAGAGAGAAATTTCCATATGATGAGTGGGTAGTGTATCCACCGCATAGAGCAATCGAAAGGCTGGCTATGCTAGATTTAAAAATTAATAGCGAGGATCTGAAGGAAGGGGTTCTTGCTATTATTGATGAAGATTTTTTCAAGGATGCGCGTGGGGGTAATCTTCTAGATACGTTAGCAATTTTCCTTGGCGATCATCAGGCTGAAAGTGGTGCCGTGGTTAGTCTCCTCACCAGGCTGAGTCGGAGGATTAGCGACGAGCCTGACGATTTGAGACATACAGATTTCGATGCGCGCAATGCTTTGAACGAAATTCTGATATTTACTGAGAAAGAATTCAGGGGCGAGTTCTCCACTGTTTTAAGCTTGTTTGCAGATGAGACATTCTCCCCGCTTATATTTGATCTCCTTGCAGAAACTGTCAAAGAGGAATTCGGAGATACACAGCGCAACACCTATGCAGACAAGCTAAGGAATTTCATTTTGGAGATATCTCGCATTCGTGATAAGGAAGAGTAGGGGCGTTGGCTGCGGATTCTAGCGCATACACAGGCTATGGAGACGCCTGATGGCTAAGCTTCACCTAATTCCTCCGGAATTGTCCGCTTTTGGCCGATTTTTGTAGTGACAGGAGTCATCTCCCAGAATTGCCAAATTCGCGTTCTGAGGATGCCATTCTTGAAATGTCAGGGTATCTGTGGACTGGAGGGATTCTGGTGATGAGAGATCGCAATCATGCTCAGGTAATGGCCGGGTTTTTCTGGCTTGATCTGGCGTACGCGGCAGAGCTGTTGGCTGAGCTTGTTCGTGATGGCGATGCGGACGAGTTGGCTATCTCGGAGCGGCCGATCTTGTTAGCCAATGCCAAGCAGCTTCTTAAGCGGGCTTCTAATTCTGTGGTATTTTTCATGGTCTTTGGATTATTGAGTTTCTGCATGCCTGGTGTTTTAAGGCTTTCATGGTGCAGTTGATAATAGAGTGGGAGTGATGGGGTGGCCGGCATTGACTGGCACCCACTAGCAAGAAATACCCTGAAGCCCGCGTAACTGCGGGCTTTTTGTTTCATTTCAACACAGCAGGGCCGTGACGCGTTCGGCGTATTCGGCGTATTCGGCGTTTTGCTTGAGTTTGAAGAAGCCTTTGTTGTTGAAGTCGATCATGGCCTGGAGTCCTGTATAGGGGTGGCCGGAGTTTACCTTGATGACGGTGGCAGCGAGGGCATTGGGATGAAGTGGGGTACCTGGACTGTGAGGCCAAATATGTAGGCCAGAAGGGTTCGGGGCACTGGCCACACTCGCAGCTCTTTCAGAAACCGGTCCCTTTGACATGACTGATCTACTTCCCACTACGCAGTTGGGCGATGTTCTCGCAGACTTCGCACGGCAGGTCACCCAACAACTGCCCGACCTCCACCAAATGGCCGTCGCCACTGCCACCCAGATGCTCGCCTCCATGGGCATCGACACCCATCCCGACACCTTTTACTGGCATCGCTTCGACAATGCCCAGTCCAGCCCCCGTTCGTTCAGTGGCTATGCGCACATGGGCCCGCCAAGCGAGTCGATGACCTTTACCGAGTTGGTGATGCGGCGGTTTCAGGCGAGTGATCAGGACAATGCCGACTTGCTGCATGTCATGGGCGGGTTCTACACGGGGGATGCACAAGCCCTGTGGTTCAACGAGCGCAACGAGGTGCGCCTGGCGCCGGACAAGGTGCTGAACGCGCTGTGGCACATTGATTTTGCGGCGTTCTATCACCAGGGCCTGTCGCGATTCTGGACCGACAATGGGCAAGAGGTGCAGACGTTGATCCGTATCAATTGCCTGCGCGCTGCCGTGGAGGCCTGCCACGGCGGACACCTGACGCGAGCTGAGGTGCAGGCGGTGTTCGATGGCCTGGGTTGTGAATACGCCATGGCGCCGACGCTGGCCGGTCTGTCAGGTGTGCATCGGCCAACCAGCGGCGTGACGGTCAGTGCACTACAGATTGCCGGTTACGCCTTTACCAGCGTGCTGTGCTTCAACACCCAGGCAGGCCAGCGATTGTTGTACCTGGCCGGCCGCGACATTGCGTTCGAAGTGTTTGCTGACCTGAAGGCCGCGCAGGTATGGTTGTATCAACAGGTACAGGGCGTGCAAAGTCGGCAGCGCCTGCTTGATCACGCTGCGCTGCTGGAGCCTGCCGCAGCGCTGGCGCGTACGGGCGGTTTGGTGCTGTTGGCGAAAAAGCCGCTGTCCAGGTTCGCGGCAAAGGTGGCGTGGCAGACCATCACTGTCGATGCGGCGTGCTGGCTTGCGGCGCAGACCCGCGAACAGATGCTGGCCGAGGCCAACCTGCAGCTGCACAGCAACAGCGAGCTGCGCAAGCAGCTGTGGATCGGCTACCTGGGCGCCGGCCTGCACCTGTTCGGCTCGGCGGCCATGATCAGTTGGCCGATCGCGTTGATCGTGGTGGTGGCCAGCGCTGGAAAATTTGCGCTGAACGTGGACCATGCGGCGAACGCCGCAAAGGCGGTGGACCGGCGCGCGGCACTGTATGCGGCGATCTTCAGCGGCATCGAGCTGCTGTTGAGCACGACGCTGCTGATCCCTCAAGGGCTGCCGGAACTCGATGACGTGCAACCGCTGCAGGCGCCTCCCCACAGGCTTGAGCACACCCCGCTGCTCCCTGATACCGACGGGCTGATGCGGGTAGCGGGCGAGCCGACGATTCGTTTGCGTGGCAGTCTGTACCGAGCGCGCTATGACGCGAACCTGCGCTGCTGGCTGATCGTCGATCCGCAGCGGCCCTTTGCCTTTACTGGCAATTATCCGGTGCGCTTCAACGACCAGTTGCAATGGGAGCTGGTGCCCCGCGGTTGTCTGCGCGGTGGCGGTGGCTGCATGAGTGTCTCGGGTGAGATGGAGCTGGAACCGCCCCCGGTCAGTTACGTGCAGTTCGAGCGCTCGGCCAGCCGCTACGAAGTGCCGCTGGTGGCCCGTGCAGCCACGCGCGAGCTGTTGAGCGACCAGTTTCGAAAGATGCTGTCCGGCCAATACTTCGACCCCTACACGCCGCTCAACCCGGTGCTCGACAGCCTCAACCAACTGCGGGTCGAGTTGATCGACGATGCCGATGCATTCATCACGCAATGGCGCTCACCTGGCCGATCGCCGTTGCATGCGCCGGACCCGGAACTGCCGCCCTACCTGGCCGTGCGGCGGCTGCTGGATGAGTCCCAGGCGCTGGTGATTGGCGAATCTCATCAGTCCATCGCCAGCAAGCGCTTTTTGATCGAGAACATGCCGGCACTGGCCAAGGATGGCGTCGACACGCTGTACATGGAACACCTGATGACCGATCTGCATCAGGCCGACCTGAATCAGGTAGCCAGTGATGGCCGGTTGCCCAATGATTTGCAGGATTATCTGCGCGATCAGGATATTGGCCATCGCACCGACCCGGCTCGAGAGTACAACTTCACCACGCTGGTGCAGGCCGCGCGTCGCGAGGGTATCCAAGTGCGCGCTCTGGATTGCGCAGCCAGCTATCGACTCGACGGCATGGACGACCTCTACGGCGCCAGTCAGACGCTGCGCCAGCGGGTGTTCAGCTACCATGCCAGCCGAGTCATCGCTGCGCGCAGTGCGTTGCCAGGCCGGGGCAAATGGATCGCGCTGGTCGGTGACACCCACGCTTCCACTTACAAGGGTATTCCGGGCCTGGCGCAATTGCATGACGTGACGGCGTTGCGCATTGTCGATGCCGGTGCCGGCCAGCAGACCAACATCACCCTGGACCCAGGCGAGTACTACCTGCCGTCGATGGGCCACCCGGACGGGGTGGTCAAAGCCGATTGGCGCTTGGCGCTGACCGTGCGCGAAGCGCCGTTCACCTACCTGGATCCGTCCCTGGCGCCACCGGGAGTTATCAGGCCATGAAGCAAGGTAGAGGCTTCGCGCGCCCCGTAGCAGCGGCGCAAGCCGCGTCGGCGGTGCATGGGATCTGTCTGACAGCCAACGGCGCGGCAGCGCAAGTCTTAATCTTTCTCAATTGCAGGTGTATGGTGTCGGCCTTTGATGTTCATCGCGCAGGTGCCGTATCCATGTCTTTCACTCGTCGACAATTCCTCGGTGGCCTGGCGGGCGTGGTCGCGGTTGGCGTGGGTGCCGGGGGCGCTGCCCGATATTGGTTGGGCACCCCTGTGGATCAGGCCGGCGTGGACTATCAGCTGATTGCAGCGCCGCTGGACGTTGAATTGGTGGCAGGCCACCAAACCCCAGCCTGGGCCTTCGGTGGTTCCGCGCCCGGCCAGGAATTGCGAGTGCGCCAGGGCGAATGGTTGCGGGTGCGTTTCATCAACCAGCTGCCGGTGGAAACCACCATCCATTGGCATGGTATCCGCCTGCCGCTGGACATGGACGGCGTACCCTACGTGTCGCAGTTGCCGGTCAAGCCCGGTGAGTACTTCGATTACCGCTTCCGTGTGCCCGACGCCGGCAGCTACTGGTATCACCCGCACGTGGCCAGCAGCGAAGAACTGGGCCGTGGCCTGGTCGGCCCGTTGATCGTCGAGGAGCGCGAGCCGACCGGCTTCGCTCACGAGGCAGTGCTCAACCTGAAGAACTGGCACGTGGACGAGGAGGGCGCGTTCCTGCCGTTCAGCATTCCTCGCGAGGCCGCACGCAACGGCACCTTGGGCCGGCTTTCCACGATCAACGGGGTGCATCGGGCCACCGTCGATCTTCCGGCCGGGCAGATCGTGCGGGTGCGTATCCTGAATCTGGACAACACCGCCACCTACCGCCTGAATTTCCGCGGCAATGCCGACATGCGCCTGTATGCGCTGGATGGCAACCCCATCGAACCGCGTGCGTTCGGCAAGGATTACTGGATGGGCCCAGGCATGCGGGTTTGCCTCGCGGTCAAGATGCCGCCTGCCGGTGAAGAGATTGCCATACGTGACGGTTCGGTACGCCTGGGCACCCTGCGCTCGGTGCAGGCCGCAGCGGCGCCGAGCGATTGGCCGCCGGCATTGCCGGCCAATCCGATCGCCGAGCCGGACCTGGCCAACGCCGAGAAGCTCAATTTCAACTTCGAATGGGTTGGCGAGGTGTCCGACACCACCGAGGGCAAGCCGCCCAGCCTGTGGCAGATCAACGGCATTGCCTGGGACATCACCGACAAGACCTGCGCCGACCGCCCCATCGCCAAGTTGCAGTTGGGCAAGAGCTACGTGCTGGAGCTGAAGAACATGACCCAGTATCAGCACCCCATTCACCTGCACGGCATGAGTTTCAAGGTGATTGCCTCCAATCGGCGCAAGATCATCCCATATTTCACCGATACGTTCCTGCTGGGCAAGAACGAACGTGCTCAGGTGGCCTTGGTGGCGGATAATCCGGGTGTATGGATGTTCCATTGCCATGTGATCGATCACATGGAAACCGGACTCATGGCGGCAATAGAGGTTTCCTGAACATTGAAACAACCCAAGATCATCGATCGCAGTCGCGATCAATTTTTCATGATGCAAGCGCTCGAGCTAGCCGCCCAGGGCGCAGCGCTGGGTGAAGTGCCGGTGGGCGCGATCGTTGTGCAGGACGGCGAGATCGTCGGCCGTGGCTTCAACTGTCCCATCAGCGGCAGCGACCCCAGCGCCCATGCCGAGATGGTTGCCATCCGCAATGCCGCGCAGGCCGTGCAGAACTACCGCCTGCCGGGCAGCACCCTCTACGTCACGCTCGAGCCTTGCAGCATGTGCGCGGGGCTGATCGTCCATGCGCGCATCGCCCGGGTAGTGTTCGGCGCACTCGAGCCCAAGGCTGGCGTCGTCCAAAGTCAGGGGCAGTTCTTCGCTCAA
The DNA here is from genome assembly GCA_900596015.1 of Pseudomonas viridiflava. Classification (GTDB taxonomy): domain Bacteria; phylum Pseudomonadota; class Gammaproteobacteria; order Pseudomonadales; family Pseudomonadaceae; genus Aquipseudomonas. The sequence continues at coordinate 137,332 of UVIF01000010.1, read as the reverse complement.
GGCTTTCTCAACCATCGGTTGATGGTGGAGGGTGGCGTGTTGGCCGAAGAATGTGGGGCGATATTGAGCGAATTTTTCAGGGCGCGGCGGGCGAAGGGCTGAGATTGAAGGAGGGAGTGCTGCCGAGGGCTTATTCGCGGGCAGAGCCCGCTCCCACAGGATCACTCGGGTGCTCTTAGAGCGGCGGCGTCTGCTGTGTGGGCTTTGACTGGTCGACGCCGGGCACATGCAGGTTGCCATCGGCCACCTGGCTGCCTTCGAGCTGTGGCTGGGTCACCCAGGTGAGGATGTCGTAGTAGCGTCGGATGTTGGCCACGAAGTGCACCGGTTCGCCACCACGCGCATAGCCGTAGCGGGTCTTGCTGTACCACTTCTTCTGCGCCAGGCGCGGCAGCATTTTTTTCACGTCCAGCCACTTGTTCGGGTTCAGCCCTTCACCTTCGGCCAGCTTGCGCGCGTCGTCCAGATGGCCACTGCCCACGTTGTAGGCGGCCAGGGCGAACCAGGTCCGATCGGGCTCCTGGATGCCGTCGTCGAGCTGATCCTTGACGTAGGCGAAGTATTTGGCACCGCCATTGATGCTCTGCTTGGGGTCCAGGCGATTGCTCACGCCCATGGCCTGGGCGGTGTTCTGGGTCAGCATCATCAGCCCTCGCACACCGGTCTTGGAGGTCACGCTGGCTTGCCACATGGACTCTTGGTAGCCGATGGCCGCAAGCAGCCGCCAGTCGACCTTTTCCTGCTTGGCCGAGGCCTGGAAGGTTTTCTCGAACTTGGGCAGGCGTTGCTGCAGGTGCTGGGCGAAGGTGTAGGCGCCGACGTAGCCGAGTACATCGACATGGCCGTAGTAGCGGTCCTTGAGACGCTGCAGGGTGCCGTTGCCCTTGACCTTGTCGATGAAGCCGTTGACCTCGTTCAACAGGCTGTTGTCTTCGCCCCCGGCCACGGCCCAGCGCTGGTCGCGGCCGTCGCCCAGGTCGAAGGCGACCCGCACGTTGGGGAAGTACACCTGGTTCATGGCCACTTCATTGGAATCGACCAGAGTCAGGTCGATCTGCCCCTCGTCGACCATGCGCAGCAGGTCCACCACCTCCACCGCGTCGGACTCTTCGTACTCGAGCGTCGGATACTGCAGCTTCAACTTGGCCAGTTGCTCGGCGTGGCTGCTGCCCTTGAGCACCATGATCTTCTTGCCCACCAACTCGGCGGCATCGGTGGGTCGGCTCTGGCCGTTGCGATAGATGACTTGCGGCGTGACCTCCAGATACGGATGGGAGAAACGCGCCTGTTTCTCCCGCGCCTCGCTGCTGACCAGGCCTGCTGCCGCCAGCACTGGCCCCTGAGGCTGGCTCAGGCCGGCGAAGACATCATCGAGGTTGTCGGCGGTTTCGATCTTGAGTTCGACACCCAGGTCATCGGCAAAACGCTTGACCAGTTCGTACTCGAAGCCTGTTTCGCCGTTGCGATCCTGGAAGTAGGTGGCCGGGCTGTTGCGGGTTATGACGCGCAGCACGCCGTCCTCCTTGACCCGTTCGAGTGTGCTGGGTTTATCAACACAGCCACTGAGCAGCAGGAGGAGTCCGGTTGCGAAGAGCCATTTGGCGCAGCGCGAGCGTAAGACGGTCTGGGTGAGCATGGGTGCAGTATACGCAAACGGTCGCTCGAGCCATATCTCGACAGCAGGCGAAGGAGTCTGCTAGAGCGCAGCGCAACCTCCGACCGGCCCCCGGCAAGGGATCTGACGAACGATCGCGCTGTTTTTCCATCCGTCGGGTGCCTAGGTGAACGGTTTAGGCTAGAATGCACGGCCTCCAAGCACACCCCCTTTCGAGGCTGTCCCGACGATGTTGATCCTGCGCGGCGCTCCTGCCCTTTCTGCCTTTCGCCACGGTAAATTACTCGAGCAACTGAGCCAGAAGGTCCCCGCTGTTACTGGCCTGTATGCTGAATTCGCCCACTTCGCCGAAGTCGAAGGCGAGCTCGCCAGCGACGACCGGCAAGTCCTTGCCCGTCTGCTCAAGTACGGCCCCAGCGTTCCCGTTCAGGAGCCCACCGGGCGGCTGTTCCTGGTGCTGCCGCGCTTCGGTACCATTTCGCCGTGGTCAAGCAAGGCCAGCGATATCGCGCACAACTGCGGCCTGACCCAGGTCCAGCGTCTGGAACGCGGCATTGCCTTTTATGTGTCTGGTGATTTCAGTGAGGCCGAGGCCGAGCTGATCGGCGCCGTTCTGCACGACCGCATGACCCAAGTGGTGCTGGCCCGTCTGGAAGAGGCCGCCGGCCTGTTCCGTCATGCCGAACCCAAGCCGCTTACCGCTGTGGACATCCTGGGTGGCGGTCGTGCCGCGCTGGAAAAAGCCAACGTCGAGCTTGGCCTGGCCTTGGCCGAAGACGAAATCGACTACCTGGTCAGCAGCTTCCAGGGGCTGGCGCGCAATCCACACGACATCGAACTGATGATGTTCGCCCAGGCCAACTCCGAGCACTGCCGCCACAAGATCTTCAACGCCAGTTGGGACATCGATGGCCAGAGCCAGGAAAAAAGCCTGTTCGGCATGATCAAGAACACCTACCAGATGCACAGCGAAGGCGTACTGTCGGCCTACAAGGACAACGCTTCGGTGATCGTCGGCAGCGTGGCCGGGCGGTTCTTCCCGAACCCTGAAACCCGCCAGTACGGCGCGGTGCAGGAACCTGTGCACATCCTTATGAAGGTGGAAACCCACAACCACCCCACGGCGATCGCACCGTTTCCGGGCGCCTCCACCGGCTCTGGCGGCGAGATCCGCGACGAAGGCGCGACCGGCCGCGGCGCCAAGCCCAAGGCTGGCCTGACCGGTTTCACCGTGTCCAACCTGAACATTCCCGGTTTCGAACAGCCGTGGGAAAAGCCCTACGGCAAGCCCGAGCGCATCGTCACCGCGCTGGACATCATGATCGACGGCCCCCTGGGCGGCGCGGCGTTCAACAACGAATTCGGTCGCCCGGCCCTGACTGGCTACTTCCGCACGTTCGAGCAGCGCATCGACACTCCCCACGGTGAAGAAGTGCGCGGCTACCACAAGCCGATCATGCTCGCCGGCGGCATGGGCAACATCCGTGCCGAGCACGTGCAGAAGGGCGAGATCACCGTTGGTTCCAAGCTGATCGTGCTCGGTGGTCCGGCCATGCTCATCGGCCTGGGCGGCGGCGCCGCTTCCTCCATGGCCACCGGTACCAGCTCGGCGGACCTGGACTTCGCTTCGGTACAGCGCGAAAACCCGGAGATGGAGCGTCGCTGCCAGGAAGTCATCGACCGCTGCTGGCAGCTGGGCGACAGGAATCCCATCAGCTTCATCCATGACGTAGGTGCGGGTGGCCTGTCCAACGCATTCCCCGAACTGGTCAACGACGGCGGCCGTGGCGGCCGCTTCGAGCTGCGCAACGTGCCCAACGACGAGCCGGGCATGGCCCCGCTGGAAATCTGGAGCAACGAATCCCAGGAACGCTACGTGCTGGCCGTCGACGCCGCCGACTTCGAGCGTTTCCAGGCCATCTGCGAGCGTGAGCGCTGCCCGTTCGCTGTCGTCGGCGAGGCCACTGCCGAGCCGCAATTGACCGTTACCGACAGCCACTTCGGCAACAACCCGGTCGACATGCCGCTCGAAGTGTTGCTGGGCAAGGCTCCGCGCATGCACCGCAGTGCCGTGCGCGAGCAAGAACTGGGCGATGATTTCGACCCCTCCCAACTGGACCTGGCCGACTCCATCGAACGCGTCCTGCATCATCCCGCCGTGGCCAGCAAAAGTTTTCTGATCACCATCGGCGACCGCACCATCACCGGCCTGGTCGCGCGCGACCAGATGGTCGGCCCGTGGCAGGTACCGGTGGCCGACGTCGCCGTCACCGCCACCAGTTTCGACGTCTACAGCGGCGAAGCCATGGCCATGGGCGAGCGCACGCCGCTGGCGTTGCTCGACGCGCCCGCTTCGGCACGCATGGCGGTCGGTGAAACCCTGACCAACATCGCCGCGTCCAGCATCGCGAAAATCTCCGACATCAAGCTGTCCGCCAACTGGATGTCCGCTGCCGGCCATCCTGGTGAAGACGCGCGTCTTTACGACGCTGTGCAAGCGGTCGGCATGCAGCTGTGCCCAGAGCTGGGCATCACCATTCCGGTCGGCAAGGACTCCATGTCCATGAAGACCCAATGGAGCGAAGAGGGCACCGACAAGAGCGTGACCTCGCCGATGTCGCTGATCATCACCGGCTTCGCGCCCGTGGTCGACATCCGCAAGACCCTGACCCCGCAACTGCGCATGGACAAGGGTGAAACCGACCTCATCCTCATCGACCTGGGCCGTGGTCAGAACCGCATGGGCGCCTCGATCCTGGCTCAGGCACACGGCAAGTTGGCCAGCCGCGCGCCGGACGTCGACGATGCCGAAGACCTCAAGGCGTTCTTCGCCGTGATCCAGGGCCTCAATGCCGACGGCCACTTGCTGGCCTACCATGACCGTTCCGACGGTGGCCTGCTGGCCAGCACGGTGGAAATGGCCTTCGCCGGTCACTGCGGTCTCAACCTGCAACTGGCCACCGTGGCGCACAGCCGCGAGGAAATTGCGGCAGTGCTGTTCAACGAGGAACTGGGTGCGATCATCCAGGTGCGTCAGGACGCAACGCCGATGATTCTGGCGCAGTTCAGCGCCGCGGGCCTGGGCAACGACTGCGTGGCGGTGGTTGGCCAGCCGATCAACAACGGCGCGGTGAACATTCGCTACCACGATGACGTGCTGTTCAGCGGCGAGCGCCGCCTGCTGCAACGCCAGTGGGCCGAGACCAGCTACCAGATCCAGCGCCTGCGCGACAACGCTGCCGGTGCCGATCAGGAATTCGATGCGCTGCTCGAAGAAGACAACCCAGGGCTGAGCTTCAACCTCAGCTACGATGTCGACGAAGACATCGCCGCCCCGTACATCAAGAAGAACGTCCGTCCACAAGTCGCCGTGTTGCGCGAACAGGGTGTCAACGGCCAGGTCGAGATGGCCGCAGCCTTCGACCGTGCCGGCTTCAATGCCATCGACGTGCACATGAGCGATATTCTTGCCGGCCGTGTCGATCTCAACGAGTTCAAGGGTCTGGTTGCCTGCGGTGGCTTCTCCTACGGCGACGTCCTGGGTGCCGGTGAGGGCTGGGCCAAGTCGGCACTGTTCAATGCCCGTGCCCGTGATGCGTTCCAGCAGTACTTCGAGCGCAGCGACAGCTTCACCCTCGGCGTGTGCAACGGTTGCCAGATGATGTCCAACCTGCACGAGCTGATTCCGGGCAGCGAGTTCTGGCCGCACTTCGTGCGCAACCGGTCCGAGCAGTTCGAGGCGCGGGTTGCCATGGTCCAGGTGCAGGAATCCAACTCGATCTTCCTGCAAGGTATGGCCGGTTCGCGTATGCCTATCGCCATCGCCCACGGTGAGGGCCATGCCGAGTTCGCTTCGGCCGACGCCTTGCTGCAGGCCGATGTGTCGGGCTGCGTGGCGCTGCGCTTCGTCGACAACCACGGCAAGGTCACCGAGCAGTACCCGGCCAACCCGAACGGCTCGCCGCGCGGGATCACCGGATTGACCAGCCGCGACGGCCGCGTGACCATCATGATGCCGCACCCGGAGCGCGTGTTCCGCGCGGTGCAGAACTCCTGGAAGCCTGAGGAATGGAACGAGGACGGCGCCTGGATGCGCATGTTCCGCAATGCTCGCGTGTGGGTGAACTGACGGGTCGGTGAACGAGCAGATGTTCAAGCTGGCCTTCTTCGTTCCCGACAGCCATGTCGAAGTCGTCAAGAGCGCTGTATTCGCCGCTGGCGGCGGTCGCATCGGCGCCCATGACAACTGCGCGTGGCAGGTGCTGGGGCACGGTCAGTTTCGACCCCGAGATGGCAGCCAGCCATTTCTGGGTCGAACCGATAAGGTGGAAAAGGTCGAAGAGTGGAAGGTCGAACTGGTCGTAGCAGACTCACTCATTGAACCGGTGGTCCAGGCATTGCGCCTGGCCCACCCGTATGAAACCCCTGCCTTCGAAGTGTGGCGACTGCACGATCTGTGAGTCGCCACGTTCCCCTCAGCGAATGCGCGCCTGCTCATACAGCCGCTTGACTGCATCCAGGTCTGCGTTGCTGGTGGTTATCGTGTGGCTGGTCTGCAGATCATGCGCGCCTGCTGCCGTAGCATGAGTCGTGCCTCGTGCAACTTCCAGGCTCATGGGTTCGTTACTGAAAACCCCGGACTGTTCGTTCACCCCGGTTTTGTCGGTGCGGGTGAACTCGAAAGTGGCCTGCTCGACTTCGCCTTTGCCAGCATTGGGCTCCAGTGCCAGCGCTTCCTTGACAGGCGAATTCCACTTGCCGCCCAGCGCTGCCACTTCATTGAGCATTTTGCCTGGAGCCGTGCCTTCGGCCAGCGCGACGCGCCCTTCGACCCCGAGCATTTGCGTGCTGTCGGCGCGATGAGTGACCGCCAGCTTGCCCTTGACGGTGCCGCTCAACGTGTCGGCCTGCAGGCGTGCGCCGTCCAGGCGTGCGTCCATCTGGCTATCGAGCCTGAGGGTTGCAGCACGTAGACGCGCACCGTGATGTGTCTGCTGCTGCTCGTTGCGATAGCTCAGGCCAAGGGCCGGCTTGAGCGGATCACTCGCATCGGCGCTCAGCTGCTTGCGGTCCAGTTGCCGCTGATCACTGGCGCTCTCCAGATACACACCACCTGCGGTGGCTGCCAGCTTCATGCTCTGCGCCTCGGCCTGGACACCCTGCAGGTGCAGGGCGCGAGCCTTGCGAGCGCCGGCCTGCAGCGCCATGTCACCCTTTACCTGCCACTGGTTGCCGTGCTGATGCTGCGTGCTTTCGTCTCGTTGACCGAAGGTATGCAGACCTTCGGCACTCTTCGATTCACCGCCGCCCTTGAGGGTTGTCTTGTCCACGGCCGCGAGGCTGGTGAGGGTGCCTCCCGCTGTCACCTTCAAACTGCCTGCCGGCTTGTCCAGTGTGCCTATGTCGGTACCGTTGAGCTGCACATCGCCGCCGGCGTGCAGGATCACGTCGCCGGGCGCATCGATCCGTGCCTTGCTCGCCGTCCGCTGCTGGTAGGCGCCGTCCTTGCCCAGGCGGTCGAGGATGGCGTGGGCTGGGTTGAACGCCAGGTTGGCACCGGCCTCGATCTGCACCGGGCCTTTGGAGGTGCCGATGCGGGAGCCCTCGTAGCGGCCACTGCCGGTCAAACGGATATCTATCCCTTCGGCCGCGCTCAGGCTACCGACTGTGGGCGTGCTGGTGGTCGCCGCACCCGCCTGTACCTTGTGCATGGCCGCCTTCATGTCGTGGCTGTCGGCATGGATAGCGATCTTGCCCAGGGTGCTGGTGTAATCGGTACCGGTGTCAGCCAGCTTGCCACTGACATCCAGTGATACCGTGCCGCCCTGCAGGCGACTTGACCCGGTATTGACCATGGACGTTGCGTCGACTTTCAACAAGCCGCCACTGTCGATATCAGCGCCCTGGCTGCGGACACTGTCGGCGATCAGACGCACATCGGCGTCGCTGGCCAGGCGTGCCGCGCCCAGGTTGAGCTGGCGACCGGCCGCCAGGTGGATATCGCCCGCTCCACCGTTCAGCTCGGCGGGGGGCTGTGGCTTGCCGGCACGCGCGGGTGCGTGCAGATTGAGGTCGCCGGCCGATTCGATACGGATGCCTTGACCGGCCGTGAGCCGAGCACCTGGCATCCTGATACCCGCGCCTTCTTCACTGCTGACGATGCGGATGCGCTTGTCCGTGGTCATGGCGCCAAGCAGATTGGCGTCGATGAGCTTGGCGGTACGCGTGCTGCCGATCAAGGCATTGTTGGCGTAGTCGACGACATTGCTGCCCAGCACCAGGTCGATATCGGCGCCTGCGGCAATTGGCCCGCTGCTGACGATACTGGGTGCTATCAGCGCCAGACTGCCCGCCCGGTTGCTGGCACCGCCGCTGTCGACCCGCAGCAACTCGTCGGCGGCCTGTGTATCGAACTGGGTCAGCCGACCGTCCTGGACAGTGGCCGAACCCACCACGAAGGTGGCCCGGGGCGCGTTGACCAGGCTGGCGCCGTTGAGGGTGATGCCGTTCGGGTTGGCCAGCACATAGTCGGCCGCCGCGCCGAAAACCACTTGCGGGCCGTTGATGTTGGAACGGTTGTGGCCGACCACCTCGTTGAGGATGGTGCTGGCGGCCGTACCACCCAATTGTTGATTGGCCTGCAACTCGCCGGCCATTTCACTCTTTCCGGCCACCAGGCTGTTGTTGAGCACCAGGCCCTCGGTGCCGACGTTGTATTCGCTGTAGACGTTGTGCGAAAGGCCGTTGGCATTGGGCGCAACGATGTCGATGACCGGTACTTTGTACTGGCCGTTGATGATTGGCACCGCGTCGCCGCCCGCAAACGCGGTCAGGCCATCGGCCCAGGCGGCAGAGCAGGGCGCCAGCAGCGCGCTGGCGATGGCCAGTGGCAGCGAGCGCAGGGTCAGGTGGCGCAATTGTTCCATGGTATGAGGCATCGAGGTCTTTCCTTAGGTCCAGGATTGGCTGTGCATCGACCGGGGGCCGATGCACGAGAGTTACCTTAGGAAGGGTGGGCCGGACGCGATAGCGGCAGTGCGCGCGGCCCATCGTAGGATGCGGCCCAAACGAATGTCGGGCCGGCGAAGCGTTGTGCTCAGAGCGCGATTTTTTCCACGCCTCCTGTCAGATGCTGGGTGCGGTTGTGCCCGCCGGCGCGGAACAGCCCGGTGTCGATCATCACCTCTTCGGGCTTGTCCTTCTGCAGATGGCTGTACAGCTCCTTGATCGCACCCAGTGATGGAGTCAGCGCCAGCAGCGATACAGTCACCAGCCGGTCTCGCGAGGAAAGGTCGCTGGTCTGCAAAAGATCAGGCGCCTGCAGCTCGCCGCCGGTCTGCAGTTGTGCGCCGACCAGTTGGGTCGTCCCGAGGACCTCAAGACCCATGGCATCACTGCCTCTGAGTACGGTGCTGTGCGCTACGGTGTCGCGCACTTCGCGACGCAGGTCGAAGTCGAACTTGGCCGACACAGGGGTTGAGTAGGCAGCGTTCAGCTGCTCCAGACGCTGCTTGTTTTTGGTGCCCCATTCACCTGCCAGGCTCGCCAGGCTGCCGATCGCGCCCCATGGATCCCCACCCTTGCCCACCTGGGCTTCGACGTTGACCTTGATCGCGTCCACATCGTCCTTCAGGCTGGCTGCCTGCAGGCTGGCGGCAGTGCCGCTCACCCGGTCGGCCTGCACCTGAGCACCGGCCAGTTGGAGTTTGCCGGGACTGTTGAATTCAATCGTGCCAGCCGTAAGCTTGGCATTGGCGTAAGTGCTGCTCTCGAGCTTGTCATAGGCAAGCTTGAACGCCGCGTTGAAATCGGCCACCGAGTAGGATTGTTTGGCCCCGCCCACTTGCCCACCCAGACCGAAGGAAGCGGAAATCAGCTTGTTGTCCCGCTCGCGGGTCGATTGGGCGGCGCTCACGTGGATACCTCCGTTGCTGGTGTCCAGGCGGATCCGGTCGGCCTCGGCGTGCAGCCCCTCCAGCAGTATGGCTGCGACATGGTCGCTGCCGGCCGTGATCGCCATGTCGCCCAACGTATGCCACTGTGCGCCGCGACGCAGCGTTGCGTCTTCCTGGGTCTGGCCGAATTCGAAACCTGCGCTGCCCGCCAACGGTCGACCTCCGGACGCTGCCTGAGCACTGACCTTGAGCGAGCCGCTGCCTCCGTAGACATGACCTTCGGCTGTGGCGGTGTCGAAAGCAGCCAGCACTACGACGCCTTGGTCGGCGCTGATCGAAAGGCTGCCCACAGGCGTCTCACGCGAGCCGATATCGGTGCCCTGCATGATGATATTGCCTTGGGCTTGCAGCATTACTGCGCCGGGTGTATCGAGCTTGCCGCCCACCCCGAAGGTTTCGGTGCTGTCGAGTACGGTGTATTGCCCGCTACCACTGATGGCCCCACCCTGAACCACCGGGGCAGGAACGGTGACGCCGTTGATCTGCGCCGCGCCGCGACCACTCGTGCCATCGTCATGCTTGACGATACTGTTGCCGGCTTGAAGGAACTGCAGGTTACCGCCGCTTTGAATATCGATTGGCCCCTCGGCGCTGCGCATGAGAGTGCCCTCGTAAAGGCCATCGGTACCCAGCTGGATACTGATGCCCGCCTTGCCCAGCAGACTGCCGACTACCGCCGTGTCCACCGTCTTGTGTTGGGAGCTGCTGTGACCGCGAGCTGCGGCGCCCATCGCCCAGTCGAGGCCGGTCGAGGTTTCCAGCCTGGCAATGGCGTCCACCCCCAGCGCGTCGATCGCGGTGCGCACGCTGTTTTTGGCGGCGTCCATGACATGTCGGTCCGCGCTCAGCGTGATGGCGCCGAGCGTGCTTTCGTACTGGGTACCGATGTCGTGCACCTTGTCGGTCACGGCGATATCAATCTCGCCGGCGGTGAACTGCGATACACGAGCGATGTGCGTCAGTGACTGGGTATCGCGATCCAGATAATCGCCCTTGAGATTGATACCCACGCTCCACGGTAGCAGGCCATCTTCCAGGCCACTGGCATACAGGCTGGTCTGGTCGACACCGCTCCATAGCTTCTGTACCTGACGGGCAATGGCACCGTAGTCCAGCGAGTTGCCTGCGCTGAGCTTGATCTTGTTGTAGTCCAGGGCGGTCTTGATGCTGTCGGTAACGGCCTGATTGTGGACACGGTCAGCGCGCACCTTCAACAACTGGCCCGCTTCAACCAGCGTTGCCTGGGTAGTGAGTCCTTTCGTAGTCAGGTGTACGTCGTTGCCGGCCTTGATCGAGCTGCGCGTGTGCACGCTTTCGCTGCGTCCGTCGGTGTCGGTCTGCAAGGCGAAAGCTGTGCCGGTACCGAAACGATCGACCCCCGCGGTGATCTCGTAGCCCACCGTTCTACCGGTTTCCTGGTTGCGGAAACTGCGTTGCGCCTCGCTGGCCAGAATGCGCGTGTCGTCGGCATCGAGCAGCACGTTCTGCTCGGCCTGCACCGATGAACCGACGATGGCCAGGGTCTGCCCGGCCTCGAGGGCGACGTTGCCACCCTTGAGCTGGCTGGCTTGATGCGTGTTCAGCTGGGCGGTGTCCAGCGTCCACTGTTTACGCACCCCTGCACCGCCGTTCCACTGCCCGGAAGATCCTTGCGCGTCGCCTGGCTGTCCCGAGCCTGGCTGGGCTTGTTCGCCGAAAACGGTCAGCTTCCAGTCCTTGCCCTTGAGTGTGGACTCCTTGCTCTGCTGACCGGCGCCGACCATCAGATTGCGCCCGGCCTTGACCGTCAGGTCGCCCGCGGTGGCAACGCTTGAACCCATGATCCGGGTGTCGCGCTTGCCGTCCAGAAGCAGCGCGCCACTGGCCGTGAGGGAACTGCCTTGATAGGTGCTTTGCCTGCGGTCGTAGCGGCGGTCGAACGAGTTGAACAGGGCCGTGTTCTGGTGCGCATTGTCGATACGCTGGTGGGCTTGAGTACCTTGTACCGTGAGGTCTTGCGACAGGCTTTGCAGCACTATGTCCCTAGCCGTCAGCTGCGCGGCGATCAGGTCCACGGAGTCGGCCTTGACTGCCAGCGTGCCGTTGCTTGCGGTCAGCCGACTGCCGCGATGAGCCAAAGTCTGCTCGCGGTCGTGCAGTTCGGTCGCCAGATGCCGGACGATTACGTGGCCTTCGCGGCTGTCCTGGGCAACCGAGCCGTGCAGAACGACGGTGTCTATTTCCACCGCGTCGGTGGCCGAAAGATCCAGATCGCCACGGCTGTTGACGTCGCTGCCCGTGACCTTTATTGCCCGTCCCGTCAGGCTGATCGTTTGGCCGTCGATCAGCGTCGACGCTGCGCTCTGGGTGGTCTGGGTGGCCGTGCTGTCTTGGCGTTGAGCGCCCTGGCGTCGGTTGCTGACGCTGACGCTGTCGAGCTTGTGGTCGACATTGGCCGTCAGTTCCAGGGTGTTGCCCGCGTCGATGGTCACATCGCCGACGCTGTTGACGTGGGTGGCCGCGAGCCTGGCATCGTTGTTCGCGGTCAGGGTCACGGACTGCGTAGCGTTCAGCGCGTTCGCCAGATGTTCGGTATGGGTCATGTCGACAGTGGTAGTGGTCGCGCCCGCCGGCAGTACGTACCAGTCGTTTTCCACGCCGCTCCTGCGGCTGGATTCGACGGTGCGGGTCAACGTATCCACGTTCAGGTCGGCACCGGCGTCGGCGCTGATCGCCGCGCCACTGATCGTCAGCGACTTGATGTTCAGGTCCGCTGCCGAGCTCAGCCGCACATCGCCGGCGCCGGCGTCGAGTACACCCTGGGTGGCCAAGCCATCGCGCTTGGCGGTGCTGATCATGTTCAGAGCGCCCTGCGAAGCGATCTCGATGCCTTCAAGAGCCGTGGTCCGGCTGATGCCCATGTTGATGCCGGCGCCTTCGCGGGTGCTCAAAATATTGATGCGATTGGCGTGCATTGCACCCATCAGGCGCGCATCGGTTTTGAACGCGTTCTGCTGCACGTCGCTCACTGCCAAGGTAGCGGCATCGACCCTGTGTGTGCCCAACAGAATATCGAGCTTCTGCGCCGCGCTGATCCGCCCGCGCTGGTCGATCGTGGGCGATATCAAGGCCAGCGAACCACCATTCGCTGTCACACCACCGGCGTTGATCCGCAACATGGTGCGTGGATCGACATCACCGTCGGTGTTGAGACCGATGATCCTGCCGTTCTCCATTTGCGGTCGACCGACCAAGAAGATAGCCTTCTTGTCCAGGCCCAGATTGATCCGGGCACCGTCGAGCCAGATCCCGTTGGGGTTGCTCAGTACATAGTCGGCCGCCTGGCCGAAGATCACTTGTTCACCGTTGATGTCGGAGCGACCTCGGCCGATTACCTCGTTGAGAATGGTGCTCGCCGCCTGGCCCTTGAACTGGCCGTTGGCCTGAACGTTCTGAAACTCGCCGGCGACATGCGCTCGGCCGGCCTGCAGGCTGTTGTTCAGCACCACGCCAGGCACACCGACGTTGTATTGCTCGTAGCGGTTGTGCGAAAGGCCGGCGGCATTGGGTGCCACGATGTCGACGATCGGGGCGGCACCGCCACTGCTGATGACGATCGGTTTGGCACCCGGCTCGAAGGCCGGCTGGATGACGTCGGCGCTGGCCATGTAAGGCGCCAATACGATACTGGCGATTGCCAGGCGCAAAGCGTCGCGCTGAACACAACGTGATGGTTTGGTCATGAGGATATCTACCTGTTTTTCAGAAGACTTGCGAAAGTCCGAAGGTCCAGAAACCTGGCTCCGGTGAAGTGCTGGCACGCCGTTGCAGGCCGCGCTGATAATCCAGAGTGAGCTGTCCATCTGCCCAGCTCAGGGTGGCCCCGGCGCTCAAGCCGATGGCGTGCTGGGTCTGGACCTGGTTGTACGTGTGCCGGCCCCAGCCCGAGTCCAGCCCGGCGCGGGGGGTCAGGTACAGGCCTTGGGCGAGTACCTGCGAAGTGCTCAGGGTGTTGCGCAATGTGGCACCCTTGGAAACCGGCTGACTGTCCAGGCGATAGCCGCGCACGCTGGCGTTGCCGGCCAGGCGCATCTGCTCCAGGTTCGGCAGCGGGTCTGGGCTGTACTGCACGTCCAGTTCCGTGCTCCATGCCCAGCGTCGGTCGAGCAGGTCGAACACTGAGCGGCGGGTGGCCGTGGCTCGGTATTTTTCGAAGTGTGGTTGCGGCGCGTCATGCCGCAGGGGCGTGCGGTCACTCCCCAGCCAGCCTTGCCCGCGGGAGTAGCCCAAGGCGCCACTCCACACCGAATCACCCAGGTGGGTAAGGTTGAGCCCGACGCTGGCGACGCTCAGCGTAGTGCGACCATTGCGTACGGTGGTGCTGTCGAACAGTAGATCGGTGCGGGTCTGGTCCAGGCGCAGGTGCGCATTGAGCAGGGTCGTCTGGTTGCGCCACAGGCTGCGATCCAGCTTCAGCCCGTAGCTGTCCAGGCTCTGCGCCACATCATGACCATTGGCCAGCGGCGCCCGAGACTCGAAACGACTCGCCGAAGCGTTCAGGGTCCAGCGCCCATAGGGTATTTCGTAGAACAGCCCACCTTGGCGACTGTACCCCGCGCCGCCGTCCAGGCTGTGGGCATAACTGGCAGCCAGTGAGTCATTCAGACGAAACGGGTTGTCCAGGCTCAGGCTCAACTGCGCCTGATGGCGCCCGGACGCGTCGCTGCCCCGGTTGTTCAAGCCGGTGCCCAAGGTCCAGGATTTGCCTGTGCCCTGTGGGCGCAGAACGATCCGCGTACCACCCACCTGCGCGCCCGGCGCGATGTCCAGGATCAGGTCGACGGAACGCAACCGGTTGAGCTGATCCAGGCCACTTTCCACATCGGTGAGCTTGAGCGGGCGGCCGATCATTCCGGGAAATGCGCTGCCCAGCGCCAGGTCGTCACTGCCGTCGGCGATTTCGATGGATTCGATGAAGCCTTCGAGCATGGCGATGACCAGCTCGCCATCTGCTTCGGGCATTCGAACGATATAGGGCCTGGCCGCGATATAGCCGGCTTGCACGTAGGCACCGGTCAAGGCCAGCAGCATCTGGTTGATGTCATCGACGCCGATGCACGGCGCTACCCATGGCTGCAGGACCCCTTGCAGCGCAGCGGTGTCCAGCAGCTGATTGTCCTGCACGCGCACGGCGGAAACCGCCCAGCACTCGCCATCCCGCTGCTCGATCCGCTGCGGTGCGGGGCTGGCTTGCACCGTCGGGTCTTCACGCAGGGTTTCCAGCCGTTGCGCCTGTTCGGCAGCCGCGCGCTCGTGGCGCTGGGTATCGAACTGACGCAGGATCTGGTCGTTCAGCGGTTGGCCGCCGGTTTCGGCCAGCGCCATGGCGGGCCCGAAAAGCAGTGCGGATAACACGCGGTCCTTGCGGAAAATCGTCATTGCAGCCCAGCCCCAGTCGTCGACCAATCAATAGGCGGCCACTTTAAGAGGGAGGACTTCCCAGGGAACGGGCAGGGGAGAGGGACTGTTGGTAGGAAGAGTCCGACAGACAGTAGGAAAGAGAGGATTAGAAAAAGGAGCCAGTTGTAGGATGGTTCCTATGGTAGCTGAAGGAAGGTCATGGCTGAGCCGGTGAAAAGGACGCTGCGCTCAAGGCCGGATCTCGATCATCGTGCCGTCCTTGACCAGGCTCCACACCTCCCGCATGTCGTCGTTCTTCATGGCGATACAGCCATCGGTCCAGTCCAGGGTGGCGAAGTACCATTCCGGGTAGTCCTCGTCGATCGGCGTGCCGTGGATCATGATCATGCTGCCCGGTGGAACACCTTCGCGGCGGGCGCGGGCCGAGTCGCTGATGTTGGGATAGGACACGTGCATGGCCAAATTGAAACGATCGCTCACCTTGCGCCAGTCGAGCCAGTAGAAACCCTCGGGCGTGCGCCTGTCGCCCTCACGCTCCTTGGCACCGTTGGGTTGCTTGCCCAGCGAGATGCGGTAACTCTTGAGCGGCTGGCCACCGCTGATCAATTGCAACTGGCGGCTGGACTTGAGCACCAGCACCTTGTCGATCGGGTCCACCCCCAGGCGTTTGCCCGATTGCAGCGCAGGAACAATCTGGTCGACCGGCTTGCGTTCAACGGTAACGGTGAAGGCGGCCTGGGCGCTCACGGTGAAGCACAGGCAGAACAGAGCGGTCAGGCAGCGCATCTATGGGATATTCCTGCAATGGAAACGCGCCGTTTGGGCCGGTGCGGTGGGTCAGGTCTGTGGCCAGCGCGCGAGCAGCGGCCCCAGGCATTCGTTGCGAACCGGATAGCTGTGCTCCAGCCGGTCGGCGAAAAAGTATTCTAAGGTACGCCCGACGGTGGGGAAAGCCAGCTCCGCCCAAGGGATCTGATTTTGCGCGAACAAGCCCACTTCCAGGCTTTCCTCGCCCACGGCAAACGAAGGCGTGGACATTTCGGCACGGTAGAACACCTGCACCTGGCTGATGTGCGGCAGGTCGAACACGGTGTACAGCGCAAGGTTGGTGACCTGCGCACAGGCTTCTTCGACGGTTTCGCGGCTGGCCGCCTGTTGCAGCGTTTCGCCGTTTTCCATGAAGCCTGCCGGCAGGGTCCAGAAACCGCGGCGCGGCTCGATGGCCCGGCGGCACAGCAAGACCTGCTCCTGCCACACGGCAATGCAGCCCGCGACCACTTTGGGGTTCTGGTAATGGACGAGGTGGCAGTGCCCGCAGACGAATCGGGGGCGAGTATCGCCGGTAGGGATGCGCAGGGTTACCGGGTTGCCGCAATGGCTGCAGAAATTCATGCTCAGATCCTTGATGGCTGCCGCTATCTTGGCCGTAGTGCAGAGGCGCCGCAAGCCTGTGGCAAGGCAAATCGAGCTTGGGCTGCCGGCGCCTTTTGGTGCATCATGCCAGCAGGCCACGGATCGAGAAACGCCATGCTGGACGAGCTACTGCGCCGGGTGAGCAACCATACGCCACGCACGCTGGAAACAGACAGCCGCTTTCCCGAAGCGGCCGTGTTGCTGCCCATCACCCGCAGCGACGAGCCCGAGCTGGTGCTCACGCTGCGTGCCTCGGGGCTCTCGACCCATGGTGGCGAGGTGGCGTTCCCCGGCGGACGGCGCGATCCGCAAGACCCTGATCTGATATTCACCGCCCTGCGCGAGGCCGAAGAGGAAATCGGTCTGCCGCCCGGGCTGGTGGAAATCGTCGGTCCGCTCAGCCCGCTGGTGTCCAAGCACGGGCTCAAGGTCACGCCATTCGTGGGCATCATTCCCGACTATGTCGAATACCGGCCCAACGATGCCGAAATCGCTGCGGTGTTTTCCGTGCCGTTGGAGTTTTTCCGGCAGGACCCGCGCGAGCATACCCACCGCATCGATTACCAGGGCCGCAGCTGGTACGTACCCAGCTATCGCTTCGGCGAATACAAGATATGGGGGTTGTCGGCGATCATGATCGTCGAGCTCGTCAACCTGATGTATGACGCCCGGATCAGCCTGCACCGGCCTCCCGAGCATTACACCGCCATCTAAGCGTCGCTCGGCGAAGTGCCGTGCCGACTGCCGCTGCGTCGAGGACATCACATGAAATACCGTCTGGGCGACTCTCGCGTCGAAACCCATCCCGACAGCTGGGTCGCACCCAATGCCACCCTGATCGGCAAGGTACGCCTGCAGGCTGGCGCCAGTGTCTGGTTCGGCGCCGTGCTGCGTGGCGACAACGAGCTGATCGACATCGGCGAGCACAGCAACGTGCAGGATGGCACCGTGATGCATACCGATGCCGGCGTGCCATTGACCATCGGTCGCGGCGTGACCATTGGCCACAATGCCATGCTGCATGGCTGTACCGTCGACGACTTCAGCCTGATCGGCATCAACGCCGTCATTCTCAACGGCGCCAGGATCGGCAAGCACTGCATCATCGGCGCCAACTCGCTGATCGCCGAGGGCAAGGAGATTCCCGATGGATCACTGGTCATGGGCTCGCCGGGCAAGGTCGTGCGCGAGCTGAGCGAAGCGCAGAAGCGCATGCTCGAAGCCAGCGCCGCGCACTATGTAGACAATGCCCAGCGCTACGCCCGCGAACTGATCGAGCAGGACTCGTGAAGCCTCTGCCCAAGCCGGTCAAGTCGCCCTGCATCAGTGTCTGTGCGCTGGACGAGCAGGACGTGTGCACGGGCTGCCAGCGCACCGCGGTGGAAATCACCCAATGGGGGCGAATGAGCGACGACCAGCGCCGCGACGTGCTGCGTCTCACCCATCAGCGGGCCTTGGCCCAGGGCCTGGTATTTCCGGGCGGCTAGGCCAGCGCTTGCGTGTGGGCAGCGACACTGGCGCACGCAATGCCATGTTGAGTTAAAATGCCCGCCCCCTGTCGGGTTGGCCTGCGTGCTGCCCCTCGATCCAGACGATTCCCTGAGGACCTGAAATGACCCGTATCGGAACCCCCCTGTCGCCGACTGCGACCCGCGTATTGCTGTGCGGCTGCGGCGAGCTGGGCAAGGAAGTGGTGATCGAGCTGCAACGCCTGGGCGTCGAAGTCATTGCCGTCGACCGTTACGCCGATGCGCCGGCCATGCAAGTGGCCCATCGCAGCCATGTCATCAACATGCTCGACGGCGCGGCCCTGCGGTCGGTCATCGAAGCAGAGAAGCCACACTACATCGTGCCCGAGATCGAGGCCATCGCCACCGCCACGCTGGTGGAGCTGGAGTCCGAGGGTTTCACCGTGGTGCCGACCGCGCGCGCAGCCCAACTGACCATGAACCGCGAGGGTATCCGTCGCCTGGCCGCCGAAGAGCTGGACCTGCCGACCTCGCCGTACCATTTTGCCGACACCTTCGAAGACTACGCGCGGGCCGTGCAGGACCTGGGTTTCCCCTGCGTGGTCAAGCCGGTCATGAGTTCTTCGGGCAAGGGTCAGAGCCTGCTGCGCTCGGCGGCCGATGTGCAGCAGGCATGGGACTATGCCCAGGAAGGCGGGCGCGCCGGCAAGGGTCGGGTGATCATCGAAGGCTTCATCGACTTCGACTACGAGATCACCTTGCTGACCGTCCGCCACGTTGGCGGGACGACGTTCTGCGCGCCGGTTGGCCACCGTCAGGAGAAAGGCGACTATCAGGAGTCCTGGCAGCCTCAGGCGATGAGCCCGGTGGCCCTGGCCGAGTCGGAGCGCGTGGCACGTGCAGTGACCGAAGCCCTGGGAGGGCGCGGCCTGTTCGGCGTAGAACTGTTCATCAAGGGTGATCAGGTCTGGTTCAGCGAGGTGTCGCCGCGTCCGCACGATACCGGTCTGGTCACCCTGATTTCCCAGGATCTGTCCCAGTTCGCGTTGCACGCACGCGCCATTCTCGGGCTGCCGATCCCGTTGGTCCGGCAGTTCGGGCCATCGGCCTCGGCGGTAATCCTGGTCGAAGGCAATTCTCGCCAGACTGCGTTCGACAACCTCGGCGCGGCCTTGGCCGAGCCGGACACGGCGCTGCGTCTGTTCGGCAAGCCTGAGGTCAATGGCCAGCGGCGCATGGGCGTGGCCCTGGCCCGCGACGAATCGATCGAGGCCGCTCGGGCCAAGGCCACGCGCGCCTCGCAGGCGGTCAAGGTCGAACTGTAAGGTCTGAATCGACCGGCGCCTGCCGAGCGGCGGCGCCGGTTGTGCGAGGCCGTGACACCGCCGTCACACCGCTGGCAGGCTGCTCGCGTGCCAGATCAGCACCCGCGACGCGCGGTTTTCCTCGGTCTCGAGAATTTCCATTCGATAACGCCCGATCTTCAGGCACACCGCGCTGGCCGGAATGCTTTCCAGCGCCTCGGTCACCAGGCCGTTCAAGGTCTTGGGGCCATCGCTGGGCAGGTGCCAGCCCAGGCTCTTGTTGATGTCGCGAATGGAGGCCTGGCCTTCGACCACGAAACGGCCATCGAGCTGCGGATGGATATGCGGATTGGCCAGCGCATCTTCATCTTCGAACTCGCCGACGATCTCTTCCAGAATGTCTTCCAAGGTCACGATGCCCTGCACCTCGCCATATTCGTCGACGACGATGCCCAATCGGCGCTGCTGCTTGTGGAAATTCAGCAGCTGCATCTGCAGGGGCGTGCTTTCCGGTACGAAGTAGGCTTCATAGCAGGCGGCCAGCAAGGCTTCGACGGTGAGTTCGCGCTGCGGCAGCAGATGGCTGATCTGGCGGGTATTGAGTACCCGTTCGACATGGTTGATGTCGTTGTGGAAGACCGGCAAGCGGGTATGGCGGCTGATCATCAGCTGATCGATGATCTCGTCCAGTGAATCTTCCAGATTGATCCCGTCGATCTCGTTGCGCGGCACCAGGATGTCGTTGACGGTGATCTTGTCCAGTGCGTGGATGCTGTTGGCCAGGTGCGGTTTGTTGCTCCGGGCTTCGGCGGCCAGTTCCAGCACGCTGCGCGGTATGGCGGGCTCTTGCTGGGCGCCGGTGTCGGCGTGCTTGCGAGTGAAGGGCACGACCAGCAACCGTGCCGCGCCGTCCAGCAGCCACGCCAGCGGCCAGACCAGCTTGAGTGGCGGCGCCAGGAGGGCATTGGCCATGCCGATGAACGGTCGCGGATAACGCTGCGCAAGGCGACGTGGCAGGTAGTCGGCCAGCACCAGCAGGGCGAGCGCGCTGCCCAGGCCGCCGAGCCATGCGCCATGGGCGCCGCGCAGATAGATGCCCAGCGTCACCCCCAGGGTGACTGCCATGGCACGGGCCAGGGTATTGAGCAACACCAGGCTGGACAACGGCGCCTGCAGTGCCGGTCGATCGCCTTGGCGTCCGGTGGGGCGCTGTGCGGCCAGCGAGTGCAGCGCGGCTTCCACTGCACAAAGCAGCGCGGCGAGGAGAATGGCCAGCGCCAGCGCGCCGAGCATCGGCCCTAGGGGCAGAGTGTCCATGGGTGACCTGTCAGATGTGCAGAATGTATTCGCGAACCAGCTTGCTGCCGAAGTAGGCCAGCATCAACAGGCAGAAGCCTGCCAGCGTCCAGCGAATGGCCTTGTGCCCGCGCCAGCCCAGGCGATTGCGTCCCCACAGCAGCACGCTGAAAACGATCCAGGCCAGGCAGGCGAGCAGGGTCTTGTGCACCAGGTGTTGCGCGAACAGGTTCTCGACGAACACCCAGCCTGAAATCAGCGACAGCGACAGCAGCGCCCAGCCGGCCCAGATGAAACCGAACAACAGGCTTTCCATGGTCTGCAGCGGCGGGAAGTTCTTGATCAGCCCTGCCGGATGCTTGTGCTTGAGCTGATGGTCCTGCAGCAACAACAGCAGCGACTGGAACACGGCGATGGTGAACATGCCATAGGCCAGGATGGACAGCAGGATGTGCGTGAGGATGCCGGGCTCCTCGTGGATCAGGGGTGCAGTCCCGCCGGGCGCGAACTGCGCGATCAGGATGGTCGCCAGGCCCAGCGGGAACAGCAGCACCAGCAGGTTTTCCACGGGAATCTGACTGGTGGCCAACAAGGTCAGGGCAATCACCGCCACGGCGATCAGGCTGGCTGCGCTGAAGAAGTCCAGGCTCAACCCCAGAGGCGTGAGCAATTGGGAGAACAACGCGCAGCCGTGGGCGATGACGGCCAGGAAACCGAACAGGTAGAGCACGCGCTTGTCAGCCTTGCCGCCTTGGCCGATACGGGTTGCCTGATAGGCAGTCGCAGCGGCGTACAGGCAGGCGGCGGCGAGGGTGGGGATTAGACTGGGTGACAAGGGGAGCATAGGTCCTGTGGAGCACAAGCCGGAAAGTGCTTGAGTTTGGCATCAAATGCCCGCCGACGAAAGACTGCATACCGCGCAGTGTCCGTGGCACCCACTCTTGGTTATAATCGCCGGCCTGCTCTTGCCGCCACAACCTCGGCTCAACCAGAGCCAGAAAGGATCGCGACATGTTTGAAAACCTTACAGACCGCCTCTCGCAGACGCTGCGCCACGTTACCGGCAAAGCCAAGCTGACCGAGGACAACATCAAAGACACCCTGCGCGAAGTGCGCATGGCGCTGCTCGAAGCCGACGTCGCCTTGCCGGTGGTGAAGGACTTCGTCAACAAGGTCAAGGAGCGTGCGGTCGGCACCGAGGTTTCGCGCAGCCTGACCCCGGGCCAGGCGTTCGTGAAGATCGTCCAGGCCGAGCTCGTCGAGATGATGGGCGCTGCCAACGAGGAACTGAGCCTGGCGGTGACCCCGCCTGCCGTCATCCTCATGGCCGGTCTGCAGGGTGCGGGCAAGACCACTACCGCCGGCAAGCTGGCGCGCTACCTCAAGGAGCGCAAGAAGAAGACCGTGATGGTGGTGTCGGCAGACGTCTACCGCCCGGCAGCCATCAAGCAGCTGGAAACCCTGGCCAGCGATATCGGCGTGACCTTCTTCCCGTCCGACATCAGCCAGAAGCCCGTGGACATCGCCAACGCCGCGATCCGTGAGGCCAAGCTCAAGTTCATCGACGTGGTCATCCTCGACACCGCCGGGCGCCTGCACATCGACGCCGAGATGATGGGCGAGATCCAGCAGCTGCACGCTGCGGTCAAGCCGGCCGAAACCCTGTTCGTGGTCGATGCCATGACCGGCCAGGACGCGGCCAACACGGCCAAGGCCTTCGGTGATGCGCTGCCTCTCACCGGCGTGATCCTGACCAAGGTCGACGGCGACGCCCGCGGCGGTGCCGCACTGTCGGTGCGCGCCATCACCGGCAAGCCGATCAAGTTCATCGGCATGGGTGAGAAGAGCGAAGCGCTCGAGCCGTTCCACCCCGACCGGATCGCGTCGCGCATCCTGGGCATGGGCGACGTGCTCAGCCTGATCGAGCAGGCCGAGCAGTCGCTGGACAAGGACAAGGCCGACAAACTGGCCAAGAAGCTGAAGAAGGGCAAGGGCTTCGACCTCGAAGACTTCCGCGACCAGCTCGTACAGATGAAGACCATGGGCGGCCTGGGCGGCCTGATGGACAAGCTGCCGAGCATCGGCGGTGTGAACCTCTCGCAGATGGGCAACGCCCAGAATGTCGCCGAGAAGCAGTTCAAGCAGATGGAAGCCATCATCAACTCCATGACCCCGGCCGAGCGCCGCGACCCCGACGTGATCAGCGGTTCGCGCAAGCGTCGCATCGCCATGGGCTCAGGTACCCAGGTGCAGGACATCGGTCGCTTGATCAAGCAGCACAAGCAGATGCAGAAGATGATGAAGAAGTTCTCGACCAAGGGCGGCATGGCCAAGATGATGCGCGGTATGGGCGGCATGCTGCCCGGCGGCGGTGGCGGCATGCCCAAGATGTAAAGCATTCCGTCGGTACGCGAACCTGTGGGAGCCTGCTCCCACAGGCACATCCCTGTACCGATGAATACCCTGGCCATGTGGCCAAACTCCGTTGCTCGCAACGGCTCATAGGCAAATCCTCGCTGCAAGCCTCGACCTATCGGAAAAAGGCATTTGCAAATGTCCGTGTATTCCCTGAGAATATGCGGCCTTTCGGGCACCCGTGTGCCCGCTGTGCATTATGATTTGCAGCACCGACTACAGGAACGATGTTCAATGCTAACCATCCGTCTTGCCCGTGGCGGCTCCAAAAAGCGCCCGTTTTACCAACTGACCGTAACCGATTCGCGCAACCCGCGTGACGGTTCCCACAAAGAGCACGTGGGTTTCTTCAACCCTGTTGCCCGTGGTCAGGAAATCCGTCTGTCCGTGAACCAAGAGCGCGTCAACCACTGGTTGAGCGTCGGTGCACAGCCTTCTGAGCGTGTTGCTCAGTTGCTGAAGGAAAATGCCAAGGCCGCGGCCTGAGCAATATGAACGCGACGCCAGATTCCGCTGATGACTTGATCGTCGTCGGCAAGATTTTCTCGGTACACGGCGTTCGCGGCGAGGTGAAGGTCTTTTCCTTTACCGATCCGATAGAAAACCTGCTCGATTACAAGGCCTGGACGCTCAAGCGCGAAGGGGTTGTCGTTAAACAGGTAGAGCTGGTCAGCGGCCGATCCACGCATAAGGATCTGGTTGCCAAGTTGAAAGGCCTGGACGATCGCGACGAAGCTCGTCTTCTGTCCGGTTGCGAGATTTGCATCTCGCGCAGCTTTTTGCCCGACCTGGCCGAAGATGATTACTACTGGTATCAGCTTCAGGGCCTGAAGGTCATCGACCTGCAAGAGCAATTGCTCGGCACCGTCGATCACCTGTTGGAGACCGGCGCCAACGATGTAATGGTGGTGAAGCCCTGCGCGGGCAGCCTGGATGATCGCGAACGCCTGTTGCCCTATACGGCGCAATGCGTGTTGAAGGTCGACCTGGTCGCTGGCGAGATGAGGGTGGATTGGGACGCGGACTTCTAGGCGATGGCAACCCTTCGCGTGGAAGTGATCACCCTGTTCCCCGAGATGTTCTCGGCCATCAGCGAGTACGGCATTACCAGCCGCGCGGTAAAACAGGGGTTGTTGCAATTGACCTGCTGGAATCCGCGGGACTACACCACGGACCGTCACCACACAGTGGATGACCGGCCCTTCGGCGGTGGTCCGGGAATGGTGATGAAGATCAAACCCCTGGAAGACGCCCTGGTTCAGGCCAAGGCTGCGGCAGGGGAAGCGGCGAAGGTGATCTACCTCTCGCCCCAGGGCCGGCCGCTGGTACAGGGTGCGGTGAAACAACTGGCGATGTCCGAATCATTGATTCTGATCGCCGGGCGATACGAAGGCATCGACGAGCGTTTCATTGAAGCTCATGTCGATGAAGAGTGGTCTGTTGGCGACTATGTGCTGTCGGGCGGTGAATTGCCTGCCATGGTCCTGATCGATGCGGTTACACGACTGCTGCCCGGAGCTTTGGGGCATGCGGACTCCGCGGAGGAAGATTCCTTCACCGACGGTCTGCTTGATTGCCCGCACTACACCCGACCGGAGGTGTATGCGGATCAGCGTGTTCCCGACATATTGCTTAGCGGCAATCATGCACACATCCGGCGCTGGCGTTTGCAGCAGTCCCTTGGGCGGACCTACGAACGACGTGCCGATCTTCTGGAAAGACGCTCGCTTTCTGGAGAAGAGAACAAGCTGCTGGCGGAGTATCTCCGCGAGCGGGACGATAGTTAACGTATCGATGGTAAGTCAGACGACTTGCCTTAGGAGCACAGCATGACCAACAAAATCATCCTTGCACTCGAAGCAGAGCAGATGACCAAAGAAATCCCTCCCTTTGCCCCGGGCGACACCATCGTCGTTCAGGTGAAAGTGAAGGAAGGCGATCGCTCGCGTCTGCAGGCGTTCGAAGGCGTTGTTATCGCCAAGCGCAACCGTGGCGTGAACAGTGCTTTCACCGTTCGTAAAATCTCCAACGGTGTAGGTGTAGAACGTACTTTCCAGACCTACAGCCCGCAGATCGACAGCATGGCCGTGAAACGTCGTGGTGACGTGCGCAAAGCCAAGCTGTACTACCTGCGCGACCTGTCTGGTAAAGCAGCACGTATCAAGGAAAAACTGTCCTGAGTACAGTTTGTTTCTGATGCAGGAAAAGGCAGCCTTCGGGCTGCCTTTTTTGTGGGCGAGGGTTTGTGGGCGAGTCCTCTGCCTGCGAAGGCGTCGCCTGCGCCCTGCGCCCTGTTATCATCGCCGCATCCCTCCACAGTCCTGCGATTACGATGCCTGCCCTCGACCACCCCCTGATCGACCAATTCCTTGACGCCCTCTGGCTGGAAAAAGGCCTATCGGAAAACAGCCGCAACAGCTACCGCAGTGACCTGGCGCTGTTCAACGGTTGGTTGCACGAGCGTGGCATCGCGCTGGACGCGGCGGGTCGCGATGTACTGCTCGATCACCTGGCCTGGCGGGTCGAGCAGGGTTACAAGGCCCGCTCCACGGCGCGGCTGCTATCGGGCGCACGCGGCTTATACCGCTACCTGCTGCGCGAAAAGCTGATCGGTGCCGACCCCACCCTGCAGATCGACATGCCGCAACTGGGCAAACCGTTGCCCAAGTCGTTGTCCGAAGCCGACGTCGAGGCGCTGTTGCAGGCGCCCGATCTGAGCGAGCCGATCGGCCAGCGGGATCGGGCCATGCTAGAGGTGCTGTATGCCTGCGGTCTGCGCGTGACCGAGTTGATCAGCCTGACCCTGGATCAGGTCAATCTGCGCCAGGGTGTATTGCGCGTGGTGGGCAAGGGCAACAAGGAGCGCCTGGTGCCGATGGGCGAGGAAGCCGTGGTCTGGGTCGAGCGATATCTGCGCGACGGACGCCACGAATTGCTCGGCGGCAGGCCCAGCGACGTGGTCTTTCCCAGCCAGCGTGGCGAGCAGATGACGCGACAGACCTTCTGGCATCGCATCAAGCATCAGGCCCAGGTCGCTGGCATCGCCAAGTCGCTGTCGCCGCACACATTGCGCCACGCCTTCGCAACGCATCTGCTCAATCACGGTGCGGATCTGCGCGTGGTGCAGATGCTGCTCGGACACAGCGACCTGTCGACCACGCAGATCTACACTCACGTGGCACGCGCGCGTCTGCAGGAACTTCACGCCAGGCATCATCCGCGCGGATGAAAGACGATGTTCCAGAGCTGTGTCGAGGGTTGTCCAGAGTCGGTCTTGGCCAATGAATGTGGTAGGCTTGCCCGGTTTAAGCAGCGGGCTGTGACGAGCTGATCGTCCACCGCCCCTCAAGTCCGTCGCTTCAGGAGTTCCCATGCGCGTGACCCGCCTTTTCGCCGCCGCAGCCCTTGCGTTGGCCAGCACCTTTGCCGTTGCCGACCCGGCTGCGGAACAAGCGATTCGCAAGACCCTGCAGACCCTGCAACTGGAGGTGCCGATCGAAAGCGTCGCCGCCAGCCCGCTCAACGGTCTGTACGAGGTCAAGCTCAAGGGCGGTCGCGTGCTGTACGCCAGCGCCGACGGTCAGTTCGTCATGCAGGGCTACCTGTTCCAGATCCAGGACGGCAAGCCGGTCAATCTCACCGAAAAAACCGAGCGGCTGGCCATCGCCAAGACCGTCAACGCCATCCCGGTAGCCGATACCGTGGTGTATCCCGCAGT
This sequence comes from Pseudomonas viridiflava, assembly GCA_900596015.1. Classification (GTDB taxonomy): domain Bacteria; phylum Pseudomonadota; class Gammaproteobacteria; order Pseudomonadales; family Pseudomonadaceae; genus Aquipseudomonas. The sequence continues at coordinate 110,747 of UVIF01000010.1, read as the reverse complement.
GGGCGAAACCAAGTCGCATATCACGGTGTTCACCGACACCACCTGTCCGTACTGCCACAAGCTGCACGCCGAAGTCCCCGAGCTGAACCGCATGGGTGTGGAAGTCCGCTACGTTGCGTTCCCGCGCCAGGGCCTGAAATCGGCCGGTGACGAACAGCTGCAGGCCGTGTGGTGCTCCAAGGACCGCAAGGCAGCCATGGACAAGATGGTATCGGGCGATACCATCAAGGCGCCTTCGTGCGCCAACCCGGTTGCCAGGCAGTTCGAGCTGGGCCAGTCGATCGGTGTCACCGGCACGCCAGCCATCGTGCTGGAGAACGGCCAGGTCATTCCGGGTTACCAGCCGGCTGCCAACGTCGCCAAGCTGGCCCTCGACGCGAAAGGCTGAGTGTCACTCGCACGTCATCAATAGCCGAAGGCTCAAGGCCTGCGGCCAGTATCACGACCGTCATCGAGGCGGTCGTTTCATGGGGAGTTCAGAGTGAAACCGGTCAAAGTAGGCATCTGTGGGTTAGGTACCGTCGGTGGCGGCACCTTCAACGTACTTCAGCGCAACGCCGAGGAGATTGCCCGCCGTGCCGGGCGCGGTATTGAAGTGGCGCAGATCGCGATGCGCTCGCAGAACCCCAATTGCCAGATCGCCGGTACCCCCATTACCAACGATGTCTTCGCCGTGGCCTGCAACCCGGATATCGATGTCGTCATCGAGCTGATCGGTGGCTACGGCATCGCGCGCGAGCTGGTACTCAAGGCCATCGAAAACGGCAAGCACGTAGTCACCGCCAACAAGGCGCTGATTGCAGTGCACGGCAACGAGATCTTCGCCAAGGCACGCGAGAAGGGCGTGATCGTTGCGTTCGAAGCCGCAGTGGCGGGTGGCATCCCGGTGATCAAGGCCATTCGTGAAGGTCTTTCGGCCAACCGCATCAACTGGGTCGCGGGCATCATCAACGGTACTGGCAACTTCATCCTGACCGAAATGCGCGAGAAGGGCCGTACCTTCGAGGACGTCCTGGCCGAAGCGCAGGCCCTGGGCTATGCCGAGGCCGACCCTACCTTCGACGTGGAAGGTATCGATGCGGCGCACAAATTGACCATCCTGGCGTCCATCGCCTTCGGCATTCCGCTGCAGTTCGACAAGGCCTACACCGAAGGCATCACCCGCCTGACCACGGCCGACGTCAACTACGCCGAAGCCCTGGGCTACCGCATCAAGCATCTGGGCGTGGCGCGCAGCACCGAGCGCGGTATCGAGCTGCGAGTGCACCCGACGCTGATCCCGGCCGACCGGCTGATCGCCAACGTCAATGGCGTGATGAACGCAGTGATGGTCAACGGCGACGCGGCCGGTTCAACCCTGTTCTACGGCGCCGGTGCGGGCATGGAGCCGACTGCCTCGAGCGTGGTCGCCGACCTGGTCGACGTGGTCCGCGCCATGACCTCGGACCCAGAGAATCGCGTGCCGCACCTGGCCTTCCAGCCGGATTCGCTTTCCGCTCACCCGATCCTGCCCATCGAAGCCTGTGAAAGTGCCTACTACCTGCGCATTCAGGCCAAGGATCATCCGGGCGTGCTGGCGCAGGTGGCGAGCATCCTGTCCGAGCGTGGCATCAACATCGAGTCGATCATGCAGAAAGAGGTCGAGGAACACGACGGCCTGGTGCCGATGATCCTGCTGACCCACCGCGTCGTCGAACAGCACATCAATGATGCCATCAAGGCCCTGGAAGCCTTGCAGGGCGTGGTCGGCCCGGTTGTGCGCATCCGTGTCGAGCACTTGAACTAAGCGGCAGCTGCCAGAGGAATTCGCAATGCGTTATATCAGTACTCGCGGTCAGGCCCCGGCCCTGAACTTCGAAGAGGTCCTGCTCGCCGGTCTGGCCAGTGACGGTGGCCTCTATGTGCCGGAAAACCTGCCGCGCTTCACCCAGGAAGAAATCGCCTCGTGGGCGGGGCTGCCTTATCACGAGTTGGCATTTCGGGTCATGCGCCCGTTCGTCACCGGCAGCATCCCGGACGCCGATTTCAAGAAGATTCTCGAAGAGACCTACGCGGTATTTGCCCATGCTTCCGTGGCGCCGTTGCGCCAACTGGGCGGTAACGAGTGGGTGATGGAGCTTTTCCACGGGCCAACGCTGGCGTTCAAGGACTTTGCCCTGCAGCTGCTGGGTCGCTTGCTCGACTACGTACTGGCCAAACGTGGCCAGCGCGTGGTGATCGTTGGCGCTACCAGTGGCGATACCGGTTCGGCTGCGATCGAAGGCTGCAAGCACTGCGAGAACGTCGACATTTTCATCCTGCATCCGCACGAGCGTGTGTCGGCGGTTCAGCGTCGGCAGATGACTACCATCGCTGGCGACAATGTGCACAACATCGCCATCGAAGGCAATTTCGACGACTGCCAGGAAATGGTCAAGAACAGCTTCGCTGACCAGAGCTTCCTCAAGGGCACGCCGTTGGTTGCAGTGAATTCGATCAACTGGGCGCGGATCATGGCCCAGATCGTCTACTACTTCCACGCGGCGCTGCAGCTGGGCGGCCCGGCACGTTCGGTGGCGTTTTCGGTGCCCACCGGCAACTTCGGCGATATCTTCGCCGGCTACCTGGCGCGCAACATGGGCCTGCCGATCAACCAGCTGGTGGTGGCCACCAACCGCAACGACATCCTGCACCGCTTCATGAGCGGCAACCAGTACGTCAAGCAAACCCTGCACGCGACGTTGTCGCCGTCGATGGACATCATGGTGTCGTCGAACTTCGAACGCCTGCTGTTCGACTTGCACGGTCGCAACGGCGCGGCCATTGCAGGCCTGATGGACAACTTCCGCCAGGGCGGCGGTTTCAGCGTCGATGAGGAGCGCTGGACCGAGGCGCGCAAGCTGTTCGACTCGCTGGCGGTCAGCGACGAGCAGACCTGCGAGACCATCGCCCAGGTGTTCGCCGAATGCGGCGAGGTCCTCGATCCGCACACCGCCATTGGCGTACGCGCGGCGCGCGAATGCCGTCGCAGCCTCGACACGCCCATGGTGGTGCTGGGAACGGCGCACCCGGTCAAGTTCCCCGAAGCCGTGCAGAAGGCCGGCGTAGGCAAGGCCCTCGAGTTGCCGCCGCACCTGGTCGATCTGTTCGAGCGCGAAGAGAAATGCACGGTGTTGCCCAACGACCTCTCGGCCGTACAAGCCTTCGTCAGCCAACATGGCAACCGCGGCAAGCCGCTCTGATGGTATGCAGCCTCGCGTCTGACGCGATCTGAAACACATAAAGCCCGCCCGATGCGGGCTTTATGCTTTTTACAGTGCCAAGCTTATGCAACTTTTTTCCTGGGCCCTTCTGGCCCGCAGGCAAGGATGCATGGCATGAAACCCACACTGACCTCGTTTTTCACGCTCGCAGGGGTGACGGCGTGGATGGCGGGGTTGTTCATGGCGGTTGCCATCCTTTCGCCCAGCCTGGCAATCGCTGCCCAGAGCCTGCCTTTCGCCTTGGTCGCACCCTTCGCGCAACTTTCTCCCCTGCCGCTTTCCAGCACCGAGCAGCAGTGGCTGAAACGTCATGGCACGCTCAGAGTGGGTGTTTCGCTGGCCGATCACGAACCCATCGACATCACCAGTGATCGCAACCGCTATCAAGGCGTGAGCGCCGACTACCTGAGCCTGATCGGCAGCCGCCTGGGGGTCGAGCTGCGGGTGTTGGGGTTCGCGCAACGCAGCGAGGCGGTGCAGGCGCTCAAGGATGGAGAAATCGATCTGCTGACCAGCGCCAATGCCTTCGAGCAGGCCATCGACGGCCTGGCCTTTTCCAAGGAGTACATGCCCGACCGCGGCGTCATCGTGCGCCGCGCGGGCAGCAAGCACAGCAGCGGCCTGGCCGGCGAGAAGGTCGCGCTCGTAGATGGCTATGCCGACGATGCGACGGTGCAGCGCGTATATCCCGACAGCCGCATCGTGGTTGCACCCAGCCTGAGCAGTGGCCTGCAGGCGCTGCACCAGGGTGATGTCGACGCCATGATCAGCAACGAGGTGATCGTGCGCGCCTACAACGCGCTGCGTCCCTACCTGGCGCTGGATATCGTCGGCCCGAGTGGCCTGCCGCCTGTGGGCTACACCATTGCCAGCCGCCGGACCGATCCGATATTGGGGCAAATGGTCGAGCGTGCCCTGGCCAGCCTCGACGATGGCCTGCGCCGCGAGATCCTGACCCGCTGGACCACCGGGCTGGGCTCGGAAATCGGCCACCACCGAGTGCCGCTGGAACCCGCCGAGCAAGCCTGGATCGCCCGCCACCGCCAGGTGCGTGTGGTCGCCACGCAGTATCCTCCCTATCTGTACAGGGACCGCCAGGGAAACTGGGTAGGGCTCAACAGCGAAGTGCTGGCAACACTGTCCCACATGACGGGCCTGCAGTTCGTCTATCTGCCTTCCAACTCCATGGCGCAAAGCCTGGAGATGTTGAAGCTCGGCAAGGCCGAAATGAATACCACCCTTTCGGAAACGCCGGACCGCAAGGCTTTCCTGAGTTTCAGCCATTCATTCGGTGGCCAGGGCTGGGTCTTCATCGTCCGTGCCGAGGATTTACCCATCGGCCATCTGGACGAGCTGGCCGGCAAGGTTTTGGCGATTCCGGCCGAGCACGCCCTGGAAAGCGCGATCCGTATCCAATATCCGCACATCAAGCTGCGTCTTGTGAGCACCTACGACAAGGCGCGCGAGATGGTGGCAAGCGGCGAAGCGGATGCCACCATCGACAGTGAAGTGGGCGCCTATCGTGCGGTTGGGCGTTACCCGCCCGGCGTGCTCAAGGTCGGACGCAATGTCGATGGCGAATGGTCGCCCGACCGTTTCGCCATTCGTGCCTCGGAACCCGAACTCATGTCCATCATCAACAAGGCGCTGGAGGCCTATCCGGTGGCGGAGCTGCGTGCAGCGCGGTTGAAGTGGCTGGGAGCGGTAGTGCCTCCCGAGCCGATGTGGCAACGCATTGCCACCTGGGTCTATTGGCTGCTGGCAGCCGCGCTGGTGCTGGGCGCCATGTCGCTGTTGTGGAGCGGTCGACTCAAGGCCCAGATCCGTCAGCGACTCAAGGCCGAGCAGGCGCTCAACGATCAACTGGCATTCCAGCACGCATTGCTCGATGGCATTCCCGGGCCCATCTATGTCCGCGACCTGCAGGCGCGGCTGTTGTCGTGCAACAAGAGTTACGAGCAGAGCTTTGCCACCCGCCTGCAGGACATCAAGGGTCGTACATTGCAGGAAGTCGCGGTGGTCAATGCCAACGAAGCCGAGCAGATGCACCGTGACTATCTCAGGTTGCTGGACGATCAGCAGCCGGTGTCCGCCGATCGGCAGATCCTGATGCACGGCCGCAAGGTTCACGCCTGGCAATGGATCGTACCGTTCTACAATGCCGAGGGGCAGTTGCAGGGCCTGCTCGGCGGTTGGATCGATATTTCCGAGCGCAAGCGTCTCGAAGACCAACTGGTCGAGGCGCGGCACACTGCCGAACAGGCCAATCAGGCCAAAAGCGCTTTTCTGGCGACCATGAGCCATGAGATCCGTACCCCCATGGCAGCCATCATCGGCCTGCTCGAGCTGGAGCGCGAGCGGCGCAAGCGTGACCACCAGCCAGTGTCGCAAGCGATCGAAGTGGCCTGGCGTTCGGCGCAGGAGCTCATTGCCCTGATCGGCGACAGCCTGGACCTGGCGAAGATCGAATCGGGCAGCATGCTGCTGGCCGAGCAGGTAACCGAAGTGAGGCCATTCTTCGACGGCATGCTCGGTCTGTTCTCGGCCCAGGCGGCGAGCAAGGGCATAGCGCTGGATCTCGACATTGCGCCGACCGTGCCCAATACGTTCTGGTTCGATCCGTTGCGGTTGCGGCAAGTGGTCCACAACCTGCTTGGCAACGCCTTGAAGTTCACCCGCCAGGGCAGTGTGAGCCTGGCGGTCGCTGCGCAGCCTTGCAGTTCAGGCCAATGGCAAATGACCATCGTGGTCAATGACACAGGTGCGGGCATCACACCCACTCGACAGGCCAGGCTGTTCAGCCCGTTCGTTCAGGGCGGCGTGGACGTGCAGCAGGAATCCGCAGGCACCGGTCTGGGGTTGAGCATCTGCAAGCAACTGGTGCAACTGATGGGTGGCACGATCAGCCTGCAGAGTACCGAAGGCAAGGGGACTCGGGTCGAAGTGCAGATCGATGTGCGGCATCAGGCTGAACATGACGCGGTACCGACCGTGCAAGCCCGGCCCGAGAGCGCTGCGCTGGATATCCTGGTGGTGGACGACCTGTCGGCGAATCGGATGGTGCTGACCCAGCAGTTGCAGTTCCTCGGGCATCGGGTGCAGGACGCCAGCGACGGGGTGAGTGCGCTGGCTGCGTGGCAGGCCGGGCATTTCGATCTGGTGCTTACCGACTGCAATATGCCCGGCATGAACGGCCATGCCTTGTGCAGAGCCATCCGCCTGCAGGAGGCAGAGTCCGCCGCGCCTCCGGTCAAGCTCATCGGTTGCACCGCCAATGCCATGCAGGATGAGCGGTTGCGCTGCGCCGAAGCGGGCATGGACGAACTGCTGGTCAAGCCAATAGCGCTCTACAAGCTGGCGCAGATCATTGCCGACATGCAGCAAGGCCCGCCATTCTCCATGCAGGCGCTGCATCGCCTGACCCAGGCGGACGGTGAAGGCATCAGGCGAATGCTCGATGAGCTCTCGCGCAACCTGGAGGCTGAAAGCCTGACGTTGTCCGAGGTCGTCGAGACGCTCGATGGTGTGCGCCTGCAGGAGGTGCTCCATCGGCTTAACGGCATTGCCTGCTTGATCGATGCTGCGCCTTTGGCGCGCGTGCTGGCCAAGATGGACGGGTGCTGCCAGTCGGGCAGCGATGAACAGTTGGTCGTTCATGCCGCCGAGCTGAATCGCGAGATCGCCAGGCTGGCGACGGCAATAGCACGCTGCTAGGAAAATTCCCAGAAACTTTCGGACTTGTCCTATCCCAAGCGTGCCGCATGCCCTTTAGAGTGCCCGTCAATGCGCAGCTCGATGCGCTCACTCGAGGTTTCATTCATGCGTTCGCTCAGAGTTCTGGTGCTTGAGGACATTCCGTACCAGCTGATCGCCATGCATCAGGTGCTCAATGCGTGTGGCGTGTTCGATGTCCTGACCGCGCAAAGTTTCAATGCGGCATGCCTCTCGCTGGAAAAGCGGCAGGGCGTCGATATCGTGATCTGCGAGATGACCGTGGCCGGTCTGGACATGGGCGAGCTGATCGGGCATCTGGCCGCAACCGGGTTGGCACGGGCGCTGATCATTTACAGCAATGGGTCGCAGCCGGTAGAACCGTTCATGGCATTGGCGCGGCAGCATCGGCTACCGCTGCTGGGCGTGCTGCACACACCTGTGTCTGCCGCCGCAGTGCATGGCCTGCTGCAGGATTACCAGCGCAGTATCAGAGCATCGGCCGTGCTGCCCCTGCCTGAAGTGCACGAGATCAGTCACTTCGAAGGCGCCTGGCCTGTGCCTTTGCGCCCCTAGGGCAGCCCCTCGACGCTCGCCACGCCTACCGAGGTTGCGTTCATTTCAGTCCGTGGGCCTGTAAGTAGATATACAGCGCAGCATCGTTGCCGATACCCAGCTTGCGCATGGCGCTCACTTTCTGCGCACTTATCGTCTGCTTGCTGCGGTGTAGCTGCGCCGCGATTTCGTTGACCGAGAGGCCCTGCGCCAGTAGCCGCGTTATTTCAAGCTCGCGAGGCGACAGGTCGACATGGCCGGTGATCCCCCTTGCGGGGGTATCGTTCGACAGTGCCAGGATGCTCTTCACCGATTGGGCCACGAACGGCTTGTGGCGCTTGAGGCTGGCTATCGCCGTGGGCAGTTCGTTCACTAGGCTCGCCTTGCCCAGCAGGCCAGCGACTCCCAGGTTCAGGATCGAACGCAACAGGCCTGGGTTGGTCAGCATGGTCACCACCAGAACGGGCAGCTCTGGCCAATGCCGGCGAACATACGCGATCAGCCGCAGGCCATCGCTCTGTTCCCTGGAAGGCATCATGAAGTCGGTGATCAACAAGCCGCACTCGGTTTCGCCCAGGCAGCGTGTCAGTTCCTCCGGCGAAGAGGCTTCGGCCACCACGCGCAAACCGGGGTCTCGTTCCAATACGGCACGCAGGCCGATGCGAAAGATCGGATGGTCATCGGCCAGCACGATCCGCAGAGGGGCGATCAGTGGGTCGGTCAAGGCGGGCTCCGGTGACTGGCGAATCAGACGATGAATTCTGGCACACCTGTGGTCCATTCCCGATCTGTTTTGTAGTCCATTTCTGGGCATGCAGGCGCTAAATCGAATAATCAGAAATGCCCTACATTTGCGCTGTCATATTCCGTCGGCAACCTCGGTAATAGTCTGACATGGCTTGCTCAGAACTTTTTTCGCTGGGGAGGGGTCAGTGTCATGCACCTTAAGAATTCGAACAGACGAGTGGTGATGCGATGAAGAATATCAGCCTGTTGCTCAATGAAGCCCTGACGCCGTATCGCGTGACGCTCGAGGGTCAAGATAGCCTTGGCAATTGCCAGGTCGTGGTGATGAGCGCGGCTGGGAGTGTGGTGACCAAGCGGTTGGTCAACCGCAGTCAGTTCGAGGATCTGCGTTCGTTTACCGACGTGGTCGATGGTCTGCACCGTGATCTGTTGGTCGCCGAAGGGCGTCTGGAGCCGTCGATGATCGCGGCGTTGCGCAATGTTTCGCAAAGTGCCGGATTCAGCCACGCGCTGGCCTGAAGTTCATTGAAGGATGGCGGCCTGTGTAATCTCACTCAGCGCTGACTGCTCATCGCGTCGTTGCGATGGGCATTGAACAGCGCGGTGGTTTCCCGTAGATAGGCCGGCCGTTCGGCGGGGGCCAGCCACTGGGCATAAAACTCGGCCAACTGACCGCTCCTGAGGTCCAGCAATACAGAATTCAGCGCCGCCAGTACGCGACGGCTCGCGGGGCTGTCGGAACAACCGACGTGGATGAACTGCGAACGCGCTGCGCCTTCGATGGGAACCTGCACCAACTGTTCCGGATCCAGGCCTTCCTGGCGTGCCTGGTAGCGCGCTTCCTGCCAGTAGCCGATCAAGGCCTTGATTCGTCCCAACCTTTCCATGCGCAGCAGGCTGCCCATGGCTTCGTTGCCATGATGGGCCAGAAGCTGGTAGCTGTCGGTCTCTGCAAGAATCCGGTCGACGACGGGGCCGTAGCTTCGCTCGGCGATGATACCCAGTGCCATGGTCCTGCTGCGCAGAAGCGCGCTCAGGTCGACCTTGCCGTCTTGCATGAATCCGGCAATGAGCGGCAGGTCACCGTGCTGCATGATCAGTGCATTGCTCAGCACGTTCATGCTTGGCACGGAATAAAGAATGCTGCGCGCTCGCTCTGCGGTCCAGAGCAGGGCGGGATCGCAGTTGAGGCCAGGCTCGCCGAGCATCTGCGAAGCACGCGCACGGTTGACCCTGAGAACATTGTGGTCGTAGTCCGGCAACGCTGCGCGCAGCAGTGGCAGGGCCTGGTCGACGGCGCCCTGGTTGCGGCCCGGGCCGCTTGCTATGGTCAGCGGCGCCAGGTCGCGCAGCAGCCAAGTGATGGTTTCCCGGCCATGGGCGAGCGGTGAGTTGAGCAGGCAGGAGCACAGCGCCAGTGCCAGGAGAAGGCTGCTGGTCGGCAGAATTCTGCAACATGAGTCCATGGCATTCCTTGCGCGGGGTGTGGGGCGTGGGTGTCCGTTTTTGAAACACTGCGCCATCTTTACCACACCCGGACCCCCGATCAAAACGCGCCGCAGGGTCGCACTGCCCTGTGGTGGTCGTTGATCAGGCGTGCATCGGGTAGACTGTCGGCCTTTTCCTGTCCCCAAGAAGCCTGCCTAATGGCCCAGCCATCGACCACCTACAAATTCGAACTCAGCCTCACCGATCTTGACCGCAGCGTTTACCAGACCGTCAAGCAGACCATCGCGCGCCACCCTTCCGAAACCGAAGAGCGGATGACTGTGCGCTTGCTTGCCTATGCGCTCTGGTACAACGAGCAAGTGTCTTTCGGCCGGGGTCTGTCGGATGTCGATGAGGCTGCTCTGTGGGAAAAGAGCCTGGATGGCCGGATCCTGCATTGGATCGAAGTCGGCCTGCCCGATGCCGATCGCCTGACCTGGTGTTCGCGGCGTACCGAACGCACCAGCCTGTTGGCCTACGGCAGTTTGCGTGTATGGCAGACCAAGGTGGTCGATGCGGTCAAGAACCTGAAGAACGTCAACATCGCCGCCGTCCCCCAGGACGTGCTCGAGACCTTGGCCAAGGACATGCCGCGGGTCATCAAGTGGGACGTCATGATCAGCGAAGGCACGGTGTTCGTCACCGATGACCGTGGTCAGCACGAAGTCCAGCTCGAGTGGCTGATGGGCGAGCGCTAGGCCGCCCAGGTTTCAACTTTCCTCCTTTGTCTTGCAGTGAGAACCGCCCCAGGCCCCATGCGCATCGAACCCCGTCCATTGCCTCAGACCCTGCCTTTCCTCGGCGATATGCCGCCCCTGCTGAATCGCCTCTATGCGGCGCGTGGCGTGTCTAGCGCAGATGAGCTGGACAAGAGCCTGGCGCGCCTGATTCCCTTTCAGCGGCTCAAGGGCATCGAGGCAGCCGTCGAACTGCTGGTGACGGCGATCGACCAGCGCCAGCGCATCCTGATCGTCGGTGATTTCGATGCCGATGGTGCAACGGCCAGCGCGGTCGGTGTGCTCGGCCTGCGTTTGCTGGGCGCCGCACACGTCGACTACCTCGTGCCCAATCGCTTCGAGTACGGCTATGGCCTGACCCCGGAAATCGTCGCAGTCGCCCTGCAGCGCGAGCCGCAATTGCTGGTCACCGTCGACAACGGCATTTCCAGCGTCGAAGGTGTGGCTGCGGCCAAGGCTGCCGGGCTGCAGGTGCTGGTCACCGACCACCACTTGCCAGGGCACGAGTTGCCAGCGGCAGATGCCATCGTCAACCCCAACCAGCCAGGCTGCGAGTTCCCCAGCAAGAATCTGGCGGGCGTCGGGGTGATTTTCTACGTACTGATGGCGCTGCGGGCGCGGCTGCGCGAGCTGGGCCGCTATGCGCAGGTGCCGCAACCCAATATCGGCGAGCTGCTGGACCTGGTGGCATTGGGCAGCGTGGCGGACGTCGTGCCGCTGGACGCCAACAACCGCATTCTGGTGCATCAAGGCCTCGAGCGAATCCGCGCGGGCCGTGCGCGGCCGGGTATCACGGCGATCCTGGAAGTGGCACGTCGCGAGCATGCGCGGATCACTTCGACCGACCTGGGGTTCATTCTCGGGCCGCGCCTCAACGCGGCCGGCCGCCTGGATGACATGAGCCTGGGCATCGAGTGCCTGCTGAGTACCGACTTGCCCAGCGCCCAGACCATCGCGGCGCAGCTCGATGGCTTGAATCAGGACCGCAAGTCGATCGAGCAGGGCATGCAGCGCGAAGCCCTGGCTCAGCTCAAGGACCTGGCGCTTGAGTCGATGCCGTTTGGCTTGTGCCTGTTCGATGCGCAATGGCATCAGGGTGTGATCGGCATCCTCGCGTCGCGCCTCAAGGAGCGCTACCACCGCCCCACGATTGCCTTCGCCGACGCCGGTGACGGGCTGCTCAAAGGCTCGGCACGCTCGGTCCAGGGCTTCCATATCCGCGACGCGCTGGATGCGGTGGCGGCCAGGCATCCGCAGTTGATCAGCAAGTTCGGTGGGCACGCGATGGCCGCCGGACTGACCTTGCCGCAGGAGAACTTTCCGGCCTTCTGCGAGGCATTCGATGCGCAGGTGCGCACCCAGTTGTGCGAGGAAGACCTGACCGGACGTCTGCTGTCGGACGGTACCCTGGGCGTCGAGGAATTCCATCTGGAGCTGGCACGCGCCCTGCGCAACGCTGGCCCGTGGGGGCAGCATTTCCCGGAGCCGATGTTCCATGGGGTGTTCCAGTTGGTGGAACAGCGTGTAGTTGGCGAGCGACACCTGAAGGTCACGCTCAAGACCGAGTGTGGCAGCGTCAGCCTGGACGGCATCGCTTTCGGCATCGACCGCGAAGTGTGGCCCGATCCTTCGGTACGCTGGGTGCAGTTGGCCTACAAGCTGGATCTCAACGAGTTTCGCGGACGTGAGACGGTGCAGTTGCTGATTACCCACATCGAGCCGCGCTGAACCGCGCAACCCTGCCCGGCCGCGGAACCACGCTCGCGGCCCGGTTGTCGACTAGTCTTCGAGAACGAGACAGGTACGTCCGCACCCGTGTTCGCGCGGACGCTTCTCGTCCCATCTGAAACTGCCAACCGAGGTGCCCGATGAGCATGCTGCTCGAACCCTATACCCTGCGCCAGTTGACCCTGCGCAACCGCATCGCCGTATCGCCGATGTGCCAGTACTCCAGTGTCGACGGCCTTGCCAACGACTGGCATCTGGTGCACCTGGGCAGTCGCGCCAGTGGCGGCGCCGGTCTGGTCTTCACCGAGGCCACCGCGGTGACGGCAGAGGGGCGCATCACGCCTGAAGACCTGGGCCTGTGGAACGACGAGCAGATCGAACCGCTGCAACGCATCACCCGCTTCATCACCTCGCAAGGTGCGGTGCCGGCCATCCAGCTGGCCCACGCCGGGCGCAAGGCCAGCACTTGGCGGCCTTGGTTGGGCAAGCATGGCAGCGTGCCTGTGAATGAAGGCGGGTGGGTGCCAGTGGGGCCGTCGCGTATCGCTTTCGACCCGCAGCACACCGCGCCGACCGCACTGGATGAAGCGGCCATCAAGGACATTATCCAGGCGTTCGTCGACGCGACCCATCGCGCGCTGACCGCCAATTTCAAAGTGGTCGAGGTGCATGCGGCGCACGGCTATCTGCTGCACCAGTTCCTGTCGCCGATCAGTAACCAGCGCCAGGACAATTACGGCGGCAGCTTTGAAAATCGCATCCGTCTAACCCTGGAAGTCACCCAGGCGATTCGCGACATCTGGCCTGAAGAATTGCCCGTTTTCGTGCGCGTATCGGCGACCGATTGGGTCGAAGACGGCTGGAACCCGGACGAGACCGTCGAGCTGGCCAAGCGCCTCAAAGCGCTGGGCGTGGATCTGATCGACGTATCGTCGGGCGGTACTTCGGCCAATGCCGAGATTCCAACCGGGCCTGGTTATCAGACGCGCTTTGCCGAGCGGGTGCGTAAAGAAGCGGATCTCGCCACGGGCACCGTGGGCATGATCACCGACCCGGCGCAGGCCGAACATATCCTGCGCACTGGCCAGGCCGACGTCATCCTGCTGGCGCGTGAGCTGTTGCGTGATCCGTACTGGCCGCTGCACGCCGACGAAGACCTCGGCGGGCGTCTGGCTACATGGCCAGCCCAGTACCAGCGCGCCACTCACCGCGATCAGCCGATTGTGGAATCGGACCTGCGCGACTGAGTGACGCCTTGGCGTTCGAGTGATGTCATCCTCGCCCACTCCGGGGCGGGCGAGGATGCTGGGGCGAGTTAGCGCATCATACGTACTTGCGTTTCTCCGGCGCGGGCGGCAGGTACTGGTAGAGCCAGGTTTCGCTGAGGGTGCGGCCCTGGGTCTTGATGAACAGACGCATGTCCACCGGATCGACGCTGTCGCTGGTCGGGTACCAGTCGAACAGCACGCGGAAGCCCTTGATATCGGGCAATTCCAGGACCTGAATATCCTGCACCTTGCCCCCTGAGGCCGTGATGATGGGCTCGATCGGCGTTTTCAGCGACTCGAGCCCGCCACCGGCGAAATCCACGGCGAAACGCCGCGCCCAGACATTCGGATAGTGCTCGCCCGGTGCCCAGCCTTCGGTGAAACCGCCCATCCCCGAGCGCGTCGCCGCGACCCGGGCCAGTGGTGTACCGATCGGCGCCAGCGCGCTCCAGTACAGCTTGTAGCCGAAGTTCAGGGCATCGCCGGCCTTGACCGGTGACTTGGGTGTCCAGAACGCAACGATGTTGTCCATGGTTTCACCGGTGGTCGGCAGTTCCACCAGGTCAATGGAGCCTTCGCCCCAGGCGGTGGTGGGCTCGACCCACAGGCTGGGCCGCTTGTGGTACCAATCGACCGTGTCCTGGTAGTTGCTGAAGTCGTGGTCGGTCTGGATCAGACCGAAGCCTTTCGGATCGACATCGGCGAAGGCGTTGAAGCGCACCCGGTCCGGATTGTTCAACGGCCGGCAGATCCATTCGCCGTTGCCGCGCCACATGGCCAGCCGATCGGAGTCGTGGATCTGCGGATGGATGGTGTCGCACATGCGCCGCTCGTGGTTGCCGCAGCTGAACATGCTGGTCATCGGCGCCACGCCCAGTTGCTCGATGTCCTGGCGCGCATGGATGTGCGCGTCGATGTCCATCACCACGCGCTCGGCCTGGCAGTCGATGTCGAAACGGTAGGCACCCGTGGCGCTGGGCGAGTCGAGCAGGGCGTAGACCACGAAGCGGGTGCTGTCCTTGCCGGGCGTCTCGAACCAGAACTTGGTGAAGTCGGGGAATTCTTCCTGTTTCTTGGCATAGGTGTCGATGGCCAGGCCGCGCGCGGACAGACCGTATTGGCCGGTGGCATCGACGGCGCGGAAGTAGCTGGCGCCGAGGAAGGACACCACGTCGTGGCGGTCGAGCTTGGGTGCCTTGAACAGCTTGAAGCCGGCGAAGCCCAGGTCCCCCTTGAGCTGCGAGGTGTCGACCGTGGTGTTCTTGTAGTCGAACAGCGGCGGGTGGAAATGCACTTCACGCGCCTGTTTGCGGCCGGCATCGACGCTGTACATGCGCACCGGCGTACGGAAGCCCATGCCGACATGGAAGAACTGCACGTCCAGTTGGCCCTTGAGGTCATTCCACAACGAGTGATTGGCGTCGTAGCCGATCGCATTGAATTGCTGCGGCGTCATGTTTGCCAAGGTCGGCGGCAAGGTCTGCTTGTTGCTGACATAAGCCTGCGCGGCGAGGCTCTTGGCCTGGGCCTTGAGCATGTCGAAAGTGAACGGTTCGGCTTCGCCATCGGCGGTGGCGGCAAGGGCCTGGGCAGCGAACAATCCGGTGCCGGACAGTCCGGTATAGGCCGCGAGGGCCATCGACGCTTTCAGAAGGTGCCTGCGGTGCATAGATAACCTGTTCTGAATCAACCTCGGTCGCTCCAAGCGACCTGCGAGGCTCAAATTGGAAGGTTTGGGCCTGCCTTGTCCAAACGCAGCGAACTGTACACAGATACCGTAATCCCCGATGTGTTCGCAAACTCCTGTAAAAAAGTTTTCCGGGCCTCGGCGCGTCGACACTGAGATTTGCTCCGGTGGCCGAAGGTTTGCGCAACATCCCGAAGCAAATCACCGTTCGAGCCGAGCAACGGAATGCCCTTACTCTCGTCAAACGTTTCTCCCATTGACGAGACCAAAAAATGAACACGCGTGGCTTGCTCGACCAATTGTTCAAATCCGGCCAGGAACTGCTCAAGAACAAGGGCGGCAGTTCCTCTCCCCTGGGCGGTGCCGGTGGTGCCGGTGGCGTTGCAGGCGCGCTGGGCGGTCTGCTTTCGGGCAAGGGCGGCGCAGGCGGCGCGTTGGGTGGCCTGCTGTCCGGCGGCAAGGGCGCGTTGACCGGCGGTGCCATGGGCTTGCTGCTCGGCAACAAGAGCGCGCGCAAGTACGGTGGCAAGGCATTGGCCTACGGCGGATTGGCGGCATTGGGTGTGATTGCCTACAAGGCCTACGGCAATTGGCAGGCCCAGCAGCAGAGCGCCCCTCGAGGCGAACCGCAGACGGTCGACCGAGTGCCGCCCCAGCAGGTAGAGGAACACAGCCAGGCCATCCTCAAGGCACTGGTGGCAGCAGCCAAGTCCGATGGCCACGTGGATGATCGCGAGCGCGAGCTGATCGAAGGCGAATTCACCCGCCTGGATTCGGACAACGAACTGCAGCAGTGGCTGCACGCCGAGCTGAACAAGCCACTGGATCCGGCGGACGTGGCGCGGGCAGCCAAGACTCCGGAGATCGCTGCGGAAATGTACATTGCCAGCGTCATGATGGTGGATCAGGAGCACTTCATGGAGCGTGCCTATCTGGACGAGTTGGCCAAGCAGTTGGCCCTCGACCCCGCGCTCAAGCTCGAGCTGGAGAAGCAGGTGCGTCAGGCCGAAGTGGAAGCCGTCTGAAGCCGGACGCCAAGTCCGAAGGCTGAAGCCGCCACTCATCTGCCGAAACTCACGTTGGTCGGCAATAGTGGCGCATTGATCTGCCCGTAACTGGCAATACCCTCGCGGATGAAGGAAAGTCAGGTACCAGCGCGAAATCGTCTGAGGTAGGGCTATACTCAGGCGATTTTTCGTTTGTAGCTGCAGGAATTTTCGAGGGTTGACTGTGAAGAACTGGTCCTTGCGCCACCGCATTCTGGCGAGTTTCGCCGTTGTCATTGCAATCATGCTGTTGATGGTCGTGGTCTCCTACTCACGTCTGCAGACCATCGAGACGAACGAAACCAAGGTGCGCACCGACAGCGTGCCGGGCGTGGTCTTCAGTTCCATGATCCGCAGCGCCTGGGTCGACAGCTATGTGTACACCCAGCAACTGGTGGGCCTGAGCTATCAACGCGAGCTGCTCACGGCTGACGTGGACCAGTACAAGAGCTTCGCCGAGCGCCTGACCCAGCAGATGGCCAACTACCGCAGCACCGTCCAGGACAGCGACGACCAGGCGGCCTTCGAAGAATTCGCGCGGATGCGCGTGACCTATGAAAAGACCCTGGCCGATGTGCTGGAGGCCTATCGACTGCGCAAGTTCAGTGAGGCCCAGCAGATGGCCATCGACGACCTCACGCCCGCCTGGGTGGCAGGTCGCAAGCAGCTCAATACCTTGATCGATCGCAATCGCGAGGGGGCCGAGAAGGCCACCAGCGCGATTGACGCTTCGGTCGCAGCGGCCAAGGTCAGCCTGGTGATTTCCCTGTTGGTGGCAATCATCGTTGCCGGTATCTGCGGGCTCTGGCTGCTGCGCACCATCATGGCGCCCATGCAGAAGATCGTGCGGATTCTCGAGGTCATGCGCACCGGTGACCTGAGCACCCGCCTGAGCCTGGCGCGCAAGGACGAGTTCAACGAGGTCGAACTGGGCTTCAACGACATGATGACCGAACTCACCGCGCTGGTCGCCCAGGCGCAACGTTCCTCGGTGCAGGTCACCACCTCGGTGACCGAAATCGCCGCCACCTCCAAGCAGCAACAGGCAACGGCGACCGAGACGGCCGCGACCACCACCGAGATCGGCGCAACTTCCCGGGAGATTGCCGCCACGTCCCGTGATCTGGTGCGAACCATGGGTGAAGTCACCTCGGCGGCCGATCAGGCTTCTTCTCTGGCCGGCTCCGGCCAGCAGGGTCTGGCGCGCATGGAAGAAACCATGCATCAGGTGATGGGTGCCGCCGAGTTGGTCAACGCCAAGCTGGCGATCCTCAACGAGAAGGCCGGCAATATCAACCAGGTGGTGGTGACCATCGTCAAGGTCGCCGACCAGACCAACCTGCTGTCGCTCAACGCCGCCATCGAAGCCGAAAAAGCCGGTGAATACGGTCGCGGTTTTGCCGTGGTCGCCACCGAAGTACGCCGCCTTGCCGACCAGACCGCCGTGGCCACTTACGACATCGAGCAGATGGTGCGAGAGATCCAGTCGGCAGTGTCGGCCGGCGTCATGGGCATGGACAAGTTCTCCGAAGAAGTGCGCCGCGGCATGTTCGAGGTACAACAGGTCGGTGATCAGCTGTCGCAGATCATCGGTCAGGTCCAGGCCTTGGCGCCGCGCGTGCTCATGGTCAACGAAGGCATGCAGGCCCAGGCAACCGGTGCCGAACAGATCAACCACGCCTTGTCGCAGTTGGGTGATGCCAGCAGCCAGACGGTCGAATCCTTGCGTCAGGCCAGCTTTGCCATCGACGAGCTCAGCCAGGTCGCCACCGGATTGCGCGGCGGCGTCTCGCGCTTCAAAGTCTGATGAGCGCATTGCCGGTCACTTCGCGCAGCAAGCTGTTCCTGTTGTTTCGCATTGCGCAGGAACGCTTCGCGCTGGATGCGCTTGAAGTCGCTGAGGTGCTGCCGCTGCTGCCGCTCAAGCCAGTCGCGCATGCCCCGGCCTGGGTGGCCGGTGTGTTCGCCCATCGCGGGCGGGTGGTGCCGGTGCTGGACGTCAGCGCGCTGAGCTTTGGCGTGGCTGCCGTGCGACGTACCAGCACGCGTCTGGTGCTGGTGCACTATCCGCACGAGCAGGCCGGGCCCGAGGCTCGTCTGGGGCTGATCGTCGAACACGCCAGCGAAACCCTTCGCTGCGATCCCGGTGCTTTCAGACCCATGGGGGTGCATAACCGTGCCACGCCCTATCTGGGGCCGGTGCTTGAAGACAGCCAGGGGCTGTTGCAGTGGTTGCGGGTGCAGGATCTGCTCGAACCGTCGGTGCGCGACTTGCTCTTCGCACCGCAGTTGGCGGCCTCCGTATTGGGTGAAACAGGGTGATGGGTGAAGCATCGTGATGGGTGAAGAGCAGCGCTTCGTGCGTTTTCTGCGTGAGCGCATCGGCCTGGACGTGGCCTCGGTAGGCCCGGCACTGATCGAGCGCGCGGTCGCACAGCGCAGCCAGGCCGCGCATGTCCGCGACCTGGATGCCTACTGGAAGCTGCTGCAGGGCTCGGCGGCGGAGCAGCAGGCGTTGATCGAGGCGGTCATCGTCCCGGAAACCTGGTTCATGCGTTACCCCGAGTCCTTTGCCGCGCTGTGCAAGGTTGCCAAGGCGCGGCTCGCCGAACGGCCTGGCGTAGCGCTGCGCATTCTCAGCCTGCCGTGTTCCACTGGCGAGGAGCCGTACTCGATCGCCATGGCGTTGCTTGACGCGGGGCTGGCGCCGCAGCAGTTCAGTGTGGACGGTGTGGATATCAGCCCCCTGTCGGTGGCCCGGGCCACGCGAGGAATCTATGGCCGCAATTCGTTTCGCGGCGCGCCGCTGACGTTTCGCGACCGTCATTTCGCGCCTGCGGACGAGGGGTATCTGCTCGATGCCCAGGTTCGAGCACAGGTGCGCTTGCAGGTCGGCAATATTCTCGATCCGTTGCTGCTGGGCGGCGAACTCCCCTATGACTTCGTGTTCTGCCGCAACCTGCTCATCTATTTCGACCTGCCGACCCAGCAGCAGGTGTTCGAAGTGCTGAAGAAGCTCACCTGCGAAAACGGTGCGCTGTTCATCGGCCCAGCCGAAGGCAGCCTGCTGGCACGGTTGGGCATGCGCCCGATCGGTATTGCCCAGTCCTTCGCGTTCGTCCGCGATCGCCACGTCGCACCAGCGCCCACGCCACTGCCCCCGGCAACGGCGCGCCTGCAGATGCCGATCAAGCTGTTGCCCGAGCCGGGCAGGTTGCCCTTGCGAACGCGCACCCGTGCGCTGCCGGTGGCGAATGCCGCCGAGGCAGTGGCGAGCGATGGCGCCGGTCTGCTCGCGCAAATCGCCCGGTTGGCCAACGAAGGCAAGAGTGCCGAGGCGCAGGCCGCGTGCGACGCGTTTCTGCGCAGCCACGGTCCCGACCCCCAGGTGTTCTACTGGTTGGGCCTGCTCAGCGATGTCGGCGGGCAGGTCCTGCAGGCGCAAGGTTATTACCGCAAGGCGCTGTACCTCGATCCGCAGCACGCCGAGGCCCTGGCCCACCTGGCCATGCTGCTCACCGCCCAGGGCGACATTGCCGGGGCACGGCGACTGCAGGAGCGCGCGGCACGCAACGACCGGCCGCACGTCCAGGAGCATAAGCGATGACCGCCCTGGACCTGATCGACAGCGACGCCCAGCAGATCGACGACTGCTGGAACCGTATTGGCATTCATGGCGACAAATCCTGCCCGTTGCTGGCCGAGCATATCCACTGCCGCAATTGCGCGGTGTATGCCTCGGCGGCCGTGCGCCTGCTGGACCGCTACGCACTGGACCGCCAGCACGCGCCGATGCACTACAGCGAATCGCTGGGGCGGGTCGAAAGCAGGTCGCTGGTGCTGTTTCGCCTGGGCGATGAATGGCTGGCGCTGGCCACCCGCTGCCTGGTCGAAGTGGCCCCGGTGCAGGCAGTGCATTCACTGCCGCACCAGCGTTCGCGTGCCTTGCGCGGGGTCGCCAACGTGCGCGGCGCGCTGGTGCCATGCCTGGCGTTGGAGGAACTGCTCGGCATCGATACCGAGCACGTCGCGCCGGCCGCTTCGGCGCGGGTCATGCCGCGCATGCTGATCATCGCCATAGACGGCGGCTCGGTGGTGGTACCGGTGGAAGAAGTGGATGGCATTCATCGGATCGACCTGGTCGAGCTCGAACAGGCGTCTACCGCCACCACCCAGGCGGGGGCCCGTTTCACTCAAGGCGTTTTGCCGTTTCGCCAGCGCAGTGTGCGCCTGCTCGATGACAAGGCGCTGCTGATCGCCATGAACCGGAGCCTGACATGACCCCGGAACAGATGCGCGACGCCTCGTTGCTGGAGCTGTTCAGCCTGGAAGCCGAGGCCCAGACCCAGGTGCTCAACGCCGGGCTGCTGGCTCTGGAGCGCAATCCGACCCAGGCCGATCAACTGGAAGCCTGCATGCGCGCGGCCCACTCGCTCAAGGGAGCCGCCCGCATCGTCGGCCTGGATGCCGGGGTGCGTGTGGCGCACGTGATGGAAGATTGCCTGGTCGCGGCGCAGGAGCGGCGCGTCTATCTGATGCCCGAACACATCGATGCGTTGCTGTTGGGCACCGACCTGCTGATGCGCATCGGCACGCCCGGGCCTGGCGCACCGGGTACCCTTGATATCGAGGCCTACGAGACGCAAATGGCCGCGGTGATGGACCCGTTGGCGGCCGCTGCGGCGCAGGTGCAGGTCAGGGCGCCTGTCCCGGCCGCGCCGCCCATGGAGGTCACGCCCGAGCCGCCTCGGGACATCGATCCGTCGCAAGCGATGCCGGGCCAGGACGATCCGGCGGCCGAACTTCCTGCCAGCCGGGCGCGCCGGGTCAGTGATACCGGCGAGCGCGTGCTGCGGGTCACGGCGGAACGCCTGAACAGCCTGCTGGACCTGTCGAGCAAGTCGCTGGTGGAAACCCAGCGGCTCAAGCCCTATCTGCTGACCATGCAGCGCCTCAAGCGCATGCAGGCGCAAAGCATCCGCGCACTTGGCGGGCTTGCCGAGCAATTGCAGCTCGAAGGCCAGAGTGCCGAGGTGCGCGACGCCCTGGCGCAGGCTCAGTCGCTGCTGGATCAGACCCAGCAGATGCTGCTGCAGCAAACTGCCGAACTGGACGATTTCGGCTGGCAGGCCAGCCAGCGCGCGCAGTTGCTGTACGACACGGCGCTGGCTTGCCGCATGCGCCCATTCGCCGACATGCTCGGTGGACAGGAACGCATGGTCCGCGACCTCGGCCGGTCATTGGGCAAGCAGGTGCGCCTGGATATCGAAGGCGAGAAGACCCAGGTCGATCGCGACGTACTGGAGAAGCTCGAAGCGCCCTTGACCCACCTGCTGCGCAACGCCGTCGACCACGGCATCGAGACCGCCGAGCAGCGATTGCGGGCTGGCAAGCCCGCCGAAGGGCGGGTCGTGCTGCGTGCTTCGCACCAGGCGGGCTTGCTGGTGGTGGAGCTGAGTGACGACGGGGCGGGCGTCGACCTCGCTGCGCTGCGGCGCAGCATCGTCCAGCGCGGTTTGTCGGCCGCCGATACGGTGGAGCAGCTCAGTGAAGAAGAGCTGCTGAGCTTTCTGTTCCTGCCCGGCTTCAGCATGCGCGACACGGTGACCGAGGTCTCGGGCCGCGGCGTTGGCCTGGATGCGGTATTGCACCTGATTCGCCAGCTGCGCGGCTCGGTCGAACTGATTCAAGTGCCAGGGCAGGGCAGTCGCTTCCATATCGAGGTGCCGCTGACCTTGTCGGTGGTGCGCAGCCTGGCTGTGGAAGTGGGGGGCGAGGCCTATGCGTTTCCGCTGGCCCACATCGAACACACCATGGACCTGCCGGCCGAAGACATCATCCAGCTCGAGGGCCGCCAGCACTTCTGGTACCAGAACCGCCATGTAGGGCTGGTTGCGGCCAGCCAGCTGCTGCAGAGGCCGGCCAGTCAGGCCGGTGAAGCGAGTCTCAAGGTGGTGGTGATCCGCGACCGCGAGGCGATCTACGGCGTGGCCGTGGAACGTTTCATCGGTGAGCGCACCTTGGTAGTGTTGCCGCTGGACGCCCGCCTGGGCAAGGTCCAGGATATTTCCGCCGGTGCCTTGCTCGACAACGGTTCGGTGGTGCTGATCATCGACGTCGAAGACATGTTCCGCTCGGTGGAAAAGCTGCTCAATACCGGCCGTCTGGAGCGTATCGACAAGCGCAGCCAGCAGATCGAATCAGCCCGCAAACGGGTGCTGGTAGTGGATGACTCGCTCACCGTCCGCGAGCTGCAGCGCAAGCTGCTCAGCCATCGTGGCTATGACGTGGCGGTGGCCGTCGATGGCATGGATGGCTGGAACGCACTGCGCAGCGAGGATTTCGACCTGCTGATCACCGACATCGACATGCCGCGCATGGACGGTATCGAACTGGTGACCCTGCTGCGCCGCGACAGCCGCCTGCAGTCGTTGCCGGTCATGGTGGTGTCCTACAAGGACCGGGAAGAGGACCGCCGCCGCGGCCTCGACGCCGGGGCTGATTATTACCTGGCCAAGGCCAGTTTCCACGACGACGCCTTGCTCGATGCGGTGGTTGAATTGATCGGAGGGGCGCGGGGATGAGGATCGCTATCGTCAATGACATGCCCATGGCCGTGGAGGCGCTGCGCCGGGCGATCGCGCTGGAACCGTCCCATGACGTGGTGTGGGTGGCCGCCAACGGTCGCGAGGCAGTCGAGCGCTGTCAGGCCGTAACCCCGGACCTGATCCTGATGGATCTGATCATGCCCGTGATGGACGGCGTGGAAGCCACTCGACAGATCATGGCCAATACGCCCTGCGCCATCGTCATCGTCACGGTCGACCGCCAGCAGAACGTTCATCGTGTCTTCGAAGCCATGGGCCACGGTGCCCTGGATGTGGTCGATACGCCGACGCTGGGTGTCGGCGACGCTCGCGAGGCTGCGGCGCCACTGTTACGCAAGATCTTCAACATCGGTTGGCTGGTGGGACAGCGCAGCCCGGCGGTGCGCAGCGAGTTGCCGCTGCCGCGCGCGAGCGGGATGCGGCAGAAACTGGTGGCCATCGGCTCGTCGGCCGGCGGCCCCGCCGCGCTGGAAATCCTGCTCAAGGGATTGCCGCGCGATTACCCGGCGGCCATCGTTCTGGTCCAGCACGTGGACCAGGTGTTCGCCGCCGGAATGGCCGAGTGGCTGAGCAGCGCAGCCGGCTTGCCGGTGCGTCTGGCCCGCGACGGTGAAATGCCGTTGGCTGGCACTGTGCTACTGGCAGGCACCAATCATCATATTCGTCTGCTGAAAAATGGTACCTTAACCTACACGGCAGAACCGGTGGACGAGATCTACCGGCCCTCCATAGATGTTTTTTTCCGAAGCGTGGCGCAATTCTGGAATGGCGATGCGGTGGGCGTACTGCTCACCGGCATGGGCCGCGACGGCGCACAGGGCTTGAAGTCGATGCGTCAGCGCGGCTTCCTGACCATCGCGCAGGACCAGCAGAGCAGCGCGGTCTACGGAATGCCGAAAGCGGCGGCGGCCATTGACGCAGCTGTTGAAATTCGTCCGCTGGAGCGGATCGCACCCCGACTGATGGACGTATTTTCACGATGAACTCGAGCCACGGCGTAGGCAGTATCCAGGTGACAACGCATGATTGATCTACAGATCGAAGCCTTCAGGTCCAACGACAACAACAAGTCGATGGTACTTCTGGTGGACGACCAGGCCATGATTGGTGAAGCCATCCGTCGCAGTCTCAGCGACGAGGCCAACATCGACTTCCACTTTTGCGCCGATCCGCAGCAGGCCATCAATCAGGCCATGCGAATCAAGCCGACGGTGATTCTCCAGGACTTGATCATGCCGGGACTCGATGGCCTGTCGCTGGTGCGTGACTATCGCAACCATCCGGCCACCCAGGACATCCCGATCATCGTGCTGTCGACCAAGGAAGACCCGCTGATCAAGAGCGCTGCCTTCGCCGCTGGCGCCAACGATTACCTGGTCAAGCTGCCCGACACCATCGAGCTGGTGGCGCGCATACGCTACCACTCCAAGTCGTACCTGACCCTGCTGCAGCGCGACGAAGCCTACCGCGCGCTGCGCGTCAGTCAGCAGCAGCTGCTCGACACCAACCTGGTGCTGCAGCGGCTGATGAACTCCGATGGCTTGACGGCGCTTTCCAATCGCCGTCATTTCGACGAGTACCTGGAACTGGAATGGCGTCGCGCAATGCGTGACAAGACCCAGCTGTCGCTGTTGATGATCGACGTCGACTACTTCAAGTCCTACAACGACAACTTCGGCCACCTGGCTGGCGACGAAGCCCTGCGCCGCGTCGCCGATGCCATTCGCCATTCCAGCAACCGTTCCAGCGACCTGCCGGCGCGCTATGGCGGCGAAGAGTTCGCCCTGGTGCTGCCCGGTACTTCGCCAGGCGGTGCGCGGCTGGTCGCCGAAAAACTGCGCCAGACCATTGCCGCACTGAACATCCCGCAC
Organism: Pseudomonas viridiflava; assembly: GCA_900596015.1. Lineage (GTDB taxonomy): Bacteria > Pseudomonadota > Gammaproteobacteria > Pseudomonadales > Pseudomonadaceae > Aquipseudomonas. Next base: position 86,059 of record UVIF01000010.1, on the reverse strand, counting down.
ATCGCACCCCAGGCCGATGCCTGCCTGACGGTGAGCATAGGGCTGTCGACCATGACCCCGCAGCAGGGCAGTCATTGCCGCGAGCTGATCCTGGCCGCCGACAAGGGCCTGTATACGGCCAAGCATGCCGGGCGCAATCAGGTGGTGGTCGGGGATCAGGGCTAGGGCGTAGATTGCAGGCGGCTTCTTCGCGGGCAGAGCCCGCTCCCACAAGGTTCTCGCCTGGCTGTGGAAGCGGGACGGGCGGCGAGCTCTCTGCCCGCGAAGAGACCGCCTTATCTCCCAAAAAAAACGCGCATCCCCTGCTCGGTAGGCTGCTGTCATTGGCCGGCTGCGGTATACTCTCCGGCTTTTGACACGTTACGCACGAGAGCTGCCCGCCATGGAAATCAACCCGATCCTTAACAGCATCAAGGACCTGTCCGAGCGCTCCGAAACCATTCGGGGGTATCTTTGACTACGATCAAAAGCATGAGCGTCTGACCGAAGTCAATCGCGAGCTTGAAGATCCCGCTGTCTGGAACAACCCTGCCTACGCCCAGGAACTGGGCCGCGAGCGTTCGCTGCTGGCGCAGATCGTCGATACCCTCGACGAAATGAACGCCGGCCTGAGCGACGCGAAGGACCTGCTGCAAATGGCTGCCGAGGAAGAAGACCAAAGCGCCGTCGACGACGTGTCTGCCGAGGTCGAGCGCCTGCGTGCCCAGCTCGAGAAGCTGGAATTCCGTCGCATGTTCAGCGGCGAGATGGACGCCAACAACGCCTACCTGGACATCCAGGCTGGCTCCGGCGGCACCGAAGCGCAGGACTGGGCCAACATCCTGCTGCGCATGTACCTGCGCTGGGCCGACAAGCGTGGCTTCGACACCACCATCATGGAGCTGTCGGCCGGTGAAGTCGCCGGTATCAAGGGCGCCACCCTGCACATCAAGGGCGAGTACGCCTTCGGTTGGCTGCGCACCGAAATCGGTGTCCACCGCCTGGTGCGCAAGAGCCCGTTCGACTCCGGCAACCGTCGCCACACTTCGTTCTCGGCGGTGTTCGTCTCGCCGGAAATCGATGACAACATCGAGATCGACATCAATCCGGCCGACTTGCGCATCGACACCTACCGTTCTTCCGGTGCCGGCGGCCAGCACGTCAACACCACCGACTCGGCGGTGCGTATCACCCACGTGCCGACCAATACCGTCGTCAGCTGCCAGAACGAACGCTCGCAGCATGCCAACAAGGACACGGCGATGAAGATGTTGCGTGCGCGCCTGTACGAGCAGGAAGTGCAGAAGCGCAACGCGGCCTCCCAGGCGATGGAAGACAGCAAGTCGGACATTGGCTGGGGTCACCAGATTCGCTCCTATGTGCTCGACGCTTCGCGGATCAAGGATCTGCGTACCAACATCGAACGCAGCGACTGCGACAAGGTGCTCGACGGCGACATCGACGAGTACCTCGAAGCCAGCTTGAAACAAGGGCTGTAACACCGCCTGGCAGGCTGGCGCAGCCACTGCGTCGGCCTGCCATGGCTGGCCTGCCCGCGATCCCGGCGCTTCAGTCGGGAGCAACGAACCCGTGATGGAAAATCAGAACATGAGCGACCAACAACCCGACCCGCAAGACCTGCAACAGGAAGAGAACAGCCTGATCGCCCTGCGCAAGGAAAAGCTTGCTGCCGTGCGCGCCCAAGGCCAGGCTTTCCCCAACGATTTTCGTCGCGACAGCCATGCAGGCGACTTGCAGAAGCAGTACGTCGACAAGACCAAGGAAGAGCTCGCGGCAGCGGCGATTCCGGTCAAGGTCGCCGGTCGCATCATGCTCAACCGTGGCTCGTTCATGGTGATCCAGGACATGACCGGGCGCATCCAGGTCTACGTCAATCGCAAGACCCTGCCCGAAGAAACCCTGGCTCAGGTGAAAACCTGGGACATGGGCGACATCATTGCCGCCGAAGGCACCCTGGCCCGTTCCGGCAAGGGCGACCTCTACGTCGAGATGACCAGTGTGCGCTTGCTGACCAAGTCGCTGCGCCCGCTGCCCGACAAGCATCACGGCCTGGTCGATACCGAGCAGCGCTACCGTCAGCGCTACGTCGACCTGATCGTCAACGAGGAGGTGCGCGACACCTTCCGTGTGCGCTCTCAGGTCATCGCCCACATTCGCAGCTTCCTGGCCAAGCGCGACTTCCTCGAAGTCGAAACGCCGATGCTGCAGACCATTCCCGGCGGCGCTGCGGCCAAGCCGTTCGAAACCCACCACAATGCCCTGGACATGGAAATGTTCCTGCGCATCGCCCCGGAGCTGTACCTCAAGCGCCTGGTGGTCGGTGGCTTCGAAAAGGTTTTCGAGATCAACCGCAACTTCCGTAACGAAGGCGTCTCGACCCGGCACAACCCCGAGTTCACCATGCTCGAGTTCTACCAGGCCTACGCCGACTACGAAGACAACATGGACCTCACCGAAGAGCTGTTCCGTGAGCTGGCGCAACTGGTGCTGGGTAGCACCGACGTGCCCTACGGCGACAAGGTGTTCCATTTCGGCGAGCCGTTCGTGCGCCTGTCGGTGTTCGACTCGATCCTCAAGTACAACCCCGAGCTTGCGGCAGACGACCTCAACGATATCGACAAGGCGCGCGCCATCGCCAAGAAAGCCGGTGCCAAGGTGCTGGGTTTCGAAGGGCTGGGCAAGCTGCAGGTGATGATTTTCGAGGAGCTGGTCGAGCACAAGCTGGAACAGCCTCACTTCATTACCCAGTACCCGTTCGAGGTGTCGCCACTGGCGCGCCGCAATGACGACAACCCCAACGTCACCGATCGCTTCGAGCTGTTCATCGGTGGCCGCGAAATCGCCAATGCCTATTCCGAGCTCAATGATGCCGAGGACCAGGCAGCACGCTTCATGGCCCAGGTGGCGGACAAGGACGCCGGCGACGACGAAGCCATGCACTACGATGCCGACTTCGTTCGTGCGCTGGAATACGGCATGCCGCCAACGGCCGGCGAGGGGATCGGTATCGACCGCCTGGTCATGCTGTTGACCGATTCGCCTTCGATCCGCGATGTGATCCTGTTCCCGCACATGCGACCACAAGCCTGACGGTCGTTGATCAGCCGCCCCATGGGGCGGCTTTTTTATGAGCGCAGATCAGCGGTGTCGTTGTTGGCCGCCGACGCGGCTCGCGCCGCTGCTACAGGGATTGCGATCTTGCGCCGTCGTTACAGGCGATTACGCTATCGTGTAGCAGCGGCGCAAGCCGCGTCGGGGCCCGCACCCACTCCCACTCACTCAAAGGATACGAGCAGTGATCCCAGCCACACCCAGACAGGGAGCCGCCAGCGTTGCCTCGACGCTCGCCCGCAACGTCCAGTATCAAGGCCGCAAGGCCAGCCGACAGGGCAGCGAACTGCGCCGCCAGGAAATCCTCGACGCAGCCATGCGCATCGTCGTGCGCGATGGGGTGCGGGGTGTGCGCCATCGCGCCGTGGCCGCCGAAGCCGGGGTGCCGCTGTCGGCCACCACCTACTACTTCAAGGACATCGATGACCTGCTCAACGATGCCTTCGCTCAGTACGTCGAGCGCAGCGCCGTGTTCATGGCCAAGCTGTGGAGCAACACCGAAGAGTTGCTGCGCGCCCTGATCGCCAGTGGCGACGGCAGCCCCCAGGCCCGCGCCGCACTGGCCGACGAAATCGCCCGCCTGACTGCCGACTACGTCACGCATCAGTTGCAGACCCGTCGCGACCACTTGATCGCCGAGCAGGCCTTTCGTCAGGAAGCGTTGCTCAACCCGCGCCTGGCCGAACTGGTGCTGGCGCATCAGGACATTCTTCTGCAGGGCGGGCGGCAGATGCTCGAGGTGCTTGGCTCGCGCGAACCGTCGCAGGACGCACAGGTGTTGACGGCGATTATCGGGCGGATGGAATATCAGGGGCTGCTGGCCAGTGCCCCTGCCGATGCCGACCGAGAAATGCTCGGCATCCTTACCCGTTTCATGCAGTGGGTACTGAGCTGAGCCCCATGCAGTGAGAGGTCCGCTGCCGGCGGGCCGAGCCAGAACGAGGAGCAGTACGGTGGACGAGTATCAGCAGACGATTCGAGACCTGTCCGACCGCATCGTGCACGCGCAGACGCCGATCCGCGTGCTCGATGCGGTGAAATGGGACGACTCCATTCGTCACGGCTTTCTGCAGGCGGGCGGCAAGCAGATGCCTGCGGTCGACCGCGACTATTACCAGAATCGCGCCCTGGGCTTCGACTCCAGTGCGGTCAAGCTGGAATTCCAGAACATCGAGCGCGACATCACCCGTCAGCTCGGCCAGTTCAACCCGGTCGGGCAGATCATGCGGCGCATGTGCAAGGAGTACCGCATGGTGGTGCGCATGCTCGAGGCACGCGGCACCGAGGACTTCGGCCTGATCTCGCAGGAGCTGTACGGCGCCGCGTCGGATGCGTTTCATGCTGGCGATCCGACCTTGGCCGACCTCGGCCTGATGCTCTCCGATTACCTGAACAACATTGCCGGGCGCGGCGATCTCAAGGACGAAGCCAAGACCCTGACCGCCAAGGATGCAGTGAACATGCTGCAAGGGCGCCTCAACCGGGTGTTCGGCGAAACCGAGGGCACCATCCGCGTGTTCGAATCCGATGGCATCGTCGCCGATGCTGCCGCAGGCGCGGACTACATCAAGATCCGCAGTGATGCCATGTTCAACGAGCGCGATGTACGCGCCCTCGAGGTGCACGAGGGCCTGGTCCATGTGGCCACCACCCTCAATGGCCAGAACCAGCCGATCTGCACTTTTCTATCCAAGGGGCCGCCATCGTCCACGGTGACCCAGGAAGGCCTGGCCATTCTGATGGAAGTGATTGCCTTCGCTTCCTACCCGAGCCGTCTGCGCAAGCTGACCAATCGTACGCGCGCGATCCACATGGTCGAGGAGGGCGCCGACTTCCTGCAGGTGTTCGAATTCTTCCGCGAAGAAGGCTTCGAAATGCCCGAGGCCTATGGCAACGCCAGCCGAGTGTTCCGCGGCTCGACCCCGACCGGTCTGCCGTTCACCAAGGACTTGTCGTACCTGAAAGGCTTCATCATGGTCTACAACTACATTCAGCTGGCCGTGCGCAAGGGCAAGCTGGAACAGGTGCCGCTGCTGTTCTGTGGCAAGACCACCCTGGAGGACATGCGCACGCTGCGCCAGCTGGTCGACGAAGGGTTGGTGACGCCGCCCAAGTACCTGCCCGAACAGTTCCGCGACATGAATGCACTGTCCGCCTGGATGTGCTTCTCGAACTTCCTCAATCACTTGAGCCTGGACCGAATTGAAGCTGACTACTCGAACATCCTCTGACCTGCCGACGCGACCGCACCGGCCCCCTGTAGCAGCGGCGCGAGCCGCGTCCGGACGTTGCACATGACGGCCTGCCTGCCGCGACGCCTGCTGACATTGCCGCACCGCCCCCCTGTAGCAGCGGCGCGAGCCGCGTCCGGACGTTGCACATGATGACCTGCCTGCCGCGACGCCTGCTCACATTGCTGTTGGCTGCGCTACTGAATGGCTGCAGCTCATTATTGTTCTACCCCGAGCAGGGTTTGCCGTTCACGCCGGAAAAAGCCGGGCTGGCCTTCGAGGACGTCAGCCTGACGGCCGCCGATGGCACCCGCCTGCACGGTTGGTGGCTGCCCGCCAAGCCCGGCGTGGAGGTCAAGGGCACCGTACTGCACCTGCACGGCAATGGTGGCAACCTTGCCTGGCACCTCGGGGGCAGCTGGTGGTTGCCCGAACAAGGCTACCAGGTGCTGATGCTCGACTACCGTGGCTACGGCGTTTCGGAGGGCTCGCCCAGCCTGCCGGCGATCTACCAGGACATCGATGCAGCGTTCGCATGGCTGGCAGCCAAGCCCGAGGTGCAAGCCAGGCCGTTGGTCCTGCTGGGGCAAAGCCTGGGTGGCGCCATGGCCGTGCACTACCTGGCCGAACACCCCAGCCAGCGTCAGCGCCTCCAGGCCGTGGTGCTCGATGGCGTACCCGCCAGTTACCGCGCCGTCGGCCAGTACGCACTGAGCACGTCATGGCTGACCTGGCCACTGCAGGTGCCGCTGTCGTGGCTGGTGCCCGACAGCGACAGCGCGAACCGTTCCGTCGCCAAGCTCAAAGGCACGCCGGCATTGATCTTCCAAAGCATGGACGACCCCATCGTACCCCTGAACAACGGTATCGAGCTGTACAAGCACGCATCGCCGCCGCGCGTGTTGCAGCTGACCCGCGGCGGCCATGTGCAGACCTTCGCCGACCCGACCTGGCGCCAGGTCATGCTGCGGTACCTGGACGACCCGCAGCACTTCAATGGCATCCGCAGGTTGGGAGAGGTCCCCAACTTCCCTTAGCCACGCGAGCCATCAGCGGCGCCACGACGGGCCGGGTTGCGGAGCCTGGACAATCTTGCGGGTCAATTCCAGGCGCGCTTGCTCCACCAGCTCTGCCAATGCCGCATACGCCAGGCTGTATGGGCTTACACCATTGTGCTCCGTGTCGGACAACACCAGCACGAGGGGCAGGGGCATCAGCGGGCTCAGTTGGCCGCTGCTGACTAACACCTGATGCAAGCGCTGGCGTTCGCTTTCTGACAGAGCAGGCGGCTGCTGGCCTTCATTGGCCGCCGCATCCAGTGCTTCACCCAACCGCTGGCGCCAGCGATCGATGGCCTGGCTGTGGCCACTGTACGCAGACGTCATAAAACGCTGCCAGTACGGCTGCTGGTTCAAGTACTTCATCCATGCGTCATCCTGACGTACCAAGGCATAGGCGCAGGCGTCCTCCAGCATCTGTGGGGTGACCCAGTTTGTGTAGCTCGTGTAGACCTGAACCGTCGGCTGGTCGCTCAACCCCAGGCGAGTGGCCAGCGCAATCCGGAAGTACAGCTCGAGTTCGCTGTAGTCGACCTCGTGGCCTTGATGACTCCAGTTGCGCGCGTGGAACACCAGATATTCACGCAAACGCAGCAAGCGCCATTGCTCTGTGGCCATTGCAATCAGTTCCGTCGCCGAAGACTCGTCACTGGCCCTCGCCAGTACTTCGTCAGCCCGCATCAGACTCTCCATCTGCGAAAAGACCAAGGCGTCGCGATCGACACAACTCACTGCTTCCTGCGCCTGCTCGTACAACGCCGTACGCATCGGCGGGTTGAACGCGCTGCGAATCAGCGCCTGGATGCGGCTGCGCATGTTGGCGCCGGGTTGCCTGGCCTGCAGGGACCGATCCATGCGCAGCAGCAGCCCGAAGAAGTCAACTGCGGCCGGACTCGGATCCATCAGCAGTTGATTGGCCTGCTCCAACGCTTCGGGCGTCAGCCCGGTGAGCAGGCGAGGCGCGTCGCGGACCACGCGCTCGTCGCGTGCGCTGGCGGATTGCCCTGGCGAGAGGGGTGAAATCGGTGAGCCTGGCGACCACTCCGAATCCATTGATTCGGAGGGTTCAGGTTCGAGGTAGACATTGTCCACCGTGCGCATTTCTGCTTCAAAGCGCGAGCGCAGAGGCTCCGGCAACGAGGCGCTGTACAGACAAAGCCCCGGTGTACTTCCGGCACCTGGCGGCACGCTGGCAATGTTCAGATGGCTGAGGTCGGCGTGGTGCAAGCGTGGCAGCGATTCCAGGCCCACTGGCCAGTGATCCAGGTTGGTGGCGCTCAGGTCCAGCTCCTCGAGAAGTACCAGACGGCTGAGGTCCAAGGTCATCGGCGCCGTCGCAATACCCTGGCCGGTGCCTGGTGCATGCTCTTGGCTATTGAAGAGTTGTCCGGGTATCAACGGGTTGTTCGACAGGTCCAGTACTCGTAGCTGCACCATGGTTGCAAGGTCGCGGGCGTCTGCCGCGCTCAGGATGATCAGGTTCTGGGTGAGGTTCAGCGTGTGCAACGATCTACGGCTGGCCAGTACGGCAAATACTCCCGCTTCGAACTCGGCCCTGGAGTTTTGCAGCGTCAAGGTGTGCAGGGAGCCGCTGGCGGTGAGGCGACGGATCTGCCGGTGTGTCCAGCTGAAGCCTGGTAACCGCATGTCATTGAGGATCAGGGTCTGCAGATGCCCTAACGTGCCAACCGCCGCGATGGCTTCAGGGGCCACGTTACTGCGTGACAGGTCCAGCAAGCGCAGATTGTGCAGGCCGCTCAACGCTTCGGGAAGGACGGTCATCGTCAGATCGATGAGTTCCAGTCGACGCAGATTGGGCATATGCCGCAGCAATGAATCAAGGTTGTCCAATTGCTCGAAGCCAACCAGACGCAGGTACTCGACTGCCGGCAGGTCAATGTCCAGAGGCGGCAGCGCACCCAAATCGCCCGCGGTCAAATCCAGGCTTGCAGGGCGCAGGGCGATCCGCGCCTCCCATGCGTGAAGCAGGTCGTCGACCGCTCTTTCACGTTCTCGCCGTATGCGCCCTGCAGTGCCTTGCTCGGCCCACGACCTTGCGCTGGCGAACAGGCGAGGGCGCTCCTGCTCGAGTCTGGTGAGCATCGGGCCGATCGGTACGTTGTGCTGCAGCAGGTATCCAAGGTAGTCCTCGGCGGTAGAGGTCATGAAGGCCGATGAGGTGGGGGTGAACAAGCGTTCAAGTCTTGCAGTGGCCGGGTCGCGATCGAACATCTCTGTCTCGTGGGGCCAGGCGTCGCGCCGTGCCACTGTGCCCGGCGTGGGGCTCAGCCACGTACGCGGCACGGGCAGATTGAGCAGGGTCTGGGCCCGACTGCGACGGGTCAGTGCCATTTCGCTGAGGCGCTGGTGCAAGCGTTCAGGCTCATTGATTCCCACGCCAATCGCGGTGCGTTGTTGCGGGGGCAGCGCGTGGAGCAGGGCACGATAGAAGCCGTATTCGCTCAGGTCCTGGGGTAACAGCACCCGGTCTGCGTCGATGGTATACCAGCCTTCTTCATCGTCGCGGTAGACCGATACGGTGTCGACATCCGTGGCCCCGAGTTCTGCCAGAGGCGCACCGGATCGGCCGCCGTCGCGCAGCAGCAGGGCGGTACCGGGTTGCCAGCCGTCCAGATATTCAAGCAATCGCACCGCTAGGATGAAGGTGTCGTTGTTCAGCGTGGAGGGGACGGTAAAACCTTCCAGGGCATGGATGAGTCGAGCGTCCTGTTCGAGCTGACGGGCCTGCTGTGCCACATCCAGAGGCAGAGCGGCGTCGGGCGTTTGCAATGACGCGGCGACCGCCTCGCGGTTGTCATCGATGAACAGCTGTGCCAGTTGCAGGGGAATGCCGGGGTAGCGACGACGCAACTCACGGGTAGCGCTGTCGGCTGGAATCTCGGCAAGCTCGAAGCGGTGGGCCAGGATGGCCCTGTGCAGCAACATCGACCAGTGCAGCAAGTCCAGGTCTGCTTCCAGCGGTGGCGCAGGCGCGCCTGTGCAGGCAGAAGGTTGCTGGCAGGGTGGCGGCGTCGGGTCGCCACGGCGCTTGCGGCTCAAGGCCTGCTCCGGCTGGGTTTGACGCCTGGCAGTTGCGTGGTAGAACGCCCGCAGCTGCGGCACATCGTAGCCTTCGGGTACCGGCAGGCCCTTGCTGATCCGCTCGATGACCTGCGCGACATCGTCGATGAGGCGTGCGCGCTTCAAGGTGTAATTCAACAGCATGGGGACCGGTTTGCCTGCCAGGTAGACGCTGCGCAACGGGTCGTTGCCGACCCCGCTGATCCGCGCCACCTCCAGCAGGCGCTGGTCGTCGAAGCCATCGCTCGATGGGCCGAGGCGGCGCAACAGCGAGAGCCGCTTCCAGTGCTCTGGCTTTTCGTGCTGGTGGTACCACGCGCCCTTGCCGTTGTGGCGCAGTAGTGGCAGATAGGCGTCACGGGTATTCGGATGTGCAATACGCCACTGTTCTGTGGCAGTCTTCTCGACGCGGTAGAAACCCTGGTTGATTTTGATCGCCTGGCCGGTGGCCAGACGGTAAAGCCCTCGTTCATCAGGCTGCCCTGCAGGCGCCTCGGCGTCGGTCAGGCGATACTCGCCCAGCGTTGGAAGCCAGCAGCGCCTGTCCGCGGCACCGACGCGTACGTTGCTCATCGACATCATCCAATCCGAGGGCTGGCGACCTTCCGGTTCTTCTGCGGCACCGATGCCGACACCTGCACCGAGGATCAGGTGCTGCTGAATGAGTCGAGCGAATGACGGGCACTGCTGCTGCAACCGTGCAGCTGCCTCGGCACTGGTAGGAATCAGCACCGCCGCGTCGGCGAGCAGGCGTTGTTCACGGCTTTGCCGAAGATGCATGCGCAGACCCTGGGTCAGCGCCGGGGCTTGCATCGGAAGTTGGCTCACGGTGTCTGGGTCAAGCCATCCGGCCGTCATCAGGGGCAGGTCGGACAGCGCGATGAAACGGCTGAAGAAGTGCTGAAACCTGGCATCGAGCAGTTCTCTGCGCACGCTGGCGAAGAAGTGCACACGCGAAGGGTACTGTTTGAGCGGGTGCAGCGGATGACCTGGGATATACGCCACACAGGGTGCGGCGTCGTCATCTGCGCCCAGCACAATGATCTCGGGCGCAGCCACTTCATCGAACAGCTGCAACGAGCAGATCTGCACTGCCTGTTCATCCACATACAGGCCTTGCTGGGCAAATTCCGCCGAGCCGGTTGCAAAGCCCTTGATCAACCAGTCCAGCATCCTGCGGCCTGGCTTGCCTATGTGCTCGCGCATACTGGCCAGCGCGGTTTCTTCCTGCAGGATGGCCTGGTAGGCATCCTGCATCACAGCGCGCAGCACCGGCGTGGTCGATGCCGAACGCAAATAGGCAGCGTATTGCTCGTCCAGCGAAAGCCGGTGTTGAATGGCCCATACATCGTTGGGGGTAACGCTTGCCCAGTCGGTGTTCGACAGGTTGCTGCGGATGAACCGATAGAGGCTCTTCAGGGTGCCGAACGCTTGCGTTGCACGCTGTCGGGCCTGCCAGCTGCGTCCGTGATGTTCCTGCAATTGGCGCCGCTGCTCGGCGCTGGCCCGTTCGAACCAAGGGGGCTGGTCCGCGCTGTCAAGAGGCGATACCAGGGTTTCATACTGACGGGTCAGGTGTTTCGAGGGGCTAGCGGACATGCACGTCTTCCTTCATCGAGTGAAGACGTCATTGGCTGTGAACAGGGGCAGCGATGAGCGCTACATAATCATCGTCACGGCACGACGGGCAAAAAAAATCCCGGCACAGGCCGGGATTTCTTCACCATCCAGAAGCATCAACGCATCGAGGAGCGCGGCGCAACAGGCTGGTTGTCGTTGGAAATGGTCACTTCCACGCGGCGGTTCTGGGCACGGCCCGAGTTGCTGGTGTTGTCGGCAACAGGGTATTCCTTGCCATAGCCCTGAGCGACGACGCGCGAAGGCTCGACGCCAGCGCGTACCAGTGCAGCCATCACCGAAGTGGCGCGGCGCTCGGACAGGCTCTGGTTGTAGGCAGCCGAACCGGTGCTGTCGGTGTAGCCTTCGACGATGACCTTGCGATCAGGGTTTTCCTGAAGGAACTGAGCCAGCTTGGCCACGTTGACGAACGCGGACGATTTCAGCTCGGCCTTGTTCAGGTCGAACAGTACGTCACCGAAGGTCACCAGGGTGCCGCGGTCAGTCTGCTTGGCGTTCAGGCTTTCCTGAAGCTTCTTGATCTGAGCATCGCGGGCATCCAGGCGAGCCTGAGCGCGCTGGGCAGCTGCGCCTTTGAGGTTTTCCTCGGCGCTGCGTAGGGCGATGGTCTGCTTGGCCACTTCAACGCGCTGGTTGGTCAGGTAGGCCAGTTGGTCGACTTTCTTCGCATCGGCGTCGTCGCGGAAGGCTTTGTCAGCCTTGTCCAGCCACTCCGACGCGTCCTTGGTTTCCAGGGCCGCCAGTTGCACCGACTTGGGGTTGGTCTGCAGGGACGAGAAATTGGTCCGCGCCTGTTCCAGGTTAGGGTTCGGCGGAGTGGAGCAAGCTGCCAGGCCAACGCTGAGAGCCAACAAAGCAGGAACCATCAATTGTTTACGCATAATCTTCATCCTTTATTCGAGTTCAAGTCGCGGTGGGCAGCTTACTGAGCGCTGCGCTCGGCTTCTTCGCGCAGGTCCTGTACACCCTGCTTGGAGTCTTGCACGGCCTTGGCGGCTTTGCCGGCCTGGGCCTTGCGCTCGGCCAGACGTGCGTCCCACTCGGCCTGTTCGGCCAGCATCTTGGCTTTCTCGTAGTTCTTGTCATGCATGGCGATTTCCGCCTGCTTGAACTTGTCCTGCGCCGCTTTCATTTCGACGGCAGCGTATTCGGTACCGCCAGCGCTAACGGCGCTGTTCACGGCCGACTGGGTCACAGCGTACTGTTCGGTCGGTGGCTTGCCAGCGCAGCCAGCCAGAACGAAGGTAGTGCCCAGCGCCAGGGCAGCCAGCTTCAGCCCGCGCAGAGGGGTGGACGAGGTTTTGGCAGTACGGGTATTCATGGCTTTCAACTCCATTGGATAGCTCCTGAAAAACATCAAAATCCATGACAGTCGAACGTTTCGCGCGCCTGGGTCAAGCCCGGCGACTCACTGACGCCGCTGGCTGTAATGGTTAAACGTTGGGACACAAGAGAATTTTGAATAGTTCAGAAATTTGTCCGAATGGGTGGTTTTTTTCTGACGCCGTGGGTTTGGCGCCATGAAAAAGGCCGTGCTACGGGTGTCGCTCGCATACCGTTTCGACAGCTGCCTGGAAGTCGACTAGGAATCGGCGCCCAGCTGGGTAGCAAAGCTCTCGACCGCGCCCAGCACGCGCTTCGCACCGTCCTGAATTTCGGTGATGACCGTGCCAGCCTGGTTCGCCAGTTGCAGGCCAGACTCCGCTTTGTGTTTACCAGCGCCGATGGTGGCTACTGCACCGGTGGCCAGTTTCTGATTCTGCTGCACCACGCTTTCGATCTCGGCAGTGGCTTGGGTCGTACGCGAGGCTAGCTGACGCACTTCATCGGCGACCACGGCAAAACCGCGGCCTTGTTCCCCGGCCCGCGCAGCTTCGATAGCGGCATTCAACGCCAGCAGATTGGTTTGCGCGGCGATTGCGCTGATCGTTTTGATGATGTTGGAAATGACCTGGCTCTGCTCGTCCAGCGCTTCGATGCCTTCGGCGGCGCTTTGCATGTGATGAGCCAGATCTTTCATCACCTCGACCGTGTCTCGCACGACTTGCGCCCCGCGCAGTGCGGTCTCATCCGTGCGCACTGAGGTGTCATACGCCACCGTCGCAGCCTCGGCGATGGCTATTTCACGCTCCACCATCTCGGTAATGACGGTAGCGACCTTCACCACCTTGTAAACCTTGGCATTGCCATCCCGGACCGGGTTGTAGGACGCTTCGAGCCAGACGTCCCGGCCCTGGCTGTCGATGCGTTTGAAGCGCTGGGCGACGAACTCTCCACGGCGCAGCCGATCCCAGAACGCCTGGTACTCGCTGGAGTCGGCGATATCGCTGCTGCAGAACAGCCGGTGATGCTTACCCTTGACCTGCTCCAGTCGATAGCCCATCGCCTGCAGAAACAGGTCGTTGGCGGTAAGCACATGCCCGTTGAGGTCGAACTCGATCACCGCAGTGGAACGCAAGAGCGCCTGAATGAAGTTTTCATGGGCACGAGAGTTTTCAATGGTATTGGTCAGGTCGCTTGCGTAGCAGGAAAACTTGAGCAAGGTGCCGTCGGTGGCGCGTACGGGGTGCATGATGACGCGCAGCCAGGTTTCGCCGCCGTCCTTGCGCAACAACCTCCAGGCGCCACAAAAATGTTCTCCCTGCCGGATGGCGGTCCGCACCCGCGCATAGTGCGGGTCGCTGCGCACCTGTTCGGCAACCAGGCTTTCCAACGGTTTGCCCGCCAGCTCGTCATTGCGGTATTGCAGCACTTCCTCGAAGTTGGCGTTCACCCCGAGAATGCATCCTCGCGGGTCGAGCCTCAGGTGGATGGTTTCTTCGTCCAGACCCTGGCGGATCTGCCGGACCATTGCCACTTCCTCACGCAAGGCGGCCATTTCGTTTTTCATGCGTTTGAACCAGAACATGTGGCAGGCCTCGGGTTAGGGGAAGGGCACCTAGATTATCGACCGCGCAGAACCATACTTAAGGGCGGACTGCCCGAGACGCGAGCGCTCGAAATCAGGGTTTTTCAAATCAGAGCTCTTGAAATCAGATTGTTTGAAAACAGAGAGGGCACCCCTGCCTGCATGAAACCTTCAGGCATGAAAAACCCGGCGCGCAGGCCGGGTTTTCCGCAGCGTGGTGAATCAATGCAGCGAAGCGCGGCTCCTGACCGGTTGGTTGTCGTTGGAAATGGTCACTTCCACACGGCGATTCTGCGCACGGCCCGAAGCGTCACCGTTGCCGGCAACCGGGTAGGCCATGCCCAGCCCTTGAGCCACGATGCGTCCGGCACCCACGCCGGTACGCACCAGCTGCACCATGACGGCATTGGCACGTCGCTGCGACAGGGTCTGGTTGAAGGACGCCGAACCTGTGCTGTCGGTATGGCCTTCGACGATGACCTTGCGGTCCGGGTTGTCACGCAGGAACTGCGCCAGGCGGCCTATGTTGTCGTAGGCACTGGCGCGCAGCTCGGCTTGCCCCACTTCGAACAGTACGTCGCCGAAGGTCACCAGGCTGCCGCGCTCGGTCTGTGCCACGGCCATCGCTTCGGCTGCGGGCTGCCTGGCGTTGAGGCTTTCCTGCAGTTTCTTGATCTGCGCATCGCGCGCTTCCAGACGGGCTTGGGCACGCAGCGCGGCGACACCCAGGATCGCTTGCTCGGCCGTGCGCAGCTCGATGGTGTGCCTGGCGACTTCGACACGCTGATTGCTCAGGTAGGCCAGATGACCCACGTGCTCGTCTGCTTCGTTGGCGCGAGCGGCCGTTTCGGCGCGCTCCAGCCAGTCGGCGGCGTCCTTGGTTTCCAGGGCGGCCAACTGTACCGACTTGGGGTTGCCCTGCAGGCCGGCGAAGTTGGCCTGGGCCTGCACCAGTTGCGGATTGGGGGTCTTGGAGCAGGCAGCCAGCAGCACGACCAGCGCCGACAGGGCGGGAAACTTGAATGTGTTGTTCACGGTATTTTCCTGAATCTTGAAAGAAGAACGCGAAAGCCAGGCTCAAGAAGCAGCGCGCAGGCCTTCTTCGCGCAGGTCCTGGACACCCTGGCGGGCATCGTCGACGGCGCGGCGAGCCTTGGCCGCCTGAGCCTTGCGCTCGGCCACACGGGCATCCCACTCGGCCTGCTCGGCGAGGCGCCGGGCTTCATCGTGATGCTTGCGGTGCAAGGCGATTTCAGCGTTCTTGAGCTTGTCCTGGGCGGACTTCATTTCGATGGCGGCGAACTCGGTGCCACCGGCGCTCACCGCTGCATTGACGGCCGACCGGCTCAACGCATATTGCTCGACCGGCGCGGTGCCGGCACAGCCTGTCAGCACGACACCGGCAGCAAGGCACACAAGGGCTGTTTTCAGAGGGCCGAAAGACGACCGTACGCTGGATGTATTCACGCGATAGTGCTCCATTGGACAGCGATTGATTGCTTCGTCCGCTATCCGCGGCACGCCGAATCGGGCTTGCCGCCGCGATGCGCAGCGGACGGATCGATGGCCATTTCCTGGCTCTTTTTTCCGAGTCTACAATCGCTATGGAACACTATCCTATTGATTTATATGGTTTTATGCGTAGAGGCTGGCTTTTTTTTCTGGCTATTTGACCAAGCGTTTTACAGGTGTAGGAATCTTCCTGAAGTTGCCATTCCATGTTCAGTTCGCGGTGTCGTCCGCATCGTTTTTCAAGCGCCCAAGGTGTTCGCGCGACAGCGCCAGGAAACGCGGTGTTGCGCCGATGTCTTCGTACATGGGGTCGCCTTCTTCATCGGTAGCGATGACCTTGGTCCCCTTGACGTAGGGAAAGCTGCCTTCGAGCTCTTCGAGTGCCGCACCGATCAGCTCGCCCAACAGTTCCTGAGCGTGATGCTTGGGGTACATCTGGGTCAGCGCCGCCAGGCGTGCGGCCGACTCCATGTCCAGATGTATGTTGATGCCCGTGTCGGTCAGTCGACCCTTGGCGTTCTGTTCCCAATGCTCGGCCAGTTGATGAATCTTCATAGATACCTCATGCGCAGGTTATTCACGCCCCTGTCCACCATGCTTGTCAGCCTCGGCTCGGCTGGGGCACTCTTTGCTGTAGAGCCGTTGTCGTCTGGCAGCCGTTGCTGCTTGCCAATAGTTTGTAGAGCCATTTTTCCCGTGCTTGTTCAGTGGCCATGGCAATCGGATCACACGCCGCGCCGCGCGGGCTGCAAGGGCACACCGTTTCCAAGCAATGGAGAAAATGCCGATGTCCGATATCGATCTGCGCCTGCGCGAAGACGTGCACCTGCTTGGCGAATTGCTGGGCAATACCATCCGCGAGCAGTACGGCGAGGCCTTTCTGGAAAAGATCGAGCGCATACGGCGTGGCGCCAAGGCGGACCGTCGGGCTGATCCGGCCGGTGACGCGGTCAGCGCCGAACTGCGCTCCAGCCTGGACGATCTGGGCGAGGAAGAGCTGCTGCCCGTGGCGCGTGCCTTTAACCAGTTCCTCAACCTGGCCAACATCTGCGAGCAATACCAGCTGATCCGCCGTCGCGACGAAGGCCAGCCCGAGCCCTTCGAAAACCTTGCCCTGGGCGAGCTGCTGGGTCGGTTGAAAAGCGCCGGGCACAGCCCCGAAGCGTTGGCGCAGCAGTTGCTGGCACTGGATATCGAACTGGTGTTGACCGCCCACCCCACCGAAGTCGCTCGCCGTACCTTGATCCAGAAGTACGACGCCATCGCCGCCCAGTTGGCCTTGCATGACCACCGCGACCTCACCGCCGCCGAGCGCAACGCGGTGCGCGAGCGCCTGCAGCGGTTGATCGCCGAAGCCTGGCACACCGAGGAGATCCGTCGTACCCGACCTACGCCTGTGGATGAAGCCAAGTGGGGGTTTGCGGTCATCGAGAATTCGCTGTGGCAGGCGGTGCCCAACCACCTGCGCAAGGTCGATGCGGCGTTGCAGGCCGCCACCGGCCAACGCCTGCCCTTGAGCGCTGCGCCCATACGCTTCGCTTCGTGGATGGGCGGCGATCGCGACGGCAACCCGAACGTGACAGCCAAGGTGACCCGCGAAGTGCTGCTGCTGGCGCGCTGGATGGCGGCCGACCTGTTCCTGCGCGATGTCGATCAACTGGCCGCCGATCTGTCGATGCAGCAGGCCAGTGCGCCGCTCATGGCCCAAGCGTCCGACAGCCGCGAACCCTATCGCGCCGTGCTCAAGCAACTGCGCGAACGCCTGCGGGCCACGCGCAACTGGGCCCATGCATCGCTGCCGGGCGATCAGCCCGGCGATGACCAGGTGCTGCAGCACAACCGCGAGCTGATCGAGCCGTTGCAGCTGTGCTTCGACTCGCTGCACGCTTGCGGCAT
Organism: Pseudomonas viridiflava; assembly: GCA_900596015.1. Lineage (GTDB taxonomy): Bacteria > Pseudomonadota > Gammaproteobacteria > Pseudomonadales > Pseudomonadaceae > Aquipseudomonas. The sequence goes on along the minus strand of UVIF01000010.1, from coordinate 68,624 downwards.
GGGCGTGATCGCCGATGGACCGCTGCTGGACTGCCTGCGCCGCGCCGTGACCTTCGGCCTGTTTCTGGTGCGCCTCGATGTGCGCCAGGATTCGACCCGCCATCGCAGCGCGTTGAGCGAAATCACCGAATACCTGGGGTTGGGTCGCTATGACGACTGGGACGAGGACGCGCGGATCGAATTCCTCGTGCGCGAGCTCGCCAATCGCCGGCCGCTGCTGCCGACCTGCTTCGAACCCAGTGAAGACACCGCCGAAGTATTGGCCACCTGCCGCGAGGTGGCGGCGGCGCCGGCCGCGTCACTGGGCTCCTACGTGATCTCCATGGCGGGCGCCGCCTCCGACGTGCTGGCGGTGCAGCTTCTGCTCAAGGAGTCCGGGCTGCGCCGATCGATGCGCGTGGTGCCGCTGTTCGAAACCCTGGCCGACCTCGACAACGCCGGCCCGGTGCTCGAGCGCCTGCTGCAGCTGCCCGACTACCGCAGCTCGCTGCAGGGTCCGCAGGAGGTGATGATCGGCTACTCCGATTCGGCCAAGGATGCCGGGACCACCGCGGCCGCGTGGGCGCAGTACCGGGCCCAGGAAACGCTGGTGAACATCTGCCAGGCACACGGCGTCGAGCTGTTGCTGTTCCATGGTCGCGGCGGCACCGTGGGCCGCGGTGGCGGTCCGGCCCACGCAGCCATTCTGTCGCAGCCACCGGGTTCGGTGGCAGGGCGCTTCCGCACCACCGAACAGGGCGAAATGATCCGCTTCAAGTTCGGCCTGCCGGACATCGCCGAGCAAAATCTCAACCTGTACGTCGCCGCCGTGCTGGAAGCCACCGTGCTGCCGCCGCCACTGCCCGAGCCTGCCTGGCGCAGCGTGATGGACGAGCTGGCGGAGCAGGGCGTCAAGGCCTATCGGCAGGTGGTGCGTGAGAACCCGCACTTCGTCGAGTACTTCCGCCAGGCCACGCCCGAACAGGAGCTCGGTCGTTTGCCACTGGGCAGCCGTCCGGCCAAGCGTCGGCAGGGCGGGATCGAAAGCCTGCGCGCCATTCCATGGATCTTCGGCTGGACCCAGACGCGGCTGATGCTGCCCGCCTGGCTGGGCTGGGAGACGGCCCTGGGCGCAGCGCTGGCGCGTGGCCAGGCCGAGCAACTGACTTCGATGCGCGCCCACTGGCCGTTCTTCCGCACGCGCATCGACATGCTCGAGATGGTGTTGGCCAAGGCCGATGCCGAGATTGCGGCGCTGTATGACGTGCGTCTGGTCGAACCCGACCTGCAGCCATTGGGCGCGGAACTGCGCGACCTATTGTCGCAGTGTTGCACGGCCGTGCTGGGCCTGACCGGGCAAACACGCCTGCTTGCCCACAGCCCGACAACGCTGGAGTTCTTCAGCCTGCGCAACACCTATCTGGATCCGCTGCATCAGCTGCAGGCCGAGCTGTTGAAACGCTCGCGTACCCGCGAAGCGGCGCTGGACAGCCCGCTGGAACAGGCCCTGCTGGTCACCGTGGCAGGCATCGCTGCCGGGTTGCGCAATACCGGTTGAGACAGGCGGTCGATCGGTGCAGCCGGGCAGCCACCAGCCCGGGTGCAACCGATTGACGGTAATACCCGGTACAACCCCTGCAGGACACCGTCCCCGGGGGCGGGTGCCTGCGACTTTCGGTGGCTTGTGTGCCCCGTGCCCGCTGTGTATCTTGATCAGCCTTTGGCCGTCTTGCGGCCATCATTTTTTTTGGGAAGGGCTTCTGCCGTCAGCGCGGCCGGAGCAGATTCGACGACTATCTATAAAAATCGAGAGGAGCACATCGATGCGCGTGATTCTGCTGGGAGCTCCCGGGGCCGGTAAAGGTACTCAGGCAAAATTCATCACCGAAAAATTCGGTATCCCGCAAATTTCCACGGGCGACATGCTCCGTGCTGCCGTCAAGGCCGGTAGCGAACTGGGCGTGCTGGCCAAGAGCGTCATGGACAGCGGCGGCCTGGTGTCCGACGACCTGATCATTGCCCTGGTCAAGGAGCGCATTGCCCAGCCCGACTGTGCCAACGGCTTCCTCTTCGATGGCTTCCCGCGCACCATTCCCCAGGCCGAAGCCCTGGTCACCAATGGCGTGGAGCTCGACCACGTTCTGGAAATCGCCGTCGACGACGAAGAGATCGTTCAGCGTATCGCCGGCCGTCGTGTCCACGAGGCATCGGGTCGCGTCTATCACACTGTCTACAATCCACCGCGCGAAGCGGGCAAGGATGACGTGACCGGTGAGGCGCTGGTGCAGCGCAAGGACGACACCGAGGAAACCGTGCGCCATCGCCTCTCGGTCTACCACTCGCAGACCAAGCCGCTGGTGGCCTTCTACAACGAACTGGCGGCAGCCCATGGCAAGCCCAAGTGCAGCCACGTCGAAGGCGTCGGTTCGGTTGCCGACATCACCGCCAAGGTGCTTGCCGCACTGAGCTGAGGTTGGTATCGACACACCGGGTAACCACCCACCGGGGGTCGGCCATTGCCTTGTCATGAACGGCCCGCTTGCGGGCCGTAGTTGTCTATAATCGCCTTTTCCCACCTTGCCTGGACCCTTTCGATGACCACCCTGCTGGCCCTGGACACTGCCACTGAAGCCTGCTCCGTTGCGTTGCTGCACGATGGCAAGGTGTCGAGCCACTATGAAGTGATCCCGCGCCTTCACGCGCAGAAGCTGCTGCCCATGATCAAAACCTTGCTGGCGGAAGCGGGCGTGGCGCTGACGGCCGTCGATGCAATTGCCTTCGGACGCGGTCCAGGCGCGTTCACCGGGGTACGCATCGCGGTAGGGGTGGTCCAGGGCCTGGCGTTCGGTCTGGATCGTCCCGTGTTGCCAGTGTCCAACCTGGCCCTGTTGGCCCAGCGCGCGTGGCGCGAGCACGGTGCCGGCCAGGTAGCGGCTGCCATCGACGCGCGCATGGACGAGGTGTACTGGGGTTGCTATCAAGAGCGCGCCGGGGAAATGCGCCTGCAGGGCGAGGAAGGCGTATTCGCGCCCGAACGCGCCCAGCTACCGGCTCAGGCTTCTGGCGAATGGTTCGGCGCGGGCACCGGCTGGACCTATGCCGAGCGGATCGCTGTGGCCACTGTGGGGCGTGACGCCAATCTGCTGCCCCACGCACAGGACCTGCTCGAACTTGCGCGGTTTGCCTGGGCGCGTGGCGAAGGCTTGCCCGCCGATGGTGCCCAACCGGTGTATCTGCGTGACAACGTTGCCACACCGAAAAAGCCGCCGTTGTAGTACGCTTCGTCGGCGTTCAAGCCTGTAGTGCGCATTTCATCGGCATAATCTGCCCTTGAGATAAAACTTTGCCGCAATGTGTGGTCTAGTGATCACCTGGGTCGCTGCACACGCTGACGCGGCGGCGGCTTCTTACGACGATCGAGTGAACCTGATGCGTATCGATGGTGTTTCCTCCCAGCCTTATCCAATCAAGCGCAAGCCGCTTGCGGACAAGGCGCGGGTGCAGGAAACCGTCGACGATATCGAGGGTGAGTTCGAGGTTCCTGCGCAGCCTACGCCCCAGCGCTCCCGTGTGCGCGGCACCAGCGTGCCGGCCCGCCAGCAGGACATGATCTTTCCCCGTTCGATGAGCCGCCGTGCGGCTGACGCGCTGGGCATGTACCTGAGCACCCAGGGTTTCGTCGAATGGGACAATGAGGTGCTGGGTCTGGATGTGCATATCTGACTGTGCCCAGCCTGCCTTATTTCATCGGCTGTCCTTCGTGGAGCGAAAACGCCTGGCGCGGTGATTTCTATCCGCACGATGCGCGTCCGCCCGATTTTCTTGCCCTCTATGCTCAGCAGTTCAACGCTGTGGAGGGCAATACCACGTTCTACGCACGGCCGGCGCCCAATACCGTGGAACGCTGGGCTGCGAGCATGCCGCCCGATTTTCGCTTCACGGCCAAATTGCCACGTGACATCAGCCATGGCGGCGATCTGCGCGAGCACCTGGGCGCGGCTGAGGATTTTTGCCGCCTGCTCGCGCCGCTGGGCGATCGGGTGGCGCCCCTGTGGTTGCAGTTGCCAGCGTCTTTCACGCCTTGGCGTCTACCGGAGTTGATCGGTTTCATCGACGTCCTGCAGCGGCCCATCGCCGTGGAGGTACGTCATGGCGCGTTCTTCGCCCGCGGTGACGAGGAGCGGTTGCTCAACAATTTGCTGCGCGAACGCAATGTCGAGCGTATCTGCCTGGATCCGCGGGCGCTGTTCAGCTGCGTTTCGAGCGCGCCCGCCGTGCTTCACGCTCAGTCCAAGAAGCCGCGAGTGCCACCGCGCCCAGCGGCGTTCAGCCATAGCCCGCAGGTACGCTTCATTGGCCATCCGGAGTTGCAGGCGAACGAGCCTTTTCTGACCCCTTGGGTAGAGAAGATTGCCGGTTGGATCGAAGAAGGGCGTACCCCTTACATTTTTCTGCACACCGCCGACAACCTGCTCGCGCCCGCCCTGGCCCGGCGTTTCCACGAGCGTTTGATGGAACGTTTGCCAGGCCTGCCAGCCTTAAGGAAACTGCCTGGGGAGCCACAGACGGCGCAACTCGGCCTGCTCTGATCGCGTTTTCCCGGAGGCGTCGTTCAGTTACGCCAAACAGGAGCCTGTGTGCCAAGATTGCTGATCATTCTGCTGCTGTTGGCGGCCGCGCCCGTTGCCGTGTGGCGAGGCTGGATCGAAGTGCCCGCCCGTTGGAATCCCTGGGCTGCGCTGGATATCGCCGAACCGGTGAATTTCCTTACCCGCTACAAGCTCGGCAAACTACAGAATGATCCACAGCTGTGTGTACAGGCGCTGGCGACTTCCACCGTGCGCTATAGCGTTCAGGCCGACAGCCCGGCGGATGCCAAGTGCCCGTTGGTAAACGTATTGCGTGTGCAGGGCAGCGAGGTCAGGTTGAGCAGCAGTTTTCTCGCCACCTGCCCGGTGGTGGTAGCGTTTGCCATGTTCGAGCGCCAGGCCCTGCAGCCGGCAGCGCAGGCGACGTTCGGCCAGGCGGTAACCCAGATTGATCACTTGGGCAGCTTTGCCTGCCGCAATGTCTATGGTCGCAGTGAAGGACGTCTGAGCCAGCATGCCAGTGCCAACGCGCTGGACATTGCCGGGTTTCGTCTGGCAGACGGACGTCGTATCAACGTGCTCAAGGATTGGCCTGGCGACAGCGCCAACGCGCGGTTCCTGCGTCAAGTACGCGACGGTGCCTGCCAGCATTTCAACACCGTGCTGGGCCCCGAGTACAACGCCGCCCACCGCAACCATTTCCACCTCGACATGGGCCGCTGGAGCGTGTGCCGGTGATCCATTTCCCCATCCACCGCGATCTACCTTGACGCGGCTTGCGCCGCTGCTACAGATGCAGGGCTGGATGGACGGCGGACGCGGCTTGCGCCGCTGCTACAGGTGCAGGGCTGGATGGACGGCGGACGCGGCTTGCCGGTTTGGGACTCTGTAGCAGCGGCGCGAGCCGCGTCGGCGGTGCACGCGGGGTACCTGGAAGGACTCGGTCGGCGCTCAGGCAGCCTGGCGGATGTTGTTCAGCACGGCGGGGCGCATCCAGCTCAGGTCCAGCTCCAACGCATGGCATTGTTCACTGATGGTTTCCTGCGCCAGCGGTACCGGCGTCTGCGCCAACTGCCAGTCGAGTTCGGCGATTGGCAGGCGCAGCGCCCGAGGCAGAGGCGCCGGGCCTGGCTGCGAGCTCTGAGCACCCTGGTTCAACACCAGCGGACGAACCCAGCGGCTGTCGAACGCCAGGTGCGCCTGTTGGGCCAGCACATCCTGCTCGGACAGCGGCGCCGAGGGTTTGCCCAGCAACGTCGGCTCCAGTTCGGCCTTCGGCAAAAACAACGGCTCGGGAGGCTTCACTTCGGTGTCGCGAACATCGCACAGGCGCTGCAGAAGAATATGCGCCAGGATCTCGCTGCCGGCACCCGGCTCGGCCGCCGATGCAGTGTCCGCCGCCGCATGCGCCTGCCCTTGCACTTGCCCGTCGCGATGCTCGGTCAATGCCTGGCCGAAGAAGTCCTGCCACAACGCACTTGCAGCACCCAGGGTCTGGATGTTGTGCTGGCTGAAGTCGCCGATGGGCGAAATGTAACCTGGCGCTGTGGAATTGATGACGGACATGGCACTCGGCACGCTTGGGCTCTGGCAAAATGCCTGGCAAAGTTCTTATCGGCGGCATGCGCCGATCTTTTAGCCTTTCGATACAGGAAACTTCAGTGGAGCAGCAAGCCGGTGGTCGCATCCAGGTTCAGGCACAGAACGACGCCTGCGAACCGCAAGCCGAACAATGGGCGCAACGCCTGCATCTGCCGCGCCGCTTACCCGATGCCGATTTCGTTTTGCAGGTCGGCGAAAGCGGCCTGCAATTGCAGCAACTGGGCGCGGACGCTCCGGGGCCTGTGCGCGTGGATTTCGTCGAGGGCGCTGTGGCCCATCGTCGACTGTACGGCGGTGGCAGCGGCCAGATGATCGCCAAAGCAGTTGGCGTGCAGCCTGGCTTGCGCCCGCGGGTACTGGATGCCACGGCCGGCCTTGGCAAGGACGCATTCGTGCTGGCCAGCCTGGGCTGCGAGATGAGCCTGGTAGAGCGTCAGCCGATCATCGCCGCGCTGCTCGAGGACGGACTGGCCCGTGCCCAGGGTGACCTGGAGGTAGGCGCCATCGTTGCGCGCATGCATCTGCTTCAGGGCAACTCGATCGAGGTCATGCAGCAGTGGCAGGGCGAAGCGCCCCAGGTGATCTACCTGGACCCGATGTTTCCCCATCGCGAAAAAAGTGCGTTGGTGAAGAAGGAAATGCGCCTGTTCCGGCCGCTGGTGGGCGATGACATGGACGCGCCGGCTCTGCTGGCCGCCGCCCTGGCCCTGGCCAGCCACCGGGTAGTGGTCAAACGACCGCGCAAGGCGCCGTGCATCGAGGGCTGCAAACCGAGCCATGCGCTGGAAGGCAAGTCCAGTCGCTACGATATCTACCCGAAGAAAGCGCTGAAGCCGACGTAACGAACGGACGCGGCTCGTAGGCCAAAACAACCCTCAGTGCCCCGTGAAGCGTAGGATCGGTCCTGATTTTTCCCGAGGCGGTTTTCACCCGGCACGCTCAAATAGAATCAAGTCTCATTTGTAGTGAGGCTGTATACATGTACCGTTCTACAGGAGTTTGCACGTTGCCCCGCCGTTCGGCGCTGGGCCTGGCGTTGATCGGCTGCGCCGCAGGTGCCAATGCCCACGAAGGGCCTGAATCGATGGTGCTCGACGAGCTGAGCGTGACCGGCAAGCAGGCCGCGCCGCCCTACCAGGTCCAGCGTTCGGCTTCCGCCAAATACGCCGTGCCACTGCTCGACGTGCCGCAAACGGTGACCGTCGTCCCGCGCCAGATCCTGCGCGAGCAGAATGCCCTGAGCCTGCGCCGGGCACTGTCCAACGTCTCCGGCATCTCGTTCAATGCGGGCGAGGGCGGCGGCGGATCGGGAGACAGCATCAACATCCGCGGTTTCAGCGCCAATGCCAACCTGCAGATCGACGGGCTGCGTGACTCTGCGCAGACCCGTCGCAGCGACCTGTTCAACCTGGAGCAGGTCGAGGTCGTCAAGGGGCCCAGCTCGGTGATCGGCGGTGCGGGCACCACCGGCGGGTCAATCAACCTGATCACCAAGCTACCGGTTGTCGACAGCTTCACCGAGCTGGGTGCAGGTGTCGGCACCGACCGCTATCGCCGCCTGACCCTCGATACCAATCAGCCGTTGCACGACCTGGGCGACGGCACCCTGTTTCGGCTCAATCTGATGGCCCACGAGAACCACGTGCCGGGGCGCGATCGGATCGAACAGCAGCGCTGGGGCCTGGCGCCATCGCTGATGTTCGGGCACGGCAGCGACACGCGCCTCACGCTCAGCTATTTTCATCAGAGCGATGACAGCCTGCCCGACTACGGCGTGCCTGCCCGCGATGGCAAGCGCCTGCCGGGCGTCAAGACCAGCCACTACTACGGCTGGCGCAACCTGGACCAGGACCGCACCGACACCGACAGCCTGACAGTCAAGTACGAGCACGACCTGAACCCGGACTGGAGCGTGCAGAACCTGGCGCGCGTCAGCCAGGTAGACCGCGATGCCACCGTGTCCGCTTCACATGTCAGGCTGGCCAAGCTTCCGGCGCTGCGTTACCTGCCGGCAGGGCCGCAAGCCTATCGACGCGACGTACACACCCGCCTGGCCATGAACCAGACCAGCCTCACCGGCCATTTCGATACCTTCGGCCTGGGCCATACCCTGGTGGTCGGCGCGGAGCTTTCGCGCGAAATCTATGACCGCAAGGCCTCGGGCTATGCGGTGGAGTCCTTCTACCCGGCCAACGGCTACGATCTGGCCAACCCGCCGGGTTACTGGAGCGGGCCGAAGGTCAAGTCGCCTACCAGCGTGGCGCACAACAGCATGGAAGATCGGGCGTTGTACGTGTTCGATACCCTGGCCCTGGACGAGCAGTGGGACGTCAGCCTCGGCCTGCGCTACGACCACATGCGGGCCCAGGCCAGCAATCGCTCCGCCAGCGGGGTCCGGACACGGGCAGGTTCTACGGACGGCGTGTTCAGCCAACGGGCCGGTCTGGTCTACAAGCCCACCGAGCACGGTCGCTTCTATGTGGCCTACGGCACCTCGTTCAACCCTTCGACCGAAAACCTGCTGACCTACGGCGCCGGTCTGTCCGACAGCACTCAGAGCCTGGAACCCGAGAAGGGCAAGACCTGGGAACTGGGTACCAAGTGGCAATTGCTCGATGAGCGTCTGCAGCTGGAAGGCGCGCTGTTCCGGGTGGTCAAGGACAACGTGCGCGAGCGCTTGAGCGACGGCAGCAACCTGCTTGCCGGCAAGCAGCGCGTGCAGGGGTTGGAATTGGCAGCCACGGGCGCGTTGACCGAGAAGTGGCATGTGTTCGCCAATTACACCCTGCAAAGCAGCGAGACGCTGAAATCGCTGGCCAACCCCGAACGCGTGGGGCAGGCACTGAAAAACACGGCGCCGCGATCTTTCAATCTGTGGACCGCTTATCAGCTTCCCAGTGACATTACCCTGGCCTATGGCATCCGCCACGTTGGCAAACGCAACCTGACTTCTCAGGATCAAGTCAAACTCGATGCCTACTGGGTACACGATGCCATGCTGGGCTACCGGGCATCCGACAACCTCGAACTGCAGCTGAACCTCAGCAACCTGACCGACCAGAAGTACGTCGAGCGGGTGCGCACGGTCATCGGCAGCGATACCCGTTCCTCGGCCGTGGAGTTCGGTGACGGGCGTGCGGCGGTGCTGAGCAGCGTCTATCGGTTCTGAACACCGCCGCAATCCGGGTTACCGCGAAGCGGCATCCATGCGGATACGCAGCGGCTGTTCATCCTTGCCATCCAGCGTCACACCGTGATGCTGGGTGCTGACGAACAACAAGTGCCCGTCGGCTTCAACGCGGGCACTCACCGAATAACGATGCCCCGGCTTGACCTGGGCCGGGTCGTATTCAAGTTTGAACGGCAGCGGTACCTGGCCTGTAATCGGGCCGCTCTGCCGAGCCAGGGCCACCGCAGGTGCGTCAGCCAGGGACACGTCCTGCAGGCTCACGGTCAACACTGCCGAGGGCGGCAAGGCGATGCGCTGCAGATAGAACGCCTCCCCCTCGAGCGTAGCCTTGGGTGCGGGCTGCAGGCTGCTGCAGGCGCCGATGAGGGCGCTGAGTACGATCAGTGAAAGGCGTTTCATGGTTATCTCCGTTTGCAGATTCGGCCGTCAGGCACAAGCATAGGCAAAGACCATCTGCGATCACAGCCCATCGGCAGCCGCGTCGCTGCGGTGCAGCGCAACCTGACGGATCGACAGGCGTATTTCGGCAGGCAATACGCGTTTGGCGGCGCCTTCGGCCAGTTCTTCGAGCATGGGGTGGTGGCTTAACTTGCCTTGAGCATCGCGGCGCAGTACCCCTTGATCGAGCAGGGTCTGAATGAAATGACGGAACAGGCTCTTGTCGAAGAATTCCGGGGCGTTCAGGCCGTGCAGGATCGACAGGCGCTGGGCCATGGTGGTGCACAGGTCTTCCAGCTCTTCGGCGCTGAGGGTGTTCTGCCCGGCATTGAGCAACAGGGCGATGGCCATGTAGAAACGCTGCAGGGTCTGCGCGATGGCACGCGACAGCAAGGTCAGCAGCACGAATTGCCGCGAACTCGGTGCGGGGCGCAGATAGACCCCGTTCTCCAGGCGCAGCAAGCCTTGTTCGACCAGCGCTTGCAACCACTGGTCTACCACCTCGTCGAGCTGCCCGGCGTTCCAGCGAATGAACAGTTCGGCCTGCAGATAGGGATAAAGCGCGTGGGCGTAGCGCAGGATCTGCTCGCGGGTCATGCGCGAAGTGCTCTGGAAGAAACTGGCCAGCAGTGCGGGCAGGGCGAAGATATGCAGCACGTTGTTGCGGTAATAGGTCATCAGCACCGCATGCTGTTCGTCCAGATACAGGATTTTGCCCAGGGCATCGCTCTGTTCGGACAGCAGCTGCATGCCCTGAACATGAGCGATGAGGCTGCGGGCGTCCCCTGTGGGCACGGTGGTATGAGGCGAGTAGGGCACCTGGCGCAGCAGGGTCAGGTACAGGTCGAGTACCCGTTCCATGGCCCCTTCGTCCAGGGCCAGCTTGCTGGTCGAGAGCAATGCCAGTGCCACCAGGTTCACCGGGTTGATGGCCGCAGCCTCGTTCATGTGGCGAGCTACGCGGACGCCCAGGCGATGCGTGGTTTCGTTCAGCCAGTCGGGCTTGAACTGCGGCGCCAGGTCTTGCTCGCGCCAGCCAGGCTGCTGCTCATCGAGAAAAGCCTGCAGCTTTATCGGCTCGCCGAAGTTGACCGCTACCTGGCCAAAGCGCTGCTTGAGTGCGCCGATGACCTTGAAGACGTCCAGAATCGATTCTTTCTTCTTCGCCGCGCCGCGCAGCTCGCCCAGGTAGGTACGGCCTTCCAACACGCGTTCGTAGCCGATGTACACCGGTACGAAGACGATCGGGGTGCGCGAGGAACGCAGGTAGCTGCGCAGGGTGATTGCCAGCATGCCCGTCTTGGGCTGCAGCATGCGTCCGGTGCGCGAGCGCCCGCCCTCGACGAAGTACTCCACTGGAAAGCCCTTGGTGAACAAGGTGTGCAGGTATTCGTTGAACACGGCGCTGTACAGCGGATTGCCCTTGAAGGTGCGGCGCATGAAAAACGCCCCGCCTCGTCGCAGCAGACTGCCGATCACAGGCATGTTGAGGTTGATGCCGGCGGCAACATGGGGTGGCGTCAGGCCGTTCTTGAACAGCAGGTAAGACAGCAGCAGATAGTCGATGTGGCTGCGATGGCACGGCACATAGATGATCTCGTTGCCGCGGGCAACGTCCTTCACCCCGTCGATGTTGTTGACCTTGATGCCGTCGTAGATCTTGTTCCAGAACCAGCTGAGCACCACTTCCAGAAAGCGGATGGCGGTGTAGGTGTAGTCCGAGGCGATTTCGTTGCCGTAGTGCAACGCGCGGGCCTCGGCTTTTTCCACGGTGATGTGCTCGCGCTCGGCTTCTTCGGCAATGGCCTGGCGCACCAACGGGTCGCGCACCAGGCCCTTGACCAGATGGCGGCGGTGGGAAATGTCGGGGCCGATGACTGCGGTCTTCAGGTTGCGGAAATGCACGCGCAGGATGCGCTGGGCCATGCGCACCGTTCGCTCGTGACCCTTGTTCTGCTGCACCAGTTCGGCCAGGTGGATCGGCTCGGAAAACTGCACGCGGGTCTTGCGCCCCAGAATCAGAATGCTGACCAGCTTGCGCAAGCGCCCGGTAACTGCCCAGCTGTCGGCGAACAGCAGCTTCCAGGGGCTGGACTCGCTCGCTGGCGACTGGCCCCAGAACACGCTGACCGGAATGATCTGCGCATCTTCACCGGCGTTCTGTGCCAGTGCCGTGACCAGCCGCGCCAGGGTGGGTGGGGCGCCGCGCTTGTCCTGGCGGCCCAGCCAGTCCGGGTCCGGGGTCAGGTAGAACACCGCCGTGGGCTCCATGAGGTCGCCGATGGCCACGGGCAGCACTGGGCGGGGCAGGCCGGCCTTGCTGCATTCGCGGTCGACCACGGCAAGGTCGGCCAGGGAGGGCGATTGCAAGGCGTACAGCACGGGCCTGCTGCGATCCAGGTTCAAGGTGAACGAGGACTGGTTGATGGTTTCAGACCGAACCCACAGGTACAGCAAGCGGCGCAAGGCGCCGAACACGAGGCGGTGCAGAGGTGAGCGGGTCATAGGCCAGGGCTTGGGGGAAAACGCTATTTTACCGGCTTTTGCCGAGGTAAGGGATGTAGGGTGTCGGCGAATATCTTCGCGCGGCTACGGGCTCTTTCGCGGCCACTGGCCGCTCCTGCAGGGTGTTGCATGGCCTACCTGCAGCGGTCCCGAATGGTTCTGTAGGAGCGGCCAGTGGCCGCGAACAGCCGCGCTACGGTATCAGCTGGTACGCCAGGTAATCTCTTCTTCACCGTCGTCGCTGACACGGATCCAGCGGTCGGCATGCTCTTCGCCTTCTTCTTCCACCCAGCTGCCCGGCGCGCAGCGCACCTCGACATTGAGCGCCTTGAAGGCGGCACGCGCGCAGGCGATGTCGTCATCCCAAGGCGTGGTGTTGCTCTCCAGGTACAGGCTGTTCCATTTGCCCACGGCCTTGGGTAGCCAGGTGACCGGCACGTCGCCTGCCAGGCATTTCCAGGTCTGGCCCTTCTGCTGCCAGTCGCTGCAGGGGCCCAGGGCCTGGCCGAGCCAGGCGGCGATGGCCTTGTGATCGACGTCGGCGTCCTTGAGGTAAATCTCGATATCAGGTTGGCGCATGGGTAGGCTCGCTCAGTCTTGACGCACAAAATAATCGTAGCGCATGGATACCGTGACCACGAGCGGCCGCGGCTGTTCGATCACCGCAGCGCGTCGCTCGGCGCTGGCGCGCCAGCCGTGGGGTGTCATCGCCAGCAGGTTGGCGCGCGATTGCGCGTCGATCAGCTTGAGCTTGAAGGTCAAGGTTTCATGGTGTGCATGCTGCATGCCCTCGGGCACCTGCAACAGGTGTTTGTCGTCGACGTAGTCGCGTACCTCGTCATACAGCTGCTCGCGCAGCTCCATCAGGTGGCCGCTGGTGGGCCCCACACGCATCAGACCGCCCCCCGGCGCCAGCAGGCGCTTGGCTTCGTCCCAGTCCAGCGGGCTGAACACGCTGGTCAGGAACTGACAGCTGGCATCGGCAAGCGGTACGCGCGCCATGCTGGCGACCAGCCAATGCACGGACGGCGCACGCTTGCAGGCGCGCTTGACCGCCTCGCGGGAGATGTCCAGGGCATACCCGTCGGCGCGCGGCAGGGCCTGGGCGATCTGTTCGGTGTAGTAACCTTCGCCGCAGCCGATGTCCAACCAGCGCCGTGGCCAGCGTTCGGCTGCAAGCTCGGCCAGGCGCTGGGCCACGGGCGCGTAGTGCCCCTCGTTGAGGAAGTCGCGGCGGGCTTCGACCATGGCCTGGTTGTCGCCTGGGTCGCGGCTGTTCTTGTGCTGCACCGGCAGCAGATTCAGGTAGCCCTGGCGCGCGCGGTCGAAACGATGGCCGCTGGGGCACACCATGCCGTTGTCGGCATTGGCCAGCATGGCGGTACAGAGGGGGCAGGTGAGCATCAGGCGAGTAACTCGACGAGGGTCTGGTAGTAGATCTCGGTCAGCACATCGAGGTCGCTGGCCAGGATGCGTTCGTTGACCTGGTGGATCGTGGCGTTTACCGGGCCCAGCTCGACCACCTGGGTGCCGAGGGTGGCGATGAAGCGCCCGTCGGAGGTGCCGCCGCTGGTGGAAGCGCGGGTCTCGCGGCCGGTAACGTTCTTGATGCTCGCGGCCACCGCGTCCAGCAGTGCACCTGGCTCGGTCAGGAACGGCAGGCCGGACAGCGCCCAGTCCACATGCCAGTCCAGGCCATGCTTGTCGAGAATGGCGGCAACGCGCTGCTGCAGGGTTTGGACCGTGGACTCGGTGGAGAAGCGGAAGTTGAACACCGCCGTCAAATCACCGGGGATCACGTTGGTCGCGCCGGTGCCGCTGTTGAGGTTGGACACCTGAAAGCTGGTCGGTGGGAAGAATGCGTTGCCGTCGTCCCAATGCTCGGCGGCAAGCTCGGCCAGCGCCGGGGCCGCCAGATGGATCGGATTGCGGGCCAGATGAGGATACGCCACATGGCCCTGCACGCCGCGCACGGTCAGGGTCGCGCCGAGGGAGCCGCGACGGCCGTTCTTGACCACATCGCCAACCAGGGCAGTGCTCGACGGCTCGCCGACGATGCACCAGTCCAGTCGCTCGTTGCGCGCGGCTAGGCGCTCGACCACCGCCTTGGTACCGTGATGGGCCGGGCCTTCTTCATCGCTGGTGATCAAAAAGGCCACCGAACCACGATGGTTCGGGTGGTCGCCGACGAAGCGCTCGGCGGCTACCAGCATGGCGGCCAGACTGCCCTTCATGTCGGCCGCGCCGCGCCCGTGGAGCATGCCCTGCGCGTCGATCACGGCCTCGAACGGAGCGATCTGCCAGGCCTGGGTGGGGCCGGTGGGCACCACGTCGGTATGGCCGGCGAAGCACAGCACCGGGCCGTCCTGGGTACCGTGAGTGGCCCAGAAGTTATCCACCTCTTCGATGCGCATGGGTTCCAGTGCGAAACCGGCCTGCCCCAGGCGCTGCATCATCAGCTTTTGACAATCGGCGTCCAGGGGCGTGACCGAAGGGCGGCGGATCAGGTCGCAGGCGAGCTGCAGCGTGGGCGAAAGGTCGGCGGCGGCCGTCATGGAAACTCCGGAAGCAGGGGCGGGCAAAGGGGCGATATGGTAAAGCAAAAACGCATGGGCCAACACCGCGCGGCGGCTGGCGGCGCTTTCGCGTCCCGAGACCTACATTGCTGCGCGCGCGTTCGTTGGGTACAGCGGCCGATCTCTCATGTCTTGACCCGCGCGTGGCCATCACCATGCCGCAGGCGCCACCCCTTCACGCGAGCGCATAGCCTGAGAAAACGACATGAACGCCGCTACCCGCATCACCTTGCTTACCACGCTGCTCACCTCCCTTGCCACGGCAGTCGCCGCGCCGTCGGTGGACATTATCGTCACCGGTTCGATCGTGCCGGGTGGCTGCACACCTACCTTGAGCAACGCGCTTTTCGATCATGGGCGGTTGTATACCCGCGACCTGCTTGCTTCAGCGCCTACCGTCCTGCTTGATCGTGCCCGCACCTCGACGTTGAACATAAATTGTGAAGCCGCTACCGCTTATGCGCTTCGTGCGGTGGACAATCGCGCCGATTCAGTCCTGGAAAACAACGATGGCAGCCGTTTCGGGCTGGGCTTGACCAGCAAGAACGAGAAAATCGGCTCCTACAGGCTACGCATCGATCCTGAAGGCTCGAGCCTGGATGGCGAACCGGTTCTGCTGTTGATAGGCAGCCCCACGGGCAATGCCTGGTCTGCCGCCGAACGCCGTGCGCGCAGCTTGCGCAACGATGGTCAGCTCATTGGTCTGGCCAGCCGAACAATCGATGGCGGCGGACCCATGCCGGCAAAGGACGCAGTGCTGACCTTGGTGTCCTACCTGACGATCGCGCCGACCGACAGTTTGACGTTGGACGCTGAAGTGCCCTTGACCGGTGCCGCTACCCTGGAGTTGCTCTACTTGTAGGAAGAACTACGTGTAGCCAGTTCTATCTGTACCAAGATCTTTCGTAGGAACAGATTTACCCTCCTTCAGAAATTTCCTCTTTCAAAAGGGAAATTTCCCCTTCAGCCTGAAGATCGTGACCGGTCCACCGTGCCGGTCAGCTCATCGGACAGTGAGGGAAAACATCATGCATCCTACCTTTCAGACGCTGACCGCCATGCTGGCGCTCGGCTTCACCACGCCTGCTTTCTGCGCTTCCACCGTGGATATTCAAGTCACCGGAACGCTCGTTCCCAGCGCCTGTACGCCCATCCTGAGTGTCAGCACACTGCACTTCGGCACCGTGAGTTCGGCCGACCTGCACCCCGAGCGGCCTACCGCGATGATCGAGCACACGCCGAACCTGACGATTCAGTGCGGCACACCCACCTTGTATGGTCTGCGCCTGGTGGACAACCGCGCCGGTTCGGCCTACGACTCAGGCATTGCTGGCCGATTGGGTATGGGCCGCACGGCAGCAGATGAGCAGATTGGCGCGTATCATCTGGAAGTCGATCCAGCACGTTCGACAGTCGATGGGCGTCGTGTATTTCTCAGCCTCGGCGATCGTACCGGCAGCCTGTGGAGCATTTCCACCGCCCAGCCGATGGCGCTGCCTACCGACGGCAGTTTATTGGGGTTGGTCGACCGTGTCGGCGTAGACACCGGTGCCGTAGTGGTACAAATGGCCCAGTTGGGCATCCGCGCCCATGGCGTTATCGCTCCTGCACGCAGCCTGACCTTGACCGATGCCGTGCCCCTGGACGGACACGTCACCGTGGAGCTGGTCTACCTGTAAGCATGCGCTACAGGTAAATGATCTCCAGTGTGGCCGAGCCGTCGATCGGGGTTTCCTGGCGCACGTCCAGCCCTCGGGCTGGAGCCAGGTGCAGTTCGACGGTCAGCGGCAGTGACAGCCCCGACCAGGCGCCGGGAGCGACGCCGGGTGTCGCTTGTCGCCCCAGCGCGGTGGGCTGGCCGTCACTGTGCAGCCACCCATCGGGGTGCGGTCGCCAGGTTTGCGCAGAAGCGTCTCCGAGCAAGGGGTAAGCACTGCTGCCGTCACGACCTATCCCCGCGCCCAGCCGAGCGGTGAAGCCGCCCAAGGCCTGACCGTCCGCCGCGCGGCCGATGCCGAACAAGGTCGGGGCGGCAGCCAGAAGCTGGTCGCTGACGGAGCCGGCCCGGTTATCCAGCGCGCGGATAGCGAAGCGCGTCGGTGCGTCGCAGTCCACTTCCAGTACCGTTTGCCGGCTGAACGTGGTGACCGATTCGCGCCGCAGATCGGCCATGCCAATGCGACCGAAGTTCACCTTCGCGTTGCCCGCCAGCGAGGGCCGACACGCCGCTGGAGCGAACCCGGCCTTCACCAGCAATGGCTTTTGCTGACCGACAATGTCGAAACTGCCGCTGGCCGACAGCTCATGGGCGTCACTGGCGGCGAGCACGGTGGGGGCAAGCGTGGCCTGCAGTTCGATCTGCGCCTGCAGGCGTTTGCCTCTGACCGCGCGGCCGGCCCGCAGCGGTTGCAGTGGTTGGTCACCTTCCAGCGCCGCTGCGCCGGTGCGGGTTGCAACCTGTGGCGCAGCGGCCGCCACCTGGCCCCACTGTACCGGCTGATCGTCCACCGATGCCTGCAGCACGCGCAGACGGTAGGCGCCTTGCGAACCCAAGGCATAGCCCTGGTTCGAGAACTGGCCGGCCCGATAGGCAAGCGTCAGATCCTGTTCGGTTTCACACAGTACGCTCAGGCTGAGTCGACGCGGCGGCAAAGGCACCTCGCCGGACGCCAACTGCACGGTCGTGCGATTGAATTGACCCAGGTCGATGTCGGTCGGGCTGAGCGACAGGCTGCACTCCTGCGCCAATGCCGGCAACGGCGCCGCCAAGGTGATGGCCAGCAGCGCTGCCAGGCTGATGCGACGGTTCATGATTCGCGCTCCTCGACGCGGCACTGCGCCACGCTCTGCTCGTAATAGGCCTGGGTATCGGCGCTGGCCGGCAGCTCGAACTGCAAACGGCAGGGCTGCTCGTCCACCGTGCGGCTCCACAATTGCGGACTCGCATGGAGATTGGGCACGAAGACTGCGCCGTCTTCCTGCACCAGCGTCACCAGTTGGCCCTGTGCATCGGTAACGCCCGTGCCACGGCTGAGGCGCCGCCCGGCCTCGTCCTGAACCTGAAGAAGCAGGCGTCGCGTGACTTCCACGCCGAACGTGATACGCGGCACGGCGCCTCGCGCGGCCTGGAGGGTAGCGGCGCCTTGATGCACGTCGACGTTGCGCGGTAACGAGGCGGTGGCCACCTGCACGTTGCTGCGACCGAACGGCGCCAGTTGCGGCAACACGGCGCGGCCCTTGCGGTCGGTCCACACGCTGCCGCCGGGGGTATCGATCTGCACGTTTGCGACATTCTCCAGGGTCAGCAGGCCAAAGGTGTCCTGCAACGGATAGGGCGACAGGGTGACGCCGTCTTCGTGCACCACCACGGCGCCCCGTGCAGCGCCACTGTAGCCATGGCTGCCGCGGCCATAGCTGGCATAGCCGACGTCCAGTTGACTGGCCTGGGTCAGCCGCGAGACACCGCCGTTGTAGCTCACCTCGCCGGTGCGACTGGCCCGTTCGGCGGCGACCCGGTACTGGGTGCGCTCGTCCCAGCGGCCTTGCACACCGCTGCCCAGGCGGATGCCGGTGCTGTCGTTGCGGGCGGTCGAGCGCCAGTTCAGGCCGTCACTCAGGGGCAGGCTGGCACTCAAATACAAGGCATTGCCCAGGCCACCGTCGCCGGCCAGCTGCCATTGCCCGGTAGCGGTCAGGGACACGGGACCCAGTCGTCGCCCCCAGTTGACTTGGGCCCGACTGGAGCGTTGCCCGTCAAACGCCGTGGTGGTGGACCACGTGCCGCTCAGGCTGCCCGCCCAGGGATGGCTCCAGGCCAGGCCTAAAGCGTACTGGTCGTGCGGGCGGC
This sequence comes from Pseudomonas viridiflava, assembly GCA_900596015.1. Lineage (GTDB taxonomy): Bacteria > Pseudomonadota > Gammaproteobacteria > Pseudomonadales > Pseudomonadaceae > Aquipseudomonas. The sequence goes on along the minus strand of UVIF01000010.1, from coordinate 49,898 downwards.
TGCTCAGGTCCGCGGTCTGATTCCACGCACTGTCGATCAGTTCTCGATAGCCGACCGTCTGCCGACCGGCGCTGAGCAGGGCCGACCAGCGATCGCCGAGTTGCTGATTGAGGCTGATGCTGCCCTGCACCCCTTGGTCGTCCGATTCGCTGGCATGTGCGGCCTGCACCAGGCCCTGCGCTCGCGCGCCGGGCCAGGGTTCAAGGTTCAATCCGGCGCCGCCGGCGTTGTACCCTTGGGCGATGAGGGCACCGCCGCTGAAACTGGCGGCGGGGGCCAGCGGATAGCTGCCACCGGCGCTCAGTACCCAAGGCTCCCGGGCGCTGCGACCGCTGTCGCGCAGCTGGCCAATGCCCAGAGCGAAGCCCCGTGCAGGTAAGTCCAGGCCCAGAGTAGCCGCCAGGACAGTAAAGGTGCGACGTTCGCCATCGGCCTCGATCACCGTGACGTCCAGGTCTCTGCGCCGATCCAGCTGAGGAATATCGCTGAGCTCGAAAGGGCCGGCCGGAACCACGGTGGAATAGATCAGCACGCCGCCCTGGCGGACGTCCACGCGTGCCTGGGTGGCGGCAATGCCCTGCACCCGAGCGCCACTGCCGCCGACGCTCAAGGCGGGTTCGCTCATCCACTGCGCGCCGGTGACACGCGCGCCGGCGAGCACCGGGTTGCTCAGGTTGATCTGGCCCAACTGCAGCATTGCCTGCTGATCGCTGAAGGTGCGCTGTGCATAGGCTTCCATGTGCTGCAGGCTCGCTTGGCCCTGCACCGAGTTGTAGAACTGACGGCTGCGCAGTATCCAGTCGCCCGCATTGAGCCCCGCCTCGGTATTGGCCGACAGAAACCGGCTGCGCTGGCCGTTGAACTGGTTGTACAGGCCCTGCACGTCATAGTTGAGCAGGCCGGCAACCCCACCTTGGGTAAAAGCCGAGAGGTCGGCGGAGGCGCTGCGCAACGCTGGTGCAGGTACCAGCAGCCTGACTTCACCGGCTTGTGGCATCAGCTCGACGAGGGTCTGCGGAAACTGCCCGAGGAAATCGCCGCAGTCGGGCCCGGTGTCGATCAGTTCACCGGCATCGCGTACGGCCTGGTCGATACACAGGGCGCCTGCCGCGTCGAACCGGGCCTGGACAATGCCCTTGGGCTGGCCATTGACCCAAAGGCGCACGGCGTGCACACCTTCGGTGAACCGCGCGGTCTGGCTTAAATAGGCGGCCAGGCTAGCGTCGATGCCCCGCAGGCGCAGGGTTTCGCTGTCGAACGGTGTCGGGTGTGCCGCCTGGGTGTACAGCGCCAAGCTCAGTGCGGACAAGGTGCTACGGGTGACCGCGTTCATCAAGGTGCGCCCTGGTTCAGGGTCGCCTCATGGGTCCCCACGGCAAAACCGTACACGGTGGCAGGGGTGAAACGGATCTGCCTATCGGCGGCCGCCGACGCATTGCCGGGCAGGGTGAGCGTGTCGCCGGGCAGTACATAGCTGCGCGGCAGTTGCCAAGGGGTCTGGCTCGGCACGCTGTGCAGTTCCTGGGACAGACGCACGACATAGGGGGTGGGGTTGGCAACCGTCAACTGACCGTCGTGCAGCGACCAGTGCAGGCCTTTCCAGGGTTCGGCGTTCTTTGCCAGACCTTTGGGATGGAGGATCACCGGCAGGTTCTGCCGTACGTTCACCGACACCCGTGCCTCGCCGGGGTTGCCTGGCTCAGTGCTCTGCGCCAGACCCTCGAAGATGACCCTTTTCAGGCGTTGGGTGGTCAGCGGCTCGGGATTGGACAGGATGAAGCGCACTAGCTGCGATGCGCCTGCCTCGACCCGCGACAGGGGCGGAGTGACGAACAGCAGCGATGCGCTGTCTTCGGGGATGTGTTCCAGGGTCACGTGCAGCAACGCAGGGTTCGGGTCGCTGTTGGTGACCTTGATGGCGGCTTCGGCCTCGCCCTCGTAGACGATGACTACCGAGGTTTCCGGAATCATCCCGTCGGCATGGAGTCCGGGGCTGCAGGTCAGCAGGGTTGCGATGCCCAGGTACGAATACAGGACGTGGGTGCGGCGGTTCATCGGTGTCTCCAGGCAAGGAACGCAACGGACAAGTACGGCCACGCCTTCCTCGGCACCGAGGTGCCGGGAAGATCTTGTGGGGGTGTTGGGAGGGCTGCGGTACTCTAAAAGCAATCCGTTCGCTCACGGCTCGGACCCTTCCGCAAAAGTGCGACGAAAGGGTTGCAAGCTTCGTAGGAAGGACTCGCGCAAGGCGTTGCAGATAGAAGAACTACCGCTTCGTCGGGGCCTTACAAGTACACGACCTCGATGGTGGCGGCGCCGTCGAGGGCGACTTCGTCGGTGAGTGTCAGGCCTTTGGCCGGGGCGATTTCGATAGAGGAGCCCAAGGTAAGGATTGCGCTTCCGACGGCGCTTGGGCCACCGCTTGTGCCCGCTGTCTTCGCGAGGCCGATCAGTCGGCCGTCATTGCGAATGTTGAGCTCGTAGCTGACCGGCGCGCCCCACGCGGCCCCGACCGATGCTGCGGTCATGAAAAGTGCGGCGCCGCCATCCAGTGTTGAACCAGGCGTGGATATCTCGAGGTAATGCGCCCCTATCTTTTCCTTGGCAGGGGTGTAACCAAGTCCATATGGAGCGACGACGTTGGAATGGCGCGCGACGGAGTCTGCACGGTTATCGATGCCCTTGATCGCATAGACGGTGGGGGCTGCACAGTTGATGAACAGTTTTCCCATAATCTGTTTCGAGTAGAAGCTGGTGTGCTTGTCGGAGTTGAGGTCCGTTTTGGAAATGCGCCCATGGTTGAAGGTACCGGTGCTTAAAGTCGGCGTGCACGCGCTCGGAACGATCGAGCCCGCGACAGTGACATCAATGGTCGACGCTGCCATGGCAGCAGGCAAGGCGAGCAGCAAAGCGGCGCCGGTCAGCAGGCGAGATGATAGGTTCATGAAACACTCCCAGGTTGGCTAAAGGTCGTTGCACATCGCAACGCCGCCAACTCTAGGGAGGACAGGGCCGTCCGTAAGTGGGCCAAATCAGAAGTTTGCAGTGAAACTTCCTAGCTGATTTCTACAGCCAAACACGAATTCCCTCACCGCGGCGCGCCCTTCGCGGCCACGGACCGCTCCCAAGGGGGGGGGGAGGGTCAGATCTTCTGGGCGATCCAGATGGTGTGGCGGGTGCCCTTGTTGCCGTGGGCGAATACTTGCACTTCCTCGGCCTTGAAGCCGGCCTTGCGCAGTTTGTCGCTGAACTGGCGGTCGGCGCTGGCCGACCACACGGCCAGTACGCCCTTGGATCTCAGCGCCTTGGCGCAGGCTGCCAGGCCGCCGCTCGAGTAGAGCCAGCTGTTGGCCTTCTGGGTCAGGCCTTCGGGGCCGTTGTCGACGTCCAGCATGATCGCATCGAAGCCTGCCGGTTCGGCCTGCAGTACCTTGGCGACATCTTCCAGGCGGATGACCGTGCGCGGATCGGCCAGCGGATTGCCGGCTTTTTCGCCCAGCGGCCCGCGGTTCCATTCGACCACGCCCGGAACCAGTTCGGCGACCACCACCTCGGCGGTCTTGCCCAAGTGCTTGAGCGCCGAAGCCAGGGTGAAACCCATGCCCAGCCCGCCGATCAGCACCCGCGAATTCGGCCGCCCGGCTACCTTGCGGCAGGGGATCTCGGCCAGGGCGTCCTCGGAGCCGTGCATGCGGGTGTTCATCAGTTGCCCGCCGTCACCGCCCTGGATCTTGATGACGAAGTCTTCGCCGTACTCGAACAGGCAGAGCGCACCGCCGTTGTCGGGGATCGGTGTGGTGTCGAGCAGTACGAAGCGTTTCATCGGTCAATCTCGGAAGGAGGACAAGGTAATGCCATGGTAGTAGCCTGTGTCATCGGAACAGGCAGTCAGGCCTTGGGGTGTTCAATGAAGTTGCGCAGTGTATCGGTCTTTGCATGTGTTGCCCTGTGTGCCGGTGTCGCATCGGCCTCGTCGCTGCCCCCGGGATCGCCGGGTACACCCACGCCAACTCCCTATCCACAGGTCACCGTGCCGTCGACCCATGGCGGCGAGGGCATGAGCAATTCGCCACCGTTGCTGCCGCCCATACCGTTGCCTGCGCCACCCAAGGCCGAGAACGTCCCCGAACCCGAGCGTCAGGACACGCCGCCAACCCCGGTCAAGCCCAAATCCCCCGGCGGTTGATCGCGCGTTCCCCGGCATACCGCATTCACCGCCGACGCGGCTCGCGCCGCTGCTACAAGGGGGTACAAGCCGCCTCAAACCCCGCACCCCCTGTAGCAGCGGCGCAAGCCGCGTCCGGATCCACCGCGTTTCGTCAGGCACGCCACATCAAGATTGCTTGGGTGTACCCAGGGCCTTGAGGACAAAGGCATATTCCAACGCCACGTCACGCAGGCCCTGGTAACGGCCGCTCATGCCGCCGTGGCCGGCGCCCAGTTCGGTCTTGAGCAGCAGCAGGTTGTCGTCGGTCTTGCGCGCACGCAAGCGCGCTACCCACTTTGCCGCTTCCCAGTACTGCACACGGCTGTCGTTGTAGCCAGCGATCACCAGCACGTGCGGATACGCCTGCGCGGTGATGTTCTCGTACGGCGCGTAAGCTTTGATGCGCGCGTGCACCTCGGGCTCCTGCGGGTTGCCCCACTCGTCGTATTCGGTCACGGTCAGCGGCAGGTCGGGGTCCAGCATGGTGTTGAGCACGTCGACGAACGGCACCTCCGCCACCGCCGCCTGGAACAGCTGCGGACGCTGGTTCAACACGGCGCCGATCAACAGGCCGCCCGCGCTGCCGCCACTGATGACCAGCTGCTCGGCGCGCGTCAGCCCTTGCTCGATCAAGTGTTCGGCACAAGCGATGAAATCGCTGAAGGTATTGCCTTTGTGTTCCTGCTTGCCCGCCCGATACCACGCCTCGCCCAACTCGCCGCCGCCGCGCACATGGGCGATGGCAAAGGCAATGCCGCGGTCCAGCAAACTCAACCGCGCATGGGAAAACCACGGATCCAGGCTCTCGCCGTAAGCGCCGTAGCCATACAGGTACAGCGGCGTGGCCTGCCCAACGAAGGCTTTCTTCATCACCAGGCTGATCGGCACCTGAGTACCGTCTGCAGCGGTGGCCCAGAGGCGCTGGCTGACATAATCGTCGGCATCGAACCGACCCAACACCGGGGTCTGCTTGAGCACCACCTGGGCACCGTCGCGCAGGTTCAGTTGACGGACCTGGCCAGGCCGATTCAAGGCCTCGTAGCGCAAGCGAATCTGCTCGCTGGCAAATTCCAGGCTGTCGGACACATACAGGCTGTATGCGGCATCCGGCAGTTGCACAGGGTAGGGCGCCAGGCCCTGGGCATGGACTTCGATGATCGGCAAGCCGCGTGCGCGCAGGCTCAAGGTAAAGGCAGCGGCATTGAGGGTAACCCCTTCGAGCATCACATCGTCACGGTGCGCGATCAGCGTTCGCCACTGCTCGCGAGTCGGCGCCGCGCCGGTGTCGGCAGCCTGGTACAGGGCGAAGTTGATGCCTGACTGGTTGCTGCGGATGAACCAGGTCCAGGCACCGTCGAGTTGGCCGTGATCCGGATAGTATTCATGGTCCTCGACCCTTGGCGCCAGGCAGGTGAAATCCCCTGCAGGCTGGTCGGCATCCAGCACCCAGGCTTCGCTGGTGGTCTTGCTGTTGAGCAGCAGGATCAGCTGACGCTCGGAGCTGGAACGGTAGCAGTGCAGGAAAAAGCGCCCGTCGTTCTCCTCGAACACCTGCTCGGCGCCGTCGCTGCCCAAGGTATGGCGGTGCAGCCGGTGAGGGCGGTGGGTCTCGTCCAGTTCACCGAAGAACAGGGTCTGACTGTCGTTGGCCCAGGTCATGCTGCCGTCGCAGTCGTCGAAGGGCAGCTCCACCACCGTATCGGTGGCCAGCTCCTTGACGAACAGGCGGTAGATTTCGTCGCCACTGGTGTCCAGGCTGTAGGCCAGGCGCTGGTGGTCGGGGCTGATGTTGAACGCGCCCATCGACAGGAAGCCGCCCTTGGCCAGCACGTTGGGGTCCAGCAGCAACTGCTCGGAGTGCTCATCGACCTGGGTTGTGCCGTCGTCGGGACGTGCGCAGCGATAGTGCCGCGGGTACTCGTCGCCGGCGGTGGTGCGGGTGTAGTACAACCATGGCCCCCACGGCGAGGCGAGGGACAGGTCGGTTTCGCGGATGCGCCCCTTTATTTCCTCGAACAACTGCTCGCGCAGCTCGGCCTGGTCGGCCAGTTGTGCCTCCTGCCAGGCGTTCTCGGCCTTGAGGTAGTCAAGCACGTCGGCGTGGTCGCGCGCCTGCAGCCAGGCGTAGGGGTCGTCACCGGCGGCGACATGGGCGATGGGGGCGACGATAGGCTGGGACATGAGCGGCTCTCTTGGCGCGGGTGCTGGCGGTGCATGCCCCGGGGGCACGACAACAGCAGCGCCGGGCAGGCGAAAAGCCGTTATCATAAGCGCCTATTTGCCTGCCATGCCACGGACACCATGACCGAGAACGACTATTTCCTCGCCTGGGGTATCTACGCCTTCGCCGCCCTGGGCTGCATTCTGGTGTGGTTTCGTATCACCCGCTGGATGTGGCGCTACCTGCGCGAGCCCTTGCGCCTGCTGGGCGTGGTGCTGTTGCTGACGCCCACCGTGGTCGACCCGGCCCGCGACCTGCTGGCGCCGGCCGTGGCCATCAGCGCCCTGGAACTGTTGTTCAAGATGGGCGGCAGTGCCTGGGGTGCGATTTCCGACCTGGCCATGGCCGCAGTGATTGCCTTGGGCGTGTACGTGATTTTCGCCCTGGTGCGCCTGCCGTTCCTGCGCAAGGCCCAGGCCCGGCGCCTGGCGCAGGCTGAAGCAGACGCCGCTCGGCACGATGGCGATGCCGCCGCGGCTGCGCGGCCCATCGAGCCGCGCGAAGAACGTCCGGTGCCCACGCCGCCACGGGACAACCTGCGGGTCGAACCGCGCATCTGAATCCACGTTCCATCGTCTCGAGTACCGTGCATGTGTGAACTTCTGGGCATGAGTGCCAACGTACCGACCGATATCGTTTTCAGCTTCACCGGCCTGATGCAGCGCGGCGGCCGCACCGGTCCCCACCGCGACGGCTGGGGCATCGCCTTCTATGAGGGCCGCGGTCTGCGCCTGTTCCAGGACCCGACCGCGAGCAGCGAGTCGGAAGTGGCGCAGTTGGTGCAGCGCTACCCGATCAGGAGCGAAGTGGTCATCGGCCACATTCGCCAGGCCAACGTCGGCAAGGTCTGCCTGGCCAATACCCACCCCTTCGTGCGTGAGCTGTGGGGACGCAACTGGTGCTTCGCCCACAATGGCCAGTTGGCCGATTTCGACCCGCGCGCCGATTTCTATCGTCCGGTGGGCGATACCGACAGCGAAGCGGCGTTCTGCGACCTGCTCAACCGCGTCCGCGAATCCTTTCCCGAACCAGTCGAGTTCGAGCGCCTGCTGCCTATCCTGGTGCAGGCCTGCGAGCAGTACCGTGGCCAGGGTGTATTCAACTGCCTGCTCAGCGATGGCGACTGGCTGTTCTGCTTCTGTTCGACCAAGCTGGTGCACATCACCCGGCGGGCACCTTTCGGTCCGGCACGCCTCAAAGACGTGGACGTGATCGTGGATTTCCAGGCCGAGACCACGCCCGACGATGTGGTCACGGTGATCGCCACCGAGCCGCTGACCGAGAACGAAACCTGGAACCGCTATGCGCCCGGCAACTGGGGCCTGTGGCGCCAGGGTGAGTGTGTGGCCACCGGACAGGCGCAGCCTGCCTGATACCCCACCGTGGCGCTGCCACCTTTGACTGAGAGGACGTTCATGCTGCGAAGCTACCTGCGACTTGTGCTGTTTGCCGTCGGCCTGCTGGTGGGTGTGCAAGTGCCCGGCGTGATCAACGACTACAGCCAGCGGGTCGAGGCCCATCGGCTCGAAGCGCAGCAGAGCCTGCGTGGTTTCAGCGAAACCGCACAGCGCTTCTTCAATGGCGATCTGCAGGCGCTGGTGGCGCACTACCGTGCCAGCGAAGACCCGGTGTTCCGCAGCGACGCCGCCAGCATCGGCGCACTGCTGGCCCGCAATCAGTTGCTGGAACGCGAGTGGCAAGCGCTGCAAGGGCCCTGGTATGCCAAAGCCTGGCATGTGCTGGCCAAGGCCGATCCGCAATTGCGCCAGGAAACCTTGAATGGCTACAGCTATCAGGTGCTGCTGGCGCCTGAGGCAATTGCCTGGGGCATCGCCTGTGCCCTGCTGCTGGCCTGGGTGGTGGAATGCATCATCCTGTTCATCGGCTGGACCCTGTGGTTCGGCCGTCGCCGTGCCAAACCGGTGGACGAGCCCCTGGTGCGCCGCGAACGCTAGAGCGTGCTTCTAACGTCACCGCAGGAGGGGTCAGCGGCCGCGAACAACTTCACGCAATACCCCTCACTTGGCCAGATAGCGCATCCCGTCCTCCAACCCACTCAGGGTCAGCGGGTACATTCGCTGTTCCACCAGATCGCGAATGATGTGCGTCGACGCCGTGTACCCCCAGGTGTTTTCGGGGTAGGGATTGATCCAGATCAGTTTGCGGTAGGTCTGCATGAACCGCTGCAACCACACCAGCCCCGCTTCCTCGTTCCAGTGCTCGACGCTGCCGCCCGGATGAGTGATCTCGTAAGGTGCCATCGCCGCATCGCCGATGAACACCACCTTGTAGTCGGGGCCGTACTTGTGCAGCAGGTCGTGGGTGCTGATGCGCTCGGCGTTGCGCCGCTGGTTGTCCTTCCAGACCGTCTCGTAGACACAGTTGTGAAAGTAGAAATACTCGAGGTGCTTGAACTCGGTACGGCAGGCCGAGAACAACTCTTCGCAGACCTTGACGTGGGCGTCCATCGAACCGCCGATATCGAACAGCAACAACAGCTTCACGTTGTTGCGCCGCTCGGGACGCAACTGGATGTTGAGCAGCCCGCCATCGCGTGCGGTGTGGTCGATGGTGCCGTCGATGTCCAGCTCTTCGGCCGCCCCTTGCCGAGCGAACTGGCGCAATCGACGCAGTGCCACCTTGATGTTGCGCGTACCCAGTTCCACGCTGTCATCCAGGTTGCGGTACTCGCGCTGGTCCCACACCTTTACCGCCTTGCCCTGACGCTCGCCGGCATCGCCCACGCGAATGCCCTCGGGGTGATAGCCACCCGAGCCGAACGGACTGGTGCCGCCGGTGCCGATCCACTTGCTGCCGCCGGCATGCCGGCCTTTCTGTTCCTCCAGGCGCTGCTTGAAGGCTTCGATCAGCTTGTCCAGCCCGCCCAGGGACTGGATCTGCGCGCGTTCCTCGGCGCTCAACGAGCGCTCGAACTCCTTGCGCAGCCATTCTTCCGGGATCAGCGCTTCGAGGTGTTGATCAAGGTTCTGCAGGCCGTTGAAATAGGCTGAAAACGCCCGGTCGAACTTGTCGAAATGACGTTCGTCCTTGACCAGTATCGCCCGCGCCAGAAAGTAGAATTCGTCCATGTCGGCGAACGTCACGCGCTGTTCCAAGGCATTGATCAGGTCGAGCAGTTCACGCACCGACACCGGCACCTTGGCCGCGCGCATTTCATTGAACAGGTTGAGCAGCATGGCGCACGCCCTCGCAGTCGAAAAAGGGGGATCAGCGGTTGCCGCGTCGGCTCATGAACGCCAGGCGTTCGAGCAATTGCACGTCCTGTTCGTTCTTGACCAGTGCCCCGGCCAGCGGTGGGATGGCCTTGGTCGGATCACGTTCGCGCAGCACGGCTTCGCCGATATTGTCGGCCATCAGCAGCTTGAGCCAGTCGACCAGCTCGGAGGTGGAGGGCTTCTTTTTCAGGCCGGGCACCTTGCGCACGTCGAAGAACACGTCCAGGGCTTCGGCCACCAGGGTTTTCTTGATGTCGGGGTAGTGCACGTCGACGATGCGTTGCAGGGTGGTGCGGTCCGGAAAGGCGATGTAGTGGAAGAAGCAGCGACGCAGGAATGCGTCGGGCAGCTCCTTTTCGTTGTTGGAGGTAATGATGATGATCGGGCGGTGACGGGCCTTGATGGTTTCGTTGGTCTCGTAGACATAGAACTCCATCTTGTCGAGTTCCTGCAGCAGGTCGTTGGGGAACTCGATGTCGGCCTTGTCGATTTCATCGATCAGCAGGATGACCCGCTCGTCCGCCTCGAACGCCTCCCACAGCTTGCCTTTCTTCAGGTAGTTGCGCACATCGTGGACCTTGTCCACACCCAGTTGCGAGTCGCGCAGGCGGCTGACCGCATCGTACTCGTACAGCCCCTGGTGGGCTTTGGTGGTGGACTTGATGTGCCAGGTGATCAGGCGCGCGCCGAAGGACTCGGCCAGTTGTTCGGCCAGCATGGTTTTGCCAGTGCCCGGCTCGCCCTTGACCAGCAGGGGTCGTTGCAGGGTGATCGCGGCATTGACCGCCAGCTTGAGGTCGTCGGTGGCGACATAGGCGGGAGTGCCTTCGAACTTCATGGGGCTGTCCTCGGTGATCAAGTGTGGGGTCGACTATATAGCGCGGTAAGGTGTTTGTGGTGTGTCAGGTAGGGCCTCTTCGCGGGCAGAGACCCGCTCCCACAAGGTTGGCCCGGACCCTGTAGGAGCAGGTCTCTGCCCGCGAAGACGTCGGCCGGGCCACTCGCCTCACTCCTGCTTGGGCGGCGCCTGCTCATAGCGTGCATTGAAAGCCTGTACGAATCCGTTGCGCAAGATCTGCCAGAACGCCTGCAATGGGCTGATGTCCTGACGATGCACATTGCCGCTGAGTTCGACACGGGTCGCGAACTGGTTCTGCGACTGGTTCTTGAGCACCGTCTCGGTCCCACCGACCACGGCCTCCCAGATGGAACGCAAGATGCCCTTGTCCTTGTTCTCGACGTCCTGTTGCCAGTTGAACACGTCGACATTGTGCAACAGCGGTTTGATGTAACCGCTCAGGCGGGCGTTGTCGGCGTCGGCCTCGATCACGATGTCGCCACTGCCGGCGTTGAAATCGAACTTGCCATAGGCACCCGAGAAATCGTTGAGCCGACGCAACTCGATGCCGGTGGCGCGCAAGCGGAATTCGAAGTCTTCGAAGTTGCTGAACGGATCGAACGTGGCGGTGCTTTCAATGGGGGCCTGGCCGAACAGCTTGGCGTGGCCTTCGAAACGCGCATCGCGCTTGCCCTCCAGGTCCTCGACATTGGTCAGGTTGTACAGGCTGGCGTTGACCTGGGTGGCGCTGAGGTTGACCTGCGGTTTGGACGAGAAATTGCGGAAGCTGATCTTGCCATCGTTGACCCGCACTTCGTTCAAGGTGATCGGCAGCAGCTTGTTCATCTGGTCGCGCCAGTCGGTGCCGGCACCGGTCTGGGTGGCCTGCTTGTTGGCGCCGCCGTCGACGAAGTTCAGCTCAGGGCGCAGGAACTCCACATGTGCGACCACCGCATGCTTGTTCCACAGGGCGTGCCAGCTCACCGCGATGTCGATCACCGGCGCATCGAGCAGCGGCACGGGCACTTTGCCGGAGGTCTTGACGATCTGCAGGCCGTTGATCTGATAGGCGCCGCGCCACCAGGCCAGGTCGACATCGCTGACTCGGCCCTTGTAGTCACCCATGTCGGCCAGCTTGTCGTTCAAGTAGTCGCGCACCAGATAGGGCAGGGCGAGGTGCAGCGCCAGCACCAATACGACCAGGCCGGTCACGGTCCATAGTGGCCAGCTGTAGCGACGTTTCATGGCAGGATCTCCAGAACGATAGTTAGCGATTGACTGTCCACAGTCTCATCCGTTCGCTGGACTCACCCCCATCGCGGGCTTAACCTTGGATTTTTCCTGCTGCAGCACAAGGACCCTTACGCCATGAGCCGCATTTACGCCGACAACGCCCATTCCATCGGCAATACGCCGTTGGTGCAGATCAACCGGATCGGCCCGCGCGGGGTGACCCTGCTGGCCAAGATCGAGGGGCGTAACCCCGGCTACTCGGTCAAGTGCCGCATTGGCGCGAGCATGATCTGGGACGCTGAAAGCTCGGGCAAGCTCAAGCCCGGCATGACCATCGTCGAGCCGACGTCGGGCAATACCGGCATCGGCCTGGCATTCGTGGCCGCTGCGCGCGGCTACAAGCTCATGCTGACCATGCCCGCGTCCATGAGCCTGGAGCGGCGCAAGGTGCTCAAGGCGCTGGGTGCCGAACTGGTACTGACCGAGCCGGCCCGCGGCATGAAGGGCGCCATCGAAAAGGCAGGGGAGATCGTCGCCAGTGATCCCGAGCTGTATTTCATGCCCCAGCAGTTCGACAACCCGGCCAATCCGGCGATTCATGAAAAGACCACAGGGCCAGAGATCTGGAACGACACCGACGGCGCCGTTGATGTGCTGGTGGCGGGCGTGGGTACCGGCGGCACGATTACCGGTATCTCGCGCTACATCAAGCAGGTGCAGGGCAAGTCGATCCTCAGCGTTGCGGTCGAGCCGCTGGGCTCGCCGATCATTACCCAGGCCATGGCCGGCCAGGACATCACTCCGGCGCCACACAAGATCCAGGGCATCGGCGCCGGCTTCATTCCGAAGAACCTCGACTTGTCGCTGGTGGATCGGGTCGAGCTGGTCAGTGACGACGAAGCCAAGGCCATGGCGCGGCGCCTGATGCAGGAGGAGGGCATCCTCTGCGGTATTTCGTGTGGCGCGGCCATGGCGGCCGCGGCCAAGCTGGCGGAGAAGCCTGAAATGCAAGGCAAGACCATCGTGGTGATCCTGCCCGATTCGGGCGAGCGTTACCTGTCGAGCATGCTGTTCAGCGACCTGTTCACCGAAACCGAACTGCAGGCTTGATCACTGTGGTGTAACGGCTGACGCCTTCGCGGCCGATGACCGCTCCTACGGGTATACGCCACCTCCGTAGGAGCGGTCCGCGGCCGCGAAAGCCGCGCCGCGGTACAACTGACACACCGCGCTCCCTTCGCGCAGCCCGACCACCGCCCAACGCCTTTCATTTCCAGTCGGGCCCCCAGGGTTTATCATGGCGCACTGCCCACTCGAGGATCCGCTCCATGACCCTTTCCTTCGCCGCCAAGGCTGCCGTGTTGCTGCTGTTCATCGGCAGCACACTCTACGTGCACCTGCGGGGCAAGGCGCGTCTGCCGGTGTTGCGCCAGTTCGTCAACCACTCGGCCCTGTTCGCTCCCTACAACGCCTTGATGTACCTGTTCTCCAGCGTACCTTCCAAGCCCTATCTGGACCGCAGCAAGTTCCCGGAGCTGGATGTGCTCAAGAACAACTGGCAGGTCATCCGCGACGAGGCCATGCACCTGTTCGACGAGGGCTACATCCGCGCCGCCGAGAAGAACAACGATGCCGGTTTCGGCTCGTTCTTCAAGAAAGGCTGGAAGCGTTTCTACCTCAAGTGGTACGACAAATCCCTGCCGTCGGCCAACGCGCTGTGCCCGCGCACCGTCGAACTGGTCAACAGCATTCCCAACGTCAAGGGCGCCATGTTCGCCCTGTTGCCCGGCGGCAGCCATCTGAACCCGCACCGCGATCCGTTCGCCGGTTCGCTGCGCTACCACCTGGGCCTGTCGACGCCCAACTCCGATGCCTGCCGCATTTTCGTGGACGGCGAGGAGTACGCCTGGCGCGATGGCGACGACGTGATGTTCGACGAAACCTACGTGCATTGGGTCAAGAACGAAACCGAGCACACCCGGGTCATCCTGTTCTGCGACATCGAGCGGCCGCTGAGCAACCGCTTCATGGCGAGCCTGAACAAGCGCGTCAGCGCCTTTCTGGGGCGTGCCACAGCACCGCAGAATCTGGACGACGAACGCGTGGGCGGCATCAACCAGGCCTATGCCTGGAGCAAGACCTTCAGCGATCGCTTCAGCGGCAAGGTCAAGCAGTTCAAGCGCGCCAATCCCAAGGCCTACCGCGTGCTGCGCCCGGTGCTGGCAGTGGTCGTGCTGACGGCGCTGGGTTACTGGCTGTTTGGTTGATCCTTAAGGCCTTTTCACCGCCTTCGCGGGCAGAGCCCGCTTCCACAGGATTCTCGCTATTCGACAACCCTTTGTGGGAGCGGGCTCTGCCCGCGAAGGCGTCAATATAGGCAATACACCTCCCACCCCCTGTCACACCTTGTCCAACCTTCGTGCCTGAGGATGCATACGATTCGCTTTTACAACAGAATCGTAGGGAAGTTCCATGCATCCTCCACTTTCCTTGCGGCCCTTGGCCGCAATGATCGCCCTGGCTACTGCCGGGCTGGCGCAAGCCGAACCGATCGAACTGGCTGCACCGACCGTCCTCGACGAGGTCGTGGTCACAGCATCAGGCTTCGAGCAAAGCGTGGAGGACGCCCCGGCCTCCGTCACCATCATCACCGGCGATGAGCTGCGCAAAAAATCCTACAACGACCTCGGTGACGCCGTACGCAACATCGAAGGCGTCATCGTCAACGGCAGCGCCAACGAAACCGATATCTCCATCCGCGGCATGCCACCGGACTACACCCTGATTCTGGTCGACGGCAAACGCCAGAGCAGCCGTGAAACCCGAGTCAACGGCAACCGCGGCTACGAGCAGAGTTTCGTCCCACCGGCCGAAGCCATCGAGCGGATCGAAGTGGTCCGCGGACCGATGTCTTCGCTGTACGGCTCGGACGCCATCGGTGGCGTGATCAACATCATCACCCGCAAGGTCTCCACCCAGTGGGGCGGCTCGGTTTCCTACGATTACGCCGCGCGTCAGCACAGCGACCAGGGCAATTCGCGGCAGACCCAGTTCTACCTCAACGGCCCGCTGGTGGAGAAATACCTGGGGGTGCAGGTCTGGGGCCGTTACCTCGACCGCCAGGGCGATGACGACGTGGAACTCACCAACGGTTTCACCAAGGCTGACCACAAGGACCTCACCGCACGGCTGGCCTTCACGCCCACGGAGGATCACGACATCCTCCTGGAAGGCGGCGCCACGCGCCTGAAGAACGGTGACGGTACCAGCGTCAACTGGGCCACTCGCGAGCAGGAAAACAACCGCGATCATTATTCCATCTCGCACCAGGGCCGCTGGGGCTGGGCCACCTCGGACGTGTCCCTCGCTTATGAAAAGGCCAGCCGCGAAGGCAAGGCGGCGGCCAACCAGCCGGAGATTCTCGGACGCAAGCCAGTGGTGGAAAACACCGTGCTCGATGCCAAGCTGGTCATCCCTACGGCCTACAACATCACCACCACCGGCTTGCAATGGAACCGCGCCAAGCTGACCGACTGGAACCAAGGTCTGATGGACGGCCGCGACTACGAGTTTTCGGTGACCCAGAAAGCGCTGTTCGCCGAGAACGAATGGTCGATGACCGACGATTTCGCCCTGACCACCGGTGCCCGGGTGGACGAGCACGAGCAATACGGCACCCACGTCAGCCCACGGATCTACGGAGTATGGCGCGCCACCCCGGACTGGACTTTCAAGGGCGGCGTGGCGCGCGGCTTCAAGGCACCAGAGATTCGCGCCGTGGTGCCCGGCTACGCCACCATTCGCCGCAACACCTATGTCAATCTCGGCAACCCGGACCTCAAGCCGGAAACCAGCACCAACTACGAGCTGTCGGCGCTGTGGTCCAATCGCAACGACCTGTCGGCCGGAGCCACGGTGTTCCACAACGTCTTCAAGGACAAACTGTCCACGGAAAACACCGCGCGGCGCTGGAATGGCTACATCGTCCAGGACCGCATCAACGTCGATGAAGCGACGATTACCGGTGCCGAGGTCAACGGACGCTGGGACATCACGCGCGAGGTGGCGCTGAAGGGCAACTACACCTACACCGACTCGGAGCAGAAGAGCGGCAGCAATGCCGGCGCACCGCTGTCGCTGACACCCGAACACAAAGCCAATATCAGCGCCGACTGGACCCTGTCTGACCGCGCCCAGGCCTGGGCCTCGGTCAACTACTATGGCCAGGAATACGGCACCACCTTGAGCGGCGAACCGGCACCGGCCTATACCACCGCCGACGTTGGCGGCTCGTACGAGCTGACCCGCGACATCACCCTCAAGGCCGCGGTGTACAACGTCGCCGACAAGCGCCTGGACGACGACACCTACGGCACGGTCAATTACGGGCGTACCTTCTGGATGGGTACCACCCTGCGGTTCTGATACCAGCCGAAGTTCAGTCTGGCAAACGCACCAGGGCTGCCAACCCAGGTGCGCGGTTTTCCAGCAGCAGTTCCCCGCCGTGGGCCTGTACGCAGGCGCGGGCAATCGCCAGGCCCAGGCCCAACCCGCCTCCCTGGCTGGGGTCGGCACCGCCTTTGCCCAGTTGCACGAACGGCTCGAACACCTGTTGCAACCAGGCAGCGTCGATTCCCGGCCCCTGGTCGCGGATCTCGATGCACAGTCCTGCCGAACCTTCACGGTACAGGCGCAACCGCGCATCGCCGCCATGGCGCAAGGCGTTGTCGATCAGGTTGGTCAGGGCGCGCTTCAACGCCAGTGGCCGGCAGCGACACGTCATGGGGGGCGAGCCCGCCCACTCGACGGGCGTGCCCAAGGTCTGGTAGCGCCGCGCCAGGTCTTCCAGCAAATCACTCAGCGACACCTCGGTAGTAGCTTCCTGCACCGCATCGCCGCGCACGAAATTCAGCGTTTCACTGACCATCGCCCGCAGTTCGTCGAGGCTATCGAGCATGTCCCCGCGCAGGGTTGGGTCCTCCAGCAGCTCGACCTGCAGGCGCAACTCGGTGATGGGCGTATTGAGGTCGTGGCTGAGGGCGGCCAACATGCGCGTGCGGCCTTCGACATGCCGAGCGATCCGCGCCTGCATCACATTGAACGCCAGCGTCAGTTCCCGGGCCTCGCGCGGGCCGGACAGCGGCAGCGGCGCGATCCATTCGCCACGGCTGACCCGCTCGGTGGCCAGGGCCAGGCGCTTCACGGGCGCGACCACCCGGCGCATGAAGAAAGCCACGATCAGCAATACAGGGATGGTGCTGACCGGCACGCTGTAGGCCAGCAGCCGGCCCCACTCATAGGCACCGGCCGGTGCCTGCTCGGCATTGAGCTGCGCACCGTTGGGCAGGCTTATCGAACTGCGCAGGCGCAGCGCTTCCCAACCGGCGCGCTTGAACAGGTGTTCACGGGCCGGGCCGCCATTGCGTCGTTCCAGTTGCAGGACGACCACGGTGTCTTGCTGCAGACCCAGCCGCTGGCGCACGGCCGTGGCCAGGCGCTGTTCTTCGCTGTGCATGACGAACGGCTGGACTTCGGCGTCGGGGGCGATCCAGAAACGTGTATCGGCAGTGGTCATGGCCTCGAGCAGGTGCTGCGCAGCGGCCGGGGGCAGATCGCGGGCGGCGTGGTAGGCGCTGGCCAGGCGCTCGACCACCAGCGTGCGCGACAGCGGGTGCACCAGCGAGCCGGTGCGTTGCAGCAGCAGAACGGCAATCAGGTTGGACGCCAACAGTGCCAGCAGCAGCAGTACTCCCAGCTGGCGCGCCATGGTCTGGGGCCACGCTTTGCGCAGGCCCCTCATGCCGGCTGCTGGGCGACGTTGGCCGCCAGGCGATAGCCGCCACCCCACACCGTTTGCAGCAACAGGGGCTGCAGGGCGTTGTCGTCCAGCTTGCGACGCAGGCGGCTGATCTGCCGGTCGATGGCGCGATCGAACAGATCGCTGCCGGGCCGCGAGGTCAGTTCGATCAAGCGTTCGCGCCCCAGTACGGTATTGGGATGGTCCAGGAAGACTTCCAGCAGACGACCTTCCACGGTGCTCAAGCGCACCTGGCTCCGGTCTCTGCGGGTCAATGTGTTGCAGCCGCTGCGAAAGCTCAGGTCGGCGAAGTGGTAGCAGCGCAAGGGCGCTGGCAGAGCTGCCGGCACGGCCGCCACCGTTGTGCCCAAGGTGCCACGCCGGCGCAGCACACTGTGGATGCGCGCCACCAGTTCACGCGGCTCGAAGGGTTTGACCACGTAGTCATCGGCACCGGCATCCAGGCCCTGAACGCGGTCGGCGCAGGCATCGCGCGCGGTCAACAGGATGACCGCCGCCGTGGACTTGTGCGCCAGCGTGCGACATAGCTCGAACCCATCGCCGTCGGGCAGCATCACATCGAGGATGAGTACGTCGAACACGTCCTGCTTGAGCAGCGCCCACATGCCGGCGGCGTCTTCGGTCGTGCGCACGTCGAAACCGAAGCGGCGCAGGTAGATGGCCAGCGGCTCACGGATCTTGCGGTGGTCATCGACCACCAGCAAGCGAGGAGAGGAAGGATTCATGATGATTGCGTTCGCGGATGATTCTCATTCGGAACGCGATACTACAGCAAGCGGGAAACCGCCGCAGCAGTGCCGGGACAGGTCGGCGACAACCTTCCCATCCCGGCCGATGTCACGCCTGGGCGTTCTTGAATGCCAGGCGGAACCGGTGCAGCAACGGCTCGGTGTAGCCACTGGGCTGCTCGCAGCCCTGGAACACCAGCGCACTGGCGGCGGTGAACGCCACCGATGCCTGGAAATCCGCCGCCATGGGCCGGTACGACGGATCACCGGCATTCTGCTGGTCGACCACCTTGGCCATGCGCTCCAGGGTTTCGACGATCTGCTCGCGGCTGACCACGCCGTGCAGCAGCCAGTTGGCCAGGTGCTGGCTGGAAATACGCAGGGTTGCGCGGTCTTCCATCAGCCCGACGTCGTGGATGTCCGGCACCTTGGAGCAACCGATGCCCTGTTCGACCCAACGCACCACATAGCCCAGCAAGCCTTGGGCATTGTTGTCCAGTTCCTGACGGATCTCGTCGGCGCTCCATTGCGCATTGGCCACCACCGGGATGGTCAGCAGGTTGTCCAGCAGAGCGTCGTGCTCGCCTGCTGCGTCGATCTGTTCCAGGGTCTGCTGCACCTCGCTGACGTTCACCTGGTGATAGTGCAGGGCGTGCAACGTGGCCGCAGTGGGCGAGGGCACCCACGCGGTGTTCGCGCCGGCCTTGGGGTGGCCGATCTTCTGCACCAGCATGTCGGCCATCAGGTCGGGCATCGCCCACATGCCCTTGCCGATCTGCGCCTTGCCACGCAAGCCGCAGGCCAGCCCGGTGAGCATGTTGTTGCGCTCGTACGCGGCAATCCAGGCACTGCCCTTCATGTCACCCTTGCGCATCATCGGCCCAGCCTGCATGGCGCTGTGGATCTCGTCGCCGGTGCGGTCGAGGAAGCCGGTGTTGATGAACGCCACGCGGGTCGATGCTGCGGCAATGCAGGCCTTGAGGTTCACCGAGGTGCGGCGCTCCTCGTCCATGATGCCGATCTTCAGGGTATTGCGCGAAAGCTCGAGCAGGTCTTCGATGGCAGCGAACAGCTTGTCCGCGAAGGACACCTCGGCCGGACCGTGCATCTTCGGCTTGACGATGTAGAGGCTGCCGGTGCGCGAGTTGCCCTTGCGCTCCAGGTCGTAGCGTCCGATCAGGCTGGTGACCACGCCGTCCAGGATGCCCTCGGGAATCTCTCGACCTTCATCGTCGAGGATCGCGGGATTGGTCATCAGGTGCCCGACGTTGCGGATCAACAACAGCGAACGGCCGTGCAGGGTCAACTCGCCGCCTGCCGGCGTGTGGTACTGGCGGTCGGGATTGAGCCGGCGGGTGATGCGCTGGCCGCCTTTTTCCAGTTCCTCGGTCAGATCGCCGCGCATCAGGCCCAGCCAGTTGCGGTAGATCGCCACCTTGTCGCTGGCGTCCACTGCCGCTACCGAGTCTTCGCAGTCGATGATGGTCGACAGGGCCGCTTCGAGCAGCAGGTCCTTCACACCCGCCGCGTCGGTACGGCCGATCGGCGAGGTCGCGTCGATCTGGATTTCGATGTGCAGGCCATGATGCTTGAGCAGCACGGCAACCGGTTGCTGCGCATCGCCTTGATAGCCGACGAACTGAGCTGGATCGGCCAAGGCGCTGACGCTGCCGTCGGTCAGACTCACCTGCAACTGGCCACCCTCGATCCGGTAGCCGTTGGCATCACGGTGCGATCCGTTGGCCAGCGGGGTGCTCTGGTCGAGCAGGGCGCGGGCGAAGGCAATCACGCGGTCGCCGCGAACCTGGTTGTAGCCTTGGCCCTTGGTCGCGCCGTCGCTTTCGGGAATCGCGTCGGTGCCATACAGCGCGTCGTACAGCGAGCCCCAACGAGCGTTCGCCGCATTCAGGGCATAGCGGGCATTGGTCGACGGCACCACCAGTTGCGGGCCGGCCACACGGGCGATCTCGTCATCGACATCGCAGGTGCTGATCTCGACGCGGTCGGGCTGTGGCAGCAGGTAGCCGATGGACTGCAGGAAGCTGCGGTAGGCAGCCTGATCCTGGATCGGTCCGGGGTGGGCACGGTGCCAGTTGTCCAGTTCGGTCTGCAAACGGTCGCGTTCGGCCAGCAACACGCGGTTCTGCGGCGCGAATTCATGGACCAGGGCGTCGAAGCCGGTCCAGAACGCTTCGGATTCCAGCCCGCTGCCAGGCAGTACTTCGTTCTCGATGAAATCGTACAGGGTGGCGTCGACCTGCAGACGCTGGGCTCTCATGCGGTGCTTCATTGCAGTCTCCTCGAATACGGGGGCGGAAATTCAGACCAGGGCAGCGGCGCCGGCCTTGGCGACCTGCGCGTCCTCACCGGGCTTGACCCCGGACACGCCGACCGCACCGATGACCTGGCCTTCGTGGATCAGCGGCACGGCACCTTCCAGGCACGTCATGAGGTTACCCGACAGGAACGCGGTACGTCCGTTGTTGACCATCTCCTCGAACACCACCGATTCCTTGCGCCCCAGGGCCGAGGTGCGCGCCTTGCCCGGCGCGATGTAGGCGGTGCTGGCGGCGGCGCCGTCCAGGCGTTCGAACGCCAGCAGATGACCGCCGTCGTCGACCACGGCAATGCCCACCGCCCAGTTGTTCTTCTGCGCCTCGGCACGTGCTGCGGCGAGGATGCGGGTGACGTCTTCGTGGCCAAGAATCGCTTTGCTTTGCATGGGCTTCTCCAGTTCTATTGTCGAGAGGTTCAAAGTGCAGTGCATTCAAAAATACAGGGTCAATCGGCCATGGCCTGTTCGACCAGTTCGATCCAGTGCCGTACCGGGGTGCGCGCGGCCCCATCCAAGTGGTTCTGGCAACCGATGTTGGCGGTGGCGATCACCTGGGGGGCACCGCTTTCCAGGGCATTGAGGCGATTGTCGCGCAATTGCCGCGCCAACACCGGCTGAGTCACCGAGTAGGTACCGGCGGAACCGCAACACAGGTGGCCGTCCGGTACGTCGGTCAAATGAAAGCCCAACCGGCGCAGCAGGTGTTCGGTCACGCCGCCCAGCTTCTGCGCATGCTGCAAGGTACACGGGCAGTGAAAGGCCAGGCGCAGGTCGGTATGAACAGCCAGTTGTTCCACCGGCTCGTCGCGCAACACCTCGACCAGATCCTTGGCCAGGCGGCTGACGGTTCGAGCCTTGTCGGCGTAGGTCGGATCTTGTTCCAGCAGGTGTCCATAGTCCTTGATGAACGCACCACAGCCGCTGGCGGTCTGCACGATGGCTTCGGCGCCCGCTTCGATTGCAGGCCACCAGGCGTCGATATTGTGTCGGGCGCGCTGCAGGCCACGGGGCTGATCGTCCAGGTGGTAATCCACCGCGCCGCAGCAACCGGCCTGGCGAACCGCCGTAACGGTGATTCCCAAGCGGTCCAGGACGCGCGCGGCGGCGGCATTGGTGTTGGGCGACAGCCCGGGCTGCACGCAGCCTTCGAGCATCAAGACGCGACGGGCGTGCTGCGTCGCGGGCCGCGACACGGCAGCGTGCACCTGACGCGGCAGCTTGTCCTTGAGACGTTGCGGCAACAGTGGACGAAAGGTCTGGCCCAGTTGGATCAGCGCCTTGAAAGCGGTCGGGTGCGGGGCCAGCGCGCGCAGACCGCCGCGCAGCCAGCGTTGTTCGACCGGCCGCGGCACCGCCTGATCCACCACTGCACGGCCGATGTCCAGCAGGTTGTGGTAATCCACCCCCGAAGGGCAGGTGGTCTCGCAGTTGCGGCAGCTCAGGCAGCGATCGAGGTGCTGCTGCGTGTGCGCCGTCACCTCGTGGCCTTCGAGCACCTGCTTGATCAGGTAGATGCGTCCGCGCGGGCCGTCCAGTTCGTCGCCCAGCAGTTGATAGGTGGGGCAAGTGGCATTGCAGAAGCCGCAGTGCACACAGCTGCGCAGAATACGCTCGGCTTCCTCGGCACGCGGCAGCAGGCGGGCCTGATCACTCAATTGGGTCTGCATGGGTTCACGGCTCCTGGTTCACAGCTGCGCGTAGAGGCGGCCGGGGTTGAAGATGCCCTGTGGGTCCAACTGCGTCTTGAGCTGGCGGTGGTAGCGCAGCAGCAGCTCGGGCAAGGGTTGAAACGGCTCGGGGGTGACGCCTGTGGTGTAGCAGGTGGCGTGCCCGCCGACTGCCTCGACCACCTGGCGTATCGACGCGGCGCTGGCGGTCGATTTCAGCCAGCGCTGGGCACCGCCCCAGTCGATCAGTTGTTCGCCCGGTAGCTGCAAGGCAGCGGTGTTGTTGGGCAGCGACAATCGCCAGAGCGCTTCGGGCTGCGCGAAGAAGGGCAGCCGATGCTCATTCAAGTCATCCCAGAACGCCGAGTCGATGGGCTCGCCGCCGATGCGCTGGTGGGCTGCAGCCACCGAGCCTTCGCCGCCCTCCAGGCGCAGATAGAGAACGCCATCGCTGTGGCAGGCGGCACTGATCGGCATCGGCTGCTGGCCCCATTCGGCGAGCTTGAGCAAGGCGCGCTCGGCTTCGCAGGTCAACTTGATGCTGAAGCAGGCGCGTGGCTTGGGCAGCACCTTGAGCGACACCTCGGTCAGCACGCCCAGCGTGCCGAAGCTGCCGGTCAGCAACCGGGACAGGTCGTAGCCGGCGACGTTCTTCATCACCTCGCCGCCAAAGCGCAGGTGTTTGCCCAGCCCGGTGATGACCCGCGTGCCCAGTACATAGTCGCGAGCGGAACCGGCCCAGGGTCGACGCGGCCCCGACAATCCGGCCGCGACCGTGCCGCCCAGGGTAGCCTGCTCGCCATAGGCCGGTGGCTCGAAAGGCAACATCTGCCCGGCCTGCTCGACGGCGGCGCGCAGGGCCTGCAGGGGCGTGCCGGCCCGTGCGGTGATCACCAGCTCCGTAGGGTCGTAGCTGACAATGCCGCAGTGTGCGCGCGTATCGAGGCGCTCGCCGGCACCGATGCATCCCAGGAAGGCCTTGCTGTTGCCGCCCTGAATGCACAGCGGGCGGTCGTCGGCCAGCGCCTGCCGAACCTGATCCAGCAGTTGCTCGCTGGCGTCGAAATCGCGGTCGGCCATCAGAAGCGCTCCAGTTCGGGGAATGGCAGTTGCCCGTGGTGGATATGCATGCCGCCAAACTCGGCACAGCGCTGCAGGGTCGGAATGTTCTTGCCGGGATTGAGCAGCCGATCGGGGTCGAACGCGGCCTTCACCGCATGGAACAGGGTCAGCTCGTCGCTGTTGAATTGGGCGCACATCTGATTGATCTTCTCCCGGCCCACACCGTGTTCGCCGGTGATGCTGCCGCCCACCGCCACGCACAGCTCCAGGATTTGCCCGCCGAGTGCTTCGGCGCGTTCGAGCTCACCGGCCTGGTTGGCATCGAACAGAATCAACGGGTGCATGTTGCCGTCCCCGGCATGGAACACATTGGCCACGCGCAGGCTGTATTGCTCGGAAAGCTCGGCGATGCCCTTGAGCACGCCTGGCAGGGCGCGACGCGGAATGGTGCCGTCCATGCAATAGTAGTCGGGCGAGAGTCGGCCCACGGCAGGAAAAGCATTCTTGCGCCCGGCCCAGAAACGCAGGCGTTCGGCCTCGTCGCGGGCCTGCCGGACCTCGGTCGCGCCAGCCTCCGTCAGCACCTGGTAGACGCGCTGGCAGTCGTCGTGCACATCGGCTTCGACGCCGTCGAGTTCACACAGCAGGATCGCTTCGGCGTCCACCGGGTAGCCGGCATGGATGAAGTCTTCGGCAGCACGAATGGCCAGGTTGTCCATCATTTCCAGGCCGCCCGGAATGATCCCTGCGGCGATGATGTCGGCCACGGCCGCCCCGGCCTTTTCCACCGAGTCGAAGCTGGCCAGCAGCACCTTGGCAACCTGCGGCTTGGGCAGTAGCTTGACAGTCACTTCGGTGATGATGCCCAGCATTCCTTCGGACCCGGTGAACAGCGCCAGCAGATCGAAACCGGGCGAGTCGAGGGCATCGCTGCCCAGGGTCAGGCGCTCACCCTCGATGGTCAGCATCTGCACCTTGAGCAGGTTGTGCACGGTCAAACCGTATTTGAGGCAGTGCACGCCACCAGCATTTTCTGCAACGTTGCCGCCAATCGAGCAAGCGATCTGTGACGAAGGGTCGGGGGCGTAGTACAGGCCGAAGGGCGCTACCGCCTGGGAGATCGCCAGGTTGCGCACGCCGGGCTGCACACGCGCCCAGCGCCCGGCGGGGTCGATCTCGAGAATCTGCTTGAAGCGCGCCATCACCAGCAGAACACCCTGTTCGAGGGGCAGGGCACCCCCGGACAGTCCGGTACCTGCCCCACGTGCGACGACGCGCACCTTTTGCGCGTGGCACAACTTGAGCAGAGCCTCGACCTGCTCGATACGCTCGGGCAGCACCACCAGCAGCGGTACGGTGCGATAGGCACTGAGGCCGTCGCACTCGTAGGGGCGCAGGTCCTCGGCGCGATGCAGTACGGTGAGGTCGGGGATGCGGGAATGCAGTGCCTGCACCAGTGCGGCCTTGTCGACCTTGGGCAGGACGCCATCAATGCGTTCGTCGTAGAGGATGTTCATGGGCGCAGGCCACCGGCTTGTCGTTCTTATGCGCTCAACAGTGGTCGCAAACACCAGGCCTGTCTACGGGCTGAACCACTGGTAGGACCAGTTCTTTTGGTCGGGGGGCTTCTATCGAAGCCTCTACTGGCTTATTTTCGGGTGGTCGTCGAATGTTTGACGACAGTCTCGGGCGATGGTCCTACCAGCAGGCATGGCATGCACAACAAACCTCAAGTTGCCGATGTAGTGTGCGAGCGCATCGAGCGGCTCATCGTCGATGGCATTCTCAAGACCGGCCAACCGCTGCCCTCGGAGCGGCGTCTGGTGGAAAAACTGGGGGTGTCGCGCAACGCGCTGCGCGAGGGCCTCAAGTTGTTGCGCGCCCGTGGCATCATCGCCACCGAGCAGGGCCGCGGCTCGTTCGTGGCGTCATTGTCTCCCGCCAACGATGCTACACCCTTGATGCACCTGTTCAGTTCCCAGCCGCGCACACTCTACGATCTGTTCGAAGTGCGTTCGCTGCTCGAAGGCGAGTCGGCGCGGTTGGCCGCGCTGCGCGGTACCCAGGCCGATTTCGTCTTGATCGAGCGCAGTTACCAGGCGCTGCTGGCGGCCCATGACCAACCGCTGGACGCCACCCGGCATGCGCACCTGGACCATGCCTTCCACCTGGCGATCTGCGACGCCTCGCACAATCCGGTGCTGGTACAGACCCTGCGCTCGTTGACTGACCTGCTGCTCAACTCAGTGTTTGCCTGCGTGAACAACCTGTACCACCGCCAGCCGCAGAAACAACAGATCGACAAGCAACACGCCAGGCTTTACACCGCAGTGATCAACCGCCAGCCCGAACAGGCACGCAAGGCAGCCGTAGCGCATATCGAGAGCATCTGCGCCAACCTGCGGGAAATAGAAGGCGAAGAGCAACGTCTGGTACGTGCCACGTTGCGTCTGGAAGGCTGGGCCTGAAGCACCGGATCAGGCGTTCTTCAGGCACTTGAGGTTAGCGAAGTCTTCGCGCAGTTCGCCCAGCTTGCGTTCGATACGCCCGCGTTGTTCAGGCGTACTGTCGGCCGCAAGGCCGCTCATCAGGTCGATGGCTGCCTGCTCGGTACGGGCATAGGCCAGCTTGTATTGCGGGGTCCACACCGCTTCGCGCTGTTGCAGCAATTGCGCGATCCGCGCCGGGAATTCGGCCGACTGGCGCTGCTGCAAGGCGGCCATGAACTGCGCCTGCCAGTGCTCGCGGTTGTCGATCCATTCACGATTCTGTTCGCCCAGGCTCTGCGACCAGGCCTGCACGCGCTGCTGCTGCGTATCGGTAAGTTTGCCGAACCAAGGCGTCAGGCGCTTGCTCATGCGCTTGGCGCGCTCGTCGATCTGCGCCTGCAGTGGCGGCTCCACGTATTCCTTGCGACGCTTTACCAGATCTTCGTTGAGCGTCTGCTGCAGGGCCCGCACCTGATTGTCGTCCAGCCCCCGCAGCAACTCGACCGCCGAGGGCGTGACCTGCACGGCGATGGCGGAGATCGCCTGCTTGGCTTCGGCGGTGCGTTCCCGCAGCGCTGGCGCCGTCACCTGCTGCTCGGCGACCATTTGCTGGATTTTGTCCAGCCACTGCAGGTTGTCTGCCAGTTGCGTGGTGCAGTGCCAGCGCAGGTGTTCCTTCAGGCGTTCGTCGAACCAGCTTTTCTGTTCGCGGTTCATGTCCAGGTAGTCGTTCATCGACCAGGGAATGATCACGTCCAGATTGCGATAGGCCAGGTCCACTCGCGTGCAGCCACTGAACGCCAGGCACAGGCCCATGAGCAGCACACAATGCGACAAGCGACGAAACAGTGGATTCATGGCAGCGGTCCGTGCGATGGCGTTGTTGTGGTTATAGAGCCATGCCGGTGCGTGCGGTTCAGAAAAACGCGTGTTGGGCCTTGAGCATGAACATGCTGTCACACTGGCCATTCTGGCCTGAATAGGCAGCGCAATTGGCACCGCTCAGGTCCGAGCCACTGTAGATGAAGTCCAGGTCGAAGCTGCCGATCGGCCGTGACATCTGCAGCGACCAGTCGTTGAATGCCCGCACTTCCTGCCCCTCACCAATGGTGAACGGGGTGGTGAGCTGATGGTTGCTGACCTTCATGGTAAAGCCCACATCCAGCAGGGGCAGGCCGCCCAGGTCGGCGAACAGCGTGCTGTTCTGGCCGTCGGGGGTATTGTTGAACGCTGCGCCGAAGCGCCGATCCAGAACACGCAGGCCGGCGTAGAACGCATGCGTCGAAGGGGCATCCAGCTCGGGGTAGCTGTACTGGATCACGCCTACTTCATAACCCAGCGAATTATCGAACGGATGCTTGTAGCCCATATAGGAATCCACCTCCAGATTGCTGGAGGAGGTGAGGCCCATATTGGGCGACCATTGACCGAAATACAGACCGCTGTCGTGGGTCAGGTCCAGCCCGCCATGGAAGGAACTGCCGGTGCTTGGCTGCACCAGGCCCACGGCCATGCTGCGCGACGGTGTGGTGCCGAGCTTGAGGTTGAAATCGCCGATGTCACGTTGAATGACCTGGGCGCATAGGGAAGGGGGGACCACGAGTCCGGCTATCAATAACCAGCTGGGTCTGAGCATACCTACCTCCAGTTAGCCTGGACGGCCCGATCTAGAAGGGTGCAAGCATACCGCTCATGGGCGGCGTGACGCTGCCATTCGTCGATTCAGGGGGGATGAGGGTGATGCGGGGAGTTACATGACGCTGAAGTTTTGCCCGGCGCCACGGCCGGGCCGCAAACTTACTTCTTGCCCAGGCTGATGTGCTTGGACGGGGTGAAGGTCTGGCCGCTCACGCCCTTGGCAATCTGCTGGATCTCGCCACCGGACTTGAGAAACGCGGCAATCTGTTCGTTGATCGACTCGCTGGTTTCTACGGCTGGAGCGGGTTTGACTTTGCTGTTGGATGCTTTAACGCGCATGGCTGCCATTAACCTGTCAAAAATTAATATGGCCAGGCATTGTACATGATTTATCCCCTCCCGGCTGGGCTATATGGACCAGCGGTGGCAGTGGGATCCCCTGTGATCAAGGTTTTGCCCAGCAAGGTTCAGGCGTACCAATACCTGTCGCGCAAGGCGCCTTGCGCAGCGAACCGAAGGGTTCTCGGGTAGAATGCCGAGCCAGGTGACGAGGAAAATTCGAAATGGCTTTAGTCGGGCGCTACAACGCATTGCAAGTGGTAAAACATACGGACTTCGGGCTGTATCTAGACGGCGGCGCAGACGGCGAGATCCTCTTGCCCAATCGCTACATTCCCAAGGATATTCCCAGCGAAGACGAAGACTGGCTGAACGTTTTCGTGTATCTGGACAGCGAAGACAAACTGCTGGCCACCACTGAAAAGCCCAAGGTCCAGGTAGGTGAGTTCGCCAGCCTCAAGGTCGTCGAAATCAACAGCATTGGCGTCTTCCTCGACTGGGGGCTGCCCAAGGACCTGCTGCTGCCTTTCTCCGAAGAAAAACGCCAGATGAAAGCGGGCGAGTACTGCGTGGTGCACGTGTACCTGGACAAACGTACGCGCCGCATTACGGCCACCGCCCGCCTGGATCGCTACCTCGACAAGCTGCCGCCGGCCTATCAGGTAGGCCAGGAAGTCGATCTGCTGGTGGTCGAAGAAACCGACATGGGCTTCAAGGCCATCATCAACAACGCCCACTGGGGCCTGATCCACAAGAACGAAGTGTTCAAGTTCCTGCGCTCCGGCAAGCAGGAGAAGGGCTACATCAAGGAGCTGCGCAGCGACGGCAAGATTGCCCTGAGCCTGCAGCCCATCGGCGCGCAACTGACCAGCAGCCTCAACGCCCAGATCCTCGACAAGCTGCGCGCCAACCAGGGCACCCTCGCGGTCAGCGACAAGAGCGATCCGCAGCTGATCAGCGAACTCTTCGGTGTCAGCAAGGGCAACTTCAAGAAAGCCATCGGCGCGCTGTACAAGGACGGCCAGATCGTCATCCACGCCGACCGTATCGAACTGGTCTGAAGCCCGTCACGCAGGCCGCTCTCAGGCCTGCAGGAATGGCGCAAAGCCGACGCCGCTGCCGGTGGGCCGCACATCCTTGAGGAACGAATCCTTGTCGGCGCTCAGCTCGAGGCTGACCGTCGACTTGCGTTTGCCGGCGTTGCGCACCACCAATCCTTCCATGTGCTCACGCAAGAACGCCGTGGTCACTTTCAGGTGCAGCAGCTGATCACTGGAAGGGGTATGCAGCAGCAGGTGAATCCATTCGTACTGGCCGATCTGCAGGCGTGCCACAGGGATGTCGAACCACCAGATGTTGCGTTTGGCGTCCAGCACGGTGAAATGGCAGTTGTTGACGCCGAGCACCGCGCCACCCAGTTCCTTGTTGCGACGGGCGATGGCTTGGGGTTTGTCGAGTTTCATGAAAATTCCTACAGGTATGACGCTTCGGCGCACTGGCCGAATCCGACCGGCATTCTGCGGGCAAATCGGCCGAACATAAAGCGCTGGCAAAACCCATGTGCCTGCTGCACGACCACGGCGTCTTTTGCCACGCAAAATAATTTGAAACTCTGGATGGCCGGTGCCGGTCAATTCTTGTGTCGAGACAAGACATTCCTAAATGACCAGGAGACATACCATGAGCGGCACTTCAGACAAGATCAAAGGCATGGCCAACGAAGCAGTCGGCAACGTCAAGCAAGGCGTGGGCAAAGTCACCGGTAACGAAGAACTGCAGGTCAAAGGTGCAGTGCAAGAAAAGAAAGGCGAAGCCCAGCAAGTAGAAGGCGAAGTCAAGAACACTGTGAAAGACGCTGTAAAAAAACCCTGAGGCAGCGTGTTTCCTGCCTGAGTGAAGTTCGCCAACGGTCATCAAACGATGGCCGTTGTGCTATTGGGCAGACACGGACGTACATACTCTGATTGTCGTTTTTCCTGCAGCTTTACGGTAGAAAGCGTGCCGCTACAAGCCTGCCGCGGCTGCCTGACTCAGTTGGGCTACGCATCCACTCAGGCAGGGTATTCGAAAGTCGAGTGGCGCAAGGAGACGCTATGCTATTTCCCCATATGAACAACCTGCCTTTCATGAAGGTCATGGTTCGCACGGTCAAGGAATTCGTCGACGACGAAATGCCTACATATGCTTCGGCATTGGCCTACCAGATGTTGTTCTCGCTGTTCCCCTTTCTGCTTTTCCTGATCGCCTTGATCGGTTTCCTGCATCTGCCGGATTTCTTCTCGTGGATGCGTCTGCAGTCCGAGTTGGTGCTGCCGCCACAGGCGCTGGAACAGGTCAATCCGGTGATCGACCAGTTGCAGCAGTCCAAAGGTGGTCTGCTTTCCATTGGTATCGTAGTCGCCCTGTGGACCGCCTCGGCAGGCGTGCGCCTGACCATGAGCGCAATGAACGCTGCCTATGATGTGGTCGAAGAGCGGCCGGCCTGGAAGCGCATTCCTTTGTCGATCCTGTACACCATCGGCCTCGCAGGCATGCTGTTGTGCGTAGCGGCCCTGATGGTCACCGGTCCCCAGGTCATGCAGTGGCTGGCCGGGCAGATCGGCATGGAAGATTTCATCGTCACCCTGTGGACCATCCTGCGCTGGCCGCTGATCGTCATTCTGTTGATGATCGCCGTCGCGGTGATCTACTACGTCATGCCTGACGTGAAGCAGGAATTCCGCTTCATTACGCCCGGCTCGATGCTCGCCGTGGTGGTCTGGATCGTCGCATCGCTGGGCTTTGCCTACTACGTGAAAACGTTCGCTGACTACAACGCAATGTACGGCAGCATCGGCGCGATCATTGTGTTGCTGCTGTATTTCTACATCTCTTCTGCCGTGCTGTTGCTGGGCGCCGAGATGAATGCAGTGATCGAACACATGTCGGCCGAGGGCAAAGACAAGGGTGCCAAGGATCCTGAGGAAACCGCCCCCGCTGTGGACCAGACCGGGACCGTACCTACGGGCGAGAAGGACCTGCGGGCAAACCCTGCCACGCCGTCATCGGTCGCAGCGCGCCCGCAGGCTTGAACCTAGGTTAGGCAGATCAAGCGGCAATCGGACGCACCAGAGCCAGCAAGTTCTTGCTGGCTCGGTAGCGCTGCAGGCGCTGGGTCAGCTCGGCAGGCAGGGTGGTCGCATCCTCGAAGCCGAGGCTGAGGTAGAAACCACGCAATGGCGGTTCGCAAAACAACCATACCGGCCCGCCCAGCGTGGTCTGGGCGGCGCTGAGCAAACGTCGGCCCAAGCCCTTGTTGCGCTGATCGACAGCCACGTGCAGGCCAGTCAACCAGTGCCCCCCGGCCACTGGCAGGAAGTTCGAACCCGCAACGATTTCGCCGCTCCGTGCTACCCACCAGCGGGCGTTGCCCACGCTGCGCATCCGACTGCTCTGCAGCTTGTAGAACTTGTCCAGCAGCGGTCGCGCACAGGGCGGCAGTTCGATGAATTCCACGTAAATGTATCCTGTTATTGCCAAAGCGCCGGGTTTGCCCCGCGGCGGGAAAAATTGCTTCGTGACGGCCCCGGCGCTGTAGTAAGGTCCGGGCCTCTTTTTATGACGGAGATGCGCTGTGCAGCAGCCGATTCGCAAATTACTCTATCTGGCTGGCCTGATCAGCCCGCTATGGCTGGCCGCAAGCCTCATCGTGACCGGCAGCCTGTATGGCGGGTACAGCCACATCGATCAGGCTATGGGTCTGTTGGGTGCCACCAATGCACCCACCCACGCCCTCTGGGCCTGGCTCGGTCACTACCCGCTCGGTCTGTTGTCGATAGCGTTCGGTGTTGGCCTCTACGCGGGCCATGCGCATCTTCGCCTGGCGCGGCTGAGCGCCTCGCTCATCATCGTGCACGGTCTGGCAAGCCTGGCGGCTGGGTACTTCACCTGCGACGTCGGCTGTTCCCTGCAATACCCTTCGACGCAGCAGAACCTGCATACCATCGCCAGCGTGATCATGTCGGCAAGCCTGTTGCTCGCCAGCGCGCTGTGGATTGTCGTGGCACGCCGCGAGGGCCGCAAGGGTTTGGTCTGGTTGTCGCTGATCTGCAGTCTGTTTGCGCTGGGCTGCCTGCCGTGGATGGCAGCGGCCATGGACGTGGGCCGTGGCTTCGGCCTGTTCCAGCGGGTCAACTACTTCGCCTCGCTGCTGTGGGTCGCCGGGCTGGCCTGGGCATTGCTCAAGTCCGAGCGCAACGACTACGCCTGAGGCGTCACGTCATCAAGGTGATCCAGATCGCCGCGCCGCCGATCACCGTGACCATGCTGCCCAGGCCAAGCACGCCCTTCACGTCGGCCGGGAAGCGCGCGCGGCTGATCCCTTCCACTCTGCAGCGGTATCGGCGCCGCTGGCTCAGCCAGATCAGCAACGCCCCCAGCAGAGTGAATGCGATCAAGCCGCCGGCGAAGCGGCCGTGGTGGGGCATCCAGCGCAGAAAGAACAAACTCGCCACCAGCATCGCCAACAGGGTTCGCCCCCACGCCAGCAACGTCCGTTCAGGCTGCAGCCCTTCGTCCTGATGCCCCGCGTGAGGCACGTTCATCGCAATACGACGAAAGCTATCAGCGCTGCAGTGACCAGCGCACCGCCAATGGACAGCAGCGGCACCAGCAACGGAATGGGCAAGGGCTGCTTGTGACGCATCGCCCGCTCCACGTTCAGCCAGCGCAGGCTCGCACTGGCACTGAGCAGCATACCCAGCAACAGCAGGATGACCGCCAGGCTCTTGCGAAACTCGGGTGCGAACACGTCTGCGGTGAACGCTTCGACGGCGATGCCGCCGGCCATCAAGGCCAGCGCCGTGCGAATCCAAGCCAGAAATGTGCGCTCGTTGGCCAGAGTGAAGCGTGGGTCGGGCTCGCTGCCGCCCGTGAGCAGCTTTAGCTGCCGCGCGCTGCGTTGGCCGTGAGTGGGGGGGATCCCGGGGTCAGGTCTCGCCATGTGTTTGCCAGGCAGGGTGTGGAAGTAGGGCGATGCTACCACTGCCGGCCGCCGTGCCGTCCACTTTCCGCACGTGTCGCCCCGGCCTCAGGCGTCGCTGGTGGTCAGGGGCAGGTGGAAGCTGAACTGCGTGCCGTCTTCATCGCTCGAGGCGACTTCCAGTCGACCGTCGTGGGCCAGCGCGATCTGGTAGGCAATGTACAAGCCCAGCCCAAGGCCACCGCGTGGGCTGCGCACGCTTGGCCGGGCAAAAGGTTTGAACAACTGCGAGCGCACGTTCTCGGCGATCGCCGGCCCGCGGTTATGCACCGACAGCGTGAATGCCTGATCGGACATTCGGCCGCACACGCGCACCTCGCTGTCCGCGGCACCGTGGATGATGGCGTTGGACACCAGGTTGGAAAGCAGTTGGCCAATGCGCTCCTTGTCGCACAGCACGCCTTGAAGGTCGTCGACATCCATCGTTATGACCCGGTCGGGATGGATGCGCTGCAGCTCCGAGACCACGTGCTCCAGGCTTCGCGTCAGGTCGGCATCGGGCTGCAGGTCCACCACGATACCGGCCCCGAGTCGGCCCCGGGCAAAATCCAGCACATCCTCGATCAGCTGCGAAGCGCGACGTGCACTGGTCTGGATATGCTTGACGATGCTCAGGCTGCGCTCATCGGTGACGCGCCGCTGCAACAGCTCAGAGCCGGCATTGATGGCAAACAGGGGATTGCGCAGATCATGGCCGAGCACCGCGATGAACTGATCACGCAGGTCGGCCATTTCACGTTCTTCCAGCAGCGCGGTGGCCGTTCGCTGGTGCCGTTCTTCATTCTCCATCTGCACCGCCAGCAAACGCGAGAACGATTGCATCATTGGCTCGATGGTGCTGCCCTTCAAGTGCGTCGGCCGTGGATCGAGGGCACAGATGGTGCCGAAAAAGCTGCCATCGGCGCGGAATATGGGCGTCGATATGTAGCTTTCGAACTTGTAGATGCGCGGCGCGTGATGGTTGCAGTACACCTCGTCTTCGCTGACCTTGTCGATGATGACGGTCTGGTGGGTGGCGCGTATCTCGTGACACAGGGTAGTGGTCACGTCCAGCTCCTCACCGACTTCCAGGCCAAAGCCCATGTTGTCGAGCACCGCGCAGGTGATCCATGAATCTTCGGTGACTCTGGCTACTGCGGCGAAACGCATCCCGGTGGTTTCGCAGATGACCTGCAGGATTGCCGGGACCGCGTCGATACGCGCGAGGGTGGCTATGTCGGCTGCTGCAGTTGTGCCCATGGAGTGCCCATTGTGGTTGCGCATGCCGGAACCATTGCCTGGTCGTGTCCGGACGGTGCACCGATTCTAGCGATGCCGTTCGAGCCTGTAAAAAAATCTTGAGCCCGCGCGGCTTACATCAGCTGTACTCACCCGCCTGCGGCAGCGAGTGAAACCTGCGCGCCGCGCTCTGCTGCTTGAGCAACGGCCCTAGCGTGGCCTGATCCAGGGCCTTGCTCAGGTGATCGCCTTGCAACTCCACGCATCTCTCATGCTGGAGGGCGAGCAGCCGTTGCACGGTGTCGACACCGGCGCCGATCACACGCACCCCCATGGCCTCGCCCAGGTCAATCATCCCGCGCACCATTGCGCGGTCCCGCGTGTTCTCAGCCATGCCGGCAACGAAGCGCCGGTCGATCTTCAACCCATCGAAGGGATACAGACGCAGATACCCAAGGGAACAGTACCCACTGCCGAACTCATCGAGAATCAGACCTGCACCCAATTCCTTCAGAGCGGTCAGCGCACCCACGGCACCCTCTGCGCAGCCCAGCATCACCTGCTCGGCGACCTGCACCTGCAGACGGCTGGCAGGCAAGCGGGCAGCGGCCAGCGCGTCACGAACATCACGCGCAACATCGCCGCGGCTGAAATGCGCCGGTGCCAGGCTCAGCGACACGGCAATCGACTGTGGCCAGTGGCGTGCTGCCTTGCAGGCCTCACCCAACATCCAGCGGCCGATCGCTACGATCAAGTCGCTGCGCTCGGCCAAGGGCAGGAAAACGTCCGAAGTGAGCAAGCCTTCGACCGGGTGCTGCCAGCGCAGCAGTGCCTCGATGGCGACCACTCGGTCGGCCTCGGCGCTGAACCTGGGCTGAAAGTGCAGCAACAGCTGTTCGTGGCGTATGGCTGATGCCAGATCGTTTTCCAGTTGCCTGAGCTGATTCTGTCGATCCAGGGCGGGTGCAAAATGCTGCCAGCTGCCGGCGCCCCGAGCCTTGGCCTGACGCAAGGCAACGTCCGCGCAGCGAATCCACTCGTTGGCATCGCCACGTGCGGGCTGGTCATGGACCACGCCGATGTTCGCACCCACCTGTAGCTGTTTGATGCCGTGCACGATCGGACGCTGGATGTTGTTGATCAGGCGCTGGCAGAAATGCTCGATCTCGATCATCTCGTCGATGCTGGCCAGTACCAGCATGAACTGCCCGGCGTGCAGTCGTGTCACCAGATCATTGCTGCGCGTGCTGTCGCGCAGGCGGCTGGCAACCGTGCGCAGAACACATTCGCGGGCGGGCTTGTCCAGAGTCTCCTGCAGTTCGTCGAACCCTTCCAGTTCCAGCAACAGCAGGGTCAATGGCAACGGGCGAAGACGATCGGCCAGGGTCTGGTCGAGGAAACGGGTCAGGGCATGCTCATCCCCCAGGCCTGTCACGGCATCGTGGGTCGAGCGGTGGGCCAGTTGAGCCTGGGCGCTGACCTGGTCGGTGATGTCGACCACCGTGCCGCGATAACCGACCACACGTGAGTCGCGCACGATGGGCCGCGCAGCGATGCGGCTGTGGCGCGTCTGCCCGGCGTTGTCGCGGTAGCTGCAGCGCAACTGACCAGTCCCTGCTGCCGTGGTGGTGTTTCCCAACTGTTGCAGCCATTGGCCAGGAGGCAGGGTTTCGCACTGCAGCAGCAGTTCAATGGGCTGGCCCAGCCAGGCATCTCCAACGAACCCAGTGCAGGCGGGGAATTCCGAGGATAGAT
Organism: Pseudomonas viridiflava; assembly: GCA_900596015.1. GTDB lineage: Bacteria > Pseudomonadota > Gammaproteobacteria > Pseudomonadales > Pseudomonadaceae > Aquipseudomonas. The sequence continues at coordinate 14,094 of UVIF01000010.1, read as the reverse complement.
AACTGACCCGCAGGAACTCGTCGGTCTCCCATATCCAGTCAGAACTGGCGCTGGTCAGGTCACGCAGGCGCTCTTCGCTCGATTGCAGGGCCCGATGCTCGTTCTGCAACCGTGCATGGTCCTGGTCGATTTCGCGCAAGCTGCGCAACGTCCTGAGCAACAGCCCGCCAGAGACGATCAGCACGACGAGCAACAATGCGGCAATCGTCGACGGCGACATGGCCCAGAGGGGTTCGCTACCCGGCGGTGGCGTCTGGAGGGGCAGTCCTGTGCCGGTATCTTCTAGAGAGATCAGCGGCCGACCACTGTTTTCGCCCAGATCGCGCTCGCCACTCACACTGTCCGCGGCGACCGTTTCTGCCGATGGGTTGCCGGCGCGTTCCACCGAGCCGGGAACGCCGAGTACGGCGCCGCCGGCAATCAGCACGCTGGCAAGGATGGGCAGCACGAACGCCAGCACCAGAAGCCGTGCGCGGCGTGAATAGCGGGAAGGGTTGGCGGCATCAACAACATTCATGAGCAGCGGTCCTTGCGAACAGACGTTTCTTGAGCTCATCTGGACGGTTGCGCCCGCGACATGGTTCCCGATGGGCGACCAAGCGCCGGATGCAGTCACCGTCCCGGCGCTCGGCGCTCGGGGCCGGGCACGGGCTTCTCACGCCAAGCCGAAAGCGTATGCTGTAACACGCATCTTCCAGCCAGAGGGCTGCATGAATATTCCACTGCTTTTCGGAGTGCTTGCGCTTATGACGTCGTTTTCACCTAACGCCGAAGAACTGCCAACCTCGTTGCGCGAGGACGGCCAGTATCGCAATCAGGTGGTCCTGCCCAAGGACGGCTTCATGAAGAAGCTGCGCATCGGCATCAAATACCTGCTGTTGAGCAAGCCGCCAGGCACCCGTCCGCAGGCAGCGTTGCCCGTCGAGCGCCTGTCTCGCCAGCAATTGCTGGCGGCGCCGGACTACAGCCTGTGGCGGTTGGGGCACTCGACCGTGCTGCTGAAGATGAATGGGCAGTTTCTGGTGACCGATCCGGTCTTTTCCGAACGCGCCTCGCCTGTACAGTGGGCTGGCCCGTTGCGTTTCCACCAGCCGCCGATCAGTATCGCCGACCTGCCGCCGATCAAGGCCGTTATCCTGTCCCACGACCACTACGACCATCTGGACGAACACGCGATCAAGGCGCTGGCAGACAAGACCGAGTTCTTCCTGACCACTCTGGGCGTGGGCGACCGCTTGCTCGACTGGGGCGTGCCTGCCAGCAAGGTCCGCCAGCTGGACTGGTGGCAGGAAACAGAGCTGGGCGGATTGCGTCTGGTGGCGACCCCTTCGCAGCATTTTTCCGGGCGCAGCCTGTTCGACAGCAACAGCACGCTATGGGCATCGTGGGTGGTCATCGACAAAGACTTCCGGCTGTTCTTCAGCGGCGATACCGGTTACTTCCCAGGCTTCAAGCAGATCGGCGAGCGGTTCGGCCCCTTCGACCTTACCCTGATGGAAACCGGTGCCTACAACGTCGCCTGGCCGAACGTGCACATGCAGCCCGAAGAATCCCTGCAGGCGCACCTGGACCTGCGCGGCAAGACGCTGCTGCCGATCCACAATGGGACCTTCGACCTTTCGATACACGATTGGCACGAACCTTTCGATCGCATCAGCGCACTGGCGCAGGCCAAGAGCGTGCCGTTGAGCACGCCGCGAATGGGGGAGCGGGTCGACATGCGCAATCCTCAGGCCGGTGTGCACTGGTGGGAGCGGGTCGATTCACCGGCCCCCTTGGCGACACCCTGATGCAGCGCGGGCTCAAGCGTCGGCGTTGGGTTCCTTGCGCGCCTTGCTCTGATCATCGTCCTTGGGCGGCAGGCCACTTTCGCTCCTGATCTGCGCATGGCTGATCAGGGCGAAAATGAAGCTGCCGCCGATGATGTTGCCGGCCAGCGTCGGTGCGGCAAAGTCGAGCCAGAAGGCTTTCCAGTCCAGTTCGCCTGCCCACACCAGGTAGGAGACCTCCGCCGAGCCCACGACGATGTGGGTGAAGTCGCCCAATGCCATCAGGTAGGTGACCAGAATGATGATCCACATCTTGGCGCTTTCCTGCGAAGGGATCATCCAGACCATGGTGGCGATCATCCAGCCCGAGATGATCCCTTTGGAAAACATCTGCGACAGGTCGTTTTCCATCACCTTGCGGCCAATTTCGAGAAAGGCTACATCGGTCTTGGCATCGAAGATCGGCAAATGCAGCATGACGTAGGACACCAGCAAGGTTCCCGCCAGATTACCCGCCAGGACCACGCCCCACAGCTTGAACAGCCGGCCGAAGTTGCTCAGGCTCGGCTTGCTCATGATCGGCAAGACGGCCGTCAGGGTGTTTTCGGTGAACAGTTGCTGGCGTGCCAGAATCACCGCAAGAAAGCCAGCCGAGTAGCCCAGGCTGGCAATGACCTTGCTGGTTTCGCCATCGGGCAGGCGCGAATTGAACAGACCCATGGCCATCAGCGACAGTCCCATGGTCAGCCCGGCAGCCAGGGCAGACCACCACAAGGCGGCTACCGTGCGTTCGAGTTCGTGGTCACCCTGTATGCGAATGGTTTCATGCAGCACCGCCGCGCGGGGCGGCTGGTTTTCATGGACCTCGGCTTTTTCGTCGGCCGACAGGCCAGGGGTCTTGCCGTCTGCTTCAGAAGCATCAAGGCTGGGTTCGTGCTTTTCCATGGAGGTTCCTGCGAATGCGGTGGCGCGGGTGCCCGGTGCACGGCTGCCACAGCACAGACCTCCAGGGCGCCGAATAAGTTGCGTCACTGCCCGCCGGGCGTCGGCTACAGACCAAATACCTCGCGCAGCGCCTTGGCGTAAGCCTGGCTGCCCAGGGTCATGCTGTTGTTGTGCGTACCCCCGGGTACCAGCAGCAACCGCTTGGGTTCGGCAGCGGCGTCGAACAGCTCCTGGCTGAAACGCGCCGGCACATAGCGGTCATCCAGACCATGAACGATCAACACCGGAATCCCGATGTCGCCGATCTTGTCGATGGAGTCGAATTTCTCCGACATGATCCAGCGCACGGGCAGGGACGTATTGGCCACCGCAGCCGCGGCGGCGGCCAGGTCGGTGAAAGTGGACTCCACGATCAGCCCGGCGGCCTTGGGTTCGTCACCCTCGGCCAGATGCTCTGCCAGATCCACCGCGATGGCACCACCCAGCGAATGGCCATATATGAATCGTCGCTCGGCGTTGGGCTGCAACTGCACCAGCCGGGCCCAGGCAGCCTGGGCATCCTGGTACACGGTGCGCTCCGACGGCAGCTCGCCTGGGCTTTCGCCGAAACCGCGGTAGTCGATGGCCAGCACCGAGAAGCCCAACTCGCGCAGCTGACTGATGCGTCGCACTTGTGCCGTCAGGTTCCAACGAGTGCCGTGCAGATACAGCACCGCCGGCGCATCGGCGCGGGGCGCTGGCCACCACCATGCATGCAGGTACTGGGTACTGCTCAAGGCTTTCTCGACCGGAATCTGTAGCTCGGTCACCCCGGAGGGTAATCCCGAGTACCAGCTGGCAGTGCCCGGTTCGATGTTGAACAACAACTGCCGCTCTTTATAGGCCAATTGCGAACAGCCATATGGCAAGCCCACACCGATCGCCAAAGCCAGCAGCAGAAAGGGAAGCCAGCGCCGACGACGTGGCGCGGTGGTAGGTGTCGCCATGCATGCACACTCCAAACGGGTCTCTGTACTGGACAGGAACACAGCAAAGGCTGTTCATTGCAAATTGATTTCAAGCGGTGTCAGGGGCCACTCGGGCTGTTGCCCGATGCTCCTTGATCACGCTCTTATTGCCATCGCCGAGCCAATATTCTACTGTCCGCCCATTACCGATGTTTGCGCTACCATTACCGGCAGCGCTTCGCCACAAGAGGACGGCACATGAAAATCGTGATGGTGGGAGAGGCCGCGACACATCGCGAGGAGCTCTCCGCTGCCTTGGACCACCCGGCGCACTTCGTTGCGCTGCCCCGCGAGGCACAGGAATCGGCTGCCTGGGACGCGCAGATCGAAGGCGCCGATGTGCTGGTCTCGATGCGTTTCCAGCGCACTGGCCCCGCACCGGCGTTCCGCCTGTTGCAGGTACCCGGCGCCGGCCTGGACGGCATCGACTTTGCCGCGCTGCCCCCCGGTGCCACTGTCTGCAATGTGTTCGAGCATGAAATTCCCATGGCTGAATACGCCCTTGCCTGCATGCTCGAACACCAGGTCGAGCTGGCGGTTCTTCGTGCGCGCTTCAGTACCGAACACTGGACGGGTGCCTACCTGAAGCGTCAGCCGCGCGGCGAGCTGTTCGGCAAGACGGTCGTCATCGTCGGCTTTGGCCGGATCGGTCAGGCTGTTGCCACCCGTGCCCAAGCTTTCGGCCTGCGCGTCATCGCCATTTCCGCTCGCGCCAACGGCGGACGTGTCGAAGGCCCAATGGACCAAGCGTACACCCCCGATGAGCTCGACCAGGCACTCACGCGTGCCGATTTCGTCATCCTCACCTGCCCATTGAACGAGCGCACCCGGGGCTCGTTCGGCGCTGCGCAGTTTGCCGCGATGCGCCACGATGCCGTGTTGATCAACATTGCCCGCGCCGCCGTGGTCGACCCGCACGCGCTCTACCATGCCCTGCGCGACAACCTCATCGCCAAGGCCTACCTGGACGTGTGGTACAGCTATCCCAGCGGCGACACCGATCCGGTCGCGCCAGCCGAATACCGCTTCGAAGACTTCCCCAACGCCTACTGCACCCCCCACGCTTCCGGCTGGACCCACGGCCTGTTCGAACGTCGCTACGCCTTCATAGCCGCCAACATCAACCGCCTGCACCAGGGCGAACCGCTGCAAAACGTCGTCACCAACCCCCTCTAACCGCCGACGCAGCAATCCCCCTGACACCGCCTGTACCTCTCACGTTTCCTGCAAGTCGGCTCGCGCATTTCTCCGTTCATCAACACCACCAACGCATGCGTGCAGCGCTGGGTCACGGACCGCAATGCGCTGGGCTGCGCCAAACTCTACCGCGCTGGCACCAACCAGGGTGCCGCGTTCAACGGCGGATTCGATCTGTCCCATTACCCTCGGTATGGCACCGAGTCTTGAAGCCGACTGAGGTCGTAGGCGTATTGAACGACTTTGTACGGTTGGCCGGATTGCTCCTACACCAGCTTGGGAATCGTCCTGTTTTTTAACCCAGACGAATGCGTTTCTATGCGGAGGCAATCCAAAAACAACAAAAAGGTGCCTTCATGTCCTCTGCTTCCGCTATCAGCCCCGTGCGGGTCGCTGTCGTTCAGTTCGATCCACAATGTGGCCTCGAACATCGCTCGTTCAACTTGTCCCATAGCCTTCACCTGGCCCAGCGCGCTGTAGCAGGGGGCGCCCAACTGATCGTGCTGCCGGAGCTGGCCAACACCGGCTACGCCTACCGCAATCGCGAAGAAGCGTTCGCGCTGGCCGAGGCCGTGCCGGAAGGCCCCAGCGCGCAGGCCTGGATCGACTTCGCGCGCGAACATCAGGTCTATCTTGCCGCCGGCTTGGCGGAACGCGATGGTCACAAGCTTTACGACTGCGCTGTGCTGGTGGGCCCCGAAGGTTTCATCGGCAAGTACCGCAAGGCACATCTCTGGAACCTTGAAAAACTCTGGTTCAGTCCCGGCAACCTCGGTTTTCCGGTGTTCGAAACGCCTATCGGGCGCATCGGGCTGATGATCTGCTGGGACGTCTGGTTTCCGGAAGTGCCACGCCTGCTTAGCCTGCAGGGTGCCGACATCATCTGCAGCCTGAACAACTGGGTGTGGACGCCGCCGCCCCTGTTCGATGAAACCGGCAAATGCATGGCGTCGTACCTGACCATCACTGCAGCGCACGTCAACAACACCTTCATCGCTGCCGCCAACCGCATCGGTACCGACCGCGGCGATCGCTTCCTCGGCTGTTCGTTGATTGCCGGAACCAACGGTTGGCCGCTCAGCGCGGTGGCCGGAGCCGAAGAGGAAACCATCCTTTATGCCGACATCGACCTCGTATCTGCACGCAGTGCACCGATCTGGAACAGCCTCAACGACCTGCCGCGCGACCGCCGGGTCGACCTCTATGGGTCGATGCTGGGCTATGACCGTCACGTCGCGCTGCCGCGCTGAGGAGGGCTGGCCATGCAAACTTCTCTGCACGACACACAAGCCCGCACATCCAGCGGAACCCTCACTGGCCTGTTGATACTGTCGCTGGCCATTACCCTGACCGTGATCAGCGGCAAGCTGCTGGCCGTCGATGCGCTGTGGCCCAGCTATGGCGACATGATGGCTAACCTGCACCATCCCGCGGCCTGGTGGCGCTGGGTGGTGGGTGATATCAGCGAAGTCGCGTTCTACAAGCATGAGTTCGCCTCCATCGGCCTGCTTGCGGGTGCAGGGCTGGGCTGGTGGGCCAATCACACCGGCAAGCGCTGGCAGGGCTTTGCCATCTGCTACGGCACCGGATTATGGCCGTGGGTGGTGACCAGCTCGCTGCTCGGCCTGGGTCTGGGCAATCTGCTCTGGGGCTGGACGCTGTCGGCCGATACCTGGCAGCCGACCTTCGTCGCTTTCGTGTCCATGCCAGCGGCCACGGTACTGTTGTTCGGGCGTGGCTGGCGCGTGGCGCTCACCGGAGCCGTCATGGGCGCCGTGCTGATCACCCCGGCCTGCCTGCTGATGGTCAAGTACGTGTGTACCCCGCTGGCATTGCCAGTGGTGATCGGCAATGTCACCGGCATGGCAGTGGGTAGCGTGATCGGCTTCCTGCTGTGCAAACGTTTCCCGGTGCTGGTCAGGCCCGATGCGGCACCGGCGCCAGCGCCACCGGTAATGGCTGCGACGCCGGATTACGGTTTGCGCTGGACCTTGCGCCGCATTCTTGCGGACTTCTCCGAGGCACCGTTCTTCGGCAATGAATGGGCAAGCCTGGGGTTGGTGCTGGGCGCTCTGCTGGCCCTGATACTGAATCCGGCCAGTCCGTTCTACGGTTCCGGTTGGTTGTTGCAACTGTTGGCGGCGCAAACCCTGGCTTCAGCGCTGGGTGTGCTGATCTGGCGCCACCAATGGATTGCCCGCGGCTGGTATCCGACCTACATTCCTGTTGTATCGGTAGCCCCCGCCGCCATTCTGGTCCATGGTGGCAGCCTGTCCGTGATCATCCTCAGTGCCGCGTTGGGCGCACTGCTGGCCCCGCCGCTTGCCGTGGCCATCAGCCAGCGGCTGCCATCCTACATGCATGGCTACATCGGCAACGTGCTGTCCATGGCAATCAGCACCGTGCTCATCCTTCCGCTGATCGGCCTGATCATCGGCAGCCCAAACCTTTGACGGAGAACCGCCCATGGTTCTGCCCAGAATTTGCGTAGGTGCCCTGGGCGGCACCATCAGCATGCAGACCCCGGCCACCGGGGTGGGTGTGCAGCCCAGCTTGAGCGGGCAGGGCATGGTGGATCTGCTGCCCGAGTTGACGTCGCTGGCCGAGGTTCAGGTGCACACACTGAGCCTGCTGCCCAGCGCCTCCTTGAGTTTCCATGCCTTGCTCGAGGCCCTGGACTGGGCCCGTGGCTGTGTCACGGCCGGAGCCGTTGGTGTGGTCTTGAGCCAAGGCACCGATACTTTGGAAGAAGCCGCCTTCTTCCTCGATCTGCTGTGGGATCTCGACGAACCTCTGGTACTGACGGGCGCCATGCGTGCGGCATCGCATTGCGGTGCCGATGGCCCGGCGAACCTGCTGGCTGCAAGTCAGGTGGCGCTGGCCGAACACAGCCGCAAGCGTGGCGTATTGGTAGTGATCAACGATCAGGTGCACGCGGCGTCCCGGGTGCGCAAGGTGGCTGCACTGGCCATGGATGCCTTCGTCTCGGCACCCTACGGGCCGATTGGCTTGATGATCGAAGGTCGGGTGCACTACGCCGCTGCGCCTGCAGCGCGCTGCTGCCTGCCGTATCCCACCCGAACCGATCACACCGTCTTGCTGCTGGAGGCCACTCTGGATGCAGACACCCTGTTGCTCGACAGGGTTGTCGACGCCGGGTATGGAGGCGTGGTCATTGCCGGTTTCGGGGCCGGGCATGTTTCGCAGCGCTGGGCCGCCAGCTTGCAAGTCATTGCCCAGCATATGCCGGTCATAGTGGCGACTCGCACGGGCAGTGGGCCAACGGCCAGCGGCACATACGGTTTTGTAGGCGGCGAGGTGGATCTGCAGGCGAAAGGCGCCGTGATGGGCGGATTTCTTTGCCCACGCAAATGCAGAATCCTGCTGTGGTTGTTGCTCGGTAGTGGCCAAGAGCAAGACATCAGGCATTACCTGAGCCCGTCGGACAACTGATCAGCGGCAGATCCGGGGACATCGTCCACGCTGGCGGCTACAATGCGGGCATTCTTTTTGATGACCCGACCGAGCAGACCATGGCCTACAACATCAGCAATGACGCGCTGACCGACGCACAACTGGATTACGTGGAAGACGTACTGGGGCAATACGCCAGCGAGAAGTCGGTCGGCAGCATCTCCGAGCTCGATGGCTTTTTCACAGCCATCGTTTCGTGCCCTCAGGCAATCGCTTTCGACGACTGGTACGCAGCGCTGTGGGGTGGGCCTGATCAGTTGCCGGTCTTCAAGGACGACAAGCAGTTCGAGAAATTCTTCGACCTGCTCATCCAGCACATGAATCAGTTGGCCATGTTGCTGGAGGAAGACTTCGAAAACTTCGCGCCGATCTTCAATCTGTTCGACGACGAAGACGTCGTCAGTGTCGAGGACTGGTGCTATGGCTATGAGCGTGGGGTTGTGGTGGGCGGCAGTTGGCTCGACATGCCTGATCAGGAACAGGACCTGCTGGCGTTGATCACGCTGCACACGCAGGGTGTCGACCTCTTGAAGCATGACGCATCAGGCGAGCAACTGGACGCCGAGGAGGCCATGGAAATGATCCAGATGGCCGCCATCCGTCTGCACCAGTACTGGTTCGAGCGTCGTCCGGGCAAGACGCCTGTCACCGCCGACACCAAGACGGGTCGCAACGATCCCTGCCCGTGTGGCAGCGGCAAGAAGTTCAAGCAATGCTGCCTGCACTGACGGACGCATTGAAGGCGTCCGTTACACGTGAGCGATTTTTTTACGAGTGACGGCAAATTGCCGTTGACAGTGGCGCGCCAATCCGTAGAATTGCGCGCCACAGCAGGCACGTAGCTCAGTTGGTTAGAGCACCACCTTGACATGGTGGGGGTCGTTGGTTCGAGTCCAATCGCGCCTACCAAACAAAATCCGCTCTGCTGGGCGGTGCAGAAGGGCGATCCGGAAGGGTCGCCCTTTTTCGTTCATGCGCAATATGCTCGCACATGCTTGCCGCCATGGCTCGTCGCGCGCATTATCGCCGATCATTTCCTCAACCTGGCCTTTTGCATGTCTCACAGCCCGGCCCCATCGCCTATCGACGAGTCCGAACGCCTGGCTGCGCTCGAACATCTGGGTGTACTCGACAGTGTCCCGGAGCCGGGTTTCGACGATATCGTCCAGTTGGCGACTCAGCTGTGCAGCGCGCCCATCGGCCTGGTCTCTCTGGTGGACCGCGAGCGTCAGTGGTTCAAGGCATGCGTAGGGCTCGACGTATCCGAAACTCACCGCGACCTGGCGTTCTGCGCCCATGCCATTCTCGCGCCTGATACCGTGATGATCGTGCACGACACTCACCTGGATACGCGCTTCATGGGCAGCCCGCTCGTCTTGGGACCTCCCTACATACGCTTCTATGCAGGCGCGCCGATTATCTCGCGTCAAGGTTTGGCACTGGGTACGGTGTGCGTTATCGACACCGTGCCGCGTACGCTGGATGCAGCGCAGTGCAGCGCCCTGCAGGCCTTGGCACGGCAAACGGCTGCGCAATTGGAGTTGCGCCTGCTCAACGCCGAGCGCGAGCAACAGACTCTCGCCTTGTCTCGTCAGCTCGACAACGTGCTAGGCGAGCACCAGCAAACCCTGCAGACCCTGCGGCACGCCCAACGGGTTTCCTCGCTGGGTCAACTCACCGCGGGTATCGCCCACGATTTCAACAACCTGTTGCAGGCCGTCAGTGCCAGCCTGCAGATGACTCGACTCAAGGCACGCAAACCCCTGGAAGTCGAACGTCTTACCGAAATCGGTCTGCAGGCGGTTCGGCAGGGCGCCCAGCTGATTCATCACCTGCTTGCCTTCGCCCGCCGCGAAGAACCCAGCGTGCAAGCGGTCGTACTCGACGAGCGGATCGAGCACAACAGCGACCTGTTCGGTCGCGCGCTCGGTACGGCGACGAAGGTGCAGCTGGATCTTCAAGCGCCAGCACAGGCGGTGATGTGCGACGCCCATCAGCTGGACGCTGCGTTGCTGAATCTACTGGTCAATGCGCGCGACGCGCTGCGCGGCGCCGGGCAGATCCGCGTGGCCACCTGTGAGCGTGTCGTCTGCGGCGACGCCCAACTGGCCGACGGTACCTACCTTTGCCTGAGCGTTGCCGACGATGGGCCGGGCATCCCGGAAGACGTACTGGTACAGGTCTTCGAACCGTTCTATACCACCAAGACTGCCGGGCAGGGCACCGGATTGGGGTTGTCGCAGGTGTACGGTTTCGCGTCGAGCGCAGAGGGTATCGCACGCATCGAAAGCCGGCCGGGCGAGGGCACCACCGTTACCCTCTGGCTACGACGCGCAACAGCGGTATAGCGAATCACTTACACGCTGTGGCTCCAATCGCCTCTATTGCGATCACCGTCATCCCAGTAATCTAGCCTCACTAACTGAGACGAAGGATGCGACTCAGGGTCAGGGACGACCGGCCATTGCAAGGAAGCTGCTGACAGGATGTTGGAATGGCTAGACAAAAAACCCGCTTCGGCGGGTTTTTTGTTGGGCGCCGTTTTATTCGCTGCGCACAGCAAGGCTTTCCTGCCGCGGCAGGGCAGGGTGAGCCAATTCCGTTACTTGCCCGTCACGATATGCTTGACCATGGCCGCGTGACCCTTCTGGTCACTGGCGCGGGAAATCACCTGTACAACCGACATGGTCTGTCCAGAGCCGGCCACGAACGTGGTCGTCATGGTTGCGCCGCCGCCCATTGTCGCGGTGCTGTCGATTTGCTCCACGCCCAGTTTTCGCAAGGTGATGCGTTTTTCCGCAGTCTTCTTGAAGTCAGGCAACGCGGTCGCCTGTTGCTTGATGAAGCCTGCAGTGGCGCCCGTCAGGAACTCATCATCGTTGTCGGCAGCATGCCCGCCTTTGGGAATGGGTAGCTCAGTGGTCACCACCACGCGTCTTTCGCTTTCATTCATGTACATCATCCCTTTGGCACCTGCGGCTTCGCTTTTTGGATCGGCAGGTGGCAGCGGGTTGCCGGTATAGCCTGCGGGCAGGGTGAACATGAACTTGCCGTCGAGCGTCTTGACGGTCTGCGCTTTCGAGGCGCTCGGTGCTGGCTTTGCAGCCCAGGCCACGTTGGCCAGGCCCAGCGTGAGAGCGAGAAACAGGCAAGTGCGGCGCATCGACGAAACTCCAATAAGGTCAGGTCTGGGATCCTACTCCAGACCCATGAGCTTGAGAACGCGCGTGAACCCCCTACTTGTCCAGTCTCTGGTCCAAGGCCTGAACCAACTCATGGGCGAACCTGACCCGCGCTTCGTTCGGGTAGTTCTTGTTCGCCAGCAGTACAACGCCGATACCCCGTGACGGTACGAACGCCACATACCCGCCAAAGCCATTGGTGGACCCGGTCTTGTTGACCCATACCTCGTCCAGGGGCTGCAGCGGGCTAGTGGATTGGGTGGTCAGGGCTACTGCAGTGGAATTGCCTTGCACCAGGGTGTCGAGCGCGACGGGGTAGCCGTACTGTTCCCAGATCAGCGCCTGCGTCATGCCACCTACCTTGAAGTAGCCCCGTTGCGTGGCGTCCAGGGCTTCACGCAGTTTTGCGGGCAAGGCTACCGTTCCCATCTGTGCCTGAAGATAATGAAGCATGTCCCGCGCACTGGATTTGAAGCCATAGGCTTCCTCGGCCAATACCGCAGGGTTCAGCCGCACCGGCTGGTCGTTCTTGTCGTAACCCTGCGCATAAAGTGGCAATTGCGCAGTAGGGACATTCAGGTACGTGTGCGCAAGGCCCAGGCCAGGAAGCAGCCTGTCGTGCATGGCCTGACCGAACGACATTTTCATGCTTGTGGCCGCGATCATCCCGAGCAAACCAATGCTGGGGTTCGCGTAGCTGCGCTGGGTGCCCGGTGCATAGGTGGGCTGCCAGTCGTGAAAGTACGTCATCAGCTGTGCAGTGTTCTGGATGTCGTCCGGCAGCTGCAGGGGGAATCCGCCAGCGCTGTGGGTGCCCAGGTCGGCAAGGGACACCTGGTCCAGCGGTGTGTCGCGCAATGTCGGTAGATACTGGCCGGGATGATCGCTCAGGGACAGCTGGCCATTGGCTTGAGCATAGGTGGCGAGGGTGGCGGTGAAAGTCTTGCTGATCGAGCCAAGCTCGAACAGCGTGTCTGCGGTAACGGGCGCCTTCGTTGCGCGCGACGCCAGCCCATAAGTGAAGAACCGCTGCTGGCGACCGTCAGTGATGGCGACCGCCATGCCTGGAATATTGTATTGCTTCATCAATGATTCGGCCCGAGCCTTCACCAGGCTTTCGACTGCAGGCTGCGCGGCATAGGCGCCGTCGCCCGCCCATGCAGTCGTGATTCCCACGAAACCCGCAATGACCATGGCTGTGCTGGATCTGCGCATGAGTGACTCCTCTTTCGTTTTTATCGGCAGTGATCACCCTGCATTATCCCTGCATCTCTCTTTGCTGTGTCAGCCGTTATGATGAGCGTCTGTAACAACACCCCCGAGGAAACATGAAATCAGTAACCTGCGCGCTTCTCGCGCTACTGGTCCCGCTGCAGGCCAACGCCTTGGCCGCGGCAGATGCCGTAGCCGGCCAGGCGACATTCGACAAGAATTGCGGCGGTTGCCACAAAGTAGGCCGAGGTGCCCAGGCCGCATTCGGACCTCAGCTCAACGGCGTGATCGGCCGCGCGGCGGGAAGCACCAGTGACTACAGCTATTCTGCCGAGATGAAGAACTCGGGCATCGTCTGGACGGCCGAGAAGATCGCCGCCTTCGTCGAGGCACCCAGCGATATGGTACCTGGTACCAAAATGCGTCTGTGGTGGTTCGGCAACGATCAAAAGATGGCTGACCTGCTCGAGTACCTCAAGAGCAACCCGTAGGGCAGGTACGACACGGTGGGGGCGCGGTGCGGCCTGAATGCAGAGGCGGCATCCTACAATAAGCTGGGAAAACGCCTCTTTGATAGGGTGGTATGGCTTCGTATTCTCCAAGCCTTTTTCGAGGGCATTGGATGTTGAAGGCGATATTGGCATTAATTGTGTGTCTGGCAGGATGCGCATCGAGCGGGATTTATCTGGCCGATCCCATGAACCCACCCGATCCTTGGCGCAAGGGACCGGCTTCGCACCGCGAACTGCCCATGGGCGATCCCAAGCGGCAGCACGTATGCCAGGTCGAACCAAATCGGCCGGAGTGCGCGCCCTTTGGTTCCTGAAGTTAAAAGTGGCGAGGGCGTGAAAATTTTTGCAAAGAGGTGTTGACTCACCCGTAAAATCTAGTAATATTCGCCTCCCGCTGACGAGCAATCGAAAGCGCAAGCGGTTGAAGTTGTTAGAGATTAACTAAATACTTCAAAATAAACGCTTGACAGGATGTGAGGCTAGCGTAGAATGCGCGCCTCGGTTGAGACGAAAGAATCAACCCACCGCTCTTTAACAATTGAATCAAGCAATTCGTGTGGGTGCTTGTGAGCTAAGACTGTTAGTCAACAAGATTATCAGCATCACAACAACTCCACGAGAAATCAAAGAGTTACCTCGATCCTTCGGGTTCGAGTTTGCGATTGCTGAGCCAAGTTTATAAGGTTTTCTCAAAACCTAATTGCAGTATTGAACTGAAGAGTTTGATCATGGCTCAGATTGAACGCTGGCGGCAGGCCTAACACATGCAAGTCGAGCGGTTGAAGGAAGCTTGCTT